>NC_019960.1:0-1890695 GCF_000242335.1 Prevotella dentalis DSM 3688
AGATGGCTGGCGCGATGGGTTTAAAGACATAGTAACAGAATAACAGATGGCTCGTGCGGTGAATCATGGGGTGTTGGCGCGCGGCCCGCCCCCTACATTCATACCCCGACAACCGTGGCGCAGCCATCTGTTTAATATGTTGTTCTGTCTAAAAAACAGCGCGATAGCCATCTGTTATTCTGTTACTATGTCTTTAAACCCATCGCGCCAGCCATCTGTTTAATATGTTGTTCTGTCTAAATCTCCTCGCGCGAGCCACATGTTATTCTGTTACTATGTCTTTAAAACCCTGTCTTTTTGGTCAAAACTCGGGGTATACTGTCGCCATGGCGGCACTTTTTTGTATCTTTGCAGACGAAAAGACAAACGGAATGACAGACGATTTTGACATCAGGGAGGAGCGGGTCTCCACGGCTGAAAAGGATTTTGAGAATGCCTTGCGCCCGTTGCGCTTCCAGGATTTCAACGGCCAGCAGAAGGTTGTAGAGAACCTGGAGATCTTCGTCGAGGCCGCCAAGTATCGCGGCGAGCCCCTCGACCACACGCTGCTCTACGGTCCTCCGGGCCTCGGCAAGACCACTTTGAGCAACATCATCGCCAATGAGCTGGGCGTAGGGTTCAAGATTACCAGCGGTCCTGTGCTCGACAAGCCCGGCGACCTGGCAGGCATACTCACCTCGCTGGAGCCCAACGACGTGCTCTTCATCGACGAGATACACCGCCTGCAGCCCGTGGTCGAGGAGTATCTCTACTCGGCCATGGAGGATTATCGCATCGACATCATGATCGACAAGGGCCCCTCGGCCCGCTCCATCCAGATAGACCTCAACCCTTTCACCCTTGTGGGGGCCACCACGCGCTCGGGCATGCTCACGGCTCCGCTGCGTGCCCGCTTCGGCATCAACATGCACCTGGAGTACTACGACCCCGAGACGCTCCGCCGCATCATCCGCCGTTCGGCCATGTTGCTCAAAGTGCCCATCGACGCCGATGCCGCCGCCGAGATAGCGCGTCGCAGCCGTGGCACGCCCCGTATCGCCAACGGACTGCTACGCCGCGTGCGCGACTTTGCCCAGGTGAAGGGCAACGGCACCATCACCACCGACATCGCGCAGCTCTCGCTCTCGGCGCTCAACATCGACGAGTACGGCCTCGACGAGACCGACAACAAGATTCTGCTCACCATCATCGACAAGTTCAGGGGCGGTCCGGTGGGTGTGTCGACCATCGCCACGGCCATCGGCGAGGACAGCGGTACGGTGGAGGAGGTGTACGAACCCTTTCTCATCATGGAGGGATTCATTAAACGCACGCCCCGCGGCCGTATGGCCACGCGGCTGGCCTACGAGCATCTGGGGCGCAACCCCTACGAGAGCGACATCATGCAGACCTCCCTCTTCTGATGTTTGACGGCTGGCGCGGTGTTTTTTAGACAGAACTACATATTCAACAGATGGCTCGCGCGGTGGGTTTAAAGACATAGTAACAGAATAACAAGTGGCTGCGCGAGGATGGTTTAGACATAACAACATATTCAACAGATGGCTGGCGCGGTGAATCATGGGGTATTGGCGTGCGGCCCGGCCCCTACATTCATACCCCGACAATCATGGCGCAGCTATATGTTGAATATGTAGTTATGTCTAAAAAACAGCGCGCGAGCCGCATGTTATTCTGTTACTATGTCTTTAAACCCACCGCGCGAGCCATCTGTTGAATATGTAGTTCTGTCTAAAAAACACCGTAAACGCGTTGTGTCTACGCCGCAAACGCCGCGCGATTACGGTGTGTTCATGACGCGACAAGGCCGTAGTCGCACAGCGACTACGGCCTTGTCGTGATGCGGGGACGAGGCGGTGGCGTTATCGTGCCCCGATCTCGCGCAGCAGACGGTCGGCATGTCCCCGGCGGTCCATCATGCAGAGCACGTGGCGGATGTCCACTTTGAAAGCGTGTTTAGTGTCTGAAATGCCGGCCGATGACGGGCAGGGAGGCCAGGGGGAAGTCGCGCCTGACGGCGTAGCCCACGAAGATGGCCACCAAAACAGTGTTCACAGCCAGGGCCGAGAGCATGCCGAGCCGGGCGTTGGCGGCCGTCATGCCGGCAAAGAGCACGAGAGCCAGCAGCACGTAGGCCATGATTTGGCGCACGGGATAGTTGATGGGGTAGTAGCGTTGGCCCACGAAGTAGCTCAGCAGCATGGCTGTGCCGTAGCCCGCAAAGCCGCCCCAGGCACAGGCCATGTAGCTGTACTGGGGCACGAAGACCACGTTCACCGCAATGAGCACCAGGCAGCCCGCACCGCTGAACCAGGCTCCCCAGATGGTGCGGTCGGTGAGCTTGTACCAGAACGAGAGGTTGAAGTACACGCCCATCATGATTTCGGCCGCCATGCAGATGGGCACCACGCGCAGCCCGGCCCAGTAGTCGTGGTTGCGAATGATGTAGCGCAGCACGTCCATATAGCCCACCACGAGCAGGAAGGCCAGCAGCGTGAAGATGATAAAGTACTTCATCGCCTTGGCGTAAGTCTCCCGATTGTCCTTGTCTTTGGCCTTGCCGAAGACGAAAGGCTCGTAGGCATAGCGGAAAGCCTGGGTAATCATGGCCATAATCATGGCTATCTTCACCGTGGCGCCATAGATGCTCAGCTCGGCTCGGGCGTCGGCTCCGCGGTAGAGAAAGGGGAAGACAATCTTGTCGAACGTCTGGTTCAGGATGCCCGCAATGCCCAGAATGAGCAGCGGCCAGGCGTAGCGCAGCATGCGGCGCAGCAGCCGGGCGTCGAAACGGTAGGGCACTTCGGTGAGCTCGCGCCAGAACATGAGCGTCACCAAGCCCGTGCAGACGAGGTTGATGTAGAACACCATGCCCACGTCGAGCGTGAAGTGCTCGTCGTAGAGCCCAAAGGGGTTGAGGTGGAGCCGGGGCAGGATGAAGAGGTAGGTGATGTTGAGCACCACGTTGAGCAGGATGTTGGCCAGCTGGATACAGGCAAACTTGACGGGCCGCTTCTTGTAGCGCAGGTAGGCGAAAGGGATGCACTTGAAAGCGTCGACGGCCACGCAGACAAACATCACGGCCACCCAGTCGGGGTGGTCGGCGTAGCCCATGAACGAAGCAATGGGCCCCAGGAAGCCCAACACCAGCAGGATGAACAGCAGCGACGTAGAGCCCACGGCGAGAAGTGTCGTGGTATAGACGGTCTGCGGGTTCTCCTCGGTCTTGTTGGCATAGCGGAAGAAAGTGGTTTCCATGCCGTAGGTGAGCACCACCAGCAGCAGGGCCGTGTAGGCGTAGACGTTGGTCACCACGCCATACTGCCCGCCCGACGCCGCCCACGCCGCTGTCTGGATGGGCACGAGCAGGTAGTTGATGAACCGCCCGGCTATCGAACTGATGCCGTAGATGGCGGTGTCTTTGAGCAATGATTTTAAATTTGCCATGAATATCGCGTTGCTTTATACTTTGATTTCTTCCTATAACAGCTTGTTCTTTTTCCTATAACAGCCTGTTCTTTCTTCCTATGATGGCCTATCCCCTCCTATAACAGCCTGTCATCTCCTATTCTCCTGCCTACCCTCCAAAGAACACATACGCCACCATAATGGCTGCCACCACCCCCGCAAGGTCGGCCAGCAGACCGCAGGCCACGGCATGGCGCGTGAACTTCACGCCTACACTGCCAAAGTAGACGGCCAATATATAAAAGGTGGTGTCGGTGGAACCCTGGAAGATGCAGCTCAGCCGCCCCACGAACGAGTCCGCGCCGTAGGTCTTCATGGCCTCGAGCATCAGGCCGCGGGCCCCGCTACCCGAGAGGGGCTTCATGAAAGCCGTGGGCAGCGCCCCCACAAAGTCGGTGTTGAGGCCGCATGCCCGCACGCCCCAGGCTATACTGTCGGTGAGCAGCTGCATGGCCCCCGAGGCGCGGAACACGCCCACGGCCACGAGGATGGCCACCAGATAAGGAATGATGCGCACGGCCGTGGTGAAGCCCTCCTTGGCTCCCTCGATGAAGGCGTCGTAGACATTGATGCGCCGCAACAGGCCCGCCACGATGAAAAGCACGATGATGCCCAGCAGGATGAGGTTGCCAGCCACCGACGTTGCTTGCCCCATGGTGTCCTTGTCCATCCGCCCGAAGCCCCATATCACCACGCCCACGAACCCCACGAGCCCCGCCATCACGGCCAGCAGGGCCGGTTGCAGCAGGTTGATGCGCTGCCACAGCGAGGTGATGATGATGCCGGCCAGCGTGGCCATGGTGGTGGCCAGCAGGATGGGGATGAACACATCGGTGGGCGTGGCGGCGCCGTAGGAGGCGCGGAAAGCCAGGATGGTGGTGGAAATGATGGTGAGGCCCGAGGTGTTGAGCACCAGGAACATAATCATTGGATTGGTTGCCGTGTCCTTGTGCGCATTGAGTTCCTGCATCTGCGACATGGCCTTGAGGCCCGTAGGAGTGGCTGCATTGTCGAGTCCGAGCATGTTGGACGCGATGTTCATGAAGATGCTGCCCATCACGGGATGGTTGCGCGGGATGTCGGGAAACAGCTTGGTGAACACCGGACTCAGCATACGGGCCAGCACGTTGACCACGCCGGCACGCTCGCCTATCTTCATGATGCCGAGCCAAAGAGCCAGCACGCCGGTGAGGCCCAGCGAGGTCTCGAAGGCCGTCTTGGAGGAATCGAAAGTGGAGTCGACCATCTTTTGAAAGATGGCAGTGTCGCCCAGGCAAAGCTGAATGGCCCCGAAGACGAAGGCGATGACGAAGAAAGCGATCCAAATATAGTTGAGTACCATAACTGGCTGCAAAGGTACGAAAAAGCGAATAGCCCGAAAACAAAAAGCCGGTGAAGTGTTGTCGAAAAACGGAAATACGGAGGATTTTGAGACGATTTCAGCCGTAAACGCTTGCTCATTTCAGATTTATTTCTTAATTTTATGCCGACTTTAAAGAGAATACTCCTTATTTGGCATGGAAAGGCCCGGTCCCGGGCCGTCCGTAAGACCGGCAGATGAGGTACTATGAAAACATGATGCAAATACAAATGACGAAACACGGTATGAAAAAGAATAACGAGACAGGGGGAATTACGCTTCGGAAGACTTCGGGTGGCAACGACTATGTACGGGCTGCTGTCTTTATCTTCGACTTCATTTTACTGAACGTTCTCTTCCTGGGCCTTTATATTCACAGACAGGGTGCCGCCTTATTTCGATGTCTATACCCGACAGTCGCTGCTGGTGGTGAATTTCACCATGCTCATTGCCGAATACTTCTTCCATACCATCGTACAGCGGCGGCTGGTGACCGTGGCCAACATTGCCGGCAACACCTTGAAACTGGTGGGTACGCAGGTGGTGCTGATGTTTCTGATGGTTCGCTTCCTGTCGGACGGCGAGACGCTCTTCCCCTTTCTGGTGGTCTTCGGTACCACGTCTTACGTCGTTTTCATGGTCTCGCGCATCATTGAGCGTTGGGCATTAAGGTGTCTGCGCAAGATGGGGCGCAACACACAGAGCGTGCTCTTCGTGGGCCACGACCTCTCGCTGGCCCGTCTGTACCGGGATCTCACGATGACAACCTCCATGGGCTACCGCGTCAAGGGCTACTATGCTCACCACGAAATGAAGAATCCGCCGGCGGGACTGAAGTATCTGGGCACCATCGAGGACCTCAATGCACTGCTCGACCGATGGGATGCCGACCCGTTGCTGGATCCGGGGGTCAACGAGATATTCTGCAGTGTGCCCCACGAGGAAGAGAAAGAAGTGATGCGCATCGTGCGGTCGTGCGACAAGAGCGTCGTGCGTTTCTTCTATGTGCCGCGCATCTTTGAGGACTATGAGATGAACCTTTCCATGCAGCAGTTTGGCAATTACACGGTGTTCACCAACCGCGAGGAACCGCTCACCAAACCGATGAACCGGTTCATCAAGCGGACGTTTGACCTGTGTTTCAGCCTCGTGGTGTGCATCTTTCTGCTGCCTGTCATCCTCATTGTGGGGCTCATCATCAAGCTGCAGAGTCCCGGTCCCATTTTCTTCAGGCAGGGACGCACGGGCTTGGACGGCAACACCTTCGACTGCTACAAGTTCCGCTCCATGCACGTGAACAAGGATTCCGACAACGTTCAGGCCACCAAGGACGACCCGCGGAAGTTCCCTTTCGGCAACTTTATGCGCAAAACCAATATCGATGAGCTGCCCCAATTCTTCAATGTGCTCAAGGGTGACATGAGCATTGTGGGCCCACGGCCGCACATGCTGCACCACACCGAGCTCTACGGCCGGCTCATTGACAAGTACATGGTGCGCCATTTTGCCAAGCCCGGCATCACAGGCTGGGCCCAAGTGACGGGATTCCGCGGCGAGACCTCGGAGCTGTGGCAGATGGAAGAGCGCGTGCGCCGCGACATCTGGTATGTGGAGAACTGGAGTTTCTGGCTCGACATCAGGATTATCTTCAGAACCGTCAAGTCTTTCTTCGTGCACGACGAGCACGCCTACTAAGGAGCACGGCTCCTTGCCTTTCCGGCGGCTCCGGTGTTCTTGAATGCTTGGGGACGGGTTGCCCCATGCTTTTGTGTTCCCCGCAAACAGTTGTTTTGGGGATTGCCATGTTATATTTTTGTACAAATTGGCAAATAAAGATTAATTTTTCGGCTTCCGTTACTAACGATTCTTAAAATATTTCTCCTGTTTATCAGTCTATGGATAAACAGTGTACCTTTGCGCGCCAACAAGATGTAAGAGCGATCTAAGGTCTGTAATCAGACGTAATCGACAAATCAAATTTAAATCACAAAATGCGTGTAAGCAATTCTTTTCGAGTGACTCCACGGACGTGGCGTCTGTTATTGCTGTCGGTCTTTCTGCCCATAGCGTTGCAAGGCAAGGCTGTCAACATGTTCGACGAGCTTCAAAGCTCTGCCCAGTTGTCCAAGGCCACTCCTGTCGTGACACTCAGCCAGACGGCATTCGCCGCCCAGCCCGGCCAGTACAAGTTCGTAGCCCCCTCGGTGATCGTCAAGGATCCTGTAACAAATGCCGACATCACCAATCGTTTTCAAATCAATTATTTCGTAGACGGCCAGGGCCTCCAGCCCGACGGCACCACGGGAAAGACCGACAAGGACGGCAAGCAAATCACCGAGGATCCCGTGACTGGTACCACCATTACACGCCTCTACGGCAGTGTGAAGATAGGCGACAAGGCTGGTTCCGTGCGCATTGCCGTGACCGCGACTCCTGTTGCAGCCTATGCCGGGCAGTACAATGCCGGCAATGCGTACTACATCATTGCCGTTCCCAAGGTTTCACCCACCGTCTCTGTCTCGCCGAAGCCCCACATGGGCGTGGCCGTGGGACAGACCGTAGCGGCCCCGGCATTCGTCCTGACCTATACCGACGCCGAGGGACAGGTGCATGTCACCGACCCTGCAAACGCTATCACCACTTATACCATCGACGGCAACAGCTACATTGCCTATGATGCCGCCAACAAAACCATTACCGGTGTGAGTGCCGGTACGGCCACCATCCACTATACAATCGCCCCGAAGACGGAGTATGCCGCCACTTTTGATGCCGTGACGCAGGATGTGACGGTGGCAGTGGAGCAGGTGAACGGAAAGATTGCCACGCACATGGTGTTCCTCCATGCGGAGGAGACGGTGTACCGCACGCAGAATGCGGCGGAGCTCAATCAGCAGGTTCCTGTGGTCTACGATGCCTATGGCAACGATGTGACCTCGCAGTTCACCTTATTATATAAAGGTGGGCAGAGCGCCGAGAAAGTGTCGTACACCTATGTGAGGCCGTTGGAACGGGACACAAAATATTGGCTTGACTGGTTTGCCAACGACGAATATGCCAAGGCTACGAACTATTACAACCCGCAGCGAAGCTATCAGCTTAACGGCATTCCCGGCGACATCATCATGGTTTCGTCGGCCACCGCAAACAATGGCTTGTATGCAAATCCGGCCGATGCCAGCTACACCCTGCACGTGCTCAGGCGCGCCTTGCAGGTAGAAGTGACTCCTTCGCCATCCGAGACAAGGATTCCGGCCGGCTATTCCTATGTGTTCACCGACCAGTTCAAGGTGCGTGGCAAGTTCACCGACAAGGACACGAAGGAGGTAACCTACGTGGACTACGGAAATATGGACTATTTTGTGGCCTTTCCCGAGGAGGAGTCGGGCAAGGTGGAACTGACGCTGGACGGATTTCCCCACGAAGAACTGAAGACCCGCTACACCGATGACGAGGGTAAGCGGTGGATTATCTTCAAGACCACAGAGGGCTATGGCACCGACAAGGTCTGGAAAATCAAGTATCTGCAAGAGGGCTCGTTCAATGCTCATATCTTTATTGTACCTTGGAACCACGTGAGTTGGGACATTTCTGAGGACATTCCCATCACGTTTGATGTGACCAAAACCATTCCCGCCACGCTGACGGCTACGCCCGCCGAGCAGACGGTGTATGTGGGTGACCAGCCTGTTCAGCCCGTGGTCACAGCCACAAACAGCATCCTCGGCGATGTGACCCCGCACTATAATCTTACCTATACGGTGAGCGATCCCGACGGCACGGGTACTCAAGTAGATGCCCAGACCGGCGCCATCACCAAGGGCATCCGTCCCGGCAAGGTCACCGTCACCGTGACGGCAACGGGCAAAGTACCCGCGGATGGCTATGAGACCTGCTCCACTACCTATGTCATCAACGTGGTGGATGCCACGGGAAGGTTTGCCTATGAGATAGTAAAGACGGCCAGTCCGTCGGACAAGGACATGGGTAAGATGCGGATTACGGGAGCGGGCACCGTGCCCGGCGGCTACGGTATCAATGGCGTATCCGGACTGAAAATGATGTTCGGCACGAACGGCGAGGACGGATGGAGGGCCTATGAAGACAACGGACGGCTCGTGGTGGCCGACGGCCCGGTGAGCAACAAGGATGCCGACGGCTTCCCCACCAAGGGCACATACTTCACTTTGCGCCCCATAACCAACGGTTTCCTCACCATTGACGCCAATGTGGCGGCCAACAACAAGGTGGTGCTTGTAGGCAAGACCGCCGGCGGCACGCTCTATACCGAGAACTTTATGCCCGCCACGGCAGCCAGTGGAGAGCATACTTTTGAGCATCCGCTGCTGGCTGGAGGCACCTATTGCCTCTACAACGAAGGCGACGGAGCCGGCAACGAGGGACTGAGACTCCATGGACTCAACTTCCTGCCCGCTTTCATCTATCAGCGTAACGACATCACTCCCATTGAAAAGGCCACGGTCTTCATGAATGGATACGTGGGCACGCTGCCTAAACTCACCGCCGAGAGGCAGAGTACGGTCTCTTATTCCATCACCTCCAACGGCCATGCCACCGTCCAAGCCGAGAGCGGCGTGGTGACACCGGTGAGTATCGGCAGCGAGATCGTGACGGCCACTGTCAACTCGGCCACCGTCGCCGGGGTGTATCGAACGCCCGCCTACACGGTGACCGTGGGAGCCATCCCCACCTATGTCATGGCCGACGGCCAGCAGCTCTCCGTAGGCGATCGGTTGACCACCACCAACATTCCCACCCGAATGTTCATGACCGTGGGTGGATGGAAGGACGGTGTCGGCCCCTATACCAAGTTGAGCCACAATGATGACGGTACTGTGAAGAGTGTCGAATCGCTGATCGACTCGTGGAAAACCTCGAAAGAGGATCTCGTGGGCTACCCGCTCGACGGCTTCCGTTACCAGACACAAGGCACGCAGAACGCCACCGATGAGGACGTTGTGGGCTATGCCACAGACGCTGATGCCACTCATACGTTTGTCAATCTGCCCTGTCGAGGCGCCTACTTGCGCTTTGAGCCCGAAGAAAGCGGTACGCTCATGGTCTATGTGCTTCAGAATGGAGCCTGCGACTACGACGAGGACGAGACGGCAGGAGCCTCTTCTTCCTTGGCTTTGAAGTATCGACCGCTGTTCATTACCGATGAAACGGGCAGAAATGAAGACCTCGACAACAACTGGACTGCCGTGGGCGGACTGGCTGAGGATGCCGGAAATCCTAACGTAAGCCATAGGGGACGATACACCGAGGGGTACTATCGGTGCCGGATGAACGATGCCGCCATCGCCGGATTGACCGGTCAGACGGGTGACTTGGCATTCTTCTGGGACTCGAAGTTCTCGAACACCGCCGACTGTGCGGCCCTTACTGCGGGGTGGAAAGGCAAGAATGCTGGTACCACCGAGGAGGTTATCCGCCTGAGTAATGGCGGCTACACGCTCGTGAGCAAGGCCTACGTGCGCTATGCCCTCCATGTGAAAGCCGGCAAAAGCTACTATGTTTTCCAGAACGGATCGAAGTTGGGCTTCTGTGGTTTCGCCTTTATTCCCACCAATTATGTCTATGATGCCGGCAACACGACGGGTATTTACACCACTAATCCCGGGCATGTGACGCTGAACGACGGCGTTGCAGCCTATGCCGCCCCGGCTGCTGACCGCGAGAATGTCAACGTGACGCTGGTCGGTCGCTCGCTGGCCGCCAACACATGGGCCCCCATTTGTCTGCCGTTTGCGGTGAGCGACACAAAGTTCAGGGAGACTTTCGGCAACGATGCACGGATCATCACCTTCAATAACATAGACAAGAGCGATGCCGAAAACATGGTCATCAACTTCGACCAGCACGTCTATCACATGATTGTTGCCGGGCAACCCTATTTCATCCGGCCCACTAAGGACATCAGTGAGCTGAAGTTCGAGCATGTTTCTTTAGAGAGCGATGTTGCCGCCCCGACTGAAGGCATGAGTTCCGAAGGCATCACTTTCCGTGGAACTTTCGCTAAGGGAACCGTGCCCAACTACTCCTACTACCTCTCCACGGCCGGCTTGCTGAAGCGACTTGTCAAGGATGGAGGCGCCTCTATCAAGGGATTCCGCTCATATTTGAGCAACGAGCTTGGCTCTCCCATCCATGCCAGGGCGATGGTGTGGCGTGATGTGGACGGCGATGACAGTGGGTCGCTGACCGATGAAGCCACTGGCATAGAGGATGTGATCGGCAGTTCGGCCGCTCCGGCCTCCGCCGTCGGCATCTATAACCTGCAGGGACAGCGGGTGGCCGGCCATGACAGGCCGCTCGGCAGCTTGCCCAAGGGCATTTATATTGTAGACGGCCGCAAGGTCATTGTGAAGTAATCTGACAAACGGAAAGAAACATAAAGAAGATGAAAAGAAGATATATTGTTCCTGAAACAACCCCCATTATCGTCAATGCAGAGCCTTACTTGGCTGCCGGATCCCCGAATACGATGACTACGGACAAGGAAACGGGTCTTACCAATACGGGTGAAGAGGCGGTGCCCCAGTATGGCGGCGACGGCGATGGCAGTGACATGGGAGCCAAACGCTGGTCCACTTGCAGCTGGGATGACTGAAGGACGAGCTGCCGGTATCCAATGACAGCCGCATGTCCTCATGAAAAAATCGGGGAAGCCGCCGTATGGCGGCTTCCCCGATTGACGTTGTAAAGGGGGAAAAGATTCGTGGCAAGAGGGCTCAGCGACGGCGAACGGGATGCCGTTTGGCACCGGCTGTCCCAAACACCAAGTGGCAGGCATCGATGGTGAAAGCCACGTTAAGGTTGCCTGGATCGACTGTATTCACGCCGAGATAGTACTGCGTGTAGGTGTTTCCGTCGGTACCGGCCATGATAGCCTGCACGTCTGCTGTGCCGTTGTTGCAGTTGGTGACGTAGACGGTGACCTTGGCCCCGTTCATTGCAGCCAGCCATGTGGCCCATTCGCCCTGCGTACCGTTGTGGCTGCAGGCGGCGTAGCCGTTGCCCCAGCCATAGTTGTCGGAGCGCAATACGGCATACTCTGTGGCGTTGTCGCTGCTACGCAGCACCACAACAAAGTTGTTCCAGTTGCCTTTTAGGCTGCTATAGTTGGTGAAAGAGAAAGCATAGGTCTCACCTGCGGGCACTTGCACGTTGTCGGTATGGGCCGACCACCATGCCGACGAGTTGTCCTCGGCGCCCAAAATGGCTGGTGTGGGGGTGGCGGCAGTCATTTTCGACTCGGCCACGGTCACGTCCACCGTGGCTGTTTTGCCGTTTTTGGTGGTGACAGTCACGGCGTGCGTGCCGGGTGTGGCGGGCACGGGCGAGAACGAGAGCTTGGCATTGTTCACTACGCTACTGGTTCCATTGCCGTAGGTGGCGGTCACTTCCAGCCCCGTGGGGTCGAAAGTCAGTGTGCGGTCCTGGTCGCTGGTGGCCGGCGAGTCGTAATAATAGTAGTGGGTGCGGGTGGGATTCTGCGTCACTTTGATGGACTGAATCTTGGCCACGACGTTGAATTTTGCATTGGTCACAATGGGCGTGGCGGCGTTTTCACCCTTGAAAGTCTTGTTGTAGATGGCCACAAGGTTCTTCTCTCCCAGGTCGGTGATGTCGGGAATAGCCGAGAAATAGAGTTCCGATGCCGGTATGGTCTTGGTCACTCCTTCCTCGTAAGTCACCACGGCTGACACGTTGGCCATAGCATCTGCGAGCGTAGTGCCTTGGTCTACTTCGTCGGGAACGTTCTGCAGCAACATCGACACCGGAGCCTTGTCCTGGGCCGAGGTGAGGCCGCCCACGGGTACGACGTTCGTCTGCAGGAAGTCGATGTGCGAGCCTTCCACGCAGATGAAGCAGCGAATGTTCGTGTTGGCGGCATCGGCATTGAGGTTGGGCAGCTTGTAGGGCTGGGTATAAGTCTTGGTTACAGCCCCGTTTGTCATCTTGACGACGAACGAATCAGTGCGCGAACGGTCTACGGTGAGCGTCACTTTGCCGCCGAGTTTCTGTACGTTGGCATCCTTGTTGTTGGCATCTGGCGAGAGCAACAGCGTGCTGTTGGTGTACTTGAAGTAAAGGTATTTGCCCCACTGCGAGTTGTATTTGGCCGAGTCGCCCGTGGCGTCGAAGCGTATGGCACCGTACTCGCTGTAGTCGGTGGCCCCGCGTTCGGCATCGTTGGTCACGATGAGGGCAAAGTTCTTGTAGTACGTGTCGTCGTTGGGATTGATGCTTAGATTGAACACTGCGTTCCACTTGGTTCCGTCGGGCACAACGTAGTACTTGGAGAAACTTTGCCACCAGCCCGAAGTAAAGTCGGCGGCGCCGAAGGAATACACATCCTCCTGCATGCCGACGAGCGGTTCTTCA
Organism: Prevotella dentalis DSM 3688; assembly: GCF_000242335.1. Lineage (NCBI taxonomy): Bacteria > Pseudomonadati > Bacteroidota > Bacteroidia > Bacteroidales > Prevotellaceae > Prevotella > Prevotella dentalis. The sequence continues at coordinate 13,241 of NC_019960.1, forward strand.
ACGTTTTGTTTCGACTTGTTGATGGAGTCTATCTTCTGGGAAATCCAGTCGGGGGCGTTCACGTTGTACAGGTCGCCGCCCTCGCAACCCGTCAGAGCCAGCAGCCCGAGGGCCGCTGTACCGAGGACGGATGCTATATGATGGAGATGTCTCATATCTGTATCTTGCTAATCTAAAGATGTTATATAATAAGGTGTAAGTTGCCGTCTACTTGCCGAGGCTGACCACGGGGCGCACCGTCCAGCCGTTCTGCTGGAAGTAGGCTGCGTTGTCTGTGCTCTCGTTGGCCGAGTTGCCCTTGAGGTTGGGATTCTTGTTGGTGAGTGTCTGGACGATGGGCAGGAACTCGTGGCCCTGCACATAGGTGTCGTATGAGCACTTCAACTCGGAATCATTGGCAATGTCGGCATAGCTGACGGGCTCTTTGGCCTGACGCAGCGAGCGGCGGAAAGTGCCGTGTTCCTTGAGTTGCTGCAGCCGGTCGGCACTGTAGAAGAATCCCCAGCGGATGAGGTCGAAGCCGCGGCCGAACTCACATCCGAACTCCTTGGGCCGCTCCACGTTGGCAATCTGCTCGAACAACTTGTCGGCTGTGGGGAAGTCGGCCAGCTTCAGGTCGGCCAGTCCGGCCCGGCGGCGCACCTCGTTGATCCAGTCGATGGCCTGTTGGGTGGGGCCGTTGATTTCGTTCTCGCACTCTGCGGCACGTAGCAACACGTCTGCATAGCGCATCATGCGTAGGTTGATACCGTCGTGCAGACCGGTGACCACCTTGTCGTAGAGCCCGGTGCGCAGGTTGGTAAACTTGGCGATGGGCAGTCCGCCGTTGGAGTTGTTGGTCACCACGGTGTCTGTTGCAGTCATGGCTTGTCCGTAGCCCATGTTGCCATACTCAAAACCTTCCCAGTCGGCCTCGTAGGTTCCGATGGTCCAATAGAGGCGCGGGTCGAGCTTGCCGGCCGTGGTCCGCTCCTGCTTGAAGAGCTGGTAGAGCCAGGGCGAGGCAGAGATGTCGGCCCAGCCGCCGTAACGGCCCGGGGCGAAGTTACTCTCGATGGCCGACCCCTGCGTGGCATTGGGACTGGTGTTGACGGGTGTCCACTCGTCGTCGGTGCCCTGAGCGTCCTTGTCGAGGAACTGCACCTCGAAGAGACTCTCGTCGTTGTTCTCGTATTGCGGGCCCTCTCGGAAGTTGTCACCGTAGTTGGCCATGAGCTTGTAGGAGCCGTATTTCTTGCCGATGATGTCCTTGAGCACGGCCAGCGCCTCGCTGTACTTGTGGCGCTGCATGAGCGTGCGGGCATAATAGCCGGCGGCGGCACCGCTCGTGGCGCGCCCCTTGGCCCACTCGCCGCCCTCGGTTCGGGCGGGCAGAAGCGTCATGGCTTCCTGGAAATCCTTCTCCACTTGGTCGAGCACTTCGTCGTAAGTGTTGTTCTTTCCATACAGCCCGTCGAGGGTGGAATAGCTGGCATAGTCGGTGATAAGCGGCGGGTTCTGGTAGTAGCCCGCGAGGTTGTAGTAGGCCAGGGCGCGGAGGAAGAGCACCTGACCCTTGATGCGCTTCATGTCCTGCGAGAGTGTGGCATTGTTGGTGCCGCAACGTGAGATGGCAAAGTTGCACACGTTGATGGTGTAGTACCACTCTCGCCAGGGCCACCACGTGATGTCACTGGTGACTGCCGCATTGAGGTCGTCGAACGGAAGGTACCACACCTGCGAGGAGTTCCAGGCCTCGTCGCCGCGGCACACGTCGATGGTGTAGCCCACGCGGGCATAGGAACCCTCCATGCGAATGTGGTTGTAAGCGGCCACAACGCTCTCCTCCAGGTCGTTGGCGTTGAAGCCGAAAGTACCCGTGGTCTGCTGGTTGGGGTTTACCAGTTCCAGCTTGTCATTGCACGATGTCAGCGTGCCGAGGCCCATCAGCAGGGCAAGGGATATATGAGATAGTTTCATATCGTGTGATTCTGATTAAATGGTTCTCGTGTTAGGGTTGTGCATACAGGGATTAGAATGTGAAGTGGAGCCCGCACATGAAGCTGCGTGCACTGGGGAAGGAGCAGAAGTTATAGCCCGGGGTGAACGTTCCGCCGGCATAGTCCACATTGTAGCCATGGTAGCCGGTGAAGGTGTAGAGGTTCTGGGCCGACACGTAGGCGCGCACGCCGGAGACGATGCCGCCGAACCACTTGTCCGGGAAGTTGTAGCCCAGTTCGATGTTGGCTATCTTCCAATAGGCGGCGTTCTGAATCTTGCGCGAGCTGAAGAGGTCGTTCCAGGCCAGTGTGGCGTTGTTCGTGGCATAGGTGCGCGGCACATTCGACAGATAGGTCTGCCCGTCCTCCGACCAGCGGTTGGCATCCAGCACGGCCACATCCTTGTTGCCCCAGCCGTAGCAGGAGTTCAGGCTGTTGTAGATGTCGTCCGATACATGATAGTTGAGTGCGCCGTAGGTGGCGATGCTCAGGTCGAAGTTCTTGTATTCGAGGTGTGCGTTGAGGCCGAAGTTCACCTTGGGCAGACCGCTGCCCAGCACCACCTGGTCGTGTTCGTCTATTTTTCCGTCGGGTGTGCCGTTGGGGCCGCTCACGTCCTTGTAGAGGCAGTCGCCCACGTTGGCCCCCTGCTGGGTGGCGTGGTTGGCCAGGTCGTCCTTTGTGCGTGCGATGCCTTCATACACCCAGCCGTAGAACTGGCCGATCTCCTGCCCCACATAGGTGGCATAAGAGCCGGTGATGTAAGACTCTGTACCGAAGCCGAGCGACACCACTTTGTTCTTCAACGTGCTCAGATTGGCGCTCAATTCATACTTCAGCGCATGGTCGCGGTTGCGGTAGGTGGCCGAGAACTCGAAGCCACTGTTCTCCATGGTGGCGGCGTTCATGATGACCGTGGTGTTGGAAACACCGGCCTGCTCGGGCACAGGCACACCGTAGAGCAGGTCTTCCGAGCGGTTCTTGTACCACTCGGCAGTGAACTCCAGCCGGTTGTTGAACATGGCCAGGTCGAGGCCCACGTTGGTGGTCTTGCGCTTTTCCCACTTGATATTGTCGTTGACAAACGTCGACACGGCCGAGCCAGTGACGGGTGTGTTGCCGAAGCTATAGGTCATATTGTTGCGCACCATGGTGGCTTGGTACTGGTATTCGCCGATGTTCTCGTTGCCCAGCACGCCATAACTGGCCCTCAACTTGAACATATTCACCACGTCGTGGCTGATGGGGAAGAACTTTTCCTTGTCGAAACGCCAGCCCAACGACACCGAGGGGAACGTGTCCCAACGCTTTTTCTTGGACAGGCGGGAGCTGCCGTCGCGGCGGATGATGGCCGAGAAGAGATACTTCTCGTCGTAGTTGTAGTTGAGACGACCGATAAAAGAGGTCAGCGTGTGCACGTATTCGTAGGACTCGGCGTCGCGCTTGGCACTGTGTTGCACCTGCAGGAAGTAGGGCTCGTACAGGTTGATGCCCCATCCGGTAAGCAGGTCTGTGTGCTCTTCCTCATAGGTTTGGCCCAGCACGAAGTTGATATTGTGCTTGCCAATATGGCCGTCATAGGTCAGCGTGTTCTCAATGAGGGCGTCGGTATAGTCGCGGCTCGCTTTGGTAAGGCGCTCGTTGCTCTTGTCCAGATACACGCGGTTGCTCTGCGCCCAGGCCGAGATCCAGGTGCGATCCTTGGCGTGGGTCATGCTGTAAGACAGGTTGAGGCGGTAGGTCAGGCTGTGGTTCTTGCTGCCGAGCCCCACCATCTTGAGCAGATCCACGTCTGCCGAGCCCGTACCCACGAATCGGTCCACGCGCGTGTTGCGCTGCAACAGGTTGTTCACCAGCAGTGGATTGGAGGCCGAGATGTCGCCGTGGATGTTGTCGTAGTACACGCCGTAGCCGTAAGCGTCGTAGTTATAGCCGCTGGCCAGGCCCACGCGGTCGTCGAGCACCCACGTGGAGTTGTCATAGGCACGGATGGTGGGCTGCATGAGGAGCGTGCCGCGCAGCACGTTGGTCACGTCGCCGTAGAGGCCTTGCACGTATTCCGACGCGTTGGAGAGGCCCATGCCGTCCTGCGAGGAGTGGGAGTAGACCAGCGAGGTGCGGAACTTCACGAACTTCGTTTCCATCGTGTTGTTCACGCGTGCAGTATAGCGTTCGTAGTTGGGCCCGGCCCCTTCGAGGGTGCCTTTCTGCTTGAAGTAGTCGAGGGCAACGTTGAATGTGTTGTGGGCTCCGCCGCCGCTCAGGTTTACGTTGTGGTTCTGTCGCACGCCCGTCTTGAACACTTCGCCGAACCAATCGGTGTTGGTGTTGTCCATGAAGCGGTATCGCTGGGTCGCGGCGTCAAGGCTGTAGCCGCCGGGCAGAGGCGTGTTGGAGTTGGCCGTGGCCTGTCCGATGTACTGGCTGTACTGGTTGGCGTCCATCACGTCGTAGACTCCACGCGAGATGTTGTCCACGCCGAAGTAGCCCGAATAGTCCACCTTGAGCGGCTGGTCTTTCCGTCCGTTCTTGGTGGTGATGATGATAACGCCGTTGCCTGCGCGCGAACCGTAGATGGCACCGGCGGCTGCATCTTTCAGAATCTGGATGGTAGCGATGTCGTTGGGCGAGAAGTCGCGGATGGTGGTACCCATCGGCACGCCGTCGACGACGTAGAGCGGGGCCGTGTCGCGGAACGAGGCGATGCCGCGAATGCGCACTGTCGGGTCGGCGCCCGGCTGGCCGTCGGTGGTGATCTGCACGCCCGGCACCCTGCCTTCGAGCATGGTAGAGATGTTGGAGTTGGAGGCCTTCTTCATCTCTTCGGCGTTGACAATCGAGACGGAGCCGGTGAGATCGGCCTTTTTCTGCGTTCCGTAGCCCACCACTACGACCTGGTCGAGCACGTTGTTGTCCGCCGAGAGCTCGATCTGTTCGATGATGGCACGGCCGCGTACAGCTACTTCCGCATCCTTGTAGCCCACGTAGCTCACTACGAGCGTGCCGTTGGCCGGGGCGTCGAGCTGGAACTTTCCGTCCAGGTCGGTCACGGTTCCGTCCTTGGTGCCCTTTACTTTGATGGTGGCTCCCACGAGCGGTTCGCCCTGGTCGTCCACAACTTGGCCGCTCACTTTGATGGTCGGGGCCTGTGCCACAGAGGCCATTGCGGGCGTGGCAAAGGCTGCAAAGCCGCCCATGGCGCTCATGCAGAGCATGATTGAGAATAGTTGTTTCCTCATTTGATTTGTATTTAGGTTTAAATGTAAAGGCCTGGCATGCGCGCCCGGCCGTGGCCGGGCTTGGGTGTAAGGCTTTTGGCGATAGCGGTATATCCGGTGCCAAAATTAGAAAAAGGTTGATGACGATGGGTGGACAAAGCGTTCCAATGGGTGGACAAAACGCAACGGGCCGCCGTGGGCCGCTGTTTTACTTTCCGGTGTAGAGGCTGGGCGACGTGCCGTATTGCCGGGTGAAACAGCGCGTGAAGTATTTGGGGTCGTTGAATCCCACCTTGAAAGCTATCTCAGAGATGTTGCGGTTGCCCACGTTTTCCAGCAGGATGCGGCGGGCAATGTCGAGCCGGTAGTTGCGGATGAACTGGCTGGTGGGCAGCCCCGTCTCGGCGTTGAGCCGTTTGCTCAGGGCGCTGCGCCCCATGCCTATCCGCTCGCAGAGCTCCTCCACGCCGAAGTCGGGGTCGCTGTAGTGGGCTTCCATGAGGGTCATCACGCGGTCCATGAAGCTCTTGCTGGCCCGGGCGATGGCCTGTTTGTCGGCCTCCTGCGTCTTGGCCACGCTCTCCACGTAGCGGTTCTGGTTGGCCAGGATGGTCTGTATGCGGGCTTGCAGGCTCTCGGGATTGTCGCTTTCTTTCATGGCGGCCTCGATGGGGCGGTAGAGTCTCTCGGCCTCGCGGCGACGCACGATGCGGAGCCGGCGGCGGTAGAGGGCGTAGGCCGCGGCCGATGCAATGGTGATGAATGCGAGCAGGAACCACCAGGTCTTGTAGAAATAAGGGGCAACCCTCACGCGGATGCCGATGGTTTGCACGTGGCGGCTGCCGGGCGCGCCGCCGTAGGCCACCTGAAACACGTAGTCGCCGGGCGGCAGCGTGGAGTAGCGCACGCTGTGCTGGCCCGGCTGCAACCGCATCCAGGCGTCGTCGAAACCCTTCATTCGGCAGCTGTACACGTCCTCATGGCCGTAGCCATAATCGAGTGCAGAGAACTCGATGGTGAACGACTTGATGCCCTCGTGCAGGTACAGCGTGCGTGCGGTGACCATGTTTTCGTGCAGGTAGCCCGAGCCGGGCGTGACCTCTTCATTGTCTACCAGCAGCCGTGTGAAGCAGAGATGCGACTGGGTATAGGCCGGCCGGCTGAGGCCCATCAGGGCGGTGAGGCCGTCGCACGAGCCCAGATAGAGCACGCCTTGGGGCGAGAGCAGCACCGAGTTGAAGTAGAATTGGGTGGAGAGCAGACCGTCGGCCCGGGTGTAGTTGTCGAAGGTTTCGGTCTGCGGGTCGAAGTGGGCCAGGCCGTGCTCGGTGGTTATCCAGAGCCGGCCGCGGGCATCCTCGGCAATGCCTTTCACGGCGTTGCAGGGCAGTCCGTGGTCGGTGGTGTAGGCCTTGAACCGTTTTTGGCCATTCCATCGGGTACAGCGATACAGTCCGTAGCCGTTGCTGCCCAGCCAAAGGGTGCCGTCGCGCGTCTGGCAGAAAGCCTGAATCTTCTCCAGAATGCCGCTTTGCGGGTCGTCGAGCTTATAGGCAGACTGCCGGTAACGGGCGAAGCGACCGTTGCGCCGCGACCTGAGATCGATCTGCACCATGCCCTCCAGACAGCCCACGAGGAGCTGTTGGTCGCGGGTGACGAGGCTGCCGATGCAGCCCGTGATGCGTGGCCGGGCGGGCAGGGGCTGCGTGAGCCGACGCTCGGTGAAATCGTAGAAAAAGAGCCCCGTGTTGGTGCCCACCCACAGGCCGCGGTTCAGGGTGTCTACGGCCAGGGCTCCGATGAAATCGAGCGAACCGGCCGATTGTGGGCCTACGTTCAGTGGCCGGATGGCCCCGCCCTGTTGCAGGTCGGCCGTGCAGATGCCGCCGCCCCAGGTACCAATCCATAGTGTGCGCTCCCCGGCGTCGGCCGCGAGGGTGGACACGCTGTTGTGGGTGAGCGGGGAGTTGGCTGTGGTGTAGTGTACGAACGTGTTGCTCCCCGGTGCCTTGCGGTTGAGGCCACCCTCGACAGTGCCCACCCACAGCGTGCCGTCGCGCTGCACGTACATGGCGTTGACGCAGTTAGGCGAGAGCGAACCGGGTGTCTTGGGCTGGTGGGTGTAGTTCACGAGGCTGAGCAGACGGGGCGTGAGCTTGTTCACGCCGCCCGATTCGGTGCCCACCCATATCTGGCCGTTGGCGGTCAACAGGCAGTTGATGAAGTTGCTGGAGAGCTGCAGCTCGGGCGAGGTGGTGTTCCAGTGGCCCGTGGTGCGCGTCAGGGGGTGGTAGATGTCCAGTCCTTGCAGCGTGCCGATGAGCAGACGGCCGTCGGAGGTGGGGCAGAGGGCGGTGACATAGTTCTGCGACAGGCTCACCGGCCCCCTGCCTTGCACGATGCGTGTCTTGTCGGCGTCGTCGATATAGATGCCGTCATTGGTGCCCAGCCACACGTAGCCCCGGTACCGGGTCATGGTCATGATGTAGGCTTGGCCCAATGGAGCGAATGCGGCGCGCAGGTCTTTGCGATGGAATCGGCCGTTTTTCACGGTGAGTAGCTCTATCTGGTTGTCGTGCCCCAGCCACACGGAGCCGTCGCCCCGGATGTCGCAAATGGCCACGTCGGGGGCGGAAACGCGGCAGGGCATGGCGGCCATCCCCACCACGGTGCCCCGACTGTCGAACGCGATGCGGTGTATATGGCTCTGCGTGACCATCCAGATGTTGCCCTGCGTGTCGCGGTACACCCGCAGCCCGCGCTGTTTCAGGGCCCGTGCCAGCTGCGATTCGAGGGCTGTCGTGGCGCACGGCGGTATCGTCTCCTTAAGGGTGTTGAGGCCGAGTATGCCCGTGTAGTCGTCGAAAGCCACCCAGAGCCGATGGAATCGGTCTTCGGCCACGTTCTTGCACGAGTGGCTGCGCATGAGCCGGCCTCGGGAATCGGAGCCGAAGTATTCGTAGCCGTAGCCGTCGTAGCGCACGAGGCCGCCGCCCCGTGTGCATATCCAGATGAAGCCGTAACTGTCTTGATGGATGTCGTCCACGAAGTTGTTGGGCAGGCCGTGGCCCATGTCGAGCAGGTCCACGTTGTAGCGTTCGTGGGTCCGGCCCGCGCTTGTGCGGCCGGCAACCGGCGTTGCCAGCACCAGCATCAGCAGCCAGCTTATCATGCCCAAGGACTTCATGGCAGGTCGAGACATTATGAATTGCAATTCCGTACAAAAATAATAAAAAAGCCCCGACCCGCCAAATCTTTTGCGGTTTACCATTGGCCGTCTCTGCCCTGCCTGTGGCCGCAGGTGCCGCCGCCCGCCTGTGGCGGTATGTGGGCGGTGCCCCTCGGCGGCGTTTCCTTGTTTGCCGGCCTGCGTTTGCGCCGTAACCGCGTTGCGTTTACGGTGTTTTCGCCGCGCGATTACGCCGTTTTCGCATTGCGATGACGGCGCGGCCGCACTGCGATTGGGGCGTGTGCACCTGGGCCCGGGCAGCCGTTGGCTATCCCACGATGCGCTTGCGGCCAAACATCAAGGGGGAAATGTGCAGGAAATCCAGCAGCCGGCAGAGGCCGAGCGAGCCGACAATGCAGACCGACAATGACGTGCAAAGAAAGAGCAGGCGCGTCGGGTCGAAAGCCAAATACGGTACGAGCGCCTTGCAACATATCGTAAAGATGGGGGAGAACAGGTACAATGCCAGGGAGTTGCGGCCCAAGAACAGGAGCGGCCGCCGCAATGCCGCGGGGACATGGGAGTAGACAGACAGCGAGGCGGAGAACACAAGGTAAACGATCAGCACGCCTCCGACAGTGGCTCTGTCGAATGCGGCGGGATGGAAAAACAGAACGGCCAGGGCGAAAAGCGACCACCACGACCTGCGAAAGACTTCCAAAAGGGAATGCGGACTCTGCCGAATCGCGACCCCTGCCAGGAAATACATGGCACAAGCCAGCGAAACAAGTCCAAGCTGCGCCAGGGCGGCGTAGGCCAGTCCCAGGATGATGAGCCGCGACGTGGCCGAGGCTTTTACCCATCTGAACACCGCGAAGCAGCACCCGCCACAGACCATCAGGGTGTGCAGATACCAGTAAGGGCCTAAGGGCTTGACGAACAGGTGATGGAACAACACGCCCCACGTCAGGTCGTCCACGTGGTCTCTTGTCGGCAGCAGGGAGGCCATGAGGACGTATCCGGCCTCCATCGTGACGTAAGGCACGGCCAGCCACAGCAGTGTCCTGCCGTAGCTGCGCGCGCTTCGGTCTGTTTTCATGAGATAGCCGGATATAATCAGGAATCCGGGCATGTGGAAAGTGTAGACAAAATTCTTGAGATAGGGATAGCCATCGCCTATATAAACAAGGTGGAAGGCTATCATGAGGAGGATAAACAGGGCCTTGAGGAAATCCAATTCCTCGATTCTTTTCTTGGCTTCTCTCCTTGGGGTCGATGAAATGTTCATGTGGTGGATGGATGTTTGCTTGGGGTTGGTGCCCATTTCAGGCTGTAAATTTACCATTTTTATTTGAATCCTCCATGCGAACAGGCAAAAACCGTGAAACGGGTAAGTTTTCCGGCAATCTGGGCATGCTCGTTATCATCCGTTTTTCATATCTTTGCAACGGTAAAAACAAATCTCGTTTATCAATCTTTCGTCCGTCCGCACAGTTCCATACAAGCGGCATACAAAGTGTATGCCCCCTGCTATTTTTGCCCAATCCATCGGCTTTTTCAGCTCTGCCGGCCTTGCGGTTGCAGGCTCGCGCGGTATTCCGAGGGCGAAATGCCCAGGTGCTTGGTGCAATAGCGGCTGAAATAGGACAGGGAACTGAAGTTCATGGCATCGGCAATCTGCGTCAGCGAGAGGCGGCTGTCGTTGAGGTAGTCCTTGAGAATAGGGACGGTGTAGCGGTCGATGAACGAGAAAACGTTGGTGCCCGTCGTGCGTTTCACGACTTTGGAAAGGTATTTGGGCGACACGTTCAGCTCCCGGGCGTAATATTCCACGGTGCGCTCCGTGCGGCATCGGCCGGCCGCAAGCAGGCTGATGAGTTCCTTAACCACGTGGCTTCTGCGGTCGGTGCTGTGCTGTGCCTGGTTTCTGCGGGCATGGATGGAGAACAGGTCGTACATCATCAGGCGGCAGATGCTGCCGATCATCTCCTGAAAAAAGAGGTGGGAGCCGGCCTCTTTCATGCGGTCGGAGAGCAGACGGATGTCGGCCAGAAACAGTTGGGCCTCGTGGGTTGTGGCATGGACGACGGGGTCGGCGTAGAGGCTGATGCCCCCACCAATGGCAAAACTGTTGGAGGGCAGCTGGTTGTTGAGGAAGTTGTAGGGGGCGGCAAAGTACTCTACTTTCATATTTGGACTGGCGCCCAGGTTCTTCAGTCGGTCGGGCAGGGTCAGAATCAGGATGTCGCCGGCACAAAAGTGAAAGCATTTGTCGTTGAACACGAAGCTGCCTTCGCTCTCCAGACAGAGCAAATGGGCGCAGGAGCCGTGCAGCCGTGCATGGTTGATGCTTTGAAAATCAGTGGAATAAACCAGTCTTCATTCCCAAATCCGTTCGCAAGGAGCGCATGGAGGAGAACTTCTCCCTTCTTTGACTTCTCGCTGACGGAGGCCGAGTTAAGGGAAATCAAGGCTCTCGACTTGAAGAAGAGCCAGTGGTTCGAATACCATGACCCAGAGACGGTGAAGTTGTTCATGGGTTGGAAATAGATCTAATACAGTGTCTCAAGGCTACACATGAAATAGAAGGATATGAAAGCAATCAAGTATCTCACAGTACTGCTGGCCGGATTGATGATGTCTACCTCGTGCATCGCATAGAAAAAAGGTGAAACAGGGAAAGAACAAACAACGGTTTTGCCATTTATGGCCACGAGACACGAAAGGATATGAGCAAGGTCGACAAATGGCTGAGGGGCTTGGGATATTCTGTTGACAAATGAAGAAGACAATCATTACGCTCATGCTGCTGCTTGTTGCTGGCATGGCATTCGCACAAAAGAATCATAAAATGGAAACAAAATATTTGTCGGCGCGCCAGTTGCATCTGGCCACGCTGGCCAGTCTTGAGGCACAAGGAGACATGACCCGTCTGGAGACGGCCGTGGCGGAGGCTTTGGAGGCCAAGGTGACAGTCAATGAAATCAAGGAGGCTTTCTCCCAACTCTATGCCTACACGGGCTTTCCACGTTCGCTCAATGCGCTGGGCGTGTTGAACAAGGTGCTTGAAACCCGCAAGGCTGAGGGCAAGAAAGACAACGAGGGCAAGGCCTGGGAACGCCCAAAAGAATGGGATGATGCCAAGGCCGCGCTTGCGCTGGGCGTTAAGAACCAGACGGAGCTGAGCGGCCGGCCTTTCAATTATGACTTCTGCCCCTAGAATGATCACTACCTGAAGGCCCATCTCTTTGGCGACATCTTTGCGGGCAACCAGCTTTCAAACGCCGACCGCGAGATAGTGACGGTTGCCGCGTTGGCTTCGCTCAAGGGCGTCGCACCGCAGTTGGCCGCCCACAAGGCCGGTGCGGTGAACATGGGCAACAGCCGGGAGGCGGTGGACGAGCTCATGGCTTACCTGAGTGCCCAAGGCCTTTCCCAATGCGACAATGCCGCCGATGCCAATGCCGGCCCATGGCCCAAGGGCAATCCGAACACCGCGTATGCCAAGTATTTCATAGGCGAGAGCCATTTGGCAGGCCTTGTGCCGAAGAACTTGACAGCCGACGAGAAGACCGTGCTGCCGATGTCCAACGTTACTTTTGAGCCGGGTTGCCGCAACAACTGGCATGTCCACCATGGCGCACACCAAATTTTGATTTGCGTATCGGGCAAGGGTTGGTACCAGGAGTGGGGCAAAGCGCCCATCGCCCTTCATGCAGGAGACGTGATCGACATTCCGGAGGGCGTGAAGCATTGGCATGGCGCACAGAAAGACAGCTGGTTCCAGCATATCGCCATGCACGTGAAGACCGCCGACGAGGCCAGCAACGAGTGGCTGGAGGCGGTGAGCGATGAGGTTTACAACAAGTTGAAATAAGGGCATGAACACTCACGGGAGTGCGTTGTTCGGGGCATGACAGTGCCGGTTCATGCACGAAACACGGCCAGTAAAGGCAAACGGTGCCAGGCTACTTGTCGTTGTAGCTTGGCACCGTTTGTCTTGTTTTCTCCCTTGAGAGCAGTTTGTGTCTAAACGAATGTTAAAAGCGCCGCCGTCCTGTAACCTTTCCTCCGGCCGCTCGTCATTCTTACAGTAACAGCAAAAAGATCTGCACAACTCAAGCAACGGCAAGATGGATTACAAGTACATCCAACAACTTTTGGAGCGCTACTGGCGCTGCGAGACGACTCTCAATGAAGAGGGCATCCTGCGGGCGTTCTTCAGTCAGGACGAGGTTCCGGCTGAATTGGGGCGTTACAAGGCTCTCTTCTGCTATGAAAAGTGCGAGAAGGCGACCGATGTGCTGGGCGATGACTTCGACGAGAAGATACGTGCAATGATAGAAGAGCCCAAGCCGGTAAGGGCACGCGTCATCACAATGCCGCAGCGCCTGAGGCCTTTGTTCAAGGCTGCGGCCGTGGTGGCCATCATCCTTACGCTGAGCAACGCCATGCAGGTACCGTTCGGGCAGCAGAATGCCGACTCCATCAGTAGTTTCGACGGCTACGACAAGCCCGAGCTGGACAAGGGTACATCGGTGGCCATGGGTGACAGTGCGGTGGTGGACACGATGAAGCAGAGCATGATCGAGCCAAGTGTGCCCATACGCGAAGCTGTTGTCAAATAAGAATATTTCTATGCTTTCTCTATAAAAATCATGTTTAGTAAAACAACAACGAAGCTGTGAAGCTTCATTTCTCTCAAATTTTTCATAACATACTAATGTAAGTTAAGGGACCACAGCTCTGTAGCGAGCATGTGGTCCCTTATCTGTATATGGTGGATTCCGGCCTGTGCACCAAGCTATTCGCCGGCCCGTTTCAGGCGGATGGAAAGCTGGAGCAGGCTGGGCAGGAGGATGCAGATGGAGAAAGCGAGGCCCATCCACATCATGCGGCTGTCGCCATGGAAGAGGTCGATGAGCTTGCCGTCGGCCATTTGGGGCATGAGATTGAACATGATGTAGGCCACCGTGTTGTTGATCCAATGAAAGACTACGCCAGGAATGATGGAGTCGGTGCGATAGTACATCCAGCCGAGCAGCAGTCCGATGAGGGTGGCATGGACAAATTGCGGCAGGTTCAGGTGTACAGCCCCGAACAGGACAGCTGAGACAAGGATGGCCAACCCATGCCGACGAGGACCCAGCAACCGCAGCAATGTGCGCAGCACGGCTCCCCGGAACACCAGTTCCTCGGCCAACGGAGCCAGGATGCCGATGGCCAGGTAGCCCGTGGGCTCGCCCATAATCTCTGCAAACATCTTCTGGGTGGCAACGGGCAAGGAGAGAGCCAGCTGGTCTTGCAGCCACTCGGAGGGCAGGATGGAGCCCAGCGAGGCAAAGACCACCCAGGCAAGGACCTGCCAGGGATGGGTGGACAGCCATGCGCGCGACAGCAAAGCCCATCGCAGGGTGGTGAAAACCGTGAGCGTGAGGGCGCTGCCCAACACGGATGCGAGCACAAGCTGCTTGCCCGACAGTTGGAATCCGCCTGTGGACAGCTGGGCATAGAACCGGCTCCAAGAGCCATTCTGCACCCACACATCGAGCCCAGCCACACCGACAGTAACGACATACTGTATCAAAAAGAACACGACGATGAAAAACAATACGTCGAGTATTCCGCGAACATTCTTATTCATGTGTTATGAGATTTAATCCATTTCATCGTTAAACAAGGCTTCTACCTGCTGCTCGTCGTCCTTGAGTTGCTCGATGAGCTGCGTCACATGCTCGAAGTGACGTTCGCTGCGGATGCGACGGATGAAGGAGAGTTGCAGCAGTTTGCCGTAAATGTTGTCGTGGAAGCGGAAGATAAAGGTTTCCAGTGTGCGTTGTGAACCGCCAAACGTGGGCCGTGTGCCGATGTTGGTCATGGCGGGCATGAAGGCCACAGTCTGTTCCAAACGGGCCCTGACGGCATACACACCGCCCCCGGGGACAAGCTGCCCGAATTCGGAAGTGTCGAGGTTGGCCGTGGGAAAACCGAGTTCCCGTCCTTTCTTAAAGCCGTCTACGACGCGCCCTACCACCGTAAAGGGATAGCCAAGACACTGATTTGCCATTTCGATTTCACCCTCGCGAAGAAACGACCGCACCACGGAAGAACTGACTTGCACGCCATTCAGCAGGAAAGCGGGCTGCCGAACCACCTGCATTCCCATCTGCCGACCGTATTCCACATAGTCGTCGAAGCCCTCGCTTCGGTTGTGTCCGAAGCGGTTGTCATAGCCGGTCACCAGCCGGCGGACACCGAGACGCCCGACCAGCACCCGCTGCATGAATGCGCGGGCCGAGAGACGGGCCATGGCTTCATCGAAATGAAGCACCACCACGATGTCCACACCCGTGCGTGCCAAATGCAGCAGCTTGGCGTCGAGCGTGGTGAGGAGCTCGGGTTGATAGTCTTGCTGAAGCACCTGACGGGGATGACGGTCGAAAGTGATGACCATCGAGCGCATCCCCTCTGCCCGTGCATCGGCTATGACCCGGCGGATGAGGTACTGATGCCCCCGGTGAACACCGTCGAAAAATCCGACGGTGGCCACGCTGGGCAGGGTTTGTGGAGCGGTGTGGGCATCCAAATAGAGCGTCTTCATGCCCGATGACGATGAACCAACCGACAGACGGCATGCCACAGCTCACCGCCGCCAAAGACAAACAGGCCCGTGAGCCCCACGATGCCGGCCCACTCACCAAAGCTCAGCGGTTGGGTGCGGAACATGCGGCCGCCAAACGTAACGATGAGCCACTGTCCTGCAAGGATAAGCAGCAGGACGAACAAAAGGCCGCGTTCGCGCAGGATATGGCGCAAGGCGCTGTGGCAGGAGCCGAGGCACTTGGCATTGAGCAGATTCCAGAACTGAAGCATCACAAAGGTGGTGAAGAAGAGGGTAAGCTCGTGTACGTCGATAATGCTGCCAGCCCCATGACGTTCGCACCAAATCAGGAACACGAACATCACGGCAAAGAACAAGATGCCGCAGGACAGGATGCCCCGTCCTATGGGGCGGGAGATGATAAACTCACGCTGAGAACGGGGCTTGTCGAGCATCACTTCACGGGACGGTGCGAGCGAGGCCAAGGCCATGGCGGCGAAACTGTCCATGATAAGGTTAACCCAAAGAATCTGTGTGACCGTGAGCGGCATCTCGGTGCCGATGAACGAGCCGCCGAGCACGAGCAGCAGAGCCGAGAGGTTGACTACCAATTGGAAGTAGAGAAAGCGCTGGATGTTCTTATAGAGCGAACGGCCCCACATGACTGCCGAAGCAATGGAATGGAAGCTGTCGTCGAGCAGCGTGATGTCGGAAGCTCGCTTGGCCACCGAAGTGCCCGAGCCCAGCGACAGTCCCACGTGCGCATAGTTGAGGGCCGGTGCATCGTTGGTGCCGTCGCCGGTGACGGCCACCACCTCGCCGTGTTTCTGGAGAAGCTGCACCAAACGCTGCTTGTCGGCCGGCCGGGCACGCGACATCACGCAAAGATGCTCCACGCAATCGTAGGCTTCCTTGTCGGAGAGGGCGGCAAATTCCGCCCCTGTGATGTGCCAACGCTCCCGACCCTTACAGTTCTCTTTCCCCTTACTTTCCAGACAGCTGATTTGTCGGGCTATTTCGATGGCTGTTTCCGAGGTGTCGCCCGTGACAACCTTGACCTTGATGCCTGCCCTGTGGCATTGGGCAATGGCAGCGGGGACATCCGCCCTCACAGGATCGCTGATGGCTACGACAGCCTGTCCATGATAGTCGGCATGGCTTGAGGGTTCGGCAAAGGTACCCTCGCGAAAAGCCAGAGCCAGGGTGCGCATGGCTTGCCGCTGGTAGCCGGACAGTGTCCGGTCGATGCCTTGGCGTGCTTCGGTCGTAAGTCCACAGGCCCCAAGCACGGTCTCGGGAGCGCCTTTCAGAAAGGTCCAAGGCCGGCCGTCAATGCTAACGGTAGTGGCCATATACTTCTTTTCTGTGGAGAACGCGATCTGTTCTTGTACGGGATATTTGTGGCGGAGCTTGAGATAGTCGTATCCATTTTCTTTCAGCCACAGGAGCAGTGCCCCCTCTGTCGGGTTGCCGATGGGGGTGTCTCCGTCGAGTTCTGCCGTCGTGTTCACGGCAATGGCTATGGCAAGCCACTCTTGGATTCTGTCGGACTCCAAACTATCGCTATTGAGAGAGGGATAATCTTTTTCCGGATTACAGTCGGAGATAGGGGTGAGGCTTCCCACTTGCATCTTGTTTTCCGTCAGTGTTCCTGTCTTGTCCGTACAAATCACAGTTACCGCTCCCATGGTCTCGGAGGCGTGGAGCTTGCGGACAAGGTTGTTGGACTTCAGCATGCGTCGCATGTTGAGTGCCAAGGCTAAGGTGACGGCCATGGGAAGTCCCTCGGGAACAGCCATCACAATCAGCGTGACAGCCATCATGAAATAGTTGAGCACCACCAGTGCCATGGCAAAATAATCCGTACCATGCCAAATGGGATTGGTCAGGATGTCGCGAACGAGAAAACATACAAATGCTGTCACGGCCACCGTAGTACCGATGAGGGAAATGAGTTTGGCCAGTTTGTCCAACTGCATGCTGAGCGGGGTTTTGGTATGGGTGGTTTCTGTGGCACTGGCGGCAACTCTGCCTATTTCTGTCTTGTCACCGACACGGGTCACAACAGCCTCGCCATGACCGTTCATCACCATGGTGGAACGCAGGATGAGATGGGCAGGATAGGTTGCTCCGCCATGAGTTCCCTCGTTTTGTTGTTCCCCGTTCTGCCCCTGAAAAGAGCTGGAAAAAACCGCTTTTGTTGTCAGAGGCTCCCCCGTCAGGCTCGACTCGTCAACTTGAAGATTCACGCATTCCAGCAATTCGGCATCAGCCGGAATCTCATCGCCCACGCCAACCAGGATGACATCACCCACAACAACGTCGCGGCGAGGAATCTCCACTACCCGGCCATTGCGGCGCACCTTTACGGGCTGGTCTTCGTTGATGGCTGTAAGCAGACGGAATTTGCTGGCCGCGTCACGTTCGAAATAGAACCCCACCGTCGTAGCAGTCACAATGGCCAGCAGGATTCCAAAGGTCTCAACAAAGTCGTTCTCGATAAAGGCCAAGGCCAATGAAACGGCTGCAGCTACCAGCAAAATCTGAATAATCGGATCCCGATATTTCTCCATGTAGAGTTTCCACATGGAAGTACGCTTGGGCGGTGTCAATACATTGTCACCATGTCTCTGCCGACTCTCCAAGACTTGGGTGTCTGTCAGGCCATGCTTCGTATCCTGCACCTCCTCGTCGGTCAAGTCCTGCCAATTATTTTGCACTTGATGATTCATAATTCTTCTATGCTTGTTGATGCACATCTTGCGCCACCAATTCTCACTATCACTTGCAAAGTTAGCTAAATTACCCATAATTGCCAATACATTCCTTTTGATTTAGCGACTTTTTGCAAAAAACATTTGGTTATTTGCCCAAATCCCCTTACCTTTGCAAAACAACTTATTGCTTTCTTTTGTACAGCAACAAGCCGGACTTGTAGCTCAGTTGGTTAGAGCAACAGACTCATAATCTGGAGGTCCCTGGTTCAAGCCCAGGCTGGTCCACAAATAGGTTTCAAAAGGACGTCAAACAATACGTCATTTTAGCCTTCAAAACAAGGATAATCGCTGTAAAATCAAGGTTTTACAGCGATTTTTTGTTTTTTTATCCATATCCGTTTGACTGCCAAACTATACCTTTTGATAGTCATCATTCGGTCATTTTCTGCTACAGAAATTGCTACACAAAAGCAGGCTCTCAAAAAAATGTAGCAATGAATGGAAAATGACTATTAAATTGACGGCATGCAAAACTTTCGTTTTCAAGAACTTATGTCGAACTTTGTAGCCAAAAAGCTACACTAAAATGATGCGTTATCAAGCGGCTCTTCTCAAAGCCGACCTCATTGTATGGCAATTTCCATTCTATTGGTACACCATGCCGGCACTGATGAAAAAATGGCTCGATGAGGTCTTCCTGCATGGTTTTTCCCACGGCTCCAAAGGGGTACTGGGAGGCAAGAAGTTTCTCGTGTCTTTCACTACAGGCGCACCGGCTGTGGCCTATACCGGAGAGGCTGATGCCATTGCTGACATCAATCGTCTGACAGAACTCTACTCGGCCACGGCCAAACTATGTCGGCTCGACTATCAAGGCGCTATGTGGATCAACGGTGTGAGCTACACATCCCGGCAGACACCCGAGGGCATAGAGCAGCAGTGACAGGAGGCTGTGGCATACGCCGGCAGACTGGTAGAGAGAATCAAGGAAATAATGAACCAATAAAACATGAAGACTATGTATAATTTAGAGAACAAAGTGGCCATCGTGACTGGTGGTGGATCGGGTATCGGACAGACTATTGCCTTGCGTCTTGCCGACGAAGGTGCCCACGTGGTGATTATCGGCAGAACGGAAAAATCGTTGAAGGAGACGGCGGAGAAACATGAAAACATCAGCTATGTAGTGGCCGACATCACCAAGACTGCCGACCTTGAAAGGCTCTTCTCTGAGGTAAAAGTTAAGTTTGGCCGTCTGGACATACTTGTCAACAATGCCGGCGTGGCTCCCGTCACACCGCTTGAAAGCCTGAAAATGGAGGAATACGACAATACTTTCAACATCAATGTGCGCGGCATCGTAGATGCAGGCAGACAGGCTCTCCCCTTGTTGAAAGCAAGCCACGGAACAATCATCAACATATCCTCGTCGGTCAGTCTGCGTCCCATGGCTAACATGTCGGTCTACTCGGCAAGCAAGGCCGCTGTCTCGGTCATCACGAAAGCGTGGCCCCGTGAGTTTTCCAAAGAGGGTATTCGCGTCAAAGCCGTCAACGTAGGCCCCATTTGGACACCTATCTACGAGAAAACAGATTTGGATCCCGAAGCAGCCAAGAAGCACATCGAAACCGTACAGGCACTTATTCCGATGGGGCGTTTCGGCAAACCGGAGGAGATTGCCGCAGCCGTTGCATTTCTTGCATCCGATGAGGCCAGCTTTGTGAGCGGTTCTGAATTTGCCGTAGACGGCGGATTCACAGCCTGATGTTTAACCGTTAAACGAAGAAACAATGTTTATTGTAGATGCAAAAGTAACACCGGGTGAGCAGACGCGGTCGCTCATCAGCGTGCATGAAGAGTTTCTCAACAAGAAGTTTGATGAAGGAATATTCGTGATGTTCGGCTTGAACAAGACCTTGGAGTGGCATGGCACCATCATCGCCAAAGCCGAAAGTCTGGAAACGCTTCAGGAGCATCTCGCCGAAGACCCGTTATTGAAAGCTGGTTGCGTAGAATATTCCATACAGGAGTTTCATGCGGCAAGAATCGCAGAACACATTACGGAATAGCCCGGAGCACATGGGCGTTTCAAATATTATATGCCATATTGGTCCAAACCTTGAAACTTCTGCTTGATGGTTTGCCGTCCGCGGAAGATGTTCACTTTCACCTGCTCCTCGGTAATACCCAGAATGATGGCAATGTCTTTGTAGCTTTTTCCCTCGAAGTCGCGTAGCTGAATGCAGCTGCGCTGCTTCTCGGGCAGGGCGTCCACGAGTTGCCGCACAATGGCCAGCTGGTCGTGTTCTATGGTGTGTTCCGAGGGAGTGGGCATGTTGGAGGGCTGTTCGGCCTGCCCTTCGTCCAGCGTGGCGTTGCGGTTGCCGTGCCGTTTGATGCTGTCCAGCGAGAGATTGCGGCACACCGTGAAGCAAAACGCCTCCATGTTGTCTATCTTGTCCCAGCTTTCGCGTCGGTTCCACACCTTGATGAGCGTTTCCTGCACGATGTCTTCGGCCTCGGCACTGTTGAGCGTGATACGCAGCGCGAGGCGATAGAGCTGATTTTTCAGCGGCAGGATGTCGGTGTGGAAACGATTTTGATACATCATGGTTGTGGCATTCGGGTACGGATCACCGTGCCGTGCCGCCCGTCTATGGCTGTGGCGAGGGTGATGATGACACGCCCCACACCGGCCTCTACGGCCTGCAGCGCATTCTCTATCTTGGGAATCATGCCACCCGAAATGGTGCCGTCGGCCCGATAGCGTACAAAGTCGGCCCGGGTAATCACGGGGATAACGCTGCCGTCGTCCTCGGGATTGGCCAGCACGCCAGGCTTCTCGAAGCTGTATATCAGCGTCACGTCATACTGGCCAGCCAAGGCCTTGGCCGTCTCTGCGGCAATGGTGTCGGCGTTGGTGTTGAGCATGTGTCCTTGTCCGTCGTGTGTCAGCGGGGCCATCACGGGCGTCACCCCGCGCCCGATAAGGGTTGCAAGGGCATGCCCGTCCACATGGTCTACGTCGCCTACGAAGCCATAGTCAACCACAATCGGTGTGCCACCATCAGTAGCAGGGGTGGAGACAGGTGCCCGCTTGTGGCTGCGTATCACACCCATGTCTGCCCCTGTGAGGCCCAGGGCGTTGATGCCGTTGGCCTGGAGTCTGGCCACGAGGTTCTTGTTCACCAGTCCGCCGTACACCATGGTTACCACCTCGAGCATTTGCCGGTCGGTGATGCGTCGGCCGCCCACCATCCGGCTCTCGATGCCCAGTGCGGCTGCAACCTTGGTGGCGCGTCTGCCCCCGCCGTGCACCAGCAGCTTGTTGCCGGATATGGCGGCGAAGTCCTGCAACAGTTGGTTCAGGCGTTCCTCATCTTCTACAATGGCTCCGCCCACTTTCACGATAGTCAGTTGTTCTTTCATTCTTTTCGTCAGGAGTTATGGAGTTAAGGAATTATGGCTTACCTTGCTCGCCGGAGTAAAGACAAATGCCTGTTGGAGTCACATTCTTTCTTCTTTACTGCTATATTCCAGGGTGGCGTTGTACCCCTCCTGTTGGGGTGGCGGGGGAGAACTCTATTCCAAATACGTATATCCGTACAGCCCCGAACGATAGTTGTTCAGGAACTCCTTGCCCTCTTCAAGCGAGATTTTGCCTTGCTTCACACTTTTCGTCACCCACTGCTCCAGCTGGCGCACCAGCTTCTTGGGATTGTACTGCACGTACTCCAGCACTTCTTCTACGGTTTCGCCGTCGAAGATCTGGTCTATGTTGTACTTGCCGTCTTTCACACTGATGTGGGCTGCCGTGGTGTCGCCGAAGAGATTGTGCATGTCGCCCAGAATCTCCTGATAGGCTCCCACGAGGAACACGCCCAGGTAATAGGGCTCATTTTTCTTGAGCGGGTGGAGCGGAAGCACGTGCGAAACATGGCCGTCCGACACGAAGTTGGCTATCTTGCCGTCCGAGTCGCAGGTGATGTCCTGCAGCGTAGCCTTGCGTGTGGGCCGTTCGCCCAACCGCTGTATCGGCATGATGGGGAAGAGCTGGTCTATGGCCCAAGAGTCTGGAAGGCTCTGGAAAAGCGAGAAGTTGCAGAAATATTTGTCGGCCAGCAGCTTATCAAGGCCGCGCAGCTCGTCGGGCACGTGCTTCATTCCCTTGGCCAGCGTGTTGATTTCGTGGCACACGCTCCAGTACATGGCCTCTATCTCGGCCCGTGTGCGCAGGTCCACAATGCCGTGCGAGAAAAGCTCCAGCGCCTCGTCGCGTATCTGTTCCGCGTCGTGCCAGTCCTCGAGCATGCTCTTGGGATTCAGGTTGTCCCATATCTCGTACAGGTCCTTGGCCAGCTGGTGGTCGGTGTCCTTGGCCTCAAACTCCTCTGGCATTTCGGGCAGCGAGGCCGTTTCCAGCACGTCGATGACCAGCACCGAGTGATGGGCTGCCAGCGAACGCCCGCTCTCTGTGATGATGTTGGGATGGCTGATGTCGTTCTTGTTGGCTGCATCGACAAAGGTATAGACGCAGTCGTTCACGTATTCCTGGATGGAATAGTTCACCGAACTCTCACTGTTCGACGACCGCGTGCCGTCGTAGTCCACGCCCAGGCCGCCGCCGCAGTCCACAAAATCCACGTCGTAACCCATCTTGTGCAGGTTGATGTAGTACTGGGCCGCCTCGCGCAGGGCCGTCTGTATGCGGCGTATCTTGGTGATTTGACTGCCGATGTGGAAGTGAATGAGTTTCAGGCAGTCGTGCATTCCCATGCTGTCCAGCTTCTCTAAGGCCTTGAGCAGCTCTGACGAGTTCAGTCCGAACTTCGAGGCGTCGCCGCCGCTCTCCTCCCATTTGCCCGACCCCGACGAGGCTAGTTTGATGCGGATGCCCAGGTTGGGCTTCACCTTCAGGCTCTTGGCCACGCGGGCAATGATGTCCAGTTCGTTCAGTTTCTCCACCACGATGAAGATGCGTTTGCCCATCTTCTGGGCCAGCAGGGCCAGTTCGATGTAGCTCTGGTCCTTGTAGCCGTTGCAGATGATGAGCGAGTCGCTTTGGCACTGCACGGCAATCACGGCGTGCAGTTCGGGCTTGGATCCGGCCTCCAGCCCTAAATTGAACTTGCGGCCGTGCGAGATAATCTCTTCCACCACGGGTTGCATCTGGTTCACCTTGACGGGGTAGATGATGAAGTTCTCGCCCTGAAAGCCATATTCCTTCTTGGCTTTTTCAAAGCATGAGGAGGTCTTCTCGATGCGGTTGTCCAAAATGTCGGGGAAGCGCAGCAGCACGGGCGGCGTGACATCGCGTAGAGCCAGCTCGTCCATCACGTCGCGCAGGTCTATTTGAGTGTTGTCCTTGCAGGGCGTCACATAGACGTCGCCCTTGTCGTTGATGCCAAAGTAGGAAGTGCCCCAGCCATTAATGTTGTAGAGCTCCTTCGAATCTTCAATCGTCCACTTCTTCATTGTTGCGTGTAAAAGAGAATAAGCGTAAAAAAGTAAAAGGGTAAAAGAGAAACTGCGGGGGAAGCACTCGGGAAGACATAGGGGAGCATTAGCGCAGCCCCAGCGTCTCTTTCAGCTTGTCCACCGTGATTTTGATTTTGTCGTAGTTGTCCATCAGGGTCACGTCGAGGGTATGCCGGGCCTGTACATAGTAGGCTTCGCGTTGCCCGAGCTGCTCATGGATGAAAGTCTGCACCTCTTCGGGTGTCTTGTTGAGCAGCAGGGGGCGCACGGTCTTTCCCATTTTCAGATGGCGGTAAAGCACTTCCGGCGTACACTTCAGGTAGACCGACTCGCCCTGGCGGTTGATGTAGTCCATGTTGTCGAAGAAACACGGTGTGCCGCCCCCACAGCTGATGACCACGTTCTCGAACTCGGCCACCTCGTGCAGCATGTTGTGTTCTATCTGTCGGAACCTTTCCTCGCCCTGCTCGTCAAAGATTTGCCTCACGCTCTTGCGCATGCGGCTCTCGATGTACCAGTCCAAGTCGTAGAAAGGCATGCGCAGGTCGGCGGCCAAGGCCTTGCCCACGGTGGTCTTTCCCGACCCCATGTAGCCGATGAGAATGATGCGAAAGCCTCTCTCCACCCCTCCGGGCGAGGGTGTTCCGGCACTGGTGGATGGCGGGTCGGCCGCGTCTTTCGTTAACTTTTCCATGGTTTAAAGCGGATGTGCAAGGCCTTTCGGCCGAGTTTGACGCTCCCGGGCGGGCTACCCGCCCCTCTTGAGGCGAGGCCTGGGGAGCGTCTACTTCCTTGTCCTCCTCGTCTTGGCCTTGGGCTCCGGGGCATTTTTCACGATGTCCATGCACTCCTCGAAGCTCAGGTCGGCGGCCAAGGCGCGTTCGTGCAGCTTCTTGTCTATGCGGTAGTTCTTGCCGTCGTAGGCGATGTAGGGGCCGAAGCGGCCTTTCAGCAGTTCCAGTTTCGGGTCTTCCTCATAGGTCTTGATGTGCCGTTCTTTCTCCTGTTTGCGCTTCTCCTCGATGAGGGCCACAGCCGTGTCGAGGGTGATGGTCATGGGGTCTTCGGTCTTGGGCAGCGACACATACTTCTTGTTGTGCAGCACGTAGGGGCCGAAGCGTCCGGCACCGATGGTCACGGCGCCCCCCTCGAACTCGCCAATCTTCCGGGGCAGCTTGAACAGTTCCAGGGCCTCGTCCAGCGAAATGGTCTCGATGCTCTTGTCTTTGGGCATCTGGGCAAAGAGGGGTTTCTCCTCGTCGTCGGCCGAACCTATCTGCACCACGGGGCCGAAGCGCCCTATCTTCACAAACACAGGCCTGCCCGTCTTGGGGTCCCGGCCCAGTTCGCGCTCGCCGGCCTTGTGCTCCGAACGGGCTTTCATCACCGAGTCTACCGTGGGCTCGAAGTCCCGATCGAACTTGCTCATCATCTTTCCCCACTCTTCCTTGCCCTCGGCAATGCGGTCAAACTGGCTCTCCACCTTGGCCGTGAAGTTGTAATCCATGATGTCGGGGAAGTTTTGCAGCAGGAAATCGTTCACCACGATACCGATGTCGGTGGGCAGCAACTTGCCTTTTTCCGAGCCGGCCATCTCTTTTCTCTTGCGTGGCGTTATGAGATTGCCCTGCAGGGTGTCGATGACATAGTAGCGTTCGGTGCCGCTCTTGTCGCCTTTCTGCACGTACTCGCGCTGCTGGATGGTAGAGATGGTGGGGGCGTAGGTCGACGGGCGGCCGATGCCCAGCTCCTCGAGCTTGCGCACGAGGCTGGCCTCCGTGTAGCGCAGCGGGCCCTGCGAGAAACGTTCGGTCGAGCTAATCTCCCGACGTTCCAGCCGGTCGTTGGTTTTCAGGGCCGGCAGCAGGTGGGTCTCCTCCTGGTTGTTGTCCTCGTCGTCGGTCGATTCGCGGTACACTTTCAGGAATCCATCGAAGACCACCACCTCGCCGTTGGCCACGAATTTCTCGTCAGTGCCGTTCACGTCGATGGTCACCGTGGTCTTCTCTATCTGTGCATCGGTCATCTGCGAGGCGATGGTGCGCTTCCAGATGAGGTCGTAGAGCCGGCGTTCCTGGGCAGTCCACTCCTGCCCGGCCTCGTGCATGAAGGTGGGGCGGATGGCTTCGTGTGCCTCCTGTGCGCCTTTGGAGTGGGTCTGGTAGTTGCGGGGCTTGCTGTAGTTTTCGCCGTAGGTCTTCACAATCTCCTCCTTGCTGGCGTTGATGGCCAGCCCCGAGAGGTTCACACTGTCGGTACGCATGTAGGTGATGCGCCCGCTCTCGTACAGGCGCTGGGCCACCATCATGGTCTGGCTCACGGTGAAGCCCAACTTGCGGGCGGCCTCCTGCTGCAGGGTCGAGGTGGTGAAAGGGGGTGCGGGGGTGCGTTTCAGCGGCTTCTTCACGATGTTGCCCACCACGAAGGTGGCGTCCTTGCACTTCTCCAGAAAGGCCAGAGCCTCCTCGTGGGTGTTGAAGCGCTTGTCCAGTTCGGCCTTCACCTCGCTCTTGCTGCCGTCGGCATTGGTCACGGCGAAGATGCCGTTCACGCGGTAGTAGGGCTCGGTCTGGAAAGCCTGTATCTCGCGTTCGCGCTCCACGATGAGCCTCACGGCCACGCTCTGCACGCGTCCGGCCGAGAGGGCGGGCTTCACCTTGCGCCAGAGCACCGGCGAGAGCTTGAAGCCCACGAGGCGGTCGAGCACGCGGCGGGCCTGCTGGGCGTTCACCAGGTTCATGTCCAGGTGGCGCGGATGTTGTATGGCCTCCAGGATGGCAGGCTTGGTAATCTCGTGGAAGACGATGCGCGAGGTCTTGGTCTCGTCCAGTCCGAGCACCTCGCAAAGGTGCCAACTGATGGCCTCTCCCTCGCGGTCTTCATCGGATGCGAGCCAAATCTTGCTGGCAGCCTTGGCATTTTTCTTCAGTTCGCTGACGATTTTCTTCTTCTCTTCCGGAATCTCATAGTCGGGTTCCAGTGTGTTTTCATCTATGCTGAGCTCCTTCTTCTTCAAGTCGCGGATGTGTCCATACGAGGACATTACCTTGAAATCCTTGCCGAGAAACTTCTCAATGGTCTTGGCTTTTGCGGGGCTCTCTACGATCACCAGATTGTCTTGCATATCTCCTGTTTGTGATTTAACGGTTGGCAAAAGTAATTAAAACTTTCGCTTGCACCTTATTATATAGAGATTAATTTAGTTTTTTTAATAGATGGGGTGGCGGAGGCGGAGGACAGAACAACGGCTGGTTTTAGACATAACAACGGTTATTTTTAGACATAACAACATATTAAACAGATGGCTGACGCCGTATTTTTAAAGACATAGTAACAAAATAACATGTGGCTGACGCGGTGAATTTTTAACCTAAAAACAGGGCAGCCGGAGGACCATGCCACGGGAAAGGATATTGGCATAGGGGGCGGCCGGTGCAGAGGCTGGCCCGTTTGGAATAAGCGTTTAGGGTGGCTGGAAACGTCGGCACGGGAGCATCGTCATGTCATGACACCGTTTTCGCGATGCGTTTACGGTGAAATCACGACGCGTTTACGCCGTTGCCGCAATGCGTTTGCGACGTAATCACAACGCATGTACACCGTGGTTGCGACGCATGTACATCGTATTCCAAACATGATTCGTGTTGAACGTTTGTTCCAAACGTAGGGGCCGGCGCAGAGGTCGGGCCCTATGTCAAACCCCTTTCCTGCGGCATGGTCCTCCGGCTGCCCTGTTTTTAGGTTAAAATTCACCGCGTCAGCCACATGTTATTTTGTTACTATGTCTTTAAACCCACCGCGCCAGCCATCTGTTTAATATGTTGTTATGTCTAAAAATAACCGTTGTTCTGTCTAAAGCCAGCCGGTGTTCCGTCCGTCACGGGTAGTATGTCTACCACGAACGGGGTATATTTTGAAATAATTACAGGGAGGTTTTGTCGTTGAAAGAAAAACTGTTTACCTTTGCATCCGCAAGACCTGGCGAGCGTATGCCGGGTTCTGTCAAGTTTCATTTCTTTAAACTCAAATGATGATAAAGCAAATAACAGCACTGGTGGATGGGCTGTTGCACCTCTCCGCCTCTTTGAAAGGTTTCGGCGTTCACCTGATTCGTGTCGCCATTTTCATTATTTTCGTATGGATTGGAGGCCTCAAGTTCTTCAACTACGAGGCCGAGGGCATCGTGCCTTTTGTGGCCAACAGCCCTTTCATGAGCTTCTTTTATGCCAAGGAGGCGCCCGAATACAAGGACTACAAGCTCAAGGAGGGCGAGTTTGACGCCCGTAAACACCAGTGGCATGAGGAGAACAACACCTACGTCTTTTCCAAGGGCCTCGGCATTCTTATCATGACTTTCGGTGTGCTTACGCTGTTGGGCATCGTGTGGCCCAAGGTGGGCTTCGTGGGAGCAGGGCTTGTCTTTCTCATGACCATCGGCACCCTCTCGTTCCTGGTCACCACGCCCGAGGTCTGGGTGCCCGATTTAGGCAGTGGCGAGCACGGCTTCCCCCTGCTCACCGGAGCCGGCCGTCTGGTCATCAAAGACGTGTGCATCCTGGCGGGTGCCGTGGTAGTGGCTGCCGATTGCGCCCAGCGCATCCTGGCCCGCCGCCGTGAAGACCGATTCTGAGAAAACTTTAGGCTATCACCCCTCGCCGTTTCCGCTCTGCCAAGTGGCTGGGTACGACTCGATGAAGTCGCGTAGCCCTTGGCGCACGGAGCGCAGTCCGAACAGCTCCGTGCGGATGTCGGCCAGCGGAATCCACTGGCAGTCGGCTGCGTCGTCACGGGCTTCCGGCCGGCTGCAGTCGTCCACTTGGCAGAGAAAGAAGCTGTCAAGTGTCTTCACTTCAAAGTTGGAGTAGAGGTAAACGTTGGGATAACTGAAGAGATAGCGCAGGCGCGATACCGTGAGTCCTGTCTCTTCCAGCACCTCGCGCCGCACGCCTTGCTCGGCCGTTTCGCCGATGTCGGCAAAGCCGCCGGGCAGGTCGAGTGTGCCTTTGGCCGGTTCTTTCTTGCGCGTGATGACGAGCAGCTCGTCGCGTTCGTTCAGGATGAACGCCACGTTGGCCGCGCTGGGATTCAGGTAATACTCGAATCCGCAGTGGCGACAACGCTTGCTTTTCTCGTCCTGCTCCTCAAAGTGGCTGCTCCCGCATGCAGGACAGTAGATGAATTTGCTGAGTGGATGCATTGGCGGTTTCCTTTACAGCATGGCTTTGATTTCGGCGTCGAGGTCCTTAATCTGGACGTCGCGCTTTTGCAGCACGTTGTTCTTGTCGATGAGGAAGTAGGTGGGCACGCTCTGCACATTGTATTGGGCGGCGGCCGGCGAAGCCGTTCCGGCCTCGTCGTGCACGCTGATCCAGGGCAGGGCGGCCACGCTCTCTTTCCAGAAATGCTCGTCGGGGTCGAGGCTCACCTGGTAAATCTCCAGGCCTTGGGCGTGGTATTTGTTGTAAAGGTCGCGCAGGTGCATGATGCGGGCCGTGCTCGTCTTGGTGGCAAAGACGTGGAAATCGAGCAGCACCACCTTGCCCCGCAGGCCGGTGAGCCGCCGGATGTGCCCCCGGTTGTCGGGCAGGGCAATCTCAATGACCCCGCTGGCCGACACCTTGCTGGCGTCGATGGTCTGGCTCTGCTCGGCCTGAATGATGCGCACGTTCTTCATTCCCTCGATGGCAATGTTGTGCAAATTCTTGCCGCGCTCGGTGTTGGGGTAGTAGGTGTCCCAGCTGGTGGCCACGGCGGCAAACACTTGCACGTCTTCTTTCTTGCTGCGCGGGTCGAAGATGAGGGCCGTCTGCCCGCCCACGTTCACCGTCTGGAACAGGGCAAAATAGGCGTAGGCCTTCATTGGCTCCTTGAAGATGTAGTTGCGTTTCACCCGGTCTTTGTAGGCCGCCACAATCTGGCGGATGCTGTCGGCCTCGCTGTCGTAGGACACATTGGGGTTTTGGGTGATGGCGTTGATCTGTGCCTGGAGACTCATTTGCATCACGGCCAGCTCCTTGATTTTGGAGCATTCTTCCGAGCCTTTCACGTCGTACTGCCCCGACATGGTGGGGTAGGAGGCTTTCACGGCGATGTTTTCCGTGGAGTCCACGGCTATGTTGATGATCTGTCGGGCTATGCGCAGCCGGTAAAATTCGGGGTGGTCGGCTGCTGTGCCGTCGAAGCTGAACGAGCCGTCTTCGCCCAGTTTCACCGAGTCTACGGTGACGGCGCCGTTGAGACTCATGTTTTCAAAATAGAGAAGAGAGTCGCGGGCTTCGGTGATGGTGCCTGAAATGTGGAATTTCTTGCCCGTGCATGAGGTGGCAGCCAGCGCGGCCAGCACGATGGCGGCGGCTGCCAGACGATGGAATATCTTCATAATCAGCGGTTGATGTGTTCGTTGCGACCTGTCCGTGATGGTTTGTGGAATAGTCGTTTGCAAAGTTAATGCAAATCGACAAAAAAACAAAAAATAATGCTCTTTTCTTCTTCTTTCTCGCTTTTAATGGGTATCTTTGCCCCCGTTATATTTTTAGATGTAAGTCAAAACAATAAAGTTTTTTAGATTTTAATGAACGTAATTACGAAAACCGTTCAGTTGCCAGATGGCAGAACCATCTCAATTGAAACCGGAAAGGTTGCGAAACAGGCCGACGGCGCCGCTGTCCTTCGTTTGGGGAACACCGTATTGCTGGCCACTGTTTGTGCAGCCAAAGAGGCAGTTCCGGGTACAGATTTCATGCCTTTGCAGGTAGATTATCGTGAGCAGTACAGTGCTGCAGGCCGCTTCCCCGGCGGATTCACCAAGCGCGAAGGCAAACCCAGCGACGAAGAGATTCTTACTTCACGTCTCGTAGACCGTGCCCTTCGTCCGCTTTTCCCATCAGACTACCATTGTGAAGTTTATGTGCAGGTGATGTTGCTCTCTGCCGACGGCGTGGATCAACCCGACGCCCTGGCTGGTTTTGCAGCATCTGCCGCTATGGCTTGCTCCGATATTCCATTCGACTATACGATTTCCGAGGTTCGCGTGGCCCGTGTCAACGGTGAGTACGTGGTGAATCCCACTTTCCAACAGATGGCCGAGGCCGACATGGACCTCATGGTTGGCGCCACCAAAGACAACATCATGATGGTGGAAGGCGAGATGAAGGAGGTGACCGAGCAGGATCTCATCGCCGCCCTCAAGGTGGCCCACGAGGCCATCAAGCCGATGTGTGAGCTGCAGGACGAGCTGGCCCGCGAGCTTGGAACCGACAAGAAGCGCGAGTACGACGACGAGGTGAACGACGAGGAACTGCGCACACAGGTGAAAGGCCTCTACCAACAGGTCTATGACGTGAACCGTCAGGCCCTCGAAAAGCACGCCCGTCACGATGCTTTCGACAAGATTCTGGCCGATTTCCTCGAGGCCTATGATGCTGCCCATGCTGATCTCGCCGCCGAAGAGCTGGACGAGAAACACGCTGAGGCCGCCCGTTATTACGACGACGTGATGCGCGATGCCATGCGCCGCTGCATCCTCGACGAGGGTTTGCGCCTTGACGGCCGCGCCACGACCGAGATTCGCCCCATCTGGTGCGAGGTGTCGCCGCTGCCCATGCCCCACGGAAGCGCCCTCTTCCAGCGCGGCGAGACGATGAGTCTCTCCACTTGCACGCTGGGCACCAAGCTCGACGAGAAGCTCGTCGACGGCGTGCTCAACCGCAGTTACCAGCGTTTCCTGCTCCACTACAACTTCCCCCCGTTCTCCACGGGCGAGGCCAAGGCCCAGCGTGGCGTAGGCCGTCGCGAGGTGGGTCACGGCCATCTGGCCTGGCGTGGACTGAAAGATCAGATTCCTGCCGACTTCCCTTACACTGTGCGTCTGGTGAGCCAGATCCTCGAGAGCAACGGCTCTTCGTCGATGGCGACCGTTTGTGCCGGTACGTTGGCCCTGATGGATGCCGGTGTGCCCATGAAGAAACCGGTGGCCGGCATCGCCATGGGACTCATCAAGAATCCCGGCGAGGACAAGTATGCCATCCTGAGCGACATCCTCGGTGACGAGGACCACTTGGGCGACATGGACTTCAAGACCACCGGCACCAAGGACGGTCTCACCGCCACGCAGATGGACATCAAGTGCGACGGACTGTCGTTCGAGATTCTGGAAAAGGCTCTCATGCAGGCGAAGGCCGGCCGCGAGCACATCATGGGCGAGATGATGAAGACCATGAGCGAGCCGCGTGCCGAGATGAAGCCGCAGGTGCCGCGCATCGTGGCCATCGAGATTCCCAAGGAGTTCATCGGTGCCGTGATTGGCCCGGGCGGAAAAATCATCCAGCAGATGCAGGAAGACAGCGGTGCCACCATCACCATCGACGAGGTCGACGGCGTGGGCAAGGTGCAGATTTCCGCACCCAACAAGGACAGTATCGATATTGCCCTGGGCAAGATCAAGGCCATCGTGGCTATGCCCGAGGTCGGCGAGGTGTACGACGGCACCGTCAAGAGCGTGATGCCCTACGGCTGCTTCGTCGAGATTCTGCCGGGCAAGGAGGGACTGCTCCACATCTCCGAGATTGAGTGGAAACGCCTGGAGTCGGTCGAGGAGGCCGGCATCAAGGAGGGCGACAAGATCAAGGTGAAGCTCCTGGAGGTCGATCCCAAGACGGGCAAGTACAAGCTCTCCCACCGTGTGCTCATCGAGAAGCCCGAAGGCTATGTGGAACGTGAGCGTCGTCCGCGTGGCGACCGTCGTCCGCGCCGCGACGGCGACCATCGTCCCCACCGTTTCGAGCACCGCGACAACGATTTTTCGGGCGAGGAGTAACCGCTCCTTGCGCTTCAGGGCTGCTGACGGGCTCTGAATATCAATCATCAAAGGGATGGGAACAAGAGGCTTGGCCTCGTTCCCATCCCTTTTTCTTTTTCCTGCACCCGGCGTTCGCCGGGTCGCGTCACAAGCCTCTTTCTCCTCCTTTCCTCTGCGTTTCTGCGTGAAAAAATTCCCCTCTCGCGTGAGCAGGAAACGCCTCCTCCCGGGGCTGGCTCCTATTTGGAGGCAGTCGTGACGATGTATGCGCTCAGCAATACAAGGGCCAAGGCCACTGGTTTGTCCCAGGTAAGCACGTCCTGCTCCAGCCCGATGGCCACCAGCGAGGCCACGATGGGTTGCAGGTTGGTATAGATGCTCACCGTGGTGGCACGCAGATGGCGCATGGCAAAGGGGATGGCGAAAAAGCCGGCCACCGTGGCAAACACCACGATGAACGCCATTTCCAGCACCCCGCTCCACTGCCAGCCGCCGCTGTAGAGCGTGGCCCCCTGCAGGTCGCCCCACGAGAAAGGCAGCACCGCCACCGTGGAGACCAGAAACACCCACTTCATTTGCGTCACGGCACTGTACTTGGCCGAGACCGACCGCGTGACGATGAGGTACAGGGCCCACGTGAGCAGGCTCAGCAAGGCCAGTCCGATGCCCATCAAATCGTTGCTGCCGCTGCCGCCTTGCCAGCCCGTCAGCACCATGAGCAGCGCGCCGCCCACGCCAATCGCCACGCCTGTCACGCCGCGGCCCGTCAGCCGTTCGCCGATGAGTAGCGCGGCACACACCATCGTCGCCACCGGTGTGAGCGTGGCGATGAGGCTGAAATACACGGGACTGGTGAAGTTGAGCGCCCAGGCGGTGAGCGTCTGCGAGACGACGAAGCCCAGCAGCCCGCCTCCCATGATGACCATGAGGTCGCGCCGTTCCACCCGCTCGCGCGGCATGAACAGCGAGATGAGCCAGAAAATCACGGCCGCCCCGATGCACCGTGTGGCCATGTAGGCCATGGGTGACACCCAGTCGTCGAGCAGCAGTTTGGTCACGGGCACGCCGAGCCCGAAGATTGTATTGGCCAGCAGCACGGCGGCGTGGCCCTCGAGTTTCTTTTTTTCCATCATGCGGGCAAAGGTAGTGATAATTCCGCATTTCCGTTGCCTTTCGATTTTGTCAATCGTCTTTGATTTTTGACAGAAAGGACCTTTTCGGCGTTTTTGGCCGGATTTTCCTTTGCAAGAGATACAATTAATGTGTATTTTTGCCACTGGCTTAAAGACAAAGAACCTATCCAAGCGTATAGTTTTACATCATTAAATAACAAAACATCTATGAACAAACGATTACTTCTATCGTTGGCTGCGGGTGTGATGGCCGTCTCTGCGTTGGCCTACAACGTGAACGACTACATCTTTACCTCCGATGCCAAGTACAAGGTTGTGGGAGAGAACCTGATTGCCAACGGCAATTTTGCCGACAATTACAGCTCCTGGACCAATCTGGCCGGTGCCGCTGTGGCCCCCGACTTTTGGTCGGTGGAGACCGGTGCTGGCCCCAACGGGCAAAATGCACTCCAGAGTCTGAACAACGCCGACGGGGCAGAGGGTGCCTATATCTTCCAGTCGGTGCCTTTCGAGGCCAGCAAAACCTACGTGGTTTCCATGAAGGTCTACATGCCGGCGGCCGTCACCACCAGCGTGACGAGCACTGCACAGAACTATATCGACGTGTTTGCCAATGCCGACTTCTCGTCGAGCAAGACCGCTGCACGCTTCCAGCAGGTGGCCACCACGACGGGTATCCCCGCCAATCAGTGGACAGACGTGTCGTTTGCTTTCACCGACACCGTGACCGGCGGCTCTGTAGGCGGCATCCAGATTGCCATCGGACGGCTCGACGTCGGGGCGCAGGTCACCGACATTGAGGTTCACGAGGTGGCCCAGGTCTACGACACGCGCATCCTCAAGCGCAAGCTGGCCTACGACAAGAAGCTCCTCGCCCTGGCCGAACTGCCCGAGGGCAAGGAGGAGTTGCAGGGACTCGTCGAGGGGCTTGAGGCCTGTCTGGCTGCCAACAGCGGCGACCCGCTGGGCATCAACTTTGACGACATGCAGGTCATGACCGACTTTGTGGCTTCCATGGTGGGCGCGGAGCAGAACTATCTCGACGCCAACTCCTATGACTTGGTGGCTGGCGGCGACATCTCCTCGCGCGCCTTGTGGGGCACCAAGATTCAGAAAGGCGGCGGCAACTACGGCGACTGGTACGTGGGCGGCTCGGGCCGCTGGTTCCATCAGCCCGAGGATGCCGACTACATCAACTCCTCCTTCCCCGGCAACTATGCGCTGCCCGCAGGCTATGCCGGCATTCACAAGACACTGCCCGCCGGCAAATATCTCTTCCAGATCGACGCCCAGGGCTATGCTTACTTCAAGACCAA
This sequence comes from Prevotella dentalis DSM 3688, assembly GCF_000242335.1. Taxonomy (NCBI): domain Bacteria; kingdom Pseudomonadati; phylum Bacteroidota; class Bacteroidia; order Bacteroidales; family Prevotellaceae; genus Prevotella; species Prevotella dentalis. Next base: position 47,649 of record NC_019960.1, read on the forward strand.
GGTCAACAATTCCTACTACACCGTCAACTACGACCAGTCCGTGACCAGCCGCATATTTGCCGGCACCGACACGCTGGCCGCCGAGACGCTGAGCGCCCGCGACTACCAGACCTACTTTATCGTCAAGGACTTCGACGCGCCCGTCACGCCCAACGAGCTGAATGTCAACGTGGGCGTCATCCATCAGGCCATGGACAACGGCGGTCAGTTCAACTACAAGAACCCCGTGCTCCGTCTCATCAGTCCCACGGCCAAGGCCGACATCGCCAAGTTCGTGCAGGACAATGCCAAGGCCATCCAGCTGGAGGCCGCCAAGCGCATGATTGATTCTGCCCGTGTGGTGGTTTCCCTGTCCGACTATCCTTGGGGCAAGGCAGCCCTGCGGGCGGGCATCGAGGCTTGTGCTGCCGACTACACCACGCTGGAGGGCACCGAGTCCACCACCGAGCTGCCGTCGGCCGCGGGCGACGGCACCATGGTGACCGTGGCCGACTCGCTGCTGGAGGTGATGCGCAACATGCGTGGTTTCATCGACGGTTACCATGCCGCAAACAAGGCCTACACCACCCTCGTCTCTGCCACGGCCGTGGCTCAGGCCAGCTTCGACGACCCCAAGAATGCCAAGGCATCGGCCGCCACGCGCGCTGCCCTGAAGAATGAGCTCGCCGAGGCCAACGCTCTTATCGCCGTCTTCGCCGCACAGGCCGACTCTTTGGAGGGCGACCCCGCCAAGTCGGCCGCCCAAGTGGCTGCGCTCAACACCGCCGTGTCCAACTTTGAGGCCACTACGGCCAGCTATGCCAACCCCTCTGAGGTGACCGTTAAGAACGCCAGCTTCGAGTCGGGCAACGCTTCCGGCTGGGACACTTCCGGCTCGCAGACCGACAACGGCCGCTGGAAGTTCGGCAAGAACGACCACTTCGACGCCGTGCGCAACATTCAGATGTGGCGTGGTTACACGGCTTACAGCAAGAACAAGGTGGTGCAGAACGTCACTTTGACCCATACCGGTGCCTATGTCTTCGCTTGTCAGTGGTTCGGCTACAACGAAAATGGCAGCCGCGACGGCGACGAGACCACCGATTCACGCGCATACTATTTCGTGAAGGCTGCCGAGTCGGCCGACTCCATCGCCGTCATCTCCCTGCACACCAACCGTAACTTCGTCGACTCGCTGGGCTATGGCGGCAACACGCCGCAGTATTTCACGGTGGTGTACAACAAGATCGACGACACGCCCACCGACGTACAGTTTGGTTTCGACGGCCTGCAGAACGCCTCTGCGGTCGGCGGTCTCAACACCTATCAGTTTGGCAGCAACAGCATCCGCTACTGCGGCGATTTCGCTGTCTACGCTGCCGACCTGGAGACGGCCTTGAAAGACGAGATGGCTACCGCCAAGGCCTCGCTCGATGCCCATGCCGCACTGACCAGCGACACGGTGAAGGCCCTGCGCAATGCCGTGCTGGCCGCACAGAGCGCCGTGGACGGCCAGACGCCGGCCTACGCCCTGAGCTCCACGGTGAAGGCTCCGTTCCTCCAGACCTACGTGGGCTATCAGCCCGCCGACGAGACGGCCGGCACCGCCGAGCACCGCTACATCACCAACAAGGATGCCGCTGCCGAGAAAGCCGCCTTGCAGGTCAAGGCCCTGCTCACGCTGAAGCGCGCCGAGTCCCGCTTCGACGGTCTTGTGACGGCTGTCCGGGGCGTGTCGGTGAACGAGGCCGCGAAGCCCGCCGTGCAGGGTGTCTACAACCTCGCCGGCCAGCGGGTTTCCGACCGCGCCGAGGGCCTGCCCCGTGGCATCTACATCATCAACGGCAAGAAAGTGATTGTGAACAAGTAGCCGCCCGAGGGCGGGCAAGCTGTTGCCTGACGGTGGACAAGCAGCCATTCTGCAGGGGGATATGTCTCCCGGAAAGCAGGATGAAGCCGAAAAAAGAGCCTCACACCCAAACGGTGTGGGGCTTTTTTCGTACCTTTGCACGGAGGGGGAGGCAGTGATAGGCCTTTGATAGGCTGGGATAGGGCTTAGGCACTGGTAGGCGGGGATAGGCTCTGATAGGCAGTGATAGGCCTTGATAGGCACCGATAGGCCTTGATAGGCAGTGATAGGCCTTGATAGGAGAGGAGGGGATAGGCTCTTATAAGTGCCTATTAAAGCCTATCACTGGCCTATAAGAGCCTATCAAAGCCTATAAGAACCCATCCAGGCCTATGCCTGTCCCTGGTCATCAGGCCCTGCCAAGAGCCTCTCACCCCCTCTTTCCCCGCTAATCATCAAAGAAGATATGAGACAGATTATCAATCATTTCACGGACGACGACCTCTACAAGTTCTCGATGTGCTGCTCCGTCATCGACAATTACCCGCGGGCGCAGGTGCGTTACACCTTTGTGGACCGCAACAACACCGTCTATCCCCCGGGCTTTGCCGAGCTCGTGAGGGAGCAGGTCAGGATGCTGGAGCAGGTGGTGATGACCGATGAGGAGATTGCTTTCATGCGCAGCAAGTGCTACTACATTCCCAATTGGTTCTACACCTACATGAAAGGATTCCGTTATCGCTCCGAGTGGGTGGACGTGAGGCAGGACGACGAGGGGCACCTGCACATCGGTTTCGAGGGCAATTGGTCCGACACCATCCTGCTCGAGGTGAAGGTGCTGGCCATCGTCTCCGAGCTCTACTACATCGTGACCGGCCAGGACCGGCAGTTCGACTACGCCGACTACTACCGCCGGGCCTACCGCAAGGCCGAGCGGTTGCTCGACGCCGGCTGCGTGTTCTCCGACTTCGGCACACGCCGCCGCGCCTCGTTCGAGGCCGAGGACACCGTGGTGCGCGCCCTGCGCGACTGCGCCGCCGCCCGCGGACACAAGGGCAAGCTGGTGGGCACGAGCAACGTCTACTTGGCCATGAAGCACAACATCATGCCCGTGGGCACCATGGCCCATGAGTTTGTGTGCGCCATCGGCGGCATGTTCGGCCCCCAGATGGCCAACCACCTGGCCATGAACGCCTGGCGCAACACTTTCCGCGGGGCCCTCGGCACCTATCTTTACGACAGTTTCGGCTGGGACATCTTTGCCCTGAACTTCTCCGAGGACTTTGCCAACCTGTTCAAGGGACTCCGCATCGACAGCGGCGACAACCGCCAGCAGCTGCAAAAAATCGCAGACAAGTACCGCTCGCTGGGCATTGATCCCCTCACCAAGCAGGTCATCTTCTCCAACGCCCTCACCACCGACGACGCCATCGCCATCCAGCGATATGCCATCCGGCTGTGCCAGCCCTCCTACGGCATAGGCACCCATTTCACCAACGACTTCCCGGGCGTCGTCCCGATGAACACCGTCATCAAGCTCGTGGCCGTGAAGATTACCGAGGCGTGGCCTTTCTACAACGACACCTGCAAGCTCTCCGAGGACGACGGCAAGCACACCGGCCGCCCCGAGGTGATACGCCGTTTCATGGACGCGCTGCACTGGGACGCCGGCCGCTGACGCCGGCCGCTGCGGCCCATACCCGCACAAGCCCCAAAAGATGACGGCGTAACGGCCCCGCGTTTGCGCCGTCATCACCGCGCGATGACGGCATAAACGCCTTGCGATTGCGCCGCGACGGCCTTGCGATTGCGCCGCCATCGTCACACGAAAAGGCCGCAACAGATTCCCCATGGGTCTGTTGCGGCCTTTGCCGTGCCTTGTCGCGGCCCGCGGGCCACGGCCCGGAGCGGCGCCGAGGCTACTCTGCGCCCAGCGTCACGTCGGCGTCCTTGCCCTCGCCCAGGCGGTTCTCGGCCGGGTTGTCAAGGGTGAATTCGTATTCGCAGAACCGCAGCTCCTTGTCGTCCGTGGTCTTGGCGTAGGGCTGCAGGCGCACCGTGCACGTGGGGTCGGCGCTGGCAAAGAGCGTGAAGCGCACGGTGTACGTGCCCGAACTGTTCTTGCTCACGTCGTAGTCCTTCGTGCCGATGGTCTTGCCCTTGCGGTTGAGCATCTTCACGGCGATGCCCCAGCTGGCCAGCTTCGCCCCGCCCAGCACCTTGGCGTCGATGTTGAAGATGTATTCATGGGCAAAGCTGTTGTCCGTCGTCAGGTTCTTGTCGCCGTAGAGCTGCGTGTAGTTCATCAGCGCGATGCCCACGTCTGCCGCCGACACCGGCTGGGCAAACTCCTTGCGGCTGTAGAGATATTTGCGATCGGCATAGATGAGTCCCGGCACCGCCTCGAAGCTCGCGTCCTTGTCCCGGTCGGCAATGGCGAAGACAAAACGGTTGCTGCCGTCGCCCGTCACCGTCTGGGGCGAGGTCTCGGTGGGCAGGAAGTCGGCATACTTGTCGCCGTTGTAGAGGCGCAGGAAGGGGCGGATGTCGGCCCCCAGCTTGGCCATCAGGCCGCTGTTCACGGTCACCTGCCCGTCATACGACACCTTGCTCTCCGAGGCGTCGCGCGGCGACACCGTGAGGTCAATCAGGCGGGGGAAGAGCGGCCACTTCTTGCTGAACAGCTCTTTCTCCGCCAGGTGCTTGGTGTACGAGGGCAGCGAGATGCCCTTGAACTTCAGTTTCGCCTCGGCGTCGAGCCCTGCGGCCACGAAGAGGCGCACGTAGTTCTTGTCGTTCAGCTGCAGCGTGTCACTGCCAAACTGCGCGTGCGTCAGTGCCGTCTCCAGTCCCGTGGTCACCGTGCCCTTGACCGAGCCCGTCACGTAGCCGCCTATGTCGAGCCCCACCGTGGCCAGGGCCTTGACCGATGTGGTCGAGGAGCCCGTCACATCCAGCTTCTTGAACACATCCTGGTCGGGCGTGAGGTTCTCGTTGATGAAGTCGAACTTCTTGTTCACATACTCGAAGCCCAGCTTGCGGTGCGATTCCACGCCGCTCTCCATCGTAACTTTCGACGAGAGATCCAGGTTGAGCGCCGAGCCCACGCCGTAGATCAGGTCGATGGCCACGGGCGAGTCGAGCAGCCGCAGCCGCTTGCCCTCGGGATATTTCTCCAGCACCACGAGGCTGTCCTTCTTGTAGTCCTTGCCCACGTGGGCCTTGACCGCGATGGAAGACTTCTCTTCGATGTAGCACTTCACCGAGGGACTGTTGATGTCTACCGACACGTTCACCGTCTCTTCCGTCTGTGCCCCCACCTCGAAATTGAAGTCGGCCTTGCCCATCAGGCTGCTCAGGTTGGCAGGAATGCTCACGTCGGTGGTCTTGCCGTTGTGCGCATACTTGGCCGACGCCTTGCCCTTCGAGTCTGATTCGATGTTGAATTTCCAGTCCATCTTGTACAGGCTCTTGTTGAAGTCATTGGCCCTCGTGCCCTTGGCCGGGGCCACAGGGTTGCCCTGCTCGTCCACGAGGTCGGCCTCCTGCCACTGCGCCTTGCCGTGCATTTCCACTTTCAGCGTCTTGAAGATTTCGTTCAGCGGCACCCTTGTCACGGTGCATCGCAGCATGCCGTTGGCCCGTTGCACCTGCTCCACGCGTCCGTTCACCCCCTTGGGCAGTTTCTCCGTGCGTCCGCAGCTCACGAGGTTGCCCTCACGCAGCTGCATGTCCTCGGGGGTGGAGTCCATGAAGTAGAGCACCGTGTCGGCCTCCACCATCACCAGATACGCCCCGCGGGCCGTGGTGAGCTTCACCACGCCGGGCTGGTATTCGTAGTCCACCTGGGTGGTGCTGTCGTTCCTGTGGGCCTCCTGGCCCACACCCTGCTGCTCCTCCGGCAAGCTCTGCTCGTCGAAGTAGAGGCTGCACGCCGACAGGCAGAATACGAGCAGCGGAGCCATCAATAAGAGAATGTTCTTGCGCATAGTCGTTGTCTTTCTTCGTTCATTCTTTCTTTTTTCACGCGGTGCTTTCTTTTTCTTTTCACGCGGTGTCTTTTCTTTCCTCACGCAGAGCCGCAGAGTCTTTGGAGTTTCCTTTTTTCTTTCCTCACGCAAAGCCGCAGAGTCTTTGGAGTTTCCTTTTTTCTTTCCTCACGCAGAGCTGCAGAGTCTTTGGAGTTTCCTTTTTTCTTTCCTCACGCAGAGCCGCAGAGTCTTTGGAGATTCCTTTTTCTTTTCTTTCCGCAGAGTCTTGGAGGGGAGGGAGTTTTTGGAGAAACCTCTCAAACTCTGCGCCTCTGCGTGCGGCAAGAAAAGGGCCCTGCGTGCGGCGAAGAAGCCGCTCTGTGTGGGCAAGATAGGGCTCTATAGGCTCTTTTATGCTCTTGTTTCTCCACCCAAGAGGCGCAGAGTCTTTGGAGTATCCTCACAAGTCTCCCTCTCTCTGCGCCTCTGCGTGCGGCAAGGAAAGTCCCTGCGTGTGGCAAGTAAAGTCTCTGGGTGGGCAAGGTAGGGCTCTATAGGCTCTTTTATGCTCTTGTTTCTCCACCCCGGAGGCGCAGAGTCTTTTGAGTTTCCTCGCAAATCTCCCTCTCTCTGCGCCTCTGCGTGCGGCAAGAAAAGGGCTCTGCGTGAGGAGCAGATGCGCCCTGCGTGCGGAGAAGAAGCTGCCCTGCGTGGGCAAGCACAGCGTTCTCAACTTCCGAGAGCCACGAGATTCCCCAGACTCCCGTGGGCCTCCCCGTCGAAGCTCATACTCCCGGGGAGCGGGCCCACGATGCCCGTGCTGCGGTCGTAGACCCTGAACGAGATGGTTTCGCCCTCGGGCCGGTTGCTGTAGATGCGCAGTTCCTCGTAGCCCACGCCCTGCTGCTCGCGGTGCACGGCCACGCCGCGCAGCTCCTCCCCGCAGAAGGCCGCCACCATGTAGCGGTCGCCCAGGGGCTGGCCGCCCACGGTGATGCGTGCGTAGACCACCATGTCGTAGCGGTAGCCCACGGGGTTGAACGCCCAGCGGTGCTGCACGTTCACCACGCACTGGTCGGTAAGCCGGCGCTGCACCGAGAGGGCCGTCACCGTGCAGCGGCCCGGCATGAGGGCCACGAGCGTGTCGTTGCGCAGCTTCACGATGTGTTCGGCGTCCGACGACCAGTATATCTCCTCGTTCGACACCGAGTCGGGCACGAATTTGGGCCGCAACACGTAGCTGTCGCCCATCATGAGCGTCAGCTCGTGCCGGTCGAGCGTCATGGTGGCCGTGTCCACGGTGCCGTTGTCTTCAAAGTCGAACAGCTGCCCGCACGAGTTCAGTGCGGTGACGGCCAGCAGGCTGTATATCCAAGTCTTTGTCTTCATATCGCTGTCTTCTTGCGGGTGGGTGATGGTGGTGGCGGGTGGGTGGTGCCGGGGCGCGGGGGTCACAGCGCAGCCTTCACCCTCACCACGTTGGAGGGCTGGCTGGTGCGCCCGTCGGCAAATTTCACGATGACGTAGTATTCGGCCTCCTGGCCCCGCCGCGTGTTGTAGTCGATCAGCGACGGGTCGCCGGCCTTGGTCGAGATAAGGAAGCGGAAGATGTCGTCGTCCTGGGCGCGGCGGTACACGCAGTAGTAGTAGTCGCCCTCGTCCTGCGGCGGCTTGGCGTCCCAGGCCAGGCGCGTCTCGCCGCCCTTGGACTCGTAGGTGCCCATGAGTTTCACCGGCACGTCGATCACGTCGGGGCCCTTGTACAGGGTGGAGAAGGCCAGGCTCATGCCGCTGCTGATGCCCGTGTTGTTGAACGACTCCACGGCATACTCGTACCTGCGCCGGCGGTTGTAGCCCGGGTTGTCGCACAGTGCCATCACCGTGTCGCCCGTGGCCAGGATGTCGGCCTGGTAGATGATGTCGAGCAGGTGCCATTCAGGCTCGCCCGCCAGCCGCCGGTAGATGTTGTGGAAGTCGAGCGCGGCGTCGCGGCCGATGGCCCAGTTCATGTGTATGCCCTGCTCGTCGTTCCACGCCGAGTCCAGATGGCACACCGAGGGCGGCACCAGCGAGGGGCGTTCCACCTGGAGCCAGGGCGTGAACTGCCCGATGTTCGACGAGTAGTCCACGGCCCGCACCTTATAGTAGATGTAGCGTTGGTTCACGTCGAGGGCCAGCGTGTCCTGATAGAAGTTGTCGGTCAGCGTGCCGTTGTTGCGCTGCGTGGCCTGGTGCGTGGTGTCGTTGGCAAAGTAGAGGTCGTAGTGGGCCACGTCGTCAGACTCGGGCTGGTCCCAGGTGAGGGTTGCCACGCCCATGCGGCTCACGGTGGCCGTGAAGTTGACGGGCGGCTCGGGCGCCTTCATGTCGGTGATGCGGATTTGGTAGGGGATGGTGGCCGTCACGTTGTCGGCCTCGTCGTAGGCCGCGATGACCAGCATGCCCGTGGGCAGTCCCGTCACGTCCACCGTGCAGCTGGTGTCGGTGGGGGCGAGCAGCTTCTCGCACAGCGGCTTCCACTCCGTGCCGTTCACGCGCTCGTTGTAGTAGAGCGGCATGAAGCCCACGAAGTCGCTCTCCAGCGTGTCCTTGCTCCAGCGGATGTGGGCCAGCACGCGCGCCGAGGGGTCGTTGTCGGGACGCTCGATGAAGATGTCCCGCAGCACCGGCGGCGCCGGCGGCACGTTGTCGCCCACGTGCACCTCGTGCACCGGGCTGGGCAGCGTCAGGTCGCCGAAGACATCGTGTCCCAGCACCCGGTACTCGTAGGTGCCGGGCTCCAGTGGGCCGTCGTTGTAGAGGCACGCCGACTCCTGAAGGTCGGCCTCGGGCATGGGCATGTAGGGGCGTTCGGTAATCCGTGTCCACGCCCCTGCGCCCTTGCGCCGCCGCTCCACCTCGAAGCACGAGTAGAGGTCGTTCTTCCAACGCAGGTGCACCGTGTTGTTCTCCACCACAGAGTCCTCGAGGGTCACCTCGAGAGGCTGCGCCTTGTAGGGGAAGGTCTCCACGCCCTCGATGTAGGCCGACTTGAAGTACATGCCCATCACCGTGTCGTTTTCCACGGCCTGCACAATGTAGTTGTACTTGCGTCCTTTCTTCACCTGGCGGTCCACCAGCCGCAGGGCCATGTCTTCGGCCAGGTCGCGCCGCCACTCGCTCAGCAGCACGGCAAAGCCGAAGGTGGTCTGCTGGTCGTCGTGCAGGGCCAGCAGCGAGCCCATGGAGCCCGGCTCGTACTTGATGTCGGACACTTTCAGCCCGCCCACTCCGTACATCAGGCCCATCACCATCATGGCCAGCGAGTCTTCCTCGGCATACTTGGCCTGCATTTGGTCCTGTGTCAGCGGCTTCAGGGCCAGGGCCAGCGTGTCGAAGTGCAGCTCGTTGCCCTCACGCCACTCGCGGAACACGTTGTAGCCCACGCGGTTCAGGTGTTTCCACGACACGTAGTCCTCGGGGGCCCAGCGCAGCACCACGCTGTCGGGGTAGCTGCGGATGAACATGTTGATCGTGGACAGGCTCGTGCCGTCTACCCGTTGGGCCAGCGAGTCGCGCACCTGCCGGCGTATCTCTTCCATGAGGCGCAGCGAGGCCGAGTCGGGCTCGATGTCGGCCATGTCGAGCGTGTCGTCCACGAGGCTGTCGGCGGCCATGCCGCCCGCGGCGGGGCTGCCGGCGGGTGTCTGGCCACTGTGGCGGGGGCCGCCGGCCGATGGTCCGGCCGGGGCCAGTGCCCAGGCCGTGACGGCCATCAGCCCGAGCACCATTGCGATGATATGTCTGGTTGTCTTCATAAGTCTTTCCTTTGAGGTTGCATGAGTGGAGGGGGAGGACCGCCGGCTAATAGACGATGCCCTTCATGGGGTCGTCGATGGTTATTTCCTGGATGTCATAGAGGGGGAATAGTGTGAAGTTTTGGGTGTTGTAGGCCCCGACGCGATAGATGGTGAACGTGGCGCGCTTCATGTACCGTGCGCTCTGGGTCATCTGTTTATGGGTGAACTCCCACTTATTGAGCCTGTCCCATATCGTTTGCGACACCTCCCTGTGCACCCGCCAATCGGAGTGGCCGAGCGGTGTGGTGTTGTGCAGGGTCACCTTCTTCTTGCTGTCGGAGTTGTCCTCTGTCCCACCCCAGGCGATGGCAAACTGATACCACGGTATCTCGACGGCCGACCAGCCCAGTTGGGTAGACCAGTTGCCCCTGTTTTCATCAGAGTGGATTTGGTTTTCCCCGGGGTCATAGATGCTCTTGAAGTAGACACCGTCGTGTATATCCACCCAATCTCCTACCCCATTTGCCCGTCCTGTGAAATCTTTGCCCTTGCCTGCTTCGGTACTGACGTCATCCGCTTGAGACGAGATGGTCCTCGACAAGTCACGCGCCAACCAATAGGGCGCAGCCATCAATTGCAGAGCATGACTCACCTTGATGCGGTCATTGGGGTCCGGGGTGTACTTCAACTCGTAGGCGTCGTCTGCTTTCTGCACGTTCACTTCTCCCCAGCGGTGCAGCGGATAGAGCGAGTACTGCGGGTGGTTGCCTCGTGCGTCACGGTCGTAGAGCCCCATGCGCTGCAAGATGGGGTAGGCATCGCTCACGGTGCTGAAGTTATCGGTGTTCGGACGCGGAAAACACTTTTCGTAATATTCTCCCATTTCCTTGGCATTGTAGGGTTTGTTCTTTTTCTTGCCGGAGGTATGGAGGATGGGCCCGGTGCTTTTCACCCACTTGTTTTTAGCCTCTTCGTACTCTTCTTTTGCTGCCTGGAACAACCTGTACATGCCTTCCCATTTGCTTATGGGCGTGGTGTAGATGAGCGATTGGCTGGTTGTGACATTGATGTTGAGGCGTGGGCACTCGATCTTCATACCGCCAAGGAAAGCCACGTTGCCCAGATAGGCGAAGTAAGCATAGGGATCGTGCAGGTAGGCCCTTACTCCGTCCCATAGGTACAGATTTTCATCCTTCGTGACATTCTTCAGCTTCGTGCCGCCAATGGTGATGTTCTTGTCGGTGTAGTCTCGCGACATGGCAGAACCCTCCCACCAAACGTTGTCGAGACAGTAGCTGACGAAAGGCTTGGAGTAGGCCAGGTTGCCCGTCTTCCAGTCCCCGTCGACAGTATGCACTCGCATGGAGAAGATTTCTCGGGTTGTGACGATGGTGGTGTCCCTGTAGCTCACCTTCACCGTGCCCGGCTTGCTGTTTTTGTTCTGCGGGGTCATGGGGCCGCGTTCTTCGTCGACCAGCGGGCGGATGAGGTGGCGCATCTCGCTGCCCTTGGGCATGCTGGCCTTCATGTGGCTTTCCATGCCGCTGCCCTTGCCCATCATGTTCATGCCGCCCTTGTTGCCCAAGTCGAGCTTGTTGCCGCCGGCACCGGAGAGCACCGGGCTGGTGGTTGTCGAGAAGATGGCACCTTGCGTCAGGTTGCCCGTCGAGCCGTAGTTGTGGCTGAGCGAGGGCGAGGTCACGGTTCCAATCTTGCCGCCGCCGGTGTTGCCACCGAGCGGGCCACGGCCTCCGCCCAAGGTACCGCCCTTGCCGCCTCGGCCTCCACCCAAGCTGCCGCCTCCGATTCCGCCAAGAGTACCACCCTTGCCGCCTCCGATTCCGCCAAAAGCACCGCCCTTGCCGCCTCCGATTCCGCCAAGAGCACCGCCCTTGCCGCCTCCGATTCCGCCAAAAGCGCCTTCCTTGATGTCTCTGATGTTGGCTTGGTCTTTAATCTGGTCTCTGATGGCATCGCGCCCGATGTCTTTTTCCAGCTTGCCGTCCAGTATGGAGCCGGTAAATTTGTCCCCGATTTTCTCCAAGCCGTCCTTGGAGAGAGAGAATTCATCGGCGGAGCCTTGCTTCAGTCGGAAGTCTTCCTTCTTGGCCATCACGGCAGCGCGGATGTTCTGCTTGTCGGCATTGCTCAGCTTCACGCCCGTCTGTTCGGTGATGTCTTTCGCCTGTTCGGCCAGCTCCTGCTGGGAGTAGGTGTCTTCGAGGAAGTCCACTTCGGTGTCGCGTTCGGTGGTCACCGTGCGTATTTGCTCGGTTCGTGTCGTGACATACGCCAGCCGGATGGTGTAGTTTCTGCCGGCCGTCACATTCTTGAACGGGATTGAGGGCATCATGTTGAGGCTGTTGTTGCCCGTCTGGTAAAGGTTCTCCACCTCTTCGAGTACCCTGCCATTGTCGTCGAGCAGCTGCCACATCAGTGTGCCATGCTTGTAGCACTGGTCTTTGAAGCGGGTGTCGGTCAGGGCGATGTTGGGCCGCCTCACGTCGTCGACGTAGGCATCCACAAGTACGTCAGCTGGTGGCAGGTGTTCGCCGTCCCGCGACGGGAACACAATCCTGGTTATATTCTGGATGGGCTGCATCTCGGGCAGGGGAGTATCGGGCCCGGTGCAGAAGAAGAACTCCTTGCTGTTGGTCCACGGCTTGTTCACATACTTCTTGAGCTGCTTGTCGTAGGTCTCCGGATCGTGCAGACTGCCGTTGCGGGCCTCCTTGGCCTCGCCGGTGAGCACGAGCTTGTAGTATTTGTTCGGCTGCAGGGCAAGCTGCATGTCGAACCTGTAGCCCGATTTATTGTTGTTGTACACGGTGATGACTGTTCTTTTACCACCGCTTTCATTGGGGTTGTCGTACTGGTAGAGCACGGCGTACTCCTTTGCCTGGTTGTTGCCCGTCCCCCAGAACTTGAAGTAGAACGTGCGGGAAGCCTGGGCGGCGATGGTGGCGGAGTCTTTCTTTTCATCCTGCAGCGCGGCGGCGTCGGTGGGATCCAACACGCGGATGGGCGCGTTGAGCAGGGCCTGTGTCTCTATAGAGGTGAAGCTCTGGAGGCGCGGGCTAATCTTGTTCTTGCTGTCCCAGCCCTCTTTCTTGTTGTCGTAGCCGATGCTGCAACCGCCGAAGAGCTCGAAGTTGTCGAGGGCGTTGCCGTAGAACACCTTGCAGACCTTGCCGCACTCGAAAGTGTATTTCTTGTTGATGTTCACCAGACCGCCGAACATGCGCAGCTTGCAGCGTGCCTCGCCCTCGGCCCACGACGGGTGGGGCAGGCCGCACTTGAGCACGCCGCCCAAGCCGGCATCGATGATGTCGAACCTCTTTTCCCAGAAGCCCAGGTCGATGTGCAGACCCATCTTGGCATAGAGGTAGGCGTAGAGCTGGCCGGTGGCGTACCATCCCTTGTAGCCCATCTCGCCATTAATGTTGGCGCAATAGGCTTCTTTGTAGTGCTGTAGGCACACGTCGAAGCCGGCAATGGCGCCCATGTTGGCATAGAGAATGCCGAGATCCACGTCGATGTAGCCCCAGATGCTGGCACCCAGCATCACGCCGGCACCGCCTTTGCCCTCCATGGCCTTGTTGAATTTGTCCATAGAAGAGCTGCGTGCTTGGTTGGCCTCTCCCTCTGATGCTGACTGCACGCCGGCTCCGCGCGAGCCGCCGGTGAGGAAATCTCGGATGATTTTGGGTATTTCCGGCAACCCTTCGCCGGGCAATCCATGGTTGCTGATGCAAAGATAGCCGTCGGCTCCGATGTTGACCGACACGATTTTGCTCTTGAAGTCGATCCATTGGTACTTGCAACGCTTGCTCGGGTCGGGTTCTCCGAGGTAGAAGTGCCAGTAGGGCTTGTCCGGTTTGACGCCTTTTTCCTTGAAAATGACGGCAAACTCGATGGAAATCGTGGCTCCGGCCGAGGCCGAAAAGCTTGAATTCTGCTTGGCTTTCTGTGACTGGGTGTTGTCTTTCTTCCCGCGGGTGTCGCCGCTCTTGTCGCCGATAGCGTTCTCAAGTCCGCCCTCGGCTCCGTTGAATATCTCCACGGCACTGCCGTGCAGCTTCTCTTGAACGGCCTGGAGCTTGTCTGACAACTGGCCCATCTTCTCGTTCAGCTTCTCCAAGTCCACGCCTGTAGCGTTCTTGGCCATCTTGGTAGCATCGGCCATGGCATCCGCCGTGATGTTGATGCGCAGGTATTGGTCTTGGTCGTCGTTCTGGTAATGCAGCGTGACCTTGGCCTCCACCATGCCGGCCAGAGCCTTGGCATTGCCCGTGAAGAGGAAGGTGGTGAGGCGGTTGCGGTCTTTGTCGTAGACCACGGTAAGCGTAAACTTGCCCTCCACGATACTTACGTCGGAGGGGCCGGCCGAGAGGCCGGTGCCCAAATCGATGCCGATGATGCCGTGTTGGGGCGTGGGCGTATCGTTGAGGCTGGCCGCGGGATTGGACGGATTCATTGGTCGGACGCAGTTGAAATAGAAGCCGCCCATGAGGTTGGTGAGGAAGACGCCGCTGGTTCCAAGCGGGATGCTGCCTTCAACTTTCAGGCTGAAGTAGCCCCAAGTATAGTTGCGGTCGTTCTCCCCGGTGCTGGTATGCTCGAAGTATCCGCCCTTGGCAGCGGCTGTGAAGAGCCCCTTGATGCCCACTTGAATCTCTCCACTGTAGCCCTTGTCGGGCGGTCTGGAGACAGCGAGCTTGCCATAGAGGGTGACCATGCCGCCGAAATTGCAGGCGATGGAGGCACTGTCGAACTCGGTCTTATCGTAGGACAGGTTCATCTTGGCCACGTCCACCTCGGCAAAGATGGTGACGCTGGCCGAGGCGGAGACGATGGTGTCGCAGAGATTGATGCGGCCCGTGATGCCGAGGCCCACGCGCTTGCCCTCCTGCTTGGCAGAGAAGTCGTCGAGGGCAAAGGTGAAAGGCCCTATCTTCTTCTCGGCCGAGGCCAGCGACCACGCGCCACGCTCGAAGTAGAGCGATGGATTGTTCTCCTCGCCGAAAGTGTACTCCTTGTTCTTGGCCAGCTTGAAACCGCCCTTGGCCTTTTCGGCCGCTCCTGCGGCATCCTCTTGCAAATTTGCAACGTATGTCGACGTCCAGCGCGCGCAGTTGGCCACGCGCATGTTGACAAAGTGGATGCCCGGCAGGCTGATTTCTATGGGCAGATGGATCTTCTTGCTCAAATCGTTGAGCTGTTTCTCGAGGTATTCCTTGCCGCCGATGTCGATGTCGCCGCCGGCGCAGAGCTCCACACGCGTCTTGGTTTCGCCCGAAGGCTGGTCTTCGGCCTCGACGAGCAGGTAGGTCTGCTCCTTGTCGACGCTGGCCTTGGCCAGGAAGAAGTCCATGTTGAGATTCTCGATGGACTGCACCTTAAAGATATAGGCATAGCCGCTGCGGTTCTTGTCGATGGTCTTTTGGTTGTAGATGTCGCACTGGTAGCGGATGGTTCCGTCGATCAGGGGCACATTGAACTTGCCGTCGAAGCCGAACTTGGCGAAGGTGTTCTGCGTGACGTTCAGCGTAATGCTGTCGATAGTGAAGGCCCAACCGCCCACAGTGGCCCCGTTGTCGCCCTTGCCGTTGTTGATCGGATCTTTGACGGCGAGCTGTAGGGATATGCCCGAGCGGTCGATGAACAGCGAATTGACGTTGAGCGCCAGCCGCTTGTCGCTGTTCTTGGTGATTTGGAATGTCTTGGGGAACTTGAGACTGAGGTTGCCCATGTAGAGGCCCTGCCACTCATTGTCGGATGCAATTCCTGCCTTACCTTTGTCGTAGCCGGCCGGGAACGCGCCCATGCCGGAGGCGTTGCTCCTCTGGGAGTGGTCGTAGAGCAGGACACCGGGCTGGAATGAGAAGCCGGGCATGTCTTCCGACTGGAACGTTTCCATGGTGCACTGTGCCGTCCAGTCCTCCCAGTCGCGGATGAAGGAGCGGATGTTGAGCGTGGGCAGCTGGTCGGTGACCTTGCCGCCCTCTTCCTTCTTCAGGTTGGGAATCTTCATGTCGAGGTCGAGCGACAACCCGCCGAGGGTGTCGTTGCCCCAGGTGATGTAGCAGCCGTTGGTGGGACTGAGCACGTCCTCGGGTGCCTTGAAGCACATTTCGTAGTCCGACTTGGGGTCGCGGATGTTGAAATCGGCCAGCAGGCTCATGGCTCCGGTCCGTGGCAGCACGTGGTCGGGCTCCATGCAGACGCGCGGCGAGCCTACGATGAGGATGTTGTCGTTGAGCACCTCGCTCTCGGGCAGCATGAACAGGCCCAGCAAATTCATCGTGGCGTAGCCCGGTGCAAAGGTCATGCTGACAATCTGCACGTCGATGGGGCCCTTGTTGACGAGCTCGCGCGGCATCTGCAGCGGCAGGTAGAGATCGCGAATCTCGCCCGTCATAAAGTTGTTGTAGATGGCCTTGCCCTTGGCATAGTAGTCGTAGTATTTGCCAATGTGCACTTTCTCGCCGAGGTTCTTGGCGGCGCCGACGCCCTTGGCGCCGACGAGGTTGTCGAGTCCGGTGTCTGAGAATATCTTCTGCACGGCCTCGTCATCGGGCACCTTGTCCTCGGGCCGCTGATAGGTCACGGCCTTTCCGTCGATGACAATGTTGTCGGTGTTGATCTTGAGCGAGTCGAACTTCACGCAGATCATGGTGCGGACGCCTCCGGGCTTCCACTCCACGTGTCCCTTTCCCTTGAAGAGCTGCTTGCCCTTGACCTGCTCCACCTCGTCGAGGAGCATCTGGAACTGTCCGATGCCCACGGTCTTGCCTTTCAGGTCGGCGGCCGAACTGCTGGTGGGGGTGAAGTTGGTGATGGAGATGTCGTTGTTGCAAATCTCTATTTTCTGGGACAGCCGTGTGGAGAGTGCAAAGTCTTTCACGTTCACGCTGTCGTCCACGAACTCGATGGATGGCGTGTTGGGGCTTGTGGGCACCACGCGCAGCACGATGACCTGGCCGGGCTCCACGCAGTCTTTGATGGCATCCCAGTGCACGGTGTGCACCAGTTGCTCGGTCTTCTTGGTGTAGAATGGCTTCTCGGCAAACACGGCTTCGCGCTCCTGTCCGTCCTGCGACTTGAAGAGCTGCACCTCGTACTCGAACTGTACGGTGTCGGCGCGCGTGCCCTCGCCGCCGAGGTGCCAGGCCTTTCGCCAGTTCACCTGGATGTCGTTGTCGACGAATACCTTGCGCGACGACTCGTCGTAGAACGTGGGCGCCAGCAGCGTGGGGTTGCGGAAGGCATAGAGCGAGTCGGTCATCTTCTTGCCCTTGCCGGTGGTTCCGGCGATGAGTGCCGAGTCGTTGTCGGTGGAGTCGGGCGGCGTGACGGCCATGTCGGGCTTCTTGTCCGGGCTGATGTTGAAGAACTTGAGGTTGCTTCGGCCCTCGTTCTCAATCATCACGTAGTCGAGCATGGTGGCCGCGAGGCTGCTCTGCCGGGCTTCCACACGTGCGATGTAGGTGCGCGTGGCATCCATCTTGGTCTTGATGACGTTCATCGGAATGATGCACGTGGGTGCCATGAGGCCGTTGACCTGATAGACGGTGGGGTTCTTGTCGATGGCGTCGTCGGGCTGCTGTCCGGGCATGAGCTCGACCACGCGGAACGAGTAGCGGAACTGCTGCATGCCGGCACAGTTCACCGTGGGTTGTTTCCAGGTGAACTGCGCGTTGAGGGGACTAAGCCGCGCCACGCTCAATTCGTCGCCGAACGTGGAGAGCGGGGTGAGGAACTCGGGCGCCTGCGCCTTGTAGCACACGGTGAAGAGGCACACGCCGCCGTTGGGATTGCTCACCACGACGGGCGTGGAGAGCGTGGGATCCCATTTGTAGGCCGTGAGATGGGCCTGGTACTGCCCCTCGGGCAGCAGGGCGAAGCCGCCATTCTGATAGTCGGTGAAGAGTCCGGGGGTGGTGGCTATCTCCGAAGCGGGCAGGTAGTTGAACATCGTCTTCAGCTCGATGGGCGATATTTGCCGCATGGAGCCCGCGGGCACGATGATGGGGTGCTCGGGCTGCCGCTTGGGCGGCGTGGAGACGGAGAGGCCGCTGGAGGGGTTCACCTGTTCCACTTGGAGGCCCAGATAGACCTTCTGCGCCTCCTGCGTGTTGTTGGTGATCTGCACATTGAAGTAGCGTCCCGGGTTTGAAACATACAGGGCTGCCTGCGGAGGCAGAATCTGCTGGACGGGGGTTACCACGACGGTCACCTCCTGTGCCATGAGGTTCAGGAGGCTCAGCAAGAGCGCGGTCAGCGTAGTTATGGTGCGTAGTGCTTTCATATGGCGTGGGTGTGCTTTAGTTCTTTTGCTTGTTGGCCTTGCGCTTCATCTCGAGGAGCGTGAAGGTGTAGGCATAGCTGAAGGAAACCGAGACGTCGGTGTCGTCGAGGTGGGATCGGGTCTGTGAGATGTTTACGTCACCGTATTTGTTGACACCGCCCGAGAGGGAGAAGACATGCACCTTGCTGAGCGTGTAGCTCACGGCGGCGTCGAAGCCCATGGAGAGGCTCTTGGAGGCGTGGCGCACCTCGTTGTAGCAGAGCGAGCCGGTGGCCGAGACGCTGAGGTTCTTCTCCTTGAGGAACGAGCGGCTGGCACTGAGCGAGGCGATGTCGCTGGTGTAGCGCGATATGGTGCTCTTGGACAGCTGGTGGCTGAGGGCGGCGGAGAAGTCCATCTCCCACGGTTCCACCTCGAGGCCGTAGCTGAGTCCCAGCGCGAGGGTCTGGATGTCGGTGTCGCCCTTGGCGAATTTGTTCAGGTCTTTGTTCTTCACGAGGCTTGCCGTGAGCGAGACGCTGTGGCTGAGCGACGGCGTGGAGAAGTTGAACGAGGGCATAAAATTGAACGAGTGCATGATGCGGTGCACGCGCGTGGTGTCGTTCACGCGGGCTGTGCCGTCGCCTTGGTTCTGCAAATAGCCGTTGTAGCCCAGGCTGAGGTTCATGAATCCGCCGATGGAGGTGGAGGCATTGGCCGAGTAGACGAAGCCGCGCGTGGTGTAGAGCTGCTTGTTGGTGAGGTTGTCTTCCTGCCCGGAGAACGTTCCCGAGAGCGACACCTTATTAAATAAGGAGGTGCTCATGTTGACGCCGAGGCTGTGGTAGTTGTTGGTCATGTAGTAAGTGCCCAGCGAAGTGTAGTCGGGCTGCACCATGCGGTAGAACACGGAGGTGGAGAATCGGGGCAGGGTAAGGTTGAGATTGACGTCGCCGGCAAAGCGCATGAGCGAGCTGTAGCGCACGTCGAATATCTTGTCGAAGCGTGTGGCTTCGGAGCTTTCGAGTCGTTTGGCCTCGGTGTCGGTGGAGAAGGCCGAGGCGGCGGCATTGGCCGTGAGGGAGAGCCAATGGCCGAAGCTGGCGCATCCCTTGAGGCCCACGACGAGATTTTCCTGCGGGCTGACGCTCTGCCTCCAGCGTTCGTCGATGGAGCTGGGGCGGTCGTTCACGCGCAGCAGGTAGAGGTCGAGATAGTTGCGGGCTGTGCCGTAGCCCACTTTCATGCCCCAGCCCACGCGTTTGTATTGCGGGCGGCGGGCGGCGGGCAGCGTGGGGTCGTCGTTGACGGCCGAGCGCAGCGTGCCGTAGAAGGCTCCGGCGCGGAAACGGTCGCTGTTGTATTCGAGGCCCACGCCGTTGAACGACATGTTCATCACGTAGGGGCTGTAGGCCATGCTGGAGCGTCCGATGTGGGCTGTCCAGTTCTTGTAGGACGGGCTCATGTTGAACGACAGGTGCGGATAGTTGAAATCCAGGTTGTCGTTGGAGTAGTAGAGAGAGAAAGGCATGCTGAACCCGTAGATGCTGATGTTGAGATTGGCATACACCGTGTTGCTGAGGGGCGACGTGTAGCTGTTGCCCGCAGAGGAATGGTAGTAGGTGTTGCGCGTCCCCACCGAGCCGGTGATGATGAGCGGGTCGCTCTTGGCAATTTGCGCAATGTCCTGCGCCTGCGCGGCTGTCGGCAGCAGACCCAAGGTGAGGGCCAGCAGACAGGTATGGGATAGGGTGGCTTTCATCTCGTCGGGGATTTATAAGGTTCTTTTGGATAGACAGATGATGTAGGTAGGATGGGCCTACGGAGCTCGCTGCTCCGTAGGCCTCATCGCCAAAGAGAGAGTATGTAACTTATCTGACAACCTTCTTGGTCAGCGTATGGCCGTCTGTCGTCACGACAGTCACCAAGTATACGCCTGAAGGCAGTTTCGTTAAGTCGGTGTCGTTGTGGAGCACCACGGTGCCGTTGGGCATGCACACGCGGAAGCTCTTCACGCTGAGGCCCTCGATGCTGAGCCTGCCGTCGATGACGGCGATGCCCGAGCGGGCCACGTTGAGTGCGTCGATGGCCGTGGCCTCTCCGAGCTCCATCTTCACCGGGCTGGCGATGGAGCCGGCCATGTCGCTGAAGCTGAGCGTGCGGGTGAGGCGGCGGCACTCGGCCGTGCGGTTGTTGTAGAGCTTGAAGCTGACGGGCTCGCCTGCCTCGCCGTGCACGGTGATGAAGAACTTGCCGTCTACGGCCGTTCCTTGTCCGCGGCACTCGTCACCCACGAAAGCGCCGATGGTGCAGGCCTCCTTGAGGGCGAGCTCGGGCACGTCGGCCACGATGGTCATGTTGTTGGCAAACTGGCCGCTGTTGTAAACCCACACGCTGGGTTCCATGCGTTTGGCCGGAGTGGTGCCGGGGGCTGGCTGGGCAAAGTTGTGTTCGCCAACCATGGTCAGGGCGTTGACTTCAGAACCGGCGTTGTAGAACATGTAGCCCTCGCCGCTCTTGAGCATGGTGAGCGTACCGGTCCACTTGGTTCCGTCGTATTCGGCAAAGGCATCGAGCGAGGCCAGACGGTCGCCCTTGGTAAAGGTCATGCCGTTTTGTCCCATCACTTCGGCCAGCGGGTGGCTGTACTGGTAGGGATAACCCATCCACGACCAGCGCGGCAGGAGCTTGAACGCATGGTCTGACGTGGGGCTGTAGAGCCATGTGGGAATGGTGAACGTGATGTCTCCCGCACCATCCTTGAGGCGCATCTTGAAGCAATCGTCCTCGGGCAGGTAGTTGAGCGTGCCGAAGTAGCCATACTGGTCGTCGTTGTAGAGCAGGTCGTATTGGGTGCGAATCTCCTGCAACTCGTCCCACTTGTAGTCAGGATTGCTCTGAAGGTCTCTCATCGAACCGGCAAAAATGGTCTTCCACTGCCATCCGGCGTGGGCCGTAACGGTCTGTCCCACGTTGATGGGGATGCTGGAGAGGAACTGCTGGTCGTAGTACACGCCTATCGTGCCCTGGGAAATCACGCTGCGTGGCGTGATGGTCCATTTGAGGCCTGTGGCGTCGGCAGCCTTGAATTCTATCATCGTCCAGCCCTGTGGAGTGTTTATATCCGCGGGTCCGAGGGTGATGAGGGAGGGCGTGAACGTGGCGTCGGCGGGCATGGGGGTGAGCTGGAGCTCGTAGGTGCCCGTGTTGCCCATCCGGATTTCACTGGCGGTGAAGCCGGTGAGACCTGATACGATGTTCACCGTGAAACTGCCGGTGACGGTCTGGTCGTTGTTGACGAGCTTGCCGTTGACGGCCTTTGTCTGCTTGTACGTGCGGGTGAGGGTGAGCTTGGACGAGCCTTTCTTCAGGGCGTTCACTTGGTAGCCCGTGTCCTGCGGCAGCACTTCGAGCACGGTGGCGTCGGCCGCCGCCATCTTGTAGAAAGTGGAGTGGTAGTCGCCTGAGGGCAGCATGGTGAAGTTGCCACGCACTTGGGCCGTGATGTTCATCATGTTGGCGGCGGCGCCGGGCTGCCAGAGGACGGCGATGGCGGGCTGTTTCACCCTGAAAGAGGTGACCTTCGTCTGCACGTGGATGGTGTAGATCACGGGGGCGTTGGGAATGTCTGGGTTGCTGGCCACCACGTTCTGCGTGCCGGGCTGCGTGGCGGTGATGGTGCCGTCATTGTTCTTAACGAGGATGCTGGCCGGTACCACGGTGGAGCCTAAGTCGTAGTTGACGACGGGATTGGTAGCATTGGCGGGCTGCACCTTGGTGTCCACCTTGAGCAATGCGGTCACTTCGTCGCCCACATTGACGTAGATGTCGGTCAGAGTGGCGGTGAGGCCAGTCACTGGCTGTGTGATGTGCACGGGTACGGTGAGCGTGGCCTTGGCAGACTTGAGCGTCATGTTGTAGGTGCCCGGTTTCTTGGGCGTCCAGTAGCCTTGGGCATCTGCCGAGATGGCCTCGGTGTTGGCCGACGACCATACGGGCTGCTCCGTGGCGTTGGCAGGGGTCACGGTGTAGCAGTTGTAGAGGTCGATGTTGAGCTTTTTGTCGTCGCCCACGGCCACGGTGATGCCGTCCTTGTAGTCAGGATTCAGGACAAGGGCCGTGATGGGCTGGTGCACGATGACCTGGGCCACGTCATACTGGATTTCGTTCGGCGTTTCGACGGCGATCGTCATCCTGTCGCCCGTACCTGCATTGGGCGAAACACCCTTGAGAATGTGGCCGTCGGTCACCGTAAAATAAGGTAACCAGTTGCCGGCCGAGAACGAGATGTCCTCGGGCATGGTGGCGTTGGCGGGCGTCAGCTTGATGTGAGGTTTAAGATCGATGGTCGCGCCCACGTTGATGTTGAACGTGGCCTGGTCGAGGCCGATGGCGGTGGGGGAGATGAAGCGCAGGTGGTAGAGGTTGCTGGGTGTGCCGCCCACAGTGCTCTCAGCCTGGAACTTCACGGGCGTGGCCCCGGCCACCTTGTAGGTGTTGATATAGCGCAGCGACTCGTCGCGTTCCACGAGACGGAACTCGATGGGCTTGCCGTTGTCGGCGGTTTCGCCCTTGATGCGGAGGGGGAAGTAGCCCACCTGGTGGGTTGCGGCGGCATCATACCGGCCGTCGGCCACGCCACGGAGCTCGCCGCCGATGAAAGCGCCCACGGTAAACCGGTTGATGTGGGCGGGCACTACTCCGTTGGCGTCGGTCAGGTCGGCGTAGACCACGCACTCTTTACTAAACTTGCTGCCGTCGAAATTTTGCACCTCTGCCCAGTCGGGCGGGCCGGCGGCGTAGCCCCCGATGCACAGCATCAGGAGCGACACGAGGGTAAACAGTTTTCTTTTCATAATTCTTAGGTGTCCGCCTGTCGTGGCCAGACTCTTGTTAATGGTTAAACAATGGTTGGATAGTCGTTTGGATACCGGCAAAGTTAGGAGAAAGCGGGGATGGGGATATGGACTATTGCGCCAAGTTTTGGTAATATTCGGACAATCTTTGCCTGAAGTATGGTACCAGACGGACATGAAGACAGGTTAACAGGTTGGCATACAGAGGGATGGTTAGTCCAAAACGGGTGTTGCGGTCTCTTTGTGTTTTTGGACAGAACTCCCCGGATTTTTTGTGGCTACGCGGGAGTTTTTAGACATAACTACATATTTGACAGATGGCTGCGCGTGGTGTTTTCTCATAGATTCCCCGCGGCAGCCATCTGTGAAATCTGTGGAATCTGTGAGAAAAGACCGGCGCGCAGCCTCATGTTCTTCTGTTACTATGTCTTTAAAATCCCCCGCGCAGCCATCTGTCAAATATGTAGTTATGTCTAAAAATCCCCTGCGCAGCCACACTAAAAACATGTTGCTCTGTCTGAAAAGTCCCGCGGACGCGTCACGAAGACGGCGTTATCGTGTCGGGATAACGCCGTAAACGCGGGACGAAAAACGGGGAATCGAACGGCGAATGCACCGTGAAGAAAAGGCGGACACGCCGTGGCGTGTACTGGGGCAGCTATTCGAGGTTGCGCCGGTACTGGGCCGGGGTGACGCCAAACGACTGTTTGAACATGCGGTCGAAGTAGCTGCGGTCGGAGAATCCACAGGCTTGGGCCACCTCGCTCACCGGCATTTCCGGCCGGCGGCGGATGAGTTGGCGGGCGTAGTCGGTGCGTATCTTGGTGATGTAGGCCGTGAGCGACATGCCGGCCAGGTCGTTCACCTTGCGCTGCAGCGTGCGGCGGCTCATGCAAAGATGGTCGGCCAGCGCGTCAAGGTCTATCTCGGTGCTGTGCAATTGGTTGTAGATGGTGTTGGTGAAGTGGGACACAAAGTCCTTGTCCTCCTGTGAGAGCACGGTCTTGGCATCGTTCACCTGCTGGGCGGCGAGCTGGTATTTGTCGTGCAGCATGCGGCGTTCGGCCAGTATCCACTCCACTCGGATGCGCAGCTCCGAGGCGCTGAAGGGCTTGAAGAGATAGGCGCTGGCACCGGCGCGGAGCCCTGCTTCGAGGTCGTCCTGCGTGGTCTTGGCCGTGATGACAATGACCGGCGTGGTGCCGATGGTGCGGTCGGCGCGGATGCGCCGGCACATTTCCAGGCCGTCCATGCCGGGCATCATGAGGTCGGTGATGACCAGGTCGGGCTGCAGGCAGAGGGCCTTCTGCAGGCCGTCGGTCCCGTTGGTGGCATAGGTCAGGCTGTAGGCGGAGGGCATCTGCGAGCCGATGTACCGGGCTACGTCCACATTGTCTTCGACGATGAGCACGCGGGTGCGTGGGTCGTGGTCGTGGTCGGGCAGACTGTTGCAGCCCGTCGGCTGCCCGGTGCCGGCCCCCGGCTCCTTGTCGAAACTGATTTCGGTGATGGTCTCCTCGTTGAAAGGCTTCCAGTTGCCCTTGCCGTGTTTCAGGGGCAGCAGGATGGAGAAGGTGGCTCCCTCGCCCAGTCGGCTCTGCACGCTCACCTCGCCCTGCATGGCTTTGACCAGTTGTCGCACGAGGGAGAGGCCCACGCCGGTGCCCAGATTGGCGCTCTCCGACTCGGCTTGATAGAACGGCTCGAAGAGGTGCTTGAGGCTTTCCTCGGAAATACCTATGCCGTCGTCGACCACCTGGATGCACAGACGGTTGTCCCTGCGCTCGCAGGAGACGGTGATGTTGCCGTTTTGCGGGGTGAACTTCGTGGCGTTTCCGATGAGGTTGCGCATGATTTTGCGCAGGTAGTCGGGCACGACGTCCATCACGATCTCCGTCTCCTTGGGCATGAAGAGCATGGTGATGCCCTTGGTCTTGGCCAGTTGCTGTCCGCCCTCGACAATCATGTGGAGGTAGGGTACGACGTTGCCCGTGTGCCAGTCGGGGTTGCCCACTTCGGACTTCACCTTGGAGATGTCGAGCAACTGGTTGACGAGCGAGAGTAGCTGGCGGCCCTGCCGCACAATCATGGACCCCGCCGTGTGCTGCTGCTCCAGGCTGGCGGCGGTGGCTTTTTGCAGTTCTTCGGCCTTGCCGAGGATGACGGTGAGGGGCGTTCGGAACTCATGGGTGATGTTGGTAAAGAAGCGATTGCGCGCCTGCATGAAGTTGCGCTGCATCCGATTGGACTGCTTGCGCATGCGTGCTACGTACCAGAGCATGAGTGCCACGGCGATGGCTCCGAGCAGTCCCACGGCAAAAAGGCGCTTGGCCGTGCGCTCCACAGAGAGCTGGTGGTGGGCCTGGGCCATGCGCTCGTTGGCCTTGCGCTGGTTGATGTCGCTTTGCAACTCGTCTATTTCAAAGAGGTGGTTGGCGCTCATGAGGCTGTCGGCAGAGGTCGACGCCCGCTCGTAGGTCTCCAAGGCACGGCGGTAATCGCCCAAGTTGCGGTAGTAGTCGGAGTAGAGGCGGTAGATCTGCGGGTAGTATTCGCGGGCACCCACCTGGCGGGCGGTGGTGAGGGCGGTGGAGAGATAGCGGTTGGCCTCGGCATGGTTCTGCATCTTCACCAGCACGCCGGCCATGGCAATGCAGGGCTGGAGCCAGAGCCAGAGGTCGCGTTCGCGCGACACTACACGCATGGCCAGGCTGAACTCGGCCACGGCGCGGTCGTATTGGCCGGCACGTTGGTAGAGTCGGCCGAAGTTCATGTGGCTGTAGGCCAGCCCGGTGGAGGAGTTGGCCTGCTGGCTGTGGATGTGTGCCTTGCGGAAATAATGCCATGCCGAGTCGATGAGTCCGCGCCGCTCGAACACCATGCCGAGGTTGGAGTTGTCCACGTTCATGCCCAGATGGCTGCCCAGCCGCGTCTCGATGGCGAGGGCCTTGCGCAGCATGCTGTCGGCGGAAAGGTAGTGGCCGATGGTGAGGTGCACGTTGCCGATGCCGTTGTAGCCGATGGCTTGGCACTTGAGGAACTTGTCGCGCTGTTCCCCCCGGCCGCCGCCGCTTAGCTCGACGGCTTGTGCGTGGTGGTCGAGGCCGTCGTAGTAGAGTCCCATGCGGCGGTAGTTGACGCCGAGGTCGTTGAGGGCAGTGGCCATCATGAGGGTGTCGTTGAGCTGTTGGGCCAGGGTGAGCTGCTTGCGGTGGGTCTTGATGGCGTCAGTGTATCGGCTGGCCGACTGGTAGCAATGGCCCAGTTCGGCGAGGTATGCCATCTCCCGATGTCGGTCGCCTACCCGTCGAAACCGCTCCACAAAGGCAAGCAGGGAGTCGGTGTTCTTGGTGTGGTTGTCGGTGGTGTCGAGCATCAGTCGCTGCCGATCCGTGTAGGCGAGCGGCGCTGGCTGCTGTCCACATCCTGACATGAACATACCAACGATAAACAATATTACTACGGCCACATGGCCTCTCTCCTTGGTCATATAGAGCGTAAGCTTGATTTACCGTTTAAAGTTAATATTTTTTGTATAAGTTTATATGGTTTATCGCAGTTTTTTAAGATATGTTAACTATCCGAAGACAGAGATGATCGCCGGTTTTTTAGACATAACTACATATTGAACATATGGCTGGTGCGATGTTATTTTATTACTATGTCTTTTACCCCAACGCGCTAGCCATATGTTCAATATGTAGTTATGTCTAAAATTTCACCGCGCAGCCGCTACTGGATGCGGCTGGCGAGGTCGGGAGGCAGGACGGGCATGGCACCTTTTTGCGTGCATACAAAGGCGCTTACCTCGACGGCCAGCTTGTGTGCCTCGGCGATGGGCATGCCCGAGAGAATGGCTGTGGTAAAGGTGGCGGTGAAAGAATCGCCGGCTCCCACGGTGTCGGCTACTTCGACACGCGGCGTGGACTGGAAGCTCTTGGTGCCGGGGGCGAAGACGTAGCTGCCGTTGGTGCCGCAGGTGAGCACCAGCATGTCGAGGTCGTACTTGCCGAGGATGAGCCAGCACTTGTTCTCGATGTCGAGCCCCGGATAGCCGAACATGCGGCCGATGGCGATGAGTTCCTCGTCGTTGATCTTGAGAATGTTGCAGCGGCGCAGGGAGTCGCAGATGACCTCGCGAGAGTAGAAGTTCTGCCGCAGGTTGATGTCGAAGATCTTGAGACAGTTCATCGGCGTGGTGTCGAGAAACTGCATGATGGTGTTGCGCGAGGTCTCGTTGCGCTGGGCCAGTGAGCCGAAGCACACGGCGCGGCAGGTCTTGGCCGCCTCTTCAACCTCTGGCGTGAAGGGAATGTTGTCCCAGGCCACGTCAGTTTTGATGTCGTAGGTGGGCACTCCTTGGTCGTCGAGCTCCACGGCTACGGTGCCCGTGGGGAACGGCACGCGGGGCATGATGTAGCGGAGCCCGCGCTGGTCGAACTCCTTGAGCGTCTGGTCGCCGAGGGCATCGTTGCCCAAGGCACTGATGGCTACGGCTTCGTAGCCGAACTGACTGGTGTGATAGGCGAAGTTGGCGGGGGCACCACCGAGCTTGGCTCCCTCGGGGAGCACATCCCACAGGGCCTCTCCGAGGCCGACGATAATCTGTTTCATATTGCGTGTTTTGGGGAGCGGGGAGTTCTAGCGAACTCAGACACTCCGGGTTTTTACCAATGGATAGGGTCGGGGGGAGGGAATTTTGTCCCTCCGGAGCCTTAGAGACCGGCCGTTTTGCCGGCTGTGAAAGTTCTGATATAGGTGAAGAGGTAGGCCACGCCCACGGTCATGACCACAGCTGCACCCGACTGCCCCATGGCATCGCTGGCCACACCCATGAGCAAGGGGAAGACCGTGCCGCCGAAGAGGCCCATAATCATGAGGCCGCTCACCTCGTTCTTCTTCTCGGGCACGGAGAGCAGGGCCTGGGAGAAGACCATGGAGAAGACGTTGGAGTTGCCATAACCCACGAGGGCGATGGCGGTATAGAGCATCGTGCGGCTGGTGCCCACGAGCATGCCAGCCATGCTGAGTGCCATGAGCACGACGCTGATGATGAAGAATGTGCGCGTCTTGAGCACGCGAAGGAAGAAGCTGCCCGTGAGACAACCGATGGTGCGGAAGATGAAGTAGAGGCTCGTGGCAAAGGCTGCATCGTTGAGCGTCATGCCGAGCCGCTCCTGCAACAGCTTGGGTGCGGTGGTGTTGGTGCCTACGTCGATGCCCACATGGCACATGATGCCCAGAAAGCTGAGCAGCACGATGGGCTTGCCGAGCAGGCGGAAAGCACCGGCAAACTGACTGCCCATGGACTGTTCCCGGCTGTCGACGGCATCGGCGGGCTCCTCCTCGATGGGTGTGGACGCGAGCAGCAGCGTGGCAATGATGCCGATGACCATGTAGATGGGGAAGAGCACGCGCCAGGAAAGGCCGAAGCTGGGGATGGAGGCCGTGGCGCCCCACATGGCAATGTAGGGGGCCATGAAGGAGGCTATGGCCTTGACAAACTGGCCGAAGGTGAGCGTGGAGGCCAGGTTGCCCTGGATGACGCTGGACACAAGCGGGTTGAGCGAGGTCTGCATGAGTGCGTTGCCGATGCCCAGCAGCGAGAAAGAAACGAGCATCACGTAGAAGTCTTCAGAGAAAATGGGGAGCAGCAACGACACGATGGTGACCACAAGCGAGAGAAGCACGGTGCGCTTGCGCCCGATTTTGTTCATCAGCACACCCGTGGGAACGGAGAAGATGAGGAACCAGAAGAAGACGAGCGAGGGCAGAATGTTGGCCACGGAGTCGCTCAGACCAAGGTCGGCCTTGACGTAATTGGAAGCGATGCCCACGAGATCCACGAAGCCCATGGCGAAGAAACAGAGCATCACGGGGATGAGAGAGAGAGGGGTTGTCTTGCGCATTGTTGTAGGTTTAAAGGGTTGGATATATCTTGGCCTTGCCTCCCTTGACCGTGATTTTGTCGTAGGGCAGACTGGGGAATACCAGGTTTGACATGGCCATTTTGCCTTCTGCGTCGAAGGCTTCGAGGCTGCAGTGGTCGATGAATAGCTGCAACGTCTTGACCTTGCCCCGTGTGGGGGCGGTGGTGACGGCGGCAAACTCATTGCTGAAGTCGGTTGCACCGCTGCGGGTGCGGTCCATGGCAAAGGTCTCGGCCTTGGCATCGTAGGTCATGGTGACGTGCTCGCCCTTGCCGTTGGACAGTGTAATCACGGCGTCGCCCCGGAGCTGCACGTCGATGCGGCAGGCGGCGGTGAGGCGGCCGGAGGCTTGGGGCTGGAAATGGCGGAACACTTCGGGGCTGGGCTTCACGCTGCAATAGGTCTTGCCTTGGTAGATGAAGAGGCCGAGGTCGCGCGGGAGTCCGTTGGCCGACCGGAATTGCCGGGTCGGAACTTGGTTGGCATACTGCCAGTTGCTCATCCAGGGCAGGGCCACATGGCGGCCGTCGGGAGCGTTGTCAAAGGTTACCGTGGCATAATGATCCTTGCCATAGTCCATCCATTTGGTCTCGGCGGGATTGTCCTCGCACACAAACCGGTGTCCGTCGAACGTGCCGGTGAAGTACTGTGTGGCCGAGCCGCCGAAAGGACCGCCGGGATTGATGTTGCAGATGAGGAGCCACTTGGAATCCGCTGCCGGGGCGGCATTGGCGCCGCTGGCGGTACGGGAGCCTACGGCCACGGGCAGCTGCATGAGGTCGGGGCACTCCCACACACCCTCGTGACAGCCGTAGCTCTCGCCGAAATCGCTCTCAAAGGTCCAGTCCTTCAGGTTCTTGGAGGAGAAAATTTTCATGTGCTGCTTCTCGGAAACGATGAGAATCCACGACTTTGTGGGCTCATGCCAGATGACGTGCGGGTCGCGGAAGTCGGGAATGTCGGACGTAAGTACGGGGTTGGCGGCGTACTTGGTGAACGTGTGGCCGTTGTCGGTGGAGTAAGCCATGCTTTGCGTCTGCGCCTCGCCGGCCGAAGTGTAGTAGGCCACGACGGCATTCTTGCCGAATCCGGCCGTTCCCTCCTTGTCGACCACGGCCGATCCGCTGAAGATGGTGCCGAGCGCATCGGACTCAATGGCCTTTCCCTCGAACGTCCAGTGCATGAGGTCGTGTGAGGTGGAGTGGGCCCACGTCATGTTTTCCCATTGTGATCCGTAGGGGTTGTACTGGAAATAGAGGTGCCACACGCCGTCTTTATAGAACATGCCGTTGGGGTCGTTCATCCATCCCCAGGCCGGCGTGTGATGGTAAGCGGGGCGGAAACGCTCGCGGTTGGTCGTGTCGAAGCTGTCGGCATATTGCATGCCTTTCCAGCATGCAAAGTCGCGAAGGGCAATCTGTCCGCCCGACGGGGCCGAGGAGTTGGCGCGGTTGACGTGGATGTCGAGCAGGGCTTCGCCTTTGTCGAGCTCGTCGAGAAAGAGCGGCACGCAGTAGTCGGTGCGGCTGACAGCCAGCCGGCAGTTGAACTCCTTGACCACCTGGTTGTGCTGAATGACGCGCAACCGGCAGTTTTCCTGGCTCTCCTCAACGGGCAACAGGAGCACTTTGCGGGCCGTCGAGAGGCGCTGCATCACGTGTGTGTCGCTGAGAAAGGTGGGCTTGGGCGTCTGCGCGCCGGCGGTGAGGCAGGTGCAGGAGAGCAGGGAGGCGGCCAGCCACGCTCTGAGTGAGGTCTTCATTGTTCGGTTGTATTTATAGTTTTGTTGTCGATGGCTTCGTGACAGGATGTTGCAAAGATAGCAATATGCCCGTCATCAGCCTTGTTCAAATCGTTCAAAAGCTCGTAAATATGTTGCAAGTCTTGCCGGTATGCACTATGGCCATACGCGTTTCAGGTCGCGAACCCTCACCAGCGAGGGTGTGACGGTTGTGGACAGCCGGTGATAGACGGCCTTGGGATAGACCACATTGGTCATGGCAGCCGAGCCCGTCGACGTGAGAAGCTCCACGGACGAACGGTCGATGTAGAGATCCAGAGTGACTTCGTTGCCCTCGGTATTGATGGGCATGTTGACCGAAGGAATGGCAAAATTGGCAGCAAAGGAGCTGGCGCCTGTGCGTGTTCCGCGGTCTGCAATGATGCGACGGCTGGGTGCATCGTAGGTGATGGCATACTGATCGTTCTGTGCATTTTGCAGCGTGAGTGTCCAATTCTGCGTGGTTGGCATGGTCACTTGCAGTTGGCAGGCATCTGTATTGCGCAGCATCCCATCCGTTGCTTCGCGCCACTCTCCGCTCAACGTTTCCGTTTCGCTGACCATCGTGCTGGCCAACAAGGGCTTTCCTTGGTATTCAATGAGCTTCAGGTCGCGCGGAAGGGTGAATGCCGACCGCCATGGCGTGGCGGGAACACTGCCGGCATAGTTCCAGTTGTTCATCCAGCCGATGTACGTGCGCCGTCCGGAGGTGTTGTTCCAGGTAACTCCTGCGTAGTTGTCAGAGCCATAGTCGAGCCACAGGGGGTAGTCGAAATCTTGGTCGGCAATGAAGCGTGTGCCGTCGAAGCTGCCGATAAAGTACATGGTGCCTGAACCCGACACGGGGCCGCCAGGGTTGGTGCTGACCAACTGCACCCACTTCTCGTTGCCCTTGTAGTCGAGCGGGAAGAGGTCGGGACACTCCCATTGACCCTTGTTGCAGCGGTCTGTGCTGGAGGTGAATTCGCTCATCTTGGTCCAGTTTTTCAGGTCGGGCGATGACCAAAGCTCGATGGAATGGTTGTTTCCTGTGGCCAATTCCATCACCCATTTGCTGCCGGCCTCATACCAGAACACCTTGGGATCGCGGAAATCGGCGGATGTAGAGGCGATGACGGGGTTGCCGTCGTACTTGGCAAAGCTGTTCCCGCCGTCGGTGCTGTAGGCGATGGACTGCTGTTGCGCGCTGCCGGCCGAGGTGTAGATGGCCACGATGGCATTCTTGCCGAAGCCGGCCGTGTTGTCCTTGTCTACCACAGCCGACCCGGAGAAGATGTCTCCCAGGGCGTCGCGGGTCAGTGTTA
This sequence comes from Prevotella dentalis DSM 3688, assembly GCF_000242335.1. Lineage (NCBI taxonomy): Bacteria > Pseudomonadati > Bacteroidota > Bacteroidia > Bacteroidales > Prevotellaceae > Prevotella > Prevotella dentalis. The sequence goes on from NC_019960.1 coordinate 79,387, forward strand.
CGCTTTGCTCGGTCCAGTGCAACAGGTCCGAACTCGTGGCGTGCCCCCAGCTCATGTTGCCCCAACCATTGCCCTGGGGATTGTACTGATAGAACAAATGGTAGGTGCCATTGGCATAAACAAGCCCATTGGGATCGTTAATCCAGTTGCGCTTCGGGGTGTAATGCACTTGCGGGCGATACTGTTCGTCGTAGTTGGACGGCGCGATGGGCGTGGTGCCGCCGCCATTTGTGGTGTCGCTGGATGCGTAAGGTCCCAGGTTTGGGTCTACTTCGCGGTCGGAACAGGCCTGCAGCATGCTAGTGCATGCTGCGGCCAGAAAGAGGAATGATAGTATCTGTCTCATGGAATTTGTCGTTTATCTTGTCTTTAAGTATTCCAGTGCGTTTTTTGCCATCTTGAGGATGGTGCCTTGATAGATGTTGTTCTTGGGGTAAGCGTTCTTGTCGGCGCTGCCGTCTGCATTCTTCATGGAGAACTCGCATCCTCCATTGCCCACGCAGATGGCGGTGCCTTTGTAGTCAGTGTTGCCTTGCCGGGCTTCCCACACGTTGAGCTGCGAAATCCAGCTCACCTGCGAATCCCATACGCCAAGCGGATAGATGCCATAGGTTCTCGTGACCTCGTTGTAGCAGGAGAGCTCTTGATTGCCCTTTCCTGTCAGCACGGCGGGCAGGTTGAAGTACAGGCAGTTGTGGTCTTCGGTCCATCCTGGGCCTTTGATGGTCAGCATTTGCACGCCGTTGCCGCCCGTGTAGACGGGAAGATTCTTGTACAGAGGATGCGAGGAAAAGTCGATGGCGTTGCCGCCGGCGTTCAGTCCCAGGGCCATGGACCATGCGTCGCCGTTGTAGCCACCCGCACCGATGCCGATGGCATGGTCGTTGCTCTGCATCATGCTTTGGTCGAGACGACCCAGCGTGGCGATGTAGGCCGTGGCGTGTTGCCAGAGCAACAAGTTGCCGCCATCCTTATACCAGGCCTTGACAATGTCGGTGGCAGCCGTAACGACGGCGGGCATGTTCCACACGTCGGCTTCGGAACCACTCTCCAAATCGCGCAGCCAGAACACCACTCGGTAGGGGTCTATGTCGTCGCGGCTCTTGACATTGCCGAAATAAAGGAACTTGGCGGCCGGGTATTCGCTGTGCATCCACAGCCATGCCGAGGCTTCATCGTCGTCTCCTTGGGCTATGAGTTCTTCGGGCGTGGGGTAGGTGCTGAGGAAAGCCATGGCCGTCTTTCCGATTTTCAGTTGCGACGTGGAGGCCAGCGAAGTGCCCTTGTCATTGACTGCACGCAGCGTGACGTCCCATGTGTCGCCGTAGGCCACGTCGCTGATGGTGTAGCTGGTGGCCGATGCCGGCAAGGTCTCCGTGATGTTGCGGCTGCCGTTCGAGGCCGTGAACTGGATGCCCGAAGCATCTGTAGCCGCGTTCCATGCCACGTGGGCGTCATAGCCTCCCGCCTTTTCCACCTGGGCCATTTGCAGTCCTGTAATCTGCGAGGCCCCCTCGCGGGTGTAGGTCTTCACCGTTCCTCGTGAGAGGTTGGTGCCGTCGCTTACCTTGAATACATAGGTGTAGTTCACGTTGGTGGCCACGGCCGGCTGTGTGTACTGGTTGCCGGCCACCGTGTCGCTCGACGTGATGGTGCCGTCGGTATAGAGCGAGACCAGCATCTTGTGCCCGTTGTCGAGTGCGGGCCACGTCCAAGTGTAGTCGTCTCCATTCAGGCTACCCGTTATCTGAGTGCCGTCAATGGCATTGAGGGCCATGGGCGCGGTGTCGTAATCTTTGTCCTGACAGGAGCCCGCGAGCAGGGCGAGCAGGAGCCATAGACCGTATGATAAGTGTTTCATTGTGTGCTGTGATTTGAATGGTTGTGGCAATGTTTAGTATCCCTTGTTCTGTGTATAGAGTCCGGGGATGTAGTAGAGTTGGTTGTAGGGCACGGGGAAATACTCGTTCTTGCCCGTTGTGAAGTGCGCGTCCTTATAGTATTGGGCATAGCCTTGCCCGTCGTAGGAGTCGGCAGCTTCGCGCTTGAAGTAGGCGTTCAGCGTGGAAGAGAGCAAGCCCCAGCGGCGCAGGTCGAAGAATCGCTCGTGTTCCATGGCCGTCTCGAGCCGCCGCTCCCAGCGCAGACAAGTGCGGGCCATGGCCTGTGTGTCGAAGTAAGACTCGGGATATAGCGCGATTTCGCACTGGCTGGAGGCGTAGCCGATGTGCTTGTCGACGGAGTTGGCCGCACGTTGCCGTATCTGATTGATGATGGTGCGGGCCTCGGCGAGGCGGCCAAGTTCGACGAGAGCCTCGGCGCGGTCGAGCATCACGTCAGTGTATCGTATCACATAATCGTTCATGGCAAAGGCTTGCCACGGGCCGTTGTAGGTTTCGCCCTTGCTGCGTTGCGGCACTTCTTTCAGCGAAGTATAGTAGCCATAGGTGTTGGGTGTGCGCGAGTTGGCCGTGCTCTGCATGTGGGCCGACTCATATTTATAGGGGAAAGTCGGCATGCCCACGGTGTGGAACAGGCGCGGGTCCCACTTCTGGGCCGTCGGTGCACCGTTGACCGGATGGTCGTTGGAGGTTGCATAGCTGTCGAATTCGGGCAGCCCGTCCTTGGTCTTGAACGCGTTGACCAAGTCTTGCGAGGGCTTGTGGAAGTCCCAACCACACGACCACATGCCCCACATTCCGTTCAGCATGTTCGACCAGTTGGCGCGGCCGTAGGTGGTATTGTCGTCTTTATAGTCGGAGTGCTGCACGGCAAACACCGACTCCTTGCTGTTCTTATGGTCGGGAAGAAAGAGGTCTCCGTAGTCCTCCAGATAGCCATATCCGGAGTTGGCCACGATGTCGGTGTAGTCCACCACCTTTTGCATGTATGCCTTGTTGATGAAATTCACGCCCGTGCTGTCCTCGTAGCCGTTGCCCCAGGCCAGATTCAGGTAGCACTTGGCCAGGTAGGCAGCCGCCGCCACCTTGTTGGCGCGTCCGCCATCGGTCTGCGAAGCGGGCAGCACCGTGTAGGCTTCCTCAAAGTCTGCTATGACCTTGCCCCACAGTTGCTGGTGTGTCAGCGCGTCGTTGCGAGTCTGCTCCTGCGTGTTGTTACGGTACACTTCCTCGTCAATCCAAGGCACTTTGTTGAACACCAAGAGGAGTTTGTAGTACAGATGGGCCCGCAGGAATTTCACTTCGGCCGCGCGGCGCGCGGCCGTCTCTGCGCCGAGCTTGGCCGTTCCGTTGGCTTTCAGCGAGAGCAGGGCGCGGTTGCAGCGGCTGATGCCGATGTACAGGTGATACCACAGCTCGTCCAGATGCCCCAGTGTGGGGGTCAGCGTGGAGAACACCTCCACGGCATGGTACTCCGTGTCGGTGGTTCCCGAGCCGCCTTTCAGGCAGTCGTCCGAGGCCAGGTCGCCGTAGGGCCAGAGGTTGAAGGGGTAGGTGTACCAGTCGTCGCCCAGCGAGGCGTAGGCCGAAGTGACCATGCCCTCGGGGTCTGCAAACGCCTGGTCTTCGTCAATGACGGCACTGGGCTTGTAGTCGAGGAAGTCGTTGCAGCTGGTCAGCGGCATGCCGAGGCCAATTGCCAGTATGATTGCGAATGATAGCTTTTTCATTTTGCGTGTGGATAAGTGATTGTTAGAAACCAATTTGAATGCCGAAAGACACGGAAGTAGCCAGTGGATAGTTCCAGTTGGGGTTCTCGGGATCCGAGCAGGTCAGGCTGCTGCTCTTCAGAGTCAGCAGGTTTTGCCCGGCAATGTAGGCGCGGAAGCTCGACATGCGCAGCTTGGAGATGAGCTTTGCAGGCAGACTGTAGCCCAGTTGGAGTGTGCGCAGCTTCAGGTAGGAGCCGTTCTCCACATAGTAGCTGGAGGCTCGTCCCTCGTCGGCCGTGTTGTTGGTGGTCAGCGCCGGGATGGTCGAGGCGGTGTTGTCCGTGGTCCATGCACCGAGCAGACGGCTGCCCTTGTTGGAGCCTGCGTCGGTGATGCTCCAGAAATCGGTCTGGAATTTCTGGTTGTTGTACACGTCCTGGTCGGCGACGCCCTGCCAGAACATGTTCAGGTCAAAGCCTTTATAGGTCACGGCCACGTTCAAACCGTAGGCAAAGGCGGGCACAGGGTTGAAAATCCAGGTCTGGTCTGCCTCGGTAATCTTGCCGTTGCCGTCGAGGTCGGCATACTTCAGGCCACCCAGACGGGCGTTGGGCTGTCCGGAGGCCAGCACCTCTTCTCGGCTCTGGAACAGGCCGTCGGCCACGTAGCCCACGATGGAGCCATAGGGTTTCCGGGCCTCCACGAGGTTCTGTTTGGTCGTGTGGGCGTAGGAACCGGTGGTCGAAGTGGGCAGCTCGGTCACGCGGTTGCGGAAGAAGTCCACGTTTCCGTTGAGGTCTATGCCCAGTCCGTTGGCCCACGTCTTGCGGTAGCCCACGGTAAATTCCATGCCCCAGTCTCGGAGCGAGGGGCCGTTGGACCACCTGTTTCCGCCCTCGCCCATGACGGCCAGGTAGGCCGGATTGATGAGCATGTCGGTGATGTTCTTGATGTAGGCATCCACCGTGCCGTAGAGGGTGTTGCCGAAGAGCGTGTAGTCCACACCGATGTTGTACTGCGTGGTGGTCTCCCACTTCAGGTCATTGTTGCCTGTCTGCGTGGCGCGGTAGCCCGAGGGGAAGGTGCCGCTGCCGGCCAGGTGCAGGTCGTAGGCCGTCGACGTGGTGCGGTCCAGTCCGTAGTCGGCCACGTAGAGTCCGTAGTGGGCGTTGTTGTCAATGCCTTGGTTGCCCGTCTTACCCCAGGAGAGGCGCAGCTTCAGGTCGTCCATCCATTTCTCGTGCAGCAGTTGCGAGATGCGGAAACCCAGCGTGGCGGCGGGGAAGTTGCCCCAGCGGTGCTTCTCGCCGAAGCGCGAACTGCCGTCGTGGCGTAGGGTGAACGAGGCCAGCAGCAGGTCGTTGTAGTTGTAATCCACCTTTCCAAATAACGAGGCCAGGCGGTAGCCCACCTTGGCGCCCGTGTTGTGGGTGGTGCCGGTAGCGGCATTGGGCCACATGTAGTCCTTGGTCTCCAGCGTGTATCCCTCGGAGAGCGCATGGAAGTCCACGAAGCTCTGCTTGTTGATTTCCGAGCCGAGCAGCACGTTGAAGTGGTGCGCGCTCTTCACGTCAAACAGATAATTCAGCGTGTTGGACCAGGTGTAGTTGCTGTTGTTGGTCTGTCCCAGGTCGGTTTTGGCTATGTTGTTGTTCACAATGTCCGAGGCAAAGGTGTGCGTCAGGGCGTTGATGAACGAGGTGGTATAGTCTATACCGAAGTTGGAACGGAACGTAAGGCCCTTCGTCGGCGTGATGTCCACGTAGGCATTGCCGAAGAGTTTCCAGTAATCCAGGTGGTTGTCCTTGTTGTGGTAGAGCTCGCGCATGGGGTTCTGACGGTCGCTCATGCCGCCCACGGGGCCGGCAAAGGTGGTTCCGTCCACCTCGTAGACAGGCACGGTAGGCGACATTTTCAGTGCGTTTTCCATGGGCGCGCTGTCCACCTGCTTGTTATACGACAGCGTAAAGTTCTCTCCCAGCCTTACGATTTTGTTGATTTGGTAAGAGTTGTTCAGGCGGGCCGAGAAGCTCTGGAAGTCGGTATATTTCAGTATGCCGTCGTTCTTCTTGTACCCCAGCGAGAACATCGAGGTTGCTTTCTCCGTGGCACTGGACACGGAGACGTTGTAATTGCGCGAGAATCCCGTGCGCGAAATCTCGTCCACCCAGTCGGTATCCGAGCATCCCATCGTGCGTTTGCTGTTGATGTAGCCGTCGTAGAGCCCATTCACCGTATAATTCACATACTGCTTTGTGGCCGGATTCCACACCCTGATGCCCACGCCTTGCGCGGCGTTCAGGCTCAGTCCGTAGTTGCTGGCATAGGCCACGGGGTCTATGCCGTCGTTCAGGGCGGCCTGTGCCATGGCCGTAGCGTAGCCCTTGGTGTCGAGGAGCTTCATCTTCGACTGGCCGGTGTAGAACTGTGCGGTGAGATTGGCCGTGAAGTCCACCCGTATCTTCTCGCCTTTCTTGCCCTGCTTGGTAGTGATGATGACCACGCCGTTGGCTGCGCGGCTGCCGTAGATGGAGGCCGATGCGGCGTCTTTCAGCACCTGCATGCTCTCTATGTCGTTGGCGTTGAGCGTGTTCAGGGCGGTGGTCATGGGCACGCCATCCACGATGTAGAGCGGGTCTTGCGAGGAGTTGAACGAGCCGATGCCGCGCACGCGCACCGTCGACGTGCCGCTGGGCGAGCCCGTACTGGTGATGGTCACACCGGCCACGCGGCCCTGCAGGGCTTTCATCGGATCGGCATCGGGCGAGGTTTTCACGGCGTCGGTCTTGACCACCGACACGGCTCCCGTCAGGTCGGCCTTGCGTTGCACCTGGTAACCCGTCACCACCACCTCGTTCAGGTCGCTGGCCGTCTCTTTCAACACCACCCGAAGACCGGCTCCGGCGGGCAATATTTGCGGCTCGTAGCCAATGTAGGTGACCTCGATCGAACTGCCTCGGGGGGCTTTGAACGAGAAGTTGCCGTCCAGATCGGTCACGGTTCCGTTGGACGTTCCTTTCTGCATCACGGTGGCGCCGATGACCGGCTCGCCCTGTGGGTCCAGAACGGTTCCGCTGACAGAGATGTCCTGCGCCCACGCGGCGGCGCAGATCAACATGAGCACGAGGCTCAATAGAAATCTTCTTAGGTTTTCCATCTGATTGTTTTGAAATTGTTAGTACTTGGTGTTTCAGATGCGGCAAAGGTAGGCGGCGGCAACGGCAAACGGGTTAAAAAAGCGTTCATCCCTGCTAAAAAATGTTTCATGTATCATTTGTGGCATGCAATGAAACAAACGAGCCTCCCGCTGGGGAGGCTCGTCGATGGCTTGTTGTGGCGGTATGACAGGGCGCAGGGCTCGGTCGCGGTCAGCTGCGCAGCTCGTTGGGGTTCTGCCCGAACTCGTCCTTGAAGCACTTGGTGAAGTATGACGGCGAGGTGAAGCCCACGTCGTAGGCCACCTCCGACACCGTCATGTCGGTGGTCTCTATCAGGTGGCGGCCCCGCTGCAGCCGTGCGCTGCGCAGCAGTTCCACGGGCGACTGCCCCGTAAGGGCTTTCACCTTGCGGTAGAGCTGCACGCGGCTCAGCCCTATTTCCTCGCCGATACGCTCCACGTTGAAGTCGGCGTCGGCCAGATGGCTCTGCACAATCTTGCGCAGCCGCCCCACAAACCGCCGGTCCTTGTCGCCCGTCGCGGGGGCCGCGGTCGGCGTTGTGCCGGCCTCGTCCGTGCCGTCTTCCGATCCGTCCTTGCGGGCCGTGGAGAACAGGGCATAGAGCCGTGCACGGTTTTGCAGCAGGTTGTCGATGCGGGCCAGTAGCACGTTGGCCTGGAAAGGCTTGGTGAGATAGGAGTCGGCCCCGAGGCTGTAGCCCTCGGCTTTCTGGTCGTCGAGGCTGCGGGCGGTGAGCAGAATCACGGGGATGTGGCTGGTGGCGGTGTCGTCTTTCAGGGCGCAGGTGAAAGCCATGCCGTCCATCACGGGCATCATCACGTCGCATACCACCACATCGGGCACCGTCCTGCGGGCCAGGGCCAGCCCTTGCCGCCCGTCGGCGGCCTCGGTGACGTGGTACTTTTCTTTCAGAATGGTGCGCAGGTAGGCCCGCATGTCGCCGTTGTCGTCAATGACGAGCACCTCGGGTTGGGCGTTCTGCTCGGCGGCCACCACGTCGTCGAAGTGCTGCCTGGCGTTCACCGTGTCGTTGGCATAGGGCGATGCCTGCAGTCGGGCGGCCGTGTGCGGGGCATTGCTTGCCTCGCCCACGGGGCCCTGTTGCACCTTGGGCAGGGTCACGGTGAAGCAGGTGCCGCTGCCCGTCTGGCTCTCCACCGTCACCGTGCCGTGGTGCAGCGTGGCGTAGGCCTGCACGATGGCGAGCCCGATGCCCGTGCCGCCCGCCGCCCCCTGGGCCTGGTAAAACCGCTTGAAGATGTTGGGCAGGTCGGCCGTGCCGATGCCCATGCCGGTGTCTTTCACCCTGAAAGCGTAGCTGTCGCCCTCGTCGGTCACGCTGGTGGTGATGGTGCCGCCGGCCGGAGTGTACTTCAGGGCGTTGGACATCAGGTTGAAATAGATGTGCGCCAGCTTGTCCTTGTCGGCCACGATAACCCCTTCGTCGGTCAGTTCGTCGGCCATTTGCAGGTTGATATGCCGGCGCCCGGCCGCCACCCGGAAGTCCCGGCACCAGTCGGCCAGCGAGTCGCCGAGGCTGAAGCGCGACAGCGTGAGCTCCATTTTGCCGTTCTGCACCTTGCGGAAGTCGAGTATCTCGTCCACCAGCTGTTGCAGGATGTTGGCGTTGCGCTGTGCGGTCTGCAGCAGCTGCCGGCGTTCGTCGGGCTGTGGCAGCTCTTCCAGCAGCCGCTCTATGGGCCCCTGGATGAGCGTGAGCGGCGTGCGCAGCTCGTGGCTCACGTTGGTGAAGAAGGCCAGTTGCCCGCGTGTCATGTCTTCCACCTCGCGGGAGAGCCGCTGCAGTTCGTCGTTGCGCTGCCGCAGTTGTCGGTTGAGTCGTTTCTTGGTGATGTTGGCCCGGTACATGTTGACCACGACAATCACCATGAGAACAATGAGTCCTACAAAGAGCAGGATGATGATTTTCTGGTTGTTGTACTGCGTGAAGTAGCGGTCTACCTGCCGGTGCAGCATGTCCAGGTTGTCGTTCTGGCGGGCCAGTTCGCGGGCCTCGCGCAGCATCATTTCAGCGTTGTCGCGGGTGATGACAGTGGTCTCCAGTAGGTTGTCGCGGCTGTAGGGCTGGCCGCGCAGTATCTTCATGGCCAGTGCAATCACCGCCTCGCCCTGCGTGGGATAGAACGATGTGGCCTCGAACACGCCATCGCGCACCAGCTCCAGCCCGCCGCCCTCGGTGGCCAGGCCGTCCACACCCGTGAACTTCACCGGCCGGCGTATGCCGTGCTGCCGCAGGGCCACGTAGGCTCCCCAGGCCATGCGGTCGTTCTGTCCGTACACATAGTCGAAGTCGCGCGTCTTCTTCAGGATGCGGCCCATGGCCCGAATGGCGCTCTCTTCTTTCCAATTGCCCGCCTCCGAGGCCACCAGCTGCACGCCGGGCCAGGCCTTGATGGCGTCCACAAAGCCCTTGTGCCGCTCTGCGGCGGGCGAGGAGCCCTCGAGTCCGCGTATCTCCACCACGCGGCCGCGGCCTTTGAGCTGCCGGACAATGAACTGTCCCATGGCCTTTCCTATGCCATAGTTGTCGGCTCCGATAAAGGCAGTGAACTTGTTGGAGTTGGTTTTGCGGTCGTAGAGAATGACGGGGATGCCGCGGTCGTAGGCCCGTTCGATGGCCGGGGTGATGGAGCGGTACTGGTTGGGGGCCACGACGAGCAGGTCCACGCCCTCGTCAACGAACCGCTTGATCTGTTCCATCTGCCGCCGGCTGTCGTCGTTGGCCGAGGCCAGGCGCACCTCCAGCGAGTCGTTGAAGTATTCGCTGGTTTTCAGCTCGCGGTTCAGCTTGTCGCGCCACACGTCCTGACTGCACTGCGACACGCCGATGACGTATTTGCGGGGCCGCTGCCGGTTGCAGCCGCAGAGGGTCAGCAGCGCGAGTAGGCAGAGGAGCAGCCGCCCCGTCTGCCGTTTCATCTGTCTGCCGCAGACAGGGCGCCGCTTATATAATAAGGTGTAGGGGATGGGGTCGGGCTGTGTCATGGCGGATGGGTATTGGTGCTCTACAGGCAAAGATAGGGATTTATTTTGATACATCCCGCGTCGTTCCCCTTTTTTCTTCTTTCTCACGCCGAGGTGCTGATAGGGTGTAGGGTGGCTTGTTTTTGGTTCATGCAGAGGCGCAGAGGACACGGGGAGAAGCTATTTCTCCCTGTCTCTGCTCCTCTGCGTGCGCGCAATCTCCCTTTTGTTTCTCTCCCACGGAGTCGCCGAGTGTGTTTAGAAGATCAGTTTCTCCCAGTCTCTGCGCCTCTGCGTGCAAGAAACATTCGCGTGTCTCCCAGCTTTCTCTGCAAAGCTCCTCCCCTCAAACTGTCACGACACGGCTGAAATTTTCCTGCGCCCAGGCGATGAGGCTGTTGATGCAGGGCATGAGCGACCGTCCCACGTCGGTCAGTGCATACTCCACCTTGGGCGGCACCACGGGATACACCGTACGGCTCACCAGGTGATTGCTCTCCAGACGGCGCAGCGTCTGCGAGAGCATCTTTTGGGAGCAGTCGGTGATTTGGCGTTGAATCTCCGAGTAGCGCAGCACGCCCGAACTGCTCTGGTCGAGAGTGGAGAGCACCAGCATGGACCATTTGTCGCCAAACCGGCTGATGACTTGACGGATGGGGCATGCGTCGTAAACGTTGTTGGGAATCTGTTGCATGGCTTTGTTCCTGTTGGATGTACCGTGCAAAGATAACCATTAGTTTCCGAAAGAGAGCATAGCTGCGGCTTGACGGTGTGTTAATATACGTTAATCGCCTTTTCGTCAAAGCCCGTAGGCATCCTGTTTCCAACCTTTAGGTAACTATCCCACTGCTTGGTACGTTCTTGCAGCGTGTGTTGTTTTCGCTTATCTTTGCACTGTAAACAACAAAGAAACATTAAAAAACGAACAAGATGAAAGAGATGAAGAAAGTGGCTGAGGGCGCTCATTTCAGTGCCGCAGCGTTTGGAAGACTGAACGAGATGAGTGATTACGTGCTATCCATGGGCGATCTGAAGATTCCAGGCAAGGTATTTGGCGGTCAGGCCGTGGGGGCCACGGGGGGCGAGTTCTCGTTCCAGGTGTTCCAGCCCGGGCAGGAAGGCGGCTTCTACCACACCCACAAGAACCACGAAGAGCTCTATTTCTTCCTTAGCGGCCGGGGCGAATATCAGGTCGACGGGCAGGTGATTCCCGTGGAAGAGGGCACTGTGGTGCGTGTGGCTCCCGCAGGAAAGCGTGCCGTCCACAACACGGGCACCGAGCCTATGCTCATGCTTTGCGTGCAGTATTGGGGCAATACGTTCACGGCCGACGATGCCGCCGACGGTGAAATCCTGTCCGAGCCGGTGGAGTGGTAGGGCTCAAGCTCCAATGACCACCGCTTCATCGCGTAGCCGTTACGGCGTAATCGCGCGGTGATTACGGCGTAAAGGCGTGGTGATTTCGGCGTAATCGCATGGCCTTTACGCCGTCATCATTCCGCCTTTGCGCCGTTTTCTTTTTGGGCTTGTGTGGGTATTGCCGTAGGGGCCGGCCTTTGCGCCGCCCCCTGCGTCCCATCGGGGCGTTGGGTTCCCACTGTCCCCACCATGTGTTTTGGCGTTTGTTCCAAACGTAGGGGCCGGCACGGAGGCCGGCCCCTACGGTAAAACCCATGATGGCGAATGGCAGGAACAGATGGTTTAATTCAAAATTCAGAATTCAAAATTCAAAATTTATTGTTCAAAATTCAAGCTATCGTGGCTGCCCATCAGCGGTCGTCGTGGCGGGAAGCAGGGGGAGGGACAAGGAGAGGAGGGCAGACTTATTCATAGATGCTTGTGGCATGGGTTTCGGATGAGGCGGTGGCTGCGAAGAGACGGCGCAGCCGGGTAGCGTCGACGGTCTGCCGGGGGGCGAAAGCGGGCGAGCGCATGTACTCGGTGAGGCTGTAGCGCAGGTGGCGCATCTCGGGCAAGTCGGCATCGAGCTCGGTGCTGCTCACCACGATGCCGCCCCGTCCCAGCCGGGCCTCGAAGAGCAGGGCGAGGTGGCGGTTGCTGACAAAGTTGTCCACCGACTCGATGAGCGGCTGCACGCCGCCGAGCGAGTCGAGCACCATGACGCGGCTACGCTTCACGATGTTCCACCACTGCCAGTCGGCGTTGAGGTCGGTGGGGAAGTGGGCCAGGGCCGGATGGCGGGGCCGAAGCAGCAGTCCCATGGTGCCGGCCTGCTTTGGAAAGTGCACGGGCGACCAGAACACGGGCAGGAATTTGCCCTCCAATCCCTCCATCTGCTCCTTGCACGTGGGGTGGAGCAGCACGCGCTCGCCGGCCGTGGCGCGGCGGATGGCCTCGTCGGGGCTGGTGGTGACGACGATGCCGGGGCTGTCGGCGCAGGGGGCGTAGGCCCAGAAGTCCCAGGTGTTGGCATAGTCGGTGCCCACGATGCGGACGCGCAGCGTGAGCCGGTCGGCATCGGCGATGGCGCCGAGGGGCACGGCAATGGAGCCCACGGCGTTGAGCCGGCCCTTGCCCAGCGGGGGCGCGGCGAAGCGGCCTTGGGACAGCACGGTGCCGTCGGAGCGGCAGACGGCCCACCGCAAGGCGTGCCCCGTGAGGTCGGTCGGGCTGTAGTTGGCCACCTCGAGGTCGGCCCTGAAGGTCTCCGTGGTGCTCCAGGTGGCGCGGTCGAAGCGGGCCAGCGGCACCACCGGGGCGCAGAACTGGCGGAAGTAACGCTCTGTGCAGAGCCCTTTGCTGTCCCAGAAAGCGTCGACCAGCCCCACCAGGGCCGTGCCCTGGCCCGGGAAGTCCTGCAGTCCCAGCAGCTGGTAGCCGCTGAAGTCGCGTGTCTTCAGTGCGCGTTCTATCTCTTCCTTGTAGAGCTTCACGGCCAGCCGGCCGCTGGCCTGGGTGTAGTCGTCGGCACGTTGGAGCAGCCCTTTCTGCTCCAGGTCGCGGCGGATGGCCTTGAAGTTGAGGGCGTCGAGGGTGCCGGTGTACTTGTCGGTCTCGCGCAGGTTGGGGTAGACGCTGTACTGTCCTATCTCGTGGCTGATGAGGGGAACGGCGCATCCGGCGGCTGTGGAGTCGTAGTCGCTGCGGAAGCAGGGCGGCTGCTCGTCGAACACACCCTGTCCACGCACCCACCCGCGGTCGGTCCACTGGGTCACATAGAACTGATCTTCGGGCTCGGGATGGCCGCCATGGCCTTTCTCAAAGGTGAAGGTGGTGGTGGCATAGAGGTGGCGCGGGTCGGCCTGCTTCATGTGGCGGCAGAGCGTGTTCAGATAGTTGAAGTCGCGTTGCAGTTCGTTGCCGGGCGTCATGAAGCAGAACGACGGGTGGTTTCCGTAGGCCCGCCAGATGCGCTCGAACTCGCGGTAGAAGTAGGCTTCGGCCTTGGGATTGGAGCCGATGTCGAGTGTCCAGTTGGGTAACTCCACCTGCAGGTAGAACCCCATTTCGTCGGCCACGCTGAAAGCAGCCTCCGGCGGGCAGTAGGAATGGAAGCGCAGGGAGTTAAGTCCCCACGCCTTGGCTCGGCCGAACACCCTGCGCCAGCCCTCCTCGGTGGTAGGCGGACAGCCCGTGAGAGGGAAGATGCAGCACTCGAGCGTGGCGCGCAGGAAGATGCGCTCGCCGTTGAGCAGCAGCCGGCCGTGGCTGCTCTCGAGCCGGCGCATGCCGAAACGCACCGTGCGCTGCCAGCCGTCGGCCTGCACGGTGAGCCTATATATATAAGGTGTAAACTCATTCCAGAGCCTGGGGCGGCCGACGGGGATGATGAAAGTGGAGTCGTTCGGGCGGGTGTAGGGCCGTAGCCGGCCGTCGAGCCTGAAGCGGGGGTGGCGCACGGGCCGCCCGCCCAGCACCACGCGCAGCTGCCGCCGCTCCACGTCGGGGTAGACCTGCACGTCGGTTACGCGGGGTGCCACGCTCATGCGCATGCGTCCCAGCACGCCGTTCCACATGGTCTGCGTCTCGTTAGTATAGGCATGCGCCATGTCTTCGTAAGAGAGATCCACCTGCTTGCGGTTGTCCACGACGAGGCGCAGCCGGTGCCGTCCCTCGGCGAGCCCCCGTGGCAGGCTGAACACGTGGGGCGTGGAGAGGCTCTCTTGAGCCGGCCCGACCTCGTGCCCGTCCACGTAGAGCCGGCTGAGCCACAGCACACGCTCGAACTCGAACAGCAGCGGTCGCCCGGCCATCTGCCGGGGCACGTCGACGGTGCGCTCGTAGGTGGCGGGGCCGATGTAGCTCACGCGGCGGGTGAGGTGGCGCATCACGGCCTTGTTCACGCTGCCGTCGGGCAGCCGCAGATGGGGTTGCAGGGTGGTGGGGGTGCCGATGCCGGCCTGGTCGAGCGTGGTGGGCAGGCACACTTCGCGGGGTGTGGGGCTGAAGGCGGTGGTGACCTGCCAGAGCCCGCTGAGGTCGGCCGAGGGCTGTGCCGCGGCACGGCTGCTCGGCCACAGCAGGGCCAGCATGAGGAGAAAGGATGGTTTCATGTCTGTAGCTTTGGGGCAAAGATAACGGTTTCGCGCCATCCTGCCCATAGACAAAGCCGGAATAAAGATGGACGATTTGCCGGTAAACGCGCCGCGAGGGCACCAAAAAAGGGCGGGATTCCGTGTGGAATCCCGCCCTGTGGATGGAGCCGAACCCGTGGGGGCCGGCATGGAGCATCAGTCGTTGGCCTCGGTCTCGTCGTCCCAGATGGAGCCGCGCTTGGACAGATTGCCGCCGGCACCGCCGGTGTAGGTGTCGCCGCCGAGCTGGGCGCTGCCCGTGGAGTTGTCTTCAGAGAAGTTGACGGATGCTGCGAGGATGGACTCTTGCTCTGTCATGCCCTTGTAGAGCGTGCAGGGCTTTACGTATGTTCTTTTCATTGTCGTTGTTGTTTTTACGGTTGATGGATTACTTGACGATATACTTCTTGCCGTTCTTGATGACTACACCCTTGTAGCTCTTGCCCACGCGCTGGCCGGCAAGGTTGTAGGTGGCGTCGTTGTCGGCCTTGCTCTGAGGCAGGAGGGACACGCCTGTGGTGGTGCCGTCGAAGACGAAGTTCAGGACTTTGGCGCCAGCCTGTGTGCTCACGGGCAGGTAGGCCGAGTGGGCACGCACGGTGGTACCCTCGGTGGACACGGCGAAGAAGCCGGTGTTGTTGTTCTGGTTGGCCAGCACGTAGTAGGTGGTGGTGGCGTCAGAGGCAATGGCTGTCTCGGCGGTCACGCCCACGAAAGCATTGTCGCTGTTCTTGGTCAGGCCGTCGGCCACGTAGGCATTGGCCGTGGCGGCGCCTCCGGCCAGACTTCTCAGCAGCACGCCCTCGCCGGCAGCCACGTTGTAGATGCGGGTCAGTGTTACGGTGTTGTCGGCCACGGCAGCCTTGTAGGCGGCGATGGGGGCATCCTGTGCAAGCACGAGATCGCTCTCGCCGCAGTAGGTGGCCATGCCGGCATCAGTCACGCTGAGGGCCGTGGTTTGCAGGTCGGACAGCTTCATCAGGCGCACGTCGCCGAAGCCGGCCCAGCCGGCCACGTTCTGATGGTTCACCTGGGCGCAGTACCACTCCAGTGTCACGTCGCCGCCATAGGTGGTGAACTCCAGAGAGTAGTCGTTCCAGCCGCGGCCGAACACACCGCCTTGGTTGCCGATTTCCTGCAGTTCCATGTCAGCGCCATTGGCTCTGAGGTGGGTGTTCATGTTGGCCGCTGCACGCGATTTCACGGTGAACAGGTATTTTCCAGCCTCCAGCGAGAGGGTCTTGGTGGCGTGCTGGTTGTTGGCCGAGCCGTTGTAATAGTCGAAGTAACCGTATTCATGGTTGCCCTCGGAGTCGGTCCACGACTCTGCGCTAAGCACGCCCAGGTTGCCTCCGCCTTGGCTGGCCGTCCATTCGCCCACGTTGGGGAAAGCGGCTTTCTTGCCGGTGAAGTCGTAAACATAGACCTGTGAAGCGCTGGCCACGCCCTCGGCCTTACCCTGAGACTCGTAGGCGGCGCGGATGGCTTTCTGCAAAGCCGTGCGGGCAGCCGTTGCTTCTGCAGCGGTGGCGGGCCGTGCAATCACAGCCGTGGTCATGGCTTCGAGCTTGGATGCTGCGGCATACGGCAGGGTATTCGGGCTGGGAACGTCTTGCTTGAGGGCGGCCCAGTCATTGTAAGCCGGGGCAGCCTGCTTGAAAGCATCGATGGCTTCTTGCAGCTTTGCGGTGGCAGCCTCATAGCCGGAGGTGATGTTGGCGTAGGTGTTGACGGCACTTTCCAGGTTGGTTCTCTCGTTGCCCGACACGTTGACATAGGTGGCTTCGTTCAGAATGTTCTGTGCCTCGGTCATCGACAAGTCGAAAATGGTCTTGACATCGGCGTAGCGTGTCACAGTGGTGGTGCCGAAAATGCCCCAGCCCATTCCTATGAAGTTGGGAAAGTCTACGGCCAGTTCGAGCTTGCCGTCGTCGCCCACGTAGCAGTACACCTCGTTGGCATACTTGCCGTCAGCGAAGGCAGCATTGGCCTCTGACACGCTGTTGGGCTTGTTGTCGGCCACGCGCTCCTCGGCCCAGCCCTTGATACGGGCCTGCTCGCCGTTGGCCACGATGTAGGCATTGGAGTTGATGGTGATGTCGGCATGCTTTGCCACGCACCAGGCATTGCTGCCGTTGCGATAGAAAGCGGGGATGGTCACCTTGTAAAGGCCTTTGGCAACCCCCTCGATGGTGTAGGCGAAGCGGCCGGTGCCTTGGTAAACCTCGCGGGGAGAACCGTTGGAAGCCTTGCTTCCGTCCCGTCTGGCGGAGAATCCATAGTCCGTCGGGGCGATGGTGTAGGCCGTTGTTGCACCGTAGTTTGAAGCAAGGATTGCAAGGAAATTGTCGGGCGTGACATTGCTCATGTCTGCTGCGGCAATGACGTTGGCATAGTTGGCGTTCGTGTACGCATTGACCATGGCATTGCGCTCTTCGGTGGTCTTCAAGGTCCAGACGGTGGCTTCTTCGACATTGTCGGTCTTGGTGACGTACTCGCCGAGCGGGCCCGTGCGGTGGGTCATGTACTTGCCGTTGACCGAGAAGATGAAGCCGTTGGCCACTTGGGTGGAAGTTGCCGTCCAGGCTACGGCGGTGCCGCCGTCGGTGTACACGCCGTCATTGATGTAGACGTTGCCGTTCCAGTCGGTCGGCGAAAGGGTGTAGGCATCGTTGGCAAAGGTTGCCTTGACGGGAATGCCATACTTGTCGGCCGTGGTCTCCGTGCCCCAGGCAGCGCCGCGGGAGAGGAACACTTGATGCGTGGCATCGTAGAGATAGTAGGTGCCGTCAGCGAAGGCACCGCCGTTCTGTGCATTTGCTCCGACTGTGGCCAGTAAGGACAGCGAAGCGAATAGTGCGGAAAAATGTTTCATAAACGCTTGTTTGGTTATTGATATGTGTTTAAGATAGGGTGACAAATTGCAAGTCGTGAAACGTTCACGGCACAAAGATAGGCAAAAGATTTGGTAATAAGCGGAAAAAATACACTTTTTTTTTGAGACGATGGCATTTTTTTGTGGGAAAAAAAAAAAAGGAATCACCGAAGTAATTCCTTTTTGCGTGCGCTTCAGGATGGGCTTGAACCAACGACCCCCTGATTAACAGTCAGGTGCTCTAACCAACTGAGCTACTGAAGCAGTGCTTTTGTTTTGCGGTTGCAAAGGTAGAAAGTTTCGCCGAAACCTCCAAACAAAATCGAAGAAAAAAATGAAATAAGCCGAAAAAAGTTTGCCTGTCGCCATAAATTCCATACCTTTGCAAGCCGTGAAGACGACGGCGAGAGCCATAAAAAAGATGGAAATGAAGAAGATTTTCGCAATTGCCTGTTGCTGCATGGCCGTATGGAGCGGTTGGGCCCAGAGCGACCACGACTTCAAGGTGGCCAAGAATCTTGACGTGCTGAACGTGATTTATAAGAATCTCGACATGATGTACGTGGACACGCTCGATGCCGACGAGGTGGTGGGCAACGGCATCAATGCCATGTTGCAGAGCCTGGATCCTTACACGGTGTACTATCCCGAGGACAAGCAGAAAGACCTGAAGATGATGCTTCAGGGCAAGTATGCGGGCATCGGGGCCCTGATACGCTATAACTTCAAGCTCGGACGCGTGTGCATCGACGAACCTTACGAGAATATGCCTGCCGCCGAAGTGGGGTTGAAGAAAGGCGACGTCATCCTGAGTATAGACGGTGAAGATATGACCAAGCGCGACAATGCCTACGTGAGCGACCACCTGCGTGGCGACGCCGGAACCACGTTTGAACTGAGGATTCACCGCCCCTCGACCCAGCGCGACATGAAGTTCAAGGTGACGCGCCGGTCGATTCAGCTGCCTTCCGTACCTTATTATGGTGTGCAGTCCAACGGTCTGGGTTATCTTAACCTGAACAGTTTCACCGAGGGCTGCGGCAAAGAGGTGCGCAATGCCATCATCGAGATGAAGAAAGCAGGGATGCGCGGCCTCGTGTTCGACCTGCGCGGCAACGGCGGCGGCTCGGAGCAGGAGGCCGTAAACATCGTGAATTGCTTTGTGCCCAAGGGTCGCCTGGTGGTGTCGAACCGAGGCAAGCTGCAGCGGGTGAACCGCGACTACCGCACGGCGGTGGAGCCGGTGGACACGTTGCTGCCGGTGGTGGTGCTGGTGAACGGCAGTTCGGCGTCGGCCTCGGAGATAACGAGCGGAGCCCTGCAAGACATGGATCGGGCTGTTGTCATGGGCACCAAGACCTACGGCAAGGGCCTCGTGCAGTCCATGATCGACCTGCCCTACAATGGCCAGATGAAGCTCACCACCAACAAATACTATATTCCTTCGGGCCGCTGCATCCAGAAAATCAACTACAAGCATGCCGACGGCGGCTCTACGGAGGTGGTGGCCGACTCGCTCACCAAGACGTTCTACACAGCCGGCGGCCGACCGGTCAAGGATGGTGGAGGCATTGAACCCGACGTGGAAGTCAAGGCCGACTCGCTGCCCAGCATCACTTATTACCTGGCCGGCGTGCGCGATTCGGCCGAGGTGCTCAATGATTACGTGGTGGATTACATTGCCCGTCATCCCACGATTGCACCGGCGGCCGACTTCGAGTTGAGCGACGCCGACTACGAAGACTTCAAGCAACGTGTGCTCGCCAGCAGTTTCAAGTACGACGCCATGAGCGACAAGACACTCGAGAACCTCGAAAAAGTGGCTCGCTTCGAGGGCTATTACGAGGAGGCCAAGCCCGAATTCGAGGCCTTGAAAAAGAAGCTGAAGCCCAACCTGGCCAAGGATCTCGACTTTAATAAATTGAGTATCAAGGAGCTCCTCACCGGCGACATCGTGGCCGCCTACTACTATCAGCGGGGTGCCGTTCAGAACACTTTGCGCACCGACAAGCAGGTTAAGGCCGCCTTCGACCTGCTCCTCGACTCCGCCAAATACCACTCCCTGCTCCGGCCGCAGAAAGAAGAGGCGAAGTGACAACTCTATATAATAAGGAGAAATAGATATGGTTCCATCCGCGAAAAATCATGCTCAAGAAAGTCGCAAACTACAGTTTGCAGTTCTTGCCATTGGTGCTACGGCTGCAAAGCTGCAAGTTTCACCGACTGTGGTCTATAACAGATTGCAAAGATTGGGGCTTGTACGGAGGCTGCTCTTCGATTGTTACGACATACTGCATGCAGAGAGTATCGACGGTGTGGTGTGGAATGTCACGGAGGCACTGAAGAACTGGGAATCAGAAGAAAAGGAGGAAGCTATATGATTTTGTATCATGGTTCCAGCGTTGCGGTGGACAAACCGCTGGTTCAGGTGGGCTGTCCGGCACTTGATTTCGGCCCCGGCTTTTATCTTACCCGGCTGAAAGAACAGGCAGAACGCTGGGCCAGGCGAGTTTGTGTGGTTCGTCACAGTGCCCATCCGGTGCTCAGCATTTACGAATGGGACGAAAAAGCCTTTGTCAAAAACTCTTTCCGGCATCTGTGTCTTCCTGATTACAACCAGGTTTGACTCGATTTTATCGTGGCCAGTCGGTGTGGAGAACAGCCATGGAAAGATTATGATGTGGTTGAGGGCGGCGTGGCCAACGATCAGGTTATCGACACCGTTGAGGACTATTATGTGGGCTGCATCACAGCCGAACAGGCGTTGGGACAGTTGCAGTTTGCCAGACCTACTCATCAAATGTGCATTAACAGACAATCTGCCATCGACCACTGCTTGCTTTTTGCGGGGATTGAAGAAGTAAAGATATAGAGCCATGAGAGACCAAGTATTGTGGAGAAAGACAGCCCGGATTATCCAGTTGGCAGCCGAAGAACTCGACGTGTCTGTGGAAAGGGCCATGGATATGTTCTATAACTCGGAGACATTTGCCTTGTTGGACAATCCGGACAGTGGTCTGCAACTGATGGGCGACCGATATGTGCTGGATAGTTTCTTGCGAGAACTGGCCTCGCAGCAGCCATAACCATGTCGTTCGATTTTGCCATGTAACAGCTTTTCGGGGACAGTTGGGCATGAATAGCGCGCAATAATTGCCATTTCTCTTGCGTAGTTCTGTTTTTATCGCTATCTTTGCACCCGAATCCAAGTTTTTGGTATTGAACATCATAGAGAGACATCAGCGTCCGCAGCATTTCTCCAACAATAATAAAGGGATGTGCGTAGCACAGGGAAAGATGAATTTTCCTGCAAATTTTTCGTCGAATTGTTTGGTAGTTCCAAATAATTTGCTACTCTCTCTCTCTCTCTCTCTCTCTCTCAAGCCACTGGCGTAACCTCTCTCTAAAACACTTACGCGTACGCGCGCGAGGCGAACCACGCGCAACCCCAATAGGCAAAGGACTCCCCGGAGTTTCCTTTGCTCCACTTTTCGTGCCCTTTTCGCAGCCGGACGAAAAGGGAAATAAGCAGCTTTTAAGCACTCAAAAAGCAAGTTAAATCCAAACTAAAATGAAGCGTATAAACATGAAAACAAAAAAAGAGCAAGACAAGCACAGGCAACCCTATGTCTGCCCCAACTGCGAGGTCGTCGCCGTGGAGAACGAAAACACCATCCTTGCCGGCAGTCCGGCAGTTCAGCCTGGTGGTGGAGGCCCCGTAGGCAACAAAGGCAGCGTCAGCATCGAGGGCCCAGTGGAGGATGACGACGACACGGAAATCTCCGGAGCCAAAAAGTCCACCGTCTGGGACGCGTGGGAAGAGTGATAAAAGTAAAAGAGTAAAAGGTGCTGTCGCGATCCCTCCTTTCCTCTGCGCCTCTGCGTGAGCCATACTCGTGTAGCTCCCACGCAGAGACGCGGAGGAAAGGAGAAGCAGGAACGGAGCCACTCTTAAGACAAGCAGACCATTAAGAAAACAAGCAAGTGAGTCAGCAAGCAAGCTGACAAGTAGACAACGATTAAACAACAAGCAACAACCATGATAAGATTCAAGGAATATTTGGAGCGCAGGGCCCGCAGGGCGGCGTTCATGAGTGTGTGCCTTGCGGTGCTCGCAGTTTTCGGCGGGCTCTTCCTCGGCTCGTGCGCCAACGAGGATTTGGGCAAAGACAATGACAAGAATGGAGGCGACAAGGGAGCCGCCGTAAGCTTCAACGTGAGCGAGGCGCAGAACGATGCACAAAAGGCCGCCGCCAAGACCATGCCGGGCATGCCCGTGACGCGCGCGGCGTTCAGCGAGCAGCTGGGCATGATGAACCTCACACCCGAGGACCTCACCACACAGAGGCTCTCCGTGCAGGGAGCCGCCGGCACCGACCTCTGCCTCATCGAGACCACCACGCCCGGCGTCAATCCCATGCGACAGGACAACCGCACGATGACAGCCCGCACGGCGGCGACCACAGGCAAGGAAGACACCGATGCTGCGACCCGCGCCAACATCACCACGATGACCACTTTGGGGCACTTTACCACCATCGGCTACCGCGGTACATCAGCAACCAGCATCAGCAACACACCGTGGTTCCACGACAAGGACACCAACCCCGACGGCACACTCGTGAACACGATCTATTGGTGGGCCGCCCAGCCTTTCGGCAAGTTCTTTGCCATAGCCCCGCGTGAGGCCTCAAGCTACACCAGGCTCAAAATCTCGCCCGACACCTACGCCGGCACACCCTACGTGGACTTCGAGGTGGAGCCCGACGTGAAGAACCAGAAAGACCTCATGACCGCCTGCTCGGGCCTCGTGCATTACGACACGCCGAACGTGGCCCCGCGGACCGACCTCCGTTTCCGCCACGCCCTGACGGCCGTGCGCTTCAAGGTGGGCCAGAACCTGTCGTACAGCAAGACCATCACCAAGGTGGAAATCATCGGGGCCAAGAACAAGGGCCGCTACGTCCTGCCCACCAACGGCACGAGCACCGGTACCTGGAGCAGCCTCGATGCCTCCACGGCCACCTTCACCCTCGGCGGCGACGGCACCGTGAACGTAAGCACCCAAAAGGCCGTGAACCAACTCATCACGGGTGTCAACAACAACGACAACTACACGTTCTACATGATTCCGCAGGAACTCACCGGCAAAGGCGTGAAAGTGAAGATAACTTTTGCTGACAGTTCCACGCCCATCGAGGTAGAACTCACCGGCAGGTGGAAGCCCGGCACGACAAAGACCTACGCCCTCTCGCAGAATACGTCCACATGGGACTACCAGCTCACCACCACCAGCCCCGCCGCCGTGGCCTACAACATCGCCACGACCGGTGACTACACCATCCTGAGCTACCGCGAGGACCCCGTCAGCCACGTGCAGCAGCCTGTGAAGTGGAAGATCGTGGGCTACGATGCCGACGGCGACGGCACTTTCGCCATAAGCGAGAAGCCCGCCTGGCTCACCGGCCTGAGCAAGACCGAGGGCGACGGCAGCACCACGGCCATGAGCGTGGAGAGCGGAACGGCCACCGTCAGGACAACCGACATCATCGACTCCCTTGCCGTCTACAACCAGAAGTTTCAGACAGCCACATCGAGAGGCACTTCGGGCGCCCCTTACGACCTGTCCATGCACGACTTCAAGGGCAACCCCACGGCGCAGCAGAACACGGCCAACTCGTATCTCATCTCCGCCCCGGGCTGGTACAAGATACCATTGGTCTATGGCAATGCCATCAAGAACGGGGCAAACAACACAGGGGCGTACACTTGCTCTGAAAGTCCCTACATGCAGCGGTCACAGTACAAAACGAGAAAAGTTTGGAATCCATATGTGGGGAAATTAGTGGATGAACCGTATTGGGAGGAATGGGACCTCATATTACATCATTTCACGGTCCATAACGATGCCCCCATCACCTCGCCCTACATCAACGTGCAGAACGCCGCCGACCCCGCCACGCAGGCCTACATCGTCTGGAGCGACCAGAGCGGCATCGTGGAGGCCGCCAGCCTTCAGGTGACGGGCAGCGGCCAGAACTCCTGGCTCAACTTCCACGTGCCCGCCGACAAGATCAAGAACGGCAATGCCGTCGTTGGCATTAAAAACGCCTCGGGGCAGGTTTTGTGGAGCTGGCATCTGTGGTTCGATTACGACGACGCATTGGATCCCATTCCGGTAACCAACTATAACAACATCATTTATACATTTTCCAAGCATCCCGTCGGCTTTGCCTGGCGCCAATGGCTGGAAACCACCTACAAGCAGCCCCGCTCCGTCAAGGCCCGGGTGGAGCAGGAAGTGGGCCAGACCGGCAACAAACAGACGAGCGACATCACGATTACGCAGGATGCCGGCAGAGACCGGGTACCCTCCTCCACGCTCTACCAGTGGGGCCGCAAGGATGCCTTCCCGGGTGTAGAAGAGGTGAGCGACGGTGCCAACCCTGTCTTTACCCTCTCCAGCGACCTTCCCCTCGGTTATGCCATCGGTCATCCCGAGCAGTTTTTGGAATTTCATAATATCCAGGATTTCTTCATGGTGGAGCAAAATTGGTATTCCAGGATATATCTCAATCTCTGGTCAAACAAGCGGGGAGAGGGCATTTCCAACCACCAAGTCATCAAGACCATCTATGATCCCAGCCCTGTCGGCTTCAAGGTACCCCCATCCGGTGCCCATAACGGCTTCAGCCGCAAGGGCCATATGGTGACTGACCCGGCCGATTACAACGTCAAAGGCGGATGGGACGTGGGATGGCACTTCTACAACAAGCTCTCCAATCCCGACAAGACCGTATTCTTCCCGGCAACCGGCACCCGATACCATTACGACGGCACGCTGCACCATGTGAAAGACTATGGCTACAGCTGGACGGCGTCTAATTATAGAGCCAATACTGGTTGGCTTGTGCCTCGGGGCATGGCCATGAGTTATTCTCATGATGTGGTGTATCCCGGAAATGCCGGCCAATGTGCGAACGGCCTCCCGGTTCATCCCATTAAGGATGAATGACGCATGGGCTGACGGCCGGCCCGGACGCTCGGCCATCCCCCCCCGCTCTTTGACATACTGACACACACGACGGAAACGAAAATCCGCGGCGCAGATTTGGAAGTATGATTGAAAGATAGTATCTTTGCCTACGGAATCATCAAAAGCAAAAATACATGGCATACGAAACTGTGAAATACCGCAATCGTGAGGAAGCAGCCGAGGCCCTGCGCAAGATGATGCAGCGCAAGCGCGAGTGGGTGGAGAAGACGGAGCGCGAGTTTGAGGAACTCGCCAAGTTAAGGACAACCAATGCCTAACTAAGGTCTGCACAACGATGAAAGCGCTCGACCTGAATCGCTTGAACGTGCGTACACCCTATTCCGTATGGCCCGTAGGCAAGCAGGCCTATGGTTTCAAGACGGCTTACGGTGTGCAATACCGCATCGGATTCATTGACGACCAGACCATTTGGCAGCACGGAGCCTATGAGTTCGGCATTGTGAACGAGAACGGGCGACAACCGCCAAGCCATGCGCGACCGCCTGTTCCTGCGCTGGTTCGAGGAATATGAGCATCGCGGCAAGTTCGTAATCAAAGTATCAAAGATAACGGCAGAGGGTGTGGACAACTATGCCGCTGTCATCGTCCAGCGGAACAATCCGCAGCTTGAGCAAATCATCCACGACTTTGAGCAGTTTGTAGGGTTCTTCCAGAGCAAGCCAGAGTAACGCAAGCCGACAATATCATTTTCTCTTCCGTCCCACGCCCTTGAATGGAGCGTGGGACGGTTGTTTTCCACCGTTTGCCAGGATTTTTGTTTTCCGTCGTGTGTGGTTCATTCCCGAAGTGTTCACTCCTCCGACGATGTTGCGGACACACAGGGGCGTGTGTCCCTACGTTGTGCGGCGCATGGGGAATTGAAAGACAACGCCCAATCGCATAGGATTTGATGAAAGACAACGAACAACAACCGAAAACAACGCTGCGCCGCGGTATTGCTGTTGTTATGAGTTGTTATCCGTTGTCTTTGTCAACCCATAAAAAACGGGAAGTGAACATTTCCCGTGGGAAATTTGTCCAAGACAACGGGAAGTGAGCGTTGACGGCCGTCGATTCGTCCAAGACAACGGATTGGGCGTTTCTCCCACGGGAAAACGACACAAAATATTTTTTAACCCTTAAGACCAAAAAACTATGACTGAAGAAATTGTAACTATCAGACTGGCAGGCATCAACAACGGTGCGCACTACAACTTCATGAGCAACGTGGCCGAGAAGGCGAAGGTCGACGAGGCTGTGTATGGCAAGGCCAAGTCGCAGACCGACGCGCTGGTGTCGGCCCTTGCGCAGGAGAACGAGGACCTGATGCTGAGCCGCAAGAGCTCGTTGAGCGACACGATTGCCGAGGCCGACCGCCAGCGCGATGCCTACTACCGCGGCTACCGCAACGGCGTGCGGAGCTTCCGCTCGTTCCCCGCGGGGGCGCAGAAGACGGCGGCGGACACGCTGTGGCAGCACATGACGGACCATGGCATCGAGCCGAAGATGCAGCTCGACCGCGAGACGGGCCTGCTGACCAACCTCGTGGAGGACCTTCAGGGTCGTCTGGCCCCGCAGGTGGCGGCTCTCGGGCTGAAACCTTTCGTTGACGGGATGAAAGCGGCCAACGAGACGGTCCGCACGTCGCTCTCGGGGCGCGACACGGAGCAGTCGGGGCTGACGCTTGGGGCCCTGAAAGCCTCGCGTGCGAAGACGGATGAGGCCTACCTCTCGCTCGTGCGTCGCGTCAACGCGCATGCCGAGATAGAGGGCGCGGGCGATTACTTCGTGTTCATCACCTACGTGAACGAGCAGATCAAGCGTTTCAAGGAGCAGGTGCTGCCCTCGGGAAAAGGTTCCGGCAAAGGTACGGGTTCCGGCAAGGGCTCGAAAGGTTCTGGAACAGGCAAGGGCTCCGGCAAGTCTTCGGTCAAGAAGCAGCTGTCTCTGCTCATCCCGACTTTCGAGACAGCTCAGGGGCTGGCTGCCGGCTCGCTGGCGTATGCCGGTCACACGGGCGAGCTGCCGGACGGCACGAAGCTCTACCTGCTCTACGTGGACGGCAACCCCGACAAGTTCGTCTGGGTGAAGATCGACGGCGACCACTTGTCCAAGGTGGACTATCTGGCCGGGGCAGGGAAGCCGGGCGGCGTGAAATAGGATATACTCAATATATCATGTTTTTATAATATCTCTTTTTTACGCGGACTGTGTCGTGAGACACGGCCCGCGATTCTTTTAGACAGAACAAGATATTGAGTATATGGCTGCGCAGTGGGGTTTTAGACATAACAACATATTGAACATATAGCTGCGCAGTGGGGTTTTAGACATAACAACATATTGGACATATAGCTGCGCGATGGAAAGGAGCACGCCGATTCCATGCGGGGCGTTTTTCTCACAGATTGCACGGATTTCTCAGATGCTGCGCGAGAGTGCGACATTGGGTTTTAGCGTAGGGGGGGGCGGCCTCCGTGCCGCCCTGCACGCCAAAACCACACTGAACTCCTGTGCACATTCACTGCGCAGCTATATGTTCAAATATGTTGTTCTGTCTAAAAGACCGGCGCGGAATGGGGTTGGTTCTGTCTGAAAAATAACGGAGGTGTGTGTCTTTTTTGGAAGAAAAAGGCGTAAACAGTTGTGGGAACAGGATAAAAGTCGTAACTTTGCAGCGTTCAGTGGAATGAGGGGCTCCGGGAGAGCTCCTCATTCTTTTTATAATAACATCTTATGATAGACAAGAACGTCGTTAGAAAACTGGTGGAAGAGTGGCTGGAAGGCAAGGAGTATTTTCTGGTCGATGTGGCAGTCAGCCCGGATGACAAGATTACGGTGGAGATAGACCACGCCGATGGAGTCTACATCAACGACTGCGTGGAGCTCAGCAAATACATAGAGGACCGTCTCGACCGAGAGCAGGAAGACTATGAGCTCGAGGTGGGGTCGGCCGGTCTGGGCCAGCCTTTCAAGGTGGAACAGCAGTATGCCAACTTCATCGGCGAGCCGGTGGAGGTGCTGGGCGCCGACGGCAAGAAAGTGCGCGGAACGCTCAAGAGCGTCGCCGGGCGCGACTTCGTGGTGTCTGTCAACGAGAAAGTGAAGCTCGAAGGAAAGAAGCGTCCCGTGATGATGGACGTGGATCATGCCTTCAATATGGACGAAGTGAAATATACTAAATACTTAATCAGTTTCAAATAAGCTATGGCAGCAAGAAAGAAAGACGACGGGCAAGTGAGCATGATCGACTCGTTCCGCGAATTCAAGGACACGAAGAACATCGACCGCACCACACTCGTGAGCGTGCTGGAGGAGAGTTTCCGCAATGTGCTTGCAAAGATATATGGCAGTGACGAGAACTTCGACGTCATCGTGAACCCCGACAAGGGCGACTTCGAGATTTACCGCAACCGCGTGGTTGTGGCCAACGGCGAGGTGGAAGACGAGAACAAACAGATTAGTCTGGCCGACGCACAGAAGATAGAATCCGACTACGAGGAGGGTGAGGAAGTGTCCGAACCCGTGAACTTCGCCAAGTTCGGGCGCCGCGCCATCCTCACCCTGCGCCAGACGCTGGCCAGCAAAATCCTGGAGTTGGAGCACGACTCGCTCTACAACAAGTACAAGGATCGCGTGGGCCAGGTGATTTCTGCCGAAGTCTATCAGATTTGGAAGCGCGAGGTGTTGCTTGTCGACGACGAGAACAACGAGCTGATTCTGCCCAAGTCGGAGCAGATCCCTGCCGACCAGTACCGTAAGGGCGAGACCGTGCGGGCCGTCATCGAGCGCGTGGACAACGAGAACAACAACCCCAAGATTATCCTTTCACGCACCAGCCCCACGTTCTTGGAGCGTCTGCTTGAGCATGAGGTGCCCGAGATTGCCGACGGTCTCATCGCCATCAAGAAGATAGCCCGCATGCCGGGCGAGCGGGCCAAGGTGGCCGTGGAGAGCTATGACGACCGCATCGATCCCGTGGGCGCCTGCGTGGGTGTGCGCGGCAGCCGTGTGCACGGTATCGTGCGTGAGCTCTGCAATGAGAACATCGACGTCATCAACTGGACGGCCAACACCAAGCTCTTCATCCAGCGCGCGCTGAGCCCCGCCACCATTTCCAGCATCACCCTCGACGAGGAGAACAGGAAAGCCGACGTGTACCTGCAGCCCGAAGAGGTGAGCCTGGCCATCGGTCGCGGCGGCCTGAACATCAAGCTGGCTTCCATGCTCACCGAATATACCATCGACGTTTACCGCGTGGTGAACGGCAATGAGCAGACGCAGGACGAGGACGACGTGTACCTGGAGCAGTTCAATGACGAGATAGACCAGTGGATCATCGACGCCATCAAGTCCATTGGTCTCGACACGGCCAAGGCCGTGCTCAACGCCCCCCGTGAGATGCTCGTGGAGAAAGCCGACCTCGAAGAGGAGACCGTGGACCACGTGCTCGACGTGCTGCGCCGCGAGTTTGAGAGCTAAATCAGCGAAAGCGTAAGAAGAAAAGGGTAAAAGAGTAAAAGGGAAAACAACTTAATCGTAAATGAGGTAAAAGCAAAGGGCGAGTTTCCTTTTACTTTTTTACCTTGACAAGGAGAATATATGAGCATCAGATTAAATAAAGCATTACGTGAATTGAACATAGGAATTCAAACGGCAGTTGAGTTCCTGGAGAAGAAGAATGAGCTGGGCGAAGTGAAGGCCGACCTGAGTTTCAAGCTCAACGACCAGCAATATGCTGCGCTCGTCGACGCTTTCAAGCAGGACGCCGCCGTGCGCAGCGAGGCGGAGAAGCTCTTCAAGAAGCCCAAGGAGAAGAAGCGCGTGGAGACTAAGAAGGAAGACCAGCGCGCCGAAAGCCTGCTGGAGTCGAACGTTCGCCAGCAATACAAGCCTCTGGGCAAGATAGATCTCGACCACCTCGGACAGAAGCCCGCAGCCCCCGAGACTGTTGCTCCCCAGCCCGAGAAGGCTCCCGAGACGAAGGCTGCTGCCGTCAGCCCGGTTCCCGCAGAGCCCGTCGAGGAGGCTCCCAAGGCCGTCGAGGCCGAGCCGCAGGCCCCCCCCGCCGCTCCGGCCCCTGCCGAGACCCAGGCGGAGCCCGCTTCCACCGCACAGTCTGCCGCCACTACCGAGCCCGAACCCCAGCTCGAGGCCGCACAGCCCGCCGTGGCTGAGGCCGAAACCAAGGAGGAACCCAAGGTGTTCCAGCTCAAGAGCGAGAAGAAAATTCTCAATGCTCCCAAGGTGAATGTGCTGGGCAAGATAGACCTCGACGCCCTGAACCAGAGCACCCGCCCCAAGAAAAAGAGCAAGGAGGAGAAGCGCAAGGAGCGTGAGGACAGGGCCAAGCAGGGCACCAGCAGCGGCGAGCGCCGGAAACGCCAGCGCATCAACAAGGAGCGCGTGGACATCAACGCCGCCGTCAACCAGCAGCCCAGCCCGCGCAACGGCGGAGGCAACAACGCCGGAAATGCCGCGGCCGGCAAGAAGAGCAAGAGCCGCAAGCGCAGCCAGAAACCGCTGGAGGTGAACGAGGAGGACGTGGCACGCCAGGTGAAAGAGACGCTTGCACGCCTCACCAGCAAGCAGAGCCAGACCAAGAAAGGCGCCAAATACCGCAAGGAGAAGCGCGAGGCCGTGCAGGAGAAGCTCTCGGCCGAGGCCAAGGCCGAGCGCAAGGAGAGCAAGATACTGAAGCTAACGGAGTTTGTTACCGTGTCCGAGCTGGCCACGATGATGAACGTCGGCGTCACCCAGGTTATCTCCACGCTGATGAGCATCGGCGTGATGGCTTCCATCAACCAGCGTCTCGATGCCGAGACCATCAACCTCGTGGCCGACGAGTTCGGCTTCAAGACCGAATACGTGAGCGCCGAGGTGCAGGAGGCCGTGAGCGTGGAGGAGGACGATGAGAGCGACCTGCTGCCGCGTGCTCCGATTGTGACCGTCATGGGCCACGTGGACCACGGCAAGACTTCACTGCTCGACCACATCCGAAGCACCAATGTCATTGCCGGCGAGGCCGGCGGCATCACCCAGCATATCGGCGCCTACAACGTGACGCTGGCCAACGGCCGCAAGATCACGTTCCTCGACACGCCGGGCCACGAAGCTTTCACGGCCATGCGTGCCCGCGGTGCCCAGGTCACCGACATTGCCATCATCATCGTCGCTGCCGACGACTCCGTGATGCCCACCACCAAGGAGGCCATCGCCCATGCCCAGGCAGCCGGCGTGCCCATGGTGTTTGCCATCAACAAGATAGACAAGCCGGGAGCCAACCCCGACAAGATACGCGAGGACCTGTCGCAGATGAATCTGCTCGTCGAGGAGTGGGGCGGCAAGTACCAGTGCCAGGAAATCAGCGCCAAAAAAGGCATCGGCGTGGACGAGTTGCTGGAGAAAGTGCTGCTCGAAGCCGACATGCTCGACCTCAAGGCCAACCCCAACCGCAAGGCCACGGGTACCATCATCGAGAGCTCGCTCGACAAGGGACGCGGCTATGTGAGCACTGTTCTCGTGAGCAACGGCACGCTGCGCGTGGGCGACTACGTGATTGCCGGCACCTGCTGGGGCCGCATCAAAGCCATGTTCAACGAGCGCAACCAGCGCATGGACGAGGCCCGTCCCTCCGAGCCCTGCATCATTTTGGGTCTCAACGGCGCGCCCACGGCCGGCGACCAGTTCCATGTACTCGACACCGAACAGGAGGTACGCGACATCGCCAACAAGCGCGAACAGCTGCAGCGCGAGCAGAGTCTGCGCACGCAGACCCGCCTGACGCTGAGCGACATCTCCCACCGCATTGCCCGCGGAGAGTTCCACGAACTCAACATCATCGTCAAGGGCGATACCGACGGCTCCATCGAGGCGCTGAGCGATTCGTTCATCAAGCTCTCCACGGAGAAAGTACAGGTCAACGTCATCTACAAGGCCGTGGGCCAGATTTCGGAGAGCGACGTCACGCTGGCCGATGCCTCCGACGCCATCATCGTGGGCTTCCAGGTGCGTCCGTCGGCTGCCGCACGCAAGTTGGCCGATGCCGACGGGGTGGACATCAACACCTACTCGGTCATCTACGACGCGCTCGACGACGTGAAGGCCGCCATGGTGGGCATGCTCGACAAGGTGAAGAAAGAGATTGTCACCGGTCAGGTTGAGGTGAAGCAGGTCTACAAGATTTCCAAGGTGGGCACCGTGGCCGGCGGTCTCGTCACCGAAGGCAAGGTGCACAACAAGGACAAGGCCCGCGTGGTGCGCGACGGCATCGTGGTGCACACGGCTCCCATCGCTGCCCTGAAGCGTTACAAGGACGACGTGAAGGAGGTGGTGACCGGACTGGAATGCGGTCTTTCGCTCGTCAACTACAACGACATCCAGGCCGGCGACATCCTCGAAACCTTCACCGAAATCGAGGTGGAGCAGAAGCTCTGACGGCCCGCGGCACTGCCGCCGCGCCGCCATGGCCCCGCCACGACGGCGTAACGGCGCTGCGATTGCGGCGTAATCGCGCTGCGTCTGCGGCCTTTTCGCGACGTCTTTACGGCGTAAAGGCAACGCCCCCGCGGGCTTGCCACCCTGCGGCCGCAGCCCGGCCCAACCAGCCCCACGGATTGGCGCGGTGGTGAATCTGTTTGGTTCATGCCGTGAATCAACTTGATTTGCGCAAAGAATCAGTTTGGTTCACGTCATGAATCAAATTGTTTTATGCGCGCATAGATAACAAATGTGACTGCAAACATTGTGGCATGGTCATTGCCCGACCATGATTAGATATGGAAACAAAGCAAAAAGATACAGAGAAAAACGGATATGTCAGGCAGGTGGCAGAGCGCAAATACGAGTTCGGCTTCACCACCGACGTCGAGACCGACGTCATTCCCAAGGGCCTGAACGAGGATGTCGTGCGCCTCATCTCCCGCAAGAAGGGCGAGCCCGACTGGCTGCTGGAGTTCCGGCTGGAGGCCTACCGCTACTGGAAGACGCTCTCCATGCCCACTTGGGGACACGTGCACGTGCCCGAAATCGACTTTCAAGGCATCTCCTACTATGCCGACCCCCTGGCCAAGAAGCCCCAGAACAAGGAGATAGACCCCGAGCTGGAGAAGACCTTCGACAAGCTCGGCATCCCCCTCGAGGAGCGGCTGGCCCTGAGCGGAACGGCTGTGGACGCCATCATGGACTCGGTGTCGGTGAAGACCACGTTCAAGAAACAGCTGGCCGAACGGGGTGTTATCTTCTCGTCCATCGGCGAGGCCGTGAAAGACCATCCCGAGTTGGTGCGCCGGTATCTGGGCAGCGTGGTGCCTTTCCGCGACAACTTCACGGCCGCCCTCAACTCGGCCGTGTTCAGTGACGGCTCGTTTGTCTACATCCCCAAGGGCGTGCGCTGCCCCATGGAGCTGAGCAGCTACTTCCGTATCAACGCCCGCAACACCGGCCAGTTCGAGCGCACGCTTATCGTGGCCGACGACAACGCCTACGTGTCCTATCTCGAAGGCTGCACCGCCCCCATGCGCGACGAGAACCAGCTGCACGCCGCCGTGGTGGAGATAGTGGTGATGGACAATGCTGAGGTGAAGTATTCCACCGTGCAGAACTGGTATCCTGGCGACGAGCAGGGCCGTGGCGGCGTGCTCAACCTGGTGACCAAGCGCGGCGACTGCCGTGGCGTGAACTCCAAACTCTCGTGGACACAGGTGGAGACGGGCTCGGCCATCACGTGGAAATATCCCAGTTGCGTGCTCCGCGGCGACGGCTCGCAGGCCGAGTTCTACAGTGTGGCCGTGACCAATCATTACCAGGAAGCCGACACCGGCACCAAGATGATACACATGGGCAAGAACACCAAGTCGACCATCATTTCCAAGGGCATCTCGGCCGGCCACAGCCAGAACTCCTACCGGGGACTGGTGCGTGCCACGCCCAACACCGACAACGCGCGCAACTACAGCTCGTGCGACTCGCTGCTGCTGGGCTCTGAATGCGGCGCCCACACTTTCCCCTACATGGACATTCACAACGACACGGCCGTGGTGGAACACGAGGCTACGACCTCGAAAATCTCGGAAGACCAGCTCTTCTACTGCAACCAGCGCGGCATTCCCACCGAGGATGCCGTGGGCCTCATCGTCAACGGCTATGCCAAGGACGTGCTCAACAAACTCCCGATGGAGTTTGCCGTCGAGGCGCAGAAGCTGTTGTCGGTGTCGCTGGAGGGAACGGTCGGGTAATTCATAATTCAAAATTCACAATTCAAAATTCATCTTTCTGTATCCGCAATGATGTTAGAGGTTAGAAATTTGCATGCCACAATAGCTGGCAAAGAGATACTCAAGGGCATCGACCTGACCGTGAACGACGGCGAGGTGCACGCCATCATGGGCCCCAACGGCTCGGGCAAGTCCACGCTGAGCGCGGTGCTCACGGGCAATCCGCTGTACACCGTCACTGAGGGCACGGCCCTGTTCAACGGCAAGAACCTGCTCGAACTGAAACCCGAGGAGCGTGCCTGCGAGGGCTTGTTCCTCTCGTTTCAGTATCCCGTGGAGATTCCCGGCGTATCGATGGTCAACTTTATGAAGGCCGCCGTCAACGCCCGTCGCAAGTATCACGGCCTGGAGCCGCTCAATGCGGCCGACTTCCTGAAGCTGATGAAAGAGAAGCGCGAAATTGTCGAGCTCGACGCCAAGCTCTCGCGTCGGTCGGTGAACGAGGGCTTCTCGGGCGGCGAGAAGAAGCGCAACGAGATATTCCAGATGGCCATGCTCAACCCCACGCTCAGCATTCTCGACGAAACCGACTCTGGATTGGACGTAGATGCCATGCGCATCGTGGCCGACGGGGTAAACAAACTCTTCACCCCGGAGAAGTCGATTATCGTCATTACCCACTACGATCGGCTGCTCGACATGATTAAGCCCTCGGTGGTTCACGTGCTCTACAACGGTCGCATCGTGCGCACCGACGGCTCCGAGCTGGCCAAAGAGATAGAAAAACGAGGGTACGACTGGATTAAAGAGGAGGCCGACGCCAGGTTCGGGAAGTGAGTCTGAAGTGGGGAGACTGATGGGGGCAGGGAGTTAAGGAGTGAGGACAAATGCTTCTTGGCCTCTCTGTCTCCCTAACTCCATCACTCCTTAACTCCCTAACTACATCACTCCCAAACTCCAAAATAGGAAAGAATGAACAGCGAGAAACAATACATAGACCTTTATGGTCAGGCCCGGCAGGTGCTCTTCGACCACTCGGCCGCCGTGCTCAATGCCGTGCGCGACCGGGCTTTCGAGGATTTCAAGGCGCAGGGGCTGCCCACCCGCAAGGTGGAACGCTACAAGTACACCGACATGCAGCAGCTGTTTGCACCCGACTACGGGCTCAACCTGAACCGCATCGAGATTCCCATCAACCCCTACAAGGCTTTCAGCTGCAGCGTGCCCAACTTGAGCACCTCGCTCTACTTCGTCGTCAACGACGAGTTCTACCGCAAGCAGCAGACCAAGGCCTCGCTGCCCGAGGGCGTCATTGTGGGCAGCTTGAGGGAGGCGGCTGAGAAAAATCCCGGTTTCATCGAGAAATATTATGCCCGTCTGGCCCGCACCGGCGAGGATGGCGTGACGGCCCTCAACACCATGCTGGCCCAGGACGGACTGCTCGTCTACGTGCCGCGCAACGTCAGGGTGGAGCGCGCCATACAGGTGGTCAACATCCTGCGGTCCGACGTAGACCTGATGGTGAACCGCCGCGTACTCATCGTGATGGAGGAGGGGGCCGAGGCCAAGCTGCTTTTCTGCGACGACTCGGCCGACGACCGCCACTTCCTCGGTACGCAGGTCATCGAGGCTTATGTGGGTGAGAACGCCGGCCTGGACCTCTATTGCCTGGAGGAGACGCATGCCAAGAACGTGCGTGTGTCCAACGTCTACATCGAGCAGCAGGCCCACAGCCGCGTCAACCACAACGTCATCACTCTGCACAATGGCGTGACAAGGAACAAGCTCGACCTGGTGTTCAAGGGCGAAGGAGCCGAGTGTTGGTGCAACGGCTGCGTCATTGCCGACAAGGAACAACGCGTGGACAACAACACGTTGATTGACCATCGGGTGGGCTGCTGTGACTCGCACGAGCTCTATAAATACGTGCTTGACGACAAGGCTGTGGGTGCTTTCGCCGGACTGGTGCTGGTGCGCAAGGACGCGCAGAAGACCACTTCGCAGGAGACCAACCAGAATCTCTGCATGACGCGCACGGCGCACATGTACACGCAGCCCATGCTCGAGATCTATGCAGACGACGTAAAGTGTGCCCATGGCTCCACTGTGGGCCAGCTTAACGATGCCGCCCTCTTCTATATGCAGCAGCGCGGCATCGACCAGCACGAGGCCAAACTGCTGCTCGAATTTGCTTTTGTGGGCGAAGTCATCGACCAAATCAAGCTCGAGCCCCTGCGCGAACGTCTCCATCACCTCGTGGAAAAACGCTTCCGTGGCGAGCTCAACAAGTGTGAGGGGTGCAGAATGTGTTTGTAATTCAAAATTCAGAATGCAAAATTCAAAATGGGCTCGCGCGACGTTAACAAGCCATATCCTTTCGTTCGGCAGTTTGTACGTCGCACCATCCCATTTTGAATTTTGAATGATGACTTTAGAATCGCTCCGTTTTTCCCCTTTCGCTCGTCTAATTTTGAATGATGACTTTTGAATAGCCAACGGTCTCTATATTACTTTGCCGTCCGTCTAATTTTGAATTTTGAATGATGAATTTTGAATTGCCAACGGTCTCTGTATTGCTTTGTCGCTCGTCTAATTTTGAATGATGAATTTTGAATTGCCAACGGTCTCTGTATTGCTTTGTCGCTCGTCTAATTTTGAATTTTGAATTATGAATTTTGAATTGCCAAGGCTTTCCTTTCCCATCCTCTCCCGCACCATCTACGACCGGCCGTTGGTCTATCTCGACAATGCGGCCACCACGCAGAAACCGCTGTGCGTGCTCGATGCCATGCGCGAGGAATACCTCAATGTCAATGCCAACGTGCACCGTGGCGTGCATTGGATGAGTCAGCAGGCCACCGAATTGCATGAGCAGGCGCGCGAGACGGTGCGCCGTTTTCTCCATGCGGCCGGCACCACCGAGATAGTCTTTACCCGCGGCACCACCGAAGGCCTCAACCTTGTGGCCAGCAGTTACGGCGAGGCTTTCATGGAAGAGGGCGACGAAGTGATAGTCTCCACCATGGAACACCACTCCAATATTGTGCCCTGGCAGCTGTTGGGGCGCCGCAAGGGCACCGTGCTCAAGGTGATTCCCATGACCGACGATGGCGTGCTCGACCTCGAAGCCTACGAGCGTTTCTTCACGCCGAAGACCAAAATAGTGAGCATAGCCCATGTGAGCAACGTGCTCGGCACGGTGAATCCGGTGAAAGAGATGGTGCGCATCGCCCATGCCCACGGTGTGCCCGTAGTGGTCGACGGAGCGCAGAGTGCCCCCCATTTTGCGGTGGACGTGCAGGACATCGACTGCGACTTCTTCGTTTTCAGTGGCCATAAGGTCTATGGCCCCACGGGCATCGGCGTGCTCTATGGCAAGGAAGCATGGCTCGACAAACTGCCGCCTTATCAGGGCGGCGGGGAGATGATTGGGCGCGTGAGCTTTGAAGAGACCACTTTCGAGCGGCCGCCGCTGAAGTTTGAGGCCGGTACGCCCGACTATGTGGCCACCCACGGACTGGCCGTGGCACTCGACTATGTGTCTGAACTGGGTCTCGACAACATAGCCGCCTACGAGCGTGAACTGACCCGTTACGCCCTCGAAAGGCTCCATTCCATCGAGAATATCCATATCTATGGCCCTCGGTCGAGAGAGGCTGTGATAAGTTTCAACGTGGGCAACATCCATCACATGGACATGGGTACGCTGCTCGACCGCCTCGGCATCGCCGTGCGCACCGGCCATCACTGTGCCCAGCCGCTCATGGACCGTTTGGGAGTGTCCGGTACGGTTCGCGCCTCTTTCGCCCTCTACAACACCCGTGACGAGGTTGACGCGCTTGTCGCCGGCATCGAACGGGTGAGCAAGATGTTCTGACCATGCTTGCTCCACACTTTTATCCCCATTTCATCGAGGCTGGCTGCGACGAGGCCGGGCGCGGATGTCTGGCCGGAAGCGTGTATGCTGCGGCCGTCATCCTGCCCTCCGACTACGACAATCCGGAGCTCAACGACTCCAAAAAGCTCTCACCGCACAGGCGCATGGCCCTGCGCGAGCAGATCGAGCGCGAGGCTTTGAGCTGGGCCATTGGCGTGGTGACTCCCGATGAAATCGATGAAATCAATATCCTGCATGCCAGCTTTCTGGCCATGCACCGGGCCATAGACCAGCTCGATGTACGCCCCGAGGCCCTGATTATCGACGGCAATCGCTTCGACCCCTACAAGCCTTCCGAGGGGCAGCCCGCCGGCGGCCGTCGCCGGCGAATCCCCGTGCGCCCCGACGATCCGGGGGTGTTGCCCCACACCTGCATGGTAAAAGGCGACGGTCGCTTCCAAGCCATCGCCGCCGCCAGCATCCTGGCCAAGACGTATCGCGACGACTACATGGATATATTGGCCGGGCAATATCCCGTGTACGACTGGCAGCAGAACAAGGGCTACCCTACCGCCCGGCATCGTGAGGCCATTGCGAGGTACGGAATCAGCCCATTCCATCGCCGCAGCTTCCGCCTGTTGCCCTTGGACGAACCGGAGATTGACTTTGGAACGGAGGGCACGGATGGGTGAGTTGAGGACGAAGCCGCAGCTCGTGCCCGCGCCGGTACGCTCGCACATCGGCGGCTGGCTGGCCTTGATTCGGCTGCTGGCCGACGGGCACGGACATTCCGTGAGGGAACTGGCAACCGCCATGGGCACCTCCACGCGCAACTTCTATTATGCGTTGGAAGCCCTCAGACAGGCGGGCATCAACCTGTTGCACCGCGGCCGGAGCTATGCCCTCGACCCTCGGTCGCCCTTTTGGAACGACCTCGCGGGCTGCGTGGATTTCACCCATGACGAGGCAGCCTATCTGCACCGGCTGCTCATCGCCTCGGCCGATCCTCATGCACTGGCCGACGGCGCACGCAGCAAGCTCGAACGGTTCTACGATCTGCCCACCGACGAGGGGGCGCGGCTGCACCACCAACAGTTTGTCAATACCGAACAGCTGGAGCGGGCCATGGCCATGCGCAGGGTCGTCATCCTGCACGGCTATGCCTCGCCCCACAGCCGGAGCATCGCCGATCGGGTGGTCGAGCCTTTCCTTTTTCAAGGCGACAAGGCCGACGTGCGGGCCTATGAAATCAAGAGTCATCAGAACAAAACGTTCAAGATAGCCCGCATCGGGCAGGTGGAGGTGGTGGACACGCCGTGGTTCAACGAGGCGTTCCACCGCGAAGTGTTTACCGATCTCTTTATGTTCAGCGGCGAAGAGCGCCATGCCGTGAGTCTGAGACTCAGTTTGCTGGCCTACCGGCTGCTGCTTGAGGAGTACCCGCAGGCGGCCTCGCAAACCGTGCAGGAGGACGCGCACCATTGGCGGCTCGACACCGATGTGGCCAGCTACGTGGGCATATCGCGGTTTGTTCTCGGCCTGTTCGACGAGATAGAAGTGGTTGCCGGCGACGGGCTGCGCGACTATTTGCACAAGCGTATTGCCCGAATGACGGCCAATTTGTAGGCAGAAATCGCCTTTTTGAGAGACAATTTGCTATATATTGTTACTTTTTTCAGCCAAATTGTAAGATTCCCTCATGAATATTTGCACGTTTCATTAAGATTAATTAATTTTGTACCCACATTATTAATAATTCATAATCATTTAAAAAAGAGAGAATTTATGGTTAAGAGACTTACAATGATTTTGGCCGGACTATTCCTTTCGATAGGAATGGCCTTGGCACAGTCACAGGTGTCTGGTACCGTTGTCGACGAGAACGGAGACCCTGTAGTCGGGGCCGCAGTGAGGGTGGCCGGCACGAAGACCGGCACGGTGACCGATGTGGACGGCAAGTTCTCCATCTCTGCACCCAGCGATTCGCGTCTGGAAATCTCATACATTGGTATGCAGCAGAAGACAGTGAAGGCTGGTCGCAACATAAGAATTTCGCTGTTGCCCGACAACCATCAGCTCGACGAGGTGATGGTCGTGGCCTACGGAACGCAGAAAAAGTCGTCGTTCACGGGTGCGGCCTCGACGTTCAAGTCCGATAATCTGGAGAAGCTCCAGGTGTCGAACGTGTCGAAAGCCCTCGAGGGTACCGTGGCCGGCGTGACGATTGCCTCCGAATCGGGTACGCCGGGTTCGTCTGCCAAGATTCTTGTGCGTGGTATCGGCTCGATTTCCAGCAGCCAGAGCCCGCTCATCGTGGTGGACGGTGTGCCTTATGAGGGCTCGCTCAACTCGCTGTCGTCACAGGATATTGAGACCATGACCGTGCTGAAAGACGCTGCCGCCAACTCCATGTATGGTGCACGCGGTGCCAACGGTGTGATTATCATCACCACCAAGGGCAGTAAGGCCGGCAAGGCCAAGGTGACTTTCGACGCCCGCCTCGGTATCAACGCGCGTGGTGTGGGCAACTACGACATCATCAGCGACCCCGGCGAGTACTACGAGATGATGTTCGAGGCCTACCGTAACAGCCTCATCTCAGAGCGGGGATACGCTGGTGCCAACGACTACGCCGCCAAGCACCTCATCTCGGACAACCTGAAGTATAATATATATAAAGGTATAGCCGACGATCAAATCATCAATCCGCTCACCGGCAAGCTCAATCCCAACGCCACGCAGCGCAAGTGGACGGACGACTGGACGAAAGATCCGTTCAGGAACGGCGTGCGACAGGAGTACAATGTGAACGTGACTGGCGGCACGGAAAAGACCCAAGCCTATCTCTCGGCCGGCTATCTGAACGACGAGGGCTACATGCCCGGCTCGGGTTTCGAGCGTGCCAGCACCCGTGTCAAGGTGGACCAGCAAATCAATGACCATATCAAGGTGGGTGGAAACCTGGCCTATGCCAAGACCAACATGCGCCAGTTTGCCGACCAGGAGGGTTCCAACTACTCCAATATCTTCCAGTTCTCGCAGGGCATCGCCCCTATCTACCCCATCTATCTCTATGACAAGGATGGCGGATTGATGTACGATGAGGACGGCAACCGCCGCTACGACTTCGGTACGGAATACGTGCGCCCCTACGCTTCGGAGGCCAACCCGCTGGCCGTGGCCGAAGCCAACATCAACAAAAACGTGCGTGACAACCTGTCTTCGCGCGGATACTTCGAGGCAAAGTTCCTCAACGACTTTACGTTCACGCTGAATGTAGCCTACGATGTGTTCAACGAGAACCAGGTAAACTTTGCCACACCTATCGGCGGCGACGCCAAGGGCGTGGGCGGCCGCGGTTATAGGTATGCCACTCGCAGGGGTGCTTTCAATGCCAACCAGATTCTGGACTGGCGCCATTTGTTCGACAAGCACGAAGTTCACTTGATGGGCGTGCATGAGAACAAGAAGGATAAGTACAACTATTTCTACGGTCACATGACGCAGTTTGCCGACTTTACCAATCCCGAGTTTGCCAACGCGGCCCAGTATCAGGAGCTCAACAGCTACATGAACGAGTATGCTCTCGAAGGTTACCTGCTCAAAGGGGAGTACAGCTATGTGGACCGCTACTACTTGACGGCCAGCATTCGCCGCGATGGCAGCTCGCGCTTCGGCAAGGATGTGCGCTGGGGCACGTTCTGGGCCTTGGGTGGTGCATGGCGCATCAGCGAGGAGCCTTGGTTTGCCGGCCTGAAGAAACAGGTGAGCAACCTGAAACTTAAGGCCAGCTATGGCACGCAGGGTAACGACAAAATCCTCGACGAGAACGAGAATGACATTACCCATGCTTACCACGATCAGTACTCGGTGGACCGCGTGAACGGCTATCCCGCATTCTCCAAGACGCTGCGCGGCAACAAGTCGCTCACGTGGGAGAAGCAGGCTATGTTCAATGCGGGCTTCGAGCTGGGCCTTTACAGCCGCGTGAACGTAAACTTCGACTTCTTTGTCAAGAACAACAACGACATGCTTTTCAGGAGTCCGCTCGCCGCTTCCGAGGGAACGCCGTCTTTCGTATGGCGCAACGAGGTGAACATGCGCAACGTGGGCTTCGAGGTGGATGCCAATGCAGACATCATCAAGAACAGCACCGTGGTGTGGAATGTAAACCTGAACTTCACGCACTACAAGAACAAACTCACCAAGCTTCCCGATTCCAAGGCAGGAGAAGAATTCAAAGATGGTTTCGAGCGCGGCTACTATTGGTGGAAGAAAGGCAGCAGCATCTACAACTGGTCGGGCTATGAATACCTGGGTGTAGACCCCAAGACAGGCAAACCCCAGTACAACAAGTACACACCAGACGGCAAGGGAGGGAAGACGGTGAGCGTCGTCAACAACTCGTCTGAAGCCACTGTTGTGAACCTGAACAAGAGTGCCATCCCCGACCTCACCGGCGGTTTGGGCACCACGGTACAGGCCTATGGCTTCGACCTCTCCGTGCAGACGGCCTTCCAGCTCGGCGGGTGGGTGCGCGACAACTTCTATTCCATGCTCATGAACACGGGTATAGATGGTACCAACTTCCACAAGGACATGTTCAACCGCTGGACACCTACCCATACCGATACTAATATCCCGGCCCTGAACTATGGTGTACAGAATGCCCGCATCGACGGTATATCCGACTTCTTCCTTATCAAAGGCTCTTACCTGAGCCTGCGCAACGTGACACTGGGCTATACCATTCCGAAAGACATTACCGGCCGTTGGGGCATCAGCCAGCTGCGCGTCTATTTTGCCGGAGACAACATGGGCTTCATCTCCAAGCGTAAGGGCTTTGATCCGCGGCAGAGCTTCTCCGGCGACAATGGCTATCATTATTCGCCCATCAGCACCTACTCGTTTGGACTTAACCTGACGTTCTAACCATTCATAACATTGCATCAAATGAAAATATTCAAATATTTAGCAGTGGGTCTGCTCCTCGTGGCAGGACTCAACTCCTGCGGCAGCGACTACCTCAATACGCAGGACAGGGAACATCTCGACCCGGATGCTGCCGGTAAGGCCGCCGGACACAATCCCAACGTCTTCTTGAACGGCATCTGGTCATGGCTCATCACCTTTGATACGCAGAAAGCCGGCGAGAAAGCAGCGCACGACGACTTCAGCTATATGTCCGTGCTTCATGCCACCGACATGATGGGCGTGGACATTGCAGCCGGCGCCCTCCACTGGTTCCGCTTCGACTATGGCTTCGACAACCGTATGTACAACTATCGTCGCACGGCCGTGGACTGGAACACTTTCTACACAGTCGTTGCCAAGGCCAACGAAATCATCTCGCTCTATCCTGCGGGCAGGGAGCTCACTGCCGGCGAGAAGGCCCTGCTGGGCCAGGCCCAGGCCATGCGCGGAATGGCCTACTATTATCTCATCCAGCTCTATCAGGATCCCGTGACCACTGCCGGCACGGTGAACAGCGAGGCCAAGGGCGTGCCCTTGATATACACCGCGGCCGACGGCTACTCCGAGGAGGAGATGGCCAAGTACAAGAGCCGCAACACCCTCAAGGAAGTCTATGCACGGATTGAAAAGGATCTCACGGCGGCTGTGAGCAATTTGGACGGTTACACCCGCCCCAGCAAGAACTATGTGGACCAGCACGTGGCCAACGGTCTGCTGGCCCGTTACTACCTGCTCTCGCAGCAATGGCAGAAGGCTGCCGATGCCGCCAATGCCGCCCGTCAGGGTTATGTCATCATGGACAATACCGGTTTGCACGACGGTTTCATGAACATCGCGAACAAAGAGTGGATGTGGGGCTTTGATCAGAACACGGAGACACAGACGACCTATGCCTCGTTCTTCTCGCACATTTCCAATTTGTCTCCGGGTTATAGCGGCATGGGCTACAATACCAACCTCATCGACGCCAACCTTTACAACCAGATTTCCAGCACCGATTACCGCAAGAGCCTCTTCAACGGCCCCGAGGGCAATGACAACCAGGCCAATGCCGGCGCGAAGATGCCCTATGCCAACCTGAAGTTTGGCTGGGACGGTAAGTGGACCATGGACTATCCTTACATGCGTGCCGCCGAGATGGTGCTCATCGAGGCCGAGGCCTACGCCCGCTTGGGACAGAACGACAAGGCCGCCCAGGTGCTTGCCGTGCTCATGGCCAATCGCCAGCCCGACTGGAAGAAGGCTTCCGTGAGTGTGGACGACGTGTTGCTGCAGCGCCGCATTGAGCTTTGGGGCGAGGGCTTCAGCTACTTCGACCTGAAGCGTACCGGGAAGGGCATCGACCGTACCTACCAGGGAACCAACCATTTTACGGGCTATATCTTTGCCGTTCCTGCCCACGATGTCAAGTGGACTTACCAGATTCCACGCCGCGAGATGCAGGAGAACAAGCTGATTAAGTCAGAGGATCAGAACCCATAAACCATTAAACAGGAGAATATCATGATGAAGAATATATTGAAACTGATGATTCCATGCCTCGCTGCGGTGGCTGTCCTTGCCAGCTGCAACGACGAAATGGACGACAAGAGCGCCATCGACGCCAAATATGTTGTGGCTACCAAGCCCACGGTAAGCCTCTCTTCGCTGAAGGCTGTGAGCTTTTCCAAGCTGTCGGCCGAGGCTACGGTGAGCGACACCCTGCAGGTTTCGGAGGTGGGTGTACAGTTCTCTACCACTCAGGATTTCAGCGGAACGGTCACCTCCGTGGCCAATGACAAGCTGGCCACAGCCTTTACCGCCGCCCTGTCCAACTGTACCGAACTCACCACTTACTATGCCCGCAGCTATGCCGTGTTGGGCGACGGCAGCATGGTTGTCAGCGAGACGCAGACGGTCACCACGCCCGCCTCTCCCTCTTATGACCTCAACGGCACCTACACCTGCACCCAGTATGGCATGGGCGACGACGGCAACTTCGCTGTCGATGGCGATCCTTACGAGGTGACGGTGGCCTTTGCCGAGGGCAGTACCACGGCCGTG
Organism: Prevotella dentalis DSM 3688; assembly: GCF_000242335.1. Taxonomy (NCBI): domain Bacteria; kingdom Pseudomonadati; phylum Bacteroidota; class Bacteroidia; order Bacteroidales; family Prevotellaceae; genus Prevotella; species Prevotella dentalis. Next base: position 123,719 of record NC_019960.1, read on the forward strand.
ACCCTGACCAATCTGTTTGGTGGCGGCAAGACCGTGACCGGCACTTACGACGCCAAGGCTGGCACCGTCACCATACCTACCAACCAAGTACTTATGGTTCACCAGAAGTATGGCGACGTGCAGATGAAGGCCCAGAACGAAGATGCCAGCGGTTATATCGACCAAGTGACGTTCACGTTCACCTCCAAGGGCGGCTTGCTGAAGTCGAGCCTTTGGTCGGCCGAGGCTGCTGCCGGCTCATTCGGAGTCTATTATGTGTCCATGACGCATAACGACTAAGGTCGACCTCATTCTCCCATCCGGAAGCCCGGAACAGCGCAGGAGTCCGTCTCCAGCCTGTTCCGGGCTTCTTTCGTTTGGATCGGTTAGCTTTCATGCGCTTTCCCATGGTCCATGTGGCTATGTCCTGCCGTCTCTCCGAAATGCACAACGGCCAGACATGCAGAAAGCTGCACGGAGTTTTTGTTCAGAATTATCCGTGCAGCTTTCTGCATGATGTGTTGTTGTCTTTGCGGGGAACCCCTCGCCTTGTTTTGAAAGAGCCGTAAATGCATGGTCTTTACGGCGTTTTGGCGCGGCCTTTACGGCGTAATGGTGGGTCGGTTACGGCGCAGAGGTTGGGCCGTTCCGCCGCCAAGACGTGGCCTTACCCTGCAATTTCCCAGCCGTCGATGCAGCGTTTCTGCTTGGAGAAGTTCACTCCGATGCGGAAGACGCGCCTTTTGTCCATGGCAAACGGTCGGGCATATCCCCTGGTTTCTATCTGTTGGAGGGCCTGTTGTGGCGTTCCGTCGAGCTTGAACTCCAGGATGTAGACGTAGTCCGGGGTCTCGATCACCATGTCCATGCGGCCTCCGCTGGTGGGCCTTTCCACCTTGGTGTAGAAGCCCATCATCTTCATGACGAGGTAGAAAACGTTCTGGAAGTAGAGCTCCGAGTCGCCCACAATCTTGTAGTCGGTGTCGGCGAACATGGTTTCCATGCGCTGCATGAACTGTTCGGGCCGTCCCTGCCTCACGTCCTGCACGAACTTGGCGATGCTGAACACCGACTCCCCGGCTGTCACGTGCGTGTAGAACGGCAGCAGGTAGCGCATGAACCCCTCCTCGACTTCCTGGTTGGGGAAGCCGAGACGGTAGAGCTGGAACTCCTCGTCGTAGCTCCTGATGGTGAGGTAACCGCTCTGGTAGATGACGGGGATGGGGTTTTGCGACACGGAGTCGATGCTGTTGAGGAAGTCGGCTGACACCTGTTCCTCGGTGAGGTTGGGCAGCGGGTATCCGTCCTGCTTGAGCAACTCGACGAGATAGCTTGGTGTTCCGGTCTCGAACCAGTAGCTTCCGAACTTGAGCGTGTCCAGCGTGCAGAGCAGACTGAAAGGGTTGTAGATGCCGACGCCCCCCTCGACGAAGTGGTATCCGTCGTAACGCCGCTTGAGCCTGTCGCACGCCTCTTCGTAGCTGATGCGGTTTTTCCCGGCCAGCTGGTGGAGCGTGGGCTCGAAGTAGCGGTGAATCTCCTCTTCGGTGATGCCGCAGAGGGCCTGGTAGCGTTCGTCCATGGAGAGGTCGAATAGGTTGTTCAGGTCTGAGAATACGCTGACCTTTCCGAACTTTGTAACGCCCGTGAGGAATCCGAGCCTGATGTATCGGTCCTGCGTCTTGAGCACGGAGTAGAAGGCTTTGAGCGTTGCACGGAACTCGGCCTGCAGGTTTTCGTTGCCGATGGCCTGCAGCAAGGGCTTGTCGTATTCGTCCACGAGCACCACCACGCGCTGGCCGGTCTGCTCGTAGGCCCGCTGTATGACTCCTGCAAAGCGGAGCGACAGGGTGCTCTCCCGTTCGTTGCGGCCATACCGGTCTTCCCATGCCGCGACGTTCACGTCGAGTATCTGCACGAGGCTTTCGGGCGAGTCGTACTTTTGGTTGTTGAGGTCGAGATGGAGCACAGGGTATTGTGTCCACTCCTGTTCCAGCTTCTCGATGGCCAGTCCTTGGAACAAGTCCTTGCGTCCGGCGAAGTAAGCCTCGAGGGTGGAGATGAGCAGACTCTTGCCGAAGCGGCGCGGACGGCTCAGAAAATAGTAGCGGCCCATGCTGGCCAGCCGGTAAACCATTTCGGTCTTGTCCACGTAGGTGTAGCCGTCTGCGATGAGACTCTCGAAGTTCTGTATACCGATGGGGTATTTCTTTGTATCCATGTTCTTTGGTATTGATGGGGCAAAGATGGCGAAAGGAGGCGCTTGGCCAGGCGGTGAACGCTGTTTTTCGCTCTCGGTGCCGTGATTTGCCGTGTGTGCCTAAGCTTGATTTCTGCGGGCCGAACCGCTTCTCGGCTCGGCCGCCTATTGGATTTCCCAGCCGTCGATGCAGCGTTTCTGCTTGGAGAAGTTCACTCCGATGCGGAAGACGCGCCTCTTGTCCATGGCAAACGGTCGGGCATATCCCCTGGTTTCTATCTGTTGGAGGGCCTGTTGTGGCGTCCCGTCGAGCTTGAACTCCAGGATGTAGACGTAGTCCGGGGTCTCGATCACCATGTCCATGCGGCCTCCGCTGGTGGGCCTTTCCACCTTGGTGTAGAAGCCCATCATCTTCATGACGAGATAGAAAACGTTCTGGAAGTAGAGCTCCGAGTCGCCCACAATCTTGTAGTCGGTGTCGGCGAACATGGTTTCCATGCGCTGCATGAACTGTTCGGGCCGTCCCTGCCTCACGTCCTGCACGAACTTGGCGATGCTGAACACCGACTCCCCGGCTGTCACGTGCGTGTAGAACGGCAGCAGGTAGCGCATGAACCCCTCCTCGACTTCCTGGTTGGGGAAGCCGAGACGGTAGAGCTGGAACTCCTCGTCGTAGCTCCTGATGGTGAGGTAACCGCTCTGGTAGATGACGGGGATGGGGTTTTGCGACACGGAGTCGATGCTGTTGAGGAAGTCGGCTGACACCTGTTCCTCGGTGAGGTTGGGCAGCGGGTATCCGTCCTGCTTGAGCAACTCGACGAGATAGCTTGGTGTTCCGGTCTCGAACCAGTAGCTTCCGAACTTGAGCGTGTCCAGCGTGCAGAGCAGACTGAAGGGGTTGTAGATGCCGACGCCCCCCTCGACGAAGTGGTACCCGTCGTAGCGCCGCTTGAGCCTGTCGCACGCCTCTTCATAGGTGATGCGGTTTTTCCCGGCCAGCTGGTGGAGCGTGGGCTCGAAGTAGCGGTGAATCTCCTCCTCGGTGATGCCGCAGAGGGCTTGGTAGCGTTCGTCCATGGAGAGGTCGAAGAGGTTGTTCAGGTCGGAGAAGACGCTGACCTTTCCGAACTTTGTAACGCCCGTGAGGAATCCGAGCCTGATGTATCGGTCCTGCGTCTTGAGCACGGAGTAGAAGGCCTTGAGCGTTGCACGGAACTCGGCCTGCAGGTTTTCGTTGCCGATGGCCTGCAGCAAGGGCTTGTCGTATTCGTCCACGAGCACCACCACGCGCTGGCCGGTCTGCTCGAAAGCCATCCGTATGATGTGGTAAAACCGCTCTTCCAAGGCTTTGGACTGGTGCTGATCGCCATAGATTTTCTCCCAAAGCTCCAGGTGTTTGGCCAGCTCTTCGCGCAGTGCATGGGCGGAATCGTAGTTCCGCGAGTTGAGGTCGAGGTGGAGCACAGGGTATTGCGTCCACTCCTTTTCCAGCTGCTCGATGGCCAGTCCTTGGAACAAGTCCCTGCGTCCGGCGAAGTAAGCCTCGAGGGTGGAGATGAGCAGACTCTTGCCGAAGCGGCGCGGACGGCTCAGAAAATAGTAGCGGCCCATGCTGGCCAGCCGGTAAACCATTTCGGTCTTGTCCACGTAGGTGTAGCCGTCAGCGATGAGACTTTCAAAATTCTGTATGCCGATGGGGTATTTTTGTGTATCCATGCTTCGTTGTGCTTATGGGGCAAAGATAGCGAAAAGCGGTGTATTGGCAAAAGAAAAGCCCGTTTTTTATTTTCCTGCACGCGTTCTTTGTGCTTTCGTTGGAAAGTGGTAATTTTGCAAGGAGAACGAATCGAACGAATGTTTATTCAGAAATACAGATGAAAAAGATACTCATGACACTGGTCTTGAGTCTTGCGACCTTGGCCCTGAATGCCGTGCCCGCCCGCCGGGGTGTGTGGCGCACGGCCACGCTCAGCGACGGAAACACCGTGCGCGTGGAGCTACGCGGCGACGAACACCTGCATTACTGGCAGTCGGCCGACGGCCGGCGGTTCCTGCCCGACGGCGACGGCCGTTTCCGCGAAATAGACACAGAGGCCATGGGTGCCATGCGCCGCCGGGCGCAGGTGCGCCGCGAGGGGGTGCAGACACGCCGCCGGGCTGCCTTGCGCCGGGTCAAGACGAACCAAGGACTCTACGAGGGCAACCGGCGTGGACTGGTGATTTTGGTGGAGTTTGCGGACAAAAGTTTCCAGACGGCCAACGACAAGGCCTTCTTTACGCGGGTGGCCAACGAGCTGGGATTCCGTGAGGGCAACTTCAAAGGCTCGGTGAAAGACTATTTTCTTGCCCAGAGCAATGGTCGGTTTGTGCTCGACTTCGATGTGGTTGGCCCCGTGAAGCTGCCCAACGGCTATGCCTATTATGGCAAGAACGACGGCGAGGGCAACGAGCCCCATGCCGTGGAGATGGTGAAAGAGGCCTGTGAGGCGGCCGCCGACTCGGTGGACTTCGGCCGGTACGACTGGGATGGCGACGGCTATGTGGACCAGGTCTACGTGCTCTATGCCGGCCATGGCGAGGCCGACTACGGCACGGGTTCTGTCGGAACCCAAGGCGACGACGACGTGGTGTGGCCCCACGAGTGGACCATCAGCTCGGCCACGACCGTCTATGACAGCCGTGGACTTGTCCAGCATATGGGCAAGCCGCTCGAACTCGACGGCGTGAAGGTGGACACCTATGCCTGTTCCAACGAACTCGACTACGCCGGCAAGACGGCGGGCGTGGGCACCATGTGCCACGAGTTTACCCACTGTCTGGGGCTTCCCGACTTCTACGACACCTCCAGCCAAGGCAGCAACTTCGGCATGGGCGACTGGGACCTGATGTGCAGCGGCAGCTACAACGGTGACAGCTACCGACCGGCCGGCTACACGGCCTACGAGAAGATGGTGGCCGGATGGCTGCAGCCCGTGGAGCTGAAAGCCGACACCCTCGTGGCCGACATGAAGCCGATGAGCGAGCATGGTGCCAGCTACATCATCCGCAACGACGGCCACGATGACGAATACTACCTGGTGGAGAACCGCCAGCGCACGGGCTGGGACACAGCGTTGCCCGGCCGCGGACTGCTGGTGACCCATGTAGACTATGATGAGAAGATATGGTTTTACAATGAGGTGAACACCACCGGCAGCAGTTCCTACACCAAGAACAACCACCAGCGGCTCACCATCTTCCATGCCGACAACAGTACAACCTACACCAGTCAGCAAACCGACCTCTATCCCTACGGCCAGAAAGATTCGCTCACGGCCACTTCGGTGCCCGCCGCCCGGCTCTATCACAGCAATGCCTCCGGCAAAAAGCTGATGGACGGCGCGCTGCTCGGCATCCAGCAGCAGGGTGGGGGCCTCATGACGTTCCGCTTCCGCGCCAACGGGGCATCGGGTGGAGGCACGGTCGTTGACCCGTCCACCGAGGTGCTGCTGCACGAAACGTTCGACCAGTGTGCCGGCAATGGCGGCAACGACAACCAGTTCAACGGCCAGGTGGCCTCGGCCGTGTTCACGCCTGACCTGCCCGGTTGGACCGACTATGTCCACGCCTATGGCGGCAAGCAGTGTGCCCGCTTCGGCACTTCGGCCTCGGTGGGCAGCGGCATGGTCACCTCGCCCGCGTTCACCCTGCCCGGCGACACGGTGGCCCTGAGCTTCCGTGCGGCCGGGTGGGACGCCCGCCGCGACGGCATGCAGCTGTTGCTCACGCTCAATGGCGGCAATGCCCGCTTCGTGGGCAGCAACGCCACGGACACCGTGCTGACCATGGCCAAGGGGCAGTGGGAGGTCTACAAGTTCAGGCTGGCCGGCAAGGGCAGCGCCTCGCTCACGTTCTCGCCCAGCAATCGCTTCTTCCTGGACGACGTGTTGGTGGAGCGGCCGCTGGCCACGGGCATCCGTGCCGTGGAGCGTAGGCCGCAGGACGGCTTGCGCAACGGCCGCATCTATACACTCGGCGGCCAGTATGTGGGCGTCGATTTGCAGCGTCTGCCCCACGGAGTCTATATACAGGACGGCCGGAAGGTGGTGAGATAGCATGCCCGTCTTATGAAAAGAAAACTGTTGTTGCTCCTGCTGTCGGTTGTGGTTGTAGCGGCCACGGCCCAACCGCCACTACCTGTTCGTCCCCGTCCGTTGCCCAGCCTGACCGGCCATTGGACAGGCACGTGGGCCACGGCCATGCAGATTCCGGTGAAGGCCTACATGCCTTACAACAACGAGATGACCAACCGTTCGGTGCGGCAAATCGTGAAAGTGTCGGCTGGGGGCGACATCCTGCGTCTCGAACTGTCCAACATCTTCTCCACGGAGCCCGTCGAGATACGCTCCGTCTACATTGCCCATGCCCTCGACTCCTTTCGCATCGACCCCGCCACGGCGCAGTATTTGCACTTCGAGGGGCGCGAGGAGGTGACGCTGGCACCCGGCAAGCGCGTCTGCTCGGATGCCGAGCGGTTTGCCTTGAGTCCGCTGGAGCGTGTGGCCATTACCATCAATTACCGCCGGGCCCCCAAGGTGCCGACGGTGCACATGGGGTCGCGCACCACCTCGTATATCCTGCGAGGCAGCAGCAAGCCGCATACAGACTTCTCGCAGGCATTCCGTTATGAGAAATGGTTCAACATCTCCTCGCTGGCCGTCTATGCCAACGACGTGCGCACGTTTGCCATTCTGGGCAACAGCATCACCGACGGCAAGGGCTCCACCACCGACCACCAGAACCGATGGCCCGACGAGATGAGCTTCAACTTGAACGGTGAACCGGCCGGCCGGCAGCAGCAGGGAGACGGCGTTCGCAAGCAGTTTGGGGTGCTCAATCTGGGGATAGGCAACAATCGGGTGCTGTCCGTGGGCTACGGGCAGCCCGGCCGCGACCGGTTCGACCGTGACATTTTGGGGCAGCCCGGCGTGACAGACGTCATCATCTTTGAGGCCATCAACGACCTGGGCAACAGCCGTGACGCACTGGTCACGGCTCGTGAACTGGCCGAGCAATACAGGCAGATGATGGAGAAATGCCGGCGGGCCCATTTGCGAGTCTACCTTGGCACCATCACGCCCATGAAGGGGGCGGGTTATTTTTCGGCCAACCACGAGGCCGGCCGACAGTGGCTGAACGAGTGGATACGCACGCAGAAAGAGGCCGACGGCGTGATCGACTTCGACCGGCTCATGCGCGATCCGTCCGACCCACAGGCCTTGCGCCCCGAGTGGCGGCTGGCCGACTGTCTGCATCCCAATGCAGCCGGATACAAAGAGATGGGGCGGTTGGCCGCCGAAGTGGTGTCTGCGGCAAAACCGCAGCTTTAAATCAATTTATGGATTTAGATTTTGCCAGTAGGCGAAAAGGTGGTAACTTTGCATAACCCTTTGGGTTAACGACAGTTTTAAAACATTAAACAGCAAAAGAATATTATGGCAAAGAAAGCTTTATTGATGATCCTCGACGGATGGGGATGCGGCAAGCATGGTAAGGGCGATGTGATTTTCAACACACCGACACCTTATCTCGACTATCTGTACGCAGTGAGCGCACACTCTCAACTCATGGCTTGCGGCGAAGATGTGGGGCTGCCCGACGGGCAGATGGGCAACTCCGAGGTGGGCCATCTGAACATTGGCGCCGGCCGTATCGTGTATCAGGACTTGGTGAAAATCAACAAGGCCTGCCAGAGTGGCGACATCCTGAAGAACAAAGGAATCGTCGAGGCTTACAGCTATGCCCAGAAAACGGGCAAGAAGCTCCACCTCATGGGACTCACCTCGACGGGTGGCGTGCACTCCTCGCTCGCCCATCTGTTCAAGCTCATCGAGGTGGGCAAGGAGTATGGACTGAAGAATGTCTTCGTGCATTGCTTCATGGACGGCCGCGACACCGACCCCAAGAGCGGTGCAGGATTCATTGGGGATGTCCAGAAAGTGTGCGAGGCCAACGAAGCTCACATCGCCAGCATCGTCGGTCGGTTCTATGCCATGGACCGCGACAAGCGGTGGAACCGTGTGAAGGAAGCCTACGACCTGCTCGTCGAGGGCAAGGGAAAGAAGGCCGACGACATGGTGAAGGCCATGGAAGAAAGCTATGCCGAGGGCGTGACCGACGAGTTCATCAAGCCCATCAGCAACGCCAACGTGGACGGAACCATTCAGGAAGGCGACGTGGTTATCTTCATCAACTTCCGCAACGACCGTGCCAAGGAACTCACGCAGGTGCTCACCCAGCAGGACATGACCGAGGAGGGCATGCGCACCGTCAAGGACTTGAAGTTCTATTGCATGACTCCTTACGATGCCAACTTCAAGGGCGTGGGCGTGCTCTTCCCCAAGGAGAACGTGGAAGACACGCTTGGCGAGTACCTCTCCAAGCATGGACTGCGCCAGCTCCATACGGCTGAGACCGAGAAATATGCCCATGTCACGTTCTTCTTCAATGGTGGACGCGAGGCGCCTTTTGCCGGTGAAGACCGCATCTTGGTGCCGTCGCCAAAAGTGGCTACTTATGACTTGAAGCCTGAAATGAGTGCTTTCGAGGTGAAGAACAAGCTGGTGGGGGCCATCAATACCCAGCAGTACGACTTCATTGTGGTGAACTTTGCCAATGGCGATATGGTGGGCCACACCGGTGTTTACCACGCTATTGCCAAGGCCGTTTGGGCAGTGGACCAATGCGTACACGACGTGATCGAGGCTGCTAAAGCCAATGATTATGAGGCCATCATCATTGCCGACCACGGCAATGCAGACAATGCCATCAACCCCGATGGCTCGCCAAATACGGCCCATTCTCTGAATCCCGTGCCCTTTATTTACGTGACCAACAACAACTCGGCCACGGTGAAGGACGGCCGTCTGGCCGATGTGGCCCCCTCCATCCTCCACATCATGGGGCTGGAACAGCCGTCCGACATGACGGGTGAAAACCTGATTAAGGACTAATTAGCATGCTCTTTGCAGATGTCGCGGCGGATGTACCCGGTGTGCGTCGCCGCGCATCTGTTATCTTTTATATGCTTGCCAATCCGTATGGTCAACATTGAGACATCGTGGCATCGGGAACTTGAGCCCGAGTTTGCCAAGCCTTATTTCTCCGCGCTTGCCTCGGCGGTGCGCGAAGAGTACCGCCGGGGAGCGTGCTATCCTCCCGGACGGCTGATCTTCAACGCGTTCAATCTCTGTCCTTTCGACCGTGTGAAAGTGGTGATTATCGGTCAGGATCCCTATCATGAGCCGGGGCAGGCCATGGGATTGAGTTTTTCCGTGCCCGAGGGAGTGATGATGCCGCCTTCGCTTCTCAACATTTTCAAAGAGATAGAAACCGACCTCGGACGGCCTATGCCCCAGTCGGGCGACCTCAGCCGCTGGGCCGAGCAGGGCGTGTTGCTGCTCAATGCCACGCTCACCGTGCGTGCCCATCAGGCCAACAGCCACCAGAAACTGGGCTGGGACACGTTTACCGATGCAGCCATCAAGGCCTTGAGCACCCATCGGGAACACCTTGTCTACATGCTTTGGGGCGGCTATGCACGCAGCAAACGCTATCTCATTGACCAGCAGCGCAACCTGGTGCTTGAGTCGGTACACCCCTCACCACTCTCGGCCAACCGTGGCGGATGGTTCGGGCAGCATCAGTTCTCCCGCTGCAATGCCTATCTCCGTGCGCACGGAGCGGCTGAAATCGAGTGGTAGGAACCACATGAGGCGGGAGTTTGGAATAGCGTTTTATGGAACTTCACATTCTTCAGATAGGGGACGTATTGGTTTCCCCCGATATTTTCACCGAAAAATTCTGCTGTGATCTCGATGCCTGCAAGGGACGGTGCTGCGTTGAGGGCGATGCCGGCGCACCGGTAACGTTCGACGAAATAGGGAGCATTGAGTCCTGTCTCGACGAGGTTTGGCCCCAGCTTTCGGCTTCGGCCCAAAGCGTGGTCGACCGACAGGGCGTGGCTTATGCCGACCGTGACGGCGACTTGGTGACGAGCATTGTGAACGGCAAGGATTGCGTGTTCACTTGTTATGAGGATTTGGACGACAGGACAGACGGCCACACCATCCACAATTGCTGCCTTTGCGCCTTGGAACGGGCGTGCCATGACGGGCGCACCTCGTGGTGCAAGCCCATCTCGTGTGCCCTCTATCCCATTCGCGAGAAGCAGTTCGGTGGCGGCCTTGTCGGGCTCAACTATCATCGTTGGGACATTTGTCGGGATGCCGTGAAGAAAGGACGGGAACTCGACTTGCGCATCTACGAGTTTCTGAAAGAGCCGCTCATCCGGCGTTTTGGGCGGGCATGGTATGAAGAATTGTGTGAGGTGGGCGAAGAAATCAGGCGGAGAGTGTCTTCAGAGGCTTCTTCCTGAACACCGAAGGGCTTACGCCTACATGCTCCTTGAAGTATTTCCCCAAGAAGCTTTGGTTGGGGAAGTGCATCATTTCCGTGATTTCCTTGATGCTCTTTGTAGTGCTGCGCAGCAACGTGCGCAGCTCCAGCACGACGTAGTAGTCTATCCATTCGTTGGGCGTCTGATGGCTCACCTGCTTCACGGTTTCGGACAGATATTTCGCCGTGATGGACAGTTGGCGGGCATACCACCCCACCCGCCGCTCATGATAGAACTCTTGTTCCACCAGCCGCATGAACTCAATGTAGATGTGTTCAGCCCTCGTTCCCAGGGTTTGGCTGGTTGCCTGTATGCGTGAGATAGTATCGCCAGTGTCGTAGATCAGGGCCTGGATGAGCGAGCGAACCGTGTCGCGTCGGAACCGATGGCCCGTGTCGTCCACCTTGCGCTTGATGAGATGGAAGTAGTTGCCGGTGTTCTGCATTTCCTCCTCGGTGAGATGGAACACGGGATGCGTGCGCGAGAAAGTGAAGAGATAGGAAATTTCGTGCACGCCCGAGAGGACTTCGTAGAAGAACTGGTCTGAAATCACCAAGGCAATGCCCGTGCAGTCGGGGCTCTTATGGTAGTCGTCGGTCACCTGTCCGCTGTTGATGATGATGATGTCGCCGGCAAATACCGTGTGTTTGATGGTGTCCACGCTGTACTCCATGCTGCCACTCGTGCAGAGGGCCAGGATGAGTGCGCGCACGCGGCGCGGCTCCTGGGGGAAGGGAAGCCGGGCAATATCGTCCACGAGCGTGAGGTCATCATCGATGTAGCTGCCGTTGCTGGCTATCCGTGTACTCTCTACGGTAATCTCCTTGAGTTCTGTCTGATTGGTCATTTTCCCTGTCATCAGTGCAAAGGTAACATATTTCTTTGAGAATCGGAAGCGCAGGAAGTCTCCAGTGCTTCCGCTTCAGTCACTTGGTCGCGCCGGAAGCGGCTGTCGCCGGTAAGCCGTGGACGCCGGTAGTTGTGGGTGAGGAACACCGGGCAGGCCTGTTCGTCCATTTCCCCGCTGCAGATATATTCCAGTCCGTCCATGCAGATACGTTCGCCCGGCAGGGCGTTGCGCAGGGTGAGTCGCAGCCGTCCGTGGAACCCTTGCCCGAACTCCAGCTCCACGCCCTTACCCACGGTCTCGATGTAGGAACAGCCGCGTCGGCGTACGATGTGTGGGGCAACGCCGTCGGTTGGCCGGTGCTTGTCGGCTGGCAGACTGCTTTCTGGCTGCTCGTCGGACCTGTCGGCCTGTGTCTCGGCACTGACCCACAAGGCCGGATCGAACCATGCCGTCCGCCATGCGGCGTTGTGACGCCGACCGTCCACCCGCTCGCGGCCGTCGGTTGTCAGGCAGGAATTGGCCTTTCTGCAGAGCCAGTTGCCGTCGCTCCAGTGGCAGAATGGGGTGCCGTCGGCCGCACGGCCATGGAACGCCACGGAGATTTGCCTGGAGTTCAGATGCGGCCAGGCGGGCGAATAGGCAATGGCCACCACGTCGGTATCGCTGCGCAGGTAGGGCGTTACGTTGAAAGTCATGGCCACAGGAGCGTCGTCGCCCGTGGCCCGCGCCGGGTAATAGAGGGCCCGGCCCACGTTGCACTCGTTCACGTAGAGCTTGAAAAAGCCCGTGGTCACGACGGTGATGCTGGCATCGCGCGCACGGCCTGCGGGCAGGTAGGTCTGCCGAAACCACACGTGCGACGTGCTGTCGGGTTGCGGCATCCTTATCCAATGGGTGTCGAACCCCTGTGCGGCCGATGGCATCGCCCACAGGAGCAGGGCCAGAAAAGGCGTCAGCCGGTGCATCAGAGCGTCTTGGTTTTGCCCTTGCCCACGCTGATTGGCTTTACCCGGCCGTTGTAGCTCACGTTCACCTTGCCGCCCTTGCCGCTCGAAATCTCGGCCCACGTCACGCGTCCGTCTTTCCAGCCCATGCTCACCTCGAAGCCGCCGCGGGCCCGCAAGCCGCAAATCTCGCCCGCCGGCCAGGCTTCGGGCAAGGCCGGGAGCAGTTCGATGGTCTTGCCGTCGCTCTGCATCAGCATCTCGCACACGCCGGCGGTGCCGCCGAAGTTGCCGTCAATCTGAAAAGGCGGGTGCGCATCAAAGAGGTTGGGAAAGGTTCCGCCGTGCTGTTTCTGGGTGTGGGCCGGGTCTACATAGGCCAGCAGTTTCTGATAGATGCGGTAGGCTTGGCTGGCGTTGTGCAGCCGGGCCCACAGGTTGATGCGCCATCCGGTGCTCCATCCCGTGGTGCGCCCGCCCTTCATTTCCAGTGAGCGGGCCGCCGCCTGGGCCAGCTGGGGCGTGGCACCCACGGTGATTTGGTGACCCGGATAGAGCCCGATGAGGTGGCTTTGGTGCCGGTGGCAGGTGTCCTCGTCGGCCCAGTCGTAGTACCATTCGTTCAGGTCGCCCTGCCGGCCCACGGTGTAAGGATGCAGCCGGGCCAGCGTGTGGCGCAGCGTGTCTTGGTAGGCCCTGTCGCGGTTCAGCGTGCGTGCGGCTTCGAGCGTGTTGGTGAGGAGCTCGCGGATGATGGCCAGGTCGGCCGTTCCGCCGTACAGGGTGGCTCCCTTGTAGCCTTTGTCAGTCACGTAGTAGGCTTCGGGCGACGTGCTGGGAGCCGTTATCAGTTCCTCGGGATTCCGGGGATTGGGCACCAGCCAGTCCAGTATGAAGTCGCTGGCACCCCTCATTAGCGGATAGGCCGTGCCGGAAAGGTAGTCGCGGTCCTGGGTGTAGAGATAGTGGTCGTACACATTTTGCATGAGCCATGCCCCGCCCATGTTCCAGTTGCTCCACGTGGGGCTCTCTCTCTTCTCGCCCACGGGGTTGGTCATGGCCCAGATGTCCGAGTTGTGGCCACAGCTCCATCCCCGGCCGATGCCATAGTAGTTGCGGGCGTTTTGCGCGCCTGTTTGGGCCAGATTCTGGCAGAATGTGGCCAGCGGTGCAAACATTTCGGGCATGTTGGCCACGTCGCAGGGCCAGTAATTCTCTTCCAGATTGATGTTGATGGTATAGTTGCCGCGCCATGGGGCTTTCTTCTTTTCGTTCCACAATCCCTGCAGATTGGCCGGCACTCCCGGCGTGCGCGAGCTGCTGATGAGCAGGTAACGGCCAAACTGGAAGTAGAGCGCCTCCAGGTAGCGGTCGTAGGCGGGCTGGCTGCCGTAGGCGCGCAGCATGCTGTCGGTGGGTTGCGTGGCGTTGTAGCGACTGCCGTCGAGGGTGAAGCTCACCCGGTGGAAGATGGGCTGATAGTCGTCGAGGTGGCGTCTCAACAGGCTGTCGCAGCTGTAGTTGGCGAGATGCCAGGCGTCGTCCATGGCGTTTTCGATGTAGGGAGTCCCTTGGGTCACGGGGTGTTTGTCGTATCCGTTGAAGCTCGTCTCGTTCACCAAGTAGATGGTTGCACCGTTGGCCCCCGTCACAACGAGGCTGCTGTCGGTGCGCTCCACCGAGCCGCCGTCGTTGCTCACTCGCAGCACGGTGCAGAAGTGGATGGTCTCCTGCGGGTCTCCTGCGGCGTTGCCGGTCATGATGATCTGGCGGTCTGAGGTCTTTGTGCCGTGGTCCACCTGCGAGCCGAGGCCGATGCTGCAACTCAGCATGCCCGGGCGCGAGGCCCGCAGACGGACGGCAATCACCTTGTCGGGGGCCGAGGCGAAGTACTCTCGCGTGTAGGTCACGCCGCCGCGCACGTAGCGGTCGTGGCACACGGCGCTGTCGAGACTTAGCTGGCGGTGGTAGCCGGAGGCCTCGCCGGGCTGCAGGTCGCGGATGCGGAGCGTGCCCAGCGGCTGGTAATACTGGGAGTTGGCTCCCTGCACATGGTGCTGCAGCGAGTCGGCCAGCCGGTAGTCTTCGCGGAAGAGGGCCTCGCGTATTTTGGGAATCCACACGTGCGCGTCGCTGTCGATGGTGAGATCCACGGGCTTTCCGCTCCAGAAGGTAATGTCGTTCAGGTGTATCACGTTGTCGTCGGGCCCGCCGTAGATGATGGCTCCGAGCTTTCCGTTGCCAATGGGCAGCGACTCTTCAAAGCATGTGGCCGGGCGGTCGTACCACAGGCGCAGGGGCTGGTGTCGGGTCTGGGCGGCCAGCGGGGTGGACGACAGGAAGAAAAGGAACGTCAGGCAGTGGATTGTTTTCATTTCGTAGCCTTTACATGATAATGATGCAAAAGTACGTTTTTTTCGCCATTTTCCAAAGTTAAAGGCATAAAAAAGTCTGAACGGAAAGAGTCGGAATCCCTTTCCGTTCAGACTGTCATGGTGCCGACTGGCGCGGCGATGGGTGCGCGCGGTGTTTAGAAGCCGAAGAAATTGCAGAAGATGATGGCTGCCGTCCATACGGGATTGCGGCAGTCGCAGTAGCCCAGCGTCTTGGAGCCCTGTGTGGTGTCCACGCGTCCGCCACCCCTCACCTCGGCCACGGTGGCATTGGAGCCACTCACCGAGATGGAGCCGCCGCTGGTAACGTGGCAGACGAGGTTGCCCGAACGATCCTTGATGTCGCCCGACCAGATGCGACCGATGCTCGAACCGCTGGCGTTGGTGATGTCGCCGTTGCCCTTGGGCAGACGTCCCACCACTTTGTGCGCCCAGTTGTAGACCACGCCATTCTCGTCAACGAAGCCGCGGGCACCGCCTTTCTGGATGCTATACTCGCGGGCTTTGCCCTGAGAGGAGCCGCCGCCGCGGCCCGCTGCATTGTTCGAGGCTTCCATGGCGGCCCGTCTTTTGGCGGCTTCTTCCCGTTGTCTGGCACGTTCGGCCTGTTCCTGTTTGAGTTTGGCCATGTTTTCCTTGGTTTGGCAGATGCCATAATAGAGGAAAGCTGCCTGTGGTTTGCTCATGCCTTCGTACATGCCCTCGACAACTCCGAACATATATACATGGCCTCCGTCGTCGATATGGCCAATGTTGTCTCCGCCCACACTCACCGCGCCGTTGCTTTCCAGCTTGATGTAGCCCGCGGTGCCGTGGCAGTCGATCGTGCCGTTGTCGTGGATATGGCCCACTTTTTGTCCGTCGTCGAGCACGACATCGCCGTTCTTTTCAAACGTGTAGGTGACCTTCTTGCCCTTGAGCTCGCCCGTCTCGTGGGTCTTGTCGAGAATGACCTGGCGCGTCCGGCTGCGGTAGACGCCCTCCGGTCCCAAGGTGTTGCTGAACTTGTGGTCGCCGTTGGCCATGTCTACAACCCCTTGGGCAGTCGTTGCAGTTTGCTTGATTTTCTTGATGATGCCCAGCTGGGCGTGTGCTGCTGCCGCGCCGATGACCCATGCGGCCAGCACGAGCAGCTGTCTTCTTGTTTTCATAGTGTTGCTTTTAAGAATTGAAATAGATGTTTTCACTTTAGATTTAAGCTTGTGATAAAGATACGGATAATATCTATAAGGTGAAAGCAAAAGGTCTGCTTTTTATGGTTCTTCCCTTAAAAATCATGCCGCCGGCCTCTTCATGAAACACTTGTCCCCCGGCTGCCGGGGGATGGCTGCCGGGGGACAAGCGTTGTGCGGGTGCTCCGTGGAGCGCCCGGCCGGCCTTGGTCACCGGCCCGTGGCCTATGCGTCGATGTTGGCGTAGGCGGCATTCTCCTCGATAAATTCGCGGCGCGGCTCCACGTCGTCACCCATGAGCATGGAGAATATCTCGTCGGCCTGGGCCGCGTTCTCGATGGTTACCTGCTTGAGCAGACGCTGGCCCGGGTCCATGGTGGTCTCCCACAGCTGCTCGGGATTCATTTCGCCGAGACCCTTGTAACGCTGTGTGTGGATGCTCTTGCCGTCGTCCACGCCTCCGGCATACTTGTCGAGGAAGGCCTGTCGCTGCTGGTCGTTGTAGCAATATTCGCTCACCTTGCCCTTGTAGGTGCACTTGTAGAGGGGCGGGGTGGCAATGTAGAGGTGTCCTTCCTCGATGACTTTCGGCATGAAACGGAAGAAGAGCGTCATGATGAGCGTGTCGATGTGCGAGCCATCGACGTCGGCATCGGTCATGATGATAATCTTGTCGTAGCGCAGTTTGTCGATGTTGGCCTCGCGGTCGTCCTCTCCTTCCACGCCGAAGCGCACGCCGATGCTCTGGATGATGTTCATCACCGACTCGGCCTCGAACACCCTGTGCCACTGCACTTTCTCCACATTCAGAATCTTGCCGCGCAGTGGAAGTATGGCCTGCGTGTAGCGGTCGCGGCCCTGCTTGGCCGAGCCGCCGGCCGAGTCGCCCTCGACCAGGAATATCTCGCACTGCTTGGGGTCCTTGTTGGAGCAGTCGGCCAGCTTGCCGGGCAGCCCTCCGCCGCTCATCACGCTTTTGCGCTGCACGCTCTCACGGGCCTTGCGGGCGGCCACGCGGGCCGTGGCGGCCAGAATCACTTTCTCGCAAATCTGCTTGGCCTCGACGGGATGCTCCTCCAGATAGTTGGTCAGAGCCTCGCCCACGGCCTGGTTCACGGCCCCCGATACCTCGCTGTTGCCCAGCTTGGTCTTGGTCTGGCCCTCAAACTGCGGCTCGGCCACCTTGATGGAAATCACGGCCGTGAGCCCCTCGCGGAAGTCTTCGCCGGCCACCTCAATCTTGGCTTTCTCGATCTGTTTGGAGATTTGCGCGTCGTTGTCGGCATAGTTTTTCAGCACGCGGGTGAGGGCCATGCGGAAGCCTGTGACGTGGGTTCCACCCTCGATGGTGTTGATATTGTTCACGTAGGAGTGCAGATTCTCCGAGTAATCTGTGTTGTACATGATGGCCACCTCGATGGGGAGGCCCTGCTTTTCGGTCTTCA
Organism: Prevotella dentalis DSM 3688; assembly: GCF_000242335.1. Classification (NCBI taxonomy): domain Bacteria; kingdom Pseudomonadati; phylum Bacteroidota; class Bacteroidia; order Bacteroidales; family Prevotellaceae; genus Prevotella; species Prevotella dentalis. The sequence continues at coordinate 141,139 of NC_019960.1, forward strand.
GATAGATCACGTCGTCGAAGAGATGTGTGCGGTGCCGGTCGATGTAGCGCACGAATTCCTTGAGTCCATCTTTGGCGTGGAACACCTCGCGGCGCGTCTTGCCCTCGTCGTTGGGGCGCAGATCGGTCAGTGTGATGCGGATGCCGGCGTTCAGAAAGGCCAGCTCGCGCATGCGGCGGGCCACGATGTCCCACTGGAACGTGGTCGTGGTGAAGATGCCGGCGTCGGGCCAGAACTGCTGGCGCGTGCCGCGACGGTCGGTCTCGCCGATGACCTTGACGGGGTAGAGTGGCTTGCCTTTCTCGTATTCCTGCTGGTAAATCTTGCCGTCGCGGAAGACCTGAGAGAGCATGTGGCTGGACAGAGCGTTCACGCAACTCACGCCCACGCCGTGCAGACCGCCGCTCACTTTGTAGGAGCCCTTGTCGAATTTGCCGCCGGCATGCAGCACGGTCATGACCACTTCGAGTGCACTCTTGTGCAGTTTCTCGTGTTCATCCACGGGAATGCCGCGGCCGTCGTCCTGCACCGTGCACGAGCCGTCCTCGTTGAGCGTCACCTCGATGTCCTGGCAAAAGCCTGCCATGGCCTCGTCGATGGAGTTGTCCACCGTCTCGTTGATGAGATGGTGCAGACCCTTTTCGCTGATGTCGCCAATGTACATGGCCGGGCGTTTGCGCACGGCCTCAAGGCCCTCCAGCACCTGAATGTTGGAGGCTGAATAATTATCTTCCGAATTGAGAATGTCTGCCATTTGTTGTTTTGCGATTGTTTGATGCAAAGATACTAAAAAATCGGCATACCGAGAAAACTTTGCCGCCGAAATTACGGTGCAAACGGCGGATTGTCACGGGCGGCCGACGACGGGCCGCGTCCCTGCGAAGCCTGTGGACCGAAACGATTCAAGGCCGCGTATCACGAGGATATGCGACCTTGTATGGTATGAACCGGTGCAAGCGGCGCTTAGCCGAGCTTGTTGACGTGGAGGGCCAGACTCGACTTCAGATTGGCTGCTTTGTTGGCGTGGATGATGTTGGTCTTGGCCAACTTGTCCAGCATCTTCTGAACTACAGGGTACAGTTTAGCGGCCTCTTCCTTGTCCGTGAGCGAGCGGAGCTTGCGAACGGCATTGCGCATGGTCTTTGCGTAATACTTGTTGTGCAGCGTTCTCGCCTTGGTCTGGCGGATTCTCTTGAGTGATGATTTGTGATTTGCCATCTTAATTTCTACTTTATTTTTCTCAATGGTAGTCCCTAGGAGAGTCGAACTCCTCTTTAGAGAATGAAAATCTCTCGTCCTAACCGATAGACGAAGGGACCGTCGGCTTTAATTTTGCGGGTGCAAAGTTAGTGCTTTTTCTTTATCCGGCCAAATTTCCAGACGGAATTTTTCGCTAATTGCTTGGTTTTTCGTATTTTTGCGACCGTATGGAAATCCGAACCCGAGCTGTTGTGCTCCATGCGCTCAAATATGGAGAGTCGCAGCTCATCGTCGATGTGCTGACGCGCGTGCAGGGCCGCCTCTCCTTTATCTGCCATCTGAGCCGCTCCGGCCGCGGCCGCACGAAGAAGCAGTTGTTCCAGCCGCTTACCGTGCTTGAGCTGGTGTTCGACCACCGGCCGGCGCAGCAGCTGCAGCGTTTTCGCGACCTGCGCCTGGCCGCCCCCTTTGTGTCGATACCGTTCGACGCGGCCAAGCTTTCCATTTCGCTCTTTACTGCCGAGTTCCTGACGTACGCCACGCGCGGCGAACTGCAGAACGAACAGCTCTACGACTACGTGGAGCGCAGCATCGCCTGGCTGGACAACGTGACATCGGGCTACGCCAATTTCCACCTTGTTTTCATGATGAGGCTCTCGCGCTTCATCGGTTTCTTTCCCAATCTGGCCGACAATGTGCGCGGGGCGTGGTTCGACCTGCGCAACGGCTGCTTCGTGCTGCGACAGCCGGGCCACCCCGACTATCTGCGTCCCGACGAGGCTTCGCGCATCGGTTTGCTCATGCGCATGGACTTTGACAACATGCGTTTCTTCCGCATGTCGCGTCAGGAGCGCAACCGCTGCACGGAGATCATCCTCTATTATTACAGGCTTCACGTGGCCGGCTTCCCGGAACTCAAGTCGCTGGACGTGCTGCACGAGTTGTTCTGACGGTGCAACGGGTCTGCGAAAACGCCGTAACCGCCGCGCCATTACGGTGTAATGACGCGGCGGTTACGGCGTAAAGGCGATGCGATGAGGCCGTGGACGTAGCGCGTTGGAGGCCTCGCGGGCCGCGGGCTTAGGCCAGCAGCCGGCGCACGATGGCGGAGATGGCCTTGCCGTCGGCCTTTCCGGCCATCTGTTGGGCGGCCTGGCCCATCACCTTGCCCATGTCTTTCATGCCGGATGCACCGGTCTGGGCGATGATGGCCTGCACCTGGGCCTCGACCTCCGCCTCGGTGAGCGGCTGGGGCAGATAGGCTTTGATGACGGCCACCTGGGCCAGTTCGGCGTCGGCCAGCTCGCTGCGGCCCGCGCCGTTGTAGGTGGCTGCGCTCTCCTCGCCCTGCTTGGCGAGCTTCTGCAAAATCTTCAGGGCGGCGGCATCGTCGAGCGTGTCGTTGGCCCCAGGGGCCGTCTTGGCCTCGATGAAATACTTCTTGATGTTGCGCAGGGCTTCGAGGCGCACCTTGTCGCGCGCCTTCATGGCCGTGCGGATGTCGCTGCTCACCTGGTCGAATAGTGTTGCCATGGCTGTTTCCTTTCTGTCAATGCTGGTGAAGACTACACGCCGAAGTTGATGATGCCCGGCGTGGGGTCTGTATTCTCCTCGGGTTCGGGCTCGGGTTTCACGCCGTTGGCCTGGTTGCGGATGGCCTCGAGCGTCTGCCGCGTGCGCTTGTAGGTGGGTGTGTTCTCCACGGCCAGGATGACGTCTTCATTGTCGAGGTCGGCCTGACTGAAGAGGAAGATGTGCGGCCGACGCTTGTGCTGTGTGTTGCTCACGTCGTTACCGTAGTAGCGGTCGCGGCGGTCGCGCTTCTCGGCAGCGCGCTCTTCGGCCTCGGCAATGCGGTTGGCCTCCTCCTGCGAGTGGCGGCCGCGGTGGCTCATGGGCTCTACATCCTTCACGCCGAAGCCGGTGGCGAGGATGGTCACCTTGACTTTCTTGCCCAGTTCGGGGTCGGTGCCCACGCCCCACTTGATTTCAAAGTCCTCGCCGAACTTGGCCATGAAGTCGTTCACGTCGTTCATTTCTTCCATCATGAGGCCCTGATTGTCTTTCTTCTCGTCGCAGAAGTTGATGGAGAGCAGTATCTTCTTGGCGTTGAACACGTCGTTGTCGTTGAGCAGCGGCGAGTTGAGGGCGTCGTCGATGGCCTGTTTCACGCGGCCCTCGCCCTCGCCGTAGCCGGTGGACATGATGGCCACGCCGCCGTCCTTGAGCACGGTCTGCACGTCGCGGAAGTCGAGGTTGATGATGCCGTGCATGGTGATGATCTCGGCAATGCTCTTGGCAGCCACGCTCAGCGTGTCGTCGGCCTTGCCGAAAGCGTCGAGCAACGTGAGGTCGGGATAGATTTCACGTAGCCGTTCGTTGTTGATGACGAGCAGCGCGTCCACGTGCTTGGCCATCTCCTCAACGCCGTCGAGGGCCTGGTCTATCTTCTTGGGGCCCTCGAAGCGGAAAGGAATGGTGACGATGCCCACGGTGAGAATGTCCATGTCCTTGCTGGCTTGGGCAATGACGGGCGCGGCACCCGTACCGGTGCCGCCGCCCATGCCGGCGGTGATGAAGGCCATCTTGGTGCCGTCGTTGAGCATGCGGCGGATGTCGTCGATGCTCTCGAGGGCGGCCTCGCGGGCGCGCGCCGGACGGTTTCCGGCCCCGAGACCCTCCTTGCCGAGCTGCAAGTGCACGGGCACGGGCGAGTCGTTGAGGGCTTGGGCGTCGGTGTTGCAGAGCACGAACGACACGTCGTGGATGCCCTCGCGGTACATGTGGTTCACGGCATTGCCGCCCCCACCACCTACGCCGATGACCTTGATGATGCTGTCCTTCTGGTCGGTGTCGCCGAAGTCGAGGATGGACGGCTTCTGGTTTTCAGTATTGTAATTGTTGTTGCTGTTGTCTGACATCATATCTGGCTGTCTTTAAATGGGTGTGATTCTCTGTTGTGCGTCACTGCCGTGGCCCGTCGGGGCGGCTTATTTGTCGTCTTCCTCGTCCTCGACCATCTTCTTGCCGAAAGTCTTGAGTCCGGTGAACACCTTGTGTAGCAGGGAGTTTTCGCGCTTGCGCCGCCGCTCCTCCTCCTCGGCTTCTTCGGCGCGTCGCCGTTCCTCCTCTTCCTGCAGTCTGCGCAGCCGGGCTTTCTCGGCCTCGGCTTTCTCGGCCTCGGTCTGCACGATGCCCTTGCCGGCGGTCTCAATGAGGGGGCGCGGACTCTTGGGGCCGTCGGCCAACGGGGCGGCCGTGGGGGCGTCGGTGGCAAAGAGCGTGCTGCTGAATTCGTCGCCGGCGCAGTTCATATCGCCACGGGCGAGCAGACCCAGCACGGTACACATGGTGGCGTCCTTGGCCGTGATGGCCGGATGGTTGGACTGGATGGTGTGCGACACGAAGCGCGCCACGCGTATCTTGTCCAGGCGGGTGTGGTTGCGGAAGGCGCGCTCTATGTTCTTCATGTTGGAGCCGCCGCCCGTGAGGACGATGCCGCCAAGCAGCTTGTCGTAGTATTCGCTGGGCACCTGGCACCACACATTCTCGATAATCTCCTGCATGCGGGCCTCTACAATGTCGACAAACTTGCTCATTTCCACCGAGCGCTCGCCGTCAATGGGGTAGGTCTGGGTTAGGTCAATGTCGTTGGGGTCGGTGTAGGCGCTGGCGAATTTGAGCTTCATCTGCTCGGCGTCTTTCTCCTCCATCTGCAGCGAGGCAATGTCTTTCGTGATGTTGTTGCTGCCCAGAGGAATGACGGCCAGGTGGCGCACGATGTTCTTATTGTACACGCAGACGGTGGTGGTGTCCGAACCCAGGTCGACGAGCACGCAGCCGCCGCGGCGTTCGGCATCGGTGAGCACGGCGTCGGCCAGGGCCAGCGGCGACAGGTAGACCTCGGCAATGGCGATGCCGGCGTTGTCGAAACACTTGTTGAAGTTGCGGTAGAACGACTTGCGCCAGAGTATGTTGATGAAGTTTCCTTCGAGGTGTCGGCACTGGATGCCCACGGGGTCGAGCTGGTATTGGTTGTCAATCTTGTATTCCTGAATGGCCACGTCCAGAATCTCCTGCTCGGGATACTGCATGCTGCGGTTGGCATCCATGAGCTCGATGACCATATCCTGGGTGACGATGGTGTCCTGGGGCAGCTCCTTGACCGTGGTGTTCTTGATGCTGCGGATGGATTGCCCGCCCACGCCCACATAGACATGGGCTATCTTGGCCTTGAGCGCGGTCTCGAGTTTCTTGACGATGGTGGAGATGGTCTGCACCGTCTTGTCCACGTTGTAGACCACACCCTTGCGTATGCAGGTCGTAGAGTCTTCCTTGACGACAGCCAGCACGCTGATGCTTCCGTCGAGGTTTTTCTTGCCTGCAATACCGGTCATCTTGGATGAACCCAGTTCTATTGCTACTATAAATTCTGCCATTGGTATGTGTTATAAATCAGTTCAAACTTCGTTTTTTACAGATAATCTGGTTGTCAAACTCGATGTTGATATAGGCATACTTGTTCCAACCGGCCTGCGAGAGGCCGTATTTGTAGAACTTTTCCAGCCGGTCCATCTTGTGGTTGACGTAGTCGGTGACGAGTTTTTTCCGCTGGCCCGTGTGCCGTGTCTCGGGCAGCCGCCCGATGTAGACGATGTGGTCGCCCACGCGCGGCACCAGTTCGATGCCGTGGTCGGGCAGCACATGGATCTGCTCTATCTGGTTGCGCCACAGGTCGCTGGCCGTAAGGGCATTGGCCAGATGGGACACGTAGTTGCGCGCATACCACTGGTTGATGTGTCCCGAGGCGATGATGAGATCGCTGGTGTAGTGGGAGTTGGGCATGATGCTGTTGTTGTCGTCCAGATAGTAGTCCTCGCCGTTGTCTGCTTTGATGCGCAGGGTGGGCATGCGTTGGGTGAGGGTGATGCACACGTGGCCGTCCTGCGTCTTGTAGCACTCGGCATTTTTGACAAAGGGGCTCAGCTTGAGCATCTCCTCAATGCGGCGTGCATTGACCTGCTTCATGGGCTGGTTGAGCGGGTAGAGCCGGTTGCGCTCCAAGCGTGACTTGATTTCTCCGGCCGAGATGAAGCCGTTGGTGGCCTCGTCCTGGATGTTGATGTTGACCTGGGTGCACACGTAGGCGGCCTCGTTCGGCTTGTTGAACGCGGTGAAGGCAACGATGATGTAGGCGCCAAGCACCACATCGAGCGCACCCAGGACTACCTTTCTCCAGTTGATGTGCATCGGCTATTTCTTGGCTTCGATGATGCGGGCCATCTGCGGCACGTCGTTGTCGAGGTCGCCGGCCCCCAGGATGATGAGCACGTCGAAGTCGCGCTGCTTCACGAGATCCAGCACATCGGCCCGCTGCACCATGCTCTTCTCCACGCCGGGGGCAAGCCGGTCGAAGATGATTTGCGAGGTGACGCCGGGGATGGGCTGTTCGCGAGCGGGGTAGATCTCGGTGAGAATCACCTCGTCGAAATGGCTCAGCGCGTCGGCAAAATCGGCACAGAAGTCGCGCGTGCGGGTGTAGAGGTGGGGCTGGAAGATGGCCGTGATCTTGCGGCCCCGGTAGAGTTCCTTGAGACTGCGCGCGCTCTGGAGTATCTCCTGCGGGTGGTGGGCATAGTCGGAGAGCAGCACATGGCGGTCGTTGCGAACCTTGAAGTCGAAGCGGCGGTCCACACCGTGGTAGGTTTCCATGCCGAACCGCAGCTCCTCGGGTGTGCAGCCGTTGAGCTGGGCCATGGCCATGGCAGCGACGCTGTTCTCGATATTGATGGGCACGGGCTGGCCGAGGCGCACGTTGGGCACGGCCTCCACGGGCGAAACCAGGTCGAACGTGATTTCGCCATTCTCAATACGTATGTTCGTGGCATGGAAGTCGCCCTTGTCGCGGCTGTAGGTATAGGTCTTCACGTCGGGTTTCACGTTGGCCCGCATCTCCAGATCGGTATGGATGATGAGGGCTCCGCCGGGCTGGATGAGCTCGGTGTAGTGACGGAAACTTTCGAGATAAGCCTCCTTGGTGCCGTAGATGTCGAGGTGGTCGGGGTCGGTGGCGGTGATGACGCTCATCCACGGACGGAGCCAGTGGAACGAGCGATCGAACTCGTCGGCCTCGATGACCACGTAGTCGCTGCTGTCGGAGAGGATGTAGTTGGTGCCGTAGTTCTTGGAGATGCCGCCCAGAAAGGCGTTGCAGTCTACGTGGCTCTGGTGCATGATGTGGGCGCACATGGCCGACGTGGTGGTCTTGCCGTGGGTGCCGGCCACGCAGAGTCCCTTGTGGGTGCGGGTGAGAATGCCCAGCACCTGGGCCCGCTTCTCGATCTCGAAGCCGTTGGCACGGAAAAACTGCAGCTCCTGATGGTCGGCCGGTACGGCCGGAGTGTAGACCACAAGGCACGACTGGCGGTCGCGGCAGGCATGGGGAATCTCGGCTGCATTTTCCTCGTAATGGATAATCATGCCCTCCTTTTCGAGTTGGCGGGTCAGGGCCGACGGTGTCTTGTCGTAGCCGGCCACCACGAGTCCCTTGCGCATGAAGTAGCGGGCAATGGCACTCATGCCGATGCCGCCGGCTCCGACGAAATAGACGGCTTTGATGTCTTTCAGTTCCATGTATTTGTGCGAAATGTTTGCGATGTGTCGTTAACGGGCGGTGCGGGCCAGCTTCACCACCTCGTCGGCGATGATGTCGGCCGAATCCTTGAGGCCCAGTTTCTGGATGTTGGCACTCAGCGAGGCCAGCTTGGCATCGTCGGCCACAACCTGCAGTGCGGTGCTCAGCAGCATGTCGGGAGCGTCGGCATCTTTCACGTAGACGGCGGCGTCGCGGCTCACGAGGGCCATGGCGTTCTTGGTCTGGTGGTCTTCGGCCACATTGGGACTGGGCACGAGAATGACGGGCTTGCCGATGAGGCAGAACTCGCTGATGGAGCTGGCACCGGCGCGACTGATGACAAGGTCGGCCGCCTGATAGGCCGCACCCATGTCGCTGATGAAGTCGAGTGTCTTGAGATTGGGGATGTCGCCGAAAGCGGTCACGGCCTGGTTCATCTCGTCATTGTAGAATTTGCCGGTCTGCCAGATGAACTGCACCTCCGAGGACTTGACTTCGGCCAGGTGGCGGCGCATGCTCTCGTTGACGGTGCGTGCGCCGAGGCTGCCGCCCACAAGCAGAATGGTCTTCTTGTCGGGGGCGAGACCGAATTGGCGCCGGGCCTCCTCGCGGGAGAGCGGCGTGGAGAGCACGTTCTGGCGCACGGGGTTTCCGGTCATGACAATCTTGTCGGCCGGGAAGAATCGCTCCATGCCCTCATAGGCTACGCATATCTTGGCCGCTTTCTTGGCCAGCAGCCTGTTGGTGACCCCGGCGTAGCTGTTCTGCTCTTGGATGAGGCAGGGGATGCCGCGCTCGGCACACACGTTGAGGGTGGGGCCACTGGCATAGCCGCCAACACCCACGGCCGCCATGGGACGGAAGTCTTTGATGATGTGCTTGGCCATGCGCTGGCTTTTCCAAATGCGGAAAAGCACGGCGATGTTTTTCAGCAGGTGCTTGCGATCGAAGCCGCAGATGGGCAGCCCCTTAATCTCGTAGCCTGCCGCCGGCACGCGCTGCATCTCCATGCGTCCGAGTGCACCGACAAACAGAATCTTGGCATCGGGATGCTTGGCCTTGATGGCATTGGCAATGGAGACGGCCGGGAAGATGTGGCCTCCGGTACCGCCTCCGCTGATGATGATTCTCAATTCGTTGTCCATTTGACCTTGTTTATTTTCGGCAAAAGTAATCAAAAAAAATATGATTTGGCCATTTTCGCCCCACTTTATTTATTTTTTACGCTAAGTATGAGCCACTTATGCTTCGGCTGCCAGGGGCTTCGGACTCTCGTTGCGGATAGTGGCGGCGCGCTTGGCCGAGCGGCTCACGCTGAGGATGGCCCCGATGTAGACGCAGTTGATGACAGATGAGGTGCCGCCCTTGCTCACCAGAGGCAGCGGCTGCCCGGTGACGGGGGCCAGGCCCACGGCCACGCACATGTTGAAAAGGGCCTGTGTAACCAGCAGCAGGGCCAGCCCCATGGCCAGGAAAGCCGGGAAATTGTTCTCGCACCGACTGGCAATGCGGCTCGTGCGGAAGAGCAGGATGATATAGAGCATGGCCACGAAGGCGGCGCCCACAATGCCCGTCTCCTCGATGATGATGGCGTAGATGAAGTCGGAGAATGCCTGAGACAGGAAGTCGCGCTCCACGGAATTGCCCGGGCCCTTGCCGATGACGTTGCTCGTGGCTATGGCGATGTTGGCGTGTGCCACCTGTCCGTCCTTGTCGAGGTCAACGTCTTCGGGGGGCACTTCCTTGCTGTCGAGAAACTTGTCGATGCGCGATTTCCAGGTATCGAAACGGTGGAGCACTCCGCTGCTGCGCTTGCCCTCAGACTGTCCGCTGGTCTGCGCTACCTGCTCGGTAAGGTTGTTCTCGGGCGACAGCTCCTTGATGTCGGTGCCCAGCACCATGACCAGCGTCACGACACCGGTGATGAGCAGCACCACGGCCCCGATGAGCTTGCCGAGTTGCTGGCCGGGTACGCGGCCGATGACCATCATGAAGAAGAGCACCACGCAGAGCAAGGCGGCGGTGGAGAGGTTCTCTGCTCCGATGAGTGGGATGATGAACACGCCCACGGAGAGGATGTAGGGCATGGCATGGCGGTCGGCCCCGGTATCGGTTTGCATGGCGCTGAGAATCTGGGCGGTGGCCAAAACCATGGCCCCTTTGGCAAATTCGGAGGGCTGGAACTGGATGCCCAGAATGGAAATCCAGCGCTGGGCATCGTTGGTGGACTGTCCGGCGAAGTACACCCAAATCAGCGTGAGGAAAGAAATGAGGAGCAGCGGGAAGGTGCCTATCTTGAAATAACGGCACTTGATGTTCAGTGTGACCACCATGAGCAGGATTCCTACGCCGAGGATAAGGATGTGCTTGATGATGGGCGCAAGGTAGTTGCCCCCCTTGTAAGTCAGTTCAGACGAGGCGGAGAACACCTCGACGATGCTGATGAGGCAAAGGAAGAAGAAGACCATCCAGATGACCTTGTCGCCCTTGAATATGTTTCCGAGTCTTTTGTTCATTCGGCTTGTGGGCAGGGATTAAAGGTTTCGGACCAGTGTCTTGAACTGGTCGCCGCGATCCTCCATATTCTTGAAAAGGTCGAAGCTGGCGCAGCAGGGGGAGAGCAGCACGGTGTCGCCGGGCCGGGCCATGTCGTAACAGGCGGCCACGCACTCCTGCATGGAGTGGGTGTCGCGGACGGGGATGCCCAGATGGTCGAAATTGGCGTGCAGCTTGGCATTGTCGGCACCCAGATAGACAAGGCCCACGCATTTTTGTTTCACCAGTTCTTGGATTTCCGAGTAGTCGTTGCCTTTATCCTTGCCACCGATGATGAGAATGGTGGGAGTGCGCATGCTTTCCAGGGCATACCAGCAGGCGTCTACGTTGGTGGCCTTGGAGTCGTTGATATAGTGCACGCCGGCCACGTCGCACACCTTTTCCAGGCGGTGCTCCACTCCGGGGAAGTCGCTCAGGCTCTTGCGGATAATCTCTTTCTTGATGCCGCTGATATTGGAGGCCAGACCGGCCGCCAGCGAGTTGTAGATATTGTGTTTGCCCGTGAGCGAGAGTTCCTCTTGCTCCATATTAAACGGGGTTGGGAACTCCAGTTTGTACTGCCCCTCCTCCATGTAGCCGATGCTACCTTTCTCCTTGAGCTCGGAGAAAGGACACTTTACGGCGCGGATGTCGTACTTGTCGAGCTCCTGCTTGATGACAGGATCGTCGTTCCAAAAGATGAAGCTGTCGTCCTCGGTCTGGTTCTGAAGAATGCGCATCTTGGCATCGACGTAGTTCTGGAACTTGAAGTCATAGCGGTCGAGGTGGTCGGGCGTGATGTTGAGCAGGATGGCAATGTTGCTTCGGAAGTTGTACATGTTGTCGAGCTGGAACGAACTCAGCTCGATGATGTAGTATTCGTGTGGCTCCTCGGCCACCTGCAAGGCCAGGCTGTGACCGATGTTGCCGGCCAGTCCGGCATCGTAACCGGCAGCCTTGAAGATGTGATAAATGAGCGAGGTGGTGGTGGTCTTGCCGTTGCTGCCCGTGATGCAAATCATCTTGGCATGGGTGTAGCGGCCGGCAAACTCGATTTCGCTGATGATATGCGTGCCTTGGGCCATGAGTTTCTGCACCATCGGAGCCTCCTTGGGGATGCCGGGGCTCTTGATGACCTCGTCGGCATTCAGAATCTTGGCCTCCGTGTGGTGGCCTTCTTCCCAAGCTATGCCGTGGTCATCGAGTATCTTCTTGTACTTGTCCTTGATGAGCGAAGTGTCGGACACGAAAACGTCAAAGCCTTCTTTCTGGGCCAGGACGGCGGCTCCCGCGCCACTCTCCCCGGCTCCCAATACTACGATTCTTTTCATTCTTCTTTCTTCTTTACGTGTTAACTTGCCTCATGATGCCGGATGCCTGGCACCTGATGCGTGCTGTGTGCCGCCTCTTCAATGTCTTTCGGTCGGCATCCGCCTGAGCGTCACCTTATTTTGAGCGTGATGATGGTGAGGGCTGCAAGGATAATGGTGACAATCCAGAAGCGGATGGTGATCTTGGCTTCGTGCTTGGGTGAGTGCGGACTCTTGATGAGATAGTGGCAATCGGGGTCCAGCTGCTCCTCGGTGATGCGGAAATTGTCGTGAATGGGCGTGCGCTTGAAGATGCGTTGCTTGATGCCTCTGTGCTTGCCGAGCTTGTAATACCACACCTGAAAGATAACGCTGAGGCTCTCTACAAAGAAGATGCCGCAGAGGATGGGCAGCAGCAATTCTTTGTGAATGATGATGGCACTCACGGCGATGATGCCGCCGATGGTGAGCGATCCGGTGTCGCCCATGAACACTTGGGCCGGGTAAGCATTGTACCAGAGGAAGCCGATGAGGGCTCCGACAAAGGCGCACATGAAGACAACCAGCTCTTGCGAGCCGGGAATGTACATGATATTCAGGTAGGCAGCGAACTCAATGTGCGAGCTCACATAGGCCAGAATGCCCAAGGCCACGCCGATGACGGCCGAGTTGCCTGCACACATGCCGTCCATGCCGTCGTTGAGATTAGCACCGTTGCTGACGGCTGTTACCACAAAGATGGTCATGATGACAAAGAGAATCCAGCCGGCAGCTGTTTTGTATTTGCCGCAGAACGACATGATGGAGGAGTAATCGAGGTTGTGCCCTTTGACAAACGGGATGGTGGTCTTGAGCGTCTTGCGGGCCTCAGCTCGGTGCTTGACGACCACTTCCTGCCCTTGCCGCTCTAACACGATGTTCTCGTTGGACTTCACGTCGGGCGATCCCCATAGCACGAGACCGACAATCAAGCCGATGCCTATCTGCCCCACGATCTTGTACTTGCCCTTGAGACCTTCCTTGTTGCGGTGGAAAATCTTGATGAAGTCGTCCATGCCGCCGAGGAAGCCCAGCCACAGGGTGGTGATAATCATCAGTATCAGATAGATGTTGCGCAGACGACCGAGCAGCAAAACCGGAATGAGGATGGAGACAATAATGATGACTCCGCCCATTGAGGGTACGCCAATCTTCTTGACACCGAACGGATCGATCTTGGCATCACGCTGTGTCTCTGTAATCTGTTTGCTCTTGAGATACTTGATGAAGCGCTCGCCGAACCAGGCTGAGATGACAAGAGACAGGATGAGTGCCAGCAAGGCACGGAAAGAAATGTAGCCCCAGATGCGTGCGCCGGAGATACCAAACTGTTCCAGGAACCGAAAAAGATAATACAGCATGCGAATACTCTTTTGATGTTTTTGGATAGGGGGAGGCTGCAGCCCTATTTCCCGATGCCGAAAATGTCGCGCAGAACCTCGCGGTCGTCGAAGTGATGCTTCACGCCTTGAATCTCTTGATAGTTCTCATGGCCCTTGCCAGCCACGAGAATCACGTCGCCTTTCCGGGCCATCATGCAGGCCGTGCGGATGGCTTCCCGGCGGTCGGCCATGCTGATGACCTTTTTCTGCTGGTCTGCATTGAGCCCGGCCATCATGTCGTTGATGATGTCCTGCGGGTTCTCGAAGCGTGGGTTGTCACTCGTGATGATGACACGGTCGCTCTGTCGAACGGCTTCCTGGGCCATGAGCGGCCGCTTGCCCTTGTCGCGGTTGCCGCCCGCACCACAGACCGTGATGACGTGTCCCTTGCCGTTGAGTACTTCGTGGATGGCGTTGAGCACGTTGGCCAGTGCGTCGGGAGTGTGTGCATAGTCCACAATGCCCGTATAGCCCTCGGGTGAGGTGATGGGTTCCAGCCGGCCGCTCACACTGTGCAGCGTGCTGAGCACCACGAGAATCTCTTCCGGCTGCTTGCCCAGCATGCGGGCTGCACCGTAGACGGCGAGCAGGTTGCTCACGTTGAACTTGCCGATAAACTGCACGCCCACCTCATGACCGTCTACATCAAGGTACATCCCGGCGAAGTGCATCTCGATGATGCGGGCCCGGAAGTCGGCCATCTGACGCATGGAATAGGTCTTGACCACGGCCTTGGTGTTCTGCACCATCACCATGCCGTTCTTGTCATCGGCGTTGGTAATGGCAAAGGCTGTCTTGGGTAACCCGTCGAAGAAGGCCTTTTTGGCGTTGCGGTAGTTCTCGAATGTCTTGTGATAGTCCAGATGGTCGCGGGTGAGATTGGTGAAGATGCCGCCGGTAAACTTCAGTCCGGCGATGCGTTTTTGGGCGATAGCGTGGCTGGAGCACTCCATAAAAGCATATTCGCACCCGGCTTCGACCATGCGGGCGAGCAGCATATTCAGTTCGATGGGGTCGGGAGTGGTATGGTCGGCAGGGATGGCTTCATCCTCGATGTAGTTGCAGACGGTGGAGAGCAGACCGCATTTGTGACCCATCTTGCGGAACATATTATATAATAAGGTGGCGATGGTAGTCTTGCCATTGGTGCCTGTCACACCTACGAGCTTGAGCTTGCGCGAGGGGTCTCCGTAGAACAGGGTAGCCACCTTGCCAGCTGCATCTTCCGTGGATTCCACCTGCACGTAGGTCACGCCCAGTGCTTTCTCCGTGGGCATATCCTCGCAGAGCACAGCCTTGGCTCCGAGTTCGATGGCCTTTGGGATAAACAGATGGCCGTCTACCTGTGTCCCTTTCATGGCCACAAAGAGGTGACCGTCTTTCACTTGGCGCGAGTCGATGTCTACACCTGTGATTTCCACATCTGTCTCGCCGGCCATGGCGAGCGGCCTGATGTTCTTCAGCAACTCTTGAATCTTCATATTCTTGCTTGGTTTATAGTTCTTGACATGGAGCCGCGGGGCTGTCATTCCAGCGTGAGGACACAGGTTTCTCCCTTTGTCTTCTTGATGAAATGTCCGGGTTCCAGGCTTTGCTTCACCACCCGTCCCCGTCCGAGGAGGCGGCATTTCACGCCCCGCTTCTCAATCAGGTAGACTGCATCGCGTGCGCCCATGCCGCTCACGTCTGGGATGTATCGGTTGCCGAGGTCGTTGCGGCGGAGCAGAGCCACGAGATTCTGCCGCTTCTCGGCAATGCCCCATATCTTGTTCCGGGACGCAGTGATGGCTGAACCTGAGAAGTCGGCATTGGTCTTGATGCCCAGATGCGACAGCACATAGTCGGCAGAAAGGATGTTTCCGTCTTTCACGTCGGGGACGAACACCGATGCGGAGTCGCGGGCATCTTTGACATCGAGCCGAATATCCTGGGCCATGATGCCCTCGGCAATGTGATGGAACACCACGCCGCTCATGCCGCCGCCCGATGCCGGGAGTCCCGACTTCTGGATGCACACGATGCAGCTGTAGCGAGGATTGTCGGCAGGAAAGTAGCCGGCAAAGGAGAGCAGGTAGTTCATCGTGCCGCTCTTGTACCCTGCGGCGCCCTTGGACATCTGTGCGGTGCCCGTCTTGCCGGCCACTTGGAACGATTCGGAGCCGGCTTTTTTGCCGAGTCCCTCGCTTACCACCTTGCGCAGCATCTCCTGCATGTCCTTGATAACCTTTGGCGAGGCGATCTGTTCATGGCCTTTCACCACCTGCGGCGGGAACTCCTCGATGATCTCGCCGTCCTTGATGGCAGCCTTTACAAAGCGGGGCTGCATCATGCGTCCGCCGTTGGCAATGGCGTTGTAGAACGCCAAGGTCGAGATGGGAGGTATCTGGGTCTCATAGCCGATGCTCATCCAGGGCAGTGCCGTGTTGCTCCAGTTCGTCCATTCGCCGCGCTTGTTCTTCATGGGCATCCGTACCTTGCCCGATGCTGCCCCCACAATGGGGATATGCAAGTCGGCCGTAATGCCCGAGCGGTACACTCCACGCACGAATTTCTCCGGGTTGCTGTGATAGTATTCGTCGATGATACGGCTCACCCCGATGTTGGAACTCACTTTCAGCGTCTTGGGCAAGTTCATTGTTCCATAGCCTCCGCGCCGCCAGTTATGGTCTTTCATCTCGCGCCCGTACATGGGCCAGATGCCGGGACCGGTCTCTACCACTTTGTTGGTGTCGCACATGCCGTCTTCCAGTGCGGTCATAATGGAGATGGGCTTGAACACCGAACCGGGCTCCAACAGGTCGCTGACGGCATGGTTTTTAATTTCGCGGTACTCGCCGTCGACGCACTTTTCCATGTTGACGATGGCTTTAATGTCGCCCGTCTGCACCTCCATGACAATGGCCACGCCCACGTTACCGTTGATTTCGCGCAGTTCGTTGATGACGGATCGCTCGGCCAAATCCTGCATGCTCACGTCTATGGTGGTCACAATATCGGCTCCAGCGATGGGCGGTGTGTCCATGATGTCCAGAAATTTATTGAGCACTTTCCGGCGGTGCTTGATGCCATTGGTGCCCCGCAACAGCGAGTCGTACGACAGTTCGATGCCGCACCGCGGCGTCCGTCCGTCGTTCATGGCGGCATACATGTCGCCCACGGTTCGCCCGGCCAGTGTGCCGTAGGGCCGCTCGCGCGAGTTCAACTCGTCGCAATGGAATCCGCTTTGGAACTTCGACAGCCGGAACACGGGCAGCTGTTTCACCTCGGAGAACGTGTTATAGTTGATGCGCTTCGGCCATATGGGCCAGTGACGTTTCTCTTTCTTCATGCCCTCGGCCAAGTGATTCTTGAAAGCCGTGGCACTTTGTTCGGGGAAGATGTCGTGCAATCCGTTGCAGATGCTGTCTATCTTGGCATGCCACAGCGAGTCGTTGCCCGCCTCGTGTAGCTGCCCGAAGTCCATGTAGATCTTGAATTCGGGAAGCGAAGAAGCCAGCAGCTGGCCGTCGCAGCTCAGGATGTTGCCGCGCATGGGCACCACCTCTACGCTGTCTTTCTTCACCCGGCTGGCCACTTTCGTCCAGTAGTCGCGCTTGGCCGTCATGATGTAGCTGGCCTTGACGAGGACGGCAAGAGCCAGCAAGGTCATCAGAATGGCGATGGCCCGGTATCGGGGGATAATCTTTTTATTGTCAAACTTGCTCATGAGCGACTACTTCTCTTCGGGCACATTAATGATATAAGGAGGTTGACTGGCCATCTTCAGCACGCTGTCCTTGTTGTTCTTCAGCTCGTTGAGCACATTGCTCTCGCGGCTCTTTTCCGTGAGCTGGCTGTTGCTCGACAGTGCCTTGTACTTGGCATCCTGCAGTTGTGTCTGCAGATGGTCTATCTCAATGATGTCCTGCTGGCAGCTGTAACGGTTGGAGATATAGAGCAGCATAAAGAAAGCGATGAGCACGAAGAGCCAGATTTGTCGTCGAATGATGGCCGTGTTGAGGATGTCACCACCAAGAATCTTGCGCAGGGAGAGGGTGCGCGACAGCGGGGCCTCGCCCTCGATGGCCTGTTCCTGTATCACTTCCTTGAGCGAGAGGCCCTCACCCTCGGTCAGTTCCTTGTTGTCGTCCTGTTTGGTTTCGTCTTCTTTCATTTCTTCTCTGCAATTCTCAGTTTCGCGCTTCTGCTTCTCGGATTTCTGGTTTGCTCTTCTTCGCCGGGCACGATCACCTTGTTGTTGATGAGCGTATAGGGACTTTCAATGCGTCCGAAGAAGTCTTGCTGTATCTTGCCCTCTACGTTGCCGGTCTTCATCATGTTCTTTACGATGCGGCTTTCCAGCGAGTGGTATGTGATGACACTCAGCCTGCCACCCGGCCGCAACAGTTCGGTGGCGGCGGCCAGCATCTCTTTGAGTGCGGCCATCTCGTGATTCACCTCAATGCGCAGGGCCTGAAACAGCTTGGCCATATCTTTTTTTTCGCGCTCCCGCCGGAAGAGGGGCTCCACGGCCTGGATGAAATCCTGTGTCGTGACAATGCGTTTGTCCTGTCGGGCCTTGGCCACTGTGGCTGCAATGCGACGGGAGCTCTTCAGTTCGCCGTAGAGATAGAAGATGTCGGCCAGCCGTTCTTCCTCATAGTCGTTCACAATGTCGGCCGCTGTCTTCCCCGCACGTTTGTTCATCCGCATGTCGAGCGGGGCATCGAAGCGGAAAGAGAACCCGCGGCTCTCGTCATCAAAGTGATGGCTCGATACGCCGAGGTCGCCCAGCACCCCGTCTATCTGCTCCACACCGTAGTAGCGCATCCAGTTTTTCAGGTATCTGAAGTTCGACCTTACAAAGGTGAAATTCCCCGGTGCCGGGTGCGATGCACTGGACGTGAAAGCGGCGTTCTGTTCCGCGTCGGCGTCCTGGTCGAAGCTGTAGAGCCGTCCTTCCGGACCAAGCCGCGAGAGGATCTCGCGCGAGTGCCCGCCGCCTCCAAAGGTAACATCCACGTAGATGCCGTTCGGTTTGATGTTGAGCCCATCAATGCTCTCGGTCAAGAGCACGGGTACATGGTAAGTCTCTGCGGTCTTTGTCATTCTGCGGTTGTCGTTTTCATCACGTCTTCCAAGGCGGCGCCAAAGGCATCCTTGTCCATGAACGGTTGCGAGGCCTCGGGGTCGTTGGCCCAAATCTCGATGGAGTCGCCCATACCCACGAATCTCAGCGACTGCTTGATGCCGGCGGTCTGGAGAAAGGGCTTGGGAATGAGGATGCGTCCCGTGGCATCCACGCTGATATTGATGACGCCACTCACGAATGTTCGGTAAACCATCTGCTCCCGGCGGTCCCACCGAGAGAGCTTATGGCGCATCTCGTCCATCAGTGCGTTCCACACGCTCTCCGGATAAATCACCAAGATGTTCTCGAAGATGTCCTGGCGCAGCACAAGGTTCTCCTCGTCGGGCGACGTGAGTAACTTGCGGAAAGAAGCCGGCAGAAATGCCCGTCCTTTCGCATCGACCTTGGCTTCGATATTACCTAAAAAACGCATGCGTACATCTATAAGCTCTATTCGCCTCCAAAGTTACGCAAAATTCCCCACTTTGCGCCACTTTGCCCCACAATTTTTAAGAATACGTGTTTTTTATTGTTTCAAGGCAAGGCGTAGCCGTTGCGTGAGGGGCTTTTCTTGGGTGCACAGGATTCAGGAGGCGCTTTGGTTTCGTCAAGGGATAGCTCTTCATTTGGCTTCTTTTTGCTTGCATAACCTACAAAAAACAAACTTTTTTGTACAAGATTAAGGAATTTAGAAAAAGAAATGCTATTTTTGCATCTGTTTAGTATGGCGTAAAGGATGAGCGAAAGCATAGAAAAGGAGACCAGCCAGGCTACGGACAGGGCCGCAGACAAGATCATTGATATTGAGAAAGTGCTGCGCAGCAAGATGGGCGACAAGGTGAAATTTTTGCCCCGAATGGTCGTAGCTTGGCTGAAACGCATGGTTCACGAGGACGAGGTTAATGATTTCTTGTGGAAAAGTCGTGACAAGGTGGGCACCGAGTGGCTTGCCGAGTGTGTCCGTTATCTTGATATGCACGTCACGATAGAGGGCGAAGAGAATCTGCCCGACAAGAACGACGGCCGGTTCTACACCTTTGTGTCCAACCATCCGCTGGGTGGACAGGACGGTGTGTGCTTGGGATCGATCATCGGCAAGCACTACGACGGCCGGTTCCGTTACCTGGTCAACGACCTGTTGATGTTTCTCCCGGGCTTGAAACCGGTTTGTATCGGCATCAACAAGACGGGGCGCCAGGGCCGCAATTTTCCCCAAATGGTCGAGTCGGGCTTCCAGAGCGACAACCACATGCTGATGTTTCCAGCCGGTCTCAATTCCCGTAAGACGGGCGGTATCATCCATGACCTGCCGTGGAAAAAGACTTTTATTACCAAGAGCGTGGAGTATCAGCGCGACGTGGTGCCCATTTATTTCAGCGGGCGCAATTCCGAACGGTTTTATCGCATAGCCAAATGGCAGAGGCGGCTTGGGCTCAAGGTGAATCTTGCCATGCTGTTTCTGGTGGACGAGATGTATCGCAACGTGCACAAAGACTTCCGAATCGTCATTGGCAAGCCCATTCCCTGGCAGACTTTCGACAAGAGTCGAACCCCGATGGAATGGGCTAAATTCGTTGAAGATCGCGTGTACGAACAAGCGGGTCCTGCCGGTCTTAGAGGCGAGTGACCTTAAATAACAAGTGTTTATGGAAGAACAGATTATCCAGCCGATTAGTAAGGATTTGTTGAAAAGCGAGCTGACGCACGAACGTCTGCTGCGGACGACCAACAAGAGCCACAACGACATCTACATCGTGACGGCCCAGAATGCCCCGAATGTGATGTTGGAGATAGGGCGGTTGCGCGAGCTGGCCTTTCGCACCTCGGGCGGCGGCACCGGCAAGTCGGCGGATATTGACGAGTTCGACACCATGGAAAACGGCTGCAGCCAGCTGGTGGTGTGGAATCCAGAAGCCGAAGAAATCATTGGCGGCTACCGTTATCTCTTCGGCGAGAATTGGCGGCTCAATGCCGATGGACAGCCCAATTTGGCCATGAGCCACATGTTCCGCTTCTCTGAAAACTTCATGCGCGAGTATGCTCCCTATACTGTTGAGCTGGGCCGCTCGTTTGTTTCGCTGGAGTATCAGAATGTGCGCAGGAACACCAAGTCCATCTTTGCCCTCGACAACTTGTGGGACGGCCTCGGCGCCCTGACGGTCATCAACCCCCGTTGCAAGTATTTCTTTGGTAAGATGACGATGTATCCCTCGTTCGTGAGTCGTGGTCGCGACATGATACTCTACTTCCTGCGCAAGCACTTTGGCGACCACGAGCAGCTCGTTGTACCGATGAATCCGTTGAAAACGAGCACTAACGAAGAAGAATTGTCCCGCATTTTCTGTGAAGACGACTTTAGGAAAGACTATCGCATTCTGAACCGGGAAATACGCAATCTGGGCTTCAACATCCCGCCGCTGATTAATGCTTACATGAATCTGAGCCCCACCATGAAGTTCTTCGGCACGGGCATCAACCGTGAGTTTGGCAATGTTGAGGAGAGTGGCATCCTGATTGCGATGGACGAAATCTTCGAGGAGAAGCGCGTGCGCCACATCAACAGCTTTGTCGACGAGCATCCCGAAGCCGTCAACCAAAGTCTCCCCCCGGCACCCTCCAGCATGAGCGGCCGTGCGGCAGCCCATCAAAATGTGTCCGATTAAGGTGTGTGCGGGTTTCGCACACTTGCCTTTTCTGTTTTCAGTTCCCCCTCCTGTGGGAGAGCGCACTTGCATGCCGCCTACACGATAGGCAGTGAGATGCCGTTGATTTTCTGGTAAACGTCCAGCGCATAGACGTCGGTCATGCCGCTGATATAGTCGAGCACGGCCATGATGCGTGTCTCCAGGCTTTCGCTCTGGATGTCGTACTGGCTGCTGAATCGCCCGATGAGCTGCTGGCTGTGGAATTTTTCAGGGTGCACGGCGGCCCCGATAAGTGTCTGCATCAGCGTCTCCATGATTTTGTAACCGCTCAGTTCCACGTCGAGCACGGGTTTGCTTCGGTATATTTTCTTGTATGACAGGGCGGCGCATCGCTTGTAGGCCTCACGTTGCAGTTGTGCAATGTTGTCAATGAGGCTGCCTTGGAAGGTGCCCGCCAGTATCTCCTCCTCGTGTTCCACGAAAGTTTTCACGCACTCGTTCTCCAGTTTGCCCACGACGCAGGCCCGCATGTACACCACCTGCTCGTTCAGATCGGTCACGCCTTCTCTGTCCAGCCGCTGCCTGATTCTGCGTTTCATGTCGTCATCAAAGAATCCCATGAGCAGTTCCTCGGTTTCTTGGAACGAGAGAATCTTCAGTTTGTGGGAGTCTTCTATATCCATAATCTCGTAGCAAATGTCGTCGGCCGCCTCCATGAGGTAGACCAATGGGTGGCGTGCACAGCGCAGGGGCTCGCCCGGGGCGGACAGGCGGACGATGCCCAGCTCCTCGGCAATCCTGCGGTAAGTGGGTTCTTCCGTGCCGAAGAATCCGAATTTGCCGTGGTTTCCCGCCACGCTGCTGGCAAAGGGATACTTCACGATGGCGGCCAGCGAGGCATAGGTCATGACAAAGCCGCCGGGTCTCCGGCCGGCAAACTGGTGGGTGAGCAGGCGAAAAGCATTGGCATTGCCCTCGAAATGCGTGATGTCGTTCCAGAAAGCCTCGCTCACCTTGCCGCGCAGACAGCTGCCCTCGTCTTCGGTGAAATAGGTCTGGATGGCCTTTTCGCCCGAGTGCCCGAAGGGCGGGTTGCCCATGTCGTGGGCCAATCCGGCCGTCTGCACGATGGTGCCAATCTCCTCGAACAGCGTGCCCCGCAGTTCGGGGTGCCGCTCGATGAGCCGCGTGGCCACGTCGTCGCCCAGCGACTTGCCCAGCGACGACACCTCCAGGGAGTGTGTCAGCCGGTTGTGCACAAACACGCTGCCCGGCAGCGGGAACACCTGGGTCTTGTTCTGCAACCGCCTGAAAGGGGCCGAATAGATGAGCCTGTCGCCGTCGCGCTTGAACTCGGAGCGGTCGTCATGGCGCAGCGGATGCGTGTCTTCCTGTCCGAGCCGCCTGTTGGAGATGAGTTGTTTCCAGTTCATGTCGTCGTGTTCTTGGTGTCGTTTTATCTTGTGGTTTAGGCGCAAAGATACGTCTATTTCCCCAATTTTCTGTCTTTTTAATATTTAAAATGAACCCGTCTGCATGGAAATGCGTAATTTTGCACTTATTATGGTAAGAATCAAAGTTGTCAACACCGGCCGCCAGCCCCTGCCGGCCTATGCCACCGAGCAGAGTGCGGGCCTTGACCTGCGAGCCAATATCGATGCCCCCATGGTGCTCCGGCCTTTGGAGCGCCGCCTTGTCCCCACGGGTTTGCGCATTGCCTTGCCCGAGGGCTACGAGGCGCAGGTGCGCCCTCGCAGCGGTCTGGCCCTGAAGCATGGGGTGACTGTGCTCAACACGCCCGGCACCATCGACGCCGATTATCGGGGCGAGGTGATGGTGCTGCTCGTCAATTTCTCCCAAGAAAACTTTGTGGTCAATGCCGGCGAGCGCATTGCCCAGATGGTCATAGCCCGCTACGAGCAGGCCGAACTCGAGCCCGTCGACGTGCTCGACGAGACCGAACGCGGTGCCGGCGGCTACGGCCACACCGGCGTGAAGTGAACGCAGTACGCATGATGAACAGCAAACGCACACATAGGTTTCCGTTCGCAGCGGCTTTAGCCCTGCTGTTGGCCCTGTCCGCACCCGTCATGGGCAAGGCCCGGAAGCAGAAACCCACTCCTCCTGCAGCCTCTGCCGTGGCTCTGTTGAGCCCCGCAGACCGGCTGCGTTACCAATACTTTTTCCTGGAAGCCGTGCGCCAGCAGAATGCCGGGCACCACGCCGCCGCCTTCGATCTGCTGGACCATTGTCTGCGTATCGACCCCCATGCGGCCGAAGCCTACTACCTGCAGGCCCCCTATCTGTCCCGGCTCCATCAGGATTCGCTGGCTCTGGCCCGTCTGGAGCGGGCCGCCCGGCTCAGTCCCGACAACGACGTGTATCAAGAAAAGGTGGCCCAATACTATATCGGCACGGGCAATTACGCCCGGGCCGTCGAGGCCTACGAGCAGCTCTATGCCCTCCACCGCGACCGCAGCGACGTGCTCAACATCCTCGTGCAGCTCTACAAGCAGCAGAAAGACTACGACCACATGCTCGACGCCATAGCCCGCCTGGAGCAGGTGGAGGGCGAGAGCGAGCAGCTTGCGCTGGCCCGAATGGGAGCCTACGAGCTGAAAGGCGACACGAAAAGTGCCTACCGCACCCTGCGGCAACTGGCCGACAGCCACCCCAACGACCTGAATTACCGCATCATGCTGGGCAATTGGCTCATGCAGAACAGCCGGCCGGCCGAGGCCTATCCGCTGTTTGCCGGGGCCCTGAAAGAGGAGCCCGACAACACCTACGCCCTCAGCTCCATGTATGACTACTATCGGGCCGCAGGGCAGGACTCGCTGGCCCGCCAGATGATGGAACGCGTGCTGCTGGGCCGCAACACGCCCGCCGACAACCGCATTCAGTTCATGCGCCAGGCCATTCAGGAGAACGAGCAGCAGGGTGGCGACTCCACTCTCATCATTTCGCTCCTCGACCGCATGCAGCAGGTGGCCCCGCGCGACGCCCAGGTGGCCGAGATGCGCGTGGCTTACTACACGCTCAAGAAGATGCCCGCGGCCCAGACCGACTCGGCACTCGTGCAGTTGCTGCGGCTGGCACCCGACAACGGAGGTGCCCGCCTGCAGCTCATCCGAAACAAATGGGGCAAGGGCAACTGGACGGAGATAGCTGCTCTGAGCGAGCCGGGCATGCTATACAACCCCGATGAAATGGTGTTTTATTACTTTACAGGCCTTGCCCGCTACTACCAAAAGGACGACAACGGGGCCCTAGACGCCTTTCAGCGAGGTACGGCAGAGATTAATGACAAGAGCGATCCGGCCATCGTGAGCGACTTCTACGCCATCATGGGCGAGATATACCACAACAAAGGCGAGCTGAAGAAAGCCTACGCCGCCTACGACAGCTGCCTGCAATGGAAGCCCGACCAGGTGATGACGCTCAACAACTATGCCTACTTCCTCTCCATAGAGGGCGGCGACCTCAAGAAGGCCGAGGAGATGAGCGCGCGCGCCGTCAAGGCCGAACCCAAGAATGCCACCTATCTCGACACCTACGCTTGGGTGCTCTACCGCCAGGGCCGCTACACCGAGGCTAAGCTCTACATAGACCAAGCCCTGGCCAACACCCCCGACTCCACCCTGAACGCCGACGTGCTGGAGCATGCCGGCGACATCTACGACAAGACGGGCGACCGTCCGGCGGCCGTGGCCTACTGGCAGCGGGCCATCGCGGCCGGGGCCGACCGCACGGCCCTCATGCGCAAGATACAGCCCGTCCGTCCGTCAGCCGCCCGCCGCCCGGCCCGCAAGGCAGGGCGTAGATAACCCGAAACCATTTAGCAACTATGACGATGAAGATACAGAAATCCCTGTTTTCCCTGCTCCTCGGGCTGCCTTTGCTGCTGGCCTCGTGCGGAGCCAAGAAAGCCCTCGTGGCCGAACGGCCGGCCGGCGTGGTGGTCAAGGGCGACGCCGCTGCCACAAAAGAGGCCCGCAAACTGGCCTTCGTGCAGAAAGTGAGCGACCAGAAGGTCTATGCCCGGAACATTGTAGCCGACATGACCTTCACCGCAACTATGGGCGATCGCGACGTCACCGTGCCCGGTTCGCTGCACATGCGGCGCGACGAGGTCATCCGCTTGCAGCTGTTCATCCCCCTGCTCGGCACCGAGGTGGGGCGGCTGGAGTTCACGCCCGACTATGTGCTCGTGGTCGACCGACTGCACAAACAGTATGTCAAGGGCGACTACACGCAGCTCGACTTCCTGCAGGACAACGGGCTCAACTTCTACTCTCTCCAGGCCCTCTTCTGGAACCAGCTGCTGTTGCCCGGCGCGTCACGGGTGGGCGAGAGCGACCTGCAGAAGTTCGACGTGACGATTGACGGGGTGGGGCAGACGCTGCCCGTGAGCCTGGAGAACGGTCCGATGAGCTACGTGTGGCAGGCCGACCGCACGAGCGGACGCATCGACCAGGCCCGCGTGGCCTACAGCAGTGCGGGCCACGGCCAGTCGGATCTGACGTGGGACTACGCCAACTTCAAGCCGCTTGGCTCGAAAATCTTCCCCGCCACCCAGCAGTTCTCGTTCACCACAACGGCTACCGACAAGGTGAAGAAGACCACCGTGAAGCTCGAAATGGGCGACCTCAAGACCACCGACGGCTGGGAACCGCGCACCACCGTGTCGGCCAAGTACAAGCAGATAGAGGCCAAGGATATTCTGGGCAAATTATTAAACATGTAAATGAGACGCATCATCACTTTTGTGCTGGCCCTGGCCCTGACCTCGGCCGCCGGTGCTCAGACCCGCAAGCATGCGCCGGCCAAGCGCCCTGCCACGGCTGCTCCCACCCCCAAACGCACGGCGAAGACCGCCCGCCCGGCTGCCAAGCCCGCCAAGGCACCTGCCGCCCGCACGCCCACCTACACCAATTCGTCCATCCGCGGACTGCAAAACCAGCGGGCGGCCATCCAGAAAAAAATCAAGGAGCAGGAGCAGGCGCTCAAGGCCAACCGGGCCGACGTGGAGCAGCGGCTGCGCAATCTGTTTGTCATCAACGGCGAAATAGACCAGCGGCAGAAGAACATCGAGGGCATCCAGACCGACATCAGGCACATCGAAGGCAACATCGGCATTCTCAATGCACAGCTCGAAACCCTCGAGCAGCAGCTCAAGGAGCGGCAGGCCCGCTACGTGAAGTCCATGCGCTACATGGCCCGTCACCGCTCAGTGCAGGACAAACTGATGTTCGTTTTCTCGGCCAAGAACTTCTATCAGATGTACCGTCGGCTGCGTTTCGTGCGCGAATACGCGCAGTATCAGCGGGCGCAGGGCGAGGCCGTGAAGGCCAAGCAGAACCAGGTGAACGCCAAGCATCTCCAGTTGCAACAGGTGAAGGGGCAGAAGAACACCCTGCTCTCCAAGGGACGCGAGGAGAAGAGCCGGCTCGAAAGCAGCAAGAACGAGCAGCAGCAGGTGGTGCAGGGATTGCAGAAACAGCAGAAGACCATCCAGTCCATCATTGCCGAGCAGCACAAGAAAGACGCCGCCCTCAATGCACAGATAGACCGACTGGTGGAGATCGAGATACAGAAAGCGCGCGCGCGTGCCGAGGCCGAGGCCAAGCGGCGTGCCGCTGCGGCTGAGGCTGCCAAGCGGCGTGAGGTCGAGATAGCCCGCAAGAAAGCCGAAGCCGAGGCTGCCGCCCGCGAGAACGCCCGCCGCATTGCCGAGGCCAGAGCCCGTGAGGCCCGGCTCAAGGAGGAGGCCCGCCAGGCTGCCGCCGCCGAAGCCAAGGCCCGCGAACAGGCTGCCGCCGAGGCCCGCCGCAAAGCGGCCGAGCAAGCCTCGGCCCAGGAGCGTGCCGCCCAGCAGGCTGCTGCACGCGACCTGGCTGACAAGGCCGCCCGTGCGGAGCAGGCCGCCCGCGAGGCCGAAGCCCGAAAAGCCGCCACCGAACAGGCGGCCCGCGAGGCCGAGTCGCAGCGACGCGCCGCCGAGCTGAAAGAAGAGGTGGACGCTGCCCGCGCCAAGAAAGAGATTGCCGAGGCACGGCAGGACGCCGAGGAGGTGCAGAAATTTTCCACCGTGGACCGCATGATGAACAGTGGCTTCGAGGCCAACCGCGGCCGTCTGCCCATGCCCATCACGGGTGGTTACAAGATTGTGAGCCACTACGGGCAGTACAATGTGGAGGGACTTCGCGGCGTGACGCTCGACAACAAGGGCATCAATATCATGGGCGGCAACGGCTGTCAGGCCCGTTCGGTCTACGACGGCGAGGTGAGCGCGGTCATCGGCTACGGAGGCAGCATGGTGGTGATGGTGCGCCACGGCGCCTACATCTCGGTGTACTGCAACCTGAAATCGGTGAGCGTGAGCCGCGGCCAAAAGGTGAGCACGGGCCAGACGCTCGGCTCGGTGGGGGCCGACAACATCCTCCAGTTCCAGCTGCGCAAGGAGCGAACCAAGCTCAATCCCGAGGCGTGGCTGCGCCGATGACTCCCTGACAGCTCCTCTCACCCCTTCCATGGGAGGGGCACGACGGCGGAGCGGCGCTTTGACGAAACAATATAATTGGAATTTACATGCCGTGGACGCGCTCAAGGCGCGTCCACGGCATGGTTTTATTTACGGACATAGATGGCTCTATTTACGGACACACAAGGCATGTGTCTCTGCCATTTGACAGCAAGTTTAGCATTTGCCACACCCCCGCCTTGCGGCTGCCGGTGCGGCTTTGCGCTTTCATGGCGTTGGCTTTACGCCGTAAACGCGATGCGTTTGCGGCGTTTTCATGCGGCGTTTACGCCGTTATCGCGCGGCCTTTGCGGTGCAATCGCACCGGCGTGGAGGCGTGACAGCAACACCATGGCCTTTTTGCCGCGCTGCCGCGCCGCTTTTGCAGCCTTTCCACTTCTCCTTTTTACAGTCCGCCCAACAGGCTCAGGTAGAGGTCGAGGGCGTGTGCCAGCTCGTCGATGCGGATGAATTCGTCGGCGCTGTGCGACCGTGCCGACTCGCCGGGACCGAGTTTCAGCGAGGGGAATGGCATGAGTGCCTGGTCGCTCAGCGTGGGCGAACCGAAGGGTTTGAGCCCGAGTTGGAGGCACCGCTGCACCAGCGGATGGCCCTCGTCGATGTGCGAAGCATGCAGCCTGAACGAGTGGGCGCGCACCTCGCTGCGCACGTTTCGGCACACGATGTCGTAGATTTCTTCGTTGGTGTAGAGCTCGTTGGGGCGCACGTCGACGAGCATGGTGCAGCGGTCGGGCACCACATTGTGCTGCGTGCCGGCGTTGACCACGGTGAGAGTCATCTTGACCGGGCCGAGCAACGGGCTCACACGGTCGAACCTGTAGTCGCGAATCCATTGCATGTCGTCCAGTGCTTCGTAGATGGCATTCTGGCCCTCGTCCCGTGCGGCGTGCCCGCTCTTGCCGTGGGCAACGAGGTCGAGCACCATCAGTCCTTTCTCGGCGATGGCCGGCTGCATGCCCGTGGGCTCGCCCACGATGGCCGTGTCCACGTGGGGCAGCAGGGGCAGGGCGCGGCAGATGCCGTCCCGGCCCGACACTTCCTCCTCGGCCGAGGCCAGATACACCAGGTTGAAGCCCCTCGGCCTCTCGGCCCGCTCGCGGCAGAAGTGGCGGAACACTTGCAGCAGCGTCACCAGTCCGCCGCCGCAGTCGTTGCTGCCCAGGCCGTAAAGCGTGCCGTCTTCGAGGGTGGGGGCGTAGGGGTCGCGCGTCCACGTGGCCACGGGCTTCACGGTGTCGAGGTGTGCATTGAGCAGGAACGTGGGGCGGGCGGGGTCGTACAGTGGGTCCACGGCCCATACATTGTTGGCTTCGCGGTGGGTCTCGAAGCCGTAGCTGCGGATGGTTGCCTCCATGATGGTAGCGGCTTGGCTTTCGCTGCGACTCACGGACGGCGTGGCGATGAGCCGACGGAGCAGATCGGTGGCGTCGCGCAGGTATTGTTCTTGTAGTTCGATGTGCTGTTCCATGTTGCAAAAGTAAGCAAATTCCCCCATATCCGCCCCCTTTGTTCCTCTGATTCTGAAAGGACAGAGAAAAATCCTCCAGCCCTTGCAGGTTTGGCGGGAAACGCCTATCTTTGCAGTGAATCCGTTGACTCGGAATGTAAAAGGAAAGAAAACCATGAGCAGTCAAGAGTGTATCGGGCGGTTGTCGAGCCATTTGTTTTGGGACATTGACTTGGCGCAAGCCGACATGGACCGGGCTCCGGCCCAGATTGTGCAGCGCGTGCTGGAGTACGGCGAACTGAGCGATTGGCGCCTGATTAGGGATTACTATGGACTTGACAAAATCGTGGAGGTGTGCAAGCAACTGCGCACACTCGACCCGGTATGCCTGTCGTATATATGCGCTATCTCGCAAACCAGAAAGGAAGACTACAGATGTTATCGTATCAGACAGTCGAACCCCACACCCTGGAACTCCTGAAACGGCTCATGGCCGAACCGCTGTTTGCAGGCATGCGGCTTGTAGGAGGTACGGCGTTGGCCCTGCAGTATGGACACCGTCAGTCGGTGGATTTGGATCTGTTCGGCCGTCTGCCCGACGATATCTTCCTTTTACAACATTACACGTTGCGTGAATTGATGACTTTTTACCGGCGCAAATACCCTGAACATAGCGAGTTCCGAGCCCTGATGAGCCTTTCTTATTTTGAAGATGCCGAGGAGCAGTTGATGCCTCGGATGTTCAGTACGTTGACGTGGGAGACTGTCAAGGCCACGATATTGCGCGAAGTGCAACATGTTTGAGGACAGTGCATAGCCATGCATGCAGCAGTGACAGGCTGCGACAAGGAGGAGGAACGGACTGCGGAGTCCTGCTTTCAATTTTCGGAAAACAAGTTGTCGTTTCGGAAAAATGCGCTATCTTTGCAGCCGGTACAAATACAAGTCATAACCTACGAACGACAATCTATGGCCCAGTCAATGATTACGGTGGCCCCCATGCTGGTTTGTGCTTTCTGGATGGCGATGCTGGCCTTGGATGTCAAGGAGCACGGCGACCGGGCGGCACACCGCGCCCTGCTGTTGTGGGCGGCGGCCGCCACCTTATTATATATGGGGCACTGCGTCTTCTTCAACCGCGACACGCTGCTGCTTCCGCTCTTCGACACGCTCTATGTGGTCTGCAATCTGGCCGTGTTCCCGCTGTATCTGCGCTATCTCGTCCGGCTCACCGAGGGTCGGGTGAGCCGATCGACGAATCTCCTGGTGGCTGTGCCTCCGGTGGCATTTGGCGTTGTGGTGGGTGCCCTCTACCTGCTGATGACACCGTTGGAAACGGCCCATTTCATCGAGGCTTACCTCTATCGCAATAGTTTTGACAGCCTTGCGGGGCTGGTTTGGTGGATGGCGGTCGTGCACCATGCAGGCAAAGTGCTGTTTGCCGTCGGCGTGGTTGTGACGCTGTGGGTGGGCACACGCAAGGTGAGACGCTACAACCGGCTGGTCGATTCGCTGTATGCCGACACGGACAACCGACGGCTTCGCGGTGTGACCACCATCTTGGTGTTGATGGTGGCGACGTGCATCGTGTCGTTTACAGCTAATGCCATTGGTCGCCATTACTTTGCCGGACGGCTGTGGTTGCTGGCCATTCCGTTTGTGATGTTCAGTATGTTGCTCTTTGCTTTGGGCTATTGCGGCTATCGGCAACAGTTCTCTTTCGAGGACGTGGAGCTCGGAACAGACGGGCCGGAGGCCGCGCCCGAGGCTGAAAGTATGGGTCAGTGGCTGGCGCAGGTGCGTGGGGTGATGAGCGACGAGCAGCTCTACCTGCTGCCCGATCTTAAGGTTGATGACGTGGCCCGACGGCTGGGCACCAACCGCCGCTACGTGCAGCAGGCCATGAACGAGGAGCTGGGCATGACGTTCTCCGAGTATGTGAACCGGCTGCGCGTGGACTATGCCGAGCGGGTGCTGCAACAAGAGCCCGGCATCACCGTTGAGGAGCTGGGCCAGCGGGCCGGCTATGCCACGAAAAGCACGTTCTATCGCAACTTTGCCAGGTTTAAAGGCTACCGCCCCAAGGCGGCCGAAAGATAAAAAAACGGGGATTTTTCTTGTTTTCTTTGCCAATTAACGCTATCTTTGCATCAATTATAAATCCCAAAAACATGCAGAACAGAAGTCACCTCTCGGTCCTTATCCATGAACAGGCAAAGAAATATGGCTCTCGGGCGGTACTCACTTTTCGCAACTTCGGCAGCCTGAAGTGGAAGACCGTGTCTTGGAATCAGTTCTCGTTGCGCGTCAAGCAGGTGAGCAATGCCATGCTCAACCTGGGTATCCGTCCGCAGGAAAACATAGCTGTTTTTTCCCAAAACTGCATCCATTATCTCTATACAGACTTCGGCGCCTACGGCGTGCGGGCATGCTCAATACCCTTTTATGCCACGAGCTCGGAGCAGCAGATACAGTACATGATCAACGATGCGGAGGTACGTTTCCTCTTTGTAGGCGAGCAGGAACAGTACAACAAGGCCCACCGTGTCTTTGCACTGTGCCCCTCGCTGGAGCGTATCATCGTCTTCGACGACAGTGTACGCATCAGTACCCACGACCCCAACGCACTCTATTTTGACGACTTCCTGAAGCTCGGCGAGGACTTGCCGCGTCAGACGGAGGTGGAGAAGCGATGGGCCGAAGCCAATGACGACGACCTCTGCAACATCATCTATACCAGTGGCACCACGGGCGAGAGCAAGGGTGTGATGCTCACTTATGGGCAGTATGCCGCCGCCATGCGGGCCAACGGCGAGTGCGTGCCGGTGAGCGAAAAGGACAGAATCATTAGTTTCCTGCCCCTCACGCACATCTTCGAGCGGGGATGGACCTATCTGTCACTGACCATGGGGGCCGAGATTATCATCAACACCTATCCCAAGGAGATACAGGATTCGATGCGCGAGACCCATCCCACGTGCATGTCGAGCGTGCCGCGCTTCTGGGAGAAAGTGTATCAGGCCGTGAAAGACAGGATAGACCGGGCCGGCAGCGTGCAGCAGAAGATATTCCGCCATGCGCTCCGTGTGGGCCGACGGCACAACATCGAGTACCTGGCCAACGGCCGGCGGCCGCCGCTCACGCTGGCGCTGGAATATAAAATGGTGAATGCTTCGGTGTTGAGCCTGGTGCGCAAGCAGCTGGGTCTCGAGAACCAGCACATCTTTCCGACGGCCGGTGCCTACGTCTCGCCCGAGGTGGAGGAATTCGTCCATTCCATCGGCATCAACATGATTGTGGGCTATGGGCTCACCGAGAGTCTGGCCACGGTGTCGTGCGACCGCCTGGGAAAGCCGTTTACCGTGGGTTCAGTGGGTCGTCCCGTGCCGGGGCTGGAAATCAAGATTGGAGCCAACGACGAGGTGCTACTCAAGGGGCCCACCATCACCAAGGGCTACTACAAGCGCGACGGACTCAACGGACAGGTCTTCGATGCCGATGGATTCTTCCATACGGGAGACTCGGGCTACATGAAAGACGGCGAGCTCTACCTCAAGGAGCGCATCAAAGACCTCTTCAAGACCAGCAACGGCAAGTATATTGCTCCGCAGATGGTGGAGTCGATGCTGCTTGTAGACAAGTTCGTCGACCAGGTGGCCGTGATTGCAGACCAGCGTAAATTTGTCTCGGCTCTCGTGGTGCCGGAGTTCCGACTGGTCGAGGAGTGGGCACGCGACAACGGCATTGCCTTCGAGTCGCGCGAGGATTTGTGTGCCAACCAGCGTGTGCACGACATGATGATGGACCGCATAGAGACCTTGCAGCAGGGGTTGGCCCACTATGAACAAATCAAGCGCATCGCCTTGTTGCCCCATCATTTCTCGATGGAATCGGGCGAACTCACCAATACTCTCAAGATGCGACGCCCCGTGATATACAAGAATTACAAGGAGGAAATCGACCGCATGTATGAGGAATAGGAGGCGTGGAGTCAAGAGGTGATGGGGTTAAGCCCAGTGGTTTGCGGACGGCTGCCATGTGAATTTCCCATGTGTCATAACTCCATCACTCCTTAACGCCCTCACTCCCCCCAAAACAATGATGAAATGATAACAGCAGATCAATTGAAAGATGTGGCGGAGCGCACAGAGAAGCTACACCATTATCTGAATATCGACCAGAAGAAAGTGGAATACGAAGAGGAGCAATTGCGCACGCAAGCTCCCGATTTTTGGGACGACCCCAAGCGGGCCGAGGCCCAGATGAAAAAGGTTAAAGGCATCGGCAAATGGCTGTCGGGCTACAACGAAGTGAAGCAGTACGCCGATGAGTTGCAGCTGGCTTTCGACTATTACAAGGAGGAGCTGGTGACCGAAGAAGAGGTCGATGCCGACTATGCCAAGGCCATCGGGGCCATCGAGGAACTGGAGCTGAAGAACATGCTGCGGCAGACTGAAGACCCGATGGAGGCCGTGATGAAGATCAATTCGGGTGCTGGCGGCACAGAAAGTCAGGATTGGGCACAGATGTTGATGCGTATGTACATGCGCTGGTGCGACGCCCACGGCTACCGGGTAACCGTCTCCGACATCCAGGAGGGCGACGAGGCGGGCATCAAAAGCGTCACCATGACCATCGAAGGAGGCGAATATGCCTATGGCTTCTTGAAGAGCGAGAACGGCGTGCACCGCCTGGTGCGCGTGTCTCCCTATAATGCACAGGGCAAGCGCATGACGAGTTTCGCCAGCGTTTTCGTGTCGCCGCTGGTCGATGATACCATTGAAGTGTATGTCGATCCGGCCAAAGTGAGCTGGGATACGTTCCGTTCCAGCGGTGCAGGAGGCCAGAATGTGAACAAGGTTGAGTCGGGCGTGCGGCTGCGTTATCAGTACGAAGACCCCGATACGGGCGAGAAAGAGGAGATACTTATTGAGAACACCGAGACCCGAGACCAGCCTAAAAACAGGGCCAAGGCCATGCTGCTGCTCAAGAGTCAGCTATACGACCGGGCCATGAAAAAGCGTATAGAGGCCCAGGCCAAGATAGAAGCCGGCAAGAAAAAGATAGAGTGGGGCAGCCAGATCAGGAGCTACGTGTTCGACGACCGCCGGGTGAAAGACCATCGTACCAACTTCCAAACTTCTGATGTGGACGGTGTGATGGACGGCAAACTCGACGGATTCATCAAGGCTTACCTCATGGAATTTCCCGTGACCGACGGGGAAGAGGCATGACAGCAATCTGTAATCTAATCGTTAAACCTATAAAATTGAAATGGTATGAGCAATAAAAAGAAGAACGGCGCCCACATCCCCGTACGCGAAGTGAACGCTGCAGAGAAGAAAGTGGTTCGTGAAAAGCGCGACGAGAAACAGAAAAACCAGGGCGACAGTGTGGTGAAATGGATCTTCGGCATCCTTGTCGCACTGGCCATCATTTACATGATTTGGAGTATGTATCTCGTAGGATGAGCGGACTGGAAATAGAGAGAAAGTTTCTCGTCAAGAGGGGCGGCGCGTACAGGCGCGCCGCCTTTTCGTGCAGCCATATCCAGCAGGGCTATATCCCTGCCGACGGCGCCACGGTGCGTATCCGTGTCCGCGACGACCGCGCTTTCCTGACCATCAAGGGCCGCAGCGTCAATGGCGGCATGACTCGCTACGAATTTGAGAAGGAGATTACCCTCGACGAGGCCGCCCATTTGATGCAGCTTTGCCGGGGAGGAGTGATAGATAAGCACCGCTACTTGGTGCGGAGCGGGGCGCATGTCTTCGAGATCGATGAGTTTCACGGGGCCAACGACGGGCTGGTGATGGCCGAGGTGGAACTTGGCAACGAGGCCGAGGCTTACGAAAAGCCCGATTTCATCGGGCCCGAAGTGACGGGCGACAAGCATTTCTACAACTCCCACCTGCTGTCCAATCCCTACGAACGCTGGAAAGAAAATGTGCCGGAGGATTACCGCTGACAGGTGGCCGCATGGCGGCGGGGCCGTGGAGGCTTGCCGAGAACATGCCTGTCTGTTGCTTTATAAATCGAAGAATTTCCTGATTTTTGCTTTCATCGTACCCGTAAAAGCGGATATTTTTTATAATTTTGCAAGCCGAAGCAACAAGAAAGGACGCTTATGTCAGAAGAAAGATCCAATTTTGGGAGCAAGATGGGCATGATATTGGCCACGGCCGGCGGGGCCGTGGGCCTGGGAAATGTGTGGCGTTTCCCCTACATGACCGGCGAGAACGGTGGTGCTGCTTTCATTCTTATCTATGTGTGCTGCGTGTTGGTGTTGGGCATTCCCTGCATGATCTCGGAGTTTATCATCGGTCGTCATGGTGCGTCCAACACGTTCCGGGCCTATGCCAAGGTGTCGGACGGCAGCGCGTGGAAGTACGTAGGGCTGCTCGGCGTGCTTACGGGCTTCCTCATTACAGGCTATTATGCTGTGGTTTCGGGCTGGTGTCTGCAATACGTTTACGCCTCGGTGATGGGTGAGATGCGGGGCGACCCCGTCTTTGTGAAGACCTATTTCGAGGCATTCTCCACCGATCCCGTGCGCCCCATCTTCTGGACAGCGGCCATCTTGCTCTTTGCACACTTCGTCATTATCCATGGCGTGCGGGGCGGAATAGAGCGTGCATCCAAGCTGATGATGCCCACACTCTTCGTGTTGCTGCTGGTCATCGTGGTAGCTTCATGCCTGTTGCCCGATGCCTCGCGGGGTGTGGAGTTCCTTTTCAGGCCCGATTTCACCAAGGTGGACAAGGGCGTTTTCCTCGGTGCGCTGGGCCAGTCGTTCTACTCGCTGAGCATTGCCATGGGCTGCATCTGCACCTATGCCTCCTATTACAGCCGCCAAACCAACCTGCTCAACTCGGCCCTGCAGGTGTCGCTGGTCGATACGGCCGTGGCCGTGCTGGCCGGACTGATGATTTTTCCGGCGGCTTTCTCCGTGGGTGTGAACCCCGACAGCGGCCCCTCGCTCATCTTCATCACCCTGCCCAACGTGTTTAACCAGGCCTTTGCAGGCATGCCTCTGCTGGGTTGGATCGTCTCATTGCTGTTCTATGCCCTGCTCTCCATGGCAGCGCTCACGTCGCTTATTTCGTTGCACGAGGTGAGTACCTCGTTCTTCTACGAGGAGCTGCACATCACCCGCCGGCGCGGAGCCATGCTCGTCACCGCCACCACCGTCGTCATTGGCGGCTTCTGCTCGCTCTCGCTGGGGGCTGTGGACGGGCTGCAGGTGGCCGGCCGGTCGCTCTTCGACCTCTTCGACTTTGTGACCGGACAGGTGTTTCTGCCTGTCGGCGGCTTCCTCACCTGCCTGTTTCTGGGCTGGTTTGTGCCGCGCCGGCTGGTGCGCGACGAGTTTACCAACTGGGGAACGCTGAGCGGCCGCTTCTTCGGCGCATACCTTTTTTTGGTGCGTTACGTGTGTCCGCTGGCCATTCTCTGCATCTTCCTGCACCAATTCGGCATTATTTAAAACACAACGCGGCGGCCCTGCACCCTGTCGCCGCCGCACCATCAATACCCCAAGACCATGAGCGAACGCGGAAATTTCGGAACCAAGATAGGCGTTATTCTGGCCACGGCCGGCTCGGCCGTGGGACTTGGCAATATCTGGCGCTTCCCCTACATGACGGGACAGGACGGCGGCGCGGCCTTTATCGTGCTCTATTTGGTGTGCATTCTGCTGCTGGGCATCCCGGGCATGGTGGGCGAATTCATCGTGGGCCGCCACGGTGCATCCAATGCAGCGCGGGCCTATCACCTGCTGGGCGGCAAGTGGTGGGCGGCCGTAGGCTACATGGGATCCGTGACATCGATCATCATTCTCGGCTTCTACTCGGTCGTGGCGGGCTGGTGCCTGCAGTACCTCATGGCCTCGCTGCTGGGCGGACTGAACGGCGATGCCGCCTACGTGGCCCGCTACTTCCAGGAGTTTTCGTCGCATCCCGTGAAGCCGTTGCTCTGGACAGTGGCCTTCATCCTGCTGACCCACCTCGTCGTTATCCGCGGCGTACGCAGGGGAATCGAGCGGTTCAGCAACCTGCTCATGCCCACACTCTTCGTGCTGCTGCTCATCGTCGTGGTGGCTTCGTGCCTGCAGCCCGGCGCCGGGCGTGGGGTGGCGTTCCTCTTCAAGCCCGACTTCACGAAGATTTCGCGCGGTGTCCTGCTCGACGCGCTGGGCCAGGCTTTCTTCTCGCTCTCGCTGGGCACGGCCTGTCTGTGCACCTATGCCTCCTACTTCAGCCGTCAGGCCAACCTGCTGCGCTCGGCCGGACAGATTGCCGGCATCGACACTTTGATAGCCATCCTGGCCGGACTGATGATCTTTCCGGCGGCTTTCTCCGTAGGCGTGAACCCCGACAGCGGGCCTTCGCTCATCTTCATCACCCTGCCCACAGTGTTCCAACAGGCCTTCACGCCTACGCTGGGCTACATCGTCGGTATCCTGTTCTATGCCCTGCTGTCCCTGGCGGCCCTCACGTCCACCATTTCCATGCACGAGATTGGCACGGCCATGTTCTACGAGCAACTCCACATTTCGCGGCCGCGCGGTGCAGTTTTGGAGACGCTCTGCGCCGTCGCCATCGGCGTGGCATGCTCGCTTTCGTGCGGTGCGGCGGACATCAGTATCCTGGGCAAGAGCTTCCTCGACTGCTGTGACTACCTCACTTCCAACATCCTGCTGCCCTTGGGCTCGTTCCTCACCTGCATCCTGCTGGGATGGGTGGTGCCCCGGCGCGTGGTGCGCGACGAGTTTACCAATTGGGGCACCCTGCCCGGCGTGCTCTTTGCCGTGTGGATTTTCCTCATCCGCTACGTCTCGCCGCTCTGCATCGTCGCCGTGTTCCTGCATCAGCTGGGTGTTATTTAGCCGGCCCCCATATCCTTTCTTTTGCCATGAAACCCCAAGACCTGCTTTTCTTCAACCGTTCCGACCGCGGCGTGCTCCTCTTCTTCCTGCTGCTGCTGGTGGGTGGTCTCGCCCTGATGGGCTGGCTGGGCGGAGGCGGGGGCCGCGGCACCGCCGGTTCTGTAGACTCCACAGCTGCGACCGACCGGCCGCAGCCGCGTTTCGCCGACACGGACGAAGCGCACCCGTCCAAGGACTACGAGCCCTATGCCGTGGCTCCGGCCCATGTCCCCGAACGCTTCCCCTTTGACCCGAACACGGCCGACAGCAGCCAGTTGCTGCGGCTCGGGCTGCAGCCCTGGCAGGTGCGCAACATCTACCGCTACCGTGCCGCCGGTGGCATCTACCGCCGGCCGGCCGACTTTGCCCGACTCTACGGACTCACGCGCCGGCAGTACCGCGAGCTCGAGCCCTACATCCGCATCTCCGACGACTACCTGCCCGCCGCCACGCGCTACGCCACCGCCACTCCCGTTACGGCCGACACCGTCCGCCGCCACCCGGCCAAGCTGGGCCCCACGGAGCGTGTGGACCTGAACGCGGCCGACACCACGCTGCTCATGCGGGTGCCTGGCATCGGCCCGTATTTTGCCGCCCGCATCGTGAACTACCGGCAGCGGCTGGGCGGCTACGCCCACACGGAACAGCTGCGCGAGATAGACGACTTTCCCGAACAGGCCCTCGGCTACTTCGTGACGGGCGGCGGCGTGCAGCGGCTCAAGGTGAACCGCCTGCGGCTGGGGGAGCTGCGCCGCCACCCCTACATCAATTACTATCAGGCCAAGGCCATCGTCGACTACCGACGGCTGCACGGCCCGCTCACCAGTCTGGACCAGTTGCGGCTGCTCGACGACTTCACCGCGGCCGACATTGACCGGCTGCGGCCCTATGTGGAATTTTGAAAGAGGAAACAAAAAGGGGTTGCTTCTGCACGAAGCAACCCTCTTGGCTGGTCGGGATGAGGCGACTCGAACGCCCGACCCCTACGTCCCGAACGTAGTGCGCTACCAACTGCGCTACATCCCGCTGCCATCTCAAGAGTCGGCACCCCTGGGGGCGTTCCTCTTTTGACGGTGCAAAGGTACGCCTTTTTTCCGAAACGCACGCATTTTTGCAGGGAAAAATTTGGGCATTCGCCAAAAAACCACTACCTTTGCACCCGCAAACAAGCCTAAGGTGCCATAGCTCAGTTGGTAGAGCAAAGGACTGAAAATCCTTGTGTCCCCGGTTCGATTCCTGGTGGTACCACTTCCTCCTTTCATTCGGTCCGGTTACTGCATTCGTGCGGTGCCGGACTTTTTCGTTGCCGTCGCCCGTCCGCGCGCGCACCGCCATCCCTCCGTATATGCACCGCTATCCCTCTGTATATGCACCGCCACTCTTCCGTGTCTGTACCGTCGGCGGGTGGGGCAGGGGCCGCCACGCCGTGGGGCACGGGCGGCGACGGGCCCTTGGCCCTGCCGCCATCGCGTGCCCGCCCGTCTTTTATGCCGCAAACGCCCGGCGATTACGCTGTAAACGCAGTGCGTCTACGCCGCAATCGCCGGGCGTTTGCACCGTTATTGTTTTTCGTTCGGGCCGTCAAGGCGCAGCCATGGCCGCATGGCGGCGTGGCCCCGGCCGCCGCACGCTCCGCCCTTAGAGCAGGGCGGGCAGCTCGAACAGGCGGATGCCGTTGGACCCCTTGACGAGGATGCAGTGGCCTTCGGGGCGGTTGGCGGCTATGGCGGCCTTGACCTCGTCGATGTTTCTGAACTTGCGGAAGCTGCAACGGGTCTTGGCAAACTCCTCGCCCACGAGCCACACGCAGTCGAAGCGGGCCGTGGTGAGCATGTCGGCCACGCGCTGGTGCTCCTCGTTGCTCACGTCGCCCAGCTCGCGCATGTCGCCCAGAATGGCCATCTTGGGCATGGAAACCTCGGTGCGCTCAAAGTTGTCAATGGCGGCTGCCATGCTTGTGGGGTTGGCGTTGTAGGCATCCATGATGAGCCAGTTGTGGGCCGTCTGCTCCAGTTGCGAGCGGTTGTTGCTGGGCACATAGTGCTCCAGGGCGTGCCCTATCTGCCCGGGCGTCACGCCGAAGTGGAGGCCTATGGCGACGGCGGCCAGCACGTTGTCGAGGTTGTAGGCGCCGATGAGCCGCGTCCGGACGGCATGCCTCGGCATCTGCATGCCGGGCTGCGGGCTGGTAGGGTCGTCGGTGGCGGCATCGCCGTCGGTCTGGGCGTCGTCCTGCCACCACTCGAGCCCCAGGAACGGAGTGCAGCCCGTGACGCGGCCCTGCACACGGGCCTGGTTGTCCTGACCGTAGCTCAGCACGCGGTCGAGGCCGCGCTGGCGGGCCATCTCCACCAGATGGTCGTTGCCGGTGTTGAGAAAGGCGAGGCAACCGTGGGCCTTGAGATAGTCGTAGAGCTCGCCCTTGGTCTGCTTCACGCCCTCGAACGAGCCGAATCCCTGCAGGTGGGCACGGCCCACATTGGTGATGAGGCCGCAGGTGGGCTCCACATAGTCCACGAGTTTACGGATGTCGCCGGGGTGCGAGGCCCCCATTTCCACCACCGCAATCTCGTGTTCGGGGGCGAGGCGCAGCAGTGTTTTGGGCACGCCCACGTCGTTGTTGAAGTTGCCCTCGGTGTGCATCACGCGGTATTTCTCGGCCAGCACGGCCGAGACGAGCTCCTTGGTCGTGGTCTTGCCGTTGGTGCCGGTGATGCCGATGACGGGGATGCGGAACTGGCGGCGGTGCTCGCGGGCCAGCTCTTTGAAGGCGGTGAGGCAGTCGTCCACGAGGATGATGCGCGGGTCGGCGGGGTCGGCACAGTCCGCTTCGTCGACGATGGCGTGGCTGCAACCCTGCTCGAGGGCGGCGCGGGCAAACTTGTTGCCATTGAACGAAGCCCCTTTCAGGGCGATGAAGATGCTTCCGGCCGGACAGTTGCGGCTGTCGGTGGTTACCTGCGGGTGTTGCAGGTAAAGCTGGTATAGTGCTTTGCTGTTCATGATTCTTGACGGACGTGGAGGGAGAGCCCCCTGTCCGCGCGCAAAAATAGCGGTTTCGGGCTAAACCTCCAAATGTTTTGGGCGGAAATGTGGGCCGCCGTGGCAGAATGTGCGGCCCGCCGCGGTGGAGCCTGTGCCGAGTGCCCCTTATATAATAAGGTGTAGCCGGAGGCTGCCGCTACTGTTAAGATATACGAAAAAAGCCACTCCTTTGCACTCCGAACCGCGCGGGTTGGCAGATTTTGCTTAACTTTGCGAGAGCCGGCAAACCGGCAGGACTGTAAACTTGAAACACGCATGAAACGATTGAGACTTGTAAACGCCTGGCTGGCCACGTGCGCCTTGCTGCTGCTTGCGGCCTGTGGCAGCGACAGCGAGCAGCCGCAACCCACCACCGATCCGGCCACGCGGCAGATACTGGAACAGCAGGAGGTACTCACGGGCGCGGCCGACACCACCTTTGCCTTGGTGTTGCGGTCGGGCGACGAGCCTTGGCAGGCAACGGTGGACAATGGTGAAACAGCCGAGGGCGAGAGCCCCTGGTGCACTGCTACCGTGGCCAACACCGGCGAAACAAGCACCGTACAGATACACGTGACACGCAACCCGGAGATGGGGTGGCGGCGGGCACAGCTCACGCTGACGCAGGGCGAGTGGCACTACGTGGTGACCCTGCGCCAGCACTTCGCCCCGCAGCTGCGCCTCCGCAGCACGCACATCGACGTGGCGACCGACAGCACCAATGCCTATGTCTTCGTCACGGCCAACCAGGAGCACACCGTCACCGTGCCCGCCGAGGCCTCATGGCTCAAGGTGGAGTCGAGGATGGCGGAAAAGTGGGGAGGCCCGACACGGCCCTACGCCACATTCATCTACCGCCTCCGGTGCGAGCCCAACCGCGGACTGGGCCGTGCGGCCGAGCTGACGATTGCGGCCCCGGGGGCCGTGCCGGTGTCGGTGACCGTGCACCAAGGCCCCCGCACGCTGCGCGGGCAGGAGGAAATGCGGGTGGACAAGCCCGGAGAGCTGGGCACGCTGCTGGGCAGCGACCCACGAAAGTGGCGTGAACTGCGGAGCCTGAAGCTCTCGGGGCAGCTCAACGACGCCGACATGCAGGCACTGCGCACGCTGCTTTGCCCCGAGGTGTCGTGGCGATGGACCAACGCTGAGGGTAATGTCGTGTCGACGCACCACGGCATTCCCCTGAACTTGCAGCAGGTGGACTTGGGCGAGTGTAGCCTCGTGACCTGCGGCACATACGCCGAAAAGGCCATCGGCACCACGCTCGACGCCTACGTCAGCCGCAAGCCCGACGCGCTGGCTGACGGCGCATTCAGCATCACCCGCACGCCCTTGCAGCGCGTGGTGCTGCCCCGCGGGCTCACGGCCATCGGCCATCGCGCCTTCCATCTCTGTCTGGAGCTCAGCGAGGTGGGCTTCCCCGCCTCCGTGCGCAGTGTGGGCAGCTATGCCTTCTTCAACTGCCCTAAGCTCTCGCAAATCCATATTCCTGCCGACTCGCAGCTGGAGACGCTCGGCGACGAGGCTTTCCACACGGGCGCGCGGCTGGACGAAATCAGCTATCCGGCCACGTTGCAGACGGGCCCCGACCAGGGATTCAAGGGCAACTTCATGGCCCGCCGCATCCACGTGAAGTGGCTGGTGCCGCCTGCATTGGGCCGCTTTGGCGTGAACAAGACGTCGGTGCTCTGCGTGCCTCGCGGCACGGCCGCCCTCTATCGCGCGGCTCCGGGCTGGAACCGGGCCAGCGAAATTGTGGAGGAGTGAGAGGCCCCGAAAGTCTGTATGCAGCCCCG
Source organism: Prevotella dentalis DSM 3688 (assembly GCF_000242335.1). Classification (NCBI taxonomy): domain Bacteria; kingdom Pseudomonadati; phylum Bacteroidota; class Bacteroidia; order Bacteroidales; family Prevotellaceae; genus Prevotella; species Prevotella dentalis. Next base: position 183,731 of record NC_019960.1, read on the forward strand.
GCGGAGCGATTTTTGCCCGCCGTGCTTGCGGGATAAGCCGGAATTGCCTATCTTTGCATTGCGAAAAGTTCGTAACGAGAAGTTCGCAACGACGCTTCGCAACGACTTGAAGATTTGTGTTTATGGACGTTGTCAATCCCTTTCTGCTGTCCGGTTATGTGTCGCCGGCCTATTTCTGCGACCGTGAGCAGGAGACAGACAAGCTGGCCTCCGCCCTGCGAAACGGCCGCAATGTGACCCTCGTCAGTCCCCGTCGCATGGGCAAAACGGGGCTCATCAGGCACGTGTTCCACCAAGTGGAACAGGCCGGGGAGGCTGCGTGCTACTATGTAGACCTGTACCAGACGGACAGTTTGGCCTCGCTCGTCAAGAAGCTGGGCGACGCTGTGCTGGGCACGCTCGACACCACCGAGGCCCGGCTGGTGAAGCGGGTGGCCACTTTCTTCAGGTCGCTGCGCCCCGTTATCACCATCGACCCCATGACGGGGAAGCCCTCGCTCACGATAGACGTGCAGCCCGACCTGGCCGAACGGTCGCTGGCCGAGATATTCGACTACATGCAGCAGTCGGGCAAACGCTGCTATGTAGCCTTTGACGAGTTCCAGACCGTCACCACTTATGCTGACAAACAGGTGGAGGCCCTGCTGCGTGCCCACATCCAACACCTCACCTCGGTGCGCTTCATCTTCTCCGGCAGCCAGCGCCACGTGTTGGAAAACATGTTTGTTTCGGCCGCCCGCCCGTTCTATCAGAGTGCGCAGATGATGAATTTGGGGAGCATTGCCCCGGCTGCCTACGAGGCCTTTGTCCAGGCCAGGCTGGCCGATGCCGGGCGGAGGCTGCTGCCCGGCGTGTTCGGCGGGCTCTACGAGCGGCTTTCCGGGCACACGTGGTACGTGCAGATGACGCTCAACCGGCTCTATGAAACGGGCGCGACCGACATCACGGCCGATGCCGTAGACCGTGTGCTGGCCGACATCGTAGAGGAGAACGCCCCCACCTATCACACCTTTCTGCGCCTCGTCACCCCGGCTCAGGGGCGGCTGCTGCGGGCCGTGGCCCGGGAGGGGACGGTGCGCGAGATACTCGGCAAGGCCTTTGTCGCGGCCCATCAGCTGGGTGCAGCCAGCACGGTGAAGTCGGCAGCCAAGGTGTTGGTGGACAAGGAACTGCTGCTGCAGACGGACGATGCCTACCAGGTCTACGACCGATTTTTCGGCATTTGGCTGGCCCGAGGCTGAACGTCCACCTATTATTATAGTAAGTTTTGAAGACGAAAGAAGCAATGACAAATACAAGCACGGACTATACCATCAACGTGCGCGGCCGGCTGTTCAGCCTGAAACGCCCGCAGGTGATGGGCATACTGAACTGCACGCCCGACAGTTTCTTTGCCGGAAGCCGCAAGCAGACCGAGGCCGAAATAGCCGACCGGGCCAACCAGATCGTGGCCGAGGGTGGCACAATCATCGATGTGGGGGCCTTCTCCACGCGTCCCGGCGCCCACGAGGTGACGCAGGAGGAGGAGATGGAACGGCTGCGTCGCGCCCTGCCCATCGTGCGCCGCGAGCAGCCCGACGCCGTCGTCTCCGTAGATACCTACCGGCCCGAGGTGGCGCGCATGGCGGTGGAGGAGTATGGGGCCGACATCATCAACGACGTGTCGGAGGGCGGACTCACAGGCATTGTGGACACGCCGCTGGAGCAGACCGCCGCCGACTGCCCCGCCATCTTCCGTATGATGGGACGGTTGCGGGTGCCCTACATCCTCATGTCGGTGCAGGGCACGCTGCACGACATGCTTGTTGGCTTTGCCCGCGAGGTGCAGCAGCTGCACGACCTCGGTGTGAAAGACATCATTCTCGACCCTGGTTTCGGCTTCGGCAAGGCCATGGACGAGAACTTCCGCGTGCTCGACACGATGGATCGGCTGTCTGTTCTGGGGTTGCCTGTGCTGGCCGGCATCTCGCGCAAGCGCATGATTCACCAGGTGTTGGGCATCACGGCCGACGAGTCGCTCAACGGAACGACCGTGCTCAACACCGTTGCCCTGATGCGGGGAGCCTCCATCCTGCGTGTGCACGACGTGCGCGAGGCGGTGCAGGCGGTGAAGCTCGTGGGACGAACCATGGGTATGGAGTGATGGAGTGAAGGAGTGACGGAGTTGAGACAACAGGTTCTTGGGGATGGTTTAACGTGTGGAGTTAGAGGAGTGATGGAGTTAAGGAGTTAAGACAAATGGTTCTTGGGGCTCATTCAACCGCAGACCCGCTGTCATAACTCCTTAACTCCATAACTCTTTAACTCCTCCAAACAAAGGATATTATGTTTTTTGAATTCGGCATTAAAGACATCATCGACATCTTTTTGGTCGCTCTGATGCTCTATTATATCTATCGGTTGATGAAGGAGAGCCGGTCGCTCAACATCTTTATCGGCATCATGTTCTTCGTGTTGGTGTGGCTTTTCGTCTCGCAAGTGCTGGAGATGCGCCTCATGGGAAGCATTCTTGACAAGCTGGTGAGCGTGGGTGTCATCGGCCTCATCGTGCTGTTCAAGGAAGAGATACGCAAGTTTCTCTATCAGTTGGGTGCCCACGAGCGGGTGCGCAACGTGCTGCGCTTCTTCTCGCAAAAGAAAGATGCCGGGCAGACGGAGGACAAAGCCACCATCATGCCCATCGTGTGGGCGTGCATGGATATGGCCAAAGCCAAGGTGGGTGCACTCCTCGTGGTGGAGCGGGCAACGCCGCTCGACGACATCGTGCAGACGGGAGAGACCATCGATGCCAGTGTGAACAAACTGCTCATAGAGAACATTTTCTTCAAGAACTCGCCCTTGCACGACGGCGCCATGATAGTCTCGAAGAAGCGAATCAAGGCTGCCGGCTGCATCCTGCCCGTGAGCCACAGCCTCGACATTCCCAAGGAACTGGGTCTGCGCCACCGTGCTGCCATGGGCATCAGCCAGGATTCGGACGCCATCGCCGTGGTGGTGTCTGAGGAGACCGGGCGCATCAGCGTGGCCATCAGGGGGCAGTTCCGCCTACGGCTCTCGGCAGAGGAGCTGGAGAGCATCCTTGCCCGTGAGATGGCAAGCGTATAAGGGCGTTTTTATGACCGTTTACGCCTAATTTCTACGCCTTGTGTTTGTCCACCTCGGAAACTTTGCCTAACTTTGTAGCATACAACAGACAATTAATGGAATAAGAATCAAACTATGGGTTTATTAGAACAGATTGTGGCGCGTGCTAAGGCTGACAAGCAGCGCATCGTGCTTCCCGAAGCAGAGGAAGAACGCACATTGAAGGCAGCGGATAAGGTATTGGCCGACGATTTGGCCGACCTGATTCTCATCGGCAACCCTGAGAATATCAGGAAAGAGGCCGAGGCTTGGGGCCTGACCCATCTTGACAAGGCCACCATCGTGGATCCGCGGCACTGCGAGAAGACGGAGGAGTATGCCGCAGTGCTGGCCGAACTGCGCAAGAAAAAGGGCATGACCGTGGACCAAGCCCGCGAGCTGGTGACCAAAAACAATCTTTATCTGGGTTGCATGATTATCAAGACCGGCGACGCCGACGGCCAGATCTCGGGTGCGCTCAGCACCACGGGCGACACGTTGCGCCCCGCCCTGCAAATCATTAAGTGCGCCCCCGGTGTCAGTTGCGTGAGTGGTGCCATGCTGATTATCACCCATCAGAAAGAGTATGGCGAGGACGGCATCGTGGTGATGGGCGACGTAGCCGTCACCCCGAACCCCACGGCCGACCAGCTTGCCCAGATAGCCTACACCACTGCACAAACCGCACACTCCGTGGCTGGCTTCTCCGATCCGCGCGTGGCCATGCTCAGCTTCTCGACTAAAGGCTCTGCTCAGGATGCCAAGGACAAGGAGACGGGCAAGAGTGTTTACATCATCGACAAGGTGCTCGACGCTACAAGGATTGCCCATGAGAAGTATCCCGAGCTGAAAGTGGACGGCGAACTGCAGGCCGATGCCGCCCTGGTGCCTGCCGTGGGTTCCAAGAAAGCCCCAGGAAGCGACATTGCCGGCAAGGCCAACGTGCTGGTGGTGCCCAATCTCGAGGTGGGCAACATCAGCTATAAGCTCGTTCAGCGTCTGGGCAACGCCCTTGCCATCGGCCCCATTATTCAGGGCATCGCCCGCCCGGTGAACGACCTGAGCCGCGGCTGCTCCGTGGACGACATCTATTATATGGTGGCCATCACGGCCTGTCAGGCCCAGGATGCCAAGGCGAATTCTTAATTCACGATTCATCATTTACAATTCAAGACTATGAAAATATTGGTTCTGAACTGTGGAAGCAGTTCTATTAAATACAAGCTGTACGACATGACCGACGAGCGTGTGCTGGCTCAAGGCGGCGTGGAGCGTATCGGATTGGACGAGGCTTTCATCAAGGTGAAGCTCGCAAATGGCGACAAAAAGCAAATCATGGCCGAGTTGCCCACCCACAAGGAGGGCGTGCAACTGGTGTTCAAATGCCTGCTCGATCCCGAGATGGGCTCCATCAAGAGCCTCGACGAGATAGGGGCCGTGGGGCATCGCGTGGTGCAAGGCGGCGACCTCTTCGAGAAGAGTTGCCTCGTGACCCCCGAGGTGGAGCAAGGAATAGAGAGCCTGATCGAACTGGCCCCCGTGCACAACAAGGGCCATCTGGCCGGCATCAAGGCTGTAGACGAGCTTATGCCCGACGTGCCGCAGGTGACAGTGTTCGACAATGCTTTCCATAGCACGATGCCGGACTACGCTTATCTCTACGCCGTGCCCTATGAATGGTACACCAAATACCACGTTCGCCGCTACGGTTTCCACGGTACGTCGCACCGCTATGTGTCGAAGCGCGCCTGTGAATTTCTGGATCTCGACTACAAGAAGACCAAGGTCATCACCTGCCATATCGGCAACGGCGCCTCCATTGCAGCCGTCAAGAACGGCAAGGTGATCGACACCTCGATGGGCCTCACCCCGCTGGCCGGACTGATGATGGGCAGTCGTTGCGGCGACATCGACCCCTCGGCCGTGACGTTCATGATGGAGAAGAGCGGCATGACACCCCACGAAATGTCCGAATATCTCAACAAGAAGAGCGGCGTGCTTGGCATGACCGGCATCTCAAGCGACATGCGCGACGTGGAGAATGCGGCCAACGAGGGCAACGAGAAGGCTGTCCTGGCCCTCAAGATGTACGCTTATCGCATCAAGAAATACATTGGAGCCTACGCTGCTGCCATGGACGGCGTGGATGTTATTGTCTGGACAGCCGGCGTGGGCGAGAACCAGACGGGCATGCGTCTTGACAGCTGCGCGGGACTTGGTTACCTTGGAGTGAAGATGGATGCCGAGCGCAACAACGTGCGTGGCGAGGAGCGCGTCATTTCTTCAGACGATTCCAAGGTCAAGGTGGTGCTGATTCCCACCGACGAGGAGATTGTCATCGCCCGCGATACACTCGCTCTGGCCACGGGCAAGACCCTCGAATAAACCCGAAAGAACGCACAAACCATAACGTGAGGGGGATGTTGCCGCAGGCAGCGTCCCCTTTATACTTGACAGGATGAAGAAGATAATTACGTTTGGAGAGATACTCCTGCGGCTGTCCAAGCCGGGCAGCCGGCGACTGTTTCAGGGCAGCACGTTCGGCGCCGACTATGGCGGATCGGAAGCAAATGTGGCTGTAAGTCTGGCGCAACTGGGCGACGACGTGGAGTTTGTCACCCGCATTCCCGACAATTCCATCGGTGAGGCCGCCCTCATGCACCTGCGCTCGCTCGGACTCAACGTGGGGCACGCAGTGCGTGGAGGCAAGCGGCTGGGCACCTACTACTTTGAGCCGTCGGCCGCCATGCGCTCCTCGCGGGTAGTTTACGACCGCGACGACTCCTCGTTCAATACGCTCGAGCATGGCGACATCGACTGGGAGCCCGTCTTTGCAGGGGCCGGACTGTTCCACTGCTCTGGCATAACCTGCGCCACCAGCCGGGCGGCCCTCGACACAACGATGGATGCTGTGCGCCGCGCCGACGCTTCGGGCATCGAACTCACCTGCGACATCAACTACCGTGGAAACCTGTGGCGGTATCCCGGCGCCGATGCACGTCGGTCGCTCGACGAGCTGATGCAGTACAGTTCGTTCATCTTTGGCGACCAGAACGAGTGGTACGTGGCCAGCGGCCTCGAGCCCATCCCCTTTACTGCACTCGATGAAAGCTACCGGTTCGACCGGGATGCCTACCGCCGTTATTTCGATCATTTGCATGCGCTTTTCCCCCGATGCCGTCGCATGCTCATCGCCCACCGCAACCAGCTTTCCTTCAATCACCACGTCAATGCCGGAGTGCTCTGGGCTGAGGGACGCATCTACACCTCGCGTATCTACGACATCCAGCCCATCGTCGACCAGATGGGCGTGGGCGACGCCTGGGTGGCCGCCTTCATCCATGCCCGTCGCCGCTGGCCCGACGACGACCAGCGGTGCCTCGATTTCTCGGTTGCAGCCTCTGCGTTGAAGAACACGGTGCCCGGCGATCAGAACCTGGTCACCGAGGCAGAAATCATAGCCGGTCTCTGCTAATACCGCCCGCCATGTCTACGTTTCCCCTTGTCCGTCCTTATTACATGCTGGCCAAGCCATGCGGTTCGGCCTGCAACCTGCGGTGCAGTTACTGCTATTTTCTCGACAAGGCCTCGGGACGCATGAGCGATGCGCTGCTGGAACAGTTCATTCGCGACTACATTGGCAGCCAGCCCACGGAGGAAGTGCTTTTCATTTGGCACGGTGGCGAACCGTTGCTCATGGGCCTCGACTTCTTCAAGCGCGTCATTCGGCTGCAGCGGCAGTACGGGCACGGCCGGCATATAGACAATGCCCTGCAAACCAACGGCACGTTGCTCACGGCCGAGACAGCCGAGTTTCTGCGCGAACACGGGTTTCTTGTAGGCATCAGCATCGACGGCCCGCAGCCCCTACACGATGCCTTTCGCCGCACGCGGCAGGGCGGAGCCACGTGGGACCAGGTGATGCGGGGCATCGATCTGCTGCAAAAGTACGATGTAGAATGGAATGCCATGGCCACAATCAACCGCCTCAATGCCGACCATCCCTTGGCATTCTATCGCTTTTTCAAGGAGATAGGCTGTCGCTATCTCCAGTTCACACCCATTGTGGAGCAGGCCCCCGACGGCCGAATGACGCCCGAAACGGTGCTGCCCGAGCAGTGGGGCTGCTTTCTTTGCACGCTTTTCGACGATTGGGTGCGGTGCGACGTGGGCACCGTCTTCGTGGAACACTTCGATGCCACACTGGCTTGCTGGTGCGGTGTGGAGCCGGGCATCTGCTCGTTTGCCCCTGCTTGCGGGCTGTCGATGGCCTTGCAGCCCGACGGCGAGGTCTATAGTTGCGACCATTTTGTGTCGCCCGCCTACCGTTTGGGCAATCTTCGCCACACGCCGCTGGCCACGCTGGCTTTCAGTCCCCGCCAGCAGATCTTCGGACAAGCCAAAGGCGCACTGCTTCCATTACAGTGCAAGCAGTGCACCTATCGGTTTGCGTGTAACGGAGGCTGCCCTAAAGACCGCTTCGAGACCGGCCCCTCGGGGTCGCGGAACCGCACGCATGCGGGTGTCAATTACTTGTGTCGGGGCAACCTTGCCTATCTGAAGCATGTGGCCCCGGCCATGAATTTCATGCGCGACGAGTGGCAGGCCGGTCGTCCGCCGGCGGGCATCATGCAGGCTGGAGTCTTCCCAACGTGAGCTTTCCCCGTTTTTTCTTGTTTACGGACGGCTCTCGCCCTCTATGTATTGCTCCAGGAAGAGGTGGGCGCCATCGAAGACAGCATAGGTGAACTGCCATATCCAGTCGCCCAAAATGAGCATGCGGGCCTTGCGTTCCAGCGTGAGGTCGAGCTCGATGTGCCGGTGCCCGTAGATGAAATAGTCGATGTTGGGGTGTGTCTTCATGTACTCCTTGGTCCAGCATACCAGGTATTCTCTCTCCTCACCCATGTAGGGAGCTTCCTTGCCGTCGGCGCGTTTCAGCCGGCTGTGCTTGGCCCAGTTCAGTCCGAGTTGCATGCCCCACCAGGGGTGGACGAAGTTGAGCAGTCGCTGGCACGTGCGATTGTGAAAGAGGCGACGCAGTATTTTGAACTTGTTGTCGGGGTCGCCGAGCCCGTCGCCGTGGGCCAAGTAGAACTCTTTGCCGTAGATTTCTGTGGTGAGGGGCTTGCGATGGACGATGAGTCCGCACTCTTCCTCCAGATAGCCGTAGGTCCAGATGTCGTGGTTGCCCGTGAAGAAGTGCACCTCCACCCCCATGTCGGTCAGTTCGGAGAGCTTGCCCAGGAAGCGGGTGAAGCCCTTGGGCACCACAAAGCGGTATTCGTTCCAGAAGTCGAACATGTCGCCCAGCAGATAGATGGCGGCTGCCTTGTGCTTGATGCTGTCGAGAAACCGCACCAAGCGGCGTTCCTGCGTCCGCTTGTGTTCCAGTGCCAGCGACCCCAGGTGGGCGTCGGATAAGAAGTAGACGTTCTTCATGTCCATGTATTTTTTTGTTCCAATTGCTTTTTTCCTCACTCAAATCCCAGCTCCACACGGGCTTCCTCGCTCATCATGCTCTGGTCCCAGGCTGGCTCGAAGACGAGGTTGACGTTGGCATTTTTCACTCCTTCCACGCTTTCCACCTTGGTGCGCACGTCCTCGAGGATGAAGTCGGCGGCGGGACAAGAGGGTGCAGTGAAGGTCATGTCCATGTCGAGCGTGCCGTTGTCCTGCATGTCTATCTTGTAAATCATGCCCAGGTCGTAGATGTTGACCGGGATTTCCGGGTCGTAGACGGTCTTGAGCACATCGACGATGCGCTCTTCTATCCGGGTCTTCTCTTCTTGTGTCATGGTGTTCGTATTATGATTGATGCTGCGAATTTAAGCAATTATTTCGAGATGGCCAACGAGTTGGGGACAGAATAACGGTGGAAAGGGTGGGAGGCTGCTATGGTTTTTTAGACAAAACTACATATAGGGCATATAGCTGCGCAGCGGGTTTTTAGACAGAACTACATATTAAATATATGGCTCGCGCGGTGAATAATATGTGGTTCTGTCTAAAAATCCACCGCGCAGCCCTATCCCAATCGTGTTGTTCTGTCCGAGGACGGTTAGAGGCGGCCCTCCTCGTTGTAGCTGTAGTAGCGGCCGTCGGTGATGATGACATGGTCGAGAAAGTGGAGGCGCATCAGTTCACAGGCTTTCTTGATTTGCTGGGTGAGCTGGTCGTCGCGGGGACTGGGCTGCGTGTTGCCACTGGGATGGTTGTGGCACACGGCCAGTACGGTAGCCCCGGAGAGCAGGGCTTCTTTCATGATGATGCGGATGTCGACAGCGGTCTCGGTGATGCCGCCGTGGCTGATACGCACTTCACGGATGAGGCGGAAGGCCTGATTGATCAGCAGAATGTGGAATTCCTCCACGTCGAGATCCTGCAAAATGGGGTGCATGAAGTTGTACACGGCTGTGGCCGACCCGATGTCGGGGCGTTCTTCGCGTGCTGTGTCCTTGCGCCGTTTGCCCAGTTCGCAGGCCGCAAGGATGGTGATGGCCTTGGCAGGGCCCATGCCGTGGTACTGCTCCAGCTCGCGGACGGTGCGTTTGCCCAGGGTGTTGAGGTTGTTGTGGCAGTCGGCCAGCACGCGCCGCATCAGGTCGACGGCGCTCTCCCGGGCCGACCCCGAACCGATGAGGATGGCCAGAAGCTCGGCGTCGCTGAGGGCGGCGGCCCCCAACCGCTCCAGTTTTTCGCGAGGGCGGTCGGATTCTGACCAGGTGTTGATGGGGAGCTTGTCCATGGAGTGATGGGAAGTTGTAGGAGGGGATAGGAAGTTATAAGAGGTGATAGGAGGTTATAGGGGGTGATGGGAGGGGAGGGAGGATGGGAGTTGTAGGAAGTTATAGGAGGGGATGGGAGGTTATAGGGGGTGATAGGAGAGAGGATGGAGGTGTGGGAGGGGACTTATTGGTAGAAGTTTTTTTCGTAGGCGGAAAATTCGTCTTTTCTTCTGACGCAGCGTTTCCACCAAGCCTCGATGAAGCCGCAGCCGTAGCCCATGAGCTGGGTGAAGGCGGCACGGATGCTGAGCAACCCGACAAGCGGGCTCTTGCACACGACCGACGCATCCAGAAAGATGAGCAGGGCATAGAGCAGGAGCGGGCACACGCCCAAAGCCATGAGGGCCATGCCCGAGATGACGGAAGCCATGGGGCCCGACAGGCAGGCCTGATGCCCGGCGGACGAGACGGCCATGAGCCCGACGAGCACGAGCAGCAGCCCCACGAGCATCACGGCGGCGAGCAGCCCCACCCCCACGGTGAACGCCATGGGAAGCAGGTGAACCAGCTTGAGGCTATCGGGATACTTCTTGTAAAGGTTGATGCGGGCGATGCCGCTGTTGTAGACTTGCCGCCAGAACTTGCGGAAGTCGGTGCGCCGCTTGTGGTAGACCCACGCGCCGGGGAACAGCCGGCACCGGCATCCTGCCTTGAAGATGCGGATGGAAAAGTCGATGTCCTCGCCGAAACGCATCCTGCTGAATCCGCCCAGCTGCAGGTACACGTCGCGGCGAATGCCCATGTTGAACGAGCGTGGATAGAACTTGTCGAGCTTCTTCTTGCCGCCGCGGATGCCGCCCGTGGTGAAGAACGAGGTCATGGCATAGGATATGGCTTTCTGTGTGGACGTGAAGGAGTCGTGCGCCCGGTCGGGGCCGCCGAAGGCATCGCTGGGCTCACGCCGCAGCTCCTCGGCCACGGCGTGCAGGTAGCCCGGGGGCAGCACCACGTCGGAGTCGAGCACAATCATGTATTCGCCCCGTGCCCGCTCCACGCCGTAGTTGCGGCTCTGGCCGGGTCCGCTGTTGGATTTCCAGAAATACTTCAGGTCGAGGCTCCCGGCGTAGCGGTCGCACACCTCGCGGCAGGGTTGCTGCGAGCCGTCCTCGACGACAATCACCTCGAAGTTGCGGACGGTCTGCCGGGTGAGGCTGTCGAGCAGTTCGTCCACCTCGTCGGGGCGGTTGTAGACGGGAATGATGAAAGAGTAGGTGGGTGTTTTCCCCAAAGTGTCAGGAGTGGCGGGGGAATGGGTGGTGTCGCAGGCGTTGTTCATGATAGAAACGGTGGATGGTCAGGCGTTAGGGGTTGTGTCGGGCGGCAAGGCTGCCGTCGGGAAGCAAGCCTCCCCAAGCCTTTCCACGAAGAGGAGGGACGGCCGTTGCCCGATGGCGGGCGGGACCATCCCCTTGCTCGGAGGGGCTTGGGGAGACTCGAAAGGGGTGTGCGGGGCTTCCCCCGGGGTGAAGGGGGCGGGGCGGTCTTACTTCTCCGTCACGCGGCCCACATAGCTGCCGTCGCGCGTGTCGACGGTAATGGTCTCGCCCTCGTTGATGAAGAGCGGCACGCGCACCTCGGCACCCGTCTCCAGTGTGGCCGGCTTGGTGGCGTTGGTGGCGGTGTTTCCCTTCACGCCCGGCTCGCTGTGGGTGATGACGAGGTTGGTCTTCACCGGCATTTCGGCCGAGAGGATGGTGCCGTCAGAGGTGTCGGTCACCACGTCCACCACGTCGCCCTCCTTCATGAACTCCACGCCGGTAATCATATCCTTGGCGATGGGGATCTGTTCAAAGGTCTCCTGGTTCATGAAAATGCAGCCCGTACCGTCCTCATAGAGGTATTGATAGGGGCGGTGCTCCACGCGGACGTCGTCGAGTTTGAAGCCCACCTGGAACGTGCGCTCCAGCACACGGCCGTCGGCCACGTTCTTCAACTTGGTGTTCATCACGGTGTTTCCTTTGCCCGGCTTGCGGTGTTGGAAGTCCACGCACTTCCAAATGCCACCGTCCATACGGATACATGTCCCAATCTTGATTTCCTGAGAGTTAATCATTTTGTGTCTTATTATTAAACTTGTTATTGTCGATTTTGCAGCTGCAAAGTTACTATAAATTTAGAAAAAAACGCCGAAACGGCCACGAAAAATCGCTCGATTCTTTGCCATTCGGATTTTTTTGAGTAATTTTGCAGCTCGAATGGGGGTACCGGTAGCTGGTGTCGCCACACGGTTTTGCAACTACAATAAATTAAAATAAGGACAAATAAGATGAAAAGAACATTTCAGCCTCACAACCGCCGCCGCGTGAACAAGCACGGTTTCCGCGAGAGAATGGCAACCAAGAACGGTCGTCGCGTGCTGGCTTCGCGCCGCGCCCATGGCCGCAAGAAGTTGACCGTGTCTGACGAGCACCACGGAAAGTAACCCGTTGCCACCGCAACGCGGCAGCAGAAGGAGGGTGTGTCATCCAAGGATGGCGCGCCCTCCTTTGCTTTTATACCGGCCGGTGCGTCTGCGGCGGCCGTGCAGGGGCCGTGCGATGACGGCACAATCGCCGCGCGTTTACGGTGTAACGGCCACGCGTTTACGGTGTAACGGCCACGCGTTTACGGTGTAACGGCCACGCGTTTACGGTGTAACGGCCACGCGTTTACGGTGTAACGGCCACGCGTTTACGCCGTAACGGCGGTGCGATTACGGCGTGACGGCCATGCGATGACGGCGCGGTGGCCGTGCGGCTTGCGGCTGCCCGTGTGCATCCGCACGGGTACAGCCGAAAAAAAGAGCACAAAAAACAGGCTGCAATCCTTTGTCCATCGGGCGATTTACACTATCTTTGTAGAAAAATTACGGCGCGGATGACCATTTCAGAATTCATGGGCAAGTTCAAGAGCAGCTATCTTTGGGGCAACCTGGCGGCCATGGCCGTCGTGGCTGTCGGGCTGACCATGGGCGTGAAATACGGCTTGGCCATCTACACCCACCACGGCGAGTCGATACCCATACCCGACCTGGTTCACAAGAAATACGCCGATGCCGAGGAGATTCTCGACAATCTGGGACTGCAAATCGTGGTGAGCGACACGGGCTACGTGAAGACCCTGCCGCCCGACTGCATCCTGGAGCAGACCCCTGCACCCGGCGAACGCGTGAAGTCGGGGCACGTCATCTACGTCACCATCAACGCCCTGCACTCACCAACGATCACCCTTCCTGACGTGATCGACAACTCCTCGCTGCGCGAGGCCATGGCCAAACTCACAGCCATGGGCTTCAAGCTGGCTGCGCCGGAGTTTGTGCCGGGCGAGAAAGACTGGGTGTACGGCATTTTGGTGAACGGCCGCCACGTGGCCTATGGCGACAAGATACCCGTGGACGCCCGGCTCATTATCCAGGCGGGCAACGGCCAGCGCGACAGCGGCGACTCGGTGAACTACGTGGATCCGGAATATCCCCGGGGCGGCGACTTCGACGAATCGGAAGACATGGACGTGTTCGAGGAGGTGCCGGCACCCTCCGCCGACCATGCTGAGCCCGGCGGCACACCGCCGGCTGAGCCCGCGCCCAAGACCGAATGAACCCTTGCAAGACAGAAAAAACATGACGACATATCCCGAAGATGCAGACCTGCTGGGCGACGACGACCTGCTGCCCGCCACCCCTCCGGCCGCTACCGAGGCTGACGGCCAGCTCTACGAGCACTGGCGGGTGGAGGTGGACGCCGGCCAGGCGCCCGTGCGCATAGACAAGTATCTGGCCGACAAGATGCAGCACTCCAGCCGCAACCGCATACAGACGGCGGCCGACGCGGGTTGCATCCACGTGAACGGACGCGCCGTGAAAAGCAACTACAAGGTGCGGCCCCTCGATGTCATCACGCTGATGCTTGACCGCCCGCGCCACGAGTCGTCGATACAGCCGGAGGAGATTCCGCTGCGCGTGGTCTACGAAGACGACGATCTGATGGTCGTGAACAAGGAAGCCGGCATGGTGGTACACCCCGGCGCGGGCAACTTCAGCGGCACGCTCATCAATGCCGTGGCCTGGCATCTGCGCCATCTGGAGAGCTTCGACCCCAACGATCCCGAGGTGGGGCTGGTGCATCGGATAGACAAAGACACCAGCGGCCTCCTTGTGGTGGCCAAGACGCCCGAGGCCAAGACGGGCCTGGGACGGCAGTTTTTCGAGAAGACCACCCACCGCTCGTACCACGCCCTGGTGTGGGGCAACCTCGTGGACGACGAGGGACGTGTCGAGGGCAACATCGGGCGCGATCCCAAGGACCGGCTGCGCATGAAGGTGTTCGACCCGCAGTCGGGTGTCGGCAAGCCCGCCGTGACCCATTATCGGGTGCTCGAACGCTTCGGCTACGTCACACTGCTGCAGTGCATTCTCGAGACGGGACGTACCCATCAGATACGCACCCACATGAAGGCCATCGGCCACCCGCTCTTCGGCGACGAGCGGTATGGCGGCACGGAGATACTGCGCGGCCAGCGCAGCTCCAGCTACAAGGCTTTCATCCAGAACTGCTTCGGGCTCTGTCCCCGGCAGGCGTTGCACGCCAAGACCCTCGGGTTCCGCCATCCGCGCACGGGCCGGCAGATGGATTTCGACTCCGAATGGCCCGAGGATCTGACGCTGCTCGTGGAAAAATGGCGCGCCTTTGTCCAAGGCACCACGCAGGACACCTTTGCCGGCTGATGCGCCGGCAGCACCCCGTGAACAATGATTAACCATTCAATGCAACATAACTGATGAAAAATTTAAAGAGAAATATCGCCATCGTCTGCGGCGGCGACTCGTCCGAGCACGATGTGTCCATGCGCTCGGCACAGGGACTCTACTCCTTCTTCGACAAGGAGCGTTACAATGTCTACATTGTCGACGTGAGGGGACAGAACTGGCATGTGAACTTCGACAACGGCGAGGTGGCCACCATCGACCGCAACGACTTCTCGTTTGTAGGCCAGGACGGCAAGGCCGTTGTCTTCGACTATGCCTACATTACCATCCATGGCACACCGGGCGAGAACGGCTTGATGCAGGGCTATTTCGACCTGATTCACCTGCCTTACTCCACGAGTGGCGTGCTGGTCGAGGCCATGACCTTCAACAAGTATGTGCTCAACAACTACCTGCGCTCGTTTGGTGTGAACGTGGCCGACAGCATGCTGTTGCGCCGCGGCGAGGCTTACGACGAGCAGGCTGTCGAGGAACGGCTGGGCATGCCCGTGTTTGTGAAGCCGGTTGCCGACGGTTCCAGCTTCGGTGTGTCCAAGGTGAAGTGCGCCGACCAGCTGGCTCCCGCCCTGCGTATGGCCTTTATGGAGAGCGACGAGGTGATGATAGAGCGTTACATTCAGGGCACGGAGATCTCTATTGGATGCTACAAAACGCAGACGAAGACCGTGGTGCTGCCCGCCACCGAGGTGGTGACGAGCCGTGAATTCTTCGACTACGACGCGAAGTACAACGGTCAGGTGCAGGAGATTACGCCTGCCCGGCTGGATCCGGAGACGGCCCGTCGCGTGGCCGAGGAGACGAGCCGCATCTACGACATCCTGCACTGCAACGGCATGATTCGCATTGATTACATCATCTCCAAGGACGCCGAGGGACGCGACCAGGTGAACATGCTGGAGATTAACACCACTCCGGGCATGACCGTCACCAGCTTCATCCCGCAGCAAGTGCGCGCTGCCGGCCTCGACATCAAGGATGTCTTGACCGATATTGTGGAGAATCAGCTGGGATAGCGGGGGGCAATTCATAATTCAAAATTCATAATTCAAAATTGGCTGCGCGGAACGATGCCTTGTGATGAGGGAGGAAACGACGGGGAAAGAAAGTGTTGTGTGTAGCCCATTTTGAATTTTGAATTTTGAATTTTGAATTAAAATCATGTCTGTCTCCCGCTCGTAGCAAGATAATGTTCCTGTCACACGGTTAATTTCACCCAGTGGTGCAGTTGATGTCGCTTGGTCTCTCAGTTAATTTAAGTTTGTTCTCGCAGTTAATTTAGTCTGGTCTTGCGGTTAATTTTGTTTTGATTGCGCAGCTAATTTTGAATTATGAATTTTGAATTAAAAAAGTTTGATGGCATTCGTCCCTTTGAGCCGGAAGAACTGCCCGAGGTGTACGATAGTCTGCTGGCCAATGAGCAGTTTCAGGCTGTATTGAAGTATCTGTACCCCGAGGTGCCGCTGGAAATGGTGGCCCGAAAGATGCGGGCTTGCCGCACAAACCTCGACTTCCAGAAAGCATTCTGCTACGATTTCATCAAAGGAGTGCTGGCCAAGGCCGCCCGAGGCTGCGAGATGGACGTCGCGGCCGTGGACACCTCGCGCCGTTACACCTTTGTGAGCAACCACCGCGACATCGTGCTCGACTCGGCCATCCTCGACGTACTGCTCATGGACGCGGGCTTCACCACCACTTGCGAGATTGCCATCGGCGACAACCTGCTGGGACTGCCGTGGGTGAAAGACTTCGTGCGGGTGAACAAGAGCTTCATCGTGAAGCGTGGCTTGCCCATGCGGGAGATGCTGGAGGCTGGCCGGCTGCTGTCCGAATACATGCACTATGCCGTGGCAGAGAAGCACGAGAACGTGTGGGTGGCCCAGCGTTCGGGCCGTGCCAAGGATTCCGACGACCGCACGTCCGACGGCGTGCTCAAGATGCTCACCATGGGCGGAACGGGTTCGCCCGCCGAGAGGCTGCGGCAGCTGCACATCGTGCCGCTGGCCATCTCGTATGAATACGACCCCTGCGACTGGCTCAAGGCACGCGAGTTCCAGCTGCGGCGCGACAACAAGGACTGGAAAAAGGGGCCGCAGGACGACCTCGTGTCCATGCAGACCGGCATCTTTGGCTATAAGGGCCACGTGCATTACCACTGTGCACCGTGCATCGACGACTTCCTGACGCAGCTGCCCGCCGACCTGCCCAAGGCCGATTTTTACCGTGTGGTGGCCGACCATATCGACCGCGAGATTCACCGCCGCTACCGGCTCTACCCCTGCAACTACGTTGCTCTCGACGAGTTGCGGGGCGAACGGGCCCATGCCGACCGCTACACCGAGGCCGACAAGGCTTTCTTCGACAAGTATCTGGCCGGGCAGCTGGCCAAGGTGGAACTGCCCGCCAAGGATGAGCCCTACCTGCGCGAGCGCATTCTTACGATGTATGCCAATCCTGCCATCAACTTCTTGCGTGCGCAGTAGGCGGCTGTGGCTCGCCGGGCTGCTGGCCGCGACGCTGGCGGCATGCACCACCGACACCTACCAGTCGGGCGACGGCCGCTACTCCTACCTGCGGGCCGACTTCGGACTGGTGCACACGGCCGACTCGGTCCGGGCCGACTGGCTGCTCACCGACGGGGGCGACTCCGTGCGCTTTGCCTCGCCGGTGAGGGTGGGCTGGGCCGCCAAGGCCGATACTTTCTACCGTGCCCTGGTCTATTACGACAGCCAGGCGCGTACCGTTTTCTCGGCCACACCGGTTGTGGTGGCCGAGCCTCTGCCGAAAAAGACGGCCGGCAGCCTGCCCGATGATCCGTTGACCATCGAGTCGCTGTGGGTGGGAGGAGGATTCCTGAACATAGGGTTCGCCCTGAAAACAGGGCGTGCCGAGGGGCTGGATGCCCGGCAACAGCTGGGCCTTGTGCTCGACACGGTGACTGTTTCGGCCGACGGTCATCGCTATGTGACCCTGTTGCTGACCCACGCCCAGAACGGTGTGCCCCAGTATTACACCACGCGGGGATATATGAGCATGCCCGTAGACAAAGGCCTACGGGCATGCACGGTGCGGCTTTCGGCAAATACCTATGCCGGCCGCAAGACTTACACGGTGGAGCTTTAGCCCAGCACGGCCGTGCGCAAAGCTTCGATTTCTTCTTCGGTCGTCGCCCAGCTGGTGACGAAACGGCAGATGGTGTGGTGCTCGTCGTACTTGCCCCACACGGTGAACCTCACGTGCCGGCCCAGCCGTTCCACCTCGTCGTTATCGAGAACAACGAACTGCTGATTGGTGGGCGAGTCGATATAGAAGGGGTAGCCCCGTTGCTCGAAGATGCGTTTCATCTCCATCGCCCGGTCGATGGCCCGGCGCGAGATGTCGAAGTAGAGGTTGTCGGTGAAGAGAGCATCGAACTGCACGCCTGTCACGCGGCCTTTGGCCACGAGCGCTCCGTGCTGTTTGATGATGCTGAAGAAGTGGGGATGGGCGTTGGCATGGGTAAAAACCACGGCTTCGCCGCAGAGTGCGCCCACCTTGGTGCCGCCAATGTAGAACGCGTCGCAGTGGCGGGCCAGGTAGGGCAGAGTGATGTCGTTGCCCGGCGCCATGAGGCCGTAGCCCAGTCGGGCCCCGTCCACGTAGAGCGGCATGTCGTATTTGCGGCACACTTGGTAGAGAGCATCCAGCTCGGCGGCCGTGTAGAGCGTGCCGTATTCCGTGGGGAAAGTGATGTAGGCCATGCCTGGAAACACGCAGTGGTCGGCGTTGCCGTCGTGCAGGAACTCGTCCATGTAGTGGTCCAGATCGGCGGCATCCATCTTGCCCTGCCGCCCCTCGATGGTGATAATCTTGTGTTCTGTGAACTCGATGGCACCGGCTTCGTGGGTGTTGATGTGGGCCGAACCCACGGCCACCACGCCCTCATAGGTGTGCAGCATCGAGTCGATGACGGTGGCATTGGTCTGCGTTCCGCCCACGAGGAACCATATCTGGGCCTCGGGGGCTTCGCAGAGCGCCTTGATTTTCTGCTTGGCACGCTCCGACCATTCGTCGTAGCCGTAGGTCATGCTCTTGCAGTTGTTGGTCTCCATGAGGTGCTGGAGCACTTGGGGATGACACCCGTTGTTGTAGTCAGACTCTAATGTAATCATTGTGTTCTTGGTTTGTAACTGCAAAGTTACAAAAAAGAAACAGCTTACAAAGCCTCGAGCACGCGTTTCAATACCACTTGGGCCGATATTTCCCTGTTGGCTGCTTCGGGGATGACGAGCGAGCGCGGACTCTCGATGACGTCGTCTGTCACGATGAGGCCACGGCGCACGGGCAGACAGTGCATGAAGTGGCCGTCGTTGGTCCACGACATGTGCTCCGCGTCGATGGTCCACGACATGTCCTTGGAGAGTATCTGGCCGTAGTCGGCCGGGCGCGTTACGCCGGGGCAGCTCCAGTTCTTGGCATACACGAAGTCGGCTCCCTCGAGGGCCTTGCACTGGTCGTACTCCACGCGGGCCGGGCCCACAAAGCGCGGGTCGAGCTCGTAGCCTTCGGGGTGGGTAATCACAAAATCCACGTCGGCGGCGTTCATCCACTCGGCAAACGAGTTGGGCACGGCTTGCGGCAAAGCGCGGCAGTGGGGTGCCCAAGTGAGTACAACCTTGGGGCGGACGGCGGCCTGGCGGTGCTCCTCGATGGTGATGAGGTCGGCAAAAGCCTGCAGCGGGTGCACGGTGGCCGTTTCCATGGCCACGACGGGACGGCCCGAGTGCTCTACAAACTGATGGACGATGGTCTCGGCATAGTCGAATTCGCGGTCGGCGAGACCGGCAAACGAGCGCACGGCAATGATGTCACAGTAGCTGCCCATGACGGGAATGGCCTCCAGCAAGTGCTCGCTCTTGTCGCCGTCCATGATGACACCCCGCTCGGTCTCCAGTTTCCATGCGCCGGCATTCACGTCGAGCACGATGACATTCATGCCCAGATTCATGGCCGCTTTCTGGGTGGAGAGGCGCGTGCGCAGGGAGTTGTTGAAGAAAATCATCAGCAGCGTCTTGTTCTTGCCAAGGTGCTGATAGGCGTAGCGGTCGGCCTTGACTTGCCGGGCCTCCTGAAGAGCCTGGCCGAGGTCGCCCAGGTCGTTGGCGTGGAAGAAAGTTCTCATGTTCTGTAGTTTATGTTTTGCATCATGTGTGTCGTGTCCATGGTGCCCGTTCCTATGCGTCCCGCAGCTGCCCCCGGCCGTCGATGAGCCACTTGTAGGTGGTCATTTCTTCGAGGGCCATGGGCCCTCGAGCCCCGAGCTTCTGCGTGCTGATACCTATTTCGGCCCCGAGTCCGAACTGTGCTCCGTCGGTGAAGCTGGTGGGTGCGTTCACGTAGACACAGGCGGCATCGACCCTTGTGCGGAAGTCTTGGGCGGCTTCGTCGTCCCCCGTGACGATGCACTCGCTGTGACCACTGCCATGCGCGTCGATGTGGGCGATGGCTTCGGCGGTGGAACCCACGGTGCAGATGCCCATTTGCAGGCTGAGCCATTCGGTATCCCAGTCGTCGTCGGTGGCGGGCAGGAGCAGGGCGGCAGGGTATTGGCCCGTCAGGACAGCGAGGGCCTCGGGGTCGGCGTGGAGCCTCACGCCGTGGTTGGCGAGCGGGCGGCAGAGTGCCGGTAGGTCGGCCAGCCGGCTGCGGTGGATGAGCAGCGTATCGAGCGTGTTGCAAACACTGCACCGTCGCGTCTTGGCATTCTCGATGATGCGGCTGCCCATAGCCGTGTCGCCGGCAGCGTCGAAGTAGCAGTGCACCACCCCCGCCCCCGTCTCGATGACGGGAATCCTGGCTGTATTGCGCACAAAGTCAATGAGTTGCTTGCCGCCTCGGGGGATGCAGAGGTCGATGTAGCCCACGGCACTGAGCATCTCGGCTGTGGCTTCATGGGTGGCGGGCAGCAGTTCCACGATGGCCGTGTCCACTCCTTGCCGGCGCAGCACGTCGTGGATGAGGGCCGTTTCGGCGCGATTGGTCTCGTCGGCATCGCGTCCGCCCTTGAGCACGCAGGCATTGCCGCTCTTGAAGCAGAGCGAGAAAACGTCGAACGTCACGTTGGGACGTGCCTCGTAAATCATGCCGATCACGCCGTAGGGCACGCTTACACGGCGCAGCTCCAGCCCGTTGTCGAGCACGCGATGGCGCAACACCCGCCCCAGGGGAGAGGGCAGAGAGGCCACGTTGCACATGTCGGCGGCAATGGATTGCAGTCGGCTGGGCGTGAGTTGCAGCCGGTCGTACATTGGGTTGGCTGCGTCCATGCGGCTCAAGTCGTGGGCGTTGGCCGCCAGAATCTCGTCCTGCCGTTCGATGATAGCCCGAGCCACCAGGCGCAGTATCTCGTTGCGCCGCTCGTCTTCCATTAGGGCAAGTGGCTTGCTGGCCGCCTTCACCCGCTTGAATATCTGTTCTAAAGCCATATCTTTCTTAAGTTTCCATCACCATATAGTCGTAGTGCACGAGCGGTTTCATGCCGTGGGCTCCGATGTGGCGCGCGGCCTCGGCGGAGCTGTAGCCGCTGCGCCCCACGGCCACCAGCCGTCCATCCTCGTCCATGATGCTGATGATGTCGCCCTCTTCAAAGTCTCCCTCGATGCCGACGACACCCACCAGCAGCAGGCTCACGGCCTTGTTGCCGCGCAGAGCCTCGGTGGCCTTGGCATTGATTCGCACCACACCCTTGGCAAAGCTCTCGCTGTGAGCAATCCATTTCTTCACCGTCGAGGTGGGGTTGGGGTTGGGACGGAACTCCGTGTGCATGGTCTCCATGGGACGTGTGGCCAGGTCTACGAGGATGTTGTCGGTCTTGCCGTTGGCAATCATCACCTTGATGCCTTCGTCGGCAACCTTTCCGGCAATGCGAGCTTTCGTAATCATGCCGCCCCGTCCGAAGCCGCTCTTCTCGTCTTGAATGTATTCCCGCAGGTCGCGGTCGTAGTTCACGGACGGGATGACACGGGTGTTTGCTTCGCGAGGGTCGCCGTTAAAGATGCCGTCCACGTTGGTCAGGATGACCAATGTGTTGCAGTCCATCATGGCTGCAATGAGTCCAGACAACTCGTCGTTGTCGGTAAACATCAGCTCCGTGACGCTCACCGTGTCGTTTTCATTGACTATCGGGATGACGCCGTTGGCCAGCATCACACTCATGCACGCCCTCTGATTGAGGTATTCACCGCGTGTAGCGAAGCTCTCTTTCATGGTAAGCACCTGCCCCACATGGAGTCCGGCCTCGCGAAAGAGGTCGTAATAGAGGCCGATGAGCTTCACTTGGCCGATGGCTGAAAAGAGTTGTCGCTGCTCCACGCCGTCGAGTTTGTGGCTCACTGGCAGCTCATTGCGTCCGCAGGCCACGGCACCCGAAGATATGAGAATCACCTCATATCCGTTACGCCGCAGCCAGGCGATCTGGTCTACAATGGCCGACATACGTGTCACGTCGAGCTTGCCGTTGTCGCGTGTGAGCACGTTGCTGCCCACTTTGACTGCGATTCTTTTCATCTTTTGCCGTTCGTTTCCCATGTGGGAGGGGTTGTTATGATTTCTTTTTGAAGTCGTTCTCGCGGATTTCCACGCGGCGTATCTTACCGGAGATGGTTTTGGGCAGCTCGTCCACGAACTCAATGAGACGCGGATACTTGTAAGGCGCCGTCTCGTGCTTCACGTGAGCCTGCAACTCCTTGACGAGTTCCTCGCCCTGTTTGGCTTTCCAGGCCTCGGCCAACACCACGGTAGCCTTGACAATCATGCCGCGGATGGGGTCGGGTACGCCGGTGATAGCGCACTCCATGACGGCCGGATGGGTCATCAGAGCATTCTCAATCTCGAACGGTCCGATGCGGTAACCGCTGCTCTTGATGACGTCGTCGGTGCGTCCCACGAACCAATAATAGCCGTCTTCGTCGCGCCAAGCCATGTCGCCGGTGTGGTAGACGCCGCCGTGCCACACCTCCTTGGTGCGTGCCTCGTCGCGGTAATAGCCCTTGAAGAGGCCGATGGGCTTCTTGTCGCCCACCTTAATACATATCTCACCTTTCTCTCCATCTTCGCACTCCGTACCGTCGTTGCGCAGCAGCCGCACGTCGTACTGTCCGTTGGGCTTGCCCATCGAGCCGGGCTTGGGCTTGTTCCAGGGGAAGGTGCCTATCGTCATGGTAGTCTCGGTCTGCCCGAATCCTTCCATCAGCTTCACGCCGGTGAGTTTGTAGAACTTGTCGGCCACCGAGGGGTTGAGGGCTTCGCCGGCCGTGGTGCAGTATTCGAGGCTGCTCAAGTCGTACTTCGAGAAGTCCTCGTGTATCATGAACCGGTAGATGGTGGGCGGGGCACAGAACGACGTGATGCGGTATTTCTCCATCTGCCGCATAATCTTTTCGGCCGTGAACTTCTCGTGGTCGTACACGAATACCGTTGCTCCGGCAAACCATTGACCGTACAATTTGCCCCACACGGCCTTGCCCCAACCCGTGTCGGCGACGGTGAGATGGATGCTGTTTTCGTGCAGATGGTGCCAGAACACCCCCGTCGTGAGATGTCCCAGGGCATAGAGATAGTCGTGGGCCACCATCTTCGGCTCGCCGCTGGTACCGCTGGTGAAGTACATGAGCATGGTGTCTTCGTTGTTGTTCACGTGCTCGGGCCGCTTGAAAGCCGGGGCCGTGCGCCACTCTTTGTTCCAGTCATGGAATTCCTCGGGTACGTTGGGGCCCACGCTCACGAGGATTTTCACCGTGGGGCTCTCGGGCATGGCCTCAAGGATTTGGTGCACCACGTAGTCGTCTCCGGCGCAGATGATGGCCTTGACACTGGCACTATTGTTGCGGTAAACGATGTCGTGCTTGGTGAGCATGTGGGTTGCGGGGATGGCAACAGCCCCCAGTTTGTGCAGGGCCAGCATGCTGAGCCACCACTGGTAGTGGCGTTTCAAGATGAGCATCACCTTGTTTCCCCGGCCGATGCCCAGTTGCTGGTAGTAGGCTGCCGTCTGGTCGCTCTGCTCTTTCAGGTCTCGAAACGAGAAGCGCTGCTCCTCGCCGCGGTCGCTTGTCCAGAGCAAGGCCGTCTTGTCGGGGGCTTCCTGTGCCCACGCATCCATCACATCGTAGGCGAAATTAAAGTTTTCGGGCACCTTGAAGTGCAGGTTCCGGTTGTAGTCTTCCTCTGAAGAGAAATGTGTTTGTGTCAGAAATCTTTCAATCATGGCGGCGTGCATTAAATGACAACACAGAGAAATTTGGCAGGTTTGCCGTGCAGGGCGCGCATGCAGTGCGGGTGCCGCCCGTCGAAATAGATGCTGTCTCCTTTCTCCAGCACGAGCACTTTGTTGTCTATGGTCACCTCCAGAGTGCCTTCGATCACCACGTCGAACTCCTGTCCGTTGTGGGTGTTCTTGCTGTAATTCTTGTCTCCCGGCAGTGGGTCCACCTCGGCAAGGAAAGGATCTGCCTTGCGTCCACGGAAGCCGCCGGCCAGACTTTGGTACTTGTATTTGTCGCCGCGATCGATCTCTGGACCCTGTCCATGGCGGGTGAGGTAGTAGGTGCTCATGCGGGGTTCTTCGCCGAACAGGAGCACGTCGAGGTCGATGCCGTAGCGTTTTGAAATCTTGGACAAACGATAGACGGAGGGATCTGCCTCTCCGTTTTCTATCTTCAGATAGTGTTCCAGACTGATGTTGCAGAGTTCTGCCACCTCTTCAGCCGGAATGTTGAGCACTTCGCGCAGGCCTCTCAGCCGCTCGCCGATTTGCTTGATAGCTTCTTCCATGTCTTGTATTTTTGAAGTTTTATCGCGCCAAAGTTACTCAATATTCCCTTTTTTCTGTTCTCTTTTAACCTTTTTTGGGCGGTGGAGGCCAAATTACCGAACCAAATTGCACACCCCTGTGGGCGGTGTGCAAAGCCGTGCTACCGCAGCCCCGCTTTGAGTCCGCGTATCACAGCACTGGTGAATCCGGCGTGCTCCATTTCGTTCAGCCCCCTGATAGTGAGTCCGCCGGGCGTGGTCACCTTGTCGATTTCGGCCTCGGGGTGGTTGCCGTTGGCCTGTAACAGCTCTACGGCACCCTTGACAGTTTGCAGCACGATGTCCTTGGCCGCGTCGGCCTTGAAGCCCAGCTCCACGCCGCCCTCGGCCGCCGCGCGGAAATAGCGCATGGCGTAGGCAATGCCGCAACTGGCCAGCATGGTGCCGGCTGCGAGGTGCTGCTCGTCGGTGAGACAGGTTTGGCCCAGCCCGTCGAACACCGCTTGCACCGCGGCCGTCTGCTCCTCTGTGGCCCGGCAGGGCACCATGAAAGTCATGGAAGCCCGCACGGCGATGGCGATGTTGGGAATCACTTGGAACAGGGCGGGCAACCGGCCGTCGCCGCGGTCGAGCCAACGGTCGAGCTGCTCGGCCTTGACGCTTGCGGCCAGGTTGAGCACCATCTGGTGGTCGTAGTCCAGATGGGGTGCGATTTCGCGCACAACCTGCTCTGTCAGCCATGGTTTCACGACGATGGCCACGAGGTCGGCCCCCTCGACGGCCACGGTATTGTCGGTGGTGACACCGGCTCCCATCTGGGCAAAACGGGCGAGCTTCCCGGCATGCGGGTTGGCCACGGTGATGTCTGAGGGCTTGATGGTCTCGGCCTTGAGCAGTCCTTCGGCCAGTGCGCCGCCCATGGCACCGGCCCCGATAATGGTTATCTTCATGGGTTTATATAGGAGTTGGGGAGTGAAGGAGTGATGGAGTTAAGGACATGGAGTTATGGAGTGAGGGAGTTATGGAGTTAAGACAAATGGTTGGGGGTATGGAGTGAAGACGAATGGCTGGGAATTGTTCTGCCAATCAGGGGGGAGGCATGGAGTTGAAACCAGTTTTCTTGTCCGTGATGTCTTCACTCCATAACTCCTTCACTCCCTAACTCCATATTAAATTCACTCCCGCAGCACTTTCCCGAGCCGGAACACGAAGTCGTCCACGTCGGCCCGTGTGAGGCAGAGGGGTGGGAGAATGCGCAGGATGTTGGTGCCCGCGCAGCCGGTAAAGACGTGTCTCTCGTGGATGAGGCTTGAGCGCACGTCCTTGTGGGGCACGTCGAGCACCACCCCGACCATCAGTCCCCGGCCTCGCACCTCGGTGATGTGGGGTGCCGACAGCTGCAGTTCCTTGAGTCGGGCGATGAGGTATTCGCCCACGTTGCGGGCATTGTCCACCAGCTGTTCCTGCTCGAAGATGTCGAGCACAGCCAGTGCAGCCGCGCATCCCAGGTGGTTGCCGCCAAACGTGGTGCCCAGCTGGCCGTACACCGGCTGGAACGCCGGCGAGACGAGCAGCCCGCTCATGGGGTAGCCGTTGGCGATGCCCTTGGCCACGGTGATGAGGTCCGGGCGTATGCCGAGCCACTGATGGGCGAAGAAATTGCCGCTGCGCCCGTAGCCGCACTGTATCTCATCGCACACGAGCACGGCCCCGTGACGCTTGCAGACGGCGGCCAGGCCCTGTGCAAATTCGGGTGTGGCCACGACGCATCCGCCGATGCCCTGGATGCACTCCAGCATGCAGGCACACACGTCGCCCTTGGCCAGCTCGCGCTCCCATGCCTCGAGGTCGTTCATGGGCAGGAAAGTCACGTGCCCGTTGTCGTTGATGGGGGCCACGATTTTGCGGTTGTCCGTCGTCTCGACAGCCAGCGACGTGCGGCCGTGAAAGGCGTGTTCCGCCGAGAGCACACGCTTGCGGCCGTTGGTGAAGCTGGCCAGCTTCAGTGCGTTTTCGTTGGCTTCGGCCCCGCTGTTGACCAGAAACAGCCTGTAGTCTTCATAGCCGCTGATGCGTCCCAGCCGCTCGGCGAACTGCTGTTGCAGGGTGTTGACGACGCTGTTGGAGTAGAAACCCAACTGCGCCGACTGCCTGGCGATGGCCTCCACATAGTGCGGATGGCAGTGCCCCACGCTGATGACGGCGTGGCCTCCATAGAGATCCAGATACTCCTGCCCCTTATCGTCCCAGACCCGGCAGCCCTTTCCCTTGACGATATTGATGTCGAAGAGAGGATAAACGTCGAATAGTTTCATCATGTATTGCTGTTAAAAAGCCATGGCTTTGAGCCCCAGTCCTGCCGTCTCGTCGAGGCCGAACATGAGGTTCATGTTCTGCACGGCCTGGCCCACGGCACCTTTGAGCAGGTTGTCGACGGCGCAGGTGATGACGGCCTTACGCCCGAACTTGTCGATGTGGACCAGTGCCTTGTTGGTGTTCACCACCTGCTTCAGGTCGAGGGCCTTATATATATAATAGGTGAAAGGTGCGTCGCGGTAGAACGTCTCGTACATCGCGGCCAGCTGTTCGGCCGTGGGATTGGTGGGCGAGCCCTCGTCGCCGTCGAACGTCACCACCTCGGTGCAGAAGATGCCGCGGGCAAAGTCGCCGCGGTAGGGGATGAAGTCGATGCTGGCCTCCAGGCTGCCCTGCAGCTCGGCCAGGCTCTGGCGTATCTCGGCCAGGTGCTGGTGGGTGAACACTTTGTAGACGCTCATGTTGCCCGTGCGCCACGAGAAGTGGGTGGTGGCACCCGGTTTCTGCCCCGCGCCGGTGCTGCCCGTGATGGCATTCACGCTCACGTCGTGAGCAATCAGGCCGGCCTGGGCCAAGGGCAGCAGACCCAGCTGGATGCAGGTGGCGAAGCAGCCGGGGTTGGCCACGTGGCGGGCACGGGCGATGGCGGCCTTGTGTATTTCGGGCAGACCGTAGACGAAGTCGTGGCCGCCCGCTGCCGTCTGCGGCGCGAGGCGGAAGTCTTGGGCCAGGTCGATGATTTTCACCCGTTCGGGCAGCTGGTGTTCCTTGAGGAAAGCCTCGCTCTTGCCGTGCCCGAAACAGAAGAACACCACGTCCACCTGGTCGAAAGGCATGTCGGCCGTAAACTGCAAGTCGGTCTCGCCATAGAGTCCTTCGTGCACGTCGGCCACGCGGTTGCCCGCATTGCTCTCTGAGTTGGCAAACACAATCTCGGCCTCGGGATGGTGGATGAGCAACCGGATGAGCTCTCCGCCCGTGTAGCCGGCTGCGCCTAATATACCTATTCTAATCATGTCGTGTCATTGTTTAGGCATGCACATCCACAGGATGATGTAGCCAATGAAGCCCGGAAAGCCGGTGGTGCAGAGCGTGAGCAGCACCCAGGCCAGCCTCACCACGGCCGGATCCCAGTCGAAATACTCGGCGATGCCGCCGCAGACGCCTGCTATCCACTTGTCGTTTGAACGTACTAATTTCTTTCCTGTCATTTTATTTGCTTGTTAGTGGTTGTTTGGCTTTTGACGCGCGGCACTCTCGGGAAGTTGCAGCCCGGGGGCCAAACGGCCGCGC
The DNA here is from genome assembly GCF_000242335.1 of Prevotella dentalis DSM 3688. Taxonomy (NCBI): domain Bacteria; kingdom Pseudomonadati; phylum Bacteroidota; class Bacteroidia; order Bacteroidales; family Prevotellaceae; genus Prevotella; species Prevotella dentalis. The sequence continues at coordinate 211,781 of NC_019960.1, forward strand.
CCTACCGTTCTTCGTCGGGGTGCATGCCGTAGAACACGCGCAGCGGCGTGGCCGTGAGCTTGATGAAGCCCTTGGCGTCCTCGGCCGTCCAGCCGTGCTGCATCTCGCCATACTCGCCCAGTTTCGACTTGGTGAGGTCGTCGTCGGAGTCCACGCCCACCGTCTGGAAGCCGTAGGGGCGTAGCTTCAGGATGGCTGTGCCGTTGACGTGGCGCTGCGAACTCTGCAGGAAGGCCTCCATGTCGGGCATCACGGGCTCCAGATACTGGCTCTCGTGCAGGAACATGCCGTACCAGTTGCCCAGCTGGTCTTTCCAGTATTGCTGCCACTTGGAGAGCACCGACTTCTCCAGCAGCCGGTGGGCCTCGATGATGAGCATGGGCGCGGCGGCCTCGAAGCCCACGCGTCCCTTGATGCCAATGATGGTGTCGCCCACGTTGCAGTCGCGCCCGATGGCGTAGCTGGCGCCTATTTCCTCAATGCGTTGGATGGCCTTCACCTTGTCGCTGAACGGCTCTCCGTTCACGCTCACGATCTCGCCCTCCTTGAATCCGATGCGCAGCTCGGCCTCCGGGTCCGTGGCCGTCACGTGTTTCAGATAGGCTTCCTCGGGCAGTCCCTGCGTGGGGTCGAGCAGTTCGCCGCCACAGATGCTGGTGCCCCAGATGCCCACGTTGTACGAATACTTCAGCTTTGTGAAGTCGGCCTCGAAGCCGTGCCGGTTCAGATAGTCCACCTCCTCCTGCCGCGAGAGGGCGTGGTCGCGGGTGAGGGTGATGATTTCCACGCCTGGGGCCATCACCAGGAACGTCATGTCGAAGCGTATCTGGTCGTTGCCCGCCCCCGTGGAGCCGTGGGCAATGGCGTCGGCCCCCACCTCCTTGGCGTAGCGTGCAATGGCTATGGCCTGGAAGATGCGCTCCGAACTCACCGAGATGGGGTAGCAGTTGTTGCGCAGCACGTTGCCGAAAATCATGTATTTCAGCGACTTCTCGTAGTACTCCTGCGTCACGTCGAGCGTGGCGTAGCGGGTGGCTCCCAGGCGGTAGGCGTTCTCCTCGTTCTGCTTCAGCTGCTCGTCGCTGAATCCGCCGGTGTTGGCACAGGCGGCGTAGACCTCCCAGCCGTCCTGCGCGAGTTTCATCACGGTGTACGATGTGTCCAGTCCTCCCGAGAAGGCCACGACCACTTTCTTTTTCTGTTCCATATCTTTTGTTGTTTCGTTGTTTGCTCTTTTCGTTGTTTGCTGCCCGGTCTTTTCCGGCTTTCAGGGGGTTGCCTTTCCGTCGATGCGCCTTATCCGCTGCATCACCTCCTCGGGCAGCTTGGCCGGCAGGTGCTCTTCGGGGTCGAAGAGCATGGCCGTGCAGATGCAGAACTTGCGGCCCGTGCGGTGCAGCACGTCCTTGTTGATGCAGCCTTCGCAGCCCCGCCAGAAGGCCTCGTCGTCGGTCAGGTCGTTGAAGGTCACGGGGTGGTAGCCCAGTTGGGTGTTCATTTTCATCACGGCCGACCCGCTCGTGAGCGAGAATATCTTGGCGTGGGGCCAGCGCATGCGCGCCAGCGTGAACGTCAGGTTCTTGATGCGCTTGGCCAGTCCCAGCCCCCTGAAGTCGGGATGGACGATGAGACCCGAGGTGGTGACGTAGGTTTTGTTGCCCCAAGTCTCGATATAACTGAAGCCTGCAAACTTCTCTCCCTGCAGGGCGATGACGGCCTTGGCCTCGCGAATCTTCGTGGCTACGTACTCCGGCGACCGCTTGGCAATGCCCGTGCCCCGCACTTTGGCGGCCTCGGCTATGGTTGTCAGGATGGTGTCGACGTATCTCACGTGAGACTCGTCGGCCACCATCACCTTCACTTCTTCCATTTGTCAGCTCTGAATGTCTACGATGTCGTTGATTCCCTGGATGAGGGCCTCATGGTCTACGCCCTCTTTGAGGACGATGAAGATGGTGTCGTCTCCGGCGATGGTGCCCAGTATCTCGGGCACGTTGCTGTTGTCTATGTTGTAGGCGATGCTGCTGGCATAGCCCGGCCGCGTGCGTATCACGCCGATGTTGCCCGAGAAATTGATCGACTGGAATCCGGGCGTCTGCATCATTTCGGCCACCGAGAGGGGCTTGCGCACGCGCCGGTACATCGTTTCGTTGGGCAGCACGTAGACGTACTGGCCGTTCATGCTGGCCGCCTTGGCCACCTTGAGCTGTTTCAGGTCGCGGCTCAGCGTGGCCTGTGTCAGCTGGAAACCCTCGCGTTTCAGCTCGCGCAGCACCTCCTCCTGGCTGCCCAGCTCTTTGCTCGATATAATCATCTTGATGGCTTCCAGCCGTCGGTCTTTGATCTTCATGCGTCGTATTTTTATGCTTTATCTGCTTGCAAAATTACAAAATATGGGGGAATCTTCCAAACGAAACGGTATATTTTTGCGCGTTTAGCGGATAATTTGTGAGCGAATTGCATTTTTATGGGGCATAATTATTCGGCCACGGCTGCGCCGTGACCGAATGGCGGTCCTGTGAAGGGGACGTTGCGGCCTTGCGATTGCGCCGTCATCGCGTCGCGTTTGCACCGCAATCGCAGGGCGTTTACGCCGTTGTCGCGTCGCGTTTACGGCTTCGTCGCAAGGCATTTGTGGCTTCGTCGCAGGGACGCGACGGCGTGGCGCAATGCCCAGGGCCGGGAAAAAAGCGGCCGAAAACTTTGCAGGACCATATCTTTTTCTTATTTTTGCAAGCAAAACCAATCTCTGATGCGACAACTTTTACTAACTTTAATCACCCTCTTGCTGCCTCTGCTTTCGGTCTCGGGGCAGGTGAAAGTGTTCGACGTGACGGCCTACGGCGCCCTCGGCGACGGCCGCACAGACGATGCGGCGGCCATTCAGCGTGCCGTGGACGCCTGTTCGGCGGCGGGCGGCGGCCAGGTCTACTTCCCCACGGGCCGCACGTTTTTGGCCGGCCCCGTGGAGCTCAAGACCAACGTGGAGCTCCATCTTGACGTCGATGCCACGCTGTTGGCCAACCCCGACGAGGCCGTCTACCACAAGAGTGCATTCGGTGAAAACGAGGGCGAGGGCATGATGTGGCTCTGGGCCAAGGACGTGCGCAACCTGCGCATCAGCGGCCGCGGCACCATCCATGGCAACGGCATCCGCTTCATGGGCCGCGAGTTGGCCGACTCCTACGAGCTGAAACCCACCACCACCTTCGACCCGCGGCCCCACGTGCTCACGCTCATCGGGGTGGAAAACCTGCAGATTCACGGCGTCACCATCCGCGAGGGGGCCTACTGGACGGTGCATCTCGTGGGTTGCAACGACGTGGTGATCGACGGCGTCAACCTGCTCAACAACCTGAAGATACGCAATGGCGACGGCATCGACATCGACCACTCGCGCAACGTGCGCATAGCCAACTGCCACATCACCTCGGGCGACGACTGCATCTGCCTGAAGAACCGGCGTGAGTTTGCAGCCTACGGGCCCTGCCGTGACATCACTGTAACCAACTGCACCATGTCGTCGCGCTCGTGCGCCATCAAGATAGGGTCGGAAAATGTAGACTCCATTTGCAACGTCACCATCGACAATTGCGTCATCACCGGCAGCAACCGCGGCCTGGGAATACAGAACAGAGACGAGGGCACGGTGATCGATGTGTCGTTCTCCAACATCGTCATGGACCTGCGGCTGTGGAGTGATGTGTGGTGGGGCAAGGCCGAACCCATCTACGTTACTTCCTATCCCCGCGCCGACGGAAACTATAAAGACGCCAACTGGCGCTTCCCCAAGGGCGAGACACAAGGGCGTTGCGGCGAGGTGAGCCGCATCTACTTCACCAACATCTTCGCCACCTCCGAGAACGGATGTTTCGTGGGCGGCGACGTGATGGGCAAGGTGAACCGCGTGTATTTCAATAATGTGCGCCTGCGCCGCGTGCGTGTCACTTCCTATGACAACAGCTTCTTCGACCTGCGGCCCCGCCGCGGCGACGGCTTTGTCAAGACTCGCGGCATGGACTCGTGGTCGTCGAAGGCCACCGACTGCGAGCTCGAGGTGAAGCTCGTGCGCTGAGCCGGCCCCGTGGCCCGCCGCCCGTTGGTCCCGCACAGCCGGGCTGCCGCCCCGCCTGGACCCGCTCTATCGGCTCGCCCCGCGCCCCGGCTGCCCCGCTTGTGGCCGCTCCATCGCCCTGGCCCGCCAGCCCGCCGCTCCGCTTGAGCTTGCTTGGCGCTTTCCTTGGGTCAGTCCGCCGCCCTGCTTGGGCTTGTCTGTCGTCCTTGCCCTATCATAGCCTATAACCTCTTATCACCACCTATCCCCTCCTATCATGGCCTGTCCCAGCCTCGCCCCCGGCCCCTCCCCTCCTGTCATGGCCAGTCCCAGCCTCACCTTCACCCCCTCCCCGCCTATCCAACAACATTTATACAACCTTTAAACCAGCAATTATGCAAGATGTACAAAACCCCGTGAAGACAGCCTTGTGGCGGACCTTGCTCCCCGCCGGCCTGTTGCTTTGCAGCACAGTGGCGATGGCACAGAGCCAGAAGACCGGTGTCATCAGTGATGCCAACGGCGAACCGCTCATCGGTGTGACCGTCATGGAGCAGGGCACCAACAACGGCACGGTGACCGATGCCAACGGCCGCTACACGCTGAAAACCACCAAACCCAACGCCCGCCTCAAGGTGTCCTATGTGGGCTACGCCGACCAGGTCATCACGCCAGGCCAGAGCGTGAGCCTGAAAGAAGACAACGCCATGCTCAACGAGGTGGTCGTGGTGGGCTACGGAACCATGCGCCGCAAGGACGTCACCTCGTCCATCACCACCATCAAGGCCGAAGACCTGAACCAAGGAGTGTTCACCGACCCTGCACAGATGCTGCAAGGCAAGGTGGCCGGCCTCGTAGTGACGTCGAACGGCGACCCCAACGGCTCGTCGAGCATCACCCTTCGTGGTGCTTCCTCGCTGCGGTCGGGGGCCGCCATGTCGCCCTACTACGTCATTGACGGCATTCCCGGCGTCGACATCTCGATGGTGTCGCCCGACGATATTGAGAGCATCGACGTGCTGCGCGACGCCACAGCCACAGCCATCTATGGTTCCAAGGCCGCCAATGGCGTCATCATCATCACCACCAAAAGCGGTGGAAAGACCGAGCGCACCAACGTGAGCTACAACGGCTACGTGGCCTTTGACCACATTTCCAAGACCCTCGACATGGCCTCGGCCGAGGACATCCGCAACTATGTGGCGAAAAACAACCTCAAATACGAGTACGACAAGGGCGGCAATGTGGACTGGCAGGACGAGGTGCTGCGCACGGCCGTGAGCCATAACCACAATGTTGCCATCAACGGCGGCTCGTCAAAGACCAAGTATATGGCCAGCGTCGACTACATGAACAGGGAGGGAGTCATCAAGGGCTCCTATATGAACCGCTTGAATCTGCGCTCGCTCATCTCGACCAAAGTGCTCAAAGACAGGCTCGATCTGTCGATGGGTGTCAACTCCATGTACGGCAAGCACGTGGGTGTACCCATGAACAACGAGGGCGGCTCGGTGCTCGACGCCATGAACTACTTCCTGCCGCTGAATCCTGTAACCAACGAAGACGGCACGTGGTCCAAGGGGTCGGGCTCGAAAAACTACAATCCGCTGTCGCTTATCCACGAGGACACTTCGGAGAATGTCTGGAAGCGCACGCAGTTTATCGCCAAGGGCACGCTGAAATTGATAGACGGACTCCTCTGGAATGCCAACTATTCCTACAATCACTATCAGCACACCCACAGCGCCTATGATACGCACAACACCCAGTTGGAGGGTATCAGCGACTATAACGGTCGCGCCACGCGCTCCACTTTCCTGGGTCACGAGCAGACGTTCGAGAGCTATCTCAACTTCGACAAGACGTTTGCCAAGGTGCACAAGCTCCAGCTCATGGCCGGTTATTCATGGGAGGAGAAGACCTCTAACGATGGATTTGGCCTGACGGTGCACAATTTCTTCGACGACTATCTGAAGTGGAACCAGCTCACCTACGCCGGAGCCATCGACGGTATGCCGGCTGTACAGAGCGGCACCAAGGAGACGGTGCGCAACATTTCGTTCTATGGCCGTGCCAGTTATTCCTATAATGGCAAGTACATGCTGCAGGCCACGCTACGCCGCGACGGCTCGTCGGTGTTTGGCAAAGGCCATCGTTGGGGCTACTTCCCCTCGGTGTCGGCAGCCTGGAACATCACGGAGGAGGAATTTATGAAGAACCAACATGTCTTCGACAACCTGAAGCTGCGCGTGGGCTACGGTGTCAGTGGCAATGCGCTGGGCTTTGGAGCCTATACGGCCTTGAGCACTTACGGCGGCAAAGGCTCGGTGTTCAGCTATAAAGGCAATAGTTGGCCTATCCTGGGTACCACCAAATTGGCCAACCCCGACCTGAAATGGGAGACGACGGGAATGTTCAATGTGGGTATCGACTATGCGTTCTGGCACAATCGAATCAATGGTAGTCTTGAGTTCTATCACAAGAAAACGAAAGACCTTATCTGGGACTACCCGGTGTCGCAAATCATCTATTCATTCGGCAGTATTGCGGCCAACGTGGGCGAAATTACCAACAAAGGCGTGGAGTTCACCGTCAACATCAATGCCGTGCGCACCAAGAACTTCAACTGGACGACCACGCTTAACCTGGCCCACAACAAGAACTGCGTGGACCGTTTGTCGAACGACAAGTACCAAGTGGGCACTTTCGACCAGGGCGATCCCATGGTTGCCGGCGTGTCGTCGCAGGGTTACACCCAGCGTATTATCGAGGGACAGCCTCTCGGCACGTTCTATACCTATGAGTTTGCCGGCTACGACGAGAAAGGTGTGCCCGCTTATTACGAACGCGATGCCGAGACAGGTGAGCGCACCGGCAAGACAACCAGCAAGCCTGAGTACAAGGATCGCACCATCACGGGCTGTGCACAGCCCAAGCTGAACCTCGGCTGGAACAACACTTTGGCGTACAAGGATTTCTCGGCCACCGTGTTCTTCACCGGCGTGTTCGGCAACAAGATCTACAATGGAACGCGTGCCCACTACACCGCTCCCGACTTCTTCTCGGGCGGCAAGAACGTGTTGAAAGAGTATATCACCGACCGTCCGGTCACCGACAACCTGAACAACATCCCCTCGACACGCTTCATCGAGAATGGTTCTTACCTGCGCCTGGCCACGATGACGGTGGGCTACACCTTCAAACACTTCGACGACTGGCTGCAAAGTCTCCAGATTTACGCCACCTGCAACAACCTGTTCACCATCACCGGCTATAAGGGCATCGACCCGGAAGTCAATATGGGCGGCACCTCGCCGGGCGTAGAGTATCGCTGGAGCAACTATCCCCACACGCGTTCATTCCTTGTGGGTGTCAAGGTGATTTTCTAATTCTTTAATGATGATACGGTAATGAAGAAGAATATAAAGACTTTTGTTGCAGCCGGCCTCGCGGTGCTGGCTACCGGCTGCACCGATTTGGATGTTAAAGTAGACTCGCTTTACACGACTGCACCGGGTAGTGAGGCTGCCGTCGAGGCCAATATGGCGGATATTTACTTCCAAATGCGCGGTCCGTTTGGCCGCCGCTATATGGAGGCCATGGCTCTCTCCAGCGACGAGTGGACTTCCGTGGCCTACGGTGGAGGCTGGGTTGACGGTGGTGCCTACGCCCATCCATCGTTGCATGCCTATTCCAAAGAGGATGCAACGATAGACTGGATGGGCGAGCTTGGCAAAGGAATCGTCAAGGCCAACGAGGTCATCGACAGCGAGACGGCCGATGAAAAGTACAAGGTTTCGGCCCGGGCCATGCGCGCTTTCTTCGAGTTCATCATGATGGACTGCTGGGGCGATGTGCCCATTGTGGACCACAGCCGCAAGGATTTGGACATCGAGCTGCGTCAGCCACGTGCCGAAGTGGCCAAGTACATCGAGAGTGAGCTGTTGGATATTGTCCCGAAGCTGCCTACAGAACTCAATAGCGACACCTACGGCAAGCCCACCAAGTACATGGCCCAGGCCCTGCTCGCCAAGCTTTACATCAATTGGCCCGTCTATACGGCCGACTCTGTGCAGAACTATGATGCCGCCACGGCCCGGAATGAGAAGCTCCAAGCCTGCATCAACGTGTGCAACGACATCATCAATTCGGGTAAGTTCAACCTGGGTTCCATGGCTTATCGCTTCAAGTTCGGCCCCAACAACACGGCCCTCAACGTGGAAGACTTCATCTATGTGATGCCTTACGACACCTACGATGCCACGGGCATGCAGTACGGTCGAGCCAAGTCTTACAAGGATGTAAAGTCGTTGAAGCCCAGCTATTACGGCATGAACCTCGCCAATTCGGGTGGTGCTTACATGACGTTGACGCCTGAATTTGTCAGGCTCTTCAACCTGCCGGGCGACGAGCGAAACCTTTGCATCATCGGCGATACGGTGCATGTGTACGACCCCGAGACGCTGTTACCCACGAGTCAGGTATGTCTCGACCGCAGTGGAAAACCGTTGGTGCTCCATCAAGACATTACTCTCGATCCGATGTTTGACAAGTCTACGATCGACGTGGGCGACAATCTGACCGGCTGGTCACAGGGTTACCGCTCGGTGAAGTGGTTTGTCATCAACGATGATTACAAGAACGGGCGTAACCAAAGCAACGACTTGCCCATCTTCCGTTACGCCGACATCCTCCTCACAAAAGCCGAGGCACTCGTGCGCAGCAACGGCGACCAGGCCGAGGCCCGCAAGCTGTTCAACCAGATTCGTGCCTATGTGCATGCCCCGTTGCTCGACCACAACCCCTCGCTCGAAGAAATCTACGAGGAGCGTGGACGCGAGTTTTTCGATGAGAACTGGCGGCGCAACGACATGATTCGCTTCGGACACTTCGAGGATGAATACTTTCCTCACTACAAGGATTTCCCCACGGCCCGCTTCGACAAGACGTGCCGCGTGTTCCCCATCCATAGAGACATGCTGAATTCCAACCCCCGCTGGAAGCAGAACGAGGGCTATTAATTCTGACGAAATCAATCTTTTCAATCTGCGGGCTGGCCTTTCCGGCCAGCCCGCTTTCATGCTGTGAACCTGATGTTAAGAATATATTTGCAGATGGTGAGGCCGATTTTCTTTCTGTACGTGACGTTGGTCTCGCTGGGAGTCTCGGCCCAAAGGATGGAGGTGGTGGTGCATCGCGGAGCCAATGCACTGGCTCCGGAAAATACAATTGCCTCGGCCGACTCGGCGTTGAAGTATGGCGCCGATTGGATTGAGGTGGATGTGAGACCGAGCCGGGACGGCGTTCTCTTCAATCTGCACGACGAAACGCTCGACCGCACCACCAACGGGCATGGCCCGATTGCCCGCATGACCGCCGCCGCTGTGAGGCGGCTGGATGCCGGCAACTGGTTTTCGCCGGCGTGTCGAGGCATGCGCGTACCCACCATTGCCCAGATGCTCGACCATCTGCGTGGGCGTGCCCGTGTGTTTTTTGACGTGAAGCGTGGCACACCCATCCCTCGGCTGGTAGCTCTGGTGCGTGCCCAAGGTTATGCCGACAGCAGTTTTTTCTGGTTTGCCGACGAGCGGATGCTGCACGAATTCGTGCGTCTTGCCCCGGAAATGAAGGTGAAAGTCAATGCCAATGACGTGGCGCGGGTGAAGTATTGGCAGGCTCGATGCTGTCTGTCCTACGTGGAGACGGCTCCTCAAAACATCACACAAGAGTTGTTGGATTACTGTCATGGGCAGGGCATCCGGGTCATGGCGGCGTGCCAGGAAGACGATGTTTCCCAGTTCCGACAGGTTATTGGCAGTGGGGTCGACTTGGTGAATCTGGACCGTCCGGAGGTTTTTGCCCGCTTGTTGAGCGAGGCAGAGTCGTGTGCCGGCCATGTAGACCCGCTCATTGGCAGCGAGGGAGAGGGGCGGGTGTTTGTGGGGCCGTGCATGCCTTTCGGCATGGCCAAGCCTGGGCCCGATGCTGTTTCGATGCCCAACGCCGGATGGGCCCCGATGCCCGAGGCGGTGAAGGGATTCTCGCAGACCCATGTGAGCGGCACGGGCGGCGGACAGAAATATGGCAATATTCTCATTCAGCCGATACGGCAGACCGACCGTCCCGCGATGAAGGAACTGCTGCTGTCCGACGGCCGCCGGGCACCGGTGCCGGTTTATGCCAGCCGACGCCAGCACGAGCGGGTGGCGTTGGCCTGTTATGACTGCACCTACGAGAACGGAATCCGCACGGAAGTGACGGCCGCCGACCGCTGCGCTCTCTATCGTTTCCACGGTGCCGATGGGCTGTTGGTGGACGCAGCGTCGTTCCTCGGCATGGATACCATACCCGACAAACGGGAGGCACAGCAGTACGTGGACTCGCGCATCGAGCTGCGGGGCGACCGCGACATCTGCGGCTCCACCACCATTCGGGGCGGATGGAATAATGGCGGGCCCTACACCGTGTACTTTTGGCTGCAGAGTGACACGCCCCTCACGCCCGAGCTGCCCGTGGGCACGGATCCTGCGCTGCCTGCCGACACGGCCGTCTGCAACGGGTCTTTCTATGCCCTCGTGCGGTGGACGGCCGCCGTGGCCAATGTCAAAGTGGGCATCTCCTACGTCTCCACCGACCAGGCGCGCCGCAACATCGTGTCACGTAGTTTCGACGAACAGCTGGCCGAGACCCGCCGCACGTGGGCCGGCATGCTGGCGCGCATCCCCTATCAGGGCACGCGCAAGGAGATGCGCATGTTCTACACGGCTCTCTATCACACGCTGCTCATGCCCACAGACAAGACCAACGAGAACCCGCGATGGGAGGGCGGCCCCTACTTTGACGACTACTACGCCCTGTGGGACACCTACCGCACGTCGTTTCCGCTGCTCATGGACTACTATCCCGAGCGGGCCGCGCCGATGGTTCAGGCCCTGCTCGAGATCTACAAGCACGACGGTTACCTGCCCGACGCCCGCAGCGGCGACTGCAACGGACGCACGCAGGGCGGGTCGAATGCCGAGGTGGTGCTGGCCGACGCCTATGCGCGGGGCCTGAAAGGCATAGACTACGGCCTGGCCTTGGAGGCCATGGTGAAGGACGCCGAGGTGCCGCCCGCCGACGATGAGAAGGAGGGACGCGGCGGCCTGGCCGAGTACAACCGGCTGGGCTACATCCCCTACGGCACGCCGCGGGCCGGCACACGCACCGTGGAATACAGCTACGACGACTGGTGCATCGCCCTGCTGGCCAGCGGATTGGGCCGCGAAGACCTCCATGCCAAGTACATGGCGCGCTCGCGCAACTGGCGCAACCTGTGGCGGGCCGACTACGAGTGGCAGGGCATGCGCGGCTTCATCATGCCGCGCGACGCCCGGGGCCGCTGGCTCGACTCCGTGCCCTGGGGCCGCTCGCAGCTGTTCCACCCGCACATTCCCTACCGTCCCGACACCAGCGCGGCCCCGTGGAACCTGCCTTGGTGGAACACTTTTTTCTACGAGGCACTGTCGGCGGAATACTCGCTCTGCGTGCCCCACGACGTGCCGGAGCTCGTCAGCCTCTGCGGCGGCGACTCGGCATTCCGCCGCCGGCTCGACACATTCTTCGACCGGGGACACTACAACGTGGGCAACGAGCCCTCGTTTCTCACACCTTATTTATATCATTACATCGGCCGTCCCGACCTGAGTGCGCGCCGTGTGACGCAGATTGTGAACCGCCATTTCTCCGACCGCCCCGACGGACTGCCCGGCAACGACGACAGCGGGGCCATGTCGAGCTGGCTCGTGTGGGCGATGTTGGGGAAGTATCCGGCCTCTCCCCAGCCCGTTCCAGTGGGAGGGGGAGAACGATGCGGGGCGCACTACCTGACGATTCCTCCGGTCAGAATACAGGAAGACGCTGCTTGGAATGACACGTCTTCCTCTCCTGCCAAGCCGAATCCGAAAGGGAAAGCCTCGCCGGAGCAGGGACTTGCAGCGGCGGCGGGCGAGGTGTTCTTCACCCTCAACCGGCAGTTCCGCACCTGGCCGCTCGATGCCCGCTGGCAGGGCGACACGCTGCGGCTGACCTGCAACGGCTGCCTCTACCGCATGCCGCGCCGCGAGGTGGAGCAGGGGAGCGGCTTCTGCTGGGACAGTGCCTATCGGCCGGGCAAGCGCTACGACTGCCGGGGCACGTTCCTCATGGTGTCGCGACGGGCCCGGCGCACCCTCCTGCGCACGCGAAAAATGGTCTACGACGGCATCACCTGGCGCGAGCAGGGGCGCACGGACAGCCTGATACACCTTCGGGCCGACGTGGACGGCACGGAGATGTGGATAGCCCGGCGCGGGCCGCTGCCCTGGGTGGTGCGCATGGCCGGCAATCCCTTGGGCATCGACTGGCGGCTCAACCGCATCCCGCCGACTCCCCGCACCCCCACCGATGGGCTGCGCTGAAACGCCCTTTTTCCTTAAATATCCTTAATGTCCACGCGGCATTCGGGATATTTTGGCTTATTTTGAATCCAACAAACTGATGTTGCGGGCCCCGCCGTCCGCCTTATCCAACCCTTTTCCATGAAGCAGAAACGCCTCTTTCCCCTCCTCCTCTCCCTGTTGCTGGCCGTTGCGGCCCCGGCCCAGAAGTCGCCCGAGCAGCTGGGGGGCGTATATTACGCCTATCCTGCCGTGCCCGTTCCCGCCGCGGCCGCGGCCCCGCAGGGCTACGTGCCCTGCTATGTGAGCCACTATGGCCGCCACGGTTCGCGCTGGTTGCCCAGCGACAGCCGCTACGAATGGGTCGTGGCCCAGCTGGCCGACGAGGCCAACCTCACCCGCCGCGGCCGCAGTTTGCGCCGCCGCATGCTCCGCGTGTGGAACCATGCGCGCGGCCACGGCGGCGAGCTCACGCCCGTGGGCGAGCGTCAGCAGCAGGGCCTGGCCGTCAGGATGGCGGCCCGCTTCCCCCTGCTCATGCAGTCGGGGGCGCGCGTGGAGGCGCGGTCGAGCGTGGTGGGCCGGTGCCGCCGCAGCATGGAGGCTTTCTGCACGGAGCTGGGCCGCCGCTGCCCGGGGATCGGTCTGACCGCCGTGACCGACTCGGCCGACATGCGCTGGATGAGCTACGACTCGCCCGACGAACTGCTGCTGCAACGCGACACCCGTGTGCCCCTCGGCGTCTCGCCCCAGCGGTGGGCCGCCGCGGTGTTTCGAGAACCGGCCCGCGTGGCCGACGCCGAGCGGCTTTTCTCCGAGGTGTTCACCATCGCCACCGACATGCAGGACGTGGACGGGCTGCGCGTCTCGCTCTTCGACCTCTTCACCCGTGAGGAGATGGAGGCCCTCTACCGGCAGAACTGCACGCGCATGAAGTGGCAGAACGGGCGCGTGCCCGGCAACCACGACATTCCCGCCCTGTGTGCCGCACGCCTGTGGCGGCACATTTCGGCCGAGGCCGACGCCGCCCTCGCCACGGGCCGGCCGGCGGCCACGCTGCGCTTTGGCCACGACACGGCCCTCTACCGGCTGCTCAGCCTGCTCGGTGTGGCCGACCCCTCGGAGGGCCGCGGCGAGCTCGACCGCATTGTGCCGATGGCTGCCAATCTGCAGATGCTCTTCTGCCGGCGGGCCGGCGCCGCCTCCACTGCCGCGGCCGGGCAGGGCAACGACGACGTGCTGGTGGGCTTCTGGCTGAACGAGCTGCCCGCCACGCTCACCGCCTTGCAGCCCGTGGCCCGGCAGGACGGCGTGGACTATTACAGCTGGACGGCCGTGAAGCGGGCCGCCCGCCCGTGGCTGGACCGCCAGTTGTGGAAAGACCGCACGCAGGGCATCAACACTTTGGTGGGCACCGACTATGCCGTGACCCAGGCGGCCGGCCGTTACGGCAAGGGCTCCGAGGAGCACGGGCAGACGTTGCCGGCCGTGCTCGAGCCCCACGGCCACACGTTCTGGACGCCGCAGACGCAGGACACCGAGCAGAAGTGCGTGGCGCCCTACTACTATCGCGACTCGCTGTTTCAGGGCTTCCGTGCCAGCCATTGGCTCGTGGGCGGCTGCACGCAGGACTACGGCTCGTTCACGCTCATGCCCATGACGGGCCGCCTACGGCTGTGCCCCGCAGAGCGGGCCACGCCTTTCAGCCACACCGGCGAGACGGCCCATCCTTATTACTATGCCGCCAACCTGCCGGCCGAGCAGCTGCTGGCCGAAATGACGGCGCGCAGCCACTCGGCCCTCTTCCGCTTCACGCCCGGCCGCTCGGGCGAAATGCACGTGGCCGTGCATCCCAACAGCGACGAGCGCGAGGGCTTCGTGGCCGTAGACACTGCCCGCCGCTGCATCTGGGGCTACAATCCCGTGCACCGCATCTATCAGGGATGGGGCGAACGGGCCGGCTTCAGCGGCTGGTTCGTGGTGGAGTTCCAGCAGCCCGTCAAGGCCTTTGGCGTGCGCGACACCGTGGCCTACGTCACCCTCGACGCGCGGGCCGGCGAGCCCGTGCTGGTGCGGGCGGCCTCGAGCTTTGTCGATGTGGACGGGGCGTGGGCCAACCTGCGGGCCGAGCTGCCCGCGTGGGACTTCCTCGGCACGCGCCTTGCCCTCGACAGCATCTGGCAGCAGCGGCTGCAAACCCTCCCGGTGGAGGCTGCCGACGAGGCCGCCGCCAGCCAGTTCTACGGCACGCTCTACCGCGCCAGCTTCCTGCCCCACGAGATGAGCGACGTGGACGGCCGCCGCCCAGCCTTTGCCACGGGCCGCCCCGTGAGCGGGGCCACGGCCTACGGCGACTTCTCCATGTGGGACATCTACCGCGCCCAGCTGCCCCTGCTCAGCCTTGTGGCTCCCGAGCGCATGCCCCTGATGATGCAGAGCTTGGTGCAGATGTACCGCGAGGGCGGCTGGATGCCCATCTTTCCCTGCTGGAACTCGTACACGGCGGCCATGATTGGCGACCACGCCGCGGCCGCGCTGGCCGACAGCTGGGTGCGGGGCACGCGCGGCTTCGATCTCGCCGGGGCCTATGCCGGGCTGCGGCGCAACGCTTTCGAGCGTCCCGCCACCTTTGCGGAGTACAAGGACGGCATGGGCCGACGCGCCCTCGAGAGCTATCTGCGCTACGGCTATATCCCGATGGAGGACTCAGTGCAGGAGGCTTTCCACACCCACGAGCAGGTGAGCCGCACGCTGGAATATGCCTACGACGACTTCTGTGACGCCCAGCTGGCCAAGGCCTTGGGCCGCACGGCCGACTACGAGGCCCTGATGAAGCGGGCCCGCAACTGGCGCAACGTCATCAATCCGCACACGGGCTGGGCCGACGGCCGTCACCGCAACGGCCGCTGGCTGGGCAACCGCGACCTCACCAATCGTGTGCCGTTCATCACCGAGGGGGCCGTGATTCACTACTCGTTCTACGTGCCCCACGACATCTACGGCCTCATGGAGGCGATGGGCGGACGGGAGAAGTTCATCCAAAAGCTCGACACGTTGTTCGGCATTTCTTCCCCATCCTCCACCGGGGAGGGCCGGGACGGGGCCGGAGAGGCTTCGGATGGAGCTTTGAGCAGTGCTTCGGGTGAGGCTTTCTACTGGCACGGCAACGAGCCTTGCCACCAGATTCCCTACATGTATGCCTGGGCCGGCCAGCCCTGGAAGACGCAGCAGCTGGTGCGCCGCATCCTCCAGACCGAGTACCTCGACCTGCCGGGCGGCCTCTCGGGCAACGACGATGCCGGGCAGATGTCGGCCTGGTACATCTTCTCGGCCCTGGGATTCTATCCCGTTTGTCCGGCCACACCTTATTATATTTTGGGTTCGCCCACGTTCCGCCGGGCGCGCATCGGCCGCCTGGTGATGGAAGCCCCCGACGCGTCGGCCGAGAACATCTACATCCAGCGCGCCACCTGGAACGGCCGTCCCTATACCCGCAACTACATCTCCCACGACATGCTGGCCGGCGGCGGCACGTTGCGGCTCGACATGGGGCCGCGTCCCAACAAGGCGTGGGGCAGCCGGCCCGAGGACTGTCCGCCCGACGTGATGCAGTGACCGCCGGGCGGTCCTCTGCCCATTGCGCCGTCATCGCACAAAGAACAGGCCGTAATCGCGACGCGATTACGGCCTGAACGTTTGGCGTTTACGGGCTTGTCGCACGGCGATGGGCCCGTAAACGTTGGGGCGGGGTGGCGAGGTCAGGGTTGCTTCTTCGGACTTTTCTGCCATCGCCAGGCCACGGTGCCCATTACATAGTGGGGCAGGCTCTTCTCCCACACCTCGGTGCGGCCCTGCGCGGTGACGGTGTAGGTGGTCGAAGAGAGCTGTTGCAGCAGGTCGAAGGCCTGCACCTTGGCCGTGAGCCGCCCCTTGGCGAACGTGCGCGAGAGCTGTGCGTTCCACACCAGGTCGCTGGTGTTCATCTCGCTGCTCTGATAGCCGCGGCGCGAAAACAGCTTGATGTCGGTGCCGAGCGTGAGGTGCCAGGGTAGCGTGCAGTTGAGCGTGGCCCCGCAAGTATAGTCCCATGCGTTGATGGCCTGGAAGTTCTGGCTGCGGCTCGAGGCCCTGTACCAGGTGGCATTGCCCAGAACCGCGGCCGTGACGCTGCCCAGGGCGTAGGTCAGCCGGGCCTCGCCGATGGTCCTGTAGTTGTCTACCTTGCGCAGGTCGGGTGTCTTGTCGAGGTTGTAGCCCAGGTCGAAATCCACGCTGTGGTCGTACAATTCGGTCAGGCTCGCGGTCAGGGTGAGCCGCTGTTTACGGTCGAGCGTGCTGGTGTTGTCCACCCGGCACTGCACCGCCCTGTGGCCGTCGACGTTGGCCTGGCGGTAGGTGTAGGTGCCGGTCAGCCGGTCATACCAGGTCTGCGTGCCCCAGGCGTTGTGCGTCAGGCGCACGCCCGTGTCTATGCCCCACCATCCTGCCTTCTTGGTTTTGATGGAGAAGCTCCCTGCCAGCGTGTGCGAGCTTTGGCTTTTCAGCCCCGGATTGCTGATGCGCGTATGGCTGGCCGAGCTCGTTTCGCGGCGCGGCATGAGGTCGGTAAAGTCGGGAAGCTTGTATTGCGCGGTGTATCGGACGAACAAGCGCTTGCCGCCCTTGTTGTAGCTGTAGCGTATTTCGGGGTCCAGCCAGAAGCCGTGGCGGCGTGCCACGGTGTCGAGGGTGCCGCCGTGGTAGTGCATGCGGTCGTGCTGATTGTGGGCATTGAGCAGCATGGAGAAGCTCTCGTAGCCGTCTTTGTCGGTCTGCCAGCCGAGCCAGAACCCCACGGGGTGGTCGCGCGAGAGGATAGTGTAGTTGCGGGTGTTGTCCCGGTCTACGGCCAGCTGCAGGTCGTTGCTGCCGGCGGTGGGCAGCCAGTCGAGCCGATAGTGGTCGTTGTGCCGGCTCGTCCAGCTCTGGAAGTAGTTGATCCAGGTGCGCAACCGCCAGCCGGAAGGGAAGTTGAACACGTAGTCGAGGTTGCCCCGGTAGTTGTAATTGCGGTAGTGCAGGTCCCGCAGGAGGTGCCGTCGGTCGGTGCTGTCGAGGGCATGGTAGCGCGTGCGGCTCTCGTTCTCGTCCTGGTCGGGCCTTGATGTTTCATACATGAACGAGGCCTGGAACTCCAGGTTGTCGCCCCAGGGCAGCTTTTTGTCGAAGTCTGCATAGGCGTCGACGTGGAAGTATTCGCCCCGGCCGCGCCCGTTGGCTGCCGAAGAGAGCATGGGCCGCCCGCCCCGGTGCGTGGAGTCGGTGGAGGATTTGTGGTTGTTGGCACGCTGATAGTCCATGTGGACGGACGATTGGAGGTTGAAAGGCACGTGAATCAGCGAGCGCATGGTGAAGATGTTGCTGAGGTTGAGGTTGGTGACTTTGCCCTGCCGGGCGAACCGGCTCTGGCTGTAGATGTCGCCGTCGCCGGCATAGGTCTGGCTGTGGCCGCGCCGCTCTTCGCTGAGCGAGGTTCTGCCGGCAGTGACGTCGAGGCGGTTGGAGAGGCTCTTGGCCTTGTTCTCGGTCTGCATGTTGAAGCCTGCCTCGCGGGTGTTTTTGAGTCCCTTGGGGCTGTTGGCGGGTGTCCACGAGCCGTCGCCGCCCGGCCGTCGGTCTTCGTTCACGTTGTTGGCGTTGGCAAAAAAGCTGTAGCGCGTGCGGTCGCTGTAGAGCAGCGAGAAGAGCCGCGCCATGAAGCGGTTGCTGCTTCCGCCGCCGGCCTCGGCATTGGCCATGGCTCCCCGGCTGTACTCGCGCTTGAGCGACACGTCCATCACGTAGTCTTTCTTCTCCACGTCGTAGCCCAGAAAGCGGCTACGCTCGGTGCTCTTGTGGTAGATCTGCAGGTTTTTCACGGTGTAATAAGGCAGGTTGTCGAGCATCACTTTGTTCTTGCCCTTGAAGAAATCGCTGCCGTTGAGCGTCAGATAGTCTATTTTTTCGCCGTTGATATAGATGTCGCCGTTGTCCATGAGCTTGGCGCCGGGCAGCTGTCGGACGAGGGCGTCGAGCATGCTGCCCTCGGGCAGGTTGAAGGCTTCGGCGTTGAACACGAGAGTGTCGCCCCGTTGTACCATGCGTATCTTGGTGCCCGTCACCACCACTTCGCCCAGCTGGTGGTCGCCGTCGAGGCGGGGCTGGCTGCGCGGCCGCCGCTTCATGTAGTGCCATTCGGCGTCAAGATAGGCGTTGCGGCCGATGTGGTGGGCGTGGAAATTGACGTAGCACGGCTCGTAGCCGGGCAGTTCGGCCCGGATGATGTAGTGGGCCTCGCGCCGCGGAATGTTGATGCGCCACCACGAATCGCCGCCCGTCCCGGTGCCGTTGGTGCGGCAGGTGGTGGTGTCCACCACGCTGCTGTCGGGGCGCATGAGCGTGATATGGGCCGCGAGGGGCGCGCGGGTGAAGCTGTCGAACACGTGTCCCCAGAGTGCCATTTTGCGCTCCTTGGGTTGGGTCTGTGCGTGAATGGCCGGCACAGCGAGCAGCCATAGGACTATGATGAGGCTGCGAAAGTTAGGCATTGTTAGCTTTCGTTTAAGTTTTTTAAGGGGGGGGTAATTTCTGATTTAGGTTTTTGGCACAGGTTGTCAGTGCCGGATGGTGGTGTGAAAAAAGCATGGTCACGAGGCTTTGAGTTGGATAAGGTAGAATGAAATGGGGAGATAACAGGGGTGTGCTAAAACGAATCACCGAGGCTGAATTGTAGGGACGCACACCGTGTGTGTCTGTTCATGTCGTTCGATTTTCGGACATACAAGGCGTATGTCCCTACAATGTGCCCGTCATTCGGGGTTTTTGCTACACCCTCCTGCGGTTTAGTCTCTGTTGCCGAATATCCGGAGCAGATAGAGGAACAGGTTGATGAAGTCGAGATAGAGGCTCAGTGCGCCCATGAGGGCCAGCTTTTGTGCCCCCTCGCTCAGGTCTGCTTGCCGTGCGAGCATCTCCTTGATCTTCTGCGAATCCCAGGCGGTGAGGCCCACGAAGATGGCCACACCGACGTAGCTCAGGATGAAATCGAACATGGCACTGCGCATGAACACATTGACCACGGAGGCGATGATGAGGCCGATGAGGGCCATGAAGAGGATGCTGCCAAAGCGCGAAAGGTCGGTCTTGGTGAAGTAGCCGTAGGCCGCCATGGCGGCGAAGGTGCCGGCTGTGATGAAGAACACCTTGGCGATGGAGGCCATGCTGTAGACGATGAAGATGCTCGAGAGGGTCACACCATTGAGTGCAGAGTAGAGCACGAACAGCGAAGTGGCTGTGGAAAGCGACAGGCGGTCGATGCGGGCAGTGGTATAGAACACCAGTCCAAGCTCGAGGAGGAACAGCACCCAGATGGTGGCCCCGCCGCTGTAAATCAGTTGGAGAATGCTGGGGCTCGTAGCCACGCCGTAGGCGCAGATGCCCGTGATGGCCAGGGCCAGCGTCATCCATACATACACTTTGCGCATCAGGGCCGGAAAGGCCGACGAGAGGGTGGCCTCGCGCTGCTGCACCATTCTTTCTAATTCTTGTATTTCCATTCTCTTTTTGTTTTTAATTGTTTCTGATTGGAATGCTTGCAAATATATAATCCTTTTGTCACTTTACCGCAAGAAGCATGCCATTCTTAACCAAAATTGGCTTCGCGGCCTGTGGACGATGACTTTTGGGTGGAAAGGCGAGGGGGCGTCGTGCCGTTATCTGACGGCTATTTTCCGTGTCTTTCCGCCTTGCGTCCGTACAATGTTGATGCCCTTGCGGGGGGCTTTTGTCCGTGTCCCGTCCATCAGGAAGTACTCGGCGGCGGCGGAATGGCGGCTGTTGTTCGCCATTTTGGCACCGATGCCCGTGGGCTTGGGCGGCCGGATGTTGATGGTCATGGACCTGCCGTAGCGGTAAGGAATCTGTTTCAGGTCGTAAAAGCCGTCGCCGCCGCCCAGCCCGTAGACCACGTGGAACTTGCCTTCGGCATTGTAACCGTCGACCACGAAGCTGTGGGCGCCGTAGCTTTCGGTCACGCCGCCATACAGAACAGGCATTCCTGCAGACAGCTGCTCGTAGAGCGTGCAGAACCACAGACTGTCCGAGAACTCCTCGTAAGCGCTCATGTGTACGATGGCCGGGTCGTAGCCGAAGTGGTTGACCATTGCTTGGGGCACGTCCATGTCGAACGCTCCGCTGTCGTACTGCCCGTAATCCATCTGCACCGCGGCCCCGCAGTCGGCCATCAGCCGGGCCACGGCCTCCTGCTCGGCGGCCGTGCGGGAGTCGGTCGGCAGGTAGGAGTCCCTCATCAAATCCCATGAATAGCTGCTCTTTCCAAGGTCGGCTTCGATGGCTTGCAGTTGGCCGGCATCGTCCTGATAGGAATAGCTCACTGTGCCCTTGCCCTGCGCGGGGTAGCGGTAGTACCTCATCACCTGGGCCATGGCCGTGGCCACGCACCCCGTCTTGCAGTGCACGCTCTTGCCGGGCGCCGTGGGGCAGTCGTTGTGATAAGGTGCGTTCTGTCCCCATCGGGTGGAAAGCATGGGCTTGACCTCCGTCTTGATCTTGGGAAGCAGGGACAGATACCAGTCCTTGGCCGTCTTTTCCTGACTCCGGGCAGCAGTGGCTGCAGCAAGTATCGCCACGAACAGCAATGTCTTTTTCTTCATAAATACGGATGTTTTTTGGGTTTACGTGCAAAATTAGGCAAAAAAATCCAATGCTTGTAGCTGTCCAAGCAAGAAAAAGAAAGAATCAATTGGGGAAAAACGAGAATTTGTTTTGCCGTGAATCACAAAAAAAGTAATTTTGCAAGGGGCCTTTGCCGCCCCCTCTGCACATTGATTTCAACATCCGAATCTTATGAAAAGACTGTTTCTTTTGCTCTGCATCCTCCTCGTTGCCGCATCCTTTCGTGCCGAAACGCCGCTGCAAGTCAAGACCCTGCGCCTCTCCAACGGCTTCACCGTATGGCTCAACGAAGACCATGCGCAGCCGCGGGTCTTCGGAGCTGTGGTGGTGAAGGCCGGGGCCAAGGACTGTCCCAATACGGGCATCGCGCACTATTTCGAGCACTTGCTGTTTAAGGGGACAGACCGGATAGGCACTGTGGACTATGCCGCCGAGAAGCCGTGGCTGGACAGTATCTCGGCGCAATACGACTTGCTGGCCGGCACGACAGACCCGACGGCACGCATGAAGATACAGCGGCACATCAACGAGTTGTCTGTCCGGGCGGCCGAATATGCCATTCCCAACGAGTTCGAGAGCCTGATCTCCATGTATGGCGGTACGGGGCTGAATGCTTACACCTCTTTTGACGAGACGGTGTATCACAACAGTTTTGCCCCCCAGTATCTGGCTCAGTGGTGCGAACTCAACTCCGAAAGGCTCATTCATCCCGTGTTCAGGCTTTTTCAGGGAGAGCTGGAGACTGTGTACGAGGAAAAAAACATGTATGCCGACCAGATGGTTGTGCAGGCGGCGGAGGCGGCCCAGCGTGAGGCCTTGGCCGGAACGCCCTATGCCTATCCCATCATTGGGTCGACGGAAAACCTGAAGAACCCGCGGCTGTCGGAGATGCGAAAGTTTTACGACCAGTATTATGTGGCCGGAAACATGGGCCTGATACTGTGCGGCGACATCCGGACAGATGATGTCGTGGGGTTGTTGGAGCGCACGTTCGGCCGCATTCGGGCGGGTGAGGCTCCACGGACGGCTGCGGCAAGTGTGGGGAGCTGGCGCGGGCGCAGGGAGCTGCGGCTCAAGCTGCCGGTGCCTTTGGTGAAGGCACGGGGGTATGGATTCAAGGCTCCGTCTGAGCACAGCGCCGATTATCTGCCCTTTAAAGTGATGATGTCCATGCTGTCCAATGATACGCAGACGGGGCTGTTCGACTCGCTGACCCATGAAAACAGAATCATGGAGGGTATGGCCGGGGGCTATGATTTCAAGGATTTCAGTATCTTTGGTTTCGGTTTTGTGCCCAATCTGCCGTTTGGTTCGGCGAAACGGGCTGATCGGTTGTGCTGGGAACAGGTGGATAAATTGCGGCGTGGCGCGTTCTCGGACGATGTGTTGCAAGCCGAAAAACTGTCGCTGGCCAGGGCGCAGGAACTGGATCTCGAAACCATCGGGAGCCGGAGCAAGGCCATGATTAATGCTTTCTCGCATGGATTGCAATGGGACGACGTGCTGGCAGAGAGGGAGAAGATAGACAAGGTGACGCGTGAGGATGTGGCCAGAGTGGCACGCACTTATTTGAACGACGACTCGTTGAGGGTGAAAAAGGTGTTTGGCCATTATGCCAAAGAGCGCATTTCGCAGCCCGGCTACAGGCCGGTGACGCCGCCGAATGCAGGAAAACGGTCGGCCTATGCCGAACAGATGGCCCGAATGCCCACGGTGCAGACAGGGCCTAAATTCTTGGATGTAGAGCGCGATGCCTCGCACCGGCAGCTGCGTCCATTGGTGAATCTCTATCAGGTAAAGAACCCGACGAACGATATTTTCAGCCTTCAGCTGATTTATCGGAAAGGTTCTCGGAGTGACAGCAGACTGGAGGCCATGGCCGGTTATTTGGAAAGGATAGGGACGGAAAGGCACACCAAACAGCAGCTGGGCAGGGAAATGCAGCGGCTGGGTGCTTCGCTGGAGTTCTCGGTGGAGCCGCAGCAGGTGATGTTGACGTTGACGGGTTTCGACAGTAACTGGTTGCCGTCGGTCAAATTGCTGAGAGAATTTCTGACAAGGCCAAAGGCGGACAAACGAAAATATGCAGAGTTGGTGAAAGCCGTCAGGCTGGAAGAGAAGACTTTCCTGAAAGATAACACGCATGTTGCCGATGCCGTTTATGGCATGGCGGAGTCTGGAGACAGCTCTGAATACCTCATGCGCTGGCCGGCACGGGAGCTGAAACGCATGTCGGCAGGGCAACTGGTGGAGGTGTTTAAGGATTTGCAGCGACAACAGTTGGATGTGGTGTACAGCGGACGGCTGGCAGAAACCGAAGTGGCTGCAGCCGTTAGCGAGTATGTTCCCATAGGTGAGGTCAGTCGGAAGTGGGAATACAAGCCCGTGAGCGTGCGGAGCTATGGCTCGCCTGTGGTCTATATTTATGACAATCCGAAAGCCCGTCAGACCATCGTGGGGACTTATCAGACGGTTTCCCCACTGGGCACGGCCGATCAACGGGCACGCTTCATGTTGTGGAGCAACTATTTTGGGGGCGGCATGTCTTCTGTGCTCTTTCAGGATATTCGGGAATTTAGGGCCTATGCTTACTATGCAAGAGGCTGGGGGCAGATGCCCGACCTGCTGCAAGCTCCTGCATATCCTTGTGCCTACTTTACCCGAATGGGAACCCAGGCCGACAAGACGATGCGCGCTTTGGGAGTGCTGGACTCTCTGTTTGGGGCCATGCCACTCCGGGAAGCCAATGTTGCCGCAGCCAAGCAACACATGGTTAATGTCGTCAACAATGGCTATCCGTCATTCCGGCAGGTAGGATGGTCGGTGGCCAATTGCCGTCTGGCCGGATATACGGACGACCCGGCCCGGGCTGTAGTGGGTGCTTTGGGCAATCTGGGAATGGACGAGATAGTCCGTTTCTATGAGGACGAAATACAGAAATGTCCTCGGGTGACCATGATAGTAGGAGACAAACGGAAGTTGGATATGGCCCAAATCAGGAAATTGGGCAAGGTGATCGAATTGCGTGCCAAGGATGTTTATCGACGATAGTGCAGGAAATATCGTTTCGTCCACCGCTTCTTCTCGTTCGTGCCATCCTTTGCTCTCTCGCTTATATATAATAATGTGTTCCCGTTTTTAGAGTCCTCCATTTGTCCGTTAAAGCGAAAAATTCGTTTTTCATCTGTATTTTTTTGCTTGATTGTTTGGTTGTTTCCGGTTCAATGTCTACCTTTGCACTCGCTTTCCGCCTGTGTGGCGGTTTGCGATGCAGAAAGAGTTCTTTGAAAGTATTTACATAGACAGAGTAGTAGTACAAGAAGCAAGTCCCCGTTCCTGTTTTTATTGGGTTACGGGGAATTGGGTATGAATGAGAACCGTCCGATTCATTTTGGATGAGATTCACAGGTTTTACTTGAACTTCGATACATTTTCAGGCGTTCTGTGACAGGCAAGACGTCGTGCTTTCGTTTGCCGTGGGGCATTGGCCTTGTGGTGATTGTTGGCACGTACAATGTTATATTTTACCATGGAGAGTTTGATCCTGGCTCAGGATGAACGCTGGCTACAGGCTTAACACATGCAAGTCGAGGGGCAGCATGGCGGATGCTTGCATCTGCCGATGGCGACCGGCGCACGGGTGAGTAACGCGTATCCAACCTACCTTCAAGCAGGGGACAATCCGTAGAAATGCGGTCTGATACCCTATGTATTCCAACGAGGTCCTCCGTGTTGGAAGAAAGGTTTATCCGCTTGTTGATGGGGATGCGTCCGATTAGCTTGTTGGCGGGGCAACGGCCCACCAAGGCAACGATCGGTAGGGGTTCTGAGAGGAAGGTCCCCCACACTGGAACTGAGACACGGTCCAGACTCCTACGGGAGGCAGCAGTGAGGAATATTGGTCAATGGGCGTAAGCCTGAACCAGCCAAGTAGCGTGCAGGATGACGGCCCTATGGGTTGTAAACTGCTTTTATACGGGGATAAAGTGCGCCACGTGTGGTGTTTTGCAGGTACCGTATGAATAAGGACCGGCTAATTCCGTGCCAGCAGCCGCGGTAATACGGAAGGTCCGGGCGTTATCCGGATTTATTGGGTTTAAAGGGAGCGTAGGCCGCATGTCAAGCGTGTTGTGAAATGCAGGTGCTCAACACCTGGATTGCAGCGCGAACTGTCGTGCTTGAGTGTGCGCAACGTTGGCGGAATTCGTCGTGTAGCGGTGAAATGCTTAGATATGACGAGGAACCCCGATTGCGAAGGCAGCTGACGGGAGCATAACTGACGCTGAAGCTCGAAGGTGCGGGTATCGAACAGGATTAGATACCCTGGTAGTCCGCACGGTAAACGATGGATGCCCGCCGTCCGCCCTTTTATTGGGCGTGTGGCCAAGCGAAAGCATTAAGCATCCCACCTGGGGAGTACGCCGGCAACGGTGAAACTCAAAGGAATTGACGGGGGCCCGCACAAGCGGAGGAACATGTGGTTTAATTCGATGATACGCGAGGAACCTTACCCGGGCTTGAATTGCAGAGGAACGATCCAGAGATGGTGAGGCCCTTCGGGGCTTCTGCGAAGGTGCTGCATGGTTGTCGTCAGCTCGTGCCGTGAGGTGTCGGCTCAAGTGCCATAACGAGCGCAACCCCTCTCCGCAGTTGCCATCGGGTCATGCCGGGCACTCTGTGGACACTGCCGCCGCAAGGTGTGAGGAAGGTGGGGATGACGTCAAATCAGCACGGCCCTTACGTCCGGGGCTACACACGTGTTACAATGGGGGGCACAGCAAGCCGGCCGCGTGCAAACGCGGTCCAATCCTGAAATCCCCCCTCAGTTCGGACTGGGGTCTGCAACCCGACCCCACGAAGCTGGATTCGCTAGTAATCGCGCATCAGCCATGGCGCGGTGAATACGTTCCCGGGCCTTGTACACACCGCCCGTCAAGCCATGAAAGCCGGGGGTGCCTGAAGTCCGTGACCGGAAGGATCGGCCTAGGGCAAAACTGGTGATTGGGGCTAAGTCGTAACAAGGTAGCCGTACCGGAAGGTGCGGCTGGAACACCTCCTTTCTGGAGCTGTCGCCTGTGAGGTGTGCGTTGTGATGAAAGGTATTGCCTTAAGGCATGTGTGCCCCTCTGGGGCGTGTATGCCTTGTGTTTCTGAAAGGATGATGCCGTCCGGCCCGTGTGGCCGTATGGCAGTGACGGTTCGTCCAGCCGTTCCCAATCTTCTTGCTGCTGCTGCCCTGTTTTTGACAAGCAAGGGAAGAAGGAAGCCGGGCTGCCTCCGGTCCCCGTTTTTTGACAAGGGCCGGTGGGGCGCTAGAGAGTCCTATAGCTCAGTTGGTCAGAGCGCCACACTGATAATGTGGAGGTCGGCAGTTCAAGTCTGCCTGGGACTACTTTTGCAATTCAGGATTCAGGATTCAAAATTCAAGATTGCCGTCCGGCGAGGGCGTGCGGTTGGGAAGATGACGATGTTTTTTGTATTGTACGCTCCCTGTGGTTCCCGGTTCGGAATGCCGCCGGCTTGACATTGACATCCGTCGGTGCAGGTCTGTAATTTTGAATTTTGCATTTTGAATTATGAATTGGACAAGGGGGATTAGCTCAGCTGGCTAGAGCACCTGCTTTGCAAGCAGGGGGTCAACGGTTCGAATCCGTTATTCTCCACCACGACCGTTCCGTTCACGGAGCACGAACATGGGTTCGTGCGTCCTGAATGTGTACCCGGTCTCCGATCTTTGACATATTGACACAAGCAAGACTGTATAAGAAGAAAAAGTGAAGACTTGCCGCTCGTGGCGCGCCTTTTTAGAGGTGCGTGTCCACGTGCGGGACGATACAGCTGAAAGTATGGGCGTCCCCCTGGCAGATAAGCTGTCATGGGGGAAAGTCGAAGAAAGTAGGAAAGGGCGCATGGCGGATGCCTTGGCTCATCCAGGCGAGGAAGGACGTGATAAGCTGCGAAAAGCTGCGGTGAGGTGCAAATGACCCCTGACCCGCGGATATCCGAATGGGACAACCCGTCAGTCTGAAGGACTGTCACCCGGTGTTTTTTCCGGGGGCTAACGGAGGGAACTGAAACATCTTAGTACCTCCAGGAAAAGAAAATAAGATAATGATTCCCCCAGTAGTGGCGAGCGACCGGGGAAGAGCCCAAACCCACGCCGTGGCAACGCGGCTTGGGGGTTGTAGGACCACGTCGTTGCACGGCAGTTGCGAGGGGAATCCGCTGGAAAGCGGTGCCGCAGGGGGTGATAGCCCCGTACCCGAAGCATTTGTCGGCATAGTGGTATCCTGAGTAGCGCGGGCCACGAGTAATCCTGCGTGAATCCGCCGGGACCATCCGGCAAGGCTAAATACTCGGATGAGACCGATAGCGAACGAGTACCGTGAGGGAAAGGTGAAAAGCACTTCCATGAGAAGAGTGAAATAGTTCCTGAAACCATGCGCCTACAAGCGGTCGGAGCTGCTTATAGCAGTGACGGCGTGCCTTTTGCATAATGAACCTACGAGTTGCCGTCACCGGCGAGGTTAAGCGTCATGAGACGCGTGAGCCGCAGTGAAAGCGAGCCTGAATAGGGCGTTTCAGTCGGTGGTGGCAGACGCGAAACCAAGTGATCTACACATGTCCAGGATGAAGTCCGGGTAACACCGGATGGAGGTCCGCACCAATAAGCGTTGAAAAGCTTCTGGATGAGGTGTGTGTAGGAGTGAAAGGCCAATCAAACTTGGAGATAGCTCGTACTCCCCGAAAGGCATTTAGGTGCCGCGTGCGGTGTTCCGCATGAGAGGTAGAGCGACCGATAGGTCGAGAGGGCTTCACCGCCTATCGAGACCTGACGAACTCCGAATGCTCATGCGCCGCAGCCGTGCAGTAAGGGGGCGGGTGCTAAGGTCCGTCCCCGAGAGGAGAAGAATCCAGACTGCCGTCTAAGGCCCCGAAGTTCCGCCTGAGTTAGTCTAACGAAGTCCTGTCCCTGTGACAGCCAGGATGTTGGCTTGGAAGCAGCCATTCATTCAAAGAGTGCGTAACAGCTCACTGGTCGAGGGTCCGGGCGTGGATAATAATCGGGTATAAGGCGGACGCCGAAGACGCAGGATAGCATTGAATAAAGTATCGGTAGGGGAGCATGCCGTATGCGCAGAATGGTGAAGATGACTGATCCTGGAGCGTACGGCAAAGCAAATGTAGGTATAAGTAACGACAAGGGGGGTGAGATCCCCCCCCGCCGCAAGTCCAAGGTTTCCCGGGCAATGCCAGTCATCCCGGGGTAAGTCGGGTCCTAAGCCTCAGCCGACAGGCGATGGCGATGGCAGAAACGGTCAACATTCCGTTACTACCACATGGGGCGACGCGGGGACGGAGCAGTGACACAGCCGCGGGGTGACGGAAATCCCCGTTGAAGGGCGTAGGCGCCGAGGAGGGCAGGCAAATCCACCCTCCGAGCCGACCCTGACAGTATGCCCCTCCTTTCGGGGAGGGGTAACAGCGCTGGTAATCATACTCCCGAGAAAATCCGCTAAGCTCAACCCTTGTGGTACCCGTACCGCAAACCGACACAGGTAGACGGGTAGAACATACTCAGGCGTTGAGAGATTCATGGTTAAGGAACTAGGCAAACTGACCCTGTAACTTCGGGATAAAGGGTCCTCCCTTTTTTGGGAGGCGCAGAGAATAGGTCCAGGCAACTGTTTAACAAAAACACAGGGCTGTGCCAACACGCAAGTGGACGTATACAGCCTGACACCTGCCCGGTGCCGGAAGGTTAAGAGGAGACGTCATCCGCAAGGTGCCGCGTTGAATTGAAGCCCCGGTAAACGGCGGCCGTAACTATAACGGTCCTAAGGTAGCGAAATTCCTTGTCGGGTAAGTTCCGACCTGCACGAATGGTGTAATGATCCGGACGCTGTCTCAACCATGAGCTCAGTGAAATTGTAGTATCGGTGAAGATGCCGATTACCCGCGATGGGACGAAAAGACCCCGTGAACCTTTACTACAGCTTAGCGCTGACCTTGGTCATCCGATGTGTAGGATAGGCCGGAGGCTTTGAGGCGTGCACGCCAGTGCATGTGGAGCCCTCCTTGAAATACGGCCCTTCGGCTGTCTGAGGTCTAACGCGCGTATGCGCGGACACCGCTTGGCGGGTAGTTTGACTGGGGTGGTCGCCTCCAAAAGCGTAACGGAGGCTTCCAAAGGTGCCCTCCGGCCGATTGGTAACCGGCCTTATGGAGTGCAATGGCATAAGGGCGCTTGACTGGGAGGCAGACATGCCGAGCAGGCAGGAAACTGGGGCATAGTGATCCGGCGGACGTGTATGGAAACTCCGTCGCTCAAAGGATAAAAGGTACTCCGGGGATAACAGGCTGATCCCCCCCAAGAGCTCATATCGACGGGGTGGTTTGGCACCTCGATGTCGGCTCGTCACATCCTGGGGCTGGAGAAGGTCCCAAGGGTTGGGCTGTTCGCCCATTAAAGTGGCACGCGAGCTGGGTTCAGAACGTCGTGAGACAGTTCGGTCTCTATCTATCGTGGGCGCAGGAGTTTTGCGTGGTGCCGTCACTAGTACGAGAGGACCGTGACGGACAGACCTCCGGTTTGCCGGTTGTGCCGCCAGGTGCACCGCCGGGTATCCGCGTCTGGTCGGGATAAGCGCTGAAAGCATCTAAGTGCGAAGCCCTCCGCAAGATGAGAACTCCGTAGAGGGTCGTTGCAGACGACGACGTAGATAGGGCGCAGGTGTAAAGACGGCGACGTCAAAGCCGAGCGCTACTAATTGCCCGAGCGCTTTCTTCGGGCCCCATTTTTTCAGCCGTGGCGTTCCCTGTCCCGCTTTGATGCGGTGTCCGGGCGCATGTCTTTGTTTTTCTTTTTCAGTCCTGCCTTGTGCCGATGGTCATTCGTTATTTTTGGTGGCTGTTGCGGCGGTGTCCCACCTCTTCCCATTCCGAACAGAGAAGTTAAGCCCGTCTGCGCCGATGGTACTGCAATGCAATGCGGGAGAGTAGGGAGCTGCCTGCTTTTTGGTTCCCCGTCCACAGGAAGTGTGGGCGGGGGACTTTTTTGGGGTGGGGGAGGTTGGGGAAAGAGAAAGGGGAGAGAAGAGGATAGGCGGGGATAGGCAATGATAGGAGGTGATAGGTAATGATAGGAGGTGATAGGCAATTATAGGCTATGATAGGAGATGATAGGTAATTATAGAGGTGATAAGCTATGATAGGGGGCGATAGGAACTTATAGGGGGCGATATGGATGTGTTTTTAGATAAGGATATATTAAAATGGGGAAATTGGCGTTCCTGATATATGGGTAGATTGAGAAGAAGTATCGTTTGGATCAGGCGTTGGAAGCACACGAGGGGATTTGGTGTGCAGTCACCATGGGCCTATCGTTTTATTCGTTATGTGATTAATGAGCACTATCCATATTATTCTTATGAAGATTTGAGGTTGCGGTGGTTCAGGATAGATGTGCTGAGTCGGAAGATGGCTGAGCTGCTTTTTCGTATAGCCAATGACAGACAGGCACGTCATTGGTATTTCTATGGCGGGGTTCCGGCATGTTGGGAGGACTATGTGCGAACTGCATGCAGTCATGCTGCTGTTACAGTGATAGATGAGCAATGGACTCCGTATATTGGTGAGTTGGAAAAAGATTTTCACGGAAATGTGGTGGTGATCGACGCGGATGAAGCGGGAAAAACAGTGTATGATCGTTATGCAAGTCGTGCCCACGAGGGTTCTCTGCTTATCGTTCTCGACATCCATGACAATAAGCAAGCACTACGACGTTGGCGGAATATGAGGGATGATAAGCGAAGCGGCATCACTTTCGACTTGTATTATTGCGGTTTGATATTCTTTGACCATCGTTTGATCAAGCAGGATTATATAGTCAATTTCTGAGGATGCAGCTACTGGGGTTGTTGGAGGAGTGCTTGCACATGTTTGCAGAAACGGCTGGAAAATGATGCTTTGTCTGTAGAAGCGGCTAAAAAAAACCACAAATTATTTGCAAATACAAATAATTTATTTATTTTTGCGCAACTATTCAGTAATATGTAAAACGAGAAAACTATGTATTGGACATTGGATTTGGCTTCGAAGCTCGAGGATGCTCCTTGGCCTGCAACTAAAGAAGAGTTGATAGATTACGCAGTACGTTCTGGTGCCCCGGCTGAAGTTTTGGAGAACTTACAGGAGATAGAAGACGAGGGCGATGTCTATGAGAGCATTGAGGACATCTGGCCCGATTATCCCACCAAGGACGATTTTCTCTGGAACGAAGACGAATATTAAGGTCTTGTGGTTGAGATACACAGGCTGTACGTCGGTCTTTTCATGCTGTAGTCGGAATGTTCCGACTTGGATGAAGATACCGGCGTACAGCCTTTTTCATGCAATAAAGTCACCGTAAGGCCGTTATTGAATCGTGTTTAAACGCTTTTGGATTATAATACTCTTGGTAGCAGCATCCTCACAGAGGATGTGGGCGCAGTATGACCCGTCTTTCAGTCATTATTTTGACATGGAGACTTCTTATAATCCCGCAGCGGCTGGCAAGCAGCCGAAGCTCAACGCCACCTTTGCTTACGCTCTCGATCTGGCCGGTTTTGAGCATAATCCGCAAACAGCTTATGCTTCAGCCGACATGCCCCTTTATGCCTTGAAGACGTATCACGGCGTGGGACTACAGTTCATGAATGACAAGCTGGGTCTCTTCACCCATCAAAAACTTGCCTTACAGTATGCGTTGAAGTTCAAGTTGATGGGTGGACAGATGAGCGTGGGGCTACAGGTCGGCATGCTCAATGAGAGTTTTGATGCGAACAAACTCGATGTAGAAGACTCCAGTGACCCCGCTTTCTCCACGGCATCGGGCAACTCGCTTGATTTGAGTGCCGGATTGTATTACACACACAAGGCCTGGTATGCCGGTGTCTCCGTGTTGCATGCCAACGCCCCTCTCGTGCATCTTGGCGAGACCAACGAGTTGCAGATCGACCGTACTTATTATTTAACAGGGGGATACAATATAAAGTTGCGCAACCCGTTTCTAACAATAAAGCCTTCGTTTCTGGTGCAAACGGACCTTGTGGTCTATCGTGCGAATGTCAACGCCCGGCTGATCTACACCAATGGAGACAGGGTGATGTATGGTGGTGTGGGTTACAGCCCCACCAATTCCGTCACCGTGATGGTGGGTGGCAGTTTCCACGGCATCATGCTGGGCTACAGTTACGAGGCCTATACCTCGGGCATCAATCCGGGCAACGGCAGTCACGAGCTTTTCGTGGGCTACCAACACGACATCAATTTAACGAAGAAAGGCCGCAACCTGCACAAGAGCGTCCGCATCTTATAGGCTTTTGTGCAGAAGAATGCGGGAGCGAAGCAAAGACAGAAAATTGAAATGACGAACCTTTCAAGCTATATGGGAAAGAAAACTATTGTGGCCCTCTGCCTGGCCGCCGTCGCAACGACGCTGACAGGCTGTTTCAGTGCCAAGTCGGCCTCTGCCTCCGGTCGAGGCGGCGAAGTGGTGGGCGTGAGTGGCAAAACCTTTACCGAACCCACACCTTACGGCATGACCCGCATCAATCGCGGCTATCTGAAGATGGGTCTGCAAGGACAGGACAGCCTTTGGGGCAAGAAGACTCCCGTGAAAGACATCTCCGTGGACGGTTTCTGGATGGATGAAACCGAAGTGACCAATTCACAATACAAGCAGTTTGTGATGTGGGTGCGCGACAGTATCCTGCGTACCCGGCTGGCCGATCCCTCTTACGGCGGCGACGAGTCGTACATGATTACCGAAGACAAGCATGGCGATCCTGTGAAGCCTCACCTCAACTGGAACAAGCGTTTGCCCCGCAAGCCCACCGAGGACGAGCAGCGCGCCATCGAAAGCCTCTATGTCACCAATCCCGTGACAGGCGAAAAACTCCTCGACTACAGCCAGATGAACTACCGATACGAGGTGTACGACTACGTGACGGCTGCACTGCGCCGCAACCGTCTCAACCCCGAGGAGCGCAATCTCAATACCGATATGGCGGCCGATCCCGATGAGACGGTCATGATTAGCAAGGACACCGCCTATATCGACGATAACGGACGCATTGTCAGCGAGACCATCAACCGCCCCCTGTCCGGCCCGTGGGACTTTCTCAATACGTACATTGTCAACATCTATCCCGACACCACATGCTGGGTTAACGATTTCCAAAACTCGGAAAACGAGACCTATCTTCGCAACTACTTCACCAATCCAGCCTACAACGACTATCCTGTCGTGGGCGTTACTTGGGAACAGGCCAACGCGTTCTGTGCCTGGCGCACCGATTATCTGCTGAAAGGACTGGGAGCCGAAGCCCGTTACATTCAGCGTTACCGACTGCCCACCGAGGCAGAGTGGGAGTATGCCGCCCGTGGCAAAGACCAGACGGAGTTCCCGTGGGAGAATGCCGACGTGGCCAATGGCAATGGTTGCTTCTATGCCAACTTCAAGCCAGACCGCGGCAATTACACCAAGGACGGCAACCTCATTTCCAGTAAGGTGGCCAGCTATTCGCCCAACACCAATGGCCTCTACGACATGGCCGGCAACGTGGCCGAGTGGACGAGCACCATCTATACCGAGGCGGGCGTCGATGCCATGAACGATCTCAACCCCCAGCTGGACTACAAGGCAGCCCGCGAAGACCCTTATAAGCTCAAGAAGAAGAGCGTTCGCGGCGGCTCTTGGAAAGACCCCGAGAGCTACATCCGCTCGGCTTGGCGCACGTGGGAGTATCAGAACCAGCCCCGTTCTTACATCGGATTCCGCTGTGCGCGCTCGCTGGCCAACTCCATCACCAGTAAACAGAAAAAGAGATAACCATCATGTCAAATTATAGCAAGTACAATTTGGTGTACCGTCTGCAGAAGTGGATGGACACCGTTGCCGGCCAAACTTTCCTCAACTATGCCTATAGCTGGGGTGCTTCGGTCGTGATTCTGGGTGCATTGTTCAAGCTCACGCATCTGGCCGGGGCCAATATCATGCTCTTCCTTGGCATGGGCACAGAGGTGTTGGTGTTCTTCATCTCTGCTTTCGACCGTCCTTTCGACAAGACGGCCGACGGGCGCGAGATGCCCACTCGCGTCACGGAGGAGTTCCTGGCCAGTGGCATCGTCTCTTATGGCAAGGGTGAAACGCCCGCTGCTCCCGACGAACAGCCCGCCCCTGCCGCAGTGGCCGTGCAGGTTGCCCAGCCTGTCGGTTCCGCACAGACGGCTGCACCTGCTTCGTCCGGAGCCGCCATCCAGCCCAACTACGTGCCCCGGATGTCGGCCGAAGAGGCTGCCGTCCAGCCCAACTACGTGCCCCAGATGTCGGCCGAAGAGGCTGCCGCCCTCAACGAGGCCCAGGGCAACTACGTCGACGAGCTCAAGGAATTGGTGGAAACGCTGAAGAAAGTCAATGAGCAGAGTGCCCGACTCACGCGCGACAGCGAGGAGATGGAGAACCTTAACCGCACGCTTACCGGCATCAGCAAGGTCTACGAGATGCAGCTTAAAGGAGCCAGCCAGCAGATAGGAACCATCGACCAGATTAACGACCAGACCCGCAAGATGGCCCAGCAGATAGAGCAACTCAACCAGATCTACGCCCGCATGATAGAGGCCATGACGGTGAACATGCACGTGGCGGCTCCCGGTGCCGCCCACACGGACGAATAAACGACAGACGACATGGCAATCAAGAAAAGACCGGTCAGCCCTCGCCAGAAGATGATCAACCTGATGTACATCGTCTTACTGGCCATGCTTGCACTGAACATCTCCACCGAGGTGCTCAACGGCTTTGCCGTGGTCGAGGAGAGTCTGAACCGCACAACGAACAATGCCTCGTCGGAGAACGAAGCGCTCTACGGCGACTTCAAGGACCAAATGGCCGCCAACCCTGCCAAGGTGCGGGCTTGGTTTGAGAAGGCCACCGCCGTGAAGGCCATGAGCGATTCGCTCTTCAATTTCGCCCAAGAACTGAAGGTGGCTATCGTCAGGGAGGCCGATGGTGCCGACGCCGACGTACACAACATTGAAAACATCGACAATGTCGATGCCGCCGGCACGGTGATGCTGGCTCCCGTCACTGGGCGGGGCGGCAGGCTCTACCGGGCCATCAACAGCTATCGTGAGCGCATTCTGCAATACATCACCGACCCTCAGCAGCGTCGTATCATCAGCAGCAACCTCTCTACCGCAGTTCCCCGCAAGGCCAACACGCTGGGCAAGAACTGGCAGGAGTACATGTTCGAGAATATGCCGGTGGCTGCCGCCGTCACCTTGCTGTCCAAATTGCAGAATGATGTGCGCCATGCCGAGGGCGACGTGCTCCATACACTCGTCTCCAACATCGACCTCAAAGACATTCGTGTGAACAAACTTTCGGCCTTTGTTGTGCCCGAGAAGACTACCCTTTATCCTGGCGAGCGCTTTACAGCCAACATTGTCATGGCAGCCATCGACACCACCAAGCAGCCCGAAATCTATGTCAACGGCTCGCGGGTGAACACCGCAGCAGGGCAGTACAGCTTCACAGCCGGCGGCGTGGGCGACCATCAGTTCAGCGGTTACATCCTCATGCGCAATGCCAACGGCGACGTGCTGCGCCGCGACTTCCTGCAGAAATACAGTGTCATTCCCGTACCCGGTGGCGCCACCGTGGCTGCCGACCTCATGAATGTGCTCTATGCCGGATACCGCAA
This sequence comes from Prevotella dentalis DSM 3688, assembly GCF_000242335.1. NCBI lineage: Bacteria > Pseudomonadati > Bacteroidota > Bacteroidia > Bacteroidales > Prevotellaceae > Prevotella > Prevotella dentalis. Next base: position 247,711 of record NC_019960.1, read on the forward strand.
TCCCATCAGCGTCAGTGTGCCGGGCGTGCCCCAGAATGCCGTTTCGGTATCAATGTCGGGCGGAAGCCTCTCTGCAGCCGGTGCCGGCCGCTACGTGGCGGTGCCCTCGGCCGTGGGCCACGACGTCACATTCCACGTTTCTGCCCGCGACGGCGGCAAGCTGCGGTCGTTCCCGCCGTTCACGTTCAAGGTGCGCCGGCTGCCCGATCCCACGCCCTACATAGCGTTGGGCACCGACCGTTTCAAGGGCGGCAGTCTCGCCAAGGCCAGTCTCATGGGTGCCTCGACGCTCAGCGCGGCCATCGACGACGGCATCCTCGACATACAGTTCCAGGTCAGCAGCTTCTCCGCCGTGTTCTACGACAACATGGGCAATGCCGTGCAAATGGCCTCGTCGGGCGCTGGTTTCACCGACCGCATGCGGGAGCAGTTCCGTCGGCTCTCCCATGGCCGCCGGTTCTACATCACCGAGGTGAAGGCCGTGGGCCCCGACGGCATCAGCCGTACACTGCCTGGTGCGATGGAGGTGAAAGTGAAGTAGGGAGTGCCCGCTTCCCTGCAGACGGGAAGTGGGCCACGGAGTCAAACCATGATAGAAGAATTTAGAAACAACATGAAAAGAATATTTTTGATGCTTCTTGCCGTCGGCCTTGCGCTGGCTGCCACGGCGCAGCCCAAGGCCCGGCGTGAGCAGCAGCAGGCAACCGCCCAGAAGTCGAACAGGGACAACATGACCCTGCGCGCCCAGATTTCGTTCCCCACCGAGGCCCGGATGAGCGAAGACGTGGTGTGGCGGCGCGACGTCTACCGCGAACTCAGCCTCAACGACGATGCCAATGCCGGCCTTTACTATCCCGTGGAGCCGCTGGGTACGCAGATGAACCTGTTCACCTATATGTTCAAGCTCATCATGGCTGGGCCGCGCCACGGTGGCATTGCGGCCTACAGCTACGACGTGAACACGGGCAACGAGCGGTTCGATGAGTCGCTGCGCGTGAGTCCGCTGAAGTTCCTCGACGACTATCACGTCTATTACGAGCGCACCGACCGCGGCGTGCACATCGACGACAGCGACATTCCCTCGGCGCAAGTCAAGGGCTACTTCATCAAGGAGAGCACTTACTACGACCAGGCCACAGCCACTTTCCATACCAAGGTGCAGGCGCTCTGCCCCGTGATGTATCGTGAAGACGACTTTGGCGACGGCGTCACCAAGTATCCCTTGTTTTGGGTGCGCTATGCCGACCTGGCTCCTTTCCTTTCCAAGCAGACCATCATGACGAGCAACCTCAACAATGCCGCCACGATGAGCATCGACGACTACTTCACCATGAATGCCTACAAGGGCAAAATCTACAAGACCACCAACATGCTCGGCCAGACGCTGGCCCAAGTGGCCGGTAGCGACAGCGTGAAGCTCTCGCGTGAGCAGCAGCGCATCGAACGCGAGATCGCTGCTTTCGAGAAAGGCATCTGGGGCGACCAGGCCCGCAAGGACTCGCTCGACTCCATCGCACGGCTCACGCCCCGCGACCTCAAGGCCATGAAGAAAGGTCGCCGCACCTCAACCGCCAAGACCGTCAAGCCCCTCACCCGTCGTGGGAGCACGCCGTCGGGTAGCAGCAATGCCCGTGTCACCGTACGTCGGCAGCGGCATTAACCATTATTTTTTCACCAATACCCATAACTACAATCATGAAAAAGTATCTATCCCTCCTCTTTCTGGCCGTGGCGCTGATGGTGTCCCGGTCGGCCGACGCCCAAGTCAAGTTCGGTCTCAAGGGCGGTCTCAACGTGTCCAAGATGAGCTTCAGTCAGGACGTGTTCGACGGCAACAACCGTGCCGGCTGGTTTGTTGGTCCCACGGTTAAGTTCACATTGCCCGTCGTTGGCCTTAGCTTCGACGCTTCGGCCCTCTACGACCAGCGTTCGTCCAAGGTGCAGAACACGGATGCTGCCGGAGGCGAGACCACGGTGAAGCAGCAGGAAATCAACATTCCCGTCAACCTGCGCTATGGCGTAGGACTGGGCTCTCTGGCCAACATCTTCCTCTTTGCCGGCCCGCAGTTCGGGTTCAATGTGGGCGATGAGGAGTTTTCTTGGACCAGCATGGGTAGCTACAAGAACACTTTCCAGTTCCAGAAGTCGAACCTAAGTGTCAACGTCGGCTTGGGTGTCACGCTGCGCAGCCACCTCCAGTTCTCGGCCAACTACAACATTGCCTGCAGCAAGACGGGTGAGGCCAAGGTGCTCAACACCGTTACAAACACCGTTACGTCGGTCTATAAAGGCCATACCAACTCGTGGCAGGTGGCGGTGGCATATTACTTTTAGCAATTCAAAATTCAGAATTTAAAATTCAAAATTGCCGTCCGGACTCGCTGTTCAGCCGTGATTCCGGGCGGCAATTTTTGATATTGAGCCTTGTATTGCAGTGCCGTGAGCGGTGATTCGTCTCAGAAGGCAATGTTGAAACTTGGCTGTTGGGCCTTGTCTCGTGAAAGCATCGTGCAGGAATTTCTTAAGATGGAAATGTAGAAACTTGGATAATAGGTCTTGTCTCGTAAGTCGAACACGCAGAAATCGTCCCGGATGGTAATTTTGAATTATGAATTTTGAATTATGAATTACGCAGACATTATTTTGCCCCTGCCTTTGGAAGGCACGTTCACCTATGCCGTCAGCGACGCTCTGGCGGGTCGTTGCGCCGTGGGTGTGCGCGTGCTTGTGCCCTTTGGCAAGAGCAAGACTTACGCTGCACTGATTGTCCGCGTACACTCCGAAGCCCCCCAGATGGCTGCCGACAAGCTGAAATCGGTGCTGGCCGTGCTCGACGACGCCCCCATCTTGCTGCCCCGACAGCTGCGCCTGTGGCAGTGGCTCTCCGCTTATTACATGGCTCCGTTGGGCGACATCTTCAAGGCCGCCCTGCCTTCGGGCCTCAAGGCCGATACCGGCTACCGGCCCAAGACCGAGACCTGCGTCACCCTTGGCCCCAAGTTTCGCACCGAGGCCGCCCTGCATGCCGCCCTCGGCATGCTGCGCAGGGCCCGCCGCCAGCAGGAAGTGTTCATGGCCTACTTGCAGTTGTCGCACTGGGACACGGCGTTTGCCGATGCGCCCGCATCCGTGAAACCCTGTACGCGCGAGGAGCTGATGAACGTTACGCACTGCACTTCGGCCATCGTTCGGCAGCTTGTAGACCACGGCTTGCTCCGGCTCTACGACCAGGATGTGGGGCGCCTCAACGATGCCGGCGACCCACATCCCGAGCATGTGAAGCCGCTGAGCGCCGCCCAGGGCGAGGCCTATGGCCGGTTGCTCGACCAGTGGCGGCAGAAAGACGTGGTGTTGCTCCACGGCGTCACCTCCAGCGGCAAGACCGAAATCTACATCCATCTCATCAGCCGCGCCCTTGCCGAGGGCAAACAAGTGCTCTATCTGCTGCCCGAGATAGCCCTCACGGTGCAAATCATGCAGCGGCTGCAGCACGTGTTCGGCCGCCGTCTGGGCATCTACCATTCCCGGTACAGTGACGCCGAGCGTGTGGAAATTTGGAACAAGCAGCTCTCGGCCCAGCCCTACGACGTGGTTCTCGGGGCCCGCTCGGCCGTGTTCCTGCCCTTTCAGCGGCTGGGCCTTGTCATCATCGACGAGGAGCACGAGACCAGCTTCAAGCAGCAGGACCCTGCACCCCGATACCATGCACGCAGCGCCGCCATCGTGTTGGCCGCCATGTATGGGGCCAAAACACTGCTGGGTACGGCCACGCCGTCGATGGAGAGCTACTACAATGCACAGACGGGAAAATATGGTCTTGTGACCCTCGCCACGCGTTATCAGGGCCTTGCCCTGCCCGAGGTACGGGTGGTCGACATCAAGGACCTGCGCCGCCGCCGCATGATGAGCGGCCCCTTTTCGCCCGCGCTGCTCCGCGCTATGCGCGAGGCCCTGGCCGCCGGCCGGCAGGTCATCCTCTTCCAAAACCGACGTGGCTTTGCCCCGATGATAGAGTGCAAGGTGTGCGGCTGGGTGCCGAAGTGCAAGAACTGCGACGTGTCGCTCACCTTCCACAAACGGCTCAACCTGCTCACCTGCCACTATTGCGGCTTCACCTATGCCGTGCCTACGGTGTGCCCCAACTGCGGCAACCCCGACCTTACCGGGCGGGGCTACGGCACGGAAAAGATAGAAGACCAGGTGGAGGCTCTGTTTCCCGAGGCCCGTGTGGGGCGTATGGACCTCGACACCACCCACACGCGCGGGGCCTACGAGCGCATCATCGCCGACTTTGGCAGGGGCAAGACCAACGTGCTCATCGGCACGCAGATGGTGACCAAGGGCCTCGACTTCGACCGGGTGGCCGTGGTGGGCATTCTCGATGCCGACTCCATGCTCAACTATCCCGACTTCCGGGCCTACGAGCATGCGTTCATGATGATGAGTCAGGTGAGCGGCCGCGCCGGCCGCAAGGACAGTCGCGGCCTCGTCATCTTGCAGACGCGGAGCCCACAGCTGCCTGTGGTGCAGCAAGTGGTGCACAACGACTATGCCGCCCTCTACCGTGACCTGCTGGCCGAGCGCGAGCTCTTCCGCTATCCGCCGTTCTGCCATCTGGTCTATGTCTACCTGAAGCACAAGCAGGAGGGGCTGGTCGAGGCGGCGGCACAGGAGATGGGCGCCCTGTTGCGCCGCCACTTCGGCGAGCGGGTGCTGGGGCCCGACAAGCCGGCCGTGGCCCGGGTGAAGGCCATGAGCATCCGCAAGATAGTCATCAAGCTGGAAAACGGCGTCAGCCAGACCCAGGCGCGCGCCGCCCTGCGGCAGGTGCAGCAGCAGATGATGCAGCAGCCCGGTTACAAGTCGCTCACCATTTATTACGACGTCGACCCGCTTTAATCCCTTCCCCCGCTTTTTGTCGGTCTGCCCTTGGCAGTTTTGCCGCCGCGCCTCCACGGCTTTTTTGTCGTGCGGCGGCGGCTTTTTCGCGTGGCGTTTACGGTGTTTTCGCGATGCGTCCACGGCTTTTTCGCATGGCGTTTACGGGGTTTTTGTCGGGGGGTGCCGACCTTGCCGGCCGTCGGCCCGGCCCTTGCAGGGCTTCTCTCTCCTTTGGAATCCGCAGGGAGAAGCTCAAAAAAAGATTGCGACAGAGGCGCATGGTCTGTTGCCGCCTGTCGCAATGGGAGGGTAACAAGGTTGGAGTTTGTTGTGTTGTGGACCGCCGGCCACGTGTCATGGCCTTAGAAGTCGATGTCCAGGCCCACGCCAAACACGTGGTTCGTGCGGGTATAGTCGGCCGTGTAGTTGCCTACGACTGTGGTTTCGCTGGTCTTCTCGTGTCCGTAGAGCGTGCAGAAATAGGCTGCGTTGACACTCATTTTCTTGGAGATGTGCAGCCGGACGCCGCCGCCGATGGAGTTGGAACTGGTCACAAACGACCTGTCGGCCATGTACTCCGGCGTGAGTCCGTAGCTGGTGTTCTGCCATCCCACGCTCACCGTCAGCTTCTTGTTGGCGTCGAATTCTGCCCCGGCGTTCCACTCCATGGTGCCTCGAGAGAGCTTGTCCTCCCGGTGGCCGTAGGCCGTGGCCTGCTTGTCCCAGAAGTAATGGAAGCCTACATTGAGGCGCAGGGGGTCGATGGGGCTGTAGCCCACGCCGGCCGTGAGCAGGGCGGGAATGTCTGCTGCAATCTTCTTGCCGTCCTCATACTCGCCGATCGACTCGCCCAGCTTGGTGTCGAACTGCGTTTTCAGGGCCATCATGGTGTTGGCCACGGCGGGCGCGTTCAGCACGGCCGCGGCCGCAGCCTCGGACACACCGGCCTCCTTGAAGGCGGCCATCAGGTTGGCCGGCAGGTTGCCGATGCTCGGAGCCTGGTTCACCGACTCCGTCTTCAGGCGCATGCGCGTCTTGAATTCATACTTGGCGGCGAAGTTCCAACGGCCCAGTTTGTAGTCCACGCTTAGGATGGGGGTGAAGCCCACGCCCGTCTGGTCGCTGTTGAGTTCGATGTCGGCCGAGTTGGTTTTCGTGGGATCGAGCATGCGGTAGAGGGGCACCCGGCCCACCTTGATATTTCTCACGTAGCCGTAGTAGTTGCTCATCGCATACACGCCGCGCACGCCTGCAAAGACGCTCAGCGAGGGATTGAAGCGGTAGGCTGCGCCGAGCGAGAGGCCGTAGTAGTACTGGCGGCCGCGCATGTAGCTGTCGAAGCTGTAGCTGCCCTTGCTGCCGAAGTGGGCGTCGTCCGTGAACAGGCGGGCCCCCATGGTCTGGTCGATGGCTCCGGCCAGGGCGCAGGCCCCCACGGCAGTCTCGCCTACAATCTTCTCGAACGAGCCCAGGCCGTCGTCGAAGGTGCACTTGCCGCCGCCGCCGCCCACGGCAAAGTTGCTCTGGAACGAGAATTTCTTCCAGTTGTAGGCAAACTGGAACGAGGGAAGCACGGGTGCAAAGGCCTTGCCTTGGAACTTGCGGCGGGTGGAGGCGTTGGCTGTGTTGTTGGCAAAGAGGGGATATTCGTTTTGGATGGTACGGGTCTGGAACACCAGCTGCCAGTTGATGGAGAGATGGGCTCCGGGATTCATGAAAGCCACGCCGGCGGGGTTGGAGTAGACGCCGTCGATGCCGATGGCTGCGTCACGCGAAAAATGGCGGTTGAAAGCCACGTTTTGGTTGGTGTTGGTGAGCAGACCGCCGGCCACAGCAGCCTGTGAAGCCGTTAAGGCAACGGCCATAACAGCTAATTTTAATCTTTTCATCTTAAAAACATTTAAATATATTGGTTGCAAAGGTACACCGATTGTTCTAAATGTCGGATAGTTTGTGGCTATATTTATAATACGTTAACACGATGTGTAGGCCTTCAAACGAGCGTCCATGCACCTTGTTATCGTTGGGGCATGAACGGTTGGCGGGGGCTGCACGCTCCCCGTTTTTCTCCTTTTCGGGGAAGCACCGGCGGTCCTTACGTTCTTTGCTATCCTCGGAAAAATGTAGAAAAATAGCATTTATATCCTCTAAAAAGTGTGATTTTTCCTTGTTTTTATCCTCGAAAAAATGTAATTTTGCCTCAAAATCAGCTGAACATGAAGCGGAAAGCATTGGAACAACTACGGGCATGGAAAGCGAGTGCGGGGCGGAAACCGCTCATTCTCCTTGGTGCACGCCAGGTAGGAAAGACGTGGCTCATGAGGGAGTTTGGCAGGGAGTGCTACGAATCGGTTGCCTATATCAACTGCGATGCAGAGCCTTTGGCCAAGGGTTTGTTCACCGACGATTATAGCATTGAGCGCATTCTGTTTGCCGTACAGGCTATATCGGGAGTCAAACCGGAGCCGGGCAAAACGCTGGTGGTCTTCGATGAGATACAGGAGGTGCCACGTGGACTGCACAGCTTGAAGTATTTTCAGGAGAATGCGCCCGAATATCATGTAATGGCCGCAGGTTCCCTGCTGGGCATTACGCTTCACCAGGGCGACTCGTTTCCTGTCGGCAAGGTGGATATGATGTCCGTCCATCCCATGGACTTTGAGGAGTTTTTGGAGGCAAACGGCGAAGAAGCATTGTTGCAGATTCTTCGTCAAGGCGACTGGAAAATGATGGATATGTTTGCCTCCAAGTTCATAGAGCAGCTTCGCTACTATTATTTTGTGGGTGGAATGCCCGAGGTTGTCTCACGCTTCGTCGAGCATCATGATTTGGCAGAGGTGCGACGACTTCAGCAAAACATTCTGGAAGCCTATCGCAACGATATATCCAAGCATAGTTCCAAAACGGAGAATGTCCGTATCGGGCAAGTGCTGGCCAGCCTTCCCTCGCAGTTGGCCAAGGAAAACAAGAAGTTTGTCTATGGAGTTGTCAGGCAGGGAGCACGCGCGAAAGACTATGAACTGGCCATACAATGGCTCATTGATGCAGGGATCATTCACAAAGTAAGCCGCGTGAAAGAGATTCTGTCGCCTGTGAAGTTCTATGAAGATCCGAGTGCTTTCAAGGTTTTTCTGCTCGATTGCGGCCTGTTTGGCTGTATGGCGGATGTTCCTGCCAGAGAAATGCTGATAGGAAGCAACGTCTTTAGAGAGTTCAAAGGCTCTTTTTCCGAGCAGTTTGTCTTGCAGCAGATGGTCTCAATGGGGTTGACCGCTTATTATTGGAGCAATGATACAAGCCCTGCGGAAATAGATTTTGTTGTCCAAACCGCGGAAAGAGTTATCCCGATTGAGGTTAAGGCAGAAGAGAACGTCCGTGCACGCTCCATGAAAACTTATATCGACAATCATCCCGATGCCCGTTTGAAGGGCCTCCGTCTCTCGATGAAAGGATACGTTGACCAGGGTTGGATGGAGAACGTACCCCTGTATGGCATGCTCAAGTACGCCTTTGTGAAAGGCTGATAATAGTATGGTGGTATATCTATAATGTATTAACGCAATCTTCATTTTTTGTTCTTTCAATCAATTTTGCCTCAATTTCTTCGATGGTAGGCATTGTTCCCTCTAATGTCTCAGGATAGAATTTCTCAAGGTCGTACTCGGATATGGCTATCGGTTGGCTGCTTGATTCCAAGGCGAATTGTGCTTGTATTTTGTCTTTTTCCTTGCAGATGAGAAACCTATGGTTGGATTGTCGCGCCCCTCCCTGCGTAGAATGTGATTGCATGCAACGACATATCCTCCCAACTGTCCGATGTCAGGGAAAGAGAACTTGCCGATTTTGACCTCTATAACTACATAGCAAGACAGTTTAAGATTGTAGAAAAGTAAGTCAACGAAATTCTCTGTGTTGCCTATTTCCAACTGATATTCCTTGCCCACATAGGCGAATCCTGTACCCAACTCTGTGAGAAACCGAGTGATATTGTTCAGCAAAGCATCTTTGAGTATTCGCTCGTTGTAAGGCTTGGCAACTCCTGTAAATGCAAAGTTGTAAGGGTCTTTGGTGAGTTCCTGCGCCAAATTGCTGTCGGTAGAGGGCAGTGTATTCTTGAAATTGGTCAATGCTTTGCCCTGTCGCTCGTAGAGATTGGACGATATGGCGTTGAGTAACAGAGAACGACTCCAACCCTTTTCTACTGTTTGCAATACATAGAAAACGGCCTTTTCAGGATTGTCAGAACACTTGTCTATCAGTATTTTGTGATGCCCCCAAGGCACGCAGAAAATGCCTTCTTGAAGTTTTGCCCCAGCTTGGGGCATATTGCCCTTGGTTGTTTTTGCCCCAGCTTGGGGCAAACTTGTCATTATCGGATGATAGAGCAGGAAGAACTGCTTGCAATAGTAGATATTGCGCTGTGTCAGTCCGCTCATATCAGGCATGGAATCTTTCAAGTCGACGGCCAAGCGACTTATTACTTTCTCACCCCAGCGTTTCTCTATGCGTAAGGCCACAATGTCTCTGCCCAGTTCCCAATAGAAACGAAGCATCTCTTCGTTAACTTTGATAGCAGCCTTGATTTGGCTCTGACGGTAACGCTTGCACAGTCTCCTTATCCATAGTTGATATTCTTTATCTACAATGTTGATAGATTTATTCATATATTTTTGTTGTTTCATTGTGATTTGCCCGCCGGCAGCTTACGCCTTGCGGCTGGCCGGATATTGGATGCGGGTGTGGTAGATGGCTTTAAGACGGTCGATGAGCACCTGCTTGGCCACGGCAATGTCGTAGAACGTGATCTTGCATTCCTTGAAGTTGCCGTCGGCCACTTGCTGGTCGATGAGCTTGTTCACGAGGGAGCTGATGTTCTCCTCGGTGTACTCCTTGAGCGAGTGCGACGCGGCCTCGCACGTGTCGGCCATCATGAGAATGGCCTGTTCACGCGTGTAGGGGTTGGGGCCGGGATAGGTGAACAGCTCCTTGTCGACAATTTCGTCGGGGTGCTCGTTCTGATACTTGATGTAGAAATACTTGGCCAGTCCGTGCCCGTGATGGGTGAGAATGAAGTCGCGGATGATGACCGGCAGGTTGGCCTCCTCGGCCAGTTTCACGCCGTTGGCCACATGACTGATGATGATACGCGCACTCTCCTTGTCGGTGAGGTTGTCGTGCGGGTTGACGCCGCCCTGCTGGTTCTCGGTGAAAAAGGCCGGGTTGACCATCTTGCCGATGTCGTGGTACAGGGCGCCCGTGCGCACAAGGGTGCTGTTGGCCCCAATCTTGTTGGCAATTTCTGAGGCCAGGTTGCCCACGGTGATGGAGTGCTGAAAGGTGCCGGGGGCCACCTCGCTGAGGTTGCGCAGCAGCCCCTTGTTGGTGTTGGATAGTTCGATGAGCGTGATGGCCGACACGAAACCAAAGGCTTTTTCGATGAGAAACATCAGCGGATAGGCCAGCAACAGCAGTACGCCGTTGATGAGGAAGTGGTAGTACATGCTGGTGTCGAGTGTAAATTCTTCGACGCTCTGCATGAGTTTCAGCGTGAAATAGGTGAGACTCATGGCCAGAAACACCATGAGGGCGGTGCGAAACACCTGCGCGCGCGACGACATTTCGCGCAGCGAGTAGATGGCTACGAGCCCTGCCACCGTCTGCATGACGATGAACTCGAACTGGAAGCGCACGGCGGCCGCACTGATGAGCACGGTGGTCATGTGGGTGATGAACGAGGTGCGCGAGTCGAGGAACACGCGCACGAACACAGGGACAAAGGCAAAGGGCAGGATGTAGACGCTGAAGTTGAAGTAGCTGTGCTGCATCATGAGCGATACCAGAATGGGGAACACGGTGATGAGCGTGTAGACCATGGTGATGCTGCGCGGCTTGTCGAAGTAGTCTTTGCGGAAAAGAGCCAGATAAATGGTGAAGAGCAGTACGAAGAGCAACACGTAGATGGTGTTGCCGATGAAGTTGTTGGTGAGCTGCGCCTGGGAGGCGCTGCGCCGCTGCATCTCCTTTTCAAAGGAGTTGAGCACGCGGTAATTGTAGTCGGTTACCATCTCGCCCATGCCGATAATCTTCTGTCCGCTCATCACCATGCCGCTTGCAGGCGATATGCCGCTGAGCAAATCGTTCTTGGCTGTCTCGGAGATGGGCTTGTCGTAAATCAGGTTGGGCTCGATGTAATTGTTCAGATTGATTCGCTGCAGGGCCGTGCGCTCGGAGGCCAAGTCGGGATCAGAGAGCAGTTGCTCATAAGCCGACATGGTGGAGTAGATGCAGTTGATTTGGATGCTCTCGGCATTTTTGCCGAAGATGACACGTACCAGGCTCGTCGTGTCGTTGCGGATGATGCTGTTGTAATTGGGCGTCTCCATGATGCCGGCCTGGTAGAGGCGGTGCAGTCGGTCTATGATGATGGCGGCAAGGCCGGCCGGCACGTTGGGGATGCCGTCTGCGAAGTCATGGCGGAACTTGTTGATTTCGTTCGTCTCCACCTGATTGTCGTAGTTGTAGTAAGGCTGGAACTGACGCAGCAACGAGTCTTTCTCCTTGGCCAGAGCCTCCTCGGTCTTGTAGATGGGGAAGTCGTATTTGGCAATGATGGTGTTGTAGTGCCAAGGTTCGCCCACTTCGTAGGTGAACTGACGGCCCTCGCTGCGGGGCAGGAACCACACAATGAGCAGCGTGGTGACCAGTACGAGGGTGCCGCGCGTGAAGAGATTGCGCCAATAGTGCTCCCTGCTGTGGCTGAACTGTTCGATAAATCTCATTTCCGTCTTATCTTCTGGTTTACCTTGCGAAAATACTAAAAAAATACGGCAAAGCCGAAAAAATGTATTAATTTTGCACAAAATAAGTTTTTATAAGCATGTCAGAAAGAAAAGTCAGGGTGCGTTTTGCACCCAGCCCGACTGGTGCTTTGCACATTGGCGGCGTGCGTACTGCGCTTTACAATTATCTTTTTGCCCGTCAGCATGGCGGTGAACTGGTGTTCCGCATTGAAGACACCGACTCTCATCGCTTTGTGCCCGGGGCCGAAGAATATATTCTGGAGTCATTCCGCTGGCTGGGCATCCAGTTCGACGAGGGTGTCAGCTTCGGCGGCAGCCACGGTCCTTACCGCCAGAGCGAGCGCCGGGACATCTATAAGGAGTATGTGAAGCAGCTACTGGATGCCGGCAAGGCCTACTACGCTTTCGACACACCCGAGGAGCTGGAGCGGAAGCGCACCGAGGTGCAGAACTTCCAATACGATGCCTCGACCCGCCAGCAGATGCGCAACTCGCTCACCATGGAGCGCAGCGAATGGGAGGCTCTGATTGCCGACGGTGCGCAGTTCACCGTGCGCTTCAAGGTGGAGCCCGGGCAGGAAATCCACGTGAACGACATGATTCGCGGCGACGTGCGTGTGAAGAGCGACATTCTGGACGACAAAGTGCTCTACAAAAGTGCCGACGAACTGCCCACCTACCACCTGGCCAACATCGTGGACGACCATCTGATGGAGATTACCCACGTGATTCGTGGTGAGGAATGGCTGCCCAGCGCACCGCTCCACGTACTGCTCTACCAGGCTTTCGGCTGGGACGACACGATGCCGCGGTTTGCCCATCTGCCCTTGCTGCTGAAGCCGGAGGGCAAGGGCAAGCTCTCCAAACGCGACGGCGACCGGCTGGGTTTCCCGGTGTTTCCGCTGGAATGGCACGACCCCAAGACAGGCGAGGTGAGCTCGGGCTATCGCGAGAGCGGCTATTTTCCCGAGGCTGTGGTCAACTTCCTGGCTCTGCTGGGCTGGAATCCCGGCACCGAGCAGGAGTTGTTCAGCCTGGACGAACTGGTCGAGACTTTCGACATCACCAAGTGCTCCAAGAGCGGTGCCAAGTTTGATTATCAGAAAGGGATATGGTTCAACCATGAATATATGCTGCGCAAGTCGGACGACGAGATAGCTCGTGAGTTTGCCGCCATCGTGGCCAACAATGGTGTGGACGAGACGTTCGAGCGCGTAAAGCTCGTGGTGCATCTGATGAAAGACCGTGTGAGCTTTGTCAAGGAACTGTGGCCCCTGTGTTCGTTCTTCTTCATAGCCCCCACCGACTACGACGAGAAGACAGTGAAGAAACGCTGGAAAGCTTTCTCTGGACAGCAGATGGCCGAACTGGCCGACGTGCTACAGGGCATCGATGACTTCTCCATTGAAGGGCAGGAGCCCGTGGTGATGAAATGGGTCGAGGACAAAGGCTATAAGCTCGGCGACGTGATGAATGCTTTCCGGCTGGCCCTTGTGGGTGTCGGCAAAGGGCCCGGCATGTTCGACATTTCTGCTTTCCTCGGAAAGGAGGAGACCATCTGTCGGTTGAAGCGTGCTATCGAGGCTTTGCCCAAAGGCGAGTAATATGTATCAGGTTTTCATCTGTCTCTATACGTTTGGCGTATGGGTGGCCAGCCTGTTCAGCCGAAAAGTGCGAAAGATGTGGAGGGGCGAACACGAGGCTTTCCGTATCTTGCAGCAGCGTGTTGACCCGCAGGCGCGGTATGTATGGTTCCATGCTGCCTCGCTCGGCGAGTTCGAGCAGGGCCGTCCGCTCATCGAGCAAATTCGTCGAGAGCATCCGGAGTACAAGGTGTTGCTCACTTTCTTCTCGCCATCGGGCTACGAAGTGCGCAAGAATTACGAGGCGGCCGACATCTGTTGCTACCTGCCGCTCGACACCATAGCCAATGCCCGCCGCTTCCTGCGGCTGGTGCGCCCGGAGATGGCTTTCTTTATCAAGTACGAGTTTTGGTACAACTATCTGCACATCCTGCGTCATCGTGGCGTGCCCGTCTATAGCGTGTCGAGCATATTCCGGCCCGACCAGATATTCTTTCGCTGGTATGGCCGCCGTTATGGCCGGGTGCTTCACTGCTTTACCCATTTCTTCGTGCAGAATGAGGAGAGCCGCGTGCTGCTCCACAAGATAGGCATTGACGAGGTTACGGTGGCCGGGGACACGCGCTTCGACCGTGTCCTGCAAATCAAGGAGGCCAGCAAGCGGCTACCGATGGTCGAGGCTTTCGTAGGCAAGGACGCCCCCATGGTGTTTGTGGCGGGGTCGTCGTGGCCGCCCGACGAGGAGATATTCATAGATTACTTCAATGCTCACCGAGACTGGAAGCTCATCATTGCTCCCCATGTGATAGGCGAAGACCACCTTCGGCAGATTCTGGCGCGGTTCAACGGCAAGGCCGTGCGCTACTCGGAAGCCACGGAAGCCGACGTGCGTGAGGCCGACTGCCTGATTATCGACTGCTTCGGCCTGTTATCGAGCATCTATCATTATGGCAGCGTGTCGTATGTGGGTGGCGGTTTCGGCGTGGGTATTCACAATGTGTTGGAGGCCGCCGTATGGGGTATTCCCGTGATTTTCGGGCCCAACAACAAACATTTCCAGGAGGCCCAGGACCTGATTCGGACGGGTGGAGGCTTTGAGATACAGGGTGGGGACGACTTTGTTAGGTTGATGAATCGGTTTGACGCCGATTCCGGTAGTCTGCAGCGTAGCGGCGAGGCGGCCGGTGAGTTTGTCAAGAGCAGGGCCGGTGCTACGTCTGGAGTGCTCTCGCACATTGCTCCATTGTGCTGAGGCATGCAGTCGGTTGTGGGTGCAGAGCCCGCCCCTACACACGAGCCCCCTTGGAACTTTCAGTCCAAGGGGGCTCGTGTGTAGGAACGGATGTCCGGGATTATTTTGTAGCGAAGACTTCTGCCATGTGCTTCAATCCTTGGTGGAGCAGTTCGCGGGGGCAGGCCAGGTTGATGCGCAGATAGCCCTCGCCGGCCTTTTGCCCGTAGAGCGTGCCGCTGCTCACAAGCACCTTGCCCTCGTGGAGCAGTCGTTTGGCAGCCTCGTCGCTTGTCAGTCCGAGAGCCGAAATGTCCACCCAAGCCAGATAGGTGCCTTCGAGGCGAACCGGCCGTAGTTGCGGCAGACGGTTGGCCAGGAAGTGTTTGAGCGTCTCGTAGTTGACATGGATATAGGCGTTGAGAGCGTCGAGCCAGTCTTCGCTCTCGTTGTAGGCCGCCTTGAGAGCCACGGGGCCGAATGGGTTCACGTCGCACACCTCGTAAATGTTGATGACACGGTCGATGCGCCGGCGTGTCTCGCTGTCGCTGCAGACGATGTTGGCTATCTGCAGCCCGGCCGTATTGAAACTCTTGGAGGGTGAGTTGAGGGTGATACAGATGTCGCGGTTCCGGCTATTCACGGCGGCAAAGGGCGTGAACGTGTGCCCCGGCATGATGAGTTCGCAGTGAATCTCATCGCTGATGACGTGCACGTGGTGGCGTGCGCATATTGTCCCCATGCGCTCCAATTCTTCGCGCGTCCATACGCGTCCGGCGGGATTGTGCGGGTTGCAGAGCAGAAACACGGTGGTTTTCTCATCGGAACATTTGCTCTCGAAGTCGTCCCAGTCGATGGAATAGGAGTCGCCTTCGCGGTGCAACTCGTTTTCTGCCAGTTCGCATCCTTGGTTGCGAATGCAGGAGAAAAAGCAATTGTAGACCGGAGTCTGTACCAGCACGCGCTCGCCCAGGAGGGTAAGCGCCTTGATGCAGCAACTGATGGCGGGCACCACGCCGCTGGTATAAAGTATCCAGTCACGCCGGATGTCCCACTGGTGTCGGCGATGGAACCACGAGATGATGGCCTCGTAGTAGCTCTCGTCTATCTGGGTGTAACCGAAAACGCCATGGGCCACACGCTCGGCCAGAGCCCGGCGAATGGGTGGAGCAGCCTGGAAGTCCATGTCCGCCACCCAGAGCGGCAGGGCATCCTCGGGTATGGAATCCCATTTGTAGGAGCCTGTGTGACGGCGGTTGATGATCTGATCGAAAGGTTGTGTGGCCATGGTATCAGCGGGTTTGGATGTGACAGTCGTGCCCTTTGGCATACTCGTCGTAGGTGACAGAACCGATCTCGTCGGCCACAATGGTGCCCGAGACAGGGTTCTTGATGTTGGTGATGGCCCCGCGGATGTCGGCTTGGATGTTTGTGCTGTCCTCAAAAGCACGGTCACACTCGACATCGAAAGTACAGTCTTCGAGCACGACATGATCCATATAGCAGAGCGGTTGCTCGCCACCGATGTGACAGCGCACGAGTTTCACATTCTTGCTGTGCCAAGCCAAATACTCGCCATTGAGCTCAGAGTCGTAGACTGCCACATTGTTGCACTCCCAGAACGAGTCCTTGGTCGTAATCTTGGCATGGTGAACCTCTACGTTCTTGCAGTACTGGAATACATATTTGGCATCGCTCACCAGTCCGTCCACATAGATGTTCTTGGAGAACATGAAAGGATAGGTGCCTTCGTGAAGTTCCACATCCTTGAGCTTCAGTCCGTCTACACGCCAGAAAGTTTCGTCAGCATCATTGATTTTGACCCGCTCCAGCGAGAGGTTCTTCATCTCACGGAAGAACTTCGGGCCGTCGATGACGGAGTCTTTCATCACCATATCATTGCTGTACCAGATGGCCGAACGGCTACCCTCGGCAAAGTAACAGTTGGTGATGAGGCTGCGGTCTACGTGCCACCAGGGATATTTGCCGTAGAAACGGGAGTTGTCGCACTCCAAGTCTTCGCAGCATTTGATGCCTGACTCACCGTCTGTAATCTCTATATTCTCCAGACGCACCTGCTTGGCGCCAAACAGAGGTCGCTCGCCTCCATACTTCTTGTCTTTGATAATTTCCATTGCTTGTTGATGCTTTGCCCCTGCCATACAGAAGGCTCTTTGATGATTTGTATTGATAATCTCCATTTCATCAAACCACAGCGCAAAGATGATGCCAAAACGTTGTGAGCTGAATAAAAAGTTGGAAAAACTTTCAGATAGGCATGTTGCCTCGTAGGGGTTTTTGCCAATTGGAGGTTATTAGGATAGAAATGCCCCTAAGAATGGGTGTGTCTAAAGAATAATCAACAAGAAATAAAACGTAAATCACATGAAAATCAAAGTTTTTGCACTATCTTTGTGCTTGGTAGCAGGGCTGGGTCAGGTTCGCGCACAGTCGATCGGCAAGTACACGACAGACAACCGTCACGAGTTCCGCATCGGTTACAGCGACGGACTTACCCTTGGTACTGCCAGTTTCTGGGGAATCGGACTGGGCGATGCCCTTACGGGAACCACGCGTACCGACGAGGTGTCGAGCGGTGTTATCGGTTTAGGTTACCGTTATCAGCTCAGTCGGTTCCGCTTGGGTCTTGACCTTGGTTTTGCATCGGTGTCCAGCAAGTACGACTATTCGGGCAGCAAGAAGAAGGACATCAAGGAGACGCAGCTCAACTTCATGGTGATGCCTGTGGCCGAGATGGTGTACTTTAAAAAAGGTATCGTAGAACTCTATGGCTCGGCAGCCGTCGGCGTGGACTTTACCAGTACCAAGGAGAAAGGGCTTACTGAAGCAGGAAAGGCCCATGCCAATACAAAGGCCAAGACCTCGGCGGACTTTGCTTTCCAGGTGAACCCGATTGCCGTGCGCGTGGGCAACGATCGCATTGGTGGCTTTGTCGAGGCCGGACTGGGCTACAAAGGCTTCCTGACGGCCGGTGTCAGTCTGAAGTTTTAAGCCGTAGAACACAAAACAAGCTCATGGAGACTCCACGGAAAGAACGTTTCAAGCAACTGTTTCAGCGATATTACCCGGTGCTGTGTAGCACGGCACACGGGTATCTCGCCGATGCAGCCGACTGCGAAGATGTGGTGCAGGAACTTTTCGTCAGTGTGTGGAACCGCGGAAAAGACAATCTGCCTGACGACGAACTGGCGGCCTATCTTATCAAAGCCGTACGCAACAACTGTATTACGCTGCTGCGCCACCGCCAGCGTATGGAAACGGTATCGATGGAAGAACGGGCAGTCTGTATGGCCGAGCAAGCCGTTGAACAGTCGCCTATGGAGACGAAAACTACCGATTATGCGTTGCTGCTTGATGAGGTGCTGGCAGCCCTGCCGCCCAAATGTCGTGATGTCTTCATGATGAGTAAACTGCAAAAGATGAAGTACCGGGAGATAGCCATGACTCTTAACGTGTCGGAAAAGACCGTTGAGAACCACATGGGCAAGGCTTTCAAAATCATCCGGGCCTATGCAGCCACCCATGCCGTGGCTATGCTTCTTGCCACCTTATTTTATAGCAATCTTCCCTTACTCTTTATCTCTACTGCCCTATGAATACTTTACAGAACATAGATGCCATTCTGGGCCGCCATTTCTCGGGCGAAGCCCTTACGAATGATGAGCGTGCCGAACTCGAAGCCTACAAGGCTGACAACGGGGACGAGTTTCACAAAATAGACACCCTGCTCTCGGCCCTGCCCGACGATGCCCCTACACTTCAGGTAGACACCGACCGGGCCTGGCAGCAGGTGGAGTCGCGACTGGGCGAGGCAGAACATCGTGCCGGGTTGCATAGGCTCTATCCGTTGCTGGCAGTGGCAGCCTCGTTGCTGCTGTTTGTGGGCATGGGTTTCTGGGCCTACCGCAGCATTGCGGCAGACAAGGGGCTGTGCTATGTCAATGAAAACTCGCGCGACACCACGGTGACCCTGCCCGACGGGTCGTTGATGAGGCTGGCCCCGTCGTCTTCGGCCGAATACGCCGAGACATCCGAATCCTACGGCCGACAAGTGAAATTGCGGGGCAGAGCCTTCTTCGATGTGGTTCACAGTGGGCGGACCTTCCGTGTGAAAGCCGGTGAGCTGAGAGTGGAAGTGCTGGGTACATCGTTTACGGTGGATGCCACCGATGCCGACCGGGCACATGTGAGTGTGACAACAGGCCGTGTACAGGTGACAACCCACAGGCAGACATTGGTGCTCACACGGGGTGAGCAGGTGCAGATGGAGCAGGGTCGCATGAGGCACAAGCAACAGGCCGAATCTCGGAAAGATACCCCCCATGTGTTCGACTTTGACAATACGCCTATCCGCGATGCTGTCGAGGAGGTGGCGCGTGCACTCGATGTGCAAATCACGGTAGAGCCAAGTGTGTCGGCTGTCAATCGGGTGACGACCCATATGCAGGTGACGACACCCATGCAGGCCTTGCGCGAGTTTGCCCTGCTTTGCGGATGTCGTTGCGACTCAGTGTCGCCGCTCAGATACCGTCTGCATTGATACGGATAGATGATTTTTCGTAATGACAGAGTTTAGACCGCACACAGACAGACCTTTGAGGAAGTATATTCTCTTCCTCTTTCTGTTGCTTGTCCCGCTATCTGTCTCGGCCCAGCACAGCATAGCCGAGGAGACCCTCCATGTGGAGGCCTCCTTGGCTACGTTGCGTTCTTGGCTGGCCCGTGTGGAGCGGGAGGGGAAGATGGTGCTGGCCTACAACTCCGGATTGCTTGACATGGATCGACGTATGAGCTGTACGGTAACGGGAATGGTCACCGTGGGTCGTTTGCTGTCCATGGTGCTGGCCGATTATGATTACAAGCTGCTGCCCATGCCCGGCCGCAAGCTGCTCATCCAAGTGCTCGGCCCTCGCCTCTACGATCTGACTGGTACCGTGCGTGAACAAGGCACGCAGGAGCACCTAATGGGAGCCACGGTGACGGTGACTGATGCAGGGGGGCGTCGAACCTATGCTGTTACTGATCACGATGGAACTTTCAACGTGGGGGTGGCACGCGGCACAGTACGTGTGGCGGTGAGCTATGTGGGCTATGCGCCTGAGGAACGTGTGTTGACAGTGGACGGAAACCGTATGCTTTCCTTGACATTGAAGCCAGTTCCTTTCGAGGTGAAGGCGGTGCATGTGAAACGACGTAAGAGCATGGAGGAAATGGACGAGGTGGCACCGTCGAACATGGTTTCGTTCAGCAATGCCGACCTTTTCTCCCAGATACGCATTCTGCCCGGCGTGTCGGCCTCTTCGGCCAATATGGACTTCAGTGTGGCTGGTGGGTCCACTGACGAGAACCTCTTCTTGCTTGACGGATTTCCGGTCTACAATCCTGGTCATATTAATTCCATGCTGACGCTCTTCAATGGCGACGCAGTGAAAAGTGTGTCGTTTTACAACGGCTTCATTCCTACCCAGTATGAAGGCCGTCTCTCCTCGGTGACCGATGTGCACCTGCGGGATGGCAACAAGCAGACCTTTTCCAATACACTCTCGCTCGACATGCCGTCGGCCTCGGCCGTGCTTGAGGGGCCGATCCTGAAGAACCGGCTGTCCTATCTTGTGGCAGGGCGGCACAGTTGGCTCGATTTTTTTGATGAGGCTGTATCTTCCGAAGACCGTATGAACCACAGTTTCCACGATGAAAATGTGAAGCTTTCGTGCGACCTCGACTCTGTGACCACGCTCAGCCTTTCGGCTTACAACTCGGTGGACGACTATCGGGCCCCTGGTGAGCGTCAGCGCAACTCCATGCTCCACTGGAACAATCAGCTCTATGCACTGCGCTTCAACACGCTACTGATGCGCAAGGTGAGTACTACGGCTTCGGTGGCCTATTCGCGCCATACCACTCGGGCCAACACCAACGACTACTTCGATGAAGACGAAAACCCCACCTCGGGGGGCAATATTCGCAACCGTATCCAAAGTATTTATGTGAATACGGAGTTTACCTATATGCCTGGAACATTCTATACCATGCGCTGGGGACTCAAAGGCGACCTTCAGCGCTATGAGCTCACGTCTTTTGGACGGGTT
Source organism: Prevotella dentalis DSM 3688 (assembly GCF_000242335.1). Lineage (NCBI taxonomy): Bacteria > Pseudomonadati > Bacteroidota > Bacteroidia > Bacteroidales > Prevotellaceae > Prevotella > Prevotella dentalis. The sequence goes on from NC_019960.1 coordinate 268,316, forward strand.
GATACCAGCCGCTGGCAACCCACGATGCAACTTGCCCTTTTCTATGACAACCGTGTACGTGTTGCCCCATGGCTCTATGCACAGGTGGGGCTCAATTACGTGCGTTACATGCCACGTCACAACCGAAGCTACAACAGTGTGCAGCCACGTTTCTCACTGAAAGCGTCGCTGGGCGATACCGATTTGGTTTACGGCTGCGTATCGCGTATGGAACAGTTTTTCCATCACATCCGTGTGAGCGAGATTGTCACACCATTTGATTTTGTGATGCCCAGTATCGGAACTTTCGGTCCCACTACGGGCACTCATGTGGAACTGGGCTGGAAACACTACACGGCCAGGGGCATCCTGGAGCTCTCGGCCTATTACAAGCGGCGTGCCCATGTGTTGGCCTTGCGCCCCAATGCCTATATTGAGGACAGCAACTGGGCTAACTACGTCATGGCTGGCACGGGCGAGAGCTATGGGACGAGTTTCTATTATTACGACCATTGGCGGCGGCTGGGCTGGCAGCTCTCCTATATGCTCTCGCAAAGCCGCGAGTGGTTCGACGAATTGCGTGAACGGGGACGCATGCCGGCAGCCTACGATGTTCCACATGTGCTCAACGGAGCCGTGTCTTACAATGTAGGACGGGGATCGCTTGTTACAGTAGGCGGCAACTTGCATTCTGGACGCATTTTGGGCGAAAGTTGGGATGAGGACGGCTTCCAGTTGTCCGGTTTCCGTTCTCTGCGTGACCCTCTGCGGTATCGTCTTGATGCCAGCTATTCCTGGCGTAAGGAGTTCCGCCGGTCCAAACTGCTGCTGCGCGCAGGACTCTACAATATCGTGGGCAATCCCTCGGAAGAAGATATGTTCTTCTATTTCTCAGTTAAAATCAGAAACCATTGCGTCCCCTTTGGTACAGTGACATTCCGTTTCTGATGTGGGTTGATGGTCTGCAGAATACGATTTTTTGATAAGAATAGAAAAGAAACGAGCGGCCGCATGTTCCTATGGGGAAACATGCGGCCGCTGAATGTTAGAGTTGTGGAACCTTGTGGAACCGGACTTAGAGATTGGCGTTATCTTTCTTCCAATCGGCAACGGCGGGAACAATGTCGAGGCTGACAATCTCGTCGCGCATCTTGCAGAGATGTTCGTAAGAAGCCTTGAGCTCTACCATTTCCTCGGCTGTGCCTGTCGGCTCTGTATAGTGTACGCCTGTGGCATCAATGGTAGTAGGCATGGCCATCATCACATTGTGGAAGCCGAGCTTGTCGTCGTTCACATAGCAGCCTGCCGGCAGAGTGAACTTTTCACCACCCATGGCTGCTTCGATCATCTTCACAGCATTGTAAGCAGGACTTTGGAAAGAACTACGGCCGCGGAGCTTGATGATGTTCGAGCCGCCCTGAACGGTGTTGTGCTTGATCTCCGCCCAACGCTCCTCCGACAGATTCATCTCCGACAGGGGCTTGCCGTCGATCTTTACCTGAGAAGCGAATACGGCCATCTGCTCGCCATGGCCACCAAAGGTATGGGCACCGGTCACTTTGTCTTGCTGTACGCCGAATTCGTGTGCCAGAGCCTGCTGCAGACGGGTAGAGTCGAGGGCAGCAAGAGAGGTGAGCTGGTTGGGCTTCAGTCCGGAGTGAATCAGTGCAGTGAGGGCCGTCACGTCGGCAGGGTTGAAGATCACTACCACGTGCTTCACATCGGGGCAGTATTTCTTGATGTTCTCACCGAAGTCGGCAGCAATCTTACAATTGCCTTTCAACAGATCTTCGCGAGTCATACCCTCCTTACGGGGAGCACCACCGGAAGAAATGATGTATTTGGCACCTGTGAAAGCTTCGGCGGCATCAACGGTGTAGGACAAGTTGGCACCCGGAAAGGCACACTGCTCCATTTCGTCGAACACGCCATGAACCCCCGGTTCATAGATGTCGTACAGACAAACATTGGGAGTCAGACCGAGTGTGAGGACAGTCTGAACCATGTTGGAACCAATCATACCGCCGGCACCGACGATGACGAGCTTCTCGTTTGTTAAGAACTTCATAACTACTTAGTATATTTAAATGTTTTAAAGATGTTTTGCTATTGTCTGGACAATGTGCTGTGGACGTGTTGTTATACACATCTGCTACGTATGCAAAGTTACAATAAAATCGAGCAAAAGCGAGATTTATTTCCTGTTTAATTTGTTGTTTATTCTTAAAATCGCTACCTTTGTCATGTCTGTCTTACAAAATAAAAGTCTAATGAATATAGAGCAAAGATTATCTGATTTGAGGGAGGTGATGCAGCGTGAAGGAATAGATGCCTTTGTGTTTCCGAGTACCGACCCGCACAACAGTGAGTACGTTCCAGACCGGTGGAAAGGACGCGAGTGGATCAGTGGGTTCAATGGGTCGGCTGGTACGGCAGTTGTGACCATGTGTTCTGCAGCTTTGTGGACTGACAGCCGTTATTTTCTTGCTGCTGCCGAACAGCTCCAGGGAACAGAGTTCCAATTGATGAAACAGAAAGTACCGGGTACTCCCACCATTACTGATTGGCTCGGCCAGCAGTTGAAAGAGTATAATGGGGCTGTGGTAGGCATGGACGGTATGGTGAATTCGGCAGAGCGCGTAGAGAGTTTGGCCGAAGAATTGCGTCAACAGGGTGGCATCACGGTGCGCACCAACTTTGATCCGTTGTCCTTTATCTGGAAAGACCGTCCTCAGATTCCGAAAGGCAAGATAGAGATACAACCCATGGAATATGCTGGGGAATCGGCCCGATCGAAACTTGCACGCATTCGCCAGGCTTTGCGCAAACGGCATATTGACGGTATGCTGGTGTCGGCATTGGATGATATTGCCTGGACTCTGAACGTGCGCGGTGACGATGTGCATTGTAACCCCGTGGTGGTGAGCTATTTGCTCATCAGCCCAGAAGGAACCGTCTTGTACTGTCCATTGAGCAAACTGACACCCAAAGTGGAGGCTTATTTGGCAGCAGAGGGTGTGCAGACGGCTGCTTATGAGGAGGTGGTTCAGGGATTGAAAGATTACTTTGCATATAATATTCTGCTCGATCCAGAAGAAACTAACTATACGCTTTCTCAGGTGAGCGGGCGGGCGAAAGTGGTGCGTGGGACATCACCCATCCCGGAGATGAAAGCTGTGAAGAACGAGGTGGAAATTCAGGGATTTCGTCGGGCTATGCTGCGTGATGGAGTGGCGATGGTGAAATTCCTGAAATGGCTCAAGCCGGCTGTGGAGGCTGGAGGGCAGACAGAACGGTCGATAGATCGGAAGCTCACATCTCTGCGCGCAGAACAGCCTCTTTTCCGCGGTGTCAGCTTCGATACCATTGCAGGGTATGGCCCTCATGGCGCTATCGTGCATTATGAGGCAACTCCCGAAACGGATATGCCTTTGGCCCCTCGTGGACTACTGCTGCTCGACAGTGGCGCGCAATACCAAGATGGAACGACGGATATTACCCGCACCATAGCATTGGGGCCACTCACGGCAGAGGAGCGCCATGTCTATACGTTGGTGCTGAAAGGGCACATTCAATTGCAACTCTGCAAGTTTCCAGCCGGGGCTTGTGGCACACAGTTGGACGCGCTGGCACGTGCGGCCATGTGGCACGAGGGGCTGAATTATCTGCATGGTACGGGTCATGGTGTAGGCTCCTACCTGAATGTGCATGAAGGTCCTCACCAGATTCGTATGGAATACAAACCAACGCCTTTGCAGCCCGGCATGACCGTGACCGATGAACCGGGGCTCTATTTGGCTGGACGATTTGGCGTGCGCACGGAGAACACGCTGCTTGTTACGTTCTTTAAAGAGACGGAATTCGGCTCGTTCCTGCAGTTTGAACCGCTTACACTTTGCCCTATTGATATTGTACCAATCAATTTGGACGAACTGTTGCCAGAGGAGATCGATTGGATCAATTGGTACCATGACCGGGTGTATGCAGAACTAGCCCCACACCTTGATGTTGAGGAACAGGCATGGCTGAAAGGGGCAACACGGAAAATCTGCAGAAGTGAATCTGGGATGTAGTCATACAGAGTAGGGTCGTTCACTTATATATAATAAGGTGTAGGTCTTTGTTGGAAGCAAATATTGTGGCTTGTGTCCGGCTGCTGCTTGTTACGCGATGTATGATAAAAGCCGCTAAATATTTGGTTGTTAGAAAAATAAGCCGTAATTTTGCAGTTGCGAATAGTGGCGTTATACCCTTTCGCCAAGTTACATCATAAAATTTTAAAACCAAGACAAAATGATTATTGTACCCGTTAAGGATGGTGAGAACATCGAAAGAGCACTCAAGAAGTTCAAAAGAAAGTTTGAAAAGACTGGTGTCGTGAAAGAACTCCGTGCACGTCAGCAGTTCGACAAGCCTTCTGTCTTGAAGCGCTTGAAGATGGAACACGCTATCTACGTACAGAAACTGCGTCGCGAGGAAGAGTAATTTTTCCCCGGAAAATTTGGTAGTTTAAATTAATTTCTGTATTTTCGTTGCCAGAAACATCGTGTAAACGAGATGGATGCAACGCCAGATGATGATTGAAGGATTCTTGGACTATCTGCGGTATGAGCTTCGTCGTTCTCCGTTGACAGTGAAAAACTACGCGGATGATCTGCGGGCTTTTGAGAGATTCTTCAAGAATTTGAACGGACAGATCTCTTGGGAGTCTGTGGATGGCGATGTCATTCGGGATTGGATGGAGAGCATGATGGATCGGGGAAACCGGGCCGCAAGTGTCAATCGGCGCCTGTCGGCTTTGCGTTCTCTGTATCATTTTGCGCTGGCTCGCCATTTGATAGACAAAGACCCTGCCCATGGTATTGAGGCTCCCAAAAGGGAGAAGCCTTTGCCACTATTCTTGAAAGAGAACGACATGGACAGATTGCTGGACGAGACTGCTTGGGGAACGGATTATGTAGATGTGCGCGATCGTACTATTATTATGACGTTTTACGAGACAGGTGTTCGGTTGTCAGAGCTGATAGGTTTGACCGATGGAGACATTGACTGGACTGGTCGTCAGTTAAAGGTAACTGGCAAGGGGAACAAGCAGCGCATCATACCTTTTGGAGAAGAATTGAGTGAGGCTTTGTCTCATTTTATCCAGGTGCGAGATAGCGAAGTGGAGTCATTGGACGATGCGCTCTTCTTGACGAGTCGAGGCCGGAGAATGTCGCAGTCCCAGGTGCGTTCTGAAGTCAAACGACGGCTTGCGGGGGCTTGTACATTAAAAAAATTGTCGCCCCATGTGTTGCGTCATACTTTTGCCACGGCAATGCTCAATCACGGTGCAACTATAGAAAGCGTCAAGCGGCTGCTGGGACATGAGAGTGTCTCTACGACGGAGATATATACTCATACCACCTTTGAGCAGTTGAAGCGAGTATATCAAGATGCCCATCCGAGGGCGTGAGTCTAACCTTTAAAACAACGGAGGTAACTATGGAAATTAAGATCCAGTCGATTCACTTCGACACTACTGAGAAATTGCAGGCGTTCATCGAGAAGAAGACCGCCAAGTTGGAAAAATCATTTGAAGACATTCGGAAAGTAGAGGTGCAATTAAAAGTTGTCAAGCCTGCCACTGCATTAAATAAAGAAACCAGCATGTCAGTTACCGTACCAGGCGGGAACCCGCTCTTTGTAGCGAAGACATGTGATACGTTTGAGGAAGGGGTCGACCAGTGTGTCGACGCGATGCGTGTGCAACTTGAGAAATTCAAGGAAAAATTGAGAAGCCATTGAAATTTTCCTCGAAAAGTTTTGGGGATAAAAAAATAAGTAGTATCTTTGCAGCCGTTTTACAACGAGTCCTAAGACAAGTCGCAAGTGGCTGCAGGATACGCCTCTTTAGCTCAGTTGGCCAGAGCACGTGATTTGTAATCTCGGGGTCGTTGGTTCGAATCCGACAAGAGGCTCCTCTGTATGGGAGACATTGTTGAGAAAAAAGGGTGGTTACCAGAGTGGCCAAATGGGGCAGACTGTAAATCTGCTGGCTCTTGCCTTCGGTGGTTCGAATCCATCACCACCCACTTCTTTCTATGGAAGATGGAAATTGCGGAAATAGCTCAGTTGATAGAGCACTAGCCTTCCAAGCTGGGGGTCGCGGGTTTGAGCCCCGTTTTCCGCTCAAAATGTTTTGCTGTAATAGCTCAGTGGTAGAGCACTTCCTTGGTAAGGAAGAGGTCCTGAGTTCAACTCTCAGTTACAGCTCTTTGCTTCTTGTCCTATAATAAAATAGCACGGAAGAAAAACTGGTATCATTCATTGATTATTTAATTTATTATAATAAAAAAGTAAAGCTATGGCTAAAGAGACGTACGTGCGCACCAAACCGCATGTTAACATTGGTACAATTGGTCATGTGGACCATGGTAAGACTACTCTGACTGCTGCCATCTCTCTGACGCTGCACGAGCGTCTGGGCACTGGTGAGGATGTGAAGTCTTTCGATCAGATTGACAACGCTCCGGAGGAAAAAGAGCGTGGTATTACCATTAATACGGCCCATATTGAGTATGAGACGGCAAAGCGTCACTATGCGCACGTGGACTGTCCGGGTCACGCCGACTATGTGAAGAACATGGTAACTGGTGCTGCCCAGATGGACGGTGCTATTCTTGTGGTAGCTGCTACTGATGGTCCTATGCCTCAGACTCGTGAGCACGTGTTGCTCGCCCGTCAGGTAAACGTTCCCCGTCTGGTTGTCTTCTTGAACAAGTGTGATGACCCTGAAGTTGATGAGGAAATGATCGACCTCGTGAAGATGGACGTTACCGACCTGCTTACCTCTTATGGTTACGAGGAAGATACTCCTATCATCGTAGGTTCTGCACTTGGTGCACTGAACGGTGTGCAAAAGTGGCAGGATAGCGTGATGGAGCTGATGGATACTGTTGACAATTGGATCCAGGAGCCGGTGCGTGAGGTTGACAAGCCTTTCTTGATGCCTGTTGAGGATGTGTTCTCTATCACAGGCCGTGGTACGGTTGCTACAGGTCGTATTGAGACAGGTAAGTGTCACATTGGCGATGAGGTTCAGCTACTTGGTCTTGGTGAAGACAAGAAATCGGTTATCACAGGTGTTGAGATGTTCCGTAAGACTCTTCCCGAGGGTGAGGCTGGTGACAACGTAGGTCTTCTTCTCCGCGGTATCGACAAGGAGGAGGTAAAGCGTGGTATGGTTGTCGTGCATCCGGGTGCAATCACTCCTCACGATCACTTCAAGGCTTCTATCTACGTTCTGAAGAAAGAAGAAGGCGGTCGTCACACTCCGTTCGGCAACAAGTATCGTCCTCAGTTCTATCTTCGCACCATGGACTGCACAGGTGAAATTACTCTTCCTGCTGGCGTAGACATGGTAATGCCTGGTGACAACGTTGAGATTGAAGTTACTCTGATTTATCGTGTCGCCTTGAATGAGGGTCTTCGTTTTGCAATTCGTGAGGGTGGTCGTACGGTAGGCTCTGGCCAGATTACGGCAATCCTCGATGATGTGAAAGAGGCTTAATAAGCTAATATGAGAGCAAAGTAAAGCTCAAAATATAAGGGTCTCCGCAACTGCGGTTACGGAGACTTTCTTACGGGTTTAGCTCAGTTGGTAGAGCACTGGTCTCCAAAACCAGGTGTCGAGAGTTCGAGTCTTTCAACCCGTGCCAAAAAAAGATAATATGCTTAAGAAAATAGTAAATTATTGCAAGAATAGTTACGACGAACTTGCGCATAATACTACTTGGCCGACTCGTGCCGAACTTACTCATAGTGCGATGATTGTATTATCTGCTTCCCTTGTCATCGCATTGGTTGTGTTCGCAATGGATTTCGTGTTCAAGAACCTGATGGGAATCGTTTACCCAGGTTAATTCATCAAGAAAATGGCTGAAACAGGAAAGAACTGGTACGTAATGCGTGCAGTTAGCGGAAAGGAAGCTAAGTTGAAAGAATACATCGAGGCTGAATTGAAGCATAACACGTTGCTTGCTGATCATGTTTTCCAGGTGTTGATACCCATGGAGAAGCATGCTGCTGTCCGTAACGGAAAGAGAGTTGAGAAAGAGAAGATTTCTCTTCCCGGCTATATTTTTGTTCAGGCAGAGCTTGTGGGTGACGTGGCTGCAACGTTGCGTTTTATGCCTAACTGCTTAGGATTTCTTGGTGGCTTGGATAACCCGAACCCAGTGCCTCAGTCGCAGATTAATCGTATGATTGGTGCTGCGGAAGAAAGTGAGATTGATAACGAAGTGTCAATTCCTTACGTTCTTGATGAGACAGTGAAGGTGATGGACGGTCCGTTCTCAGGCTTTGAAGGTGTGATTGAAGAAGTCAATCCGGAGAAGCGTAAACTGAAAGTCATGGTTAAGATCTTCGGACGTAAGACTCCGTTGGAGCTTGGTTTTATGCAAGTCGAAAAAGTTGCAGAGTAGTTGTTACGGGCTTTCTGTACTTTTTATACGTTACATTTATTTATATTTAGAAAGAAATGGCTAAAGAAGTTGCTGGATTAATCAAATTACAGATTAAAGGAGGCGCTGCAAATCCCTCGCCACCCGTAGGCCCTGCATTGGGTTCTAAGGGTATCAACATTATGGGATTCTGCAAAGAGTTCAACGCCCGTACCCAGGATAAGGCCGGCAAGGTATTGCCAGTTGTTATCACTTACTACACAGACAAGTCATTCAGCTTCGTAATCAAGACTCCTCCTGCAGCTATTCAGTTGAAAGAAGCCGCTAAGGTAAAGTCTGGTTCTGGTCAGCCCAACCGTAAGAAAGTTGCCTCTGTGACCTGGGAACAGGTTAAGGCAATAGCCGAGGATAAGATGACAGATTTGAACTGCTTTACTGTAGAGAGTGCCATGAAACTTGTTGCTGGTACTGCTCGTAGTATGGGTATCACGGTTAAAGGGGACTTCCCTGAATAATATTAAACTTCAATTTAAGTAAGTAAAATGAGTAAACTGACAAAAAATCAGAAATCAGTAGCTGAGAAGGTTGAAGCAGGGAAGACATATACGTTGAAAGAGGCTGCAGAGCTGGTGAAGGAAATTACCACTACTAAGTTTGATGCTTCTCTTGATATTGATGTGCGCTTGGGAGTGGATCCGCGCAAGGCTAACCAGATGGTTCGTGGTGTGGTTTCTCTGCCCAATGGAACTGGTAAGACCGTACGTGTGCTCGCGCTCTGTACCCCTGATCAGGAGGCCGCTGCTAAGGAAGCTGGTGCTGATTACGTGGGTCTTGATGAATATATCGACAAGATTAAGGGTGGCTGGCTTGACATTGACGTGATTATTACGATGCCATCTTGCATGGGTAAGGTAGGTCCGTTGGGTCGTTTCCTCGGTCCTCGCGGTTTGATGCCTAACCCCAAGAGCGGTACGGTGACCATGGATGTTGCCAAAGCTGTCAAGGAGGTAAAGCAGGGTAAGATTGATTTCAAGGTAGACAAGGCTGGTATCATCCATTCTTCTATCGGTAAGGTCTCTATGACTACTGAACAGATTTATGGCAATGCCAAGGAGTTTATCAATACAATCATTCGCCTGAAGCCGGCCGCAGCCAAGGGTACATACCTGAAGAGTATCTTTATTTCAAGTACGATGAGTAAGGGTATTAAGATTGATCCTAAATCAGTTGAATAACTCCAAAAGTTTGGTAAAATGAAGAAAGAAGTAAAAGATACTATTATTGTTGACCTTGGTGAGAAGCTGAAGAAGTATCCTCATTTTTATCTGGTAGACGTTACTGGAATGAATGCAGAGGCTACGAGTTCACTTCGCCGCAAGTGTTTCAAGCAGGAGATCAAGATGGTTGTTGTGAAGAACAAACTTCTCCACAAGGCATTTGAAGCTTCTGATGTTGATTTCTCCGATCTTTATAGTGTGCTTAAGGGCAATACAGCTGTTCTCTTTGCAGAGACTGCCAATCTGCCTGCCAAGCTGCTGAAAGATAAGGATGTTGAAAAGGCTGGTGTTCCCTCTCTGAAGGCAGCTTATGCAGAAGAAGGCATCTATGTGGGTGCTGACAAGCTTGACGAGCTGGCTTCTATCAAGAGCAAGAACGAGGTCATTGCAGACATCGTTGCCCTCTTGCAGTCTCCCACAAAGAATGTGGTTTCTGCACTCCAGTCAGGCGCAAACACTATTCATGGTGTGCTGAAGACTTTAGGCGAGCGTCCTGAGTAAATCCTTATAAAGTCGAAATTGTTTTTAACGCAAATAATAAAATTTTAGAATAAAATGGCAGACGTAAAAGCTATTGCAGAAGAGTTAGTAAATCTTACTGTTAAGGAAGTGAATGAGTTGGCAACAGTCCTGAAGGACGAGTATGGTATCGAGCCCGCCGCTGCAGCTGTTGCTGTGGCTGCCGGTCCGGCTGCTGGTGGTGCTGCCGCCGCAGCCGAGGAGAAGACATCTTTCGATGTTGTCCTCACTGACATCGGTGCTACAAAGCTTCAGGTGGTTAAAGCCGTGAAGGAGGCTTGTGGTCTCGGTCTGAAAGAGGCCAAGGCTCTCGTTGAAGGTGCTCCCGCTACCATCAAGGAAGGCGTTTCCAAGGACGAGGCCGAGAGCCTGAAGAAGGCTATTGAAGAGGCTGGTGCCAAGGTAGAGCTTAAGTAATTCAGTCTCTGTACTGATTCATACACATAAACAGTTAGGATTTGCCCAGTCGGTAAGTCCTAACTTTTTTGTGTCTTTATAGTTTTTTCTCTTTTACGCCCGATAGGGGCAGTAGGTATTATACCAATAATTATCATTTATGTCAAACATTATTAATAACAGAGAAAACTTTGCCAGCGTTCAGAATCCGTATCCCTACCCGGATTTTTTGGATGTTCAGCTGAAGTCGTTCAAAGATTTCCTGCAGTTAGATACTCCGCCTGAGGAACGCAAGAATGACGGTCTGTATAAGGTGTTCGCAGAGAACTTCCCTATCACCGACACGCGTAATAATTTTGTTCTTGAGTTCTTGGATTACTATATTGATCCGCCGCGCTACACTATCGACGAGTGTTTGGAGCGCGGACTGACGTACAGCGTACCCTTGAAGGCCAAGATGAAACTTTACTGCACGGATCCAGAGCATGAGGATTTCGGCACGTTCATTCAGGATGTTTTCTTGGGAACGATTCCGTACATGACGGACAACGGCACCTTTATCATCAATGGTGCCGAGCGTGTCGTTGTGGCCCAGCTCCATCGCTCGCCGGGTGTTTTCTTCGGCCAAGGCGTTCATGCCAACGGTACCGTGCTCTACAGTGCGCGCATTATTCCGTTCAAGGGTTCCTGGATAGAGTTTGCCACTGATATTAATAATGTGATGTATGCTTACATCGATCGCAAGAAGAAGTTGCCGGTTACAACACTTCTTCGTGCCATCGGTTATGAGAGCGACAAGGAAATTCTTCAGATTTTCGATCTTGCAGAGGAAATTAAGGTCAACAAGAAAAACCGTAAGGAACTTGTCGGCCGCAAACTTGCTGCACGCGTGCTGAAAAGCTGGAATGAAGATTTCGTAGACGAGGACACGGGTGAGGTGGTGACTGTTGAGCGCAATGAGGTGATTCTTGAGCGTGAGACGGAAATCAATGAGGAGAATTTCGAGGAAATCCTTGGGAGTGGAACCTCTACCGTGCTTGTGCACAAGGATGCCGAGGCTGCCAGCAAATTCGATATTATCTTCGAGACTCTGAAGAAAGATACCAGCAACTCCGAGCGTGAGGCAGTGAACTACATCTATCGCCAACTGCGCAATGCCGACCCGGCAGATGATGCCAGCGCACGCGAGGTGTTCCAGAACCTGTTTTTCTCGGACAAGCGCTACGACCTCGGTGAGGTTGGACGTTATCGCATCAACAGGAAGTTGGGCGAGAACATCGACATGGACACGCGCGTGCTGACCAAGGAGGATATTATTGAGATTATCAAGTATCTCATCAAGCTCATCAACTCCAATGCAACGGTTGATGATATTGACCACCTGTCCAACCGCCGTGTCCGCACGGTGGGCGAGCAGTTGGCCAACCAGTTCTCAATCGGACTTGCCCGAATGAGCCGCACCATTCGCGAGCGTATGAACGTGCGCGACAATGAGGTGTTCACCCCGACCGACCTCATCAATGCCAAGACCATCTCCAGTGTTATCAACTCATTCTTCGGAACCAACCCGCTGAGTCAGTTCATGGATCAGACCAACCCGCTGGCAGAGGTGACACACAAGCGTCGTCTTTCCGCCTTGGGCCCCGGTGGTCTGTCTCGTGAGCGTGCCGGCTTCGAGGTGCGTGATGTGCACTACACCCATTACGGCCGTCTGTGTCCCATCGAGTCGCCCGAAGGCCCGAACATCGGCTTGATTTCCTCGCTCTGTGTGTATGCCACCATCAACGAACTTGGCTTCATCGAGACCCCATACCGCAAAGTCGCCGATTCCACGGTTGATTTGAACAATGACGACGTGGTCTATCTCACGGCCGAGGAAGAGGAGGGCAAGTTGATTGCACAGGGCAATGCACCGCTGAATTCCGACGGTACTTTCATCCGTAGTTTCGTGCATTGCCGTTTTGCAGCCGACTTCCCTGTGGTGAATCCGGATGAGGTGAATCTCATGGACGTGTCGCCCCAGCAGATTGCTTCTGTCAGTGCCAGCTTGATTCCGTTCCTGGAGCATGACGACGGTCACCGAGCCTTGATGGGATGCAACATGATGCGTCAGGCTGTGCCTTTGTTGCACAATGACGCCCCCATTGTGGGTACCGGACTGGAGAAACAAGTCTGCGAAGACAGCCGCACGATGATTACGGCCGAGGGCGAAGGTGTCATCGAATACGTGGACGCCACAACCATCCGTATCTTGTACGACCGTACCGAGGAAGATGAATTCGTCAGCTTCGAGCCGGCCTTGAAAGAATACCGCATACCGAAATTCCGTCGCACCAACCAGAACATGACCATCGACCTGCGTCCGATTTGCAGCAAAGGCCAGCGTGTGAAGAAGGGCGACATTCTCACCGAGGGCTATGCCACCGAGAACGGCGAGCTTGCCTTGGGCCGCAACCTGCTCGTGGCCTACATGCCGTGGAAGGGCTACAACTATGAGGATGCCGTGGTTATCTCAGAGCGCATGGTACGTGAGGACGTGCTTACCTCCGTGCATGTGGACGAGTATTCGCTCGACGTGCGCGAGACCAAGCGCGGCGTGGAAGTGTTCACCAGCGACATTCCCAATGTGAGCGAGGAAGCCACCAAGGACCTTGACGACAACGGTATCATCCGTGTGGGAGCCCGTGTCGAACCGGGCGACATCATGATTGGCAAGATTTCGCCCAAGGGCGAGAGCGACCCCTCGCCCGAGGAGAAGTTGCTCCGCGCCATCTTCGGCGACAAGGCCGGCGACGTGAAGGATTCTTCACTCAAGGCCAACCCGTCACTGAGCGGTGTCGTTATCGACAAGAAACTCTTTGCACGTGCCGAGAAGACCCGCGAGTCGAAGCGTCAGGACAAGGTGTTGCTTCAGAAGATCGACGAGGAGTATGAGGCCAAGGGCGACGAGCTGAAGAACATGCTTGTGGACAAGCTGCTCACCCTGACCGAAGACAAGACTTGCCAGGGCGTCAAGGACTACACCGATGCCGAGATTATCACCAAGGGCAGCAAATTCACGGTGGCTGCACTCAAGAACTTGGAGTACGACGGCATCCAAAGCAACGGATGGACCGACGACGACCACACCAACGGCATGATACAGAAGCTCATCATGAACTATATCCACAAGGCCAAGCAGCAGGCTGCCGAGCTGAACCGTCGCAAGTTTGCAATCACCATCGGCGACGAGCTGCCCTCCGGCGTGCTCAAGATGGCCAAGGTGTACATTGCCAAGAAGCGCAAGATTCAGGTGGGCGACAAGCTCGCCGGTCGCCATGGCAACAAGGGCATTGTGTCCAAGATTGTACGTGCGGAGGACATGCCGTTCCTGGAGGATGGCCGTCCCGTAGACTTGGTGCTTAACCCCATGGGCGTGCCTTCGCGTATGAATCTCGGGCAGATCTTCGAGGCTATTCTTGGCGCCGCCGGCCGTAGGCTCGGCAAGAAGTTTGCCACTCCGATTTTCGATGGTGCCAAGCTCGACGACCTGAAAGAATGGACCACCAAGGCAGGCCTGCCCAATCTCTGTTCCACCTATATCTACGATGGTGAGACGGGCGAGCGTTTCGACCAGCCGGCCACGGTGGGTGTCACCTACTTCCTGAAGCTCGGCCACATGGTGGAGGACAAGATGCACGCGCGTTCCATCGGCCCGTACTCGCTCATCACGCAGCAGCCGCTCGGCGGTAAGGCGCAGTTCGGCGGCCAGCGTTTCGGAGAGATGGAGGTCTGGGCCCTTGAAGGCTTCGGTGCCAGCCATGTGCTGCAGGAGATGCTCACCCTCAAGAGTGATGACGTGACCGGCCGTTCCAAGGCCTACGAGTCCATCGTGAAGGGCGACCCCATGCCCACTCCCGGCATCCCCGAATCTCTCAATGTGCTTCTCCATGAGCTCCGCGGCCTTGGACTGAGCGTGAAGTTGGATTAATAAGAATATTGAACAGTTAGAAATATGGCTTTCAAAAAAGATACAAAGGTAAAGACTAATTTCACCAAGATTACCATTACTCTTGCCTCTCCGGAAGAGATTAAGGAAAATTCGTTTGGTGAGGTCACCAAGCCTGAGACGATCAACTACCGTACTTACAAGCCCGAGCGCGACGGCCTCTTCTGCGAGAAGATTTTCGGTCCCACCAAGGACTATGAGTGCGCCTGTGGCAAGTACAAGCGCATCCGTTACAAGGGTATCGTCTGCGACCGTTGCGGTGTGGAGGTGACAGAGAAAAAGGTGCGTCGCGAGCGCAGCGGACATATCGAGCTGGTCGTGCCCGTGGCCCACATCTGGTATTTCCGTTCTTTGCCCAACAAGATAGGCTATCTGCTGGGCTTGCCCACCAAGAAGCTCGATTCCGTCATCTATTATGAGAAGTACGTCGTCATCCGGCCGGGTGTGCTGGCTGGTGCCAAGGATATAGACGGCGTGGAGGACCTGAACGGTTCCCACAAGTTCGACCTGCTGTCCGAGGACGAGTACATCGATATCATAGACAACAAGCTCGACCCCAACAACGATTTGCTGGAGGATTCCGACCCCAACAAGTTTGTGGCCAAGATGGGTGCCGAGGCGGTGCTCGACCTGCTGGGCGACCTCGACCTCGACTCGCTGAGCTATGAGCTTCGCGACCGCGCCAACAACGACTCCAGCCAGATGCGCAAGACCGAGGCCTTGAAGCGTCTGCAAGTGGTCGAGGCATTCCGCAGCTCCACGGCCGTGAACAAGCCCGAGTGGATGATTATGAAGATTATTCCGGTCATCCCGCCCGAACTGCGTCCGCTCGTTCCGCTGGACGGCGGCCGTTTCGCCACGTCCGACCTGAACGACCTCTATCGCCGCGTCATCATCCGCAACAACCGTCTGAAGCGCCTCATGGAGATCAAGGCCCCCGAGGTCATTCTCCGCAACGAGAAGCGCATGCTTCAGGAGGCCGTTGATTCCCTCTTCGACAACAGCCGCAAGGCCAGTGCCGTGAAGAGCGAGTCCAACCGTCCGCTCAAGTCGCTCTCCGATTCTCTCAAGGGCAAGCAGGGACGTTTCCGTCAGAACCTGCTTGGCAAGCGTGTGGACTATTCCGCCCGTTCGGTCATCGTCGTGGGTCCCGAGCTGAAGATGGGCGAGTGCGGTCTGCCCAAGCTGATGGCAGCCGAGCTCTACAAGCCGTTCATCATCCGCAAGCTCATCGAGCGCGGCATTGTGAAGACCGTGAAGAGCGCCAAGAAGATCGTGGACCGTCGCGAACCGGTCATCTGGGACATTCTGGAGAATGTGATGAAAGGCCATCCCGTGCTTCTCAACCGTGCCCCCACGCTGCACCGTCTGTCGGTGATGGCGTTCCAGCCCAAGCTCATCGAGGGCAAGGCCATCCAGCTTCATCCGCTGGCCTGCACGCCGTTCAACGCCGACTTCGACGGCGACCAGATGGCCGTCCATCTGCCCTTGAGCAACGAGGCTGTGCTCGAGGCCCAGGTGCTGATGCTCCAGAGCCACAACATCCTCAACCCGGCCAACGGCGCACCCGTCACCGTTCCTTCGCAGGACATGGTGCTCGGTCTGTACTACATCACCAAGATTCGTCCGGGCGCCAAGGGCGAGGGACTCACGTTCTACGGCCCCGAAGAAGCCATCATCGCCCACAACGAGGGACGCTGCGACGAGCACGCCCAGGTGAAGTGCATGGTCGACGACGTGATCGACGGCAAGCCCGTCCGCCACATGGTCGAGACCTCCGTGGGCCGCATCATTGTCAACGGCATCATCCCCTCCGAGATAGGATTCTTCAACGGGGTTATCTCCAAGAAGTCGCTCCGCGGCCTGATTGCCAGTGTGATCACTTCCGTGGGCATGGCCCGCGCCTGCTCGTTCCTCGACGGCATCAAGAACCTGGGTTACCGCATGTCTTATGTGGCCGGCCTTTCGTTCAACCTCGACGACATCATCGTGCCTGAAGAAAAGACGGAGATTGTGCAGAAAGGTCAGGACGAGGTCGACGAGGTGACCTCCAACTTCGACATGGGTCTCATCACCGACAAGGAGCGTTACAACCAGGTCATCGACGCCTGGACCCACGTCAACGACAGGCTGAAGAAGGCCGTCATGAAGCACATGACCGAGGCCGACCAGGGCTTCAATGCCGTGTACATGATGCTCGACTCCGGTGCCCGAGGCTCTGCCGACCAGATTGCCCAGCTTGCCGGCATGCGCGGCCTGATGGCCAAGCCGCAGAAAGCCGGTGCCGAGGGCAACTCCATCATTGAGAACCCCATTCTGAACAACCTCAAGGAGGGCATGTCCGTGCAGGAGTACTTCATCGCCTCTCATGGCGCCCGCAAGGGTCTGGCCGACACCGCCATGAAGACGGCCGACGCCGGATACCTCACCCGCCGTCTGGTCGACGTGTCGCACGACGTCATCATCAACGAGGAAGACTGCGGCACGCTGCGTGGCCTGGAGTGCCGTGCCCTGAAGGATGGCGACGAGGTCATCTCCATGCTGTCCGAGCGCATCCTCGGCCGTGTCTCCGTCCACGACGTGATCAATCCCCACACCAACGAGGTGATTGTGCAGGCTGGCGAAGAGATTACCGAGCCCAAGGCCCAGGCCATCGAAGACGCACAGATCGAGATGGTCGAGATTCGCTCGGTGCTCACCTGCGAGAGCAAGAAAGGCGTCTGCCGCAAGTGCTACGGCCGCAACTTGGCCACCTCGAAGATGGTGCAGATGGGCGAGGCCGTCGGCGTCATTGCCGCCCAGGCCATCGGCGAGCCGGGCACGCAGCTCACGCTCCGCACTTTCCACTCCGGCGGTGTGGCCGAGAATGCCGCGGCCAATGCCAGCATCCGTTCCAAGTACGACGCCCGCCTGAAGTTCGACGGTCTGCGCACCGTTCCCTATGTGGACAAGTCGGGCGAGACCGAGGTGGACTGTCAGATGGTGGTGAGCCGTCTGGCCGAGGTCCAGTTCATCGACCCCAACACGGGCATCGCCATGGCCACCCACAACGTGCCCTACGGCAGCTCCCTGTTCTTCGGCAACAACGACGTGGTGAAGAAGGGCGACGTGGTGTGCAAGTGGGACCCGTTCAATGCCGTGATTGTCAGTGAATATGCCGGTACGCTCCGTTTCCGCAACGTGGTCGAGGGCTCCACCTACAAGGCCGAGACCGACGAGACCTCGGGCATGACCGAGCGCATCATCATCGAGTCGCGCGACCACAACGCCGTGCCCATGGTCGACGTGCTCGATGCCAAGGGCGAGGTGCTCGGCACCTACAACTTCCCCGTGGGCGGCCATATCGCCAACATCGAGGACGGCCAGACCATCGCCACCGGCACCACGCTGGTGCGCATCTCCCGTTCGGTGTTCAGCGCCGGCGGCATCACCGGCGGTCTGCCCCGTGTCACCGAGCTCTTCGAGGCCCGCAACCCGTCCAACCCCGCCGTGGTTTCCGAGATCGACGGCGAGGTGTCCATGGGCAAGCTCAAGCGTGGCAACCGCGAGATTGTCGTCACCTCCAAGACGGCCGAGCAGCGCAAGTATCTCGTGCCCCTGTCGCGCCAGATTCTGGTGCAGGAGCACGACGCCGTGCGGGCCGGCACCGCACTCTCCGACGGTGAGGTCACGCCGAGCGACATCCTGGCCATCCAGGGCCCCACGGCCGTGCAGGAGTACATCGTCAACGAGGTGCAGAACGTGTACCGACTGCAGGGTGTGAAGATCAACGACAAGCACTTCGAGATCATCGTGCGCCAGATGATGCGCAAGGTGCGCATCGACGACCCGGGCGACACCATCTTCCTGGAGCAGCAGCTCGTCGACAAGCTCGACTTCGGCGAGGAGAACGACCGCATCTGGGGCAAGAAAGTGGTCATCGACGCCGGCGATTCCGACACGCTCCAGAAAGGCCAGATCGTGACGGCCCGCAAGCTGCGCGACGAGAACTCCAGCCTGAAGCGCCGCGACCTCAAGCCCGTTCAGGTGCGCGAGGCCGTGCCCGCCACGTCCACCCAGATTCTCCAGGGCATCACGCGTGCCGCCCTCGGCACCAAGAGCTTCATGAGCGCCGCCTCCTTCCAGGAGACCACCAAGGTGCTCAACGAGGCTGCCATCCGTGGCAAGATAGACCATCTGGAGGGCATGAAGGAGAACGTGATTTGCGGCCACCTCGTCCCCGCCGGCACGGGCATGCGCCAGTGGGATCGGCTCATCGTCGGTTCCAAGGAGGAATACGAGCGCATGGAGGCCAACAAGAAGAATGTGCTCGACTATGCCGACCCGGTGGCAGCCGAGTAATTGATTCGACATACATTTCAATGCGAGAGGCCGCAACCCCGTGGAGGGTTGCGGCCTCTCGTTTTTTCGTGGCGGCACCCCGTTCTTGCCCGCCTCCCCCCAATGTTGCCCTTGGTGGCATCGTGGCGCTCCTCCTCGATGTTGCCCATCATGGCGTTGGGACAGGCATGGGCCATGGGACACGACCGTGGTTCATAAGAAAACGGCCCGAAAACCCGATTTTTCTTTCAGCATGCGGGGAAAAGCAAACATTTTTTGCTATATTTGCCGTGTCGATGCCGCTTGCGTGCGTGCGGTTCCGCAACACCGTGTAGGAAGATGCCGGGAGGCCTTTGTGGGGCCCACTAAACGCCAAAGGAATGTCCGGGAAGCCTTCGTGGGCCCCACTAAACGCCAAAGGAATGTCCGGGAAGCCTTCGTGGGCCCCACTAAACGCCAAAGGAATGTCCGGGAGGCCTTCGTGGGCCCCACTAAACGCCAAAGGAATGGTCGGGAAGCCTTCGTGGGCCCCACTAAACGCCAAAAGAATAGTCGGGAGGCTTTCGTGGGCCCCACTAAACGCCAAAGGAATAGTCGGGAGGCTTTCGTGGGCCCCACTAAACGCCAAAAGAATGGTTAGAGGCTTTCGTGGGCACAACAAGGGACACGTCGGACAAATGGAAGAAAGCATCGGCAAACGCCGGTGAATGTATAACTTAAACTACTGAGAAAATGAAAGAAATTGCAAGCATTGAATTGGTGAGAATGAACAACGGCGCGCATTTCCAGTTCGTCAAGACTGTGGGCACGCGTGTGGAGCAAGAGGATGTCATTGTCAACAACAACCTGGCCAAGAAAGCGGTCGAAGCCTTTCTGGCTGCCATCAAGGAGGAGGACCGCTGCCTGGCCCTCTCGCAGAAGAGCCTGCTCACCGACGACATCGCTACTGCCGACCGCGAGCGCGACACGCTCTTCTCGGGCTACCGCGCGGCGGTGAAAGGATTCCTGAACATGCCCGTGCCCGACATGGCCAAGGCCGCCAAGGAGCTGTTACAAGACCTGAAAGACTACAGGATAGACCCCGACATGCAGCTGGAGCGCGAGACGGGTCTCATCACCAACCTGGTGCAGGACTGTGAGAAAAAATACGCGGCGCAGGTGACGAAGCTCGGGCTGACACCCTACATCACCGCCCTAAAAGCGGCCAACGCCAAGGTGGAGAGCCTGCTGGTGGAGCGCACCGAGCACAAGGCCGAGCAGGTGCTCGGCGCCCTGCGAAAGGCCCGCACGGCCACGGACGAGACCTACCGCATGGTGGTCAAGACGGTGAACGCACTGGCCCTGCTCAGCGCCACGCCCGACTACGACGCGTTCATCGACTTCATGAACGAGCTCATCACCCGCTACAAGCAGGAAGTGCTGGCCTCCGGCAAGAAGCCGGCTCCCGGCCCCTCGTCGGCCAAGGGGCAGCTCGCCCGCCTCATCCCCGCTTTCGAGACGGCGCAGGGCCTCGCCGCCGGCACGCTCTCGTATGCCGGCCACACGGCCAAGCTGCTCGACGGCACGAAGCTCTACCTGCTCTACCTGAACGGCAACGCCGACAACTTCGTCTGGGTGAAGATCGACGGCGACCGGCTGGCCAAGGTCGACTACGTGGCCGGGGCCGGCAAGCCGGGCGGCGTGAAGTAGAAAAAGTATAAAGCTCCTCACAAATGAGGAGCTTTTCTAATTTCGTGACATGTTGTTTCTTGAAAATGGTTAATTTTGCAACACATCTATTCATCAAACATATGAATTTACGTAAGCTGTTGCATTGGAAAATAACGCTAACCTATCGGCAGAAGGTTACAGGAGTTGTCGTGGGCGGAATGATAATGGGCTTGGGTTTGTTGTTTGCCTATATGTTGCGTTTGCACACCTATGTTGCGGGTGACGATCCGGGAGCTTGTGTGAATTGCCATATCATGTCGCCCTATTATGCCACATGGGCACATTCGTCACATGGACGGGATGCCACCTGTAATGATTGCCACGTGCCCCATCAGAACATCTTCAAGAAGTATTTCTTCAAGGGGATGGATGGGATGAAGCATGTGGCTTATTTTGTGACCAATTCCGAAAGTCAGGCCATTATGGCTGAAAGCGGATCGGCCAATGTCATCATGGACAACTGCATCCGGTGTCATGCGCAGCTCAATCAGGAGTTTGTCAAGACCGGGCGCATCACTTATATGCAGGCTAAACGTGGCGAAGGCTTGGCTTGTTGGGACTGTCATCGCAATGTACCTCATGGTGGAATGAACGGATTGGCCAAGACTCCAAATGCCGAAAGCCAAGTGCCGCTCCCACCAAACCCTGTGCCGGAGTGGTTGCAAAAGGCCTTGGGGCATTAGGATTCAATTCAACAACAATATTGCAAAATTTTAAATCCAAAGAATATGGCAAAGCAATTAGGCAAATGGAAAGGATGGATGCTCTTTGGCGGTTCCATGGTGATTGTGTTTGTGTTGGGCCTTGTGTGCTTCTCGCTTTTGGAGCGCAGGGCAGAGGTTGCCAGTGTATTTAACAACCGACGCACGCCGATGACCGACTCGATAGTCGCCCAAAACGAGAAGTTTAAAGACGACTTCCCGCATGAATATGAGACTTGGGCGCAAACCGAAGACACGACTTTCAGGAGCATGTATAACAGCTCGCAGGAACGGGATATTCTTGAAGCCTATCCCGACATCGTGATTATTTGGGCGGGGTATGCTTTCTCAAGAGGCTATAACACGCCACGAGGCCACCGACATGCCATCGAAGATTTACGCAGAATCTTGCGTACAGGCAACCCCGGCATTGATGGCGAGGGCGACATTCAGCCCGGAACCTGCTGGACTTGCAAGGGCCCTGATGTGCCAAGGCTCATGCGTGAGAAAGGATTGGCTGCTTTCTATGGTGCAAAATGGAGCGACTGGGGACCCGAAGTGATGAATACCGTGGGTTGCTCAGACTGCCACGATGCACGCACAATGGATTTGAAGCCTGCACGTCCGGCACTCTATGAGGCTTGGAAACGTGCAGGGAAAGATGTAACCAAGGCCAGCCATCAAGAGATGCGGTCGTTGGTTTGCGCGCAATGCCACACCGAGTATTATTTTGAAAAAGACAACCATCAGTATCTCAAGTTTCCGCAAGACAAAGGACTCACCTGTGAGGCTGCCGAGGCTTATTATGACAGCATCGGCTTCTATGACTACATCCACCCGCTGTCAAAGGCTAAAATCCTTAAGGCACAGCATCCCGGTTACGAACTTTTCAAGCAAGGCATTCATGGGCAGCGCGGATTGAGTTGCGCCGACTGCCACATGCCTTACATGCAGCAGGGTGGCATCAAATTCACCGATCACCATGTGCAGAGTCCATTGGCCAAGATTGATCGCACATGCCAGACCTGCCATCGCCAGGATGCCGAGACGCTTCGGCAGAATGTTTACGACCGCCAGAAGAAAGTTTACGACTTCGCAGTGAAAGTGAACCGCGAGCTGGCACTGAGCCATTTGCAGGCCGAGTTTGCCTGGAAGCATGGCGCCGCAGAGAAGGAGATGGCTAAGGCCCTTAGTGATATTCGCAAGGCACAGTG
Organism: Prevotella dentalis DSM 3688; assembly: GCF_000242335.1. Lineage (NCBI taxonomy): Bacteria > Pseudomonadati > Bacteroidota > Bacteroidia > Bacteroidales > Prevotellaceae > Prevotella > Prevotella dentalis. The sequence continues at coordinate 290,864 of NC_019960.1, forward strand.
GCGTTGGGACTACTCGTTGGCCAGCCACGGTGCAGCATTCCATGCACCCCAAGAGGTAATGCGGCTATTGGCCAATGCCATGAACTATGCCAAGGATGCACAGGTAGAGATAACACGTGTGGTAGCCAAACATGGATTTACCGGGCAAATTCCTATCCCAGACGTATCTACCAAGGAGAAAGCACAGCGCTATATTGGTCTTGACCCGAAGGCTTTACATGATAAGAAAGAGCGCTTCCTTGACACCGTCGTGCCCCAATGGGTAAAAAAGGCCAAAGAAAACAAGCGATTTATCACCCAGCCTATATAATATTTCTCTTTATATTAATAGGTTTAAATTAATTCCGCTGACTGAAGCACGCAGGGTTATGTTAGCTCTACAAACTTTAGCAGCGGAGTTTACTATAACAAAACAATCTTGACCGTTGCCGTAGAAGTGGATCAGCGAGTTGTGCCATATTCCTATATAAATGGTACGTGTTGATACAAAGACGCACTACTTTCTGCCGCAATTCATATTTTTGTTTGGAGAGCGATACCCTATGAACAAAACGCCAATGTGGACTCAACCATGGACCTTTCGTGAAGGGCTGTTCATCGGCCTTGGTCTTGTCGTTACCGGCCTGCTCCTTCAGCTTGCCACGGGAGGAATTCGGTGGGTGCTGTTTGCCTTTCCTGTTAATGCTGTCGCATTGATTGTTTATCTCTGTTTCCTTGTTTTGCTCTTTCTGCTTCGTCAAAAGAGCTATCCCATTCGCTTTCTCCTCACCGCAAAAGCCGCTGCCAGTGCCTTTTTCTATGTGGTTGTGCTGACGATTTTGATGGGTGTCACGCGTCAAACCACGGGCGATGTTCCTCATGTCGATTCCTTGGGCCTCACGCAAATGCTCTCGTCGTGGCCTTTTGTGTTGGCTTATTTGTGGCTCACCACCATCGTTGGACTCGCTGCCTTGCAGCAAGTCGCTACGTTCAAAGGTGGCAAGCTGCCGAGCTTGCTTTGCCATTTGGGGCTCTTTGTAGTGCTGCTCTGCGGCACATTGGGGGCGGCCGATGTGCAGGAACTGAAGATGTATTGTGTGAAAGACACGCCCGAGTGGCGCGCAGTCGATGCGCAAGGCCATGTGGTAGAACTGCCCATAGCCATTCAGCTCAACCAGTTTATTCTCGAAGAATATCCAGCCGAACTGCAAAAAGTAAGGGTTGATAGCGGCAAGACGGAACTCATGAAGATGCCGACGCCGAAGCGTTATGCCAGCAAGGTGGACATTTATACCCAAGAAGGCGAATCCCTGCAGACCACAATCGAAGTGAACAAGCCCGCCACGATTGCGGGATGGAAGATTTATCAATATAGTTATGACGGCAGCATGGGCAACAATTACCATGTGAGTATTTTTCAGTTGGTGAAAGAACCGTGGCTGCCTGTGGTTTATGTGGGTATCGGTGTGTTGCTCGTGGGGGCTGTCCTGATGTTGTTTCGCTTTGAAAAGCAACTGGGGAATCGTCAAAAAGGGGAGGACTGGCTATGATTTGGGATTGGTTTGCTTATTTTGCTTTGTCGGCCATTTTCTGTTGGGTGTGTGGCGCTTTCTTGGCATGGAAACAGCGATATGTGCCCACCTTGGTGATGACCGCTGTTGGCTTGTGCGTGTTTTTCACGTATATTGTGTTCATGTGGATTACCTTGTCACGCCCGCCCATGCGCACCATGGGAGAAACACGCCTGTGGTATTCGTTCTTCTTGGCACTGTCGGGCATCATCGTTTATGCCCGCACACGCTATCGTTGGATGGTAGGGCTCTCCACGATTATGAGTACAGTGTTTGTTGTCATCAATTTGTTGAAACCCGAAATCCACACGAAAGCCATGATGCCCGCGTTGCAGAGTGCCTGGTTTGCCCCCCATGTCATTGTCTATATGTTTGCCTATGCGCTGTTTGGCGCGGCCACGCTCATGGCCATCGTGCTGCTTTGGCGTGGCCATCGTGCCAAAAAGCAGGGCTGGGCAGGGCGGATTAATTGCACTGAGGCGTTTAAAACCATCGATGGTTTGGTGGTTGTAGGTTGGGCATTCCTCTCGTGTGGCATGATTTTTGGTGCTTTGTGGGCCAAAGATGCGTGGGGACATTACTGGGCATGGGATCCCAAAGAAACTTGGGCTGCCATCACATGGTTTGCCTATCTGCTCTATATGCACCATCGTTTCATTCCCCATCATAGCCGTCGCCTGTCCCTTTGCATCCTCATCCTCTCTTTTTGTTTGCTGCAAATGTGCTGGTGGGGCATCAATTATCTGCCTTCTGCGCAGGGCGCAAGCATCCATACATATAATAGCCAATGATTTGTTTCCATGTTGGATGTGCGATGTCACATTTTAAGAAACAAACTATAATCTACAAGACATTTACTGAATAAACGAAAAAGGCAATAAAATGAAAGATTCCTGTTACTTTGCAAACCTGAATGGGAATGGCCAGTCAATGAAACATAATAGTAAAATATCTGTTTTAAAACATTTGCCACAAAGCGTGTTGCGCGAATGCTGGAGAAAAACGGTGTTTCTGGCTTTGCTGGCCATGCTTGGCGTGGTTCCAGGCATGGCCAACGAGAAAGTGTATCTTCATATAGACCAGGATGCCTACTTCTTGGGAGAGACGATGTGGTTTGCAGCTTACGTCAGTGATGCAAGAACCAATCGGCCCTCTAAGCTCAGCAAGGTGCTGTATGTGGAATTGCTCGAGCCGGAGGGAAGTGTGCTCAAGACAGTGGTATGCAAGATTGAGGACGGAAGAGCTTCGGGGTGCATGGCGTTGGATCCTGCCATGCTGTCCGGGCTGTTTGAGGTCAGGGCTTACACCAGATTCATGTGCAACTGGGAGGAGAACTACTATTCGCGGGTGATACCCATCTTTGACCAAGTGGTTGGCGGAAACTATGAAAACCGGGTCATCAACAAGCGGACAAGACCGGCATGGGACATCAAAAAGAAAGTGCGCAAGCAGAGAGAGGCCAAAAAAGCGCAGGCAGAGATAGAGACCAAGGAGGATAGAGAAGTCTTGCTGAAAGAGGCCAAAGCAAATGCACCTGTCATGATGGCTCTCGACAGTGCGCCTTCGCGTGTAAATCCATTCGATAGGGTGAGATTGCATTTTCATGGAGAACCCCATCAGACATTCTCTTTGTCGGTAAGTGATGGTGCAGGGCGGGTGATGACGAATCGGCATGCGGACATTGCCAAGGACTTTATTCAAAACACGCAATGGATTTTGTCGGAACGAATCAGCGAACAGAAACGTCCCGACAAGATGATGCTGCCCGAATACGGAATTTCCCTGCGTGGGACTCTGATGAAAGCGGAATCATACGAGCCCTGTCTTGAAAATAAGGTCATACCTGTTGCCAACGAAAATGTACTCATGGATTTCGTCAATGACAGTGTTACAGCTCAGAATGTCTGCTTCACCAGTGAGCAGGGAGGCTTTGCATATAATTTCGGAGAGGTGTACGGAGACGGGGTAGCCCGGCTTCGCTGTCAGTACAATCGCAACGAGCCTCGGGCCATGCGCATAGACAAATGGTTCAGCCCCAAGCCCAAGGAGTACGGGCAAGAAGACTATGATCTTCTTTTGCACAGCCATCCTGATGCCGGAACTTCTGAAACGTCATGGGATGACAGTACACATTTTATGGACAAGGTAGTCGTAAAAGAAAAAAAACGCAACTACGGTTGGAAGCCGCTTTATCGGAGCTTGCGGCACATTGACCTGTTGGAAGAGATGGAGTGGCAGATAGACAACCTCGAAGAAGCAGCAACCAGTTACGTGACGGGGAAGGAGTATTTTAGTCTGGTGACGGGGGTGCTTGAGCATTATCACTTGCCTTTTACGGCCTTTCGTCTACTCTTTCTGCATGAGCCGTATGGGGGCGACTCGTCTCTTCCCAAGAAATATTCCCTGCAGGATCATCCTCTCTTTAAATTCATAGGGAAGTATAAAGAGCTGGTCATACGCACGGATAAGGAAATCTGCAATTCGTTCAGTTATGCCAACAGGCCAGCCGAGACGCAAGGTCGCAATAATAATATGGATGGAACTCAGTGGGCGACATACCATGGCATGTTCAAACAAGGTGAACGTGTGCCCTCCATGATTTGGTGTGTCATTCCCTACGAGGAAAATAAAATTCCTTTCGTCAATAAAAGCCCCGACGTTCGTTATACCAAAATACATGGCTATGACTATCCTCGCTCTTTTGTTGTTCCGGACTATTCCGAGAATCATCCCTTGGAAGATAATCGCAGAACACTTTATTGGAATCCCCAAGTGACTACAGATGCAGAGGGCAATGCAACCGTGGAGTTCTATAACAACTCAACTTGCAGGGAAATACGGGTATATGCCGAGGGCATCACCCCCGATGGGCGCGCCATCAGGTGTGAGAAATTGGTAGGGGGACAGTAAATGTAATCGCGTTCGTTTGTCCACTCTTAAGAGATGGATTGTACTTTGTTTTTTGGTATTCCCATTCGTTTTTTGCCAAAATGGAGGCATGCGCTTTTGTGTTTGCCTCCTTTTACTTATCTTTGCGGACAAACCACAATCTACAAAACATTTACGGAATATATGAAAAAGGCAACAAAATGAAAGCATTCCGTTGCTTTGCAAACCAGAATGGAGAATTAACCCTAATCATAACTAAAACTTAAACAAAATGAGAAAGATTTACATGAAAAGTCTGCTCGTGGCTGCGGGCCTGACGCTAAGCGCTTCGTCGTTTGCCCAAACGGTGCTTCTGGATTATGGCACACCCACGGGCACTGCACTTGAGACCGAGACATGGACAACCAGCGAGGGCAGCACGCTCACGACCGAAGAGGTTGGGGCCATCAGCAGCTCGGACGGTTTGGAGACCTGGGCCGAGGAGGGCAAGGCCATCAAGTACACCTCTCCCAAAAACGGCAGTGGCTCTTCCACCGTGACCATTGCGCCTACGGCCAATTCCATCCTGACGTTCGAGGCCGTGTGGGCTCCCGGAGCTTCGACAGGCCGCTCGGGCAACAGGAACTTCCTGCAGCTGGGCGACGTCAAGATTGAGTCGCGCGGCCAGGATAAGGCCGCGTACATTGCTCTTGGCGATGACGGCGTTGCGGCCAATCTCACCAAGCTGCCCCACCTGTCTGCGGAGACCCGCTCCAACTACTGGTGGAAAGTGAACGTCACCGTCAATCAAGCCACGGGAGCCATCGACTATGCCATTGCGTCCACGTCGGGTAAGTCGGATGCCGGCACGCTCAGCAAGCCCGACGGCAGCTATACCGTGGTGGGCATCGGCTTTACGCGTGGCGGACGCACGGTTACGAGCAACAATTCGCTGCGCAGCATCTTGGTGAGCGAGCGGACGCAGAGCGTCACGACCGTGAACTATACCATCAACTACAACTACAATGGCGCCACGCTGAACCATGTGGACGGCACTGCCGCCGTTGGAGCAACGGTGACGGCCGAGAATCCCGTGGTGATAGGCGAGCAGAAATATTATGCCGTCGACGATGCCGCTACCTCTTTGGTGCTGGCCGAGGGCGAGAACGTGCTGAACGTGGAGCTCCGTCTGCCCAAAGTTTCTCCCTACGTTGTCAAGAACAGCTTTGGCGACATCATAGCATCGGGCAGCTATACCGAGGGCGACGATGCCGTCACCGTGGCCTGGAGCAAGTATGTGCAGCACGACGGCGAGTGGTACGCATGCGACGAAACGAGCTACAGCATGGCGGTTTCGGGCGAGGTGGACAAGACCGTGGCTTATTCGGAAAAGGCAGACATCGCATGCTTTGTGGAGAGCTCTGCCCTGACATGGTCGGCCGGAGCTCCCGTGGCCACCCTGAACGATGCCAAGTATTCTGCGGGCTCTGCCGCCCGTCTGGGAGCCCATTCCTATTGCTGCACACCGGCATTTGAGTCGGCGGGCGTGTACAGCCTGGCCGTGCCCTACATGAACCAGAACTCCACGGACGGCACCATCCAGATTTGCACGCGTGATGCCGAGGGCAACCTTTCCGAAACGGGTCTGAGCCTCGTGGGGGCTGCGCGCAGCAGCGGCGTGATGACCGCCGAGGGCATCGTCATTCCTGCCGGCTGCTCCTTGGTGCTGAACAACACGACGGAGTACAACTCCAATGTCTATATGGACTATGTGGTCCTGGCCAAGACGCCCGCTCCCACGGTCGCCATTCCTGCCGCTTCCAAGCTCGCTTCCTACAGCAATGCCCAGGCAGTGACCGTTCCTGAGGACGTGACCATTTACATCGCCACGGCCATCGACGAGAACAGCGTGACGCTGGTCAAGGTCGAGGGCAAGGTGGTTCCGGCCAACACGGGTGTGATTCTATACAGTGCCGAGGCTGGCGAGAAGACGCTGGCCTTTGGTGGCGAGGCCGTGGCCGATTTCTCGGCCAACCAACTCAAGGCCACGGCTGCCGTTGCCGTCAAGGCTTCGGGTGCCGAGTACGCCCTCGTCAAGGGTGAGCAGAGCTTTGCCAAGGTGGCCGCCGATGTGGAGATTCCCGCCAACAAGGCCTACATCGCTGCTGCGGCCGGTGCCAAGCTGACCGTTGACTTTGGCCAGACCACGGGCCTCGACAAGGTACAGGCCAAGGCGCATGCCGGCGAAGAGTCTGTCTACAACCTCTCCGGCCAACAGGTGGATTCCGCCTACAAGGGCATCGTCATCAAGGGCGGCAAGAAGTTCATCGTGAAGTAAGCCCGTTGCAAACCGAACATTTATTCATCATTAAACCATACAGAGCAATGAAAAAGTCATATATCAGTCCCCGTATCAGCGTGAAAGAGATGGCCGCCGAGCAGTCCATGCTCGCCGCCTCGTTCGACCCCGGCCAGCCGTCTTCGCAGGTGAATGTCAGCTCCACCCCCATCTCCACTTCTGATGGTGTCGGCGCTAAGCCCTCCAGCATCTGGGACGATGAGTCCGAGGAGGACGAATAGTCCCGCCGGGCCTTTATACTCAAACAATGACGTGCCAAAAGTCACTACAATGGGACTTTCGACGCGTCATCGTTATCTCTGTGACTGCAAGATTTTTTTCATTAAATAGGGTTAAGCATAGTTAAAGCGATGTCCCTGCTTTGCCGTATGCGACTTTTTTCCTACTTTTGCACCCAAATTATCAATTATTCAAATCTGTAGTCAGTGTTAGTTAATATGAGACATCGGGCCCTTTTCCCTGTTGTGCAAAAATCTTTGAAAGGTTTTACACCTTTTAACGGTGAATGTTTGGCGGGTTCGGATATTTTCTTAACACACACACACACACACACACACACACACACAACTCTCTCTCAACTAGTCTTTCTGAGGCGCGGGCTTTCGTTGCACTTCTTAGGGCTTTCTTTGCGGTATTCTGAGCACCCACCAGTGTTCAGGAAGGGAATCGTTGTGTGTCGTTTGATGAAAATGTAGGAGCAATCAATCATAGAAACAAGTAATAATAATGTAAGTACAAAAAGAGATGAAACACACCAAACACTTTCTCTTGCTGTTGGTTTTCATGGCGACAGCGACATGCGCTTTCGCTCAGGCCGTGGGTTCCGGTTTCACAGTGAACGAAATCGTGTACACCATTACCAACAACGACTTGGTACACCACACGGACAACCGGGTGGCCGTCAGCTATATTGGCGGCTCGGGTGCCGTGACAGTTCCCTCAACGGTCAAGCATCCGCAGAGCGACGAAACCTACAAGGTTACGGAGTCGGTGGGCTGGACCGACTGTAGCAAGACCATTACCAGCCTGACCTTTTCGGAGGGCTACGAGAAGATGGGCAACGGCTGCTACCGCTTTGCCGACGGCGTGACCAAAGTGATCCTCCCGAAAAGCTTCAAGGAGATAGGACACAGCTGCTTTGAAAACTGCCCGGCATTTACGAGATATGAGGTGAAGAGCGGCAACAACGACTTTACCCACAACTCCAAGGGCTGGCTTCTTAGCAAGAACCAGAAGACGCTGGTGTCGTTCCCCTCGGGTATTGCGGGCGACGTGGACATCGACGAGGGCATCACCACACTTGCCACGACTGCTTTCAAGGTGTGCCGCAAGGTGAACAAGGTGAAGCTCCCTAAATCACTCACCACGATAGACGAATCGATGAATGCCTCGTTCTATGCCGTGGGAAGTAGCTTCGAGGTGCATTCCGGCAACCAGGCTTTTAAGGCTGTTAATGGCGTGCTCTGCTCAAGAGACGGGAAAAGGCTCATCGCTTTCCCGCCCCGCTATGACAAGAATAAGCTCTCGAACGGCAAGTACACCCTGCCAACTGCCGTCGAGCAAGTGGGAAGTCAGGCTTTCTGCCAGACCGAGGATTATCTCAAGACAGTGGATCTGATGAATGCCAAGACCATCAAGGAAGAAGCTTTCAACTGGACCAATGGCTTGGAATCGGTGCATATCGGCCGCCAAGTCAATAATATAGTGCCCGGTGCGTTCCTGTACTGCAGCAAGCTGGTGAAGTTTACAGTGTCTGGTAACAATGGCACCTACAGCGCGCAGGACGACATGATCTATTCCAAGAACAAAACGAAGCTTGTAGTCTGTCCTACGGGCAAGAGAGGAGAATATACCATTCATAATGGAACAGTCTCTGTAGAAAATAAGGCTTTCTATGGATCAAAACTCACGAAGATAACCTTTCCATCTTCCTTAAAGTCGGTGGGCAGAGAAAGTTTCCGCTTCAGTCAGATTGCTGCCATTGATTTCGGCACAAACCCTGGGCTTGAAACCATCATGAATTCGGCTTTCTCGGGGTCAAAACTCGCGGGCACCATCACCATTCCTGCCAGTGTAAAGGATATGCAAGGCCGTGTGTTCTACGACACGAAAATAGCCCACATTCGCATTGCCAGCAGCTCCAAGCTGGAGAAGATCGAACAGCTGGGCTTCGATGGGATGCCCGAACTGAAGACTTTTGTCTTCCAAGGCACCAACAGCGTGAAGAGTATCGGCGAGAATGCCTTTGCCGACGATCCCAAGTTGGAGAGTTTTGAGATTCCATCTGGCGTGACAGACATTTACAAAGGAGCTTTCGTGAACACGCCCGCCCTGAAGACCGTTACCTTTAAACAGCCTGCCAGCATCAAGGTTATCGGCGAGGGCGCATTCGGCAACAGCGGCATCACGGCCATCACGCTGCCCGCCAGTGTGACCACCATCAAGAAACAGGCTTTCGACAACTGCAAGGAGCTGCAGACAATCACTATTCCCAAGAATGTGACCAAGATTGAAACGGGTGCCTTCAACTTCACAGAGAAGATGAAAAAGTTCGAGGTGGATGCCGCCAACACCAAGTATTCTGCCGTGGACGGCATACTCTGTTCCAATAACAAGGACACGCTCGTGACCTTCCCTGCCGGCAAGGCCGACTCCAGATACACTTCGCTGCCTTATTTCAAGGCTATCGGACCGTATGCTTTCTACAGCAGCAAGAAAATCACCAACGTGACCATTCCGCGCAGTGTGACCGAGATCAAGACCCGTGCCTTTGCCCTGTGCGACAACCTGACGTCGCTCAGCTTCATGGGTACCGATAATGTGCCCACGCTCACGGCAGGTATTCTATTCAGTTCACCCGACCCCAAGAAAGTGACCATCTACGTGCGCAAGAAGTGGTATGAGGCTTCGCCCAACGAAGCTACGGTGCGCAATTACCGTAACACCTTCAAGGAGGTGCATCCCTCGTTTGTCAGTGCCAAGGGCTATGACCGCGGCGTGGAATTCTTCCCCACGTCGGACGGGGCCGTGGGTGTAGTGAGCTTCTATACGCCGCGTACCTCGGCCATCATCGGCACCCGCGCTACAGAGACGGCTTATAAAGATAAATTTGGCGTGCAATGGCCAACGAAGACCTACGAGGTGGCCGCCGTACTCGACCATGCTTTCGAGGCTTCGACCCCCAATGTGAAGATGATTACCGTGCTGGCCGACATCAACAACATCGGTCTGGATGCTTTTAAAGCCCCCACGCTGAAAGAACTCTACTTCGTGGGAGACGTGCCCGCCCCGCTGAGCTCCACCATTTATAACCTCCCGGCCAATTATCCGTTCAATAACAACGTCGACCTGAAAGTGTATGTCAAGCAGTCGAAGCTCCAAGACTATAAAACAGCATGGAACGTGAGCGGCCACACGCTGAGCTTGGGCTGGCAGATTCCGGCCAAGACACTGGGCAAGCGGGCCTCGGCCTGCTATCCGTTTGACGTAGTGTACAACACGGTTGCCGATCTGAAGCCCTACCTGACGTTGAAGCTGGACGAAAATCTGACGCAGAGTCACCTGCACGACGGCACGGCCTATGTGTGGTCGCGCAGCGTGGACGACTTTACAGTGCCCGCCTATCAGCCGGTGCTGTTGGTGAGCAAGGGCACCACCAGTGTGACCTCTTGGTGCCAGATGAAAGAGGTGCAAGACCATCCAGCCATCGACAAGACGGGTTACACCGATTACATGCTGGGTACCGTAGAAGATACGGAGCTGAAGAATGAGGGCGGCTACACGCTGTTCGGATTGTCCAAGTCGGGCGTGTTCAAAAAGGTTGCTACTGCCGGCAACCATGTGACGTGGTTCAAGGCCTATCTGAAGATAGCCAATTCGGCTATCCCGGCTGGTGCCAAGAGCATCGTTTTCCTGATGGAGGGCGAGAGTTTGCCCACGGGCATCGACGGGCCAACGACGGCCGAAGCAGCCGACGGCGACGCAGCTTATTACAACCTGAACGGTGCGCATGTGGAGCAGCCGCAGCGTGGCATCTACATTCGCAACGGCAGGAAAATAGTTATCAAGTAAACAAGTACAGACATGAAAAAGCAATATATACAGCCTCTGGCCGAGATAATCTGCGTGGATTATGAAGAGGGCGTGATGGATTGGGTGAGCACTCCCGTGACGGACGACGAGATTAGCGACGACGACTTCAACGCCAAGCGTGGCTCATTCGATCGTTGGGATGACGGTGGCTTCTTCCTCCCAGCCAACTATAATCCTTGGGAGGATTAGGAGTTACTTATAGAACATGACAAGGGCTGCACCCTGCGCGCCAAGCGCAGCCATGCAGCCCTTGTTGTTTTTGTAGTTGCCCCCTACAAGGCGGTAGGCTTGATACGGCTCAATACACAAACACCTTGATGTCCTTGGCGCTGCCCGGGGCACCCTGTTCGGCGCGGGGCAGATAGTCGAGGGCGGAAATGGTCTGCCGGCTGCCCAGGTCGATGACGAGCAGGTGGGGGAAGCCTGTGCCGGTCGTGGTCTGCCAGTAGGTGGACTCCTGTAGGTCGAAGACCTTGTCGCCCGTGTGGTTGCCCACCTCGTTCTCGCTGTCGGCATACTTCACGGTCCAGGGCTCGCGGCTGATGCGCTTGCCGGCCGCATCCTGCAGATAGAGCTCGGCAATGGCCGTGGCGTCCTTGCCGTCGTGGTTGCCCGCAATCTCGATGGCCAGCCAGCGGCCCGTGGCAGGCTTGTCAAACGTGACGGTCTGCCAGCCGTTGCCGCCCTTGGTGCTGCCGGCAAAGGCCGGAGTCCGGGAGTTCAAGTCGGGCCGGTCGCCGGGATTGTTGTGCTTGTTGCTCTTTTCCAGCTGCAGCTTGTCCAGTTCGGGATGGTCCTGTCCCCAGAGTGTAGGGTTGTCGGTGCCCACTACGTCGAGCACAATAATCTCGTTCCGGCCCTTGCGCAGCCAGCAGCCGGGGCAGTAGAGCGTCTGTTGCGGGCCGATGCGCCAGAAGCGGCCGAGGGCGTGGCCGTTGACATAGACCTGTCCCTTGCCGAAGTTTTCCATATTAATAAAGGTGTCGCCTACTTTCCGGAGGTTGAAAGTGCCGATGTGTACGCCGGGGTAGCTCGTGCCATGCTTCACGTCGGTGAAGAAGCCCATGTCATTATAGGGTAGGATGGAGCGGGCTGCGATAGTGTCGGGATCGTCGGGCACCAGGTCGATGGTCCAGTTCTTCAGGTCGTAGCTGAGCTCGTGCCCGTCGGCCTCGGTGCTGATGGTGACATTCTGGGTGATGCCTTTGTAGTCCTTGATGGCGCGCCCGAAGTTGATGCGCCCCATGGCCTCCACGAGGATGGTGAGCTTGTCGCCGGCTTTCACGGCGGGCAGCATGAGTGTCTTCTCATTCTTTACGCGGTCTATCTTGCCGATGTACTCGCGGTTGATGAATACTTGGGCAAAGTCGTGCGCATCGTTCAGCGTGAGCAGGCTGGGCTGCGGAACCTCGGGCAGGGTGGTGGAATAGAAAGCCGAGCCCCAGCCCATGCCCATCTCCTCGAAGCTCTTCACGTCGAGGCTCTTCACCGTGCGCGTGGCAAAGTGGCGCAGCGTCAGGGCTGGCTGGAGCGTCACCTTGGGGAAGCTCACCAAGGGCGCGGCGGCCTTGGGTACGGCGGGCAGCTTGCGGCCGTCGTTGTATTTCTCCATCGTCTTGCGCAACTCCCAGAATTTCGGCGTGGCCTGGCCGTACTCGTTGATGGGCGCGTCGTAATCGTAGGAGGTCACGTCGGGGGCGAAGCCCGGCGAATTGGCGCCGGCCCAGTGCCCGAACGAGGTTCCGCCGTGGGTCATATAGAGTGAAAAGGAGATGCCCTTGGACAGCATCTCATCGATGCCGGCCACCATGTCGCGGGCCGGACGCGTCTCGTGGCGTGCGCCCCACTTGTCGAACCAGCCGCTCCAGAACTCGGAGCACATCTTCGGAGCGTCGGGACGCAGCTCGCCGAGGCGTCGGAACTGGTCGTTGATGTTGGCGCCCGTGCCGAAGTTCATGGTCCACACCAGGTCGTCGAGGCCGTTGCGCGTGAAGTTGCTCGACCAGTCGCACTGGAACATGAGGGGAGAAGCAGCCTCTCCCCGGCCCTCACCGGTAGGGGAGAGAGACCAATAGCGGCGCAACACATCCCTTATCTGCGACACGTAGGCCTTGTCCTCACCATACGATCCGTATTCGTTTTCCACCTGTACCATGATGATGGGGCCGCCGCGCCGGATGGTGAGCGGGGCCAGTTGCTCGGCCACTTTCTGCTCGAACAGCTCCACGCGCTCCATGAAGTAGGGATCTTGCTCGCGCAGCCGGATGTCCTTCTTCTTCAGAAGCCACCAGGGCAGTCCGCCCATTTCCCACTCGGCACACACATAGGGGCCGGGTCGCACGATGACATACATGCCGTTCTGCTGGGCCAGCCGGCAGAAAGCGGCCACGTCGTTCTGCCCCGTGAAGTCGAACTGCCCCTCCCGCTGCTCGTGGATGTTCCAGAACACGTAGAGGCACAGGGTGTTCATGCCCAGGGCCTTGCACATCTTGATGCGCTGTTCCCAGTAGGGGCGGGGAATGCGGGGGTAGTGCACCTCGGCGGCCTTGACCACGAAAGGTTTGCCGTTGAGCAGGAATGTGCCCTTGCCAGTTGTGAAGTCGCCCGGGCGTGCAGCCGCCTGGACTGTGGCGGGACAGAACAGCAGGAGGGCCGACAAAGAGGCGGCCGATAGCCATTTGGTTAAATTCATACTTGTCTTGATTGTTGAATGAGCAATAAGTTGATGCCGCAAAGTTACGGAAAATATCCGCCAAACGCTTGGACGGAGCCGAAAAAGTTTATACTTTTGCAGCCAACCGTCCTGCCGGAAACGCTGCGGCGGGTCTGCCATGTGCGGACAGCGCGCGGCACCGGCAACCCTATTGACAAGCATCATGTACCCAAGAACAACAGCCTTGACCCTGCTGGCCGTCCTGACAGCCTTTGCGGCGGCGGCCCGCGCCACTGCCGCCGACACGCTGCGCAGCCTGGCCACACGCCCCGACGGCACTGCCGTGGAGGTTCCCTACACCGATTTTCGCAAGCCTTGCTACATGGTTTCGCCCTCGGCCGACGGCCGGAGGGCGTTGCTCTTCTTCCGCTACCCGTTGAGCAACGGGCAGTGGCAGCCCACGGGCGAGATGGGCCTCTACGACTTTGACAGCCGCAGCATGCTGTGGAGCCGCGGCTTCGACTACCGACTGCGCTCGGTGCCCGTGGGGGCGCAGGGCTATGAGCGCAGGCTCGTCTCCTCGGCCGGCGACTCCCGCCTTACAAGTCATGGCGTGCTCATGACCGACGGCCGGAAGTACACCATGCTCGACAGCGGCGACGGACAGACCGTGCGCTGGACGGCGAGAATCTTTCCCGTGGCCGTGGTCGACTCGCTCGACCTCATGCTGGGCTACGCTTCGAGCTCGTCGTCCAAGCTGCGGGCCGTGCGGCTAAGCACGGGCGAACAGCTCTGGGAACGCAAGGTGTCCCACGCCACCAACTGGGGATGGGACGACTGCCAGACGGTGAACGACACGATGATGCTCGTCGTGGCCGACGACGTGAACTTCATCAACCCGCTCACGGGCAGCGTGCGCGTGTGCGAGGCACGCACCGGATACATCCGCACGGGCAACATGTTGCTCAAGGGTTTGGTGGCCGGACTGGCCGGTGGAGTGGTGTGCGGCCTGACGGGCGGGGTCTACTGTGGCTACGTGCCCTATGTCAATGCGGACGTGATGTCGCACACCTGTTCCAACGTGTACCGGCGGGGGCAGCGCTATTATGTGTCCGACCGCCGCCGCCTGCGCTGTCTCGACGCCTCAGCCCGCGAGCTGTGGAGCTATGAGTTCCCGCCCAAGACGGTGGGTGCGGCCGAGATTACGGGCCGCGGCGACACCATCATGATGGTCAACTACGGGTTTGCCCTGGCCGGCGGCACCCTGATGAAGCCGTGCGGACGGCCGTTCATGGCCTCGTTCCGGGCCGATACAGGCGAGCCGCTGGGCATCACCTGGCTGTCGATGGACAAGGACATGGTGGTGGGATCGGCCCTCACCCGCGACGGGGCTTTCCTGATGTTCAACGACGGACTGGCCTTTCAGCAGTCCGCCGACTCCGTGGTGCACATCCGGCCTTGGAACGTGGAGGCCTACGGCGAACTGGTGAACATGCCCAACGACACCCTCTACACTTTCCGCCGGAACGACGAACGGCTCACGCCGCTCCACTACGACGACAACCGCTGCATCGTGGTGACGGCCAAAGGCAAACTGCTCGTGGTGGACCGTCAGCTGCAGATAACCGACGACTATCTGGCCCGCAACGTCTACCGGCAGCGGTGCCGCGTGGACGACGTGGTGGTGGTGTCGGCGGAGGACGACAGGGGCAACAGCGACTTCTGGCTCGTCCATGCCGACGGCAGGGCCATTGCCCACGTGGACGTGCCCGTGCAGTCGATGTATCTGCAAGGCCAGACGCTCTACGTGCTCTCCGGCACGGGGCTCTGGCGGCTCCCGTTGAACCAACTGAAAACCATCGAGAAACATGAGGAAAATACTGTTGACAGCCAGTCTGTTGCTGGCTGTGCTCTGCGCTGACGCCCAGCGCGTGTTCGACAGGGCGGAGCGTCCTTCGGGTTATTCCTGGCGTGAGGAGGCCCTCGACTATCTGGAGCCCGGCGTGCACGTCTATGTTCGCGGCGGCCTCGCCGTGGCCAGTCTGATGGGCAAGGAACGCACGGAGTCGGGCTCCCTTGCCGGCGCCATGGCCGAGGTGGGCCTGGAAATTCCTTTCCGCCGCAGCCTCTTCGGCTTGCAGCCCGCCCTGCGTTATGTCATGAAGGGCGGTAAGGTGCCATGGGACGACGGCGACCCCAACAACACCACAGCCCGGATGAACTATGTGGAAGTGCCGCTGAACGTGTACATGCACCTGCCTTTCAACGAGCGTCATGCCCTCAAGCTGGCCATGGGGCCCTATGTGGGCGTGGGTGTGGGCGGCGAGGTGACCCACGAGGGGCGGTCGTACCGGTCGTTCGGTTCCGACTATTGCTTTCGCCGTTGCGACGTGGGGGTGGGATTGGAGGCGACCTATGAGTACCGCCGTTTCCAGGCCACGCTGGGCGCGGAGTCGGGCTTTGTACCCATTCTGACGGCCGATGGCGACCGCTCGTGGCCCCGCCCCACGGCGTTCTATCTGAACGTGGGCTGGCGATTGTAGGTTTACCGCCCTGCGTTTGCGGCTTTTTCGCGGTGCGATGACGGTGTAATCGCGCGGCGTTTACGGCGTAACGGCCATGCCGTTGCGCCGTTGTCGCAGGGGCGCCAACCTGTCATGGCGGTGTCCGCACGCAAAAAGCGAGGGCAAAATTTGGCCGGGACGAATCTTTTCCCTACCTTTGCAGATACAACAATATTATTAAACCTTTATAACAAACTTATTGAATTATGGCAGAAGAAAACATTAACCAGCAGGTAAAAATAGAGTTGAAACCCGAGGTGGCCCAGGGCGAATACAGCAACCTGGCCATGATTAACCACTCGTCCAGCGAGTTCGTGATCGACTTTGCCCACATGCTTCCCATCGCTCCTCCCCAGATTTTCAGCCGTGTCATCATGGCACCCGAGCACACCAAGCGTCTGCTCTTCGCCCTGCAGGAGAACATTGGCCGCTACGAAAAGGAGTTCGGCGAAATCAAACTCCCCCAGGCTCCCCAGATGCCCCAGGGCGATACCATCGCGCCTTTCGGCACGGGGAACGCTTGATAGGGACAGAAAAACAAAATATAACGAAATGCCGCAACATTTGTTGCGGCATTTTCTTATTCTCCTGTCCTAAACTTGCAGGAATGAATAAAAAGTTCTATATTTGCAAACAGCTTATATAATAATAGGAGGAAAGACATGACGGCTTTGGAAATGAAGAGTTCGCTTTTGCAGACCATCAGTGAAATAGACGACGCGGAGCTGATTCGGAAAATCAGTGCTTACGTGAATCGCAGCATGGGGATGCTTGGCAGGAGTGGCATATCTCGTAAAGATCTCGTAGTTGATCCTGAAGTTATGTCGGCTGTGATTGGTGTGAAGGGCGGGCCCGACCTGAATGAACAGGAAGCATACAGACGTTATATAGTGGAGAAATACCAATGAAAAGGGTGTTTCTGGATACGAATGTGCTGATAGACTACTTGGCACATCGTGAGCCATTCTTTGAAGAGGCTGCCATTATCGTAAGTTTGGCAAAGCATAAAAAGATAAGGTTGTATGTCGCCTCCATGTCTTTTGCCGCAGCAAGCTATATTCTTGAGAAGCATTATAATAATGATCTTTCCATTGTCAAGCGCGTTATACTAAAGTTTATG
Organism: Prevotella dentalis DSM 3688; assembly: GCF_000242335.1. Classification (NCBI taxonomy): domain Bacteria; kingdom Pseudomonadati; phylum Bacteroidota; class Bacteroidia; order Bacteroidales; family Prevotellaceae; genus Prevotella; species Prevotella dentalis. The sequence continues at coordinate 308,070 of NC_019960.1, forward strand.
GGCTGGTGTCGTGCTGTTGTGATTGATGAACGCACGATAGAAGAAGCCTTAGCATCATCATTTAGCGACTTTGAAGATGGTATGCAGTACGTGTCGGCCAAACGTTGTAAAGCTGATGTAATAGTCAGCCGAAATACCAAAGATTTTGTTTTTTCGGAGATTCCATGTGTTGAGCCACATCAGTTTTTGGAGATTTGCTTGGTGAACTGAAGTAAGATTTCGGGGCTGCATAATCTGTAATAAGTTAGAACGATAGTTAAAAATCCAAAATTCACATCCCGTGGACACTTTTTGTTCTCTTGTTAAGTAGGCATTTTGCGATAATCTTTGTACCTTTGCACCCCGAAACGGTTTATTGTACCCGCGTGGTACAGGGGGTTGTCGGAGCCCCATCCGTAAGACGTTGATTACGAATAAAATAAATATATAATTTAAAAAAGTAAAATTATGCCTACTATTCAACAATTAGTACGTAAGGGCAGAAGGGTGCTTGAAGACAAGAGCAAGTCGCCGGCTTTGGACGGATGTCCCCAGCGCCGTGGCGTTTGTGTCCGTGTTTACACCACCACCCCGAAGAAGCCTAACTCGGCAATGCGTAAGGTTGCCCGTGTTCGTTTGACCAATCAGAAGGAAGTGAACTCCTACATTCCCGGAGAGGGACACAACCTGCAGGAGCACTCCATCGTGCTGGTGCGTGGCGGTCGCGTGAAAGACCTTCCCGGTGTGCGCTATCACATCGTGCGTGGCACGCTGGATACTGCCGGTGTGGCCAACCGCACACAGCGCCGTTCAAAGTACGGGGCCAAGCGGCCGAAAGCCAAGAAGTAAGAATCAACGCCGAGAGCCGAGGGCCGAGAGCAATGCTCAAGGCCAAGGGCTCAAGGCCTATTTTTAGGAAATCCGATTTATTTTTGTTTTGCTGGAGAAGTTAGACCAGGTTGAGTAAATGCCCAGGTGTGGACGTTGAAGAACAGAAATGACAGCCCCAAGCAGAATATATTTATTATAATCATGAGAAAAGCAAAACCCAAGAAGCGTGTGGTCCTTCCGGATCCCGTGTTCAATGACCGGAAGGTCTCCAAGTTCGTTAATCATCTGATGTATGATGGCAAGAAGAATGTTTCGTACGAAATCTTCTACAAGGCCCTTGACATTGTGAAGGACAAGACTGCCAAGGAAGAGAAGGCTCCGCTGGAGGTATGGAAGCAGGCCCTTGACAACATCACTCCGCAGGTGGAGGTGAAGAGTCGCCGTATCGGTGGCGCCACGTTCCAGGTGCCGACCGAGATTCGTCCCGACCGCAAGGAGAGCGTGTCGATGAAGAATATGATCGCTTTCGCCCGCAAGCGGGGTGGCAAGAGCATGGCCGACAAACTGGCGGCCGAGATTGTGGATGCCTACAACAACCAGGGCGGTGCTTTCAAGCGTAAGGAGGACATGCACCGCATGGCAGAGGCTAACCGCGCATTCGCTCACTTCAGGTTCTAACTAACAACACACAAAGGATAATAAGAAAATGGCAAATCGCGATTTACATTTGACTCGCAACATCGGTATTATGGCTCATATTGATGCCGGTAAGACAACGACTTCTGAGCGTATCCTGTTCTATACGGGCAAGACGCACAAGATTGGCGAGGTACACGATGGTGCAGCCACAATGGACTGGATGGCCCAAGAGCAGGAGCGTGGCATCACAATCACGTCTGCTGCAACAACCTGCAACTGGAACTGGAACGGCCACTCATATAAGATTAACCTGATCGACACTCCGGGACACGTGGACTTCACGGCCGAGGTGGAGCGTTCGCTGCGTGTGCTCGACGGTGCCGTGGCCACTTATTCTGCTGCTGACGGCGTGCAGCCCCAGAGTGAGACGGTGTGGCGCCAGGCCGACAAGTACAACGTGCCGCGTATCGGCTACGTGAACAAGATGGACCGTTCGGGCGCCGACTTCTTCGAGACCGTTCGCCAGATGAAGGAAATTCTGGGTGCCAATCCTATCGCCGTCCAGATTCCTATCGGTGCGGAGGAGAACTTCAAGGGTGTTGTTGACCTGATTAAAATGAAAGCCATCCTGTGGCACGACGAGACCATGGGTGCCGAATACAGCGTGGAAGATATTCCCGCCGACTTGACCGACGAGGCCGAGGAGTGGCGTGAGAAGTTGCTCGACGGTGCTGCCAACTTCGACGACGACCTGATGGAGAAGTATCTGGAAGCCCCCGAGGCCATCACCGAGGAGGAGCTGATTGCCGCCATCCGCAAGGGTTGCGTGGCCATGGAGTGCTGCCCTGTGCTGCTCGGTTCTTCCTATAAGAACAAGGGCGTGCAGCCCCTGCTCGACTATGTCTGCGCTTTCCTGCCCTCTCCCTTGGACACGCCGAACATCGTGGGTACCAACCCCTCGACCGACGAGGAGGAAGATCGCAAGCCGGACGAGGCTGAGCCCACGGCCGCTCTTGCGTTCAAGATTGCCACCGACCCGTTCATGGGCCGTCTGGTTTACTTCCGCGTCTATTCCGGCAAGGTGGTTGCCGGCTCTTATGTCTACAATCCCCGCACGAGCAAGCGCGAGCGCATCAGCCGCCTGTTCCAGATGAACTCTCATCAGGAGATTCCCATGGAGAGCATTGATGCCGGCGACATCGGCGCAGGCGTAGGCTTCAAGGACATCCGCACCGGCGATACCCTCTGCGATGAGAACCATCCCATCGTGCTGGAGTCCATGACTTTTCCCGACACTGTGATTTCTATTGCCGTGGAGCCGAAGAGCCAGGCCGACGTGGCCAAGCTGGACAACGGTCTGGCCAAACTGGCCGAAGAGGATCCGACTTTCACCGTGCATACCGACGAGCAGAGTGGCCAGACCATTATCTCGGGTATGGGTGAACTTCACCTTGACATCATTATCGATCGTCTGAAGCGTGAGTTCAAGGTGGAATGCAACCAGGGCAAACCCCAGGTGAACTATAAGGAAGCCATCACCAAGACGGTTGAAGGCTGGCGTGAGGTTTACAAGAAGCAGTCGGGTGGCCGTGGTAAGTTTGCTGATATCATTGTCAATGTGGGTCCGAAGGACGAGGACTACACTGAGGGTGACCTGCAGTTCGTCAACGAGGTGAAAGGTGGAAACGTGCCCAAGGAGTTCATCCCTGCTGTTCAGAAAGGCTTCACCGACTGCCTGAAGAACGGTGTGCTCGGTGGCTTCCCCATGACAGGTATGAAAGTGACCCTCGTGGACGGCAGCTTCCACCCCGTGGACTCAGACCAGCTCTCGTTCGAGCTCGCAGCCCACGCTGCTTTCAAGAACGTTTGTCCGAAAGCTGCTCCTGTGCTCATGGAGCCTATCATGAAGGTAGAGGTGGTGACACCCGAGGAGAATATGGGTGACGTAATTGGCGACCTGAACAAGCGTCGCGGTATGGTACAGGGCATGGACGAGGCTCGTAGCGGTGCACGCATCGTGAAAGCTATGGTTCCCTTGGCAGAGATGTTCGGTTACGTGACGGCTCTGCGTACCATAACTTCCGGCCGTGCCACCAGCTCGATGGAGTATGACCATCACGCCCCGCTGTCCCAGAATCTGGCCGATGCCGTTCTTGAGGAGCTGAAGAAGTAAACAGGAAGATAGGAAAGGTGCTGCTTAGCGAACGACTCTTAAGCAGCATACCTTTCTTATTATATATACGACAACAATCAAACAAAAGTAAAAGACATGAGTCAGAAAATTCGTATCAAGCTGAAAAGCTATGACCACCAGCTGGTGGACAAGTCGGCAGAGCAGATTGTGAAGGCAGTGAAGGCTACGGATGCTATCGTGAGCGGTCCCATCCCCTTGCCCACCCACAAGCGCATCTACACCGTCAACCGTTCTACATTCGTCAACAAGAAGTCGCGCGAGCAGTTCCAGCTCTCGGACTACAAGCGCCTTATCGACATCTACAGTGCTACGGGCAAGACTGTGGACGCACTGATGAAGCTCGAGTTGCCCTCTGGCGTTGAGGTGGAGATCAAGGTGTAACACTCTGCCACGACATCTGAAAGTTCAAAGATAATAAAGAATTATATATATTAAACATTTATTGAAATGCCAGGATTAATTGGAAGAAAAATCGGAATGACATCCGTTTTCAGTGCCGACGGTAAGAATACACCGTGCACTGTTATCGAAGCTGGTCCTTGTGTTGTTACTCAGGTAAAGACCGTTGAGAAAGACGGCTACAAAGCTGTACAGTTGGCTTACGGCGAGGCTAAGGAGAATAGAACCAACAAGCCTATGGCCGGAATCTTCAAGAAGGCAGGTACAACACCAAAAAAGCACTTGGCCGAGTTCAAGTTTGATGAGGAATATAACCTCGGTGACACCATCACGGTGGAGCTGTTCAACGGCACAGAGTATGTGGACGTTGTCGGCACCTCCAAGGGTAAAGGTTTCCAGGGCGTTGTCAAGCGTCATGGTTTCGGCGGTGTAGGCCAGAGCACCCACGGTCAGGACGACCGCGCACGCAAGCCGGGTGCAATCGGTGCCTGCTCTTACCCTGCAAAGGTCTTCAAGGGCATGCGCATGGGTGGCCAGATGGGAGGCGACCGTGTAACCACACAGAACCTCAAGGTATTAAAGGTAATTCCGGAGCAGAACCTCCTGATTGTGAAAGGTTCTTTCGCCGGTTGCAATGGTTCAACTGTTTTAATTGAGAAGTAATGGAAGTTAGCGTTTTAAATATCAACGGTCAAGAGACCGGAAGAAAGGTAACTCTGAATGATGCTATCTTTGGGATTGAGCCTAACGATCACGTTCTTTATCTGGATGTAAAGCAGTATCTTGCCGACCAGCGTCAGGGCACTGCCAAGGCAAAGGAAAGAAGTGAGCACAGCGGTTCTACCCGGAAGCTTGGCCGCCAGAAAGGCGGTGGCGGTGCACGTCGTGGTGACATCAAGTCGCCGGTGCTCGTGGGTGGTGGTCGCGCATTTGGCCCCAAGCCCCGCGACTATCGTTTCAAATTGAACAAGAAAGTAAAGATTCTTGCTCGCAAATCCGCACTGTCTTACAAGGCTCAGGACAACGCCATCATTGTGGTGGAGGACTTTGATCTCCAGGCTCCGAAGACTAAAGATTTTGTAAATATCACTAAAAATCTTAAAGTCGAGGGTAAGAAGACACTCGTTGTTTTGCCGGGTATAAATAAAAATGTATATTTGTCCGCTCGTAATATCCAGAAGGCAGAGGTGATGACGGCCAGCGCGCTGAATACGTACAAAGTTTTGAACGCTGACGTGCTGGTTGTAGCCGAGAGTTCTTTGAAGACAATCGACAGCATCTTAAACAAGTAATTAGAGTAGAATTAGAATTATGGCATTTATCATCAAACCCCTGGTCACTGAGAAGATGACCAAGATTACAGACAAACAACCGAACCGTTACGGCTTTGTTGTCCGCCCAGAAGCTAACAAGCTCCAGATTAAGAAAGAGGTCGAGGGTCTGTATCATGTTACAGTCGTTGATGTGAACACGCTTCGCTATGCCGGCAAGCGCTCCAGCCGCTATACCAAGGCAGGTCTTGTGAAAGGCCAGAAGAACGCGTTCAAGAAGGCTATCGTCACCTTGAAAGATGGTGAGACAATTGATTTTTACAGCAATATAGATTAAAAATGGCAGTACGTAAATTCAGCCCGGTCACCCCGGGACAAAGACACAAGGTTATTGGCACGTTCGAGGAGATTACTGCATCCGTGCCAGAAAAGTCTCTCGTTTACGGTAAACGTTCTACCGGTGGTCGAAACAACACCGGTAAGATGACTGTCCGCTACATCGGCGGTGGTCACAAGAGGAAGTTTCGTCTGATCGACTTCAAACGAGAGAAAGATGGTGTTCCTGCTGTAGTAAAGACAATCGAGTATGACCCTAACCGGTCTGCTCGTATTGCCCTCTTATTCTATGCAGATGGTGAGAAACGTTACATTATTGCTCCTAACGGACTGAAGGTGGGCGCAACACTGATGTCGGGTGCTGAGGCAGCACCCGAGGTCGGTAATGCTCTCCCGTTGGCCAACATCCCCGTGGGTACCGTGATTCACAACATCGAATTGCGTCCCGGACAAGGTGCTCTGCTCGTTCGTTCGGCTGGTAACTTTGCTCAGTTAACTTCACGTGATGGTGCTTATTGTGTGATTAAGCTCCCTTCAGGAGAGACTCGCCAGATTCTCTCTGCCTGCAAGGCTACCGTTGGTAGTGTCGGCAACTCTGACCACGCTCTGGAACAGTCTGGTAAGGCTGGACGTTCCCGTTGGCTGGGCCGTCGTCCTCACAACCGCGGTGTCGTTATGAACCCTGTCGATCACCCCATGGGTGGTGGTGAAGGCCGTCAGTCAGGTGGTCACCCGCGTTCGCGCAAGGGCTTGTATGCAAAGGGTCTCAAGACACGTGCACCTAAGAAGCTCTCTAACAAGTATATCATTGAAAGAGCTAACAAGAAGTAACCAAGTTAATTAGAGTAGAAGATTATGAGTCGTTCACTTAAAAAGGGTCCTTATATCAACGTATCACTCGAAAAGAAGATTCTCGCCATGAACGAGAGTGGAAAGAAGAGTGTTGTGAAGACTTGGGCCAGAGCATCAATGATTTCCCCGGATTTCGTGGGTCATACTGTTGCAGTTCATAACGGAAACAAATTTATCCCTGTATACATTACCGAGAACATGGTGGGTCACAAGCTCGGAGAGTTCTCTCCGACCCGTCGTTTCGGCGGCCACTCCGGCAATAACAAGAAGTAAGGGGACAAAACCATTTTAAATTAGAATAATAATGGGAGCAAGAAAACATAATGCGGCTGAAAAGATGAAAGAAGCCCGCAAGAATCTGTACTTCGCCAAACTGAAGGGTGTCCCCTCTTCCCCACGTAAGATGCGCTATGTCGTAGACTTGATTCGTGGCCTTGAGGTGAACCGTGCCCTCGCAGTACTGAAGTTCTCCAAGAAAAAGGCAGCTGCCGACGTTGAGAAGCTGCTGCGCTCGGCCATTGCCAACTGGGAGGTTAAGAATGACCGCAAGGCAGAGGATGGAGAACTCTTTATAAGCAAAGTCTTCGTTGACGAAGGCGTCACAATGAAACGTATGAGACCGGCTCCTCAGGGCCGTGGTTACAGAATCCGCAAGCGTTCAAACCACGTGACTTTGTTTGTTGATGCCAAAACTAACGATGAAAAATAAGAAATAGAATGGGACAGAAAGTAAATCCAATAAGCAACCGTCTTGGTATTATCCGTGGTTGGGATTCAAATTGGTTCGGTGGCAAGAGCTTCGGAGAGAACCTCGTGGAGGATCGTGAAATCCGCAAGTATCTGAACAAGCGTCTGGAGAAAGCCAGCGTTTCGCGCATTGTCATCGAGCGTACTCTGAAACTCGTCACCATCACTATTTGCACAGCCCGTCCGGGGATCGTCATTGGTAAAGGTGGTCAGGATGTAGACAAACTGAAAGAGGAGCTGAAGAAACTCTACAAGAAAGATATTCAGATTAATATCTTCGAGGTGAAGAAGCCTGAACTTGATGCTACGATCGTTGGCAAGAACGTTGCCAGTCAGATTGAGCACATGATGGCTTATCGCCGTGCAATCAAAATGGCTGTCCAGAACACTATGCGTGCTGGTGCTGAGGGTATTAAGATTCAGATCTCCGGCCGTCTGAACGGTGCGGAAATTGCTCGTAAGGAAATGTACAAGGAGGGTCGTACTCCGTTGCATACATTCCGTGCAGACGTCGACTTCTGCCAGACAGAGGCTCTGACCAAGGTGGGACTTCTGGGCATCAAGGTATGGATTTGCCGAGGTGAGGTTTACGGCAAGCGTGACCTCGCTCCTAACTTCTCGCAGGAGAAGCAGGGCGGCAGTCGTAGCAATGGTCGCCAGGGCCGCGGTGGTCGTAGAAGAAGTAATAACCGTTAAAAGTAAGAAGCTACAATGTTACAGCCAAAAAGAGTAAAATATAGAAGACCTCAAGACGGACGTGGCAATAAGGGCAACGCCCATAGGGGTACACAGCTGGCTTTCGGATCATTCGGTATCAAGACCCTTGAAGCCAAATGGATCGACAGCCGTCAGATTGAGGCAGCACGTGTCGCTGTCAACCGTTATATGAACCGTGAAGGTCAGGTCTGGATTCGCATCTTCCCGGACAAGCCCATCACCCGCAAGCCTGCCGATGTCCGAATGGGTAAGGGTAAGGGTGATCCCGCTGGATGGGTTGCACCGGTTACTCCGGGACGTATCCTCTTTGAAGTAGAGGGTGTGAGCTTTGATATTGCCAAGGAGGCCCTTCGCCTCGCTGCGCAGAAGCTCCCAGTGAAGACCAAGTTTGTGGTAAGACGTGATTACGATAAAAATGCTTAATTATGAAGAGTAAAGAATTGAAAGAACTCGCCGACAAGGACTTGCGCGAGAAGCTGGAGCAGACAGTGGAAGCTCTGAACAATATGAAGCTCAACCACCAGGTCACTCCGCTTGAGAATCCTATGCAGATTAGGGCTACCCGTCGTGATATCGCGCGCATGAAGACAGAACTTCGTCAGAGAGAACTTGGAAAATAATAATGGTCCAGATGGAAACAAGAAATTTAAGAAAGGTAAGACAGGGTGTTGTTGTCAGTGACAAGATGGATAAAACCATTGTTATTGCAAGCAAGTTCAAGGAGATGCACCCTATTTATGGTAAGTTTGTCCAGAAGACAAAGAAGTACCATGCTCATGACGAGAAGAATGAGGCTCACGTAGGTGATACCGTTCAGATTATGGAGACTCGTCCTCTGTCCAAGACGAAGAGATGGAGATTAGTACAAATCGTAGAAAAGGCTAAGTAATTATGATACAGGCATTATCTAAACTTACAGTTTGTGATAACAGCGGAGCACGTGAGGCTATGTGCATCCGGGTACTTGGTGGTACCGGCCGCCGTTATGCTAGTGTTGGTGACGTGATTGTTGTTGCAGTCAGAAATGTCATTCCATCCAGTGATTTGAAGAAGGGTGCAGTATCTAAGGCTTTGGTTGTACGCACCAAGAAAGAGATCCGTCGTCAGGACGGTTCCTACATCCGTTTCGACGACAACGCCTGTGTGTTGCTTAACAATGCCGGTGAGCTCCGTGGTAGCCGTATTTTTGGTCCTGTGGCTCGCGAGTTGCGTGCTGTGAACATGAAAGTCGTTTCCTTGGCACCTGAGGTCCTTTAATCATTAAACATTTAAAGTAATGAGTAAGTTACATATAAAGAAAGACGATACCGTAATTGTGCTTGCTGGTGCAGACAAGGGCAAAAGCGGTAAAGTGCTCAAGGTGCTGGTTGCTGAGAACCGCGCTATCGTCGAAGGAGTCAATGTGGTTTCAAAGAGCGCAAAGCCTTCTGCCAAGCATCCTCAGGGAGGTATTGTGAAGATGGAGGCTCCTATTCACATCTCGAATTTGAGTCTGATCGATCCCAAGAGCGGCAAGGCAACTCGTATTGCCATCAAGCGCGAGGGTAAGAAGATTATTCGTATTGCTAAAAAGTCAGGGGAGGAGATTAAATAATGGATACAGCACAGTTAAAGAAACAATATAACGAGCAGATTGCCCCTGCTTTGAAAGAGCAGTTCAACTATACTTCGTCAATGCAGGTTCCTGTTTTGCAGAAGATCGTGATCAATCAGGGTCTTGGCGATGCTACTCAGGACAAGAAGATTGTTGATGTAGCCGTGAACGAGATTTCTGCCATTACCGGACAGAAAGCCGTAGCCACATTCTCCAAAAAGGATATTGCCAACTTCAAGCTTCGTAAGAAGATGCCGATTGGCGTGATGGTTACACTGCGCCGTGAGCGCATGTATGAGTTCCTCGAAAAACTCGTGCGTGTGGCTTTGCCCCGTATCCGCGATTTCAAGGGTATCAACAGCAAGTTTGACGGCCGTGGCAACTATACGCTCGGTGTGACGGAGCAGATTATTTTCCCAGAAATTAACATCGACCAAGTGGATCGCATTCAGGGTATGAACATCACTTTCGTGACCTCTGCAAAGACTGACGAAGAAGGCTATGCTCTTCTCAAGGCTTTCGGACTTCCTTTCAAGAACGCTAAAAACGATTAAGAGATATGGCAAAAGAATCAATGAAAGCTCGCGAGGTAAAACGTGCGAAACTTGTTGCTCGTTACGCTGAGAAGCGCGCAGCTCTGAAGAAGATTATCGCTACTGCACAGGATCCTGCCGAGGCTTACGAGGCTGCCCGCAAGTTGCAGGTTATCCCCAAGAACGCCAACCCTATTCGTCTGCACAACCGCTGCAAGATAACGGGTCGTCCTAAGGGTTACATCCGTCAGTTCGGTATTTCCCGTATCCAGTTCCGTGAGATGGCCTCTCAAGGTCTTATTCCGGGCGTGAAGAAAGCCAGCTGGTAATAGGAAGTGTGAACGTGGTTATAGTGAATAGTGGCTGGTGACAGTTAACTTGGCTGCAAGGGCCATATACCGTTTCGTCGAGCACTTTTCACTATCTCCTATCACCGTCCAACGATTTTTTAATATTGTCGGGGTAGTCCCGATTAATTAAACTTTTATATTTTATGACAGATCCAATAGCAGATTATCTGACAAGACTCAGAAACGCAATCATGGCTCATCACCGTGTGGTAGAGGTTCCTGCGTCTAACTTGAAGAAGTCGATTACAAAGATTCTCTTTGAGAAAGGTTACATTCTGAACTACAAGTTCATTGAGGATGGTCCTCAGGGAACAATCAAGGTTGCCTTGAAGTATGATCCCGAAACCAAGCAAAACGCTATCAAGAATTTGAAGCGTGTGTCTACACCAGGTCTCCGCCGTTACACTGGTTACAAGGACATGCCGAGAGTTATTAATGGACTGGGTATCGCCATCTTATCCACGTCCCAGGGTGTGATGACCAACAAGGAGGCTGCTGACTTGAAGATCGGCGGCGAAGTTCTTTGCTACATTTATTAATTGGAGGATTTGAGCATGTCAAGAATAGGAAAATTGCCAATTAGTATTCCGTCAGGTGTTACTGTAAACTTTGACGAGAAGACCAATGTTGTTACAGTAAAGGGCCCTAAGGGTGAACTTTCACAGTATATCAATCCTTCTATCAAGTTGAATCGCCAGGATGCCGAACTCATTCTCGAAATAGATGAGAACAGTCCTGTTGAAACCAAGCAGAAGCAGGCTTTCCATGGCCTTTATCGTTCGTTGGTCAATAACATGGTTGTTGGCGTGAGCGAAGGCTATACCAAGACGCTTGAGCTTGTCGGTGTCGGTTATCGTGTTTCCAACCAAGGCAATCTCCTTGAGCTTTCGCTGGGTTATACACATCCGATCTTCCTTGAGCTTCCGAGCGAGGTAAAAGTGGAGACCAAGTCTGAGAGAAACCAGAACCCTATCATTACACTGGAGAGTGCAGACAAGCAGTTGCTGGGTCTCATTTGTGCTAAGATTCGTTCTTTCCGTAAGCCTGAGCCTTACAAGGGTAAGGGTATCCTGTTTAAGGGCGAGGTTATTCGCAGAAAGTCTGGTAAGACCGCTGCAGCGAAGTAATTTTAATTAGGATTTACGATTATGACAACAAAGAAAGTAGAAAGACGAATTAAGATAAAGTTCCGCATTCGCAAGAGTGTGAATGGAACGGCTGAGCGTCCCCGTCTCAGTGTATTCCGCTCTAACAAGCAGATTTACGCTCAGATTATCAACGATAAAGAAGGCCGGACACTTGCCGCAGCTTCCTCACTTGGTCTTGAGAAGATGCCTAAGATTCAGCAGGCAGAGAAAGTTGGCGAGCTCGTTGCAGAGAAAGCCAAGGCTGCTGGTGTGGAGTCTGTAGTGTTCGACCGCAACGGTTACCTCTATCATGGCCGCGTTCAGGCTTTGGCTGATGCGGCTCGTAAAGGTGGTCTCAAATTTTAAACATTTATGGCAATGAATAAAGTAAAAGTAAATAGTGACGCTGAATTAAAGGATCGCTTGGTTGCCATCAACCGCGTAACTAAGGTTACCAAGGGTGGTCGTACATTCACATTCGCTGCCATCATTGTTGTTGGTGACGGCAAGGGCGTAATCGGTTATGGCCTGGGAAAGGCCGGCGAGGTTACAGCAGCCATTGCCAAGGGTACGGAGGCTGCCAAGAAGAATCTGGTGAAGGTTCCTGTGCTCAAGGGTACTATTCCCCACGAAGTAGAAGTAAAATTCGGTGGAGCTCGGGTTTTGCTGAAGCCGGCAGCAGCAGGTACAGGCCTGAAAGCTGGTGGTGCCATGCGTGCCGTGCTGGAGAGTGCCGGTGTTTCTGACGTGATTGCCAAGTCCAAGGGCTCTTCCAATGCCCACAACTTGGTAAAGGCCACTATCGCCGCCTTGTCTGAGATGCGTGATGCTTATCAGATTGCTGGTGAGCGCGGTATTTCTATGGATAAAGTATTTAACGGTTAATTAGGAGATACACAACATGGCAACAATTAAAGTTAAGCAGATTAAGAGCCGTATCGGTGCTCCCGTAGACCAGAAGAGAACACTTCTTTCTCTGGGCCTCCGCAAGATCTCCCAGGTTGTTGAGGTTGAAGACACTCCGAGCATCCAGGGCATGATTCGCAAGGTTCACCACCTGGTTGAGGTAGTTAAGTAATAATTCTTTTTAAATTCAGACGTAATCATGAAATTAAATAATTTGAAGCCAGCAAAGGGTTCTACACATTCTCGTCGTCGCATTGGTCGTGGTCCGGGTTCAGGTCTGGGCGGCACTTCTACTCGTGGTCACAAGGGTGCCAAGGCTCGCTCTGGTTATAAGCGCAAGATTGGCTTCGAGGGTGGTCAGATGCCACTGCAGCGTCGTGTTCCGAAGGCTGGTTTCAAGAATATTAACCATAAGGAGTATTTCGCTGTCAATCTGTCTACGTTGCAGAAGCTGGCTGAGGAAAAGAACTTTACCAAGATTGGAATTGCCGAACTCGTTGCTGCTGGCCTGACCAATGGCAAGGAGTTGGTGAAGATTCTTGGTAACGGCGAGCTTAAAGCTAAGGTCGAAGTGGAAGCTCATGCTTTCTCCAAGACAGCAGAAGAGGCAATTAAAGCTGTTGGTGGTAACGCAACAATAATCTAACAATGAAAAAGTTTATTGAGACACTAAAGAACTGTTGGAAGGTCGAGGACTTGCGTCAGCGTCTCCTCGTCACTCTTCTGTTTACGGCTATCTATCGCTTTGGGTCGTTCGTGGTTTTGCCAGGTATAGATCCGGCCAAGCTTGATCAGCTTCAGTCGCAGACCGCCGGTGGCTTGATGTCACTGTTGGACATGTTCTCTGGTGGAGCTTTTTCCAATGCGTCAATCTTTGCGCTTGGAATTATGCCTTACATCTCAGCTTCCATTGTTATGCAGCTGCTTGCCGTTGCTGTACCTTATTTTCAGAAGATGCAGCGTGAAGGCGAAAGTGGTCATAAACGAATCCAATGGTACACTCGAGTCCTGACAGTAGCCATTCTGCTGTTTCAGGCTCCGAGTTACCTGATCAACCTGAAGATGCAGGCCACTTCTGCACTGGCCAGCGGCATCTCTTGGAGTGTGTTCATGATTCCGGCCACAATCATCCTTGCAGCAGGCAGTATGTTCATTCTTTGGCTGGGTGAGCGTATCACGGACAAGGGAGTAGGGAATGGTATCTCATTAATCATCATGTTGGGTATTATTGCCCGCTTGCCTCAGGCATTCGTGCAGGAGGTAAGTTCCAGGTTCACCGCCATTTCTGGTGGTGGACTTGTGATGTTTATCGCTGAGATTCTCATTCTTTATGCAGTTGTTTGTGCATCAATTCTCTTGGTGCAAGGAACGCGCAAGGTACCTGTGCAGTATGCCAAGCGGCTGGTCGGCAACAAGCAGTACGGAGGTGCACGCCAGTACATCCCCCTCAAGCTTTTTGCAGCCAACGTCATGCCTATCATCTTTGCTCAAGCACTGATGTTCATTCCCCTGCTTATCGTTCAGTTCCAAAGTGATGGCGCGTCTTGGTGGGTTCATGACATGATGGACAACCGTAGCTTGCTCTACAACGTTGTTTATGTCATTCTCATCATAGCATTTACGTACTTCTATACGGCTATTACACTGAATCCTCAGCAGATGGCTGAAGACATGAAGCGTAATAATGGTTTCATCCCTGGTGTCAAGCCTGGTCATGATACCGCCGAGTACATCGACACCGTGATGTCCCGCATCACGTTGCCTGGTTCGCTCTTTATTGCCTTCATCGCCGTGATGCCGGCTTTTGCCGGACTGCTCGATGTCCAGACTGCTTTCTCGCAGTTCTTTGGCGGCACCTCGCTGCTGATTACTGTAGGTGTGGTCATTGACACGCTCCAGCAGATAGAAAGCTACTTGCTCATGCGCCACTATGATGGCTTGCTGAACTCTGGTCACACTCGCAATAGCGGAACTGTAAGCGCTTACTAATTTCGTCTTTTGGAAATGAAGATATTTCTGAAGACAGAGGATGAAATCGAGCTCATGCGCAAGGCCAACCAACTTGTTGGTGCAACCCTTGCAGAGGTGGGCAGACATATCAAATCAGGTGTAACGACCCTCCAGTTGGATCAGATTGCGGAGGAGTTCATTCGCGACCACGGTGCCACACCAACGTTCAAGAACTTCCCCAATCTTTACGGAGGACCTTTTCCCGGCTCTATCTGTACCTCGGTCAACCATGTCGTCGTACATGGCATACCGAGTGCAGATGCCGTTCTGAAGGAAGGCGACATCATATCTGTGGATTGTGGTGCACTTCTGGATGGTTTCAATGGTGACAGTTGCTACACTTTCTGTGTGGGCAAGGTCAGTGAGGAGGTGAGGCATCTTCTCAAGACAACCAAGGAAAGTCTGTATAGAGCCATTGAACAGGCACTGCCGGGAAAGCACATTGGCGATATAAGTGCAGCGGTGCAGGACTATTGCGAAGCCCAGGGGTATGGGGTTGTCCGCGAGTTGACCGGCCATGGAATAGGCCGAGAAATGCATGAGGATCCTCCTGTTCCCAACTATGGCTCCCGCGGGCAGGGGACTATGCTCAAGTCTGGAATGTGCATCGCTATCGAGCCTATGATAACCATGGGCGACCGGCGTATATGGATGTTGCCAGACAAATGGAGCATTGTCACCCGCGACGGCAAGCCGGCTGCGCATTTCGAGCACACCATCGCCATACGAAAGGGTGGGGCAGAGATTTTATCAACGTTTGAAGAAATAGAACATCAAGAAAGAGTTATTTATTAAATATGTCAAAGCAGTCTGCAATTGAACAAGACGGAACGGTTATCGAGAGTCTCTCTAATGCCATGTTCCGCGTTGAACTCGAGAATGGAGTACAGATTATTGCAAACATTTCTGGAAAGATGCGTTTGCATTACATCAAGATTCTTCCTGGCGACAAGGTAAAAGTGGCCATGAGCCCCTACGATCTCACAAAGGGCAGAATTGAATTCAGATACAAATAACCAATCAATTAGATATCTTTCAGATATGAAGACAAGAGCATCATTAAAGAAGCGTACAGCCGACTGCCAGATCGTTCGTCGTAAGGGTCGTCTGTTCGTCATCAACAAGAAGAACCCCAAATTTAAATTGCGCCAGGGTTAATGTTAAAAAACAGCAATTGATTCAAATTGCCCGTTTTAATTTGTATCTTTGCATGCTTTTTAGCACATTTAACGCATTTAATCATTAAATTCATTTATTCAATCAACAAATGGCAATAAGAATTGTTGGAGTAGATTTGCCCCAGAATAAGCGTGGCGAAATCGCATTGACTTATGTTTATGGCATAGGTCGAAGTAGTTCAGCAAAGATATTGGATAAAGCCGGCGTGAGCCGTGACCTGAAGGTCAGCGAGTGGTCTGACGACCAGGCAGCTAAGATCCGCGAAATTATCGGTGCTGAATTCAAAGTAGAAGGTGATCTTCGTTCAGAGATCCAGATGAATATCAAGCGCCTGATGGATATTGGTTGCTATCGTGGTGTACGTCATCGTAATGGTCTTCCGGTTCGCGGTCAGAGTACTAAGAATAATGCTCGTACCCGTAAGGGAAAGAAGAAGACTGTTGCTAACAAGAAGAAAGCTACTAAGTAATTTAGAGGAGGAAATTAATTATGGCAAAAACAAAAGCAACATCCAAGAAGAGAAATGTAAGAGTTGATGCTATCGGACAGCTCCATGTTCATAGCTCTTTCAACAATATCATTGTATCGCTCGCTAACGGCGAGGGCCAGGTGATTTCTTGGTCTTCGGCCGGTAAGATGGGTTTCCGTGGTTCCAAGAAGAACACGCCTTATGCTGCCCAGATGGCAGCAGAGGACTGTGCCAAGGTGGCTTATGGTCTTGGCCTGCGTAAGGTAAAGGCTTATGTCAAGGGTCCGGGTAACGGTCGTGAGAGCGCTATTCGTGCCATCCACGGTGCCGGTATTGAGGTGACCGAGATTGTAGACGTTACTCCGCTGCCGCACAACGGTTGCCGTCCTCCCAAGCGCCGTCGTGTATAAAGTGAGTATTAAACAGATACAATTGATTAAAAGCATTTAATAAATTATGGCAAGATATATAGGTCCTAAATCAAGAATTGCACGCCGTTTTGGAGAGCCCATTTTCGGTGCAGACAAGGTACTGGCAAAGCGTAATTTCCCTCCAGGGCAGCACGGCAATGATCGTCGCCGCAAGCAGTCGGAGTACGGCTCCCAGCTGGCAGAGAAGCAGAAAGCCAAGTACACCTATGGTGTGCTGGAGCGTCAGTTCCGCAATCTGTTCGACAAGGCTGCCAAGAGCGATGGTATCACCGGTGAGGTGCTGCTTCAACTTCTTGAGTGCCGCCTTGACAATGTGGTGTTCCGTCTTGGCATTGCCCCCACGCGTGCGGCAGCCCGCCAGCTGGTGAGCCACAGACACATCACCGTCGATGGCCAGGTGGTCAATATCGCTTCGTTCTCTGTGAAGGCCGGTCAGGTGATTGGTGTTCGTGAGAAATCCAAGTCGCTCGAGGTGGTGGAAACTGCTCTTGCAGGATTCAATCACAGCAAGTATCCTTGGTTGGAGTGGGATCAGAACAGTAAGAGTGGCAAGTTCCTCCATAGGCCGGAGCGTGCCGACATCCCCGAGAATATCAAGGAGCAGTTAATCGTTGAGTTGTACTCTAAACAATAAATCATTAAATTAATGGCGATATTAGCATTTCAAAAACCTGATAAAGTTGTGATGCTGGAGGCTTCGGAGACCAACGGAAAATTCGAGTTTTCCCCTCTTGAGCCTGGCTTCGGTGTTACCATTGGTAATGCCCTGCGCCGCATCCTCCTTTCATCGCTGGAGGGCTATGCCATCAACACCGTCCGTATTGGCGGTGTTGAGCATGAGTTCTCTTCGGTCCCCGGTGTAAAGGAAGATGTTACCAACATCATTTTGAATCTCAAGCAAGTTCGATTCAAACAAGTAGTAGAAGAATTCGAGAACGAGAAAGTTAGTATCACCGTAGAGAATTCCACCGAATTCAAAGCAGGTGATATCGGTAAGTATCTGACTGGATTTGAAGTGTTAAACCCTGATTTGGTGATTTGCAATTTAGATGCCCATGCTTCTATGCAGATTGATCTTACGGTCAACAAAGGCCGCGGCTATGTGCCCGCCGAGGAGAACCGCGAGTTCTGCACGGATGTCAATGTGCTGCCCATCGATTCCATCTACACCCCGATCCGCAACGTGCGCTACAGTGTGGAGCCCACTCGTGTCGAGCAGAAGACCGACTACGACAAGCTCACCCTTGAAGTCACGACGGATGGTTCCATTCACCCGAAGGACGCGCTCAAAGAGGCCGCCAAGATTCTCATCTATCACTTCATGCTCTTCTCCGATGAGAAGATCACGCTTGAGAGCCCCGACCAGGACGGCAATCAGGAGTTTGATGAGGAGGTGTTGCACATGCGCCAGCTGCTTAAGACCAAGCTGCTCGACCTGAACCTCAGTGTTCGTGCGCTCAACTGCCTGAAAGCTGCCGACGTGGAGACCCTCGGCGATCTCGTACAGTACAACAAGACGGATCTGTTGAAGTTCCGCAACTTCGGTAAGAAATCGCTCTCAGAGCTTGATGATTTGCTCGAGAGTCTGAATCTTTCGTTTGGAACCGACATTTCAAAGTATAAATTGGATAAGGAGTAAATCCGCAACAAGAAAAGAAAATGAGACACAATAAGAAATTCAACCATCTGGGTCGTACTGCATCTCATCGTGCTAGCATGCTTGCAAACATGGCATCTAGCCTGATTATGCACAAAAGAATCACTACGACCCTCGCCAAGGCCAAGGCTCTGAAGACGTATGTGGAGCCCCTCATCACACGCTCCAAGAGCGACACAACGACCAGCCGTCGTGTGGTTTTCCGTTATCTGCAGGACAAGTATGCAGTGAAGGAGCTCTTCGGAGAGGTGGCTGCCAAGGTGGCCGACCGTCCCGGTGGCTACACCCGTGTGATTAAGCTCGGCACCCGTCAGGGTGACGCCGCTTCCATCGCTTTCATCGAGCTTGTCGATTTCGATGAGAACATGGCCAAGGCTCCCAAGGCAGAGAAGAAGACGCGCCGCAGCCGTCGTAGCAACAAGGCTGCCGAGGTTGCCGAAACAGCAGAGGCTGTAGAGGCAACTGCCGCAGAGGCACCCGCAGCCGAGGCTCCTGCCGAGGAAGCTCCCAAGGCTGAATAATTTCTTTTATTCATAGAATCCACTTATGAGGTCTGCATCCGCGAGCGGGTGCAGACCTTTTTTATGCCATCGGCTTGCTCTCTGCCGGGGTGTTTATTAGGGTTTTCCCTATCCTCGTGTAGGGAAAAAGGACTTCGTTGCCAGCCATTTTTGGCTTATCTTTGTCTATAGTTTAAAAGACGTTGAAAATGAAAAAGATTTGGATCCTTGCTGTCACGGCTTCGCTTTTGCTTACGGGTTGTGGCACTTACGCCGGTTCGGGTGCTTATATGGGCGGCTCGCTGGGCGCCATTTTGGGCTCGGCCGTCGGAGGTCTTTCCGATGGTCCGCGCGGGTCGGACATCGGCACGATAGTGGGCATGGCCGGCGGAGCCATCATCGGCGGCATGATTGGTGCGGCCCAGGACGAGCAATGCCAGCAGGAGGCGAATGCTTATGAGCGGGAGCGGGCGGAGCGCGCTGCCGACCGCGCCGAGCGTGCGGCCGACCGTGCAGAGCGTCGGCAGTCTGCTCCCTACGGTTCACAATCGCCCGTGCAGGATTCTCCCGCCTACGACAGCGGCTTCGACTCGTCCAACAGCGGCGACGACCGCATCTACGATTTCAGCTCCAGCGACTACACGGGCGACTACAGCGCCCAGCAGCCTCAGACCACTTTGCCCATGCAGTCGAGCATGGAGGGTCTGGCCGAGGGGCTGAAATATGCCCCGACCATCGAGATTCGCAATGCCCGTTTCGTGGACGACAACCAGGATGGACAAATCCAACGCGGCGAGCTCTGCAAGATTATCTTCGAGGTAATGAACCGCGGCGACCAGCCGCTCTATGATGTGCAGCCCACGGTGATCGAGGCCACAGGCAACCGCCACCTCTTCATCTCGCCCAGCATGCACATCGAAAAGATTATGCCGGGCAAGGGCATTCGCTACACGGCTCTGGTCAAGGCTGACAATCGACTGAAAGCTGGCAGTGCCAAGTTCTGTGTGAGTGTGTTGCAGGGCACGCAGTCCATCTCCAAGGTGAGCGAGTTCAACATCCCCACGCGCAAGTAGGAGTGCCTCGGGAGTCGGGTTGGCGCGTGGGCACGTGGTGTGAAATGGCATTGATGCAAGGGCCGGTCCTTACGGCAATTCCCAGTAGAAAATCGGTGTTTGTCAGTAACGGACACTTTTTGAAGAGCCTTGTCACATCGCAACGCCCGGGCGATCGCGTTCCCGTTGCGCCGTAATCGCACCGCGTCTGCACCGCTATCGCAATGCGTTCACGCCGTAATCACGACGCGTCCACACCGCTATCACAACGCGTTTGCGCTGTGACAATAGAGGGAGCAGGTATAGGAGGAAGAAAAATAATCGAGGTTTCATAGTGCCCGTTCAAAGCGATGGCACGGCATGAAACCTATTTTTCAAACCAGTTTTTCACCTTGTCGAACACGTTGCCCCATACGGAGGGGTCGTCGGTTTTCTTCTGCGGTTCGGCTTTCTTGGGTTGTGGCTCGGGCTTTTTACCCGGATTCTCCGGCTTCTTTCCCGTCGTTTCCGGCTTCTTGGCCGTTGGTTCCGGCTTTTTTGCCGCCGGCTCAGGCTTCTTTCCCGCCGGTTCCACCGCTTTCTTTCCAGGCGTTTCGGGCATCTTGCCTATCGGGTCTGCCGTTTTCTTCACCGGGTTTTCTGTCTTTTTAAGGGGCGTTTCGGGTTTCTTCGGCATGTTTTCCGGCTTCTTCAACCCTGCCTCGGCCGTTTTGGGAACCGTTTCGGCATGCTTGCCCGCCGGTTTGGGTCTCTGCGCCGGCTCCTCCGTCTTTT
Organism: Prevotella dentalis DSM 3688; assembly: GCF_000242335.1. NCBI lineage: Bacteria > Pseudomonadati > Bacteroidota > Bacteroidia > Bacteroidales > Prevotellaceae > Prevotella > Prevotella dentalis. The sequence goes on from NC_019960.1 coordinate 328,617, forward strand.
TCGTATTGGCGATGCTTCGGCCGGCATCCTGCACCACCTCCTTGTTCACGCTCCGCTCTCTCGTCCACTCATCAATGAAGCTGTAGCCCGCCTTGGTGACGTCGAACTCGAAATCGGGCAGTCCCGTCTCCCGTTCACTGATGCGATAAGGAGGCTTCACGCCGTCCACACGCTCCACTTCTACCATGGCGACACCTTGGGCTAGCATGCCCAATTCGCGCGCCGCACCATAGCTCAGGTCGATGATGCGGCCGCGGCCATAGGGCCCGCGGTCGGTCACGCGCACCAGAATTTCCTTGCCGTTCGACAGGTTTTTCACTCTCAGCGTGGTGCCGAAAGGGTAGGTGCGGTGGGCGCAGGTCAGGCTGTCATGGTGCAGCCGCTCCCCGCTGGCCGCCCGTGCCCCGGTGGCCCGCTTGGAATAATAAGAAGCTTTGCCTCTATACGTTTGAGCCGTCATAGAGGTAAAGCCTGATGTCCAGATGAGGGTTATAATCAGTTGTCTTCTATAGTTCACGTATTTGGGTTGTTTTTATACGATGCCCTGCGCCATCATGGCATTGGCCACCTTCATGAATCCGGCCACGTTGGCTCCCTTGACGTAGTCGATGTAGCCGTCGGCTTGTGTGCCGTACTTCACGCACTGCCCGTGTATGGAGTGCATGATATAGTGCAGTTTGTCGTCCACCTCGTCGGCGCTCCAGTGCAGTCGCATGGAATTTTGCGTCATTTCCAGTCCCGAAGTGGCCACGCCGCCCGCGTTCACGGCCTTTCCCGGCGCAAAGAGCGTCTCGGCGCGCACGAATTTTTCCACGGCTTCGGCCGTGCATCCCATGTTGCTCACCTCGGCCACGCAGCAGGGAGCATGCGCAATGATGCGGTCGGCATCCTGGCCGTTGAGCTCGTTCTGTGTGGCGCAGGTCAGGTAGATGTCGGCTTTCTGCTCCCAGGGCTTGCGTCCCTCGAAGAACTGCGCCCCGGCAAACTGCTCGGCATAAGGCTGGCAGATGTCCTCGCCGCTGCCGCGCAGCTCGAGCATGAAGTCTATCTTCTCGCCGCAAATGCCGTCGGGGTCGTAGATGTAGCCGTCGGGCCCGCTGATGGTGATGACCTTGGCCCCCAGCTGGGTAGCCTTTTTGGCCGCTCCCCAAGCCACGTTGCCGAATCCCGAAATGACCACCGTCTTGCCCTTGATGTCGATGTCTCGGGTCTGCAACATCTGGTTCACGAAGTAGAGCGCGCCGTAGCCCGTGGCCTCGGGGCGCAGGATGGAGCCGCCCCATTCCATGCCCTTGCCGGTGAGTACACCCTGGAACTGGTGGGTGAGTTTCTTGTATTCGCCGAAGAGATAGCCTATCTCGCGGCCGCCCACACCGATGTCTCCAGCCGGCACATCCTCGTCGGGGCCGATGTGTCGGTAGAGTTCCTGCATGAAAGCCTGGCAGAAACGCATCACCTCGGCGTCCGAACGCCCGCGGATGGAGAAGTCGGCGCCGCCCTTGCCGCCGCCCATGGGCAGGGTGGTGAGGGCGTTCTTGAACGTCTGTTCAAAGCCCAGGAACTTCATGATGCTTAGCGTTACCGAGGGGTGGAAGCGCAGCCCGCCCTTGTAGGGGCCGATGGCACTGTTGAATTGCACGCGGTAGCCCGTGTTCACGTGCACGTCGCCCTTGTCGTCGGTCCAAGGCACGCGGAACATATAGACGCGTTCGGGCTCGATGAGCCGCTCGATGAGTTTTGCTTTTTCAAATTCCGGATGCAGGTTGTAGGCATCCTGAATTGAGATGAGCACTTCTTTCACAGCCTGCAAGAACTCAGGCTCGCCTGCATGTTTCCACATCAGGCCTTTCATCACTTGTTCAACTTCCATAGCAGTAATACTTTTTTATGCCTTAAAGGTTAGTGTGATTGGAGCTGCCTCCAATCGGTATTGTTTCAATATTGTCCTTGCAAATATAGGCGTTTATTCCATACGTTCCAAATATTTTTCGGATAATCTTGCGCGTTTACGGTGTATATTTCTTGCGTTGGCCCGGCAAACGGCATTTGTCGGCAGGGCCGTTTCCCGGACTGCCACCGTCTGCAAACGCCGGAGCCACCGCTCCCGGCGGCATCGAGAGGTGCAGAACACCCGTGATGCGCCGGAGGCGGTGGCTCCGTGTGGCTTGTTGCGGCCTGTAGAATTTTATCGGATGATAATTTTCTGGCGGTTAACAATGTAGACGCCGCGGGGCAGACCGTCGAGCGTGTCGGCATGGCGCCTGACGAGCTGGCCGCTGAGCGTGTAGACGTCGGCAGGCAGCAGGGTGGCGGGAGAGGCCGTGCCCGGCATGGCGGGACTCACAATTCCGGTGACGTTGCCCTCCTCCTGGCCGTCGATGTAGAACTTTAGGCTGCGGGCCAAAGCCTCCGTTCCCGTGGCAATCCAGCAGCGGAAACCCAGGGTGGTGAGGTCGCTATGCGTGTAGTGCCACAGGCCGTCCTTGGCCCCCAGGGCGTAGGAGTAGGCCGGAACCACGGGCGAAGTCTGCTTGATGAGCGAGCCGCAGAACTTGAGGTGGCTGTCGGTGGTGCTCGATGGTGTGGATGCTTCCTTGACGATGCCGTTGGGATGGGCGGTCGTCGGGTCGGTGGCCAGCGTCACGTTGTTGATGATATAGAACGGTGTGAGCACGGTGATGGTGGTACCATCCTTGAGCAATTTCTGGTAGGAACTGCCTTGGGTGCCGGTGGGTTCCTTGGTGGGCCTGATGATGTAGAGCGTGTTGGGCTTGATGGCCACGGCGTTGTCGTTGGAGAGATCCACCTTGGTGAAGTCTATGCGTTTGAGGTTTGTGGTCGACTGATGGGGCAGCTGCGAGAGCTTGCACTGCTCGCCGAAAGCCGTCTTCACCTGTCCGGCCGTGAGTTCCACGGGCAGTATGATGGAGTTCCACTTGTCGATGTTCAGCGATCGCTTCAGAATCAGCGTGTTGGCTGTCGCCGGATCCACCTGCTGCGCCATGTAGCCGAGCGAGGTCTGCGCCTCGTCGAGCACCAGGTCGCGGTTGCCGCAGTATTGCAACTGGAAGTTGTCCCACGACGTCCAGTCGAGATCTTCGGTGGAACCACTGATGCGTATGCCGATGTCGAGCTTGTCGCCGTTGTTGGGTACGTAGACCATCAGCGTGTTGACATACTTTTCTTGGGTGAACAACTTGCCGGCCTTGACGTAGGGACTCTCGTTGAGCGGCTCCAGATCATCTTTTCCGTAGACGTGGGTCATGTCGGCCTTGGTGTAGGAAAACTGGTCTGCCGCGGCGAGTCGCTGAAGCGTAGTCTCCACGTTCGATAAGGAATTCGTGGTGCCCTGCACCTTGGCCACGAGCTTGGACTTGAGTCTGCTGCCGGCGGCGGGATGGTAGAAGCCGTTGCAGCTCACCTTGTACCAGCCGGCTTTCAGCGTGGTGACAGTCTGGAGCACCGAGCCGTTGGCTTTGGAGTTGTAGCCGATGTTGCGCACGTTGGCCGTGGTGTAGCCTGCGTAGTGTGCCATATAGTAGTCGCTCTTGATGGAGCCATTGCCAACGTAATAGGTTTCGCCCACGTTGGAGGGGTTGTAGAGATACTGCGCGTTGTGTGTGCCGACGACGCCGGTGGGCACCCAATGATCCACGTAAGTGTTGCCGCGCTCGAACTGCTGGTCGTAGACCAGGAAAGTAGCGTCGGCCGGATCCTCGTCTGAGGCGTACTGCTCCTTGAACGCCGCCTTGAGGTCGGCCTTGGTTACCAACTTCCACTGACTATACTTGCCGGCGGAATAGCGGGGATAGCTGATGTCGTAAGTCTTTCCGATGGGGGTGGTGTTCATGGTGAGATAGATTTCTCCCTGCATGCCGGCCGTGTTCTCATCATTGTAGCAGTGGATGTAATAGGTCTTGGAATTGGGATTTGTCTCGGTGAACTTCCAGTCGAGAATGCCATTGACGCCGGTGTTGCTGCCTGGCCAAGCGACACCGCGATCTACGTAGACGCGGTTGTAGTTGATGATGCTATCTGGTCCTGGCGTGTCCTGCTTACGGCCAAAGGCAATGTTCTTGCCCTCGGTGGTCACCAGCGGACCCGTCATACGGTACACGCCAGGGGTGGTAGTGTTCTGGATATGAACCGGCATACCCACGTTGAAACCGATGACCACTGTGCCCCAGTAGCTGCCGGTGTTGAGGTATTCGCCGGTGCCCACGTTGTAGAGGTAGACGGTGCCGTTGTCTTCGTTGGTATTGTCGGCTACGCTGCTCACGGGATTACCGTTCCACCGGTGCTGGGAGTCTTGGCCCTGGGCGCGTGCGGTCTGTCCGTTGAAGAGTCCTGTAAGGGCGATCAGCAGTGTGGAGAAAAAGGAATGTCTTGTCATGATTGTTGTCTTTTTTTGAGTTCAGGATTCATCGTTTGCGGGGATGGTTTAGTCGCTCCAGGGGCTGGATGATGGTGTGTCTTCCCAAGCGTTGAACCGCTTGGCACCGATGCCGCCATCAGGATCGCCTTTCTCCACAGGAAACTGGTCGGTTATTCCGTCACCGTCGTTGTCGAACTCGGAGGCCCCTGCTATCTGCATGATCTCGTCGGAACAGATGTAGATAATTTCGGCGCACGGCCCCTCTTTGTAATTCTTCTTCATACTGACTTTGAGGTTTGATGAAAATGAAATGTATTTATATTCTCTTATTTTGGGTGCAAAGGTAGGTAGAAAGGGCTGGAAAGCGGTTGACAAAAGCGCGGACAAAGTTTGCCAAAAGGTGGTTTAAGGGAGAATTGGCACGAATTTGGCAATTGAAAAGTCCCTTAAAAGGCGCAGCAGCACCCCCTGAAGCCGCAAAAAGCGGCCATTTGGACAAAATAAATGGTTGATTTGGAACTGTTTTTCTTTTTTTTACTTAAATTTGCGGTAGAATCAAGCCATGCAGGATATGGAAGAAAAACATGTAGACGACCCTGTATCTGTGAGTTTCTATAAAGAGGTTAAAAACGATGTGAGCCCTATTCAACCCGTCGAAACCGATAATCATTTTGCGTGCCCGTATTTCTCGGTAGCCCGTGGACGTGCGTTTTCCATGGGGCAGTTGCTGGAACGCAAACCGCCCCTACGACTGAGTTTTCTGCAACTGGCCGTGTTGACCAAGGGCTGGAGCGAGCCGGTTGTCAATTTCAGGAAGCTGCGGGTGGACGAGGGCGACTTGTTTTGCGCCAGCTGGGGAGGCATCATTGGCAGGGGCAGCGAGGTCTCTGCACTGTGCTATGACGGCGTGAGCCTGACCGAAGAGTACATGCGTGTGATTTATGGCGGACGGCTGCCCGACCTGTTCTTGCAGCCCGCCCAGGCTTTCAAGCTGCGACTGACCAAGCGGGAACGCGCCGTATTCAGCGACTACATCGACTCCCTGCTCTCGCTCGTGCGGCTTCCTACTCCTGTCGTGGAGCCCGTGAATGCCCTCTTTGTTTCGCTGCTCGACTTTGTAGCGGCCCTTTATCGGGAGCAAGAGGGGGGTACCATAGGGGGGGGTAAAACCCTGCTACGCGCGTTTAACGGGGCTCTCATCAAGCATATCAAGTGCGAGCACAGCGTGCTGTTCTATGCCCGGGAGCTCTGCATTTCGCCCCACTATCTGGGCGATGTCGTCAAGGCCGAGACGGGCGAGACGGCCAAGGAATGGATAGACCGCTCGCTGATTACCCTGTTGCAGATGGAACTTAAGAATAGCGACAAGTCGCTGAAAGAGTTGGTTGGCGAGTTCAACTTCAACTCCATCAGCACGCTCAGCCGCTTCTTTAAGCGCAAGACAGGGATGAGTCCCAGCGAGTTCAGGCTGTCAGAGGAGTGCCTGCGCCCCCTCTCCACATTGTCATAACCCATACCACCTATTTATGGACAACCAGATACCCCAGGAATGGAATAAGTTTATATTAAAAGATGTGACGTTCGTCAACCTGATGCTGCGCCGCATCTACAACGTGCTCATCGTGGCCAACCCCTACGATGCCTTCATGCTCGAGGACGATGGGCGCGTGGAAGAGAAGATCTACAACGAGTATATGCAGCTCGGCCTTCGCTATCCGCCCACGTTCACGCAGGTGTCCACAACCGACGAAGCCGAGCGTGTGCTGGCCACAATGAAGATAGATCTCGTCATCTGCATGCCGGGCAATGCCGACAACGACGCCTTTACGGTGGCCCGTGCCATCAAGGAAAAGCACCCCGAAATGCACTGCGTGGTGCTTACTCCGTTCTCTCACGGCATCACGCGCCGCATGCAGGACGAGGACCTTAGCATATTCGACTACGTGTTTTGCTGGCTGGGCAACACCAACCTGATACTCTCTATCATCAAGTTGATAGAGGACAAGATGAACCTTGAGAACGACATTCGCGAGGCCGGCGTGCAGATGATTCTGCTCGTGGAAGACTCCATCCGCTTCTACAGCAGCATTCTTCCCAACCTGTACAGCTACATTTTGCAGCAGAGCCAGAACTTCGCCACCGAGGCCCTGAACCGCCATGCCGCCACGCTGCGCATGCGCGGGCGGCCCAAGGTGGTGCTGGCCCGCACCTATGAGGAGGCCATGCAGGTGTACAGCCGCTACAAAGACAACTGCCTGGGCGTCATCAGCGACGTGCGGTTCCCGATGAAAAGCGGGCTGCCCTCCGGCCGCTCCACGCCGCTGCCCAACCAGAAAGGGGCCGGTGGAGACACTAAAGACCCCGAGGCCGGCTTCAAACTGCTGGAGGCCATCCGCCGCGAAGACGAATACGTGCCCCTCATCATGGAGAGCTCCGAAGCCACCAACCGCAGCCGGGCCGAGGCCGAGGGATTCCGTTTCGTGGACAAGAACTCGAAGATGCTCAGTGTGGACCTGCGCCATCTCATGGAGGAGCACATGGGTTTTGGCGACTTTATCTTCCGCGACCCCGCCACGGGGCAGGAGGTAATGCGCATCCACACGCTGAAAGAACTGCAGGACAACATCTTCAAGATACCGCGCGACTCCATGCTCTACCACGTGTCGCGCAACCACATGAGCCGCTGGCTCTGCGCCCGCGCCATCTTCCCCGTGAGCAACTTTCTGAAGCACGTGACCTGGCACAAGCTGCAAGACGTGGACGCCCATCGGAAAATCATCTTCGACGCCATCGTGCAGTACCGCCATATGAAGAACATCGGCGTGGTGGCCGTGTTCGACCGTGGCAAGTTCGACCGCTATGCACACTTTGCACGCATAGGCGAAGGGTCGCTGGGCGGCAAGGGACGGGGCCTGGCCTTTCTGGACCACGTCGTCAAGACCCACCCCGACTTCAACAAGTTTGCCGGGGCCACGGTGCAGATACCCAAGACGGTGGTGCTGTGCACAGACGTCTTCGACCAGTTCATGGAGCAGAACAACCTCTACGACATTGCCCTGAGCGACGCCCCCGACGAGGAGATTCTGCAGCGTTTTCTCCAGGCACAGCTGCCCGACAGCTACATTGCCGACTTCTTTACTTTCTTTGAAGCTACCCACAGTCCGGTGGCCATCCGCTCCAGTTCGCTGCTCGAAGACAGCCACTATCAGCCGTTCGCGGGTATCTACAGCACCTACATGATACCCTGTCTGACCGACAAGACGGCCATGCTCCAGATGCTGGCCGCGGCCATCAAGGGGGTCTATGCCTCGGTGTTCTACCGCGACTCCAAGGCCTACATGACGGCCACATCCAACGTGATAGACCAGGAAAAGATGGCCGTCATCCTGCAGGAGGTGGTGGGCACGGCCTATGGCGACCGCTTCTATCCCAACATATCGGGTGTGCTGCGCTCCATCAACTATTACCCCATCGGCGACGAGCGGGCCGAGGATGGCATCGCCTCGCTGGCCCTCGGTCTGGGCAAGTACATCGTGGACGGCGGGCAGACGCTGCGCGTGTCGCCCTACCATCCCGACCAGGTGATGCAGATGTCGGAACTGGAGACGGCCCTGCGCGACACGCAGACGCGTTTCTACGCGCTCGACACAACCCGCGTGGGCAACGACTTCTGCGTGGACGACGGCTTCAACCTGCTGCACCTTAAGGTGAAGGAGGCCGACCGCGACGGCTCGCTGCACTACATTGCCTCCACCTACGACCCCAGCGACCAGGTGATTCGCGACGGTCTCTACGAGGGTGGGCGCAAGATTGTCTCGTTCTCGGGCGTGCTGCAGCAGGGTGTGTTCCCCCTGCCCGAGATATTGCAGATGGCCATGAAATACGGGGCCGAGGCCATGCGGCGGCCCGTGGAGATAGAGTTTGCCTGCAACCTGCGGCCCGACAAGACGGGCGACTTCTACCTGTTGCAGATTCGTCCCATCGTCGACTCCAAGCAGATGCTCGACGAAGACGTAGCCGCCGTGCCCGACGAGGCCTGTCTGCTGCGCAGCCACAACTCGCTGGGACACGGCATTTCGGAAGACGTGGTCGACGTGGTCTACGTGAAATACGACGACAACTTCTCGGCAGCCAACAACCACTACGTGGCCGACGACATCGAACGCATCAACCGCAAGTTCCTCGACTCCGGGCGCAACTACGTGCTTGTAGGCCCGGGCAGGTGGGGATCGAGCGACCCTTGGCTGGGCGTGCCGGTGAAGTGGCCCCACATTTCGGCTGCGCGCGTCATTGTGGAGGTGGCCCTCCGCAACTACAGGGTGGACCCAAGTCAGGGCACCCACTTCTTCCAGAACCTCACCTCGTTCGGCGTGGGCTACTTCACCATCGACACCAACCGGCCCGGCGAGGGCGGTTTGCTGCGCAAGGACGTGCTCGACGCCCTGCCCGCCGTGGAAGAAACACCCTATGTGCGCCATGTGCGCTTCGACCGTCCGCTCAAGATCATGATGGACGGCAAGAAGCAGGAGGGCGTGATAGAAAGATGAACAGCAAAGAACAAATACAGCAAAAGAGCAAAAAGATGGATTTTCAGGACTTTTATGGAGTGCGGTCGGCAGGGCTGGCCCGACAGATCAAGCACCTGCGGCAGCGCGGCCACAGTTTTGTACTGGGCGAGATAGCCACGTTTACGGGAGCCGTGGTGGCCTTGGCCTGTGTGACGATGACGGCCGACACTGCTGTGCGGCTGCTCGGAGCCGGTGTGGCTGCGGCGTGCCTTGTGGCCTATGTGGCCATTCGCTGGGCCGATACCCGCAACGATGCGCGTATCGGCAGGCTGGAAAACCTAAAGCAGGTGTACGACAACGAGCTGTGCGCACAGCGTGGCGACTATGCGTGCTTCGACGACGGACGGCGCTATGCAGACCCGCATCATGCCTACACTTACGACCTGGACATCTTCGGCCCCGGCAGTCTCTATCAGCGGCTGTGCCGCACTGTGACCACGGGAGGCAGCGACGCGCTGGCCGCCCGACTGGGCAGTCTGGACGGGCAGACGGCCGTGACAGCCAGCATGCCTGCCTCTGCCAAACCCTTGGACGAAGCCTACGGGGCCGGCTATCAGGCCCGTATCGGCGCGTTGGCCGCCGACGAGCCATTCCGCGCGGCGTTCATGGCCCACGGCGTGCGCGGTCGTATCAACACCGACGCCATCGGCCGGGCCTTGGAAACGGCCGCTACGGTGCGTGTGCCACGCGCCCTTGGCAGCCGATGGCTGCAAATGCTGATGGCGGCCGACCTGACGGCGTTCTACGTCTGCATCGTGCTGGCCGTCCTGGGACGCGCCAACGGGCTTGTGCCCCTGTGGTGGGGCATGCTGCAATTTTTTGTCGTTTACCTGCTCTGCATGCGTCCGTTGCGCGAGGTGGGCAAGGCCGTCAACTGGCTGCACGGGCAGTTGCGGCAGCTGGTGGACGTGGCGAGGCTGATGGACGAGGGGCGGGCCGACGTCTTCGCACGGCTCAGCGCACTGCTCGACGGCCTGGACAAGCGGGGCAACATCATGGGATTGGTGCTGGTCGATGTGCTCGGACTCTACGACCTCCTCCTGCTGCGCAGGTTCCTGCGATGGGTGGAGACCGACCGCTGGGAGATGGAAGCATGGATGGCGCGCGTCGTACAGATGGACCAGGACGTGACCGTGGCCACCTTTCTGTACAACCATCCGGCTACGTGCTGGCCCGAGGTGACGGGCGAGCCGGGCGTGCGCATGGAGGCTGAAGGCCTGTACCACCCCTTCTTGGGCGAGCGGGCCGTGCGCAACGACTTCCGCATCGACGACCGTCACTTCTATATCATCACTGGCGCCAACATGGCCGGCAAGTCCACTTTCCTGCGGGCAGTGGGCGTGAACTATGTGTTGGGTCGGGTGGGCATGCCAGTGTTTGCCCGCCGATTGCGCGTGTCGCGTTTCAGATTGTTCAGCAGCATGCGCACCAGCGACGACCTGGCCCATGGCATTTCCTACTTCAATGCCGAGCTGTTGCGGCTGCAACAGCTCAAGGACTGCCTGCGGGGCGAGCCCACTTTGCTCATCCTCGACGAGATACTCAAGGGCACCAACTCGCTCGACAAGCTCAACGGCTCGCGCATGTTCCTCGACTATGTGTCGCGTCAGCCCGTGAGCGGCATCGTCGCCACCCACGACCTGGAACTCTCCAAGCTGGAAAGCGCGCGCTTTCACAACTATTGTTTCGAGATCGACCTGGGCACACGCGTCACCTATTCTTATAGGATAACGCCCGGCGTGGCCCGCAATCAGAATGCCACGTTCCTGCTTCGCCAGATATTGGGCGAAGCGGAGGCGGGAGCGTAAGCGAGGGAATGGCTGGCCGTGGCACGGTGTTCGTATGTCCATTTGTCGAGTATTGCCGTAGGGGCCGGCACAGAGGCCGGCCCGTATGCCCGTCAGGGCATACGGGCCCCGCGCTCACTGCACCCAGTACTCGCCTTAACCTTTGTTCCAAACGTGCGGGTCGGCATGGAGGCCGGCCCCTACGCTAAACCTCATCCACGCTCGGCCGTCCCTCCGTTTCCCTTTCTTCACCCAACCTCCACGCCGTAATCGCGATGCGATTGCGGCGCAACGGCCGGGCGATTGCGGCGTGAACGCGACGCGATTACGGCGTGACGGCAGGGCCGTTTCAAGGGTTTTGCAGCGGGGGGAGACGGGCGCAACGGCAAAAAAGGGGGGCAAAGGCTTGCAGTTCATGAATATTTTGCCTATATTTGCGCCGTTGTAAGGAGTATGCACTGGCGTTCGCGGGAGTCCGTGCGGGTGCCCAAGTCAAGAAGACAGAGGGCATCACGAACGGTTCGCGGTGGCGACGGCCGGCATCCGTAACGTTTATCGACACCGCAGAATAGTACGCATTCACATTTCATGAAAGAACCACACACAGCTCTCACCAGCCGGCAGTACCTGCTGCCGTTCGTCCTCGTCACGTCGCTCTTCTTCCTGTGGGGCTTCGCCCGGGCCATCCTCGACGTGCTGAACAAGCATTTTCAGAACGCTCTCGACATCTCCATCACGCAGTCGTCGCTCATACAGGTCACCACCTATCTGGGCTATTTCATCATGGCCATCCCGGCCGGGTGGTTCATCAACCGGCACGGCTATCGGAAAGGCGTGGTCTTCGGGCTGATGCTCTTCGGCATCGGCGCCCTGCTGTTCATCCCCGGGGCCGAGGCCGGAACGTTCTATGCCTACTTAGGTGCGCTGTTCATCATTGGCTGCGGGCTGGTGTTTCTGGAGACGTCGGCCAATCCCTATGTCACTGAGCTGGGCAATCCGGCCAGCGCCACCAGCCGGCTCAACTTCTCGCAGTCGTTCAACGGGCTGGGCTCGCTCTCGGCCACGTTCTTCGTCGGCCAGTTCCTTTTCAACGGTACGGAGAGCGGCGGCAACATCGTCATTCCCTACACCGTGCTGGGCATTCTGGTGCTGGGCATCGCTGTGGTGTTCTCTCGTGTGAACCTGCCCGAAATCAGGCACCACGAAACCGAGGAAGACCGTACCCGGGGCACGCGCATCAACAAGCTCTTCCGCCATCACCCCGCCTTCGTCTTCGGCCTCTTTGCCCTGCTGGCCTACGAGATTGCCGAAATCTCCATCAACAGTTACTTCATCAACTACGTCACCGCCAAGGGCTGGATGACCGACAACGTGGCCTCCATTGTGCTCACGGTGGCCCTGGCTCTCTTCATGGTGGGGCGGTTTACAGGCAGTTGGATCATGCGCAAAGTGCGGGCCGAGCACGCCCTGCTGTTCTGCGCGGCGGGCAGTGTGCTGTGCATCGGCGTGGTGATGCTCAACCTGGGGCGCGTGTCGATGGTGGCCCTCATCTGCAACTATGCCTTTGAGGCCATCATGTTCCCCACCATTTTCTCGCTGGCCCTGCGCCATCTGGGCAACCTTACCAAGAGTGCTTCGTCGCTGCTCATGATGACGCCGATCGGTGGCTGCGGCTTTCTGCTCATGGGAATCATTGCCGATGCCACCCACATGATGAGCATGCCGTTCATCATTCCTTTCCTCGGATTCTTCGTGGTGCTGCTTTTTGCTTCCGAGCTGACGCGCAAGGGCAAAAGCCAGGTGCTGCTGCTGTGAGTGCCGCGTGCCCCTGCCGATTGCCCTATGTCTTGTCGATTCTGTTCCCTGCTGTTGCTCCTGCTGGGCCTGTGGCTCCCTGCGCAGGGCCGCCACCTGACGGGGCGTGTGGTCGACGACCGTAGTGGTGAGGAGTTGCCGGGCGTCACCGTGGAGCTGTTGAGGCTGGCCGACAGCACGCTCGTGCGGTCGGCGGTGACGAGTGAGCGCACGGTCTTCGGCTGGAAGACCGTGGGCTACGACATTGACGTGGACAACAACACTGCCTATCTGCTGCGCTTCTCGATGGTGGGCTACCGCACACTGTACCGCCGTGTGGACGTGAAGATGGCCGAACGGGTGAACGAACAGTATGTCGACGAGGTTCGGCTCGTGGAGGATGTACGGTTGCTGGACGAGGTGGTGGTCAAGGCAACGAAGATCAAAATGGTGATGCGGGGCGACACAGTGGTCTACGACGCGTCGGCCTTCAGCTTGAGCGAGGGCTCCATGCTCGATGCGCTGATACGCCAGTTGCCCGGCACAACGCTGGAGAACGGCGTCATCAAGGTGAACGGGCGCACCGTGAGCGCACTGCTTGTAGACGGTCGCGACTTCTTCAAGGGCGATGCCAAGAAGGCTCTCGAGAACCTGCCGGCCTACACGGTAGACAAGGTAAAGGCCTACGATAAGCGCGGACGCGAGAGCCGAATGATGGGGCGCGACATGGGCGACAAGGAGCTGGTGCTCGACGTGGGGCTGAAGAAGCAATACCAACGCGGGCTGCTGGCCAACGCAGACATGGCCGGCGGCACCAACCATCGGTACTCGGGGCAGCTGTTTGCCATGCACTATTCCAAGCATGCGCGGCTCACGCTGCTGGGCTCGATGAACAATCTGAACAGCCAGAGCGTGCCCGGCGACTACGACATGAGCCCGCAGCCCGACACCGGCGGCGGCCTCTCGGCCCGCAAGACGGCCGGGCTGAACTATCGCTGGGAGGGCAAGACGGAGGACACCTACGTGGAGTCGGAGAACGGCTTCGCCCATACCGACAACGAAACGCTGACCCAAACCACCTTGCAGACCTTTCTCACGGGGGGCGACTATTACGGGCTGAGCCGCGACGCGTCGCGTGCAAAGACGGCGGCGTGGACCACGAACAACAGCTTCGGACTCACGCCCGGCCGCCATTTCATCAGTGGTTCGTTCGGCCTTACCTATGCCCGCAACGAGGGGTGGGGGAGCAACCTGTCGGGGCGGTTCAGCGAACGCCCGACGTCGTCGACCCTGCTCGACAGCCTGTTTCGTCCCGGTGCGGGCCGGCGGCTGCTGGCCATGACCGTCAACCGCGTGCGCAACGACAACCAGAACCACGGGCAGAGCTTGGGCAGCGTCGTTTCGCTGCGCGACAATTACCGCTTGGGCAAGACCGGTGACTTCGACAACATGCTCTCCGTTGCCGGCGACCTGCGCTACAACCACGGCAAGAACTACCGCCATGCGCTGAACCGGGTGGACTATCCCGCCGGTGCGGGCACGCAGGATCTCCGCCATCAATACAGCACCACCCCCACCGAGGACTATGCGCTGAGCGTGAATGTGGACTACAGCCGCTTCTTCAACCGCGACTCAGACAAGCTGAACACGATGTTTGTCAGGCCTTTCTATCGATTCAACCAGAGCTATCAGGCTTCCGACTACTCCCTCTATCGGCTCGACCGGCTGGCCGATTATGTGGACGAGACCTATGCGCTGGGCATGCTGCCCTCCACGCAGGAGGCCCTGCTCTCCGTGCGCGATGCCGGCAACAGCTACAGCAGCCGCGAGCACACCAGGTCGCACACGGGTGGGCTGCAGGCCACCTATATCCACGGCGACGGCGTGCAGATGCCGAGATGGTCGGTCTATCTGAGCCTGCCCGTGGAGTTCCGGCACGAGCGGATAGATTATGTGCGGGCGAAAAGCTACGCCCGCGACCGCAATGCCACGTTCTTCAGTCCGAGCGTCAGGGCCGACTACCTGTTCAATGATTCCACGGGCATGCGCAATGTCTCGTTCTCTTACAACAGCAGCCAGACGCAGCCCTCGCTTGTTTCGCTGCTCGATGTGCGCGACGATGCCGACCCATTGGTGGTGAGGCTGGGCAATCCTGGCCTGCACAAAGCCCGCACCCACAGCGTGGGGCTCTCGGCTTCGCTCTTCCGCATGCGCTCACAGGAGTATGGCAACGTGGGCGTCAACTACAGTGTGGTGCAGCATGCCGTCGCCACCTCCATGCTCTACAACAAGGAGACGGGCGTCACCACCACGCAGCAGGTGAATGTAGACGGCAACTGGAGCCTGAGCGGCAACGTGGGTTTCGGGCTGCCCGTCGACCGTCGCAAGCGGCTCTCGCTGCATGGCAACCTGTCGGCCAACTACAACAACAGTGTGGACCTCACCACGGTGGAGGGCACGCAGCCCTCGCGGAGCGAGGTGCACAACTGGGTTTTCTCCGAACAGCTCACGCTGGAATACCAGCTCGGCAGCCGTTTGCAGCTGCGTCTCTCGGCCAATGCCGACCATCAGCGGGCCACAAGCGACCGCAGCGACTTCCAGCGGGTGAGCTCATGGAACGTCCGGGTGGGGCTGGGCGGCACGTGCGAACTGCCGTGGGGGCTCCAGTTGTCCACGGATTTGACGGACTACAGGCGGCGGGGCTACAACGATGCCCGGATGAACACCGGCGAAACGGTGTGGAACGCGCGGCTCACCAAGCGGCTGCTGAAAGACCGCCTCACGCTCTCGGTAGACGGTTTCGACATTCTCGGCCAGCTCAGCAACACCTCGTTCACGCTCGATTCCCAAGGCCGCGCGGAGGTGTGGACCAATACGCTGACACGCTATGTGATGGCACACGTGGCCTATAAGTTCACGCTGGGAGCCAAGGCGCCACGGTATTGAGCCGCTTTCAGGGCGGAGCCGGATAAATGCAAAACCGACGTGGCAAACCCGAAGCCGCTTTCCGGCGGTGGGACGGAATTAACCTTTTTAACCCGAATACGGCGCGAAAAAAGCGTGTGCGGCCTTGGACGTAAGGAAATAAATTGTTATTTTTGCAGGTGGATAATAGTATAGGCTATTCATTTTTAAACTTATAATAAAATGGCAGTTAGTTACAAAGAATTAGGTCTCGTCAATACGCGCGAGATGTTTAAGAGAGCCGTTAGCGGCGGTTATGCCATTCCGGCATTCAATTTCAACAATCTTGAGCAGCTTCAGGCTATCATCTCGGCTTCTTCCGAGCTGAAGTCGCCGGTTATCCTTCAGGTTTCCAAGGGTGCCCGTAACTATGCTAACCAGACGCTGCTGCGCTATCTCGCAGAGGGCGCCGTGGCCTACGCCAAGGAGCTGGGCTGCAAGCATCCCGAGATTGTGCTGCACCTCGACCATGGCGACAGCTTCGAGCTCTGCAAGAGCTGCGTGGACATGGGCTTCTCTTCTGTGATGATCGATGGCTCTTCTCTGCCTTATGAGGAGAACATTGCCCTCACCAAGAAGGTGGTGGAGTACGCTCATCAGTTTGATGTGACCGTTGAAGCCGAGCTCGGCGTGCTGGCCGGCGTGGAGGACGACGTGGTTGCCGAGGAGTCTCACTATACCAAACCCGAGGAGGTTATCGACTTCGCCACCCGCACGGGCTGCGATTCTCTGGCCATCTCCATCGGTACCAGCCACGGCGCTTACAAGTTCAAGCCCGAGCAGTGCACCCGTGACCCGAAGACCGGTCGCCTTGTTCCTCCTCCCCTTGCATTCGATGTACTGGCCGAGATTGAGAAGAAACTCCCCGGATTCCCCATCGTGCTCCACGGTTCTTCTTCGGTTCCTCAGCAGTATGTTGACATCATCAACAAGTACGGCGGCAACCTGCCCAACGCCGTTGGTATTCCTGAAGACCAGCTCCGCAAGGCTTCCAAGAGTGCGGTTTGCAAGATCAACATCGACTCCGACTCCCGTCTGGCCTACACGGCAGGCGTGCGCGAGACGTTGGCCCTGCACCCTGACTACTTCGATCCCCGCCAGTATGGCAAGGTGGCCCG
The DNA here is from genome assembly GCF_000242335.1 of Prevotella dentalis DSM 3688. NCBI lineage: Bacteria > Pseudomonadati > Bacteroidota > Bacteroidia > Bacteroidales > Prevotellaceae > Prevotella > Prevotella dentalis. The sequence continues at coordinate 345,223 of NC_019960.1, forward strand.
CAACTACATGATCGACTTGTACAAGGAGAAGATCACCGATGTGCTCGGCAGCGACAACAAGCTTGCCCAGCTCGACTGATAGGTAGACCCGTTCGGCGCGGGGGTTCCTGCGCCGAACGGTGTGTCTTCGCAATAAGAAAGGCCGGCCCACTCCTCAGGAGTGGGCCGGCCTTTCTATGGATTTTCATCGTCTTTGTTTGGATTCTCTATTGTCTTTTGGGAGACACTGCATGGCTGTTATTGGGATGCGTCATTGCAGTTTGGGAGAATCCGTTTATCCTTTCGGGCGATTTCGTCCTGTCGTTTGCCATTTAGTTTTGGGTGAAAGACTCGATGGCCTTCACGCTTCCCGTCAGTGGCGAAAGAACAATTCTGGTGGATTGTTTTTTGCCAAAGAGTTCGCCGCTCAGCGATTCGGTGGTGCCGAACTGCGGGGCAAGCACTTCGTCTGTGGCGAGCATCTGTTGTTGGCTGTCGCTGACGGTCAGTCTGATTCTGCCGGGCTGGCATACACGCAGACCGATGTCGTTCTTGTCCTCTTTCTTCTCACCGGGTGCGATGGGTGTGGGAGGGGCTACGGTGTGCAGGTCTTCCACCTGAATATAATAAGGTGAGCCGCCCAAGTCGTCGGTGCTGGTGAGTCCATAGTGCTGGGAGAAGCGGAACAACAGGCTCCGGCCTTCGGCGGTCGGCGTGAAGTCGATGGAAGTCCATGTGGTGTCCTTGGTCACCGTGCCCTCGAAAAGCGAGCGCAACGCCTGCTCTTGCTTGTCCAGATTGGCCAGCATGATGCGCAACTGCGCCCCGTCTTTGGGCATGAAGTCGGCCTCGCCGCGGTTCAGCTGGTTCCGGCTCTCGCGTATGTCGTAGATCTCGCGGGCGGTCAATTCGGCCATCTTGGCGGGGTTGCCGGCATTGAGAATGTCCTCGGACATGAAGTCATTGGGGTTTACCGGCTGAGGCTTGGGAGCCGGCGTGAAAGTGGGCTGCGGGGTGGCCGCGGGTTCAGCTTCGGCGTTGATGGCCAGCAACTGTCCGTTGCTGGCACGGCACACCTTGTGTATGCTGTACTTTTTATCGGTGGTGAGCTGGAAGCGCTTGCTCGTATCGGGCAGGGCCAGCCGGTCGGTCGTGATGCCGATGATGCGGTAACTCGTGGCCGAGTTCTGCTCCACGTCCTGTTTCAGGTAGCGGCGGGCGTAGGGTGCGAGCCGTCCGGCAGTGTAAGTGGTCTTTTCTACTTGGATGGTGTAGCGCAGGGCTGTCTTAGGCAGATAGTAGCTTGTGCCCTCGACAGACTGTGCCTGGAGGCTGGTAGGCACGGTACTGGCGGAGAGTATAAGCAGTCCGGCCAGCACGCGGGTACCGAAACAGGGGGTGGTTTTCTTGTCTGTCATGTCCATGCTGTATCGTAATCTTTGAGTTGTGAATACTTGGTTCTTGTCAGTCTTCCAGTCTCTTGAAAGCCTGCGGCAGGTACTTGATGAGGTCTCCGGCCACCAGACTCTCCTTGCCCACTTCCTTGACGGTCAGGTCTCCGGCCAGTCCGTGCAGGTACATGCCCAGCATACAGGCCTCGCCGCGGTTGTAGCCGCGGGCCAGCAGTCCGGTGATGATGCCCGTGAGCACGTCTCCGCTGCCGGCCGTTGCCATGCCGCTGTTGCCCGTGGAGTTGAAGATGATGTGTCCGTCGGGCATGCAGAGGGCCGAGTAGTGCCCTTTCAGGATGAGGTATCCCTGCAGATGCTCGGCCATTTGACGGGCTCGGATGAGTCGTTCGTAGTCGCTGTTGCTTGCGCTTCCGGCCATGCGGTCGAACTCGCGAGGGTGTGGAGTCATGATGATGCCCTTGGGCAGTTGCTGCATCCAGGCTTGATGGCTGGCCAGAATGTTCAGCGCATCGGCATCCACCACGATGGGGCACTGTGTGCGTCGAATCTGTGCAATGAGTGCGATGGCCGTGTTCTCGCTCTGCCCAATTCCGGGCCCGATGCCCAAAGCATCGAAGTCATTGCTCTCCACACTGTCCGAAAAGATGGTCTCTTCGCGGTCCATTTGCATCACGGCTTCGGGCACGGCAACCTGCATGATGCCGTAGTTGCGTCTCGGGGTGTGCACCGTCACCTTGCCTGCGCCGGCCCGCATGCAGGCCTTGGCGGCCAGAATGGCCGCACCGGCCATGCCGTAGCTGCCGGCAATGAGCAGGGCGTTGCCCATGGAACCCTTGTGCACGAAGTCGCCGCGACGGCGCAGGTGGGGACGCAGTTCCTCTTCTTCCAGAATGCGGCACGACACCTCGGCCTGCCGGATATACTTCTCGCTCAGCCGAATGTCGAGCACCCGGAGCCGCCCCACGTAGGGTTGGCAGTCGGGCAGCATCATGGCCAGCTTCTTTTGTTGTAGGGTTAGGGTCAGGTCGGCCCGGATAATGTTGGTGCGTATGTTGTAGGTGTTGTCCTCGCACATCAGTCCCGAGGGCATGTCGATGCTTACCACTTGGGCCGGACTCTGGTTGATGTATTTCACCAGCGAGGCAAATCCGCCCATGAGCGGCTTGTTGAGGCCCGACCCGAAGAGCCCGTCGACCACAAGAGTGTCGGCTGTCAGTTCGGGCGGATCGAAGTTGAGGCTGATCTCTGTGAACTTGATGCCTCGCTTGCTGTCGATGAGTCGCTGCTTGTTGGCGGCGCAGTCTTCGGACAGTTTGCGGTGGATGTTGAAGAGGAACACGCCGACTTGATACTTGGCTTCGGCCAGCATTCGGGCCACGGCCAGTGCATCGCCGCCATTGTTGCCCGGTCCGGCAAACACGATGACCGGTGTGCGATCCGACCATTCCTCCATGATGGCATGGGTAATGGCCTTGGAAGCGCGCTCCATCAGGTCTATCGACTTGATGGGTTCGTGCTCTATAGTATATTTGTCAAGCTCGTGAATCTGAGCTGCTGTGAGTATCTTCATAACACTGCAAAGATAAACAAAAGATTGGATAAAGCGTTTGACGCATAGCGTTTTTTGCAATTTTACTTAATTTATGCGAGGCCGTCTGCCCATTTTCGTTCCTTTTTCGTAATTTTGCAAAAACGAACAGACGACACCTTTCCATAGCTTACATTAAAAGTTTTTACCATGAGTACAGTTCAAATCAAGGACAAGACGTTCAGGACGTTTATTCCCGAGTCGGAAATTCAGCGGCGCGTCAAGGCGGTTGCAGAGAAAATCAATCACGACCTGAACGGCAAGAATCCCTTGCTCTTGGCCGTGCTGAACGGCTCTTTCATGTTTGCTGCCGACCTGATGCGGTACATCACCATTCCCTGTGAGATTTCATTCGTCAAGCTGGCTTCTTATCAAGGCACGGTGTCCACGGGCAAAGTCAAGGAGGTGATAGGCATCAACGAAGACCTGAAAGACCGCACGGTGGTTATCGTGGAGGACATTGTCGACACGGGCAACACCATGAAGCGCATGCTCGAGACGCTGGGCACACGCGGTCCCGAGTCGTTGCACATCTGTACGCTGCTGCTCAAGCCGGGCAAGTTGCAGGTTCCACTCAACATCGAATACGTGGCGATGGAGATTCCCAACGACTTCATCGTGGGCTATGGACTGGATTATGACCAGCAGGGACGCAACCTGCGCGACATCTATGCGGTGGTGGAGTAGCGGGCGCGAAGCCTCCTATTCTCCGTCTTCACCGAGAGGAAAGACAAGTTTTATATAAGGATAATGAAGAATATTGTAATTTTCGGTGCCCCGGGCTCAGGCAAGGGCACACAGAGCGACAAGATGATCGCTAAGTTTGGATTGGAGCATATTTCCACGGGCGACGTGTTGCGCAGCGAGATGAAGAACGGCACGGAGCTGGGCAAGACGGCCAAAGGCTATATTGACAACGGCCAGCTGATTCCCGATGAGCTGATGGTCAGCATTCTGGCCGGCGTTTACGACAGTTTCGGCAAGGAGCACAAGGGTGTCATCTTCGACGGTTTCCCCCGTACAATTCCGCAGGCCGAAGCCTTGAAGCAGATGCTTTCCGAGCGTGGCCACCAAGTGTCGGCCATGATAGAGCTCGACGTTCCTGAGGAGGAACTGATGAAACGGCTCGTGTTGCGCGGCCAGCAGAGCGGTCGCAGCGACGACAACGAGGAGACCATCAAGAAGCGCTTGGGCGTGTATCACAGCCAGACGGCTCCGCTCATCGAGTGGTACCGCCGGGAGGGCATCCACCATCACATCGACGGCCTGGGCGAGCTCGACCGTATTTTTGGCGACATCAGTGCTGTCATCGAAGCCCTGTAAGGCTTCGATTTGAACATTGAGCTTTGAACATTGACAACGTGACATCTACGGAAAACCAGCCATTCATTATCAGTAGGCAGCCCTTTGGCAGCCGCGTCTTCATCAAGTTCAAAGTTCAAAAATCAAAAATCAAAGTTAAAACAGAATGGAAAGCAACTTCGTAGACTACGTAAAGATCGTGTGCCGCTCGGGCAAAGGCGGGCGCGGCTCCATGCACCTGCGCCATGTGAAGTACCAGCCCAACGGTGGTCCCGACGGTGGCGACGGCGGTCATGGCGGCGACATCATCCTGCGTGGCAACCACAACTACTGGACGCTGCTCCACCTGAAGTACCAGAAGCACGTCTTTGCGGAGCACGGTGGCAACGGCGGCCGCGACAAGTGCCACGGCACCGACGGCAAGAACGCCTACATCGACGTGCCCTGCGGGACGGTGATCTACAATGCCGAGACGGGCAAGTATGTCTGCGATGTTACCTACGACGGGCAGGAAGTGGTGCTGCTCAAGGGCGGCCGCGGCGGTCTGGGTAATTTCCAGTTCCGCACGGCCACGCGCCAGGCACCCCGTTTTGCCCAGCCCGGAGAGCCCATGCAGGAGATGACGGTCATACTGGAGCTGAAGCTCCTGGCCGATGTCGGCCTCGTGGGTTTCCCCAATGCCGGCAAGTCCACGCTGCTCTCGGCCCTGTCGAGTGCGCGTCCCAAGATAGCCAACTACCCTTTCACCACACTCGAACCCTCGCTCGGCATCGTGAGTTATCGCGACGGCAAGTCGTTTGTCATGGCCGATATTCCGGGCATCATCGAGGGAGCCAGCGGCGGCCGGGGCCTGGGTCTGCGCTTCTTGCGCCACATCGAGCGCAACTCGCTGCTGCTCTTCATGGTGCCGGGCGACACCGATGAGGCCGTGCACGACATCAAACACGACTACGAGGTGCTGCTCAACGAGTTGCGGGAGTTCAATCCTGAGCTGGCCGACAAGCACCGCGTGCTGGCCGTTACCAAGAGCGACCTGCTCGATGAAGAGCTTATCGAGATGCTCCGCGAGACTTTGCCCACCGACCTGCCCGTGGTGTTCATCTCCGCGGTATCGGGCTATGGACTCGACGAACTCAAGGATACGCTCTGGCGCGAACTGAACAGCGCGAGCAACAAACTGCAAAACATCACCTCGGAGGACACGCTGGTGCACCGCGACAAGGACATGTCGAGCTTCCAAACGGAGCTGCACGACGAGGGGGCCGACGAGGAAGACATCGAATATCTGGACGAGGACGAGCTGGAAGACGTTGACGATTCCGACGCCTACGAGGTGTACGACCCGGAGGAGGAGCGATGAGTCCCGTGCTGACCAGGTATGATTTGGCCGGCCCTGCGGTCACGGCTTTCTCGACCACAAGGCGCGCCGGCTACAGCCGGGGAGCCTACGGGCGGATGAATATCAATCCCTACTGCGGCGACGCGCCCGAGCATGTGGCGGCCAACCGCCGCTTGCTGGCCGAGTCGCTGGGTGTAGCCGAGTCGCGGCTGGTGGTTCCCCATCAGGTGCACGGCACGGTGTGCAGGGTTGTGGACGAGTCGCTTTTCGGTCTGTCGGCCGAGGCGCGAACCGCTGTTTTGGAGGGGGCCGACGCGCTGCTCACCAACTGCCGCGGCACCTGCATCGGCGTTTCCACGGCCGACTGCATCCCCGTGTTGCTCTATGACCGCGCCCATCATGCGGCGGCTGCCATCCACGCCGGCTGGCGGGGCACCGCGCAGCGCATCGCGGCACGGGCGGTGGGCCGGATGAACGAGGCCTACCACACGCAGCCGCAAGACCTCGTGGCCGTCATCGGCCCCGGCATTTCGCTGGCCCGCTTCGAGGTGGGGCAGGAAGTTTACGACGCTTTTGCACAGGCCGGCCACGACATGGCGCGCATTGCCCGCAGACAAGACAAGTGGCACATCGACCTGCCGCTCTGCAACCGGCTGCAACTGGAACAGGCCGGACTGCATGCCGAACACATCACGATGAGCGGCATCTGCACCTACGACCGGGTGGACGATTATTTCTCGGCCCGCCGGCTGGGTACGGCTTCGGGGCGCATCTACACCGGTATCGTCCTGCACTGAGGCGCAACGCCCCGTACTGCCCACATCCCAAGACATATTTGCCAAGACCTAAACCCCTTTCACAATGATACATTTACGAAACCTACTCCTGACCTCCCTCTTTCTTGCCATGGGCTCCGAGGCTCTGGCGCAGCAGCCTGCCGTATTCACCGCAGCCGAGCAACAGCAAATCAGTGTCGTCACGCCGCGGCTTTTTGAGCGCAGTCAGGCGTTTACCATAGATTTTAATATCCTCAAGGACAATGAGTATGCCTTTCCGTTGCCTGTGGGCAAGGCCGCAGTGGTGAACGGTCAGGCACTGGAAATCGTCACCGCCAAGGGCGATGCCGTGAAAGCGATGTTCGGTGGCGTGGTGCGCATGTCGCGTAAGACTCCGCAGTATGGCAATGTGGTCGTCATCCGTCACGACAACGGACTGGAGACGGTCTACGGCTATAATGCGCAGAATCTGGTCAAGGTGGGGCAGCGCGTCCGCGCCGGCCAGACGGTGGCTATCGTAGGCGGCACCGACGAGAAAGTGTACTGTCTGTTTGCCCTCATGGTCAACGGTGGCTGGATCAACCCGTCCATCATTCTCGATCCCGGCAGCCACCGGCTGCGTCGTGCCGTTGTGCAGTGCCGCAAGGCGGGTAACCGCGTGGAGGTGACGGTGGTGAAGGCGGAAAAGTGCAAGAGCATCAGTCTGGATCCCGACGAGGTGGAGGAAGACCCGTTCCTGAAGAGCGCCACGTTCAAGCTCGACTTGGAGGCCATCGGCAAAGACCGCTGGGCCTATCCTCTGCCGGGCAGTCATGTCATCAGTCCCTACGGCGGCGCGCGCCATCACTCGGGCGTGGACATCAAGACACGCCCTAACGACAACGTTCTGGCTGCGTTCGACGGGGTGGTGGTGCGCTCCGGCCCCTTTGCCGGCTATGGCAACTGCATCACCATTCGCCATGCCTACGGTTTCGAGACACTCTACAGCCACCAGAGCAAGAACCTGGTCAAGGCGGGCGACAAGGTGAAAGCCGGGCAGGTCATCGGGCTCACCGGCCGTACCGGCCGCGCCACCACCGAGCACCTGCACTTCGAGGTGAAGTTCAAAGGCCGCCGGCTCAATCCCGCCGTGCTCTTCGATCATGCGAAGAAGAAGCTCCAGGCCACTATGCTGGTACTTGGTAGCAAGGGCAGCGTGAGTTCCAAAAAGAACTGACGCTGCCCGTCCGCGGTGGTCTGCCGAAGCAGACTTTTATTCCTCTTTTTGGCTTGCAGCTGTTTGCTGTAGCCGTTTTTTGTTTCTCTTCTGTGGCTTGCAGCCGTCCGTCGGAAGCGTTTTTATTCCTCTTTCTTGGCTTGCAGCTGTCTGCTGTCGCTGTTTTTTATTTTTTCTGCGACTTGCGGTTGGCCCGCTGTTTTCGGTACTTGGCTTTCTGCATGGCCGATCCGGAGCCATGGGCCCCGGTGATATATTTCTTCTTTTTGGCCTTGGTTTTCACCTTTTCATCCTTGGGCCCGTCTTTGGGTGCGCCCTTGAAGGTGATACCGCCCTCGAGAATCTTGTCGAAATCATCCATTTTTTTTAAATTCAAAATTCATAATTCAAAATTCAAAATTGGCTTCGCGGTGTTTGCTTCACTCCGTGAAGCTCAATTCAAAATTCAGGATTCAAAATTCAAAATTGGTCGCACCGTTTTTCTTCCCTTTGGTTTTCTTGTCTCTACAGATATAGCCCGAGATTCAAAATTGGCTGTGCGGTGTTCGCTTTGACAGTACTCCTTTGATTCAAAATCCAGAGTACATCGGTTCAAAAGAGCTACAGCCCAAGGTGCCGGAGGGCCAAATTTTGAATTTTGAATTCTGAATTTTGAATTGCTCAATGGTGGAACAGCCTCACGCCCGTGAAAGCCATGGCGATGCCATACTTGTCACAGGTGTCGATCACATGGTCGTCGCGGATGCTGCCGCCGGCCTGCGCGATGTATTCCACGCCACTCTTGTGGGCGCGCTCAATGTTGTCGCCGAAGGGGAAGAAAGCATCCGAGCCGAGGGCCACCCCCGTGTTCTGGGCAATCCAGGCTTTCTGCTCCTCGCGGGTAAAGGGCTGGGGCTGCTCGGTGAAGAACTGTTGCCAGGCCCCATCGCGTAGCACATCGTCGGCTTCTTCGGAAAGATACACGTTGATGGTGTTGTCGCGGTCGGCGCGGCGAATCTTATCCTTGAACGGCAAGGCCAGCACCTTGGGGCTTTGGCGCATCCACCACTCGTCGGCCTTGCTGCCCGCCAGTCGCGTGCAGTGGATGCGGCTCTGCTGTCCGGCCCCGATGCCGATGGCTTGTCCGTCCTTGACGTAGCACACGGAGTTGCTCTGCGTGTATTTCAGAGTGATGAGAGCAATCTTCAGGTCGCGCAGGGCCTCGGGCGTGAACGTCTTGTTTTGCGTAGGGATGTTCTGGAAAAGGGCCGCGTCGTTCAGGTCCACCTCGTTGCGTCCCTGCTCGAAAATTACGCCAAACACCTGCTTCCGCTCGATGGGGGCGGGCACGTAGTCGGGATTCACCTGGATGACGCAGTAGGTGCCCTTGCGCTTTTCCCGGAGAATCTTCAGGGCCTCGGGGGTGTATCCGGGGGCAATGACGCCGTCGCTCACCTCGCGCTTGATGAGCAGGGCCGTGGTCTCGTCGCAGGTGTCGCTCAACGCACAGAAGTCACCATACGAGCACATGCGGTCGGCACCGCGGGCGCGGGCATAGGCATTGGCCAGGGGAGTGAGCTCGAAGTCTACGTCGTCCACGAAGTAAATCTTCTTCAGCGTGTCGCTGAGGGGCAGTCCCACGGCCGCCCCGGCCGGCGATACGTGCTTGAAACTGGCGGCGGCGGGCAGTCCGGTGGCAGCCTTGAGCTCCTTGACCAGCTGCCAGCTGTTCAGGGCATCGAGGAAGTTGATGTAGCCGGCGCGGCCGTTGATGACCGTGACGGGCAGTTCCCCCTGCTCCATATAGATGCGGGCAGGCTTCTGGTTCGGATTGCATCCGTACTTGAGTGCGTATTCTTTCATGATAGCGTGGTTTAGAAATCCTGCCGCAAAGGTAGTGAAAATTCCGTGATTCGACGCCGGCTCTCTGAATTTATTCGTAACTTTGCAGCCGGAAAAAGGAGACGGAACCGCAGCCCGCCGGGCCGGTCGGGCCGTGGGCGAGGGCGCCGGTTTCGGTAGCAAGCATAGAGAATGAAGCACGATTTGAAACTCCTTCTCGCAGAAATAGGGAAGAAGATGAGGCAGGAGCCCCGGCAGTTGGTGGCCGATTTGGACCGGGTGTCGACGGCCCTTGCCCGGCACCATGTGAACTTGAGTGCAGCTTCGCTGCGCAAGTTGTGGGAGTTCACTACCGGGCGGCGGCGGCTTTCGGCCGAGACACTGGACCGGCTGGCGCTCTTTGCCGGCTTTCAGGACTGGCGCGACCTGAACGAGGCGTTGCGCGGCGATGCCGATGCCTCCATCAACTACGAGGACAGAGAGCCGAAGCCCTGAGCCGTCGGCCCGCCGTTATGGCGGGGCGGACGCGCGTCTATAGGGTCGGGGCCTCGCCGTTGCGCCGTAAACGCCTGGCGTTTACGGCCTGATCGCCCGCCGTTTGCGGTGCAATCGCATGGCGTTTTCGCCGCAATCGCGCAGCCTCTGCGCTGTGCCCGCCCGACAAAAAGGCCCGCCTCCAGTCATGGAGGCGGGCCTTTTATGTCTTGGCTGGCTTGCCGCCCTCCCGGCAGGGAGGGGTAGAGGCAGGGTCAGGCGTTGGTAGTCAGCGTGCGCTTCTCCTGAATGCGGGCAGCCTTGCCAGTGAGCTTGCGCAGATAGTACAGCTTGGCGCGACGCACCTTGCCACGCTTGTTCACCTCGATGCTGTCGATAGCCGGAGACTCAATGGGGAAGATACGCTCCACGCCCACGGTGCCCGACATCTTGCGAACGGTGAAGCGCTTCTTGTCGCCATGGCCATTAACCTTGATGACCACACCGCGGTAGAGCTGAATGCGCTCCTTGGTACCCTCGACAATTTTGTAAGCGACAGTGACCGTGTCACCTGCACGGAAGGCAGGGAACTGCTTGCCGGTTGCAAATGCTTCCTCTGCAACTTTAATTAAATCCATTTCTTTGATTATTAAAAATTGTTTGTCGTTCCAACCCAACATGGCCTGGAGACTCGTCCTCCAACCAGCGGTTAGGCCGAAAAGCGGTGCAAAGGTACGGCTTTTCGGTTGAATAAAGGGATGGGGCCGCCGATTTCTTTGGTTTTTAACATTTGTACATCCTTGCGTCGCACGCCGCATGTTTCGTTCCCAACACCCTGCACGACGGCTTGGCATGGCTGTGCTGTCGGTGCAAAATGTGGCGAAGGAGGGCCGAAAAGTGAGTTCTCCTGCCGTGCGGTGCCGAAAAGCACGGTGAAAACTTGCTCTTTTCACTGAAAAAACTTATATTTGCACGCATTTAAATACAGCTTATATGAAGAAAAAAGGATTATCCATGGGGCTGCTTGCCGCGGTTCTGATGGTGGCCAGCTGCCATACGCCCTACGAGATGAGCGGCATTACACGGACGCGTATTGTGGTGGACAGCCGCTATGACACGCATCCCGACGGCCAGGCGGCGGCCTTTCTGGCTCCATACCGCCACCAAGTGGACAGCATCATGAGCCCGGTGGTTGGCACGGTGGCACGCTACATGGCTGCCCACCAGCCGGAGAGCGAGCTGTCGAACCTGCTGCCCGACATTCTGATGTGGTGCGGCCCGCGATTCCAGGAGCGGCCCGACTTTGCCGTTTACAACATGGGCGGCATCCGCGCTGCCTTTGCACAGGGCAAGGTGACCTATGGCAACGTGCTCGACGTGGCCCCGTTCGAGAATAAGATCTGCTTCCTCTCGCTCTCCGGAGACAAGGTGACGGAGCTCTTTGGACAGATGGCCGCACGCGGCGGCGAGGGTGTGAGCCACGGTGTGGAGCTGGTCATCACGCGCAGTGGCAAGCTGGTGAGTGCCCGGCTCAACGGGCAGCCCATAGACCCGGCACGGACGTATCGGGTGGTCACGCTCGACTATCTGTCGCACGGCAACGACCAGATGACCGCCTTCAAGAGCGGTACAGACGTGGTGCTACCCAAGGGCGAGAAGAACAATGTGCGCTTTCTCATCATGGATTTTTTCAGGGAACAGACCCGGAAAGGTATCGTGGTGGACAGCAGGATTGAGGGACGAATCAAGGTGGAAAACTCATGAGGAACAATAGAATACAGAGCATTCGGAGAATGATGGTGGCCGTGGGGCTGTGCCTCGTGGCCACGATGGTGTGGGCGCAGAAGCGGCTGGTGGTGCTGCACACCAACGATACGCACAGCTGCATCATGCCGCTGAGCGAGCATCTGGCCGATACCATGCTGGCCGGCCGGGCGGGTTTCCTGCGTCGCATCGCCATGTTGGAGGAGGAACGACGGCGGGAACCGGGGTTGTTGCTCTTCGACAGCGGCGACTTTTGCCAAGGATCGGCCTACTACACACTGTTCAAAGGCGATGTGGAAGTGGGGTTGATGAACCAAATGCACTACGATGCCGGCACGATAGGCAACCACGAATTCGACTTCGGACTGGAGAACATGGCCCGCGTTTTTGCGGCGTTGAACTTCCCCATCGTGTGTGCCAACTATCAGTTTAGCCAGTACGGGCTGGACAAACTGGTGAAGCCCTACATCATCCTGAAGCGTGAAGGCCTGAGGATTGGCGTGTTCGGCCTCTCGCCCGAGCTGGACGGACTGGTGGATCGCAAGAACTATGGCGAGACGAAATACCTGGACCCGGTGGAGACGGCACAGCGCATGGCCGACGAGCTGCACCGCCGGAAGTGCGACCTGGTGGTCTGCATTTCGCATCTGGGATGGGAAGAACAGGGCATGGGCGACCCGCTGCTCGTGAGCCGCACGCGTGGCATCGATCTGGTGTTGGGCGGCCATTCGCACACCTATTTCAAGACGCTGCGCTATGTGAAGAATCTGGACGGCAAGGAGATTCCCGTGGACCAGAACGGCAAGCACGGCATCTTCATCGGCAAGATGACGCTTACGATGATGCCGGCCCCGAAAGTCCGGCGGTAGAAAGGGTGGGGGACTACTCGAAATAGAATGTCAGCGCAATCATCTTGGACTTGGCCTGATTCACCGACCGGCTGTAGGGAATCATGGCCTTGTCCTTGAGTTGGTTGGCGTGGTCGATGTCGAGTGCATTGGTGAGCCCGAACATGAATTTCAGTTCAGGTCGGATTTTGAAGAAAGGCAGGTAGAAATCGCAGCCCAAGCCGGCCTCGAAGAAGAGGTCGTAGCGTTTCAGTCTGAGGTAGTCGTCGGCCAGTCCGCTGAGATTGATGGCGGGGCTGAGGCCTATCATGGCGTATGGACGGTGGTTGTTGAACCGCTGGGCACCGACAATCAGGTCCAGGGAGCAACTGACATAGGCCGTCTTGAGCGTCTGCGCGCGGGTGATGAGCGACTCGTTGGACTGGGCGTCCATGTTGTGAAAATAGATGTGGCGTGAGCCGAAATAGAGAGCGGGGGCCATGCGGAACTGGAAAGTGCTGCTCAGACGGAGCTCGCCCAGCACACCCACTTGGAAGCCGTCGTCCCAGCGGTCCTGGTCGGCGGTGATGAGATATTGCTGCTGTGAGCCGTCGTCGAGGGTGACAAGCTGTGGCCCCACGTTGTTGAACTCAAGGTCTTGCAGGTGGCCGCCCACCAGAATGCCGAAGTGGAAAGGACGCAGGTCGGTATAAGGACGGTTCTGAACCGTCCGTTCCTGTGCAAGCGTGGTGCCGAGCTGGAGCAGGGCGCAAAGCGTGATAAGCAGTCGTCTCATATATGGAGATAACGGCGCAGACGGCTTTTTATTGCCGGAACGGGGTAGAGGGAATGCCCTGCAACAGGTTAGATTAAGTTTAAATATCAAAAAAACGGCTCCTCATTAGTAGGTATTCCGAATCTTTTTCCTACCTTTGCGGTGTACAAAAGTAGGTATTCCATGATGAGCCTGCGTGATACATACGTTTACAAAAACATTATAAACAATAAAAAACAAGAACTATGGCTTACGTAATTAGCAACGACTGTGTAGCATGTGGAACATGTATTGACGAGTGCCCCGTTGGCGCAATCTCAGAGGGCGACATCTATTCCATCAATGCCGATGAGTGCACGGAGTGCGGTACCTGCGCTTCTGTATGTCCTCAGGAGGCAATCAGTCTGCCCGAGTAAGGCACAAGGCCCTCTGTCCGAGGGCGTAGTTAAAGGGTAATTGGAAGTTATCCTCACTTATGGCAACAGGCCGTGAGTGAGGATTTTTGTGTCTACATGCTGTGAGGAACCGGGTTTGGAGCGTGCTTGTGCGTAAAATCTTGTCTGGCTGCAATGAAAGGGGGCACGCCGCAACTGCGGCGTGCCCCTGCTTGCTGTTCTCCCTTGATGGTTGGGAGTGGGGGATTCATCTCTGTGTTGAAAGGTTATATGGGTTGTATTGACCTACATGGCAGCGACCTGCTTGGCAATCTCGTTCTCCGGGTCGATGGCCAACATCTTGTTGGCATAGACCTTGGCGTTCTCCTTGTCCTGCTTCACGTTGAAGTTATAGACAATCATGTAGAGATAAGCCTGCTTCAGCATGGCGTTCTCGCTGTTGCTGCGCTCAGCCTTTGTCTCTAAGGAGTTGGCGAGTGCCTCGTAGTAAGGCCTGGCCAATCCCTGCTTGCTGTCCGGGTCGAGGTTGGCATTCACCTGGCCGCGCATGTAGTTGCACCAGTTCTGATAGTTGGGATAGGCCTGTACGTACTCGCTGTACACTTGGTCGGCTTTCCGATAAGCCTCTGCGGCACCGGCGGCATCGTCTGCCTGGGTCTTCTGTGTGGCAATCTCGGTATAGAGTGAAGCCAGGTTGTCGAAGTCGTCGGCGGTCTTCTTGTCCTTGCCGGCGAGCGACTTCTCAAAGTAGGTTACGGCATTGTTGAAGTCGCCTTTCTTCAGATATATGTCGGAGAGGTTCTTATCGATAATGGCCACCTGCTTGCTGTTGTCCTTGCTGAGCTCAATGGCTTGCTCGTATGCCTTGATGGCATCGTCCCAGCGTTCGGCCTGTTGCAGGGCCGTGCCGTAGTACACGTAGTCCTCGCCGATGTAGTGTGCGCTGTCGCTCTTGTTGAACAGACGGTCGGCATAGTCGAGGGCTTCATTGGTATTCTTCAGGTCAGTGTAGCTGTAAAATGCGATGCGGTTCCAGCCCGAGCGGCGCGGGTCGCGGCTGAGGCCCATCTTGCAGATGTCTACACTCTTCTCGCGCTTGCCGAGCAGCCAGGTGGTCATGGCGTAATAGGTGATGTCTTCGTCCTCGAGTTTGCTCCTGTCGGTCACCTTGTCGTAGTATTTCTCGGCGTTCTCATACTTCTGTGCAATGTAGTAGACACGGCCGCAGAGTGCATCGACAGGGTAGTCGGGACGCTGGGTGCGGAGCTCTTCGAGGTTGGCAACGGCTTCTTCGGGGCTGCGCCCGCGCAGAATCATGGCATACTTGTAGTAGCCGTCGGGATCTTTCGGATCGAAATACTTGGCTTGCTGATAGTTCTCGGCAGCACTGCCGGCATCGTCTTTCATCACGGCGATGTCGCCCTTGAGCAGGAAAGCCTTGGCGTACTTGCCGTCCTTGGCCAAAGCGTAGTCTGCGAACTTCAGGGCGTTGGCGGTATCTTTCTCCGCAAGCATGGCCTTGCCGATACCCACAAGCACCTCTGGATTCTTCTTGTTGTCCTTGTAGAGCTGCTTCACCTGATTGTTGTAATCGGCGCCTTTGCTCTTGATAATCTTGGTGGCCTGTTCAATGATGGCTTTGTTGTCCTGCTGTGCCATCGTCGGGACAGCTGATAACATCAGCGTGCCCATCAATACATATTTGATTGCTTTCATAATTCTTTGTATTTAAAACTTTGACCTTTGATTCTATTTCTTTCGTTGCCACCATGTGGATGGGGTATGCTACACGGCCCCTTGGATGTGGTGTCTGCTCTTGTGACGATGCCGGAAGCGAATAGTTTCAATTATTGACTAACATTAACATCCCGGATATTGATGTTGCCCAATACGGGAAGCAGTCCGGCTTTCATGACAATACGCTGTCCCTTGGGCCCCTCGATGAAGTGGGCAAAGCCCCATGGCAGTCCTTGGCGAGGGTCGTTGAGAAGGGCGTAGACCGTACGGATGAGGGGATACTCACCGTTATAGATGTAATACTGGTAGGGTTTTCGGCCGCTCGTCGGCGTGGCCGGATGGATACGGCTCACGCTCATCACGCGGATGTTTTTGTTGAATGTCAGGTTGGTGGAGTCGTGCTTGTCGTTGAGCCAGTTGTTGCCGATGATGCCGATGGCCCCCGGATTCTGCTCGACGTATTTGATCACCTCGGCAGTTTTGTTGACAGCGGCCACATGCGGATTGGAGATGGCTTTGCCGCCGAGGATGGAATCTTCTACGTAATGGACGGTACTCGACTTGGCATTGTCGAATACCACGGTGATGGTGCCGCGCCGGGAGCCTTTGAAGAGGTCGCTCCACCGGGTGGCTTTGCCGGTCATGATGTGTTCAATGTTCTTGACCGAGATAATGGTGTCAGTGTTCGCCTTGTTCACGATGAATGCCAATGCGTCGTAAGCGAGCTTGAGGGACACCGGTCTGTAGCTCTGAGCTTGCAGGCTTTTGATTTCGGATGGCTTGAAGTCGCGTGCCGTAAAGGCCAGCCATGCCTTGCCATTGAGGAGTCTGTTGATGGCTTCCGACTCGTTGGTATAGATGGGAGTCACTTTGGCCTTGGGGTAGTCGTTTTGGAAGACAAAGCGTTCTTCCTCGATGAGGGGACTAAAACTTTCATCAGAGACGAAGTGAATCGCCCCTGATGAATAAGTATCTGTCCGCCCGTCCTTTCCTTTCTTGTTGTTATGGCAAGAAGAGAAAAGGACGGTGGTCAGTGTTAATCCTACGATGATGTAAGATGTGAGTTTGCTCATAAATAAAGGATTACTGCAGTCTGAAAGCTACAGGCACGTTATACTTCACGCGTACAGCAGAACCGTTCTGCTTGCCGGGAATCCACTTCGGCATGGTACTCACCACGCGTACAGCCTCACGGTCGAGAGAGGGGTCTACGGAACGGACAACCTTCACGTCGGTGATGGAACCGTCACGCTCAACCACAAAGGATACCACGACGCGGCCCTGCACACCGTTCTCTTGGGCAACAACCGGATATTTGATGTTGTCACCCAGATACTTCATCAAGGCGGCATTTCCGCCAGGGAATGAAGGCATCTGCTCTACCACGTCAAACACCTTGTTCTCCACTTCGGGTTTGTCGGGTTTTACAGGTTCGTCGGCCACGCGTTGAGCAACTTGCAGCACTGCGCCATTGTCGCTGTTACCTTTAACATCAAGTGCACCGATGGCGGTGTTGGTCTGCATCAGCTGGTCCTGCGTCTTCATTTCGTCCTCGGGCTTCACCTCGTTGTCCTTTTTGATAACGGGAGCAGTGAATTTGATAGAGGATTTCACCTCTTGCACTACCTCCTGTTTCTCTTTAGGAATCTGAATGTCTTTGCGCTTCACTTCAGCCTTTTTCTCGGGCTTGTTGAGGGCAGAGAGCTCGGTGATTTGCTCGTTTTTCTGATGAGTCAGCTGGTACTGGTCGTATGCGGACTTTGCAACGTAGATACCGATGAACAGAACTGCCAGCAATGCTATAACGATGATGGAGTAGATATTTCTCTTTGGGGTGTTCCTGCGAAGCTTGTAAGCTCCGTAGGATTGGTTCCTACCCTCGAAGATAAGATCGACCCAACCATTGGTTGTTAAATCAATATTTGCCATTTCTTAAACTCTTTAATCGTTTAGACATGCTTACATCTTGACGTTGTTCTTCTTGAGAAGCTCCACGTCCTGATCGTTCATCTTGTCGATTACATACTTACCGATGCTGCAGATTTGCATTTCATCAAGCGCATCCACCAAGTTCTTGTAGGTGGAGTTATCGGTGGCTTTGATGATGACCGT
Organism: Prevotella dentalis DSM 3688; assembly: GCF_000242335.1. NCBI lineage: Bacteria > Pseudomonadati > Bacteroidota > Bacteroidia > Bacteroidales > Prevotellaceae > Prevotella > Prevotella dentalis. The sequence continues at coordinate 362,740 of NC_019960.1, forward strand.
CATGGTCTGAATCTTCTTGCCGTCCAGTTCTCCAGCCTTAATCTTGGTGAGTTGCTTGTTGTAGTCCTCGTCAGACATCTTCTTGTTGGGGTCAGCTTTCTGCTTGTCCAATGCAACCTTTGCTTTCATCACGTCCTGAACGGGGTTCGTGCCGTCCTCAGTGGTGTGATTGTAAAGCACGGAACGAATGCCTTTGACACCCCAAGTAGTCTTTTTCAGACAGTCGGGCGTTTCGGGTTTAATCAGTCCGGCTACATAATAGATCTGGTTGTCGGCCGTGCAGTAAATCGTAACGGTGTACGATTCCTTGGTCACGGTCTTGTCCTGATCCTGCAGGTTCTTATCGTTACTCGGCATACTTAATTCCATCGTCTGGGGCTTGGCCAGTGATGTACAGAGCATGAAGAATGTGATAAGAAGCATCATCATGTCAACCATCGGAGTGAAGTCCACGCGGACATCCATCTTCTTCTGTTTGCTTTTTCCTTGCTTAGCCATTCTTAATCCTCCGCTTTCTTGTATTGAGTAATCAGATAATAACGGTTCTCGTTCATGTCCTGAAGCTCACTCATGATTTTCTTCACGGTCTTGTACGGGGTCTTTTCATCGGCCTTGATGGCAATCTTGGCATCCGGGTTGGTGGCATGCGCAGCCTTAACCCAGATTTGGAACTCGCTCATTGCGGCGGCACCGGTCTTGCCTGGTACAGAGTCGGTCGGAATACCATACTTTTTAATGGCTTCGGGCATCTGTGTTTTGTCGAGCTTCAGATAACCTTCGAGTTCGCTCATAGGCACACCCCACATGGGGTCGTCGAGGAACTTCTTTTGCTCTGCAGCGCTCAACTGCAGACCAAACTGGCTGGTCACATCGTTGAGCACGTTCTGAACGTCGGTCGTTTTATCCATGCTCATGAATATCTTGCCGTCATTTCCGACAAGCACATTCAAGACATCTTTCTCTGGCACCTTTATCTCCGATACGGATCCTGGCGTGTTTACTTTCACCGGCTCTTGCTTCACGAACGTGGACGTCAGCATGAAGAAAGTCAGCAGAAGCACCATCACGTCGGACATAGGAGTCATGTCGATCCAGACGTCGCTCTTCTTAATTTTTACTTTACCCATAGTGATAATATTTTAAAGGGTCAGCAAAAATTAAGCCTCGTCTGTGTGGTTAGCTTCGTAAGTCTGGGCAATTGAGTAACCTACCTCGTCGAGTGCGTATGTCAGCTTGTCGATCTTGTTGGTGAAGAAGTTATAGGAGATAACAGCGCACCAAGAAGTTGCGATACCGAAAGCCGTGTTGATCAGAGCCTCGGAAATACCAGTTGACAGAGCGAGAGAGTCACCACCGCCACCGGCAGCCAGAGCCTGGAACGACTTGATCATACCCGTCACAGTACCGAGCAGTCCGGTAAGTGTACCCAGTGTCACGATAGTAGCAATGATGGGGAGGTTCATCTGCAGCGTAGGCATCTCCAGCTGAGTAGCCTCCTCGTGTGCCTGCTGAATCTTGGCCACTTTCTGGCTCTTCTTCAGACCGGCATTTGCACCGCTCTCCATGTCCTTGTAGGCATGCAGGGAAGCGACCACCACGTTTGCTACAGAGCCTTGCATCTTGTTGCAGAGGTCCTCAGCCTTGGCGAAATCGTTGGCCTTCAAGGCAGCCTTGGTATTGGCCACGAACTTGGTGAGGCTGCCCTTGCCGAAAGCGGTCTTCAGAGCCAGCCAACGCTCAACGGAAAGACAGAGCACGGTAAGCAGCAGGGTGTGGATGACAGGCACCACGACACCACCCTTGTAGATAGTGCCCAGAATGTTGAGAGGCCCGTTCTCCGAGTTGTTTCCCTGGAAGTTGCTTTCGTTGCCGAGCACGAGATTGAAGATACATACAGCAGCGATGAAGCATACAACGATGATCCAGAATGCGCCTCTGATACCTGTGAAGCCCTGCGACTTCTTTGCAGCCTTGGGGGCTGCGGCTTTTTGTGTAGTTGCCATAATGTTGAAATTTAATTTTTAGTTATAAATAATGAATTATTTGCTTTTTGTTAGTGATGTGCGTCTAAAAGTGTCTTTTGGTCTATATTTTTTCGTGTCTGGCCCGTGTGATAGGCCGAAAAACGGATATTTAAGCATTCGCAAAGATAGCAACTTTTGGTTTATTGCGAGTGTGTTTGCCAAGTTTTAACAAAATTTTACTTCAAAAGCGCAGTCACCTCTTTAATTCGACGCATGGCCTCGCGAATGTTGTCGTCGCTGGTGGCGTAGCTCATGCGGAAACAATCGGGGTCGCCAAAGGCGTCGCCGGCTACTGTGGCCACACGCCCCACCTCAAGCAAATACATGGCAAAGTCGGTGGAATTGAGGATGACGTGGCTGCCGTTTTTCTTGCCGAAGAAGCTGGAGCACTTGGGAAAGAGGTAAAAGGCGCCCTGCGGTACGTTGACCTCAAGTCCCGGAATGTCTTTGGCCAGACTCACGATGAGGTTGCGTCGGCGCTCGAAAGCCCGGCGCATGTCCTCGACACAGGCCTGACTGCTCTCATAGGCAGCGAGTGCAGCCATCTGCGACACGTCGCAAGTGCCGCTGGTGTACTGGCCTTGCAGCTTGTTGATGCCCTTGACAATCCACTCGGGCGCAGCCACCCAGCCAAGGCGCCAGCCGGTCATGGCGTAGGCCTTGCTCACGCCATTGCAGATGATGGTGCGCTCTTTCATGCCCGGATAACTGGCTATGCTGGCATGCTTGCCGACGTAGTTGATGTGCTCGTAAATCTCATCGGCGAGCACGAACACGTCTTCGTGGCGCAGGATGACCCGGGCCAGCTCGTCGAGTTCTTCCTGTGAATACACACTTCCCGTGGGGTTGCTGGGGGAGCAGAGAATCAGCATCTTGGTGCGAGGTGTGATGGCAGCCTCCAACTGTTCGGGCGTCATTTTGAAGTCCTGCTCGAATCCGGCCCTGACAACGACCGGTTCTCCGCCGGCCAGTTTCACCATCTGCGGGTAGCTCACCCAGTAGGGGGCAGGGATAATCACCTCGTCTCCGGGGTTCACCAAGGCCAGCACGGTGTTGCACACTCCCTGCTTGCCACCCGTGCCCACGAGGATTTCCCCGTCCGTATATTCGAGCTGGTTCTCCCGCCTGAGCTTGTCCACGATGGCTTTCCGCAGTGCCGGATAGCCCGGCACGGGCGAATACTTCGAGTAGTTGTCGTCGATGGCTTTCTTGCCGGCGGCTTTGATGTGCTCGGGCGTGTTGAAGTCGGGCTCGCCCACACTCATGTTGATAACGTCGATGCCCTGAGCTTTCATTTCGTTGCTCTTCTGCGACATCGCCAGTGTGGCCGATGGAGCCAGGCGATTCAGACGGTCTGATAGTTGTGCCATATACTGCTTGTCTGTGAATGGTTATTTCCTTGCAAAATTAAACATTTCATTCCTTAAAACGAAAGATTGCTTCCGTTATTTTGGGAAACGCCTCGAAAAAGTAACAGAAATGACTATTTCAGGTGCAGGATGTGCCCCATGCGGTCGCGTTTGGTGCGCAGATACTTCACGTCGTAGGGGGTGGGCTTCACCTCGATGGGAACATTCTCGACGATTTCCAGCCCGTAAGCCTCCAGTCCCACGCGTTTGGTGGGGTTGTTGGTCATGAGGCGCATCTTGTGAATGCCCAGCTGCCGCAGCATCTGCGCGCCGCAGCCGTAGTCTCGTTCGTCGGGCTTGAAGCCCAGGTGCACGTTGGCTTCCACGGTGTCCATGCCCTGTTCCTGGAGCTTGTAGGCGGCAATCTTGTTCATCAATCCGATGCCGCGGCCCTCCTGCTGCATGTAGATCACCACACCTTTGCCCTCTTTTTCAATCATCTGCATGGCCTTGTGCAGCTGCTCTCCACAGTCGCAACGCTGGCTGCCCAGGATGTCGCCCGTGGCGCAAGAAGAATGTACGCGCACGAGCACGGGCTCGTCTTCGGCCCACTCGCCCTTGATGACGGCCATGTGTTCCAGGCCGTTGCTGGTCTGCCGGAAGGGTATCAGGCGGAAGTGGCCGTAGGCGGTTGGCATGTCCACCTCCACGCCCACCTCGATGCTCGACTCCTTTTTGAGCCTGTAGGCAATGAGGTCTTTGATGGTAATGATCTTGAGATCCCACTCGCGTGCCATCTGTTGCAGCTCGGGCATGCGTGCCATCGAGCCGTCGTCGTTCATGATTTCCATCAGCGCCCCGGCGGGATAGAGGCCGGCCAGCCGGCACAGATCCACGGCCGCCTCGGTGTGGCCCGAGCGGCGCAGCACGCCGTTGTCCTGGGCATAGAGCGGGTTGATGTGGCCCGGGCGGCCGAAAGTCTGGGGCGTCGACGCAGGGTCGGCCAGTGCCTTGATGGTCTCGGCCCGGTCGTGCGTGGACACGCCGGTGGTGCATCCCTCCAGTTTGTCCACGGTAATGGTAAAGGGAGTGCCCAACACCGACGTGTTGTCCTGCACCTGGTGGGGCAGGTCCAGCTCCTCGGCACGCGAGATTGTGATGGGCGCGCAGAGCACGCCGCGTGCGTTTTTCAGCATGAAGTTCACTTTCTCGGGCGTAATTTTCTCGGCGGCGACAATCAGGTCGCCCTCGTTCTCACGGTCTTCATCGTCGACGACGATGACGAATTTGCCTTCCTTGAAATCCTTGACTGCATCCTCGATGCTACTCAATTTGAAGTCTGCCATATTTGTTTTCCTTTCTTTTGACTTGGGTTGGGTGTTATGAATGGGGTCACGGGCGCATCAGTCCTTGATGAGATGCTTCTCCGTGTAGTTGATGATGCTGGTGTTGGTGAGCTTGATGGTGCGCAGGTCGCGCAGTAGCCGCAGCCTGAAACTCCACATGCGCAAGTAGAAAAACAGGCCCAGCGGCACGATGACGGCCGAGGCCACGTTGAGCCACCGCCGCTCGAACGGCCGCGTGTGGGCCCTGACAGCCATCACGGGGTAGGCGTTGAGCAGGTGTACGATTTGCTTGTCGCGGGTGTTCGACAAGTCGTCGATGACAGCCTCCAGCTGCTCGCCGATGCGCTCGATTTCGTGGTCGGGGCGATACCTGAAAAAGGTCTTCACGACGTTGGGCGGCGACACCAGGCTGTGCTCGCGCGAGTAATCGGTCACGGCATGGCTGATGCGAAGCAGCTCCTCGGCGTCGTGCCGGTAGTCGGGTTCACGGATAATCACCTCCTTGCCACTGATGTGACGCTTGGTACGCAGGCCCAGCATGCGCATGAAGAACCGCCGCCACACGTCGGCATTGAACACCATCGAGTCGCCGCAGGCCTTGTAGGTCACGAACACGGCCACGGGCGTGAGCACGGCCGGAGCCAGGCCTTTGCCGAACCACACCGACCACTCGCCCAGCCGTGCCATGCGGTAACCCGAGTTGTCGAGGATGTAGTACACGATGAATACGAACACCGAGATGATGACCGGAACGCCCAGTCCGCCCTTGCGGATGATGGCGCCCAGCGGCGCGCCGATGAAGAAGAAGATGAGACACTGCAGTGCCAGCGTGAACTTGTTGATGGTTTCGATGTGGTGCTGGCGGATGACGAGGTCGTTGTCTTCCGTGAGCAGGCTCTTGAATTCCAGGTCGTTCACCTCGCCCTGCACGCGGCTCAGGGCCTCGGCCAGCGCCTGCCGCTTCTGGTCGGGCGTGAGTTTCTGGAGCAGCCGGTCGAAGTCCACCCTTCGGGCATCGGCCCGTCGGGCCGCGGCCAGCGAGTCGTGGCGGGTCATGAGAGGCAGGGCATAGTAGCTGCGGCGCGCGTCTTCGTAGAACACGCGCCCGATGCTGTCGTAGACATGGTTCAGCGAATCCACGTCGTGGGCTATCTGCTGCAGGCTCTTGCTGCGGGCATTGTTCGAGAGCGAGGCGGCATCTGTCATGCTGAAGTCGCCGTCGAAGTCGAGCACAATCTGCTTGGTCACAAACGTCTCCCGGCGGTAGGGCACGGCCGCGCTGCCGGCCAGCTGCTGCGTCTGCATGTTCTCGAACCACTCTCCGCTCCACAACGTGAGCAGCAAGTGCTTCTTTTCGGCCGTCGATTGCATCATGCCCGAGTCGGCCAGAATGATGGCGGCGTCCTCGTAGCTCTGGGTCATGCGGTAAATCATGATGCCGTACAGCTTGCCCGAGTGCACGTCTTTCTTCTGCACGTAGATGTTGCTGTTGGGGATTCCGTCGTAGAACACGCCCTCGGGAATTTCCAGTTCGGGGCTCTTCTGCTTCATCGAGATGAGCAGTTGGGTGATTTTCATGTTGGCCTCGGGCCCCACATTGTTCTGAAAATAGAACGAGGCCAGGCTGATGAGCACGGTAACTGCGATGAGCGACCGAAAGGTTTGCATGAGCGAGATGCCGGCCGCCTTGATGGCTGTGAGCTCCGAACTCTCGCCCAGATTGCCGAAAGTGATGAGCGCGCTCAGCAGGATGGCCAGCGGAAGAGCCTGGGGAACGAGCATCAGGGCCATGTACCAGAAGAACTGCGCCATCACTTCCATGGACAGTCCCTTGCCGATGAGCTCGTCGATGAATCTCCACAGAAACTGCATCATCAGCACAAACTGGCAGATGAAGAACGTTCCTACGAATAAGAGTCCGAACTGGCGGATGATAAATATGTCGAGTTTCTTGATCCGAAAATTCATGTGTCGTGCGTCTGCTTGCCCGCCATGTGCCGGTGCAGGCCTTGCAAAGCCGGTGCAAAGTTAATGGAAAAATATCATAATCACCCTTTTTCGGCTTGTTTTCTTTTGCCGCATCTTTGGCCATGCGTGCCCTCCCCACACCTCTTATTATAATAGGAGGCCAGGCCGATGGTGCGGGCAGTGTTTGCGGCAAGGCCTTTTCGGGCCCGCGTCTGCGGGTTTTCGGCCTTGCGTCTGCGGGTTTTTCGCCCCGCGTTTACGCCGTCGGGGCGGCGCGATTCCGGCGCAATCGCACCGGCTTCCAAACGCCATCGCGGGCAGAGCGTGCGGGCCCGTCCGGCGGGGCAGGGCTTCGGGGCGGTTTGACTTGGGACAAATTAACGTGCGCCGCGGCGAAATTCTCGGGCTTTTGCGCGCGTGTTCCCCTAAAAATTAGTAACTTTGCGCACTCTTAGGTATATACCGAACTCATAAACGTACGTATTTTTATGGCTGAAACAAAACAAATGAAGACCGCGCTTGTCTCGGTCTTCCACAAAGACGGACTGGAAGAACTCTTGGCCAAACTGCATCAGGAGGGCGTGAAATTCCTGAGCACCGGCGGCACACAGCAGTTTATCGAGAGTCTGGGCTACGTCTGCCGGAAGGTGGAAGACCTGACCACCTATCCCTCCATCCTCGGCGGACGCGTGAAGACGCTCCATCCCAAGGTGTTCGGCGGCATACTGGCCCGTCGCGACAACGAGGGCGACCGGCAGCAGATGCAGGAGTACGAGATTTCCGCCATCGACCTCGTCATCGTCGATCTGTACCCCTTTGAGCAGACCGTGGCCAGTGGCGCCAGCGACGCCGACATCATCGAGAAGATCGACATAGGCGGCATTTCGCTCATCCGCGCCGGGGCCAAGAACTTCAAGGACGTGGTCATCGTGCCGAGCAAGGCCGAGTATGGCGTGTTGCTCGACATCCTGAACAGGAAAGGTGCACAGACCGACCTGGCCGACCGCAGGCTGCTGGCCGAGCGTGCTTTCGGCGTGAGTAGCCACTACGATACGGCCATTCACAACTGGTTTGCCAAATAATCAAGATAGAACTATGGGATTTTTTTCGTTTATTCAAGAGATAGCCATGGACCTTGGCACGGCCAACACCATCATCATCAGCGATGACAAGATTGTGGTGGACGAGCCCTCCGTGGTGGCCCTCGACCGTCGAACCGACAAGATGATTGCCGTGGGGGAGAAGGCTAAGATGATGTATGAGAAGACACACGACAATATTCGCACCATCCGCCCCCTGCGCGACGGCGTGATTGCCGACTTCACGGCCTGCGAACAAATGATGCGCGGCCTCATCAAGATGGTGCACACGGGCTCTCGCCTGTTCTCGCCGTCGCTGCGAATGGTCATCGGCGTGCCCTCGGGCAGCACCGAGGTGGAGCTGCGTGCCGTGCGCGACTCGGCCGAACATGCCGACGGCCGCGACGTGTATCTCATCTTCGAGCCCATGGCCGCCGCCATAGGCATCGGCATTGACGTGGAGGCTCCCGAGGGCAACATGATTGTAGACATCGGCGGCGGCTCCACGGAGATTGCCGTTATCTCGCTGGGCGGCATCGTGAGCAACAACTCCATCCGCATCGCCGGCGACGACCTCACGGCCGACATTCAGGAGTATATGAGCCGCCAGCACAACGTGAAGGTGTCCGAACGCATGGCCGAACGCATCAAGATTCACGTGGGCTCGGCCCTCACCGACCTGGGCGACGAGGCTCCTGAAGACTACATCGTGCACGGCCCCAACCGCATCACGGCCCTGCCCATGGAGGTGCCCGTGTGCTATCAGGAGATTGCACACTGCCTGGACAAGACGGTGGCCAAGATAGAGAACGCCGTGCTCTCGGCCCTGGAGGCCACTCCGCCCGAGCTCTATGCCGACATTGTGAAGAACGGCATCTACCTCACCGGTGGCGGTGCGCTGCTGCGCGGCCTCGACAAGCGCCTGCAAGACAAGATCAACATTCCGTTCCACATTGCCGAAGACCCGCTCCACAGCGTGGCCAAGGGTGCCGGCATCGCCCTGAAGAACGTGAACCGGTTCTCGTTCCTCATGCGCTGAACAATCAACTTTGAACGGTCAACTTTGAAGATTGAACTTTGAACTTCGAGGCCTTCGGCCTTTGAAGATTAAGCTTTGAACTTGGTGGTTGCAGACGTGCATCGCCTGTTTCCACCTGTTCATTAAGTTCAAGGTTCAATCTTCAAAGTTCAAAGTGTGTAGCATGCGTAATCTGTTAGAGTTCCTTGCCAAGTACAATCACTGGTTCGTTTTCCTCGTTTTGGAGGTGCTGAGCCTGGTGCTGTTGTTCCAATACAACAGCTATCAGGGCAGTGTGTGGTTCACTTCGGCCAATGCCGTCGCGGGCCGGATGCTCGGATGGAACGCCGAAGTGCAGTCGTTCTTCTCCATGTCGAAGGTGAACCAGGAGCTTACCCAGCGCAACCTCTATCTGGAACAGCATGTGAGGAGCCTCTCTGACAAGCTCGCCGAGCTGACCCACGACAGTGGATGGGTGCACCGCGACCAGCTGGCCCTGCTCAGGCAGTACAACCTGATACCGGCCAAGGTGGTGAGCAACACGGTGAACCGGCACGACAATCTGCTGACCATCGACAAGGGAACGGCCGACGGCGTGGCCAAGGACATGGGCGTGGTGTGCGGCAATGGCGTGGTGGGCATTGTCTATCTGGCGTCGGCACACTACGCGGTGGTGATTCCGGCCCTCAACACCGCCTCCAACATCAGCTGCCGCATACGCGGCCGCGACTATTTCGGCTACCTGCACTGGAACGGCGGCGACCCCAGGAAAGCCTTTGTAGACGACGTGCCGCGTCACGCCCACTTCAAGCTCTACGAGTGGGTCGAGACCAGCGGCTACTCCTCGGTGTTCCCTCCCGGCATTGCCGTGGGGCGCATTCTCCATGTCTACAACTCGGCCGACGGGCTGTCCTATCGGCTGCAGCTGGTGCTCTCCACCGATTTTGCCCGGCTGCGCGACGTGTGCGTCATCGACAACAAACCCATGCAGGAGCGTCTGGACGTGCTGCGCGCCGCCCAGGACTCTCTGAAACCCAAGGACGACAAGTAGGCCCATGAACATAGATTTTCTGAGACGACTGCTGCTCTTCGTGGTGCTGTTGCTGGCCCAGGCCCTGGTGCTCAACCACATTCACCTGTTCGACTGTGCCACGCCGCTGGTCTATGTCTACTTCGTGGCCAGCTTCAGGCGCAGCTATCCGCGCTGGGGCGTGCTGGTGTGGAGCTTCCTGATGGGGCTTTGCGTCGACATTTTCTCCAACACGCCGGGCGTGGCAGCCACGTCGATGACGGCCATCGGCCTGCTGCAACCCTATTTGCTCGAGCTCTTCACCCAGCGCGACAGCGACGACGACCTGCAGCCCGCCATCTTCACTTTCGGCTTTACGCGCTATCTGTTCTACACGCTTCTGCTCACGTTTGCCTATTGTCTGCTCTTTTTCACGGTGGAGACGTTCTCGTTCTTCAACTGGCAGCAGTGGGCCTTGTCCGTGTCGTCGAGCACCGTGCTCTCGGTGATTCTCATCATTGTGGTTGCAAATCTGAGGAAGCGGCAGCATGAAAGACTTTGATCTTGAAAACCGAAAGCTCGTCATCGGCGGCGTGGCCGTCGTCATCGTGACGGTCTACATCGTGAGGCTTTTCACCCTGCAGCTGCTCAGTGACGACTATCGCAAGAGCGCCGACTCCAATGCTTTTCTCAAGAAAATTGAGTTTCCCTCGCGCGGAGTCATCCGCGACCGCAACGGCAAACTGCTGGTCTACAACCAGCCGGCCTACGACATCATGGTGGTGATGAACGAGGAGAAAGGCCGCCTCGACACCATGGACTTCTGCCAGACGCTGGGCATCACCAAGGAATACTTCGTGCAGCGCATGGACGAAATCAAGGATCGCAGCAAGAATCCCGGCTATTCGCGCTTCACGCAGCAGCTGTTCATGAGCCAGATCGACGACAAGGACTTCAGCGTGTTTCAGGAGAAGATGTTCCGTTTTCCCGGTTTCTACGTGCAGAAGCGCAGCATCCGCCAGTACCAGTACCCCTATGCCGCCCATGTGCTGGGCGATGTGGCTGAGGTGTCGCAGGGCGACATCGACGAGGACGAATACTATCAGCCCGGCGACTATATCGGCAAGCTGGGTGTGGAGCGCAGCTACGAGAAGGAGCTGCGCGGCGAGAAAGGTGTGCAGATACTGCTGCGCGACGCCCACGGCCGCATCCAGGGCAAATACCAGAACGGCAAGTACGACCGTCGCCCGCGTGCTGGCAAGGATCTGACGCTCGGCATCGACATCAACCTGCAAGCTCTCGGCGAACGTTTGATGGAGGGCAAGATAGGGGCCATCGTGGCCCTCGACCCGCAGACGGGACAGGTGCTCGCCCTCGTGTCTTCGCCCAGCTACGACCCCCGCAGCCTGGAGGGACGCAAGCGCAGCAAGTACCATCGCGTGCTGTCCAGGAACGTGTGGAAGCCCCTGCTCAACCGCGCCATCATGGGACAGTACCCGCCGGGCTCCACGTTCAAGACTTCGCAGGGCCTCACATTCCTCACCGAGGGCATCATCAACAGCCACACACAGTATCCCTGCCACCACGGATTCTCCTACCGCGGCCTCCACGTGGGCTGCCACGGGCACGCCTCCCCGCTCTCCATCGTCCCGGCCATCAGCACCTCGTGCAACAGTTTCTTCTGCTGGGGGCTCTTCCACATGATGGGCAACCGCCGGCGTTACCGAACCGTGCAGGACGCCATGAACACCTGGCGCGACTATATGGTGAGCATGGGCTTCGGCTACAAGCTGGGCATCGACCTGCCGGGCGAGAAGCGCGGGCTCATTCCCAATGCCTCGTTCTACGACCGGGCCTATCGTGGTTCGTGGAACGGGCTCACTGTCATCAGCATCTCCATCGGCCAGGGCGAGGTGAACCTCACGCCGCTGCAAATCGCCAATCTCGGCGCCACCATTGCCAACCGCGGCTACTATTACACGCCCCACGTGGTGCGCAGCGTGCGCGGCGGCGAAATCGACACCTCTTATTATAGCCGGCATTACACGCGGGCCAGCCGGCGGGCCTACGACTACATCGTGGCCGGCATGCGCTCGTCGGTGCTCGGCGGCACGTGCAAGCACTTGGGAGCTTTCGACTTCCCCATCTGCGGCAAGACAGGAACGGCACAGAACCGCGGCCAGGACCACTCCGTGTTCATGGGCTTCGCGCCGATGGACAACCCGCGCATCGCCATTGCCGTGTACGTGGAGAACGGCGGCTTCGGCGCCGACTTTGCCGTGCCCATCGCCGGCGTGCTCTTTGAACAGTATATAAAAGGCAAGCTCTCGCCCGCCCGGGCTCACGAGGCCGAGACCTTGCAGAAACGACGTATTGCTTATGGCTCGAGCAACAGATAGGCACCCCAGTGTGCTCCGCAGCCTGGACTGGTGGACCATTGGCATCTATGTGGCCCTGCTGGTATTCGGCTGGATCAGCGTGTGTGGGGCCAGCTACACCTATGGCGAGACCGACATCTTCGGACTCGACACGCGGTCGGGCATGCAGATTGTGTGGATAGGCACGTCGCTGGTGCTGGGCTTTGTGCTGCTCATGATGGACGACCGCTACTACGATACCTTTGCCTACGTCGTCTATGCGCTCTTTCTGCTGCTACTCTTTGTCACCATTTTCAACCCCCACGAAATCAAAGGCTCGCGGTCGTGGCTGGTGCTGGGGCCGCTCAGACTGCAGCCGGCCGAGTTTGCCAAGTTCGCCACGGCCCTGGCTGTAGCCAAGCTGATGAGCACCTATGGGTTCAACATTTTCAAGTTCAAGCACTTGGCCGCAGCCGTAGGCGTGGTTGCGTTGCCCATGCTCTTCATCGTGGGGCAGCGCGAAACGGGCTCGGCACTGGTCTACCTGTCGTTCTTCCTGATGTTCTATCGCGAGGGCATGCCGGGCAGTGTGCTGTTCACGGGCGTGGCGATGGTGCTTTATTTTGTCATCGGCATCAAGTACGAGCAGGTGCTGCTCTGGGACACCCCCACCTCCGTGGGCAAGTTCGTGGTGTTGCTGTTGGTGCAGCTCTTCACCTCGGGCATGGTCTATGCCTACTGCCGCGAGCCGGGCAAGGCCCTGCGGCTGGCGGGCGGCAGTGTGGGTGTCACGCTGCTGATGCTGCTGTTCTCCGAGTTTGTCATTCCGTTCGATGTCGTTTGGGTGCAGCTGATGGTCAGTGCCGCGCTCATCGGCTACCTCGTGTTCCAAGGCCTTTCCACGCGTCTTTACAGCTATATGCTCATCGCCTTGTTTGCCGTGGGCTCCATCGCCTTCTTCTATAGTGCCGACTATGTGCTCAACGACGTGATGGAACCCCACCAGCGGGTGCGCATCAACGTGCTGCTGGGACTCGACGAAGACCTGGCCGGCGCGGGTTACAACGTGCACCAGAGCGAAATCGCCATCGGCTCGGGCGGACTGCGCGGCAAGGGTTTCCTCAACGGCACGCAGACCAAGCTCAAGTTCGTGCCCGAGCAGGACACCGACTTCATCTTCTGCACGGTGGGCGAGGAGGAGGGCTTTGTTGGTTCGGCCGGCGTGCTGTTGCTCTTCCTGCTGCTCATCCTGCGGCTCATCCATCTGGCCGAACGCCAGCCGTTCAAGTTCGGTCGCGTCTACGGCTACTGCGTGTTGAGCATCTTCCTGTTCCACGTCTTCATCAATGTGGGCATGGTGCTGGGCCTCACACCGGTCATCGGCATCCCGCTGCCATTCTTCAGCTACGGCGGCTCCTCGCTCTGGGGTTTCACCATTCTGCTCTTCATCTTCCTGCGCATCGATGCCGGCCGCAACCTCGTGAGAAGCTGATTTCTATGAATGCAAGTTCCCCGTGTGTGGCCGCCCAAACCACGGTGCACAATGATTTGAAAGACTGCGCCATTGATTAAAGACAACGCCAACAACTAAAGACAACAATGACAACTAAAAACAACAATAACAACAGAAAACAACAATAACAACAGAAAACAACGCTGCGTCCCGGTATAGTCGTTGTTATTCGTTGTTTCTCGTTATCTTTGCCAACGTTCCTGTTATTTCCCGTTGCCTATGTTAACGTTCCTGTTGTTATTCATTGTTTCCGTTGTTTCCTGTTTGTCTTTGTCAGCGTTCTTGTTGTTATTTGTTGTTTCCGTTGTTTCTCGTTGTCTTTGCTAACCCATCAAAAATGGGAAGTGAACATTTCCCGCAGGAAATTTGCCCAAGACAATGGGAAGTGAACATTTCCCGTAGGAAATTTGCCCAAGACAATGGAAAGTGAACATTTCCCGCAGGAAATTTGCCCAAGACAATGGAAAGTGAACATTTCTCGCGGGAAATTTGCTCAAGACAACGGGAAGTGAACATTTCCCGCAGGAAATTTGCTCAAGACAATGGGAAGTGAACATTTCCCGCAGGAAATTCGTCCAAGACAACGGGAAGTGAGCATCGACGGCCGTCAATTCGTCCAAGACAATGGAAAGAGAATATTGCAGGCTTGCAAAAGTCTCAGGTGGTTTTGTGCCGCACGAAAGAAAGCCAAGGTTCAAGGGTGGGAAGATGGCTATGATGGTTGGCCTCGGATTAAAACATCTGTATTTCATTTTAACAACAGCCATGCGCAGGTCATTGCTAATTTTTCATTTTGCCCTCATGTTAGTTTTATTTGTTGTGAAAGGGTATAGGTATATCTGTTGTCTTGTTGATCTTCCGTGTTTCAAGCAATGCTCCCTCTTTGCTGAAAACAAGCATGAAGTATTCTAAGAAAGGTTCCCCCTCTTTGGGCGTGGAGCAGTCTTTGGTGAGGAAGTAATAAAGAGAATCCTTTGTTTCTACATAGTATCCAGGCCACCATACTATGTCTCTTGGCCAGCATCGGCAGTCTGTGGAGTCAGGGATAAAGGAATGTATGGAGGGTGACAGAATCCCCTCCTGCTTACCATCAAGGAGGAAAATGGAGTCGTTGATATGTTTTTCGTTCCATTTCCTGAAGCGTCGATGGAATTGTTCAAAAGTAAGTTCCTCACATCGTGTATCCTTGGCTCTGACGACCTCATTCCATGTTTGCCCTATCTGTTTCTCTTTGACGTTCCCTTTACCATCTATAGTGTATTTATATTTGGCTACAGAGAAAACGAGAGGCTTGAACTGCTTCAGGAGACTTCCGTCAATCAGTCTCCCTTGTTCTGAGATGAAAGTGCTGTCTTCTTGATGGTATTGCAGACGTGAGAAATATGCTGCCCCATGATGCCCGATAACCTTGTGCCCCAAGAGTTCTCCTCTTGGGGAATAGGTGAGAAGTACAAAATCGATGACAAGATTCTCCACTTGGAATTTTCGCATTTCGTCGTGATAATCGAAACATACCCTTGGCAATATGGCCACTACAGTTTCTCCAACAGGCTTGTATACCCCTCTGAGCCACCAAATGCTTTCCGTGTCGCACGGACATGTTTCATCGGCTTGCGGCAGGAATTGCCCATACCGTTCTGTTTCGACCCTTTCATCAAGAGAAGCAGAATTCAACCTTGAGAGATTGTCATTGGATATTTCTTCCATAAGTGACAGCCATGCGTTAAAGTCATTTTTGTTCTTTGCATGAATGGCCACGCATGCAAGAATCATCATTATGCTGATATATTTTTTCATTGCCGAGAAGACTTTAGAGTTGAATCCTATTCGGTAACCCGGACTGTTGACGTTTTCGTGGGCTACTCCTTGTTCTTTCTTCTTCTTGCTCATTGTTCCTATATTTATAAAGATGAAATACAAAATGGTTTCATTTCACACACCATAAAACAGCTTACCAGTCTCTCTGCCATGCAAGGGACGGCCCTGCACCGATAGTTTGCATAACCGTATTTTCTGCCTAAGCCGTAAATGCTTTCATTCTTCTTCTTTTGGGAACTCATACAGCCTTTTGTATTTGTATTTAAGGGTAAGGAGCATTGATGCTTCCTTTGGGACAGTCTTCATGGTTGTTCATAGCTATTTCTTTTATGTGAGTAATCAAGATTGATAATGTGCCTTAATTTTAAGGATAATGCAAATATAGGTTATTATTGTATAACTTGTAGGGATTTTGAGTTGTATTTTGTAAATCTGTTAGTGATTGTTATTGTGCCAAGGCTGGTGAGAGGTGTTTGGAGGCATTTGTGGGAGCGTGGGGGAAATGTGAAAAGAGGTGGCCGTCTCTCGTCGATGAAGCCATGACGGAGCGGGCACCTCTTGTTGTGCTTATGTAAAAATAAAGTAGGTGTTTTTCGGTTTTCCTCTTGTTATTTCCTCGTCAAGGCGATGCCCACGTCTGAGATGCCGGGCATGATTTCGCGTTTCATGTCGTGGCGCACGGTGATGTGCAGGGAGTCGCCCGGTTGGAGGGCACGCTCCGAGACGCGGAAATGATACTGGTAGTAGCTCACGCCCTGGCCGCGGGCATTGCCTTTGGCATCCATCAGGCGGCAGTTGAGCGTGTCGGCGCGGTGCTGCATGGAGGGGAAGACGGTCTGTTCGACGATGAGCGTCAGGCTGAGAAAGGGGAAAGCGTTGTTGATGCGCAACCCCAAATCGGTGGCGTAGAGCCCTCCCTCGGCCAGCCGCGGCACGTTGAAAGCGAGCGTGTCTGTCTTCTCCCATCCGGCGATGGGCGTGTGGTTGTAGCTGTCGTACACTTTCCCGCCCGTGCAGGCAGCGCAGAGCGCGACGATGCTCCCAGCCATCAGTGCCAGCTTTCTCATGCCTGGGGTGTCGGCTTTTGCGGGGTGACGGCGGTGGGTCTGGGCGTGTCCGTAGGCCGACGGTCCCTGTTGTAAGGCCGATGGTCTGCGCCGACCGTCCGCTGGTTTCCGTAGGTGGTACGCCGTTCCTCGCCGGCGGTATGGTTATTGTCCCGACGCTGTTCGCGCCCTTGCGGGCGGGCGTCGTGCGGCCGCCGGTCGCCGCGCTTGGGCGCATTGCCGCCTTTTTTCTTTTTCCTGGCCTTGTCGAAGCGGCTCACATCGGCGTCGGCCAGCAGGTCCACCGACTTTTTCACGGGCCGAGCCTTGTCGTCTTCGAGCAGCGAGAGGGGTTTGTCGCCCTGTTTGTTCATGGCGATAATCTCCTTGGCGCGCTTGGCGGTGATGGTTTCCAGGTTGGCGGCCAGGTTCTTGTCGGTGGAGTAGGTGCACATGCCGGCGAGAATGTCGGTCTTGAACAGGTGGTATTCGCTGTCTTGCGTTTGCAGCACCATGTCGCGCGGCGGCAGCTTGCGGTTGGCTTCCACGTATTCGTCGACCTCGTAGTTCAGGCAGCACTTCAGCTTGGCGCACATGCCGGCCAGCTTCTGCGGGTTGAGCGAGATGTCCTGAATGCGTGCGGCATTGGTCGAAACGCTGGAGAAGTTTTTCATCCACGTGGCGCAGCACAGCTCGCGGCCGCAGGGCCCCGTGCCGCCAATGCGCCCCGCCTCCTGGCGTGCGCCGATTTGCTTCATCTCGATGCGCACGTGGAACGTGTCGGCCAGCACCTTGATGAGCTGGCGAAAGTCCACCCGCTCGTCGGCAATATAGTAGAAGATGGCCTTGTTGCCGTCGCCCTGATACTCCACATCGCCTATTTTCATTTGCAGTCCCAGGTCTTTGGCGATCTGCCGGCTCTGTATCATCGTGCCGTGTTCACGGCTTTTGGCCTCTTTGTATTTCTCCACATCCACGGGCTTGGCCACGCGGTAGATGCGGCGAATTTCGTCGGCCGACTTCAGGTTGGCTTTCTTGATTTGCAGCCTTACCAGCCGCCCCGTGAGGGTCACCACGCCGATGTCATGTCCCGGATTCGACTCCACGGCCACCACGTCGCCCTTTTTCAGGTCGAGGTTGTTCACATTGTGATAGTATCCCTTGCGTGTATTCTTGAATTGCACCTCCACCAGATCGGTCGAGTCTGCGTTGCCGGGCACGTCGGCCAGCCAGTCGTAGGTGTTGAGCTGCCTGTCCTGCCGGCCCACGCCGGCATGGCTGAGCCCCCGGCCGCAGCCCGTGCATATCTGTCCGTTTCTCATATTATCGTCTTAAATATATAATCATTTTCATCGCCATGTTGAAGAGTTGTATCTTCGCGTTGGCGTTTTGCATGATGTCGCGGATGGCATGTTGCAGCATGTCGGTTATCTCCACGACGTTGCGCTCATTGATGAACCGGGCGAAGTTCCGGGCGAACGCCTCCTCCTCCTGCGTCATGTACACGATGCCGGGCTGGCGGAAGTTGTACATGAAATTCTCGCGCACCATGCGCATGAAGTAGGTGAGCATGCGCCGCTGCTTCTCGCGGCCGAATCCGTAGACCGTCTCTGTCCACTGTTTCAGCTCGCGCAGGTCCCTCATGTAAGCCTTGCGCATGAGGATGACGAAGAGCTCGAAGAACTGCCTGTTCTCGTTGCCCGCATCGAGTTCTTCGAGTGCCTTGAGCCAGTTGCCGGCGGCGGCGCGGGCGATGCGGCGGGCATTTTCCTCGCCGATGGCCCGCCGGCCGACGAGTGCGCGGGCGATGTCGGCGGTGTCGATGTGGTGGATGTCGAACCGCTGCACGCGGCTGCGGATGGTCTCGAGCAGCTGTTCGGGCTCCTCGGAAACCAGCAGGAACACCGTCTGCCGGGGCGGTTCCTCCAGCAGTTTCAGCAGTTTGTTGGCACTGGTCAGGTTCATTCGCTCGGGCAGCCACACCACACTCACCTTGTATCCCCCCTGGCTCGACTTCATGTTGAGCTTGTGGTTCAGGGCGTCGCTCTCGGCTTCGTAGATGGTTGCCTGCTGATTCTCGGCGTTCATGCGCCGCATCCATTGGTCCATCGTGAAGTAGGGGCCCTCGCTCAACAGCTCCTGCCATTCCCGTGCAAAGTCGTCGCTCACCATCTTGCGGTCGCCCGACGTGCCCTTGGGACGAATCACAGGGAAAGTGAAGTGCAGGTCGGGATGCTGCCATTTGCGCAGCATGGCCTCGGCATTAGCCACCATCGCGGGGTTTTGCAACAGCGACTTGCCCTCGTGCCGCTCGCCCAACAGGTAGGAGGCAAAGGCCAGAGCCAGTGCCATCTTGCCGCTGCCCATGGGGCCGGTGAGCATCAGGGCGTGGGGCACGCGCCCCTCCTCGACAAGCTGCAACAGCCTGTCCGCAGCCTCTTGTTGTCCTATTACTTCGCTGAACTGCATGGCATGAGCTGTTGGGCTATGGCTACTACGCTGTCGACGGCCGACACCGTGTAGAAGTGAATATGGCGTACTCCGGCTGCGAAGAGTCCGCGGCACTGCTCCGTCGTCCACTCAATGCCCAGTGCCTTGGCGTCGGCGTCGGTCCGGCATTTCACGGCCTCGGCAGCCAGTTCCTGCGGCATGTCGCAGTGGAAGGTCTTGGGAACCTGATTGATTTGGTCGAGTTTGGCAAAGGGCTTGATGCCCGGAATGATGGGTATGGTGATGCCCATCTGTCGTGCGCGCTCCACAAACTCGAAGAATTTACGGTTGTCGTAGAACAGCTGCGTCACGGCATAGTCGGCCCCCATGTCCTGTTTCTGCTTCAGATAGGCCATGTCCATTTCCATGTTGGGGGCCTCCTCGTGCTTCTCAGGATAGGCCGCCACGCCGTAGTGGAACGTCGCGCCCGGGTGCCTGATGGGGGTGCCGTCGTCGAAAAAGCCCGCGTTGAACCTGTTCACCTGCTCCATCAGCTCCGTGGTATGGGCGTGGCCGTTGGGCGTGGGCGTGAACATACGGTCCTCCTTGGCCTTGTCGCCGCGCAGCAAGAGCAGGTTGGAGATGCCCAGAAATTGCAGGTCGATGAGTTCGTATTCAATGTCCTCGCGGGTGGCTCCGCTGCATATCACGTGGGGTATCACGGGGATGTCGTAGCGTTGCTGAATGGCGGCGGCGATGGCAATGGTGCCCGGACGACGGCGGATGCGCAGCCGCTCGAACTGCCCATTGGCCAGTTCGCGGTACACGTATTCGCTGTGGTGTGTGGTGATATTGATGTAAATGGGGTTCAGTTCCTTCATCTTGTCGAGGTTGCGAAACAGCGCCTCGGTGCCGTTGCCCTTGAGGGGCGGCAACACCTCGATGGAGAAACTCTGCCCATGTTTATCGTCGTTTATTAAATCAATGACTTTCATGCGATCCCTGTTCAGGTGTATCTGGCTACAAAGTTAGCAAAAAAATCTCCAATCGTCGGGCCTTGACACGAAAAACTCGTGGCCGCCGCGAAAATAGATTTAGCGATATTTAACGTGCCGAGACTGCGGTTGTGCCCTGCCGTTTAGCCATAAACCGCTAACTTTGCATGTAGCATACCAACGACGAAAAGTCATCATTAAATCAGGGAAGATGAAAGAGTTGAAGCTGAAACGCGTGTATCTTCCGGCCGCCGCGACCGATGGATACCGCATCCTTGTGGACCGTTTGTGGCCCCGGGGGCTCAAGAAAGAAGAGGCCGCCATCGACCTTTGGGACAAGCAGCTCGCCCCGTCCACGGAGCTGCGCAAGTGGTTTGCCCACGTGCCCGACCGCTTTCCCGAGTTCGCCCGCCGCTATGCGGCCGAGCTGCGGGGCAATGCCGCCCTCGCCGGTCTGGCCGCCGAGCTGGGCCGCCACGAGGTGGTGACCCTCCTGTTCAGTGCCAGAGACGAGCAGCACAACAATGCCGTGGTGCTGGCCCAGGTGCTGCACGACGTGCTTGCCAAGTAAGGAAAGCACACCCTGACGGGTTACTTCATCTTGCTGCGGTCGAGGATGGTGATTTCCCGACCGGCCACACGGATGGCCCCTTCCTTCTGAAAGTCGGAGAGCACACGGAGCAACGAGAACTTCTGAATGCCGAACGAGTCGGCGATTTCCTGGCGCGAGCGGGTCAGGTGAATGGTGTTTGTGCCCTGTTCGCCGGCCTGCTCGAGCAGCATCCAGGCCACTTTCTCGCGCACGGTGAACAGGCTGAGCACCTTGATGCGGTGGGTAAGGAAGATGTCGATGTTGGAAAGCACGCGGACGAAGTTGGTGAGAATGCGCTCGTCGCTGCCGATGAGCGTGCGGAACTCCGGCTTCTGCATTCTCAGCACCACCGTTTCTTCCTCGGTCTCCACGCTGACGGGCAATTCGCTGTCATTGCCGAAGATGAAGGCCGGGGCCACGATTTCGCCGGCCTGCAGCCGGCTCACCTCCACCTGCTTGCCCGAGAGCGACGACATGCGGCACACCAGCGTGCCGCTCACCACGATGTCGGCCGTCTTGCAGGGCATGCCCGCCAGCGCATAAATGTCGTGGTGGTCGAAGCGAACGAGCCGGTAGTTGCAGCCGCTCATGCTCATTTCTATCTCGAGTGCGCCCATGCCTCCGAAGAGGGGGCAGCGGGCGAGGGCTTTCAAAACTTTCTCTTCCATATTCATTGATGGGCCGGGCGGTCGCGTCTGTGCCCCGTCTGTCCGGCCGGTTGGGTTATAACAGGCGGGCGAGCTGGGCGAAGCGGCCGAGGCGCACAAGGTGCGGATGGTCGTATTCCTCCGTCTGCTCGTGCTGCCATGTCTTCTCAAAAGGGATGTGTACGGCATAGCCGCCGAGCTGCAACACCGGCTCAATGTCCGACCGAAACGAGTTGCCCACCATGAGCAAATGGCCGATGTCGGTGTCGAAAATGTTGCAGAGCTTGGTGTATTCGTTGCGTGTTTTGTCGCTCACCACCACAATGTCGTCGAACCAATTGCCCAGTCCCGACCGCACGAGCTTGGCCTGCTGGTCGAGCAATTCGCCCTTGGTGAACACCACCATTTTGTACCGCCCGCGCCGTCGCAGGGCCTGCAGCGTCTCCTCCACACCGGGCAGGGGCGGGACGGGCTGCACGAGAATCGACTTGCCCAGCTCCACAATCTTCAGCATGTCGGCGGCTGCAATCTGCCCGTGGCTGAAGCGCACGGCATTCTCCACGAGCGAAATCGTGAAAGCCTTGCAGCCATAACCCAGCAGGGGCATGTTGGCCGTCTCCACGTCGTAGAGTGCGCCCGACACGTCGTCGGGCGTTCCGTAGGCCGAGAGGATGTGGGCATACTCGCGCTCCACCTGGTCAAAGTGGCTCTGGTTGTCCCACAGCGTGTCGTCGGCGTCGAAGGCCACGAGTCTGATGTCGGCCGGCGTGAAAGGAGCTTTGGCGGAATGTGGCATGGTGATTTGTCGTTTGTTTGGCAAAATTAGCCATTCCCCCGCGATTCCGGTAGGGTCCCGCTGTTAATATTGTTTAAAGCCGCCGCCCGGCGACGACGGCGCAATCGCGTTGTGAATACGGTGTGGACGCGCTGCGAAAACGGTGCAAAGACGTTGCGAAAACGGTGCAATCGCGCGGCGTTTGCGGCGTGATGAAAAGGCCGTCGCGCCGGCAGGGTGGGGCGTGTGGTATATGAAGGTTGCCCGAATGGTATATGATGGCATTGCCGAGAGGCCGGCCCCTACGGCAAGACACGGTGTTCGCGGCCATCCATCACGGCAACGGGGCCGCACCAATGCTCTGCGATTGGTGCGGCCCCGTATGATGGTGGCGTCCCGTGGGGCGGGATTAGGCTTCCGGTTGGTCGTCTTCGGCCGTAGGCTGGCTGTCGATGGCCTTGATCTTCTGGCGCACAAACTCGGCATCGTCCTTGAGTCTTTGCACCTTGCGGTTCATCTCGTCGACGAGGCTGTTGCCCTTTTTGCTGGAGACATTGAAGAATCCAAGGTTGTTCTCGTAGGTGACAATCTCCTGCTTGAGCTGCTCGTAGCGGCGCATCAGACGGGCGCGCTCGCTGTCGACGGCCTCCTCGCCGCGGCGCGCCACGTTCTTCAGGTTGTTCTTGAAGTTGTCCAGACGGCGGCGGGCCACGGAGACATGCAGGTCGTTGTAAATCTTGTCGAGCACGTCGTGGTACTCTTTATAGATCTTGTCTTTCTCCTTGAAAGGCACGTGTCCCACCTTGTTGTACTCGTCTACCAGCTGTTGCACCTTCTCCTGGGCGTCCTCGACAGCGTCCTCGGCCAGCTGTTTCAGCTGTGCCACGATGCCGCGTTTCTTGTCCAGATTGGCGTGCTCCTCGCTGCGTGTGCCGGCATGCGCACTGTTGCGGGCCTCGAAAAAGTGGTTGCATGCCGCGAGAAATTCGTTCCAAAGCTGGTCGCCGAGTTTCTTGGGAACGGTGCCGACGGTCTTCCATTCCTTTTGCAAGGCCACCAGTTTGTCGCCGGTTTGTTTCCAGTCGGTCGAATCGCTCAGGGCCTTGGCCCGCTCCACGAGGTCGCGTTTCTTCGCTGCATTCTCTGCGAAGCGGCTCTTCATGTCCTTGAAGAACTCGGCCTTGCGGCTGAAGAAGCCGTCGCATGCGGCCCTGAAACGCTCGAAAATCTTCACATTCATCTTGTGCGGGGCGAAGCCAATGGTCTTCCACTCCTGCTGAATGGCGATGATGGCCTTGGTGTGGCGCTCCCAGTCGGCAGCGCCTTTGTTGTCTTCCTGGGCGATGGCCTCCACCTGTTCGCACAGCGCGGTCTTCTTGTTCAGGTTTTCTTCCTCGCGGGCCCGCAGGGCCTCGAAGTGTTGCTGGTGTTTCTTGTTGATGACGGTGCTGGCCGCTTTGAAGCGTGCCCATATCTGTTCGCGCAGCTCCTTGGCCACGGGGCCGGCCTCGCGATAGCGTGCGTGGAGCTCCTGCAGCCGGTGGAAAGCGCTGATGACATCCTGCTCTTGGTCGAGTTTCTCGGCCTCTTCGCACAGGTGCGTCTTGAATTCCAGATTCTTCTTGAAGTCGTATTCGCGAGCTTCGCGGTTCAGATTGAGCAGGTCGTAATACTGCTCCACGTAGAGCTGATAAGTGCGCCACACCTCGTTGGCCTTTTCGGCGGGCACGGCTTTCAACTCCTTGAACTCCTGCTGCAGGGCCTTGAACTCGTTGTACGACTTGTTGGCTTCCTCGGGCGAGGTGGCCATGCCCTTGATCTGGTCGATGATTTCGAGCTTGCGCTTCAGGTTGGCTTCCTTTTCGGCTTCCTGCTCCTGGAACGCTTTGGCGCGCTTCTCTTTGATGATCTGCATCTCGGCCTTGAATGTTTCTTCGGCCTCGTCGGGCGTCACCTGGTAGTGTTCGGGGTCGCCCCCGGCCTCCAGATACTCCTTTTGCTGCTGGTCGCGCTCGGCCACGTGAAGTCTGTAGAACAGCGACTTGAGGTGCTCCACCTCTTCTTTGTCGGGATTGTCCACGCTGGCGGCAATCTCTTTGACGCGGTCGAGCACTTCCTGCTTGGAGCCGTAGACCTTGCGGGGCTCGGCTGCGGGCTCCTCGGCTACTGGCTCTGTCGGTGCCGTGGGCTCTGTCTGCGCGTTCTGTACTTCAGCAGTAGGCTCGGCCGCCTTCTGCTCGTCTTCTACCATTCCCTGCTGCAGGGCGTTCTCTTGAGAGTCCATCATTTCACTGTTTTAAGTTGATGATTCGGATTGTCTGTGCCATGTCGGCCGTACTGCGGGGCTTCCAACAGGCCGAAATGGCGTTCGCTTGATTCAATTATAGTGTGCAAACTTAGATAAAAAAAACGTAAAGACCTAACGATTTGGCGTTTTTTTAGGTTTTTCCGGCAAGATTATTCACTGTGGCACACGGTCGGCGGCCTACAACAACCGCTTGTGACGCAGGATGATCCAGCAGAGTGCGCTCACCAGGAACGAGATGACGAGGGCCACGCTGAAGCCCCACGGACTGGTCTCCATACCGTTCACGAGGTTCATGCCGTAGAGTGAGGCGATGAATGTGGCCGACATCATGATGATGGTCACCGAGGTGAGCGTGCGCATCACGGTGTTCATGTTGTTGTTGATGATACTGGAATAGGTGTCCATTGTCGACTCCAGAATGTCGGAGTAGATGCTGGTCGTCTCGCGGGCCTGCGTCATTTCAATGTTCACGTCCTCGATGAGGTCGGCGTCCAACTCGTCCACCTGCAGCTTGAATTTCAGTTTTTGGAGCAGGTTTTCGTTGCCGCGGATGGAGGTGATGAAGTAGGTAAGCGAGTCCTGCAGCCGTGAGAGGCCGATGAGGCTCTCGTTGTTCACCTCGTGGTCAAGGTTGTGCTTGGCTTTCTCGATGAGGGCGTTGATTTGCTTCAGCCGCTTCAGATACCATACGGCGCTGGAGAGAAAGAGGCGGAAAATCATGTCCACATAGTCGGTGAAGCCCTCGCCGCGCTTCTGCTGGAAGCTCACGAAATCAATCATCATGTTAGTTTCGTAGAAACAGACGGTGATGGTGACGTCGCGTTTGTGGATGATGCCCAGCGGAACGGTGGAGTAAGGCGTGCGGCTGCGTATCTCCTTGACGTAGGGAATACGCAGGATGATGAGCATCCAGCCGTCGTCGTACTCGTAGCGCGCACGCTCATCGGTATCGCTGATGTCGCTGAAGAAGTAATCGGGGATGTTGTATCGCTCGACCAGTTCGAGCTGGTCTTCGTCCGTAGGGCAAGTCACCTGAATCCAGCAATTGGGTTGCCATTCGGGAATGGCCTTCAGGTTCTTCTCAATATTCCAGTATGTTCTCATTGCTGTTCATCTCCTTGATCAAAGAGTTTCCGTGGAGATGAGCTCGCAGAGCCGTATCCTCACGCTAACATTCTTGGTCTTCCGCCGGATAATCGTCCATAAATAGAATTTTGATTTTGTGTCTGCAAAGTTAAATAAAATAACTTGCAAAGCCAAGTCTTTTGGTGGTTTTTTGGCCGTTTGCGGTGGAATGGCGTGCAGGATGGGGTGGAACGGCACGACGAGGGCCGTGTCCCGGTGGTTGGGACACGGCCCACATGCAGATGGAGGAGGGGCTATGCGTGGCGCTTCTTCTGCTTGTAATAGAGCAGTGGAACCACTATCAGCGTGAGCACGGTAGAGGTGATCGTACCGCCGATGAGCGAGATGGCCAGCCCTTGGAAGATGGGATCGAAGAGGATGACGACGGCCCCGATGACCACGCCGCCGGCTGTGAGCAGGATGGGCGTGGTGCGCACGGCCCCAGCCTCGATGATGGCCTGTTTCAAGCCAACGCCCGCAGCGAGCCGCAGGTCGATGAAGTCGATGAGCAGAATGGAGTTGCGCACCATGATGCCGGCCAGCGCAATGAACCCAATCATCGAGGGCGCGCTGAAGTAGGCCCCCATCATCCAGTGCCCCAAAACGATGCCGATGAGCGACAGCGGGATGGCCGACAGCTGGACCAGCGGCGTGGTGAAGCTCTGGAACCAGGCCACAATGAGGATGTAGATGATGATGAGCACGAGAAGGAAGGCCAGCCCCAGGTCGCGAAACACCTCCAGCGTGATTTGCCACTCGCCGTCCCACTTGAGCGAGAACTGGTCTTCGTTGCCCAATTCCTTGGTGTACGTCTCCTGCAGCTCATAGCCCGCGGGCAGCTTCACCTGTGCGAGGCGGTCGGAAACGTCGGCCATGGCGTAGATGGGACTTTCCAGTGGGCCGGCCACGTCGGCCATGACGTAGACCACTTGCCGCTGATCCTTGCGCGAGATGCTCTTGTCGCGCACCGTGGGCACCACCTTCACGAGGTCGCCAACAGGCACGCCCATGCCCCTTGCGCCCGTCACTTTTAGGGCCAGCAGGTCTTCAAGGCCGGCCCGCTCCTGTTCGGGCAGCTGCAGCACGATGCCCACTGGCTCCACGCTGGAGGGCTGGTGCAGGATGCCTGCCGGCATGCCCGAGAGGGCTCCACGCAGCAGCCGCACCACCTGGGCTTCGGCAATGCCCAGCTTCATGGCCTTGTCCTTGTCCACCACGAAGCGGTATTCGGGCTGGTCGGCCTCTATGCTCCAGTCCACATCGACCACATGGGGCGTGGCTTGCAGCAGGTCTTTCACCTGGCTGGCCACCTGTATCTGCTGCTGAAGATCGGGGCCGTAGATCTCGGCCACGAGGGTGGACATGACTGGTGGGCCGGGCGGCACCTCAACGACCTTGACGTTTGCTCCATGCTTGCGGCCGATGGCTTGCAGCGAAGGGCGCATGGACTTGGCAATGTCGTGGCTTTGCAGGCTGCGGCGGCCCTTGTCCACGAGGTTCACCTGAATGTCGGCCACGTTGTCTCCGGCCCGGTAATCGTAGTGGCGAATGAGCCCGTTGAAGCTGATGGGCGCAGAGGTGCCCGCATAGGTCTGGTAGCTGCGCACCATGGGATGGCGGCCCACGCAGAGCCCCAGTTCGCGGGCCACGGCGGCCGTGCGCTCCAATGTAGTGCCCTCGGGCATGTCAACGACAATCTGGAACTCGTTCTTGTTGTCGAAAGGCAGCATCTTGACCGGCACCGACTTGGTGAAGAACAGCGCGAACGAGCCCAAGAGTACGGCTGTGAGCACCAGCATGAAGGCCCATCGGCGGCGGCGGCTCTCGAGAAAAGGACTGATGACCTTGCCGTAGAGAGCGTAGATACGGGTGTGGCGCGGCTGTGTGTCATCGGCATCCTCTGGCTGCTCCTCTCCCCGCTCCTTGAATCTCAGGAACTTGTAACCGAAGTAGGGTGTCAGTGTCAGGGCGACGAGCAGCGAGAAAGTCATGGCGATGGCGGCGCCAATGGGCATCGGACTCATGTAGGGCCCCATCATGCCCGATACGAATGCCATGGGCAGCACGGCGGCAATGACGGTCAGCGTGGCCAGAATGGTGGGGTTGCCCACCTCGTCGATGGCGAAAATGGCTGCCCGGAGAGGCGACAGGCGGCGCGACTTGAAGTGCCGGTGCATGTTCTCGGCAATGACGATGGAGTCGTCCACGACGATGCCCGTGACGAAGACCAGGGCAAACAGCGTGATGCGGTTCAGCGTGTAGCCCAGGAAATAATAGGCAAACAGTGTCAGCGCAAAGGTGACGGGCACCGAGAGAAACACCACCAGGCCACCGCGCCAACCCATGGCCAGCATCACGAAGAGCGTCACGGCCACGATGGCTATCAGGAGGTGGAGCAGCAGTTCGGACACCTTGTGCGAGGCCGTTTCGCCGTAGTTTCGGGTGACGTCCACCTGTATGTCATCGGTGATGACGGTCTGTTTGAGCCGCTCCATCTTGCCGGTCAGCTGGTCGGCCAGCGTCATGGCGTCCGCGCCTTGGGTCTTGGCCACGGCGATGGTCACGGCCGTATAGTCGTCAGGGTGGGCTGTGCGCAGACTGTCGGCCGCTCCGTAGCTGAACGACACGTACTGTCTGGGATTCTCGGCACCGTCCTCGATGCTGGCAATCTGATGCAGATAGACGGGCTGCCCTTGGTTGGAACCCACGATAAGCTGGCCAATCTCGTCCTTGTTGGCCAGGAAGTTGCCGGTCTGCACCGTGTAGATTTGGTCGGCATGGAGCAGCCGGCCGCTCTCCATCTGGACATTGTTACCCTCCAGGGCTTGGGCCACGACACCCATGTCGACCCCGCTGCCCGCCATCTTGCCCTTGTCGGGCAGCACCCTGATTTGGCGGCTCTGGCCGCCAATCAGCTTGACCTGTGCCACGTCGGGTGTCTTCTTGATTTCGTTGGCCACCACTTCGGCGACCTGTCGCAGGGCGTAACCATCCATGGAGTCGCTCCACAGGGTGAAGCTGAGGGCCGGCACGTCGTCGATGGTTCTCGATTTAACCAGCGGCATCGTGGCTCCCTGGGGCATGCGATCCATGTTTTTCATGAGCTCATCGTAGAGCTTGACGAGCGAGCGTTCGGTGTCTTCGCCTACCAAGAACTGCACCGTGAGCATGCCTTGGCCGTTCATGGCGGTGGAGTAGACGTGCTCCACGCCCTTGATGTTGGACAGCATCTTCTCCATGGGACGTATCAGAGCCGACTCCACCTCCTGGGGCGAGGCACCGGGATAGCTAACCATGATGTCGGCCATGGGCACTTCTATCTGTGGCTCCTCCTCGCGCGGGATGAAGTAAATGCTGAACAAACCCAGCAGAAGAAACGCAAATACCAAGAGCACGCTGAGCTTGGAGGTGATGAATGCCTTGGCTATTCTTCCAGAAATTCCTTGTTCCATAGTGGCGTGTTTAGTTGGCAAATGAGACTTTCTGTCCGTTGTAGAGCCGTGCATGGCCGGCTTCGATGATGCGGTCGTCCGGCTTCAGGCCGGAGAGCACCGCCTGACGGTCGCCCGACGCCTGCCCCAGACGAACCCAGTGGAGCACGGCCCGATTGTCGTTGCCCACGACATAGACCCCAGTGAGCTGGTCTTTCGTGACGACGGAAGACCGGTTAATCCATATCTGGGCCGTGCCGTCAGACGAGCTTTTGCCCGCCAGGCGTACGCCGGCATACATGCCCGCCCGCAGTTTTTGTCGGTCTACTTGCGGAATCGACACTTTCATGGCATACTGTCCGCCGGTCATTGCCGCCGACGGACTCAGCTCGCTCACGGTGCCGTCTGCCGTCAATCCCGCGGCTTTGACCTCCACGCGAACCTTGTCGCCTGGTTTCACCCGGGTGATGTAGCTCTCTGGAATGGCAGCCGTAACGTTGAGTTCGCCCGATTGCTCGATGGCCAGCAAGGGCATTCCGGGGTTGGCAATGGTTCCCTCGTCTACCATTTTCTGGGTCACGGTGCCCGAAAAAGGTGCGCGGATGCGGGCATAAGCGAGCATGGCCCGCACCTCGTTCAGCCCCTGGCGTGCCATTTGCAGCCGGGCTCGGGCCGATGCTGCACGCAGGGCCACGTTCTCCAACTCCTTGTCGGAGACACTCTTTTGGGTGTGGAGGGTCTGGTAACGCTGGTGGTCTTTCTCTGCATCGTGGGCCGCGGCCCTTGCCTCGGCAATCATGGCTTGGGCTTGCGCCTCCTTGGCCTTGAGGTCGCCGCTGTTGATGGTGGCCAAGGTCTGGCCTTGGCGCACGTGGTCGCCCTGCCTGATATGGATTTTCTCGATGCTGCCCATTACCTTAGTACTGATGACAGCTGTCTGTCGGGCCGACACCGTTCCACTGACGAGCAACTCGCCCTCGTGGCTGATGGCGGGGAAATAGGTGCGTACACGGATGGGCGTTTCGGTGGATGACTGCGGGTTTCGCTCGGAACACGAGGTCAGCGCGGCGAGTGTGGCAGCCATGAAGAGATGGTGAAATTTCATATGGATGTTGCTTTTTTGATGAGTTAGTGGTCGGAGGTGAGGAGCTCCAGATGGTATTTGGTGATGTTGTAAGCCATGACGGCCTGGGCGAGGGCCATGCGTTGTTGCGAAAGTTGGGCCTGGGCCGAGAGGCAGTCGGTGGTGCTTGAGAGTCCCTCATGATAGCGATTGTTGAGGATGCGCAGGGCTTCGTCGGCTTGTGCAACGCAGGATTGGTGCTTGTTGATTTCGATTTGGCGATCCCTGAGCTCGCGGGTGGCTTTGTCTATTTGCAGCCGGCTTTCGTCTGTCAGCAGCTTCATCTCTTGCTGCAGCTTGGATGTGGTGAGACGGGCGCCCCGAATTTTGCCCATGTTCTGATAGCCCGAGAAGAGATTCCAGGTGAGGGAGATGCCGGCAAGATACGAGTCTTTGTGGAATCCGAACGCCTTGGAGTCGTTCAGTTGGTAGCTTCCAAAGGCATTTATCTTCGGGAGCAGGGCCATGACAGTTGACTTCTCCATCATGCGTGAAGCCCTGACGGCTGTGCCCATGGCCATGAGATCCGGACGCAGGGACGACAGTGTCGTTGGGGCAGTGCCCCCGAAAACTTGTGCCAATGAGTCCACGACGTAGAGTTGCGTCTCGCTGGAGTCGTGGCCCATGAGCAGGTGAAGTGCTTGTGAGGCATTCTCAATGTTGCTATCTGCCTGGGCCAATGCGCTCTCTATGGCACTGACTTGTACCTGGGCGTTGAGCAGATCGGAGCGTTGGGCCAGCCCCTGCTCGTAGAAATGGGCGACGGATTGTTGAATCTGCTTGATGTCGTCCAGTGTTGACCGTAGGATGTTTCGCAGCCGATAAGCGAATTGCAGCTGCGTGTAGGCCTTGCGGGTCTGGAATGTGAGGTAGGATTTGGTGTAGGCTAGACGGTGCAAAAGCACGTCCTGCTGTAGCCGGGCGCCCTTGCGGGCATAGGTCATGTCGAGATTGAGGAGGGGCACACGGGTGTCGATCGATGCTCCGAAGTTTTGCGTCGCTCCTGGATGGTTCAGGTGGTCAGGGGCAAAATCCTGTGCGGTGACCGTGCCTTGTTGCAGCAAGAAGCCAAAGGCGTTGAGCGGATTGTTGGTTGCAACAGCTTGGTAGCCCACGCTGACCTGTGGCAGATACACGGCATGGGTCTGCTGATAGTTGGCAGATGCAATCTTGTGCTCCCAGTCGGCAATCTTGACTTGCGGGCTGTTTTGCACGGCTGCGCCGACTGCTGCATCTATGGAGAGGTAGTCAACTGGCCGGGAGGCGGTTTTTTCCAGCAGGGTTGCTGCCGCTGTCGATTGGGAAACGGTAGCCGTTGGACTTGCCAACGCTGCTGCCACAATGACGGGCAACTGCCAGCTGATGCCGCGCCCAAGCGCAGCAATGTGTTCCGCGAAGCATTTGCCCTGTCGTTTTAAATCCTTTCTGTTACTCATTTGAAGACGTATTTACAATGATTTGAAGACGTGTTTGCCTTGATTCAAAGGCCATTTCAACTTGTATTCCATTGGAAACTATGCAAAGGTAACGCCTTTCTTTTGATTCGATAAGTTTCCAGAGGAATATTAATTATAATTTAATCTTTGTTAATATACGTGCTCTTTATTTTGCTAAAATGGGGTTGAGGAAAGGAGATGGGCGGATGCTTTGCCAAGGATGAGCCAGGTATATAAACGAAAAAGGGCCCCATCTTTGAGATGGGGCCCATGAAAGGGGTGCGGTTGACTGCTTTTTACTTCACGATGATCTTCTTGCCGTTCTGGATATAGATGCCGTGAGGCAGCTTGATGCCGGTACCCACGTACTGGCCGCTGAGGGTATAGATACGGTCGTTGGCGAGTGTCGGTGTGGCGACGGTGCTGATGCCGTCGGTAATTGCCGTGTAGACGGTGACGGTTGTGGTGGCATCCTTGTCAGTGATGGCGGCCACGGTGCCGCGTCCGTTGTCGTCAAGCGAGATGTATTCCACGTTGTCGGCCGGTGTGAGAACACCGTCGGCCGATACGTTGTAGGTCAGGGCGTGGTTGGTAACATGCCCTGTCTTGGTGCGGTCCACACCGGCCAGGAACACCTTGCCGTTGTTCACGAGCATGGCATGGAGGGCTTCTTCGTTCTTGGACACATCGCCCTCGTCGTAGCCGTCGGCGGCCGCCCAGTTCACATGGAAGTCATCCGGGTTTAGGTTGGCCACGAAGAGGTCGGCGCAGCCTGTGGAGGTTTTGTTGGTGTCGAAGCCGAGCTGGTTGTAGAACGAGCCGGCCACATAGAGCTTTCCACCGTCGAGAGCCATGGCCCTTACCTTGTCGGTGCCATAGCTACGGTCGTGCATGGCCACATGGAATACCTTGGCATTGGTGGCGGCAGCATTGATTTTGGCCAAGATGAAAGCGTGCTCCACATTTCCTGTCTCGTCATTAGGCAGCTGCATGACGAGCTCTGTGGTGCCTGTCGGGGTGGTGAGGGTCTCTGTGCCCTTGCCTACAAAACCGGCGTAGACGGTGTTGCCGTCTACCGTGAAGCATACCGATTCCGGATTTTGCTGCACCGAAATGAGGTCGTCCTTAGTCTGCAGGTTGGCCACGGAGGCGGCATCGCCGAGGTTGCTGGCGTTCAGCGAGAGGATGCCCACACTTTCAATGTCGGAATACATGAAGTCGAACACGTTCAGATAACGGCCTTCCCATTTCAGGTTATCGAGGGTGAGGTCACCCGTGTAGCTGGCAGAGATGTACACTTTACCAGCCGAAACTATAAGCTTGGCGGGGGTGAAGTACAGGTCTCCGGCTTCCGGGGAGTACAGACCGGAGCCACTTACGGTGGCGTCGGCCACGGGAATGATGGTGCGCAAGGCTTTCAGATTGCCATCCTTGTCGTATTTGGCGACGAACGCTGCAGAGGGAACGGTGACGCCTTCGATGCCTTGAGCCACCTGGTTGTTGCCGTCGGCCGAGTAGAAAGTCACCTTGTCGGCCAGGTTGCCGGCTACGTAAAGGTTGCCCTCATTGTCGGTATCGAGTGTGCGGATGACCGACATGCCGAGCAGTCCGGCCATCCATGCCTCAGAGCCGTCGGCGTTGTACTTGGCCACATAAGCCGATGTAATCTTGTCATCGTTGACGAGTGTCGACTTGCCAAACGTGAGATCCTGGTTATAGGTGCCTGTGGTGAAGACAGCTCCATCGGCACCAACGGTGGTGTGGGTGTCGCCGAGCTGATCGGCTTTGTCTACGGGCGTGAGACTTTTTGTCCATGCAGCAGGGGAGTTCCAGGTCTGGGCCTGGAGGGCAGTAGCCGTGAAGACGGCCGCAGCGAGTAATAATTTTCTCATAGCTCTTACCTTTTTAAATAATAATGATGAATATATGGTGGTGAAGATACCGTGGCCTTATTGCCACAATTCTATTCCGGGGTTGGCTTCGACGGCCTCGGTGGGGAAGCGTAGAGTATAGCGTGCGTCCAGGCTGTCGAGTTTGTAGGTGTCGTTCTGATAGGTCTTCGAGAGCCCGGGCATCGTAGTACGGCGCAGGTCGAACCATCTGTGGCCCTCAAAAGCCAGCTCGCGGGTGCGTTCGTCTACGATTTCCTTGACCAGCGTTTCGTTGTCCATCGCTTCGGCATTAGCCAGATATGTGGCGTAAGTGCGGGTGTTGTAACGCTTCTGCATGAGCTGCGAGAGATAGCTGATGGCCAGTTCACGCTGCCCCATGCGGGCTGCAGCCTCGGCGGCCGTGAGGTAGAACTCGGAAGAACGGAACGTGCAATTGAACTGTTCGCTGCCGCCCTTGAGGAGCGTTGAGGTGCTGGTGGTGACACGACGATAGAAAGCCGTGCGACGCTGATCGCCCGAGCGGTAGAGGCTGATGAGGGTCTCGGTCGGCCGGCCAATGAGGATATACTTCCCGTCCATCATTGTTTCCAGAGCCACAATGCTTTCCTTGGAGTCATAACGATTGGGCAATGTAGCGTCGGTACCGGTGAGATCCTCGAGTGCCGGATGGACTTTGACCACCGAATCGGCGGCGTTGAGCGCCCCCTGCCAGTCGCCCATGTAAAGACAAACGCGGGCCAGCAGGCACTGGGCCGACGTGGTATTGAACCGATAGTTGAGGCCAGTTTCCCAAGTTTGCACGTTGAGATGCTTCCCGGCCTCGGCGATGTCGGCTAGAACCTGGTCGTAGACGGCCTTGAGACTGCTGCTGCGGGGCACGGCGTTCACATCGGCCTCGAGCAGCAAAGGAACGCCTCTCGTGGTTTCAGGAGTGCTGTGCG
Source organism: Prevotella dentalis DSM 3688 (assembly GCF_000242335.1). Taxonomy (NCBI): domain Bacteria; kingdom Pseudomonadati; phylum Bacteroidota; class Bacteroidia; order Bacteroidales; family Prevotellaceae; genus Prevotella; species Prevotella dentalis. Next base: position 396,962 of record NC_019960.1, read on the forward strand.
TGTAGGGCGCGGCATAGAGATTGGCCAGCAGGAAGTGGCAATAAGCACGCATCATATAGCTTTCGCCTACGAGTTGTTCCACCTGCTCTTTCGTGGTATTGGCAATGTCTTGTTGGTGCTCGATGATGTAATTGGCAATATAGATGGCGTGATAATACCGACGCCAACCGAAGTATGTCGTCGTCGTGGCCGGGGCGTCGTCGTTCCAACGCCACAGATCGAAGTAAGTGGCATAGTCGAGATCGGAGGTGAAGCCCGGGGTCAAGGTCATCTCATCGCTCCTTACTGTAGTGATGGCACGGTCGGAAGGGAAGTACTTGTACTCGTAGGTGAGCAGCGCGCGATACTCGTCACCCGTCTTGGCAATGACGCGTCCGGTGGGCGTGATGTCAAGAAAGTCATTGCACGAAGCGAGCAACAGCGGCGCGAGAACCAGTCCCAGCAGTTGCAGGATGCAGTTTGCCAGCTGGTGTGGAGATATGGATGGTTTCATCTTTTGCATGTCGTTGGATGTGTGCTGTATGTCAGAAGTTGATGTTCAGTCCGAAAATATAGCTCTTGGCCACGGGTTGTGCGAAAGGGTTGCCCATCGTTTCCGGGTCGAGATAGTTGTCGTAGTTGCTGGCTACAACCAGCAGGTTGCGGCCCTCGAGGCTCAGCGACGCACTGCTGATGCCCAGTTTTGCCAGCCATGCCTTGGGCAGTTTGTAGCCCAGCCGCAGACTTTGCAGACGACAATAGCTGTTGTTGCGCACCCAGATGTCGAGCATGCTGTAGGTGTTGTACTCGGCATAGCGTGTGTATTCGGCCACGCGCTGGGCAGAGCTCACCATGAGTGCGGCCAGCGTGCCGTTGGGATTGGCGGCTGTCCAGCGGTTCAGAATGTCGCGGTTGGTATTGAGACCGCGGTCGAAATAGGTGGGCGAGTAGCTGGGTTGCACGCGCACTTTCATGCCCAGATTGAACATAAAGTTGATGCCCAGCTGCCAGTTTTTATACTCCAGATTGTTGATGAGGCCGCCGGAACACTTGGGATCGGTGGTGCCCATATAAGTATATTGCGCCCGCTGCTCCTCGGCAGTGAGCTGGCTGGCCCCGTAGCGGTTGAGCTTCAGGAACTCTGTGGCCGACACTTTGGAACCGTCGGCAGCCACGAAGAGCGGATAGCCCTCGCTGTCGAGACCTGCCGTCTTGTAGGCGAAGAGGGCCCCAACAGGATACCCCTCGCGGCTGGGGTAGGTGGCATTCTGGGCTACACTCTCGTTGATAATCTTGTTGCTGTTGAAGCCTAAGTTCAGACTGGTGGTCCAACTGAAGTCCTTTGCGACAATGTTGCGGGTGTTGAGCGAGAGTTCCCAGCCGTGGTTCTCCATGCTGGCCCAGTTGATAGTGGTCGATGAGAAGCCGGTCTCGAGCGGTAGCATACGCATGCCGATGAGGTCGGAACTGTGCCGATGGTAATAGTCCACGCTGAACCGGATGCGGTCGTTGAGGAAAGCGGTCTCCAGACCAAGGTTCACATTGTCGGTCTTCTCCCACTTCAGGTCGGGGTTGGGAGCCGTCTCGGCGGCGATGACAGTCTCGCTCTTGCCCAGGATGGAGGTCTTGTCGATGATGCCGATGAGGTAGGGCGACGTGCTCTTGTCGATGTTGCCCTGCAGGCCGTAGGACGCACGCAGCCGCAGATCGCTGACCCAAGTAAGGGGCTTCATCCACGTTTCTTCCGACACCCGCCACAATCCGCTGACGGAGTAAAGGGGCAGATAGCGGTACTTCTTGGCCACACCGAACACGTCGCTGCCGTCGAAGCGCACGCTGGCTCCCAGCGTATAGCGATAGTGATAGGTGTAGGAGCCAGTGGCATACCAGCTCACGTAGGCGTTTTCCTGGTGTGTTTCCTGGTGCAGGGGGTATTGCTCGGCAATGCTTTCCGACGGGAAGACCACGGGCTGTGTGGTCAGCGTGCGGGCATCGTAGCCGTAGGCGTTGGACGATACCGACTCCGAACTGTTGTGGCGAATCTCTGTACCGAGCATCAACTCCACGTCGTGGTACTTGGCAAAACGGTGGTTGTACTCGGCCATGGCTTTCCAGAGCCACTGCCGCCGATAGAAGTCGGTGGTCTTGCTGGCCCCTCCTTCAGGGAAGATGGTCTTCTGCGTGCCGTCGGCAGCCATGTAGGTGGCATATTCTTTCTCCTTGCGCATGGCGTAGCTGTCCTGCCCCTGGTAGCGTCGCAGACTGTAGTTGTCGAACTGATAACCCAGTTGTGAGGTCAGTTTGAAGTCGGAATTGATTTTCAGTTCGGCATCGACAATACCCATGAGCGAGCGGTCGCGGCGACGGCGGCTGGTGTTCTCGCGTTCCTCGAAAATGTTGAAATTGGGAGCGTTGCTTTCTCGGCCTTGCACGTTGGTGTCGTAGTTGTAGCTGCCGTCTGCGGCATAAGGCTGGAAGTAGGGGTTGGCCTCGCGCGAGTAGTACATCGGATTGGTGAAGCCTCCGGCGTCTGTCAGGAAGCTCTGCTGCTTGCGTTGGTTGGCAAAGATACTGGCTCCGAGGGTGAGCATCTTGTTCACTTTGAAGGTGCCTTTCAGCGTCATGTTGTAGCGGTTGTTCTCCACACCTTCCACGATGCCCTGCTCGTCGTAGTAACCCACCGAGGCATAGTAGCTCGCACGGTCGCTTCCACCCGATATGGAAGTGTTGTATTCCTGGTTGAAAACGTCGCGGAAGAGAATGTCGTTCCAGTCGGTATTGATGCTGCGCAGGCTATTGATTTGCTGCTGTGCCGTGGCCGACAGCGCATCCCAGCCGCCATTTTGGAAAGCGTTGAACTCGCCCAGCCGATCCAGAATGTTGGCCACACCGCCCTTGTGTTGCCGGTAAGTGTAGTTGCCGGCCAGGAGGGCGAGCTCCAAGTCCACCTTTTCTGTGGCGTTGAGCAGGTTCAATCGGTCAATGTTTACCTTGGGACTGTAGGTGAGGCGTGTGTTGAAATTGACGATGGGGCGGCTCTCCTTGCCTCTCTTGGACGTGATGACGATGACGCCATTGGCCGCGCGTGCACCGTAGATGGCCGTGGCGGCGGCATCTTTCAGCACGGTGATGTTTTCGATGTCCGACGGGTTGAGTCCGGCGATGGAGGTCTGATAGATGTCATCCACGTCGTTCAGGTTGTCGATATTGGGGATGTCTGTGCCCTCGAGCGGGATGCCGTCGAGCACCCACAGCGGCTCCTGCGTGCCGTTGATGGAGGCTGTTCCGCGGATGCGAATCTTGACCGGGGCACCCGGGGCCCCCGTGGTCGAGAGGGTGGAGAGGCCCGCAATCTGTCCGGCGAGAGCTTGGTCGATGTTCTTCACCGCGCCCACGGCCTCGTCCGAAATGCTCAGTGTGGAGACGGCTGCGGTGAGTTTGCGGCGGTCTATCTTCTGATAACCGGTCACCACCACCTCGCCAATGTTGTGGGCCTCGGGTTTCAGCGTGAGCTGATAGTGGTCTGTACCGTCGACGAGCGTCAGTTTGCCCGTCTCGTATCCCAGGTAGCGAACGGTGAGAGTCTGGGTTCCTTGCGGCACTTTGAGGGTGAAATCGCCATTGTAGTCGGTCACGGTACCGTTCTGCAGTTTCCCGTCGCCGATGGCAATGGTGGCCCCGATGAGCGGCTCATTCTGAAGCCCTCCGTCCAAAATCCTGCCGGTGACGGTGCGTTCCTGGGCTGCCAACTGCTGGCAGCATATCAGCAGGAGCAGAAAGAAAAGTATCTTTTTCATCTGTCGTTGATGATGTGAGTGGGTAATGAGGGTTGTTTATTCGTGGCTCAGGGCCGTCTGTATGCGCAGCAGGATGTCGTCGTAGTGCATGCGTGCATCCAGTGCCGCGCCTGCCTTGTGTGCCCGCAGGAGTTGCTGTATGCGCAGTAGCTCGCCGCGTTTGAGGCTGATGGCGTCGCTGTTGCGGGTCACCTGGCTGCTGGTGAGCTCCACCGTGCGCTGTCCGCTGGAGAGCGATGGCGTGTCAAGATGCTTGTTGATTTTCACGCCCTCCCCCGCGTTGGCGGCGGTGATGAGCGCATCTACGAAGCTCTTTTGCAGGCTACGCTCCATCACGTCGGGATTTTTGCCGCCCATTGTGGTGCGGAAAATATGGCGGTGCAGCATGTCCATCATCTCCACAGGAGCGAAAGCGGCCTTGCCGTTCTGCATTTCATTCTCGTACATCCTCACCAGCCGGGCGTTGTCCAGCAGGTCCCAGAGGATGTAGTTCTGCTGGTTTTTCAGCAGGTAGGCAGGTTCCTGCTCCTCTGTGCCGTTGGGGGTGGTGCGCTGAATCAGTATCTTTCGTGACAGTGGCGTGTCGAAGAGCCAGCGCGGATAGCCCAGCACCTCGTCGAGCAGGAACTGCAGGGCCTCGCGTTGCCGGCCTTTATTTACAAAGGTATAGGCCGGCTTGCCGTCGTCGATGGTGGGCCGTTCAAGGTTCATGCCGCCCACGTTGGCCAGCACGTGATAGAGAAACAACCGCCATTGCGACACCACAGCCGCATAGTAGGCCGAGGCTTCGTCGTAGGTCTGGCCGGGCTCGCCGGTGCGTGTCCAGTCTACCAGATGGGGCATGACACGTTTCAGGTTGGCTATGCCGTAGCGTGCCGACTTCACGGGGTCGTCGCCAAGGTCTTCGCTCAAGGCGCGGGGGTCGATGGCGCTGCGCTGCGGCTGAGCCTCGCTGTATCGGTATTCGCGGCCATTGTGGGCGCGCAGATAGGCGTCAAGAGCCGCCCGTTCATCGGTGCCGACAGGGTACCAGCGGTAGCCCCACTCGATGGCCATCTTGTCGTAGGCTCCGATGTGCGGGCTCATCACCCGCACGCCGTCGCCGGGCTGGGCCACATAGTTGAAGCGGGCATAGTCCATGATGGAGGCCGACGTGCCGCCCACGCGGTCGGTAAAGCTACGCGAGCGCAGCGAATCAGTGGGATAGGCCGCCGAGGCAATCATGTTGTGGCGCAGCCCGAGCGAGTGTCCCACCTCGTGGCAGGCCACGAAGCGTACGGCGTCGCCAATGAGCTCGTCGGGCAGTTGCAGTGTGCGCGCCCGGGGATCGGTGGCGGCGGTCTGCACCATAATCCACTCGCGGATGAGCGACTGCACGTTGTGCCACCAGATGATGTCGGCCTCGAGTATCTCGCCCGTGCGCGGATCGAGCACCGAGGGGCCCATGGCATTGGCTTTCTCCGAGGCGTCGTAGGTGAGCACCGAATACTTCAGGTCGTCGCCGTCATGGTAGAGACTGTCGGTGAAGTCGCGCGCCTGCACGGCATTTTTGAAGCCCGCCTGCTCGAAAGCGGCGTTCCAATCTGTGATGCCCTGCTTGATATAGGGGCGCAGGTGGCCCGGCACGGCCTGGTCGATATAGAACACGATGGGCTTGACGGGCTCCACCAACTCGCCGCGCAGGTAGGCCGCGGTGTCGCGGGGCTCCAGCCGCCATCGGGTGATGTAGTTGGTTTTCTTCACCTGTTGCTGGCGATCGTCGAACTGGGTGCGCGTTGTCGTGAAGTAGCCCACGCGCCAGTCTTCCTGCCGCCGCGCCATCTCCTGCTCGGGAAGCAGGGTGATTGACGACGACACCACGACCGACACGTTGACCTTCGACTTGTCCTCGTGCACCACGGTGGTGAGTTCCGACGTGGCCACCACGCTGTTGTCGAACGCTTTCACCGAGAGAATGCGCGAGAGCTCACTGTCGGGCGAGGTGCCGATGTTGATGAGATTGAACACGTCGTTCAGGCAATTGCGCTGCCCGTTGAACAGATTGTTGACCTTAATGATGACCGTAGACGAGTCGGGGGCCGTCTGCTCGACCTTCAGCGAGGCAATCAGCGGGTCGATATAGTTGTCTCTTACCGACTGGAGCACGGCCGACCCGTCGGGGGCTTCGGGTGTAATCCGTTGCTGACGCAGCAGGATGCGCTTGCCGGCCTTGTCCCACTCGAAGCGAATCAGCTGGTTCTCGTAGTTGATGCCCTTGTTCACCCCTGCCTCGTTGAGCTCTTTGGGTACGCGCTGCAGCTTGTTGCTGACCAGGAACGGCCGGCCCATGTACTTCACGGGAAGCTCCAGAAAGAAGGTGTCTCCTTTCTGAATCACGTTCATAACTCCCGCCATGGCCACGGAGTCGCGCCCTGTAAGCTGTTTGTAGGGGGAGGCCGGAGGGGGGGCTGCTTTCTTTTTCTTGGAATGGAAAAGGCCGAATATGTCTGCCGACGGGCTGCCGGCGTAGCCGTATGCACCGCCGCCAAGCAACGTAAAAGCAAGTAATGGAACGATGACGCCGCGGCGCAGGGAATGGTTGGATAATGCGTTCATAAGTGGTTGCCGAGCCATTGGAATCTTCTGAAAAACCTATTGGGAGGCGGCCGGCGGCCGCCGTAAGCCTTGAATAGTATGCAAATATACGGTTAAAATTCCTTTTCGGCAAGCATTTTAACGTAAAAAAGCATATTGGCGGGCCGCTACAGAGGTGCGTGGGCTGTGTCGGCGCAGGGCTCGGACGCGGACAAACCACACAAAAAGCAGGTATATCAAAACCCGGATTTGTGGCCAAACCGTATGGATATGCGCCCTGTGTGTCTGAAAATAAAGCCATGTAGGGACGCACACAAGGTGCGTCCCTACATTTAAAATCACGGTTGCCGTTTTGACACAAACCGCCCGACGGGGGCGGATTACCGTGTCGGTTTACTTCTCGGGCACCTCTTCGAGGGCCTGGGTGAGCAGCCGCCAGAAAGGCTCGGCCGTGGCAATCTCAAAGCGTTCGCTCGTGGTGTGCGGACTGCGAAGCGTGGGCCCGAGGCTCACCACGTCGAGATGGGGATACTTGTCGAGGATGATGGAGCACTCCAGACCGGCGTGATCCACCTGCACGAGGGCCTCCTGGCCGGTCTGCTCGCGGTAGATCTTCTGGAGCATTTTCAGGATTTCGCTGTCCGGGTTGGGGTCCCAGCCGCCATAACTGCCGCTGAATTCCACCTTCATGCCGGCCATGCTGAAGCAGCTTTCCAGCTGGGTGGCCACCACCTCTTTCATGTCCTCGCGGCTGGAGCGGGCCAGAATCTTGATGGCAGCCTGGCCTCCGCCGATGTTGATGATGGCCAGATTGCTCGACGTTTCCACCACGTCGGGGTAGACGGGAATCATGCGCACCACGCCGTTGTGGCAGGCATAGATGGCATCCACAAGGTTGTCCTGAATCTCTGCGGGCAGCAGAGTGGCGGGTTTCTCGGCCGGTTCGCAGAAGAATTCCACGCCCGACTCGATGGTTTTATACTCGTCCTCGATGGCCTGCCGCTGTGCTTCGACCAGCTTCTTCAGTCCCTCGACGCTGGCTTGGGGCAGGGCCAGCACCACCTCGGCCTTGAACGGGATGGCGTTGCGCATGTTGCCGCCCTCCCATGAGGCCAGTCTCGCACCCAGTGTGGCGATGGCCTTGCGCACGAGACGCACCATTTCCTTGTTGGCATTGGCGCGGCCCTCGTTGATTTCCAGCCCCGAGTGGCCGCCGCGCAGCCCCTTGAGCGTCACCTTGACGGCAGTCTCCTGGTCGTTGTCCACCTCTTGGTAGCCCAGTGTGGCCGTTACGTCCAGTCCGCCGGCCGAGCCAATGACAAACTTGCCCCAGGTCTCGGAGTCGAGGTTTATCAGGATGTCGCCGTTGAGCTCACCCTCGGGCAGCTCGTTGGCCCCGTACATGCCGGTCTCTTCGTCGCGGGTGATGAGTCCCTCCACGGGCCCGTGCTTCAGGTCCTTGGCCTCCATGATACCCATGATGGCGGCCACGCCGATGCCGTCGTCAGAGCCGAGCGTGGTGCCTTTGGCGTGCACCCACCCGTCTTCGACGTAGGTTTCGATGGGGTCGGTCTCGAAATTGTGGGTACTCTCGGGCGATTTCTGCGGCACCATGTCCATGTGAGCCTGCAGCAGCACCGTCTTGCGGTTCTCGTATCCCGGGGTGGCGGGCTTGCGCATCACGACGTTTCCGGCAGGGTCGACGAAGGCTTCCACCCCCGCTTGCCGGGCAAAGTCGAGTAGAAACTGCTGCACCTTTTCCATGTGGCCCGACGGACGGGGAATCTGGGTCAGGGCATCGAAGTTGCGCCAGATGGCTTCCGGCTTCAGATTGCTGATTGCACTCATATTCGGTTCAATTTAAAAGTTAAAGGATGATCTGTTGTTGGTTCTCGCTGATGGGAGAGGCCGCACCCGTTTCCTGCTGAACGACAGGGCCAGCCAGGCGTAGACACCCAGCAGAACGACGAGCAGCGTCTGTATGCTGTGCACGATGAGCACGAAGAAAAGGGCGTCGGTGGAGGCTACGCCATAGAGCATGAGCATGGTCTTGACGGCGAAATGCCAGGGTCCCGCCCCGTTGGGCGTGGGCACTACCACGGCAATGGAGCCCACGATGAAAGTCACCACGGCACAGGCAAAGCCGAGGTGAGCCGTGGCCTCGAAGCAGAAGAAGGTGAGATAGTAGTGCATGAAGTAGCAGCCCCAGATGGCCAAGGTGAAGAACACAAAGAGGGGCACGTTGCTGATGTGCCTCACCGAGCCGATGCCTTGGAGCAGTCCGCGGAACATGTCTTTCACCTTATTATATATAGACATGCGGCGCAACAGGAAATAAACCAGCACCAGCACGGCCACGCCGCAGATGCCCGTGACCAGCCATCCGGCCGAGGAGAAGCCGGCCAGAATCTGGTCTACGCGCGTGCCGGTGGTCTGGAAGAACTTGTCGAACACGGCAAACTGTGACAGAAACGTGAGCCCGATGATGGCCATCACGAGCAGCGAGTCGATGGCCCGCTCGGTGACCACCGTGCCCAGGGCCTTGGGAAACGACACGCCGTCCCACCGACGCAGCACGCCGCAACGTGCAAACTCGCCCACACGCGGCACCACAAGACTTGTGGCGTAGGAGAGAAAGACGGAGTAGACCGCCGTCGACGCGCGCGGATGCTCGCCCACGGGCTCCAGCGTCTGCCGCCACCGCCAGCCCCGAAAGGCCTGGGCCAGGATGCCGAAAGGGAAAGAGAGCAGCATCCACGCCCAGTTCATCTCGTGGCGTAGCACGTGCTCGATGCGCCGGAAGTCGAAGCCGCGGTACATCCAGTAGAGGATGGCGCCGCCCAGAAGCAGGGACAGGGCTATCTTCAGCAGGTTGTTGATGGTCTTTTTCGTCTCCATTCGAGAGACAAAGATAGTGGAAATCGGGCGAACGGCAAAGGAATTGCCCGATTTTTACATGCTTTTGTTTTCCCGCCAAACGGCTTGACATGGGTCAAACCGTTTGATTTTAGTCAATAAAACGGGGTAAAAGCAGAGTTGGAAGCCATAATTGTTTGCGTGCACAGTGTTTCTTCGTACCTTTGCAACGTCGAAAGGAAAAAGATATTTTCAGACGATGGCAACCGCATCGGGCGGTGCCTTTAAGGATAACAAAGAAGAATAAATTAAGGAAAGGAAAAAGATTATGAGTATGATTTCGTTTATCACAGTTACGATTGTTGCTTTCATCGGTGCTTCTGCACTGGCTCTCATCATGGACAAGATGGTGGAAGGCCGCAAGTAACGGTCACTTTCAAGTAAAAAAAGTAGTTTATTTCATATAGACAGCGGGAATCGGCCAACGCCGGTTCCCGCTGTTTGCGTTGTGTGCGGGCGGGTACGGATGCAGGTCGGGCGGCTGCTCGGGGCTTGGTTGCTTGCGGCCGAAGCGGAGTGTCGGCCGCAAGCACCGTGCGGCAACGCCCTGATGGCCTTGCGTTTGCACTGTAATGGGCCCCCGATTGCGCCGTAAACGCGATGCGTTTACGGCGCAAAGGCCACGCGTTTGCGGCGCAATGGTACTGCGGGCAGCCCGGCATCCCCCGGCCGTGCGGCTTTGGCCCCCGCCATGCCCCGGGTTGGCGGCCCTGCCCCTGCGCGTCCGGCGGCCGGCCATGGACGCATGGGCCGGTCGCCGGGGCCTTTTGGCGCGGCAGGGTAGAAATATGGGCCGCGAAACGTGGGTTGTGATTTATTTTTCGTATTTTTGCGCCTACGTAGCGGCTGCACTCCGCAGCCCTGGCGCTTATTCAAACAAAATGAAGCAAGTCAAGCCGAAGAAGAACCTGGGCCAGCACTTCCTGACCGATTTGAACATAGCCCGGCGCATCGCCGACACGGTGGACGCCTGCCCCGGTATTCCCGTTCTTGAGATCGGGCCGGGCATGGGCGTGCTCACCCAATACCTGGTGCAGAAGCCGCGGGAAGTGCGGGCGGTGGAGATCGACAGCGAGAGCGTGAGGTATCTGCACGAGGCCTACCCCCAACTGCGAGACCGCATCATTGGTGAGGATTTCCTGCGCATGGACCTCGCCCGCCTTTTCGACGGACAGCCGTTTGTGCTCACCGGCAACTATCCCTACGACATTTCCTCGCAGATATTCTTCAAGATGCTCGACAACAAAGACCTTATTCCTTGCTGCACGGGCATGATTCAGCGGGAGGTGGCACAGCGCATGGCCTCTGCGCCGGGTACCAAGGCGTATGGCATTTTGAGTGTGCTCGTCCAGGCTTGGTACGATGTGGAGTATCTGTTTACCGTGGACGAGGACGTGTTCAACCCGCCTCCCAAGGTGAAGAGCGCCGTCATTCGCATGACGCGCAACGCCGTCACGTCGCTGGGATGCGACGAGACGCTGTTCAGGCGGGTGGTGAAAACCGTGTTCAACCAGCGGCGCAAGATGCTGCGGGTGTCGCTGCGTCAGTTCTTCTCCAAGGCGTCGATGCCCGGCCCCGACTTCTTTGCCCGCGACATGATGACGCGTAGGCCGGAGCAACTCTCCATAGCCGAGTTTGTGGGGCTGACCAACTGGATTGCCGAGGAACAGGCCCGGCGGAAAGGAGACGAAGCATGACCGACAAGGCGGGTGCCTATGCCTTGCTGCTGAAGCAGCTGGCCGAACTCGTGCGAGGAGAGACCAACGAGACCAGTGTGCTGGCCAATGTGGCGGCCGCCATCCACCAGGCGTCCGACCGTTTCTTCTGGACGGGTTTCTACATGCAGCAGGAATCGGGGCAGCCCCTGCGCCTTGGCCCGTTCCAAGGGCCGCCGGCATGCTATGCCATTCCCGTGGGGCGAGGGGTGTGCGGCACGGCCTTTGCCGAGCGGCGCACGCTCGTGGTGCCCGACGTGGAGCTGTTTCCCGGCCACATTGCCTGTAGCAGCTTGTCGCGTTCGGAGATTGTGGTGCCTGTGTTCCGGCCGGGGGGCGAGCCCGTCGGGGTGCTCGACATCGACAGTCGGACGCCCTGTGCGTTCGACGAGACCGACACCCGTTGTCTCGAAGAGGCCATGCGGCTGATGGCTGCAGAAATTTATGCCGGCTGAAGGAAAAAGCCAACGCAGTGCTTGCACGTTTCTAAATAAATCTCTATATTTGTACACCGTAAATTTAACAAAAGAAAAAGATATGATAGACGTAAAGAAAACCCTGAAGGATGCCGAGGACAAGATGAGAAAGGCTTCCGACTATTTGGAGGAAGAGCTGGCGCGCATCCGCGCCGGCCGCGCCAATGTGGCCATCCTTGACGGCGTTCGCGTGAACGCCTATGGGCAGATGGTGCCTCTGAATCAGGTGGCCAACCTGGCTGTGCCCGACGCCCGTACCATCACCATCCGGCCCTGGGACCGCAAGCAGATTCGTGACATTGAGAAAGGTATCATGGATAGCGAGGTGGGCGTTACGCCGGAAAACAATGGCGAGATGGTGATTCTCCACCTGCCGCAGCCCACCGAGGAGCGGCGCAAGGAGCTGGTGAAACAGTGTAACAAGACGGGAGAAGCTACCAAGGTGCAGGTGCGCAACATCCGCGCCGACTTCAAGGACAAGCTGAAGAAAGCCGTCAAGGACGGCTTGTCGGAGGACTTGGAGAAGGATGCCGAGGCCGACTTGCAGAAACTGCACGACAAGTATATCAAGGAGATTGACGGCATACTGGCCAACAAGCAGAAAGAAATCATGACCGTATAATGTGATGGAGGAGTTAGGGAGTTAAGGAGTTAGGGAGTTAAGACATAAGTATTGCTCACCGCAAAGGGCCATGTGTCTTAACTCCCTAACTCCTTAACTCCTTTAACTCCCGGCCATCTATGGACAGATGAAAGGGATCGTTGTCAAGAATACAGGCTATTGGTACACGGTGAAGACCGACGGGGGGCGGATGGTCGAGAGCAAGATCAAGGGCAATTTCCGGCTCAAGGGCATCCGCAGCACCAATCCCGTGGCCGTGGGCGACCGGGTAAAGATAGTGGTCAACGAGGAGGGAACGGCCTTTATCACCGAGATAGAAGACCGGCGGAACTACATTATCCGCAAGTCGCAGAACCTCTCCAAGCAGAGCCATATCCTGGCGGCCAACGTGGATCAGGCCTTTCTTCTGGTCACCGTGAGCCATCCGCAGACCTCCACAACCTTTGTAGACCGCTTCCTGGCATCGGCCGAAGCCTATCGGGTGCCGGTGGTATTGATATTCAACAAGAACGATTTGCTGAACGAAGAAGAGCTTCGCTGCCAGTCGATGATGGTCGGCCTCTACGAGGCAATAGGCTATGAATGTCGCGTGATTTGTGCGGCCGACGGCAGCGGGGTGGGGGAATTGTGCCCGCTGCTGCGCGACAAGGTGACGCTGCTCAGCGGCAATTCTGGGGTGGGCAAGTCCACTTTGCTCAACCTCCTGATACCCGATGCACATGCCCGCGTGGCCGAAATCAGCGAGGCCCACGACGTGGGCATGCACACTACAACCTTTTCCGAGATGCTCGATGTGCCGGATGGCGGCTATCTTATCGACACGCCGGGTATCAAAGGATTCGGTACTTTCGACATGGAGCCGGAAGAAATCACGAGTTATTTCAAGGAGATATTCCAGTTTTCACAGGAGTGCCGTTTCAGCAATTGCACGCATACCCACGAGCCTGGCTGCGCCGTGCTCCAGGCTGTGGAGAACCATCACATCGCCCTCTCGCGCTATGAGAGCTACCTGGGCATGCTCAAGGACAAGGAAGAAGCCAAGTATCGTGAGAAATTTTAGGGACTGTGCTTAGTTCAGTCCCCATGAAACGGTGGAGTAGAAAGTCTTCTCCACCGTGTCTTCTGTGGCGTCGGGCAGGTTGCAGAAGAAGTCGATACCCGTTCGTTCCTCCAGTTCGTCTATTGAAATGGCATACCGTGACAGGCTGCTTCCGCTGTCCTTGCTGTTGGTAATCTGGTCGGTCCACAGGGCCACGGCCGAATAATTGCCGCCGTTCACCCGCAGCAGGGCCATGAAGAAATAGCGTGGCACGAGCAGTCCGTTGGCCAGTGTATGGTACACCTTGTTGTATCCGCCGAACGTTCCTCCGTCTATCGTTCCTCCCTTGCAGACGTAGAGCGTGTCGCAAGTCTTGGCCATGGCGCGCACTTTGGCCTCCATCCTGGCCCAGAGACCGGCGTTGAAGGCATTGAATTGCGGCTGCATGTTGGTCAGGAAGAACGTTTGGTAGTTGGCCTCTGAGGAGTTCAGCCTGTCGGCTGAGGGGCAGATGTGGCCGTGGTCGAACCGTTGCCCGTTGCTGTAGTAAGGGTCTTCGCTCCACTGCAGGGAGGCGTCGATGAGCGGATCCTGCGGATATTGGTTGTCGTCGCTCGTGTAACGCTGGGTGTTTTGCTTGAGCAGTTCTTGGGTAAGGATGTAGCAACTCCACCGCTGGGCACGCTTCTGGAAGTCCCATTCCGTGATGTAGTTCACCATGCCGTCCGCTGTCTTGTGAACGAGGACGGTGTCGGAGCCACGGTGCAAGGCTGGCATTTCCAGCCGTCGGTATTCTGACGGCGTGGCCGGATTGGCATTGGCGTTGGCCTGTACCGACGGTGTCGTGGGAGTTGTTGGCGTTACGGGGGTTGTGGGTTCCTCGTCAACTCCTCCTTCTCCGCCACATGCCGAGGCCAGCAGAAGCCCTGCGGGCAGGGCTATGAGCAAGGAAAACTTCTTCATCTTGCGTGCAGGGGATAAAAAAAGTGCGACAGGACGTATATGCAACTACGTCCGACCGCACTCTGTAATTCGTATATACAGTGGAATGTATGTCGAGTATTACTTCTTCAACTTACCGTAACGGTTCATGAAGCGGTCTACGCGACCGGCTGTATCAACCAGCTTACTCTTGCCCGTATAGAACGGATGTGAGGTGCTGGAGATTTCAATCTTAACCACAGGATAAGTTTCTCCTTCAAACTCTACAGTCTCGTTGCTCTTGCATGTGGACTGCGTCAGGAACATATCACCGTTGGACATATCTTTGAATACGACGGGGCGATAGTTGTCGGGATGAATACCTTTTTTCATTTTAATGCTCTATTGATGTTTGTAATGTGTACGTTGGAAGCTCATATAATAATAAGCGGGCACAAAATTACAAAGAATTCTGCAGCCCGCCAAATATTTCTATGAGTATTTGCCTTGTTTCAAGGCGTTTGCTCTATTACTTTAAGGCATGCACTTTGTTGCTTCAAATCGTGCGTTCTGTTGCTTCAAGTCGTGCGTTCTGCTACTGAGCGTAGGTGATGGTGATGGTCTGAACGCGTAGCTGCACACCGCCCTTGTCTGTCGAGAAAGTGTTGGTATAGGTGGCATTTGTGCCGTCGAATTTCACCGTTCCCGTGTCATTGCCCACATAATTGGTGCCGTTGTAGGTGTCGCAGGTAAAGACAATCTTGGCAATCTTGGTCTTGCAGGCAAACGTGATGGTGTTGTTGGCATACACGCGCACGCCTTTAGTGGCTGTGTAGAACTTCGGGGCGGCGGTGTTTGTTCCGGCAGCGAAGGTCAGTGTGGAGCCATCCGGGAGGGTCACGGTGCCCACATCGGCCGCATTGGCCAGCCCCAGCGTGTTCAGATCAATGGTTACAGTGGTGCTGCCGGCTGTCACATTCGGGGCCGTAGCGGTCACTGTCGTTCCGTCGATGGTGACGACTGTGCCGCCCGTGGGCGGGTTCGGGGTATCGCCTGTAGAGGATGCTTTCTTGCCGTTCAGCTCCACAATCTTGTTCTGTTTGGCAATCTCGTGGGTACCGTTATAGTTGATTAGTGCTCCCAGCACCACCACTTTGTCACCGTTTTTCAGCTGATCGGTGGCCGTAAACTTCTCTCCACCCAGTGCGTAGCCACGGTAAACCTCGAGCTTTCCGGCCTCGGTACCGTCGTCGGATATATAGTAGGTGGCGTTGCCATACTCGGTACTGATCTCGGGAGTACCCACTACAGTGCCGGCCACATACACGTTGTCGCTGGTGTAAGTGCCGGCGGTGATGAGTTGTTGGGCCTTAGCCACGTTGTAGGGTGAGGCCTCGGTACCCTCGCCGGCGGGCGCTGCGGTGCCGCCCGTTCCGCCGCCGCCGCTGTTGTTTCCCTTGCCGTTGATGGAGACAATCTGGCTGCCCTGGGTCACCTCGGGCGTGGCGTTGTACATGGTGAGCACGCCATAGACCACCAGTGTGTCGCCCACGGCAATCTCGTTGCCCGTGGCAAATTTCGCCCCGTTCAGGGCATAGCCGCGATAAACTTCCAGTTGTGTGGTTCCGCCCTTGGTGTCGGCCAGGAAGTAGGTGGCGTTGCCGTATTGTGTGCTAACCTCGCCCATCTTGGCGACGATGCCTTTCAGATACACCTTCGCCGAGGTGTAGGTTCCGGCCTTGATGATTTGCAGGGCCTTGGCCACGTTGTAGGGCGACGCCAGTGTACCCTCGCCGATGGGGTCGGTTGTGGTTTCGGGGGTTGTGCCGTTGCCGTTGTAGTTGCCGTTGTAGGGCATGGGGACGTCCTCACAACTGCCCAGCGTCATGACCGCCAGGGCCAGCGCGCATGCGTACTGAATCAATTTTTTCATCGTATCTTCGTTTTATTATTTTACTTCTTCCACGTCATCCAGCGTGCGGATGATGATTTCCCAGGTTCTGTTGTACCGTTTCATGATGCCCGTTACGTTGATTTTGCCGGTGGGCAGAGGGTTGGCGGCAAAGTCGGCATAGTTGCTTGTATAGAGCATGACGCTGTTGCCCAACTCGTTGAAGTAGACGCTTTTCGAGCCGCCACCGCCTCCGGGTGTGGCGTAGGTGGCCTTGCCGTCTGCCCCTTTCAGTGACACGTTGGTGAGTTTCACCAGTCGGCCGCCGTAGGTCAGCCCGTCATTGGCCGGTTTCCAGTTCTTGTCGAAGGCGACAGGCTCCACAGTTTGCGTCTTGCCCGTGAGGCGGAAGTGCTGGTTCCACAGCGCGCGGCTCATGCGGCTCACGTAGGTTGCTCCGCTGGCATTGGTGTAGGGCGTGCCTATTTCGGCCTGCAAACCGTAGTTGCCCACGTAAAGTCCCTTGAGGTCAATGATGATTTCGGCCCCCACCGGCAGTGTGCCGAAGAGACCTCCCTCGGCTACAGCTATGACGATGCCGCCCGTAGCGTCGGCCACGGCCAGCTCATTGTAGAGGTTTCCCTGGATGTCATTGCCCGTCACCATGGCCTTGATCTTCGTGTCTTCAGCGACTTGAGCATAGGCCTTGCCGTCGCGATAGTCGGTGGTGATGGCCGTCTTGTAGCGGTCTTTGAGCTCGGCAATGGTGATGATGTTGCTTTCGTCGATGTCCTTGTTGCCCACGCCGGCCTGCTCGGCTGTCGGTTGCTGTGCGTCCCAGTCGCCGTCCATGCAGCCCGTGGCCACGCAGCAGGCCAGGGCCAGCACCATGATATGATGGAATGTCTTCATTGTCTTGTTGCGGTTTAGAATTTGTAAGCGATGTTCAGCATGCCGTTGGCACCGAGGGCATAATACTTCTTTGGATTCTTGGAGAAACGGTACATGCGGCTGTTTCCCGACGAAGTGTAGTCCGAACGGCTCTGTTCGTAGCCGCCGGTTACTATCCGTTGATTGTTCAGAATGTTGCTCACCATGAGGTTGATGGACAGGCTTCCATGCTTCAGATAGATGCTCTTGCCGATGGAGCCGTCCAGCATCCATCCGCCCCGGCCCTTGTCTTGGGGCGACACGAGCAGGTTGCCGTTGCCGTCGGTACTGCCGATGCGTTGCAGAGCACTCTGGTAACGGTAGTAGGGCGAGTAGCCCAGGTAGATGCGATCGTACCAGTTGCCGTTCAGATCGACGAACCATCCGCCCTTATGATAGCTCAGCACGATGGCCGTGGCCGTGAGCGGCGTGCTGCTTTCACGCATGCCTTTCACCAGGGCCACGTCGTCGTTGTACACGCCCTGCGTGGAGTTGATGTAGCGAACGTGGGCATTACTGATGTTCTTGGCCTCGCTCAGCGTGCCGATGAGACGCAGGTTCAGGAACGAAGCCAGCTTGAAATCGAGGCCGCCCTCCAGTCCGTAGTACTCCTTGCGCAGCCCCGACAGCGAGTTGTAGGAGAAGCTGTTGATGTCGTCGAAGTAGAAGCACGTCCACTCCGTCACGTGTGTAATGTGGTTGTAGTAGGCGCTGAGGTTGGCATGCAACCAGCTGCCCAGATACTGATAGCCCACTTCACTGGAGAAGATGTGCTCGTTGTGCAGGTTGCCCACAAAGTCGTTGTTCATCTCGGGAGCCGTGAATGCCGTGGCGGCTGAGGGGGCGTGGCTCTCGTAGCCCATGCCCAGGGTGAGCGTGTTGCCGCGTCCCAGGTTGAAGTTGGCCCCGGCCTTGAAGCCGCCCTCCACGAACTCGGCTGTGCGGCTCTTGCCAAACGAGTTCTCGGCAAAGAGGCCATTGCGCATCTTGCCGTCGCGCTGCATCGACTGATAGCCCAGCCGAGCAGCCACTGTATAGTGCACGCTGCCGAAGGTTTCGGCGTAGTTGGTCCACAGTTGGGCGCGGTTTATAAAGATGTGATAGTCGTAGCCGAACTTGTCGCCCTTGCCCACCCCGGCGTTCGGGCGGTTCAGATCATACTGCAGTTTGTCCGACCCGGCGGCATAAGTGCCCAGTGCATAGTAGTTGATGTTGTGGTAGCTGCCGGCCCCCAGCATGTCCGACATGGTCTGATAGTGGCTGGCATCGTTGCGGGCCAGGAAGAAACCGTTGTTCCACACGCTCTTGGCCGTCATGCGTGAGGTGAGCGTCGAGGCCAGCGTCAGGTTGAGCACGTTGTTGTGCTTGGCCTGAATGAAGTACATGGCATCGGCTCCCTGCGCCGTGGCCTGCCGGTTGGCGTAGACAAGGCGGTCGAAGTTGATCTGCCGTGCAGCCTCGCTTCCCATCAGATAGTCGCGTGCCGTGAGGAAGTCCTGGTAGCCCTGGAGCGAGTTCATGGCGTTGGAACCCCACACGTCGTAGTAGCTCGACGGCAGCCGCTTCCAGTAGTCGGGGTGCGGATTGTCGGTCCCGTTGTAGTTGAGCTTGGTACTTGAGTACCAGCTGTACTTGCCAAAGAGCGACGTGGTGAGCTTGTTGTTGTCGTTGATGGCCCAGTCCCAGGTGAAGACGGCCGAGGGGGCGAAGTCGTTCACCACGCGGCTGTTGCGGCGTTTGCCGTTCTGATAGCCCCAGTAGGGATTGTACTGGTAGTCGTTGGCCAGCCAGTACATCTCGTCGGTCGAGGCTCCCTGCGTGGCGCGCTCCGTGGGGTTGCCCCAGGTGGAGAACGAGAGCGAGTGGCGGTTGCCCAGCAGTTTCTGCACGCCGAGGAAGTAGGAGAGGGCGTTGTAGAACGTGCCCGGCACGTATCCGCGGTTGGCCCATCGGTAGGTGACGTTGGCCGAGAGGGCCCATCCACGGCTGTTCAGCCCGCTGTTGTAGGTGTACATGCCGCGCATGGTATAGTTGCGGTTGGCGGCCGAGAGCGTGATGCGCTGGCCGGCGGCCATGCTTGCAGGGCGGAAATCGTAGTTGTTGGAGCCGCCGAGACCCGTTGCAGCGAAGTTGTTGGCTTCGAAAGGCAGGGCCGATTCCATGTTGCGCGTCTGCTGGTTCAGGCCGCCCACGAGCGAGTAGCGGAACTGTCCCGTCTCCATGTCGTTCACCGGAGCGCCGTTGATATAGATGTCGTTGTACTTCTGATTGAGGGCACGGTAGCGGAACCTGACGGGCGAGAAGAGGAATCCCACCCTGGAACTGTAGACGCTCGAATTGGAGTTGACGATGCTGATGCTCTGCTCCATGTTGTCGTCTTCGCCCAGCTGTGCCTCTGTGAACGTGAAGGCGGCCTCGCCTACATTGGTCGAGTCGCTTTGGGCGAACGCCACCGAAGCATAGCCTAAGGCCGTCAGGGCCAAGATAAGCTTTGTCTGCATAGTTGACTGAAGTTGTTATTGATAGTGATATATTTTTGCAAAGTTAGCGAAATATATCCTACTTCCATGCCCCTTTTTCCCGAAAAATTCAGGCGATAAGGCCTTTATCTCGAATTTAATTGCGATATTTGCACAAAATATAAGCCATGAACCCTAAAATCAACTTTGCATTCCTGGCCTTGCTCTTGCTGGCCATGCTCCCGGTTTCGGCCCAGCGCCGCTTCAATGTCTACGCCGTGGGCTTCTACAATCAGGAGAATCTCTTCGACACTTGCCACGACGAAGGCAAGCGCGACTACGACTTCCTGCCCTCCGGCTCCTACCGATGGGACGGACTGAAATACAGCCATAAGCTGCACAACATGGCCCGCGCGCTGAGCGACATGGGCACCTCGACGCTGCCCGGCGTGGGTTGCGCCGTCATCGGACTGGCCGAGGTGGAGAACGCCAAGGTGCTCGCCGACCTGTGCGCCCAGCCCGAACTGCAGGCCCGCAACTACCGGTTCTGCCACATCGAGGGCCCCGACCGCCGCGGCATAGACTGTGCCCTGCTCTACAACCCCGCCCTCTTCCGGCTGCGCGACGTGAAGCTCGTACCCTATGTGCCCACCGAAAAGCAGGACAGCGACTTTGCCACGCGCGGCTTCCTCACCGTGAGCGGCGAGCTGGCGGGCGAGCATGTGGCCTTCATCGTGTGCCATCTGCCCAGCCGTTTCAGCGGATCGTACTATCGTGAGGTGGGTGCCGCCCAGGCCCGTGCCGTGAAAGACTCGCTGCTGCGCGCCGACAGCGGATGCAAGGTGTTCGTCATGGGCGACATGAACGACGACCCCACCAACAAGAGCATGCACGAGATTCTCTCGGCCAAAGAGGAAATTGCCCTCGTGGGGCCCGGCGACATGTACAACCCCTGGTATAACGTGCTGGCCAAGCAAGGCACCGGAACTCTGATGTACCAAGGCTCGTGGAACCTCTTCGACCAGATTGTGATGACGCCCAACCTGCTCAATGCCAAGGGCTCCAAGGACTACTCGACGCTGAAATACTGGAAAAACGAGATTCAGCGCATGCCCTATCTCTTCCAGACCGAGGGGCAATACAAGGGCTCGGTAAAGCGTACCACGGCCGGCGGCAAGTGGCTCGACGGCTATTCCGACCATCTGCCCGTGTGCGTGTATCTGGTGAAAGAGAAGTAACGGCCGGTTTCACATGACACGGACAACGCCCGAGCTCCCCGTCACCGAGCCCTCGTCCATATCCGGCGAGGCCCCGGTGGAGACGCATCCTTTCACGCCTTTCCTCCCGTCCACGGCCCGGTTGCTCATGCTCGGCACCTTTCCGCCGGCCCCCAGACGCTGGTGCATGGACTGGTACTATCCCAATTTCACCAACGACATGTGGCGCATCGTCGGCCTTTGCTTCTTTGGCGACAAGATGCACTTCGTGGATTCGGCCCGCAAAACCTACCGGCTGGCCGAGCTGCAAGCCTTTCTGGCCGAGTGCGGCATAGCCATCTTCGACACCTGTCTGCGCATACGCCGCACCACGGGCACGGCCTCCGACAAGGACCTGGAGGTGGTGGAACAGGCCGACCTCGACGGCATGCTGCGGGCCCTGCCCCGGTGCCGCGCGGTGCTGGCGGCCGGCCAACTGGCCACGAGCATCTTCACCACCCACTACGGCATCGACGCGCGCCACCTCAAAATGGGCGGCCACGTGGACTTCTCGTTCGAGAACCGGGCCATCGGTCTCTACCGCGAGCCCAGCTCGTCGCGCGCCTATCCCATGCGCGTGGAGCAGAAGGCCGAGTACTACCGCCGCATGTTTCAGGACATCGGGCTGCTCTGACGGTCTGCTGTGCAATAGCGTTTGCTTTCACTCCACAACTCCTTTAACCCCATCACTCCTCTAACTCCTGTCTCCTTTACTCCTTAAAATATGGACAAGATAACGATAATCGGCATTGCCGGCGGCACGGGTTCCGGCAAGACCACCGTGGTCAAGAAGATTGTGCAGGCCCTGCCGCCCCACTATGTGGCCGTGGTTCCACAGGATTCCTACTACAACGACACCACCGCCATGACCGAGGACGAGCGGCGTGCCATCAACTTCGACCACCCCGACGCGTTCGACTGGAAGTTGCTCATCCGGCAAATCAGCGACCTGCGAGAGGGTCGTGCCGTGGAGCAGCCCACCTACAGCTACCTGCTGTGCAACCGTTTGCCCGAGACTGTGCACGTGGAACCCAAGCCCGTCATCATCATAGAGGGCATCATGGCCCTGCTCAACAAGAAGCTGCGCGACATGATGGACCTGAAGATTTTCGTCGATGCCGACCCCGACGAGCGGCTCATCCGCAACATTCAGCGCGACACCATCGACCGCGGCCGCACCGTCTCGATGGTGGTCGACCGGTATCTCAAGGTGCTCAAGCCCATGCACGAGCAGTTCATCGAGCCCACCAAGCGGCATGCCGACCTCATCATCCCGCAGGGAGGAGAGAACGTTAAGGGTATCGGCATCCTCTGCAAATACATCGAGGGACTGGTGCCCGTAGACGAGTAAACGGCCCGTGGCTCCGCAATGGCGGCTTCGTGGCAAAACGACAACGGCGTAAAGGCAATGCCTTTACGCCGTTGTCGCGTTGCGTCTGCACCGTAATCATTCGGCCATTGCGGTGTAATGATTTGGCGTTTTCCCGTGATGGCCCGCTGCTTCCTCGGCCGTGGCTCTGCCTTGGGCTGTTTCGGGCGGATGCGCACGGGGCTGGTCCCTACTGTTCGTCGGCCACATCGGTCGTCGTGGCCTCCACTTCGATGGTAGGTCCGCTGTGTGCTTTCTCGTAGCTGTTGCGGCACTGGCGCAGCTTGATGGCGTTCGTCAGCTCCACAACACCGTAGACCATCATGCCCCATCCGATAACCAGGAGCGGCATGGAGGCGATGGCGCTGGGCTTGACAACGGCCACAAGCCCTACGAGCAGTATCACGGCGGGCAGCACCCACCAGGCGCAGCCGATGTGGGCAAACTTGGTGGCCGTGGCCAGATTGAAGAAGAGGTTGAGCGCGCCCAGAATCAAGATGGCGGCCAGCACGTACACCAGTCCGTTGACAAACGTGTTGGGGGCCAGCGCCAGCATGCCGCCCAGGATGATGCTGCCCATGCCCACGATGGGGAACGACGGCGCGGGGGCGGCGAGCGGACGGCCCTGGGCGTCGTAGATTTCCACGTCGGGGCTCTTGCGCCGGGCCGAGAACCAGGCCACGCAACTGATGACACCCGAGATGAAAAACACGGTGCCGATGGTAATCGTCATCCACGTGACGGTCTCTTCGCGGTACTTGACCAGCAGTGCGCCGGTGGCAATGGCGCAGAGCGCACGGAAAATGCTGCTTTGAAATACTTTCATTTGTTGGGTCTGTTGTGTCTGTTTGTACAGGGCTGAACCAGCCGTGAGCTGATTGCAAAGTTACGATGAAAAGATGAAAAACGGCGGGAATTGCATGGAAAAAATGCCCTAAAAAATCGTTTCAATCGTAGTTGTATGTGCAGACAAAGTGTTACCTTTGCCGTGAAGACGCCCGATGGCGAAGTCTGGCGCATGCGAACAATCAGACAGATATGGACAAAACCACTTTTTTGAGGCTGCTCACGGAGGAGGTGAAGACCTATAGGGCTGTGCTCGAAACCGAGGACAGCGAATGGATAGTCAAGGGATTCATAGACGTGGGCCGGAACATATACACCATGACGAACGATACAAAGGTGGTCTCGAAGATACTCGAACTCATCCTTATCCCGAGGCTCGAGGCCTTTGCCGGGCGTTATGAGCTTGTGCTGGAGCTGCCCTCGGCACAGAATTTCTACCCTGACCTTACTTTCAAGGACGAGGACGGGCACCTCTTTGCCGTAGACTTCAAGTCGAGTTATTATGGTGACAACAATCGGGTGAACGGGCTGACGCTGGGCTCCTATTGGGGCTATTTCAGAAATCGAGAGGTCAAGAAGAATACCGATTATCCTTACAAGGACTATCAGTGCCACCTCGTGATAGGCATGCTCTACCGGCAGAGCCCCAGCCTTCAAGGTGAAAGGACGGTGTATCAGCTTGACGAACTGGACCGGATCAAGTCGGTTATCGAGCAGTTTGTCTTCTTTGTCCAGCCCAAATGGAAGATTGCCAGCGACAGAACGGGCAGTGGAAACACGAGAAATATCGGCGGTGTTGTCGAGATAGACAGGCTTGTGGAGGGCACGGGCCCCTTTGCCGGGCTGGGCGAAGAGGTGTTCGACCATTATTGGATGAACTTCTTCAATGCGGCCGATGCTGCGAAAGCCGGCATCGGAAGCCCCGTTATCACAATCTCGAGACCTATAAAAACTATCTGGATGCAGAGCGTCGGATTCTAACCAAATGGGGGAAATAGCATGCCGACGATTGTTCCACCGATAAAGTCGCAAGGTATCAAGACCAAGCTCGTGCCTTGGATTAACGATGTGATATTGGCCTCGGGCACCCCGCCGGATGCCCGCTGGGTAGAGCCCTTTCTGGGTACGGGGGTCGTGGGTTTCAACGCGCCCCTCCATGGAGCACACGTTGTTGGCGACACCAATCCCCATGTCATTCGGTTTTATCAGGCGGTACAACGCGGAGAGATTACGGCCTGCTCGATGCGCAGTTACCTTGAGCGGGAGGGGCGGCTGCTCCGGCAGGCCGATGAGAATGGCTATGCACACTATCGGCTGGTGCGCGACCGATTTAATGCCGAGCACAGTCCTTACGACTTCATCTTTCTTTCGCGTGCGGGGTTCAACGGGATGATGCGCTTCAATCGGCGTGGTGAATGGAACATCCCTTTCTGCAAGAAGCCCGGGCGGTTTGCGGCTGCTTACATCACCAAAATATGCAACCAGGTGGATCATGTAGCCCGTGTAATTCGCAGAAGTGAGTGGGAATTTAGGCAGGATTCTTTCTTGGAGACGATAGAACGGGCCGGGGATGGCGACTTGATTTATTGTGATCCGCCTTACTATGGCCGGTATGTGGACTATTATAATGGGTGGACGGCGCACGACGAAGAAGAGCTTTTCAGGGCCCTGTCAAGGACTCGGGCCAAGTTCATTCTCTCGACATGGCACCACAACGACTATAGGCCCAATGAGATGATAGAACGTTATTGGGATCGCTTCAACGTGATGACCAGAGAGCATTTTTACCATGGGGGAGGGAGAATAGAGAACCGACATGCCATGGTGGAGGCTCTGGTCTTCAACTTTGAATTGCAAAAGCAGACAAGTGCAGTGCCCTGTCGGCAGTTGGAATTGTTTGTCGAGGCGATATGATTCTTGAGGCATGGCTTTGCCATTAAGACGTTTTAAGAATAGGATTAAACGATGATTAAACTATATTTGGTGCGCCACGGCGAGACCGTGGACAACAAAGCGCAAATTATGCAGGGACAGATGCAGGGCGAACTCAACGAGACGGGACGGGCGCAGGCCCGCGAATTGCGGGAGCGGATGCGCTCGGAGCCGATTGATGCCTTTGTAGCCAGCGACCTGCAACGGGCGGTGCAGACCTGCGAGATTGTGGCCGCCCCGCACGGCAAGCCTGTGGAGACGACGGTGCTGCTGCGTGAGCGCGACTGGGGCAGCTTCACGGGGAGGTTCATTCCCGACCTGCAGAATGTTGAGTGGCCCGACGACATTGAGACGTTGGAACGGATGAAGAGCCGCGCGCGCAACTTCCTGACGTGGCTGAAAGTGGCCCATCCCGACCAGACGGTGCTGGCCGTGGGGCACGGCATCATCAACAAAGCCATTCAAAGTGTCTGTTTCGGCAAGCCGATGAACGAAGTGCCCAGGATGGGCAACGCCGAGGTGCGCGTGCTGATGTTCTGAGCACGTGGACGCATGGCGGGCCGGTGCAGGGGAATCCACATGGAAGAAAGGCTGCGCGGAACTTGTTGTCCGCAGCAGCCCTTCGTTCGTGATGTAACTCTCTAATCTGTAATGTAACTCTCTAACCTTAGATTCCTTACTGTCTGTATCTGTTTAAAGGTTCCTCTCTGTATTCATTCCGGTCCGGTTCGTCGGGTTGGGGTTTAGCGTCCGTTGCCGAAATGGCCTCCGCTGGGCCTGTTGCCGCTGCTGCCACCGCCGAAGCTACGCGCCGGGGCTTGGCTGCCGCCGCCGAAATTGCGCGAGGGCGCCGAGCCGCCGCTGCCGAAACTGCCGCCCGAGCGGGTGGAGGGAACGCCCATGGAGTTGCTGGGTGCAGAGGAGTTGCCGCCGCCAAACGAGCGGGTGCTGCCGTTGTTGTTCGGGGTGAAAGTGCGGCTGGGGGCCGATGAAGAGAAGCGGCTGCCAAAGGAGCTGCTGCTCGGACGGGTCACCGTGGCACGGGTGCTGCTCTGGCGACTGTTGCCGTCGAATGTGCGGTTGCTGCTGCCGAAGCTGCGGTTGCCGCCGCCGAATGTGCGGTCACTGGGCGTGATTGAGCCGCCGAAAGTGCGCGGGGCGTTGTTGCCGTTGCTGCTGCCGAAAGAGCGGGGACGGCCTTGCGGCTGTGTGCCGAAACGGCTGCCGTTGCCGAAAGAGCGGTTGCCCTGTGTGCCGAAGCGCGTTCCCCGGCCGAAGTCGCCCCGGTTGAATCCGTCGCGCATGCCCATGCGCTCCATGCCGTTGCGCGGCCCGCCGAAGCTGCGGCCATGGTACCAGCTGCGCCCGCCGTTCATGTACCAGCTGTGGCCACCGCGGTAACTCACGTAGAAGCCCGGCCGGCCGAAGAAGTAATAGTCGCGGTGCGGATAGCGGGCATAGATGCCGAAGTGCCAGTAGCCGGCGTCCCAATAGAGCGGACGATAGAAGTAAGCAGCGTCCACATACATGCGATACTGCCAGTCGAGCAGGATGTAGCTCAGGTCAAGATTGCGTTGCGACCAGTAGGCGCCGTAGAGATCGTTGTAGCTGTCGACCCTCATCAGGTAGTCGAGGTTGATTTCATAGGCAGCCTCGTACTGGTCGTCGGTCAAGTTGAGTTCGTAGGCCATCTTGTCGGTGAGGAAGAGGGCCTGCTCGCGGGCCTGCTCATAACTCATGGCCGATGCTTGGACTGTCATGACAAACAGTGCTGCAAGCGCTAACATGAACTTTTTCATATGCTCTGTCTTTTAGGGTTCTGTGATGTTGTCGGAGGCGGGAGGCCGTGGCTTCCCGTTCTTCACACTGCAAAATTAGCGGAAAACATGGGGTGGGGGAAAGGTTTTTCCCTATGTCGGCAGGGGAAAATCCCTAAAAGGAAAAGCTGGTTCGGGGGGTGTGGCAAGAAGAGAAAGACCAAGCGGAGGAATCTCCCCTTGGTGGGAAATTCCTCCGCTTGACGGTGAAAGAGGGCTTCTTAGTAGCCGTCGTTCTGCCACAAGATGCTGGTATTGTCGTAAATATCCATCTCGGTCTGCGGTATGGCGAAGATGGCGCGGTTGTTGTCCACCTGCTTGACATACTGTCCGTTGCCCTCGTCGCTCTGGGCAAAGAATTTCTGGTAGGTGGACACCATGTCGCCCCAGCGGATGAGGTCGAACCAGCGCAACCCCTCCCACATGAACTCAATGCGCCGTTCCTGCTTGATGGCTTCCAGGAAATGGGCCTGCGTGTCGGTCTTGCCGGAAGCAAGGGCGGGCAGTCCTGCACGCTGGCGCACCTGATTGACGTAGCCAATGGCGGTGGCCGTGGGGCCGTCGGTGGCGTTGATGGCCTCGGCCTCGAGCATCAGCACCTCGGTGTAGCGGATGACGGGCAGGTTGACGGCCCAGTCGGAACCCGACGTGGGTACCCACTTGCGGGCACGGCAGAACTTAGTGCACCAGGTGTAGCCGCGCGCCTTGGAGTCGGTGAGGTCGTCGACGGTGAACCATGCCTGGCGGCCGTCGCCCGGCTCGAACGTGCTCAGAAGGTCGGTCGACACCTGCATGGCAGAAGATGCGCCCCGGTAAGCCCAGCCACGATCGATGCCGCAGTCTTCCATCATCATCATTTCGCTGTAGTCCTGTCCCTCGGTCGACTGTCCGCCGACATACTGCACTTCCCAGAGCCGGTCGTTCTGTGGGTCGTTGTCGTAGGCGTCGCTGAAGATGCCTTCATAGTTGGCGGCCATCTGGTAGAGGCCGCTGCCGATGACGGCTTCCAGGTAGGGACGGGCCTCTGCGGGCTGGTTCATGAACATGAGGAGCCGGCCGAGGGCGGCATTGGCCGCCCATTTGGTCATGCGCCCCCTGTCGGCGCTGTCCCACGAAGACGGCAACAGGCTGATGGCGTTCTTGTAGTCCTTGACGGCCTGCTCCAGCGTTTCTTTCTGGGTGGAGCGTGCCACCTGGTGGGTTTCGGCCACGGTGTACTCCTTGTCGACGAGCAGGGGCACGCCGCCAAACATCTTGCCCATCGTCTCGTAGGCCCAGGCGCGCAGCCCGTAGGCCTCGCCCTTGATGGAGTTCTTCAGGGTTTCGTTGGAGAATTTCACGTTGTCGATGTGCACCAGAATGCTGTTTGTGCGCGAGATCATCTGGTACATGTAGTTCCACAGCTTTTCGGTGGGCGAGCAACTGGAGTTGTCGGTGAAGCTCTCGGCCCCGTCCGAGTAGAGGTTGGTGTTGATGCTGTTGGTCTCGTCGGAGCGTGCCGTGAGAAAGTGCAGGTAGCCCTTGTCGCCCTTGTAGCAGTCTTCCATGACGGCATAGGCGGCGGTGATGGCCTTGTCGAAATCGTTCTGCGAGGAATAGAACGTGTTGGTGGTGTAGGTGGATTCTGGTTCGGGAGACAGGAAATCGCTGCAACCCGCAAGCGTCAGGCTACTCAGAGCCAGTGCAGCCACACCTAATATATGCTTTGTTTTCATAAGATGGTTCATGGTTTGGTGAATGGATGGTTAGAAAGTCACGTTGAGGCCCAGGGTGAAGCGGCGGCTCAGCGGGTAGGTGCTGTAGTCGACGCCCAGCTGTGTGGTGCCGTTGCCGTAGGTGTTGGTCTCGGTGGTGAATCCTTTGTAGCCGTCGAACTTGACCACATTGTCGGCCGAAGCGTAGACGCGGAGCGATGTGAACGGCGTCTTGGCTAGCAGCCGCTTGGGGAAAGAGTAGCTCAGCGTGATGTTCTTCACGCGGAAATAGGTGGCGCTGTAGATGTTATCCTGCGGGCCCCAGTTGAATGGATTGGAGGTCTTGCCGTCCCAATCCATCGACAGTCCGTGGGCGGCCAGATACTCTGTGGGGATGGCAGCTTTCAGGTTGTCAGGGATGTAGCAGTGGAACCAGTTGGCGAAGAGGCGGCGGTTGTAGTTGCCGCCGGCGTCGTTGTGGCGCGAGCCCACATAGTAAACCTTGCCGCCGAACTGTCCTTGAAGCAGGATGCTGAGCTCGAAATTCTTGTAGGAGAAGCGGTTGGTGAAGCCCCAGGTGAGGGCGGGCAGCGCCGAACCGCGGTTGACGCGGTCTTCGTCGGTAATCTTGCCGTCTTTTTTCATGTCCACGATTTTGGCGTTGCCCTCCTGTTCGCCGGCCCTGATGGCCACGCCGTTGGCAATGTCTTCGGCCGAAAGCACGCCGTCGTAGATATAGTCATAGAAAGCAGAGACGGGGCCGCCCACCTCGGTAATGAACTGGAAGTCGTTGTGCAGCTTGGAGATGATGCGCGTCTGGTTGCCGCCAAGTGCCAGCACTTTGTTGGAGTTGTGGGAGAGGTTGAGATTGCTGGTCCACTTGAACAGCCCCACGATGTTGTGTGTGGTGAGGTCGATTTCCCATCCGGTGTTGCGAATCTTGCCGATATTGGTGAGCTGCGAGTTGAAGCCCGTGGCTGCCGGAACAGGCACGTCGAAGAGCAGGTTGGTCGTGGTGTTGGAGTAAAAGTCGAAGTTGAACTGCACTCTGTTGTGGAAAGCTGAGAAGTCGAAGCCGATGTCGAGCGAGCCGGTCTGCTCCCACTTCAGGTCAGGGTTGGCAATGTTGGATGCGGCTGCGCCGTTGTTCTTGGCTTCGCCATAGGCGGCATAGTATGTTCCGAGCTGCGCCAGATAGGCAAAGTTGCCGATTCGGTCGTTACCCGACGTGCCGTAGGAGGCGCGGAGCTTGAGTAGGTCAATCCATTTTACGTTCTTCATGAAGCTCTCCTGGTTGATTTTCCAACCGGCCGAGAACGAAGGGAACGTTCCCCACTTGCTGTCTTGGCCGAAGCGCGAGGAGCCGTCGCGCCGGATACTGGCCGTCAGGAGGTAGCGGTCGTCGTAGTTGTAGCTCACACGGCCAAAGTAGGACATGTTGCGATAGGGCGTGATGGTGGTGGAGGCTGTGGTCGGCGTGGAGGCCACATTGAGCGTGGCGATGTTCTCGTAGGGCCAGCCGAGAGCAGCCATCGAACCGAGATAGGTGCGGTCTTTCTCAGCGCTCTGGCCCAGCAGGACGTTGAGATGATGTGCCTTGAACTGCTGGTCGAAGGTGAGTGTGTTCTGCAACACCCAGGTGGTGGTGTGTGAAGAATGGCTGTTGCCTGCCGAGGCATAGCCGCTCACGTTGACAGAGGCCGGCTGGAAATAGTCGTATTCCTCACCGTCGTAGTTCTGGCTGTATTGCAGTTTGTAGGTGAGCGAGGGCAGAATGTTCCATTCTCCCCAGAGATTGGACTGCACGCGGTTGTTGTAGGTCACGTCCTTGGTCTTGGCCAGCTGTGCCAGCGGGTCTATCCAGTAGGAGCCGAAGTCGGTGGACGACTCCGTAGAGGCGAGGTTGCCGCTGGGATTGTCGTCGGTGCGGATGACCTTGCCGATGCCCACGAGCGGGGAGGTCATGAGCGAATGGTGGAGGGCACTCTCCTTGCCGCCACCGCCACCACCGGCATAAGTGGTGCCGGCCGCATTCTGCTCGCTTCTTGAGAAAGAAAGGTTGGCGCCTACACGCAGGCTCTTCGTGATGTTGAGCTCGCCGTTGACACGGGTGTTGTAACGCTTGAAGTTGGTGTTTCGCACGATGCCCTGTTGGTTGAGGTAGCCGAAAGAGGCGTAAATATTGCCGATGCTGCCGCTGGCCGATGCCGACACGTCGTAGCTCTGGATGGGCGCAGTGCGCAGCACTTCGCTCTGCCAGTCGGTAAAATCGTTGGTGGTGCTCCACCATCCGGGGATGCGGTTACCCATGGTGCGTGAGGTCATGGGGTCGCTCATGGAGCCGCCTTCGCGGAGATGGCTGGCATTGCGCATGAACATGTTGTAGGCTATGTATTCGTAGCCGCTCATCAGGTCGAGTTTTTTCTCGGGGCTCTGTACGCCGTAGTAGGCATTGAAAGCCACCGTAGGCTTGCCGCTGCCCTCCTTGGTTTCGATCAGAACGACACCATTGGCACCACGGCTGCCGTAGATGGCCGTGGCGGCGGCATCTTTCAGAATCTGAATGGAGGAGATGTCGTTGGGGTTGATGCCGCTCATATTGTCGCGGGGCACGCCGTCGATGACATAAAGTGGCGAGGAGTCGCCATTGATGGTATTGACACCACGGATGCGCATGGTGAGTTCCTGGCCCGGCACGCCGCCGCTGGCCGCCTGGGCGTTGACGCCGGCCAGTTGGCCTTGCATGGCCTCCGAGACATTGGTCACCGGACGGTCTTCGAGTGCGTTGGAGCTGATTTTGGAGATGGACGAGGTAAGGTTGGACTTCTTTACAGAGCCGTAACCCACGACCACAACCTCTTCCAGGGAGCGCTTGTCTTCGAGAAGCACCACGTTGTGGTGGGTGTCGGTGGCATTGAATTTCTGGGTGGCGTAGCCCACGTAGGACACTTCGATGGCAGTTCCGCGGGGCACTTGGATGGTGTACTTGCCGTCCAGGTCGGTGATGCTTCCCTTGGTGGTTCCCGGAACTTTGACCGTCGCACCGATGATGGGCTCACCGGCATCATCGGTGACAACGCCGGTCACCGTCACACTACTCTGCTGGGCCGAGCTTTGCGCAAGTGCCTGCCTCATGGCGACAGGGGATATTAACGTCAGATTTAACGCTAATAGCGTCTTTAATGTTAGGTTCATACTTGTTGGTTTTTAGTGAATAGGACAGTATTTATCTTTTTTCATGGAATGTCCGCGGAGGGTCGGTCGTTGTTTTTTGCGTAAACACCGGCCATTGCAGGTTGCCGTGTCTTTTGGATGTTTTCAGTTTTTCCTGCCATTAGAAAGCCCATCGCAGCAAAAATAAGCAATAAAGGCATATTAAACCGCTTTTCAGACCAATATTTTTAAGCCTTATTAAAAATATTTCCGTGCTTCCGTGCGAAAATGACGAAGAAGTGATACAGAAATCAAAATAACGGCATGAAAGTGTTGTGACAGAGCGGAAAAAGGCTTAGATTTGTGAAAAGAAACAGCAACAGGCATGAAAAAATACAAGATTAGCGACATAGCGGCGATGGCAGAGGTCTCTGTTGGAACTGTAGACCGTGTGCTTCACGAACGGGGCGAGGTGTCGCCCGAGACAAGGAAAAGGATTGAGGCGGTGCTCGAACGCATCCATTACGTCAAGCGCATTCATTCCAAGAGTGTGTCCTGCCATAAGACGGTGAGGCTGTTGGTTATCATTCCGCAGTATCATAAGGGAGACTATTGGGATCGGGTGAGGGAAGGAATAGAGCGGGCCATGACGCATTTCGTGCAGTGTACTTTCCAAACCACTTATCTGACTTACAACCAATTTGACATCAATTCCTGCAAGAACACGTTCAGGACAGCGGCTTCCTACAAGAAAGATGCCGTCATTATCGGGCCCACTTTTTCGGACGAGACCTTTATCTTTGCCAGTCAACTGTCCTTGCAGCGCGTGAAATACATCTTTGTAGATGCCCTGGTGAGGAATGCTGAACCCCTGACAGCATTTGTCCCTGACAACGTGCAGTGCGGCAAGGCACAGGCCCGGTTGCTCACGGCCATCATGGATCACTCCAAGAAGGTGCTCCTGTTGCAGTCCAAACGAGTAGGCGACGACACGTCCATTGCTTCGTTCGAGCGGCAGCGTGGCTTTATCTCATATCTGGCAGAGAACGCCCCCGACATTGAATATGTGTATGGGGTGTATGATTGTAAGCCCAGCCGCAATACGCTCGACGAGCTGGACGGGCTGTTTACCGCCTACCCCGTGGGGGCTGTGGCAGTCTTCAACTCGCAGGCCCACCTGCTTGTCCATCAGCTGAAGACGCTGGGACGGCTCACCGTACCGGTGTGCGGCTATGGAACAAATGCCCGAAACGTGCAGTTGCTCAAGGATGGCAGCATCTCGTTTCTGATAGAGGAACACCCCGAGTACCAAGGCTACATGGCGGTAAAGGCGATAGCCGACAATCTGATGTCCGGCTCGTCGCCAAGGCCTGTCAACTATGCACCGATCGATATTATGCTCAAAGAGACTGTGGATTACTTTCTGCATTCCGACCCAACGGTTTCATTAAAATAAGGTGTAAGTCCTCTTGTTTCTGCCAAGTTCTCGGTTTTTATCCTTACCTTTGCACAATATATAAAAGATGTAAGGATGAAACGACTATTCTCTATGCTGGCTACAGCACTTGTTTCCGTTTCGTCGGTGGCACAGTATGCCTGGCAGGAGGGCGGCATGCCCGGTCGGTTGGACTTGGGCCGCGACGTCCATTACAAGGCCGAAATGCAGGGCTCGCTGTCAAGAGGGCGGACACCGCTGTGGCTCAATGCCAACAAGCAGGGGCTTTCGTCGCTCGACAAGGACAACGGCTATTTGCGCGGACAGGTGGTACGCCCCGTTGACAATGACTCGGCACGCCGCTGGGGCGTTGGCTACGGAGTGGACATGGCCGTGGCGGCAGGCTATACGAGCCGAGTGGTGGTGCAGCAGGCCTTTGCCGAGGTGAGGTGGCTGCACGGACAACTCAGCGTGGGTGCCAAAGAATATCCCATGGAACTGAAGAACCAGAGGCTAAGCAGTGGGGCGCAAGCCTTGGGCATCAATGCCCGGCCAGTGCCCCAGGTGAGACTGGCTTTGCCCCGCTATTGGACAATTCCTGCCTTGGGAAGGTGGGTGCATCTGAAAGGACACATCGCCTATGGACTGATGACCGATGACGGGTGGCAGCACGATTTTACCGGGATGAAGTCGAAATATTCCGACCATGTGCGCTATCACAGCAAGGCGGGTTATGTAAAAATAGGCAGTGAGGAGCGGTTTGTACCGTTGTCGCTGGAGCTGGGCTTTGAGTCGGCTGCCCTGTTTGGCGGTACGAGCTACACGCCTGACGGAAACGGAGTTTTGTCGAAAATACAGAATGCGTCGGGGCTGAAGAGCTACTGGCGGGCGCTGATACCGGGTGGAGGAGACGCACCGGAGGCTGGCACTGCCTATCAGAACGAGGCCGGAGACATTCTGGGCAGCTGGCTTGCCCGGCTGAACTATGAGACCGACACGTGGGCGATTGGACTCTATGCCGATAAATTTTTTGAGGATCATTCGTCCATGTTTCAACTCGATTACGACGGGTACGGCACGGGAAAGGACTGGAACGTGAAGAAGAAGACACGTTTCCGCCTGTACGAGTTCAAGGACTGGATGCTGGGGGCAGAGCTGAATGTGAAGTATGGAAAGTGGCTGCGCGGAGTGGTGCTGGAGTATCTTTACAGCAAATACCAGAGTGGTCCGATCTACCATGACCACTCAGCAGGGCGGTCGGAACACGTGGGCGGCGAAGACAACTTCTACAATCACTATATTTTTACTGGCTGGCAGCACTGGGGGCAGGTCATGGGCAATCCGCTTTATCGGTCGCCTCTCTACAATGAGGACGGAACAATCGAGGTGAAGAACAACCGCTCTGTAGCCTTTCATCTTGGATTCGACGGTCAGCCGACCGATCGGTTTGGCTACCGGGTGCTGGCCACATGGCAGGAGGGATTGGGTACTTACAGTGATCCTTACGACAAGAAGCACCACAATGTGAGCTTGATGGTAGAAGCAAATTACCGTCTGCCTAAAGGTTGGTGTGTGCAGGGAGCTTACGGGATGGACTTCGGACACATTCTCGGAGCCAATGCCGGTTTTCAGTTCACAGTGTCAAAATCAGGAATATTCAGCTTATGAAGATTATTGGAAAAGCCTTGGGACTGCTGTTGGCAGCCTTGAACGTAGCTGCTTGTGGCGATTTAATAGAAACGACGGACAACGGCAGGCTGGGTGGAAACTGGCTGCTAACAACGGTTGACACGTTGGCTACCGGTGGTGTAGCCGATGTGCATACCGACCGCAAGTTCATGGCCGTGGAGGGTGGCATCCTGCAATTGCGTGATGCCGACGAGGGAAAACAATATATTTTTCGTTATAGTTATGTTGACGACAAGCTGACGTTAAGCGATGCGCGGGTCAACGATCGCGAAAGGGGGGATCCTTTGGTCACCGATTCCATGGTATTGGTGCCATTTGGTTTCGACAGTTTACAGCCCGTGTTGCGGGTTGAGGCCATCAGTCGCAGCCGCCTGACGCTTGTAAGCGACCGATTGCGGCTGTACTATCGCAAGTTCTGAAGCTTGTAAGCGGCATTAGAATTTCTTGCCGAACATGATGTTGAGGAAGGTCTTGACCAGTATTTTGGTGTCGAACCACCAGCTGCGGTGCTCCAGATAATACAGGTCGAGCTCCAGTCGACGCAGCATCTTCTCCATGGTGTCGGTGTAGCCGTTGTAGAGCGTGGCGTAGGAGGTGACACCCGGACGTATCTGATAAAGGAAAGTGTAGCGTGGGTCGTGTTGCATGATTTGGTCGATATAGTATTTACGCTCGGGGCGTGGACCGATGAAAGCCATGTCGCCCCTAAGGACATTCCAAAGCTGAGGCAGCTCGTCCAAGTGGTGCTTACGTAGGAAGCGACCTGTGCGAGTGAGTCGCGTGTCGCCTTCTACTTCCAGCAACTGGGGCTCGCCGTCATGCTCAGCATCGATGCGCATGCTGCGGAATTTGAGGATAACGAAAGGCCGTCCGTGCAGGCCTATGCGCTCCTGACGGTAGATGACAGGAAGTCCGTCTTCCAGTCGTATGGCCAGTGCACAGGCAGCCAGCAGCGGCGAGAAGACCACGAGGCATACGAAAGCGAGAATAAGGTCGACAATTCTTTTCATCGCGTTCGGCCCTCCTTGATGGCACGGGCCGTCAGGTAGTTGAGGGCCAGATGCAAGGCAGTGTATAAAAGAACGTCAAGAATGAAGACGAAAGTGAAGCCTGCCGCTGTGTAAGCCAGCCGGTTGATCACGATAAAAGACAAGGCCAAGGACAAGATGATGACCAGTGTTTGGTTCATGGAGAGGCCCAACCGCATGAATTTGTGGTGGATATGGTTTTTGTCGGCATCAAAGATAGGTCGATGGGTACGCAGGCGATGGAGCACTACGCGCACCACATCGAATGTAGGGGTGAGCAATAGCGTCATGGCGAAAGGCATGCGCTCGGGAGCATAGTACATGACAGTAGGGTTGTTCATGGAGTATTTCACAAATAAGAAACCCAGGATAAAGCCTAGTGTGAGGCTCCCGCTGTCGCCCATGAAGATCTTTCGGTTGCGGCTTTCCTTGCCCCACAGGTTGTAATACAGGTAGGGCACCAGTGCGCCCATAAGCCCAGCTATGAGAATGCAGTACACGTAGATGCGCTCTTCATAGAAAGCATACATGAATCCGGCGAGAGCTATCTCTGTGAGACCGGCACAGAGACCGTCGATACCATCGATCAGGTTCATGGCGTTGCAAATGAAAACGATGGCCAATACAGTGAGTGGTGCCCCGGCCCAGAATGGTATTTCGTGCAGCCCGAAGAGTCCGTACAGGTTGTTGATGTATAGGTTGGACAAGGGAAGCACTGTGGCGGCAATGAGCTGTGCTGCAAATTTGAGGTTGGCACCGAGTCCTATCAAGTCGTCGATGAGCCCCACGAAATAGATAACGAGTAGCCCTACCATGAAGTAAAGGGACCAGAGATTGATGGAGAGCAGTTTGCTTTGGCGGTCGTAAGCCATGACCAGCAGGGCCAGGATAAAGGCTATGAGCATGCTGGGCAGAAATGATACGCCGCCAAGGCGTGGAATGAGAGTCTTGTGCATCTTGCGAGAGTTGGGAATGTCGTACAGCTTCTTTTCCTTGCAATAGTCCAGAATGACGGGTATGGCAACGAAGCCGCACCCCATGCTGATGCCCAGTGCACCCAAAATCAACAGTATGTATAGAGTCATGTCGCTATGCGCTTTTATAGATAAAACATGTTTTTTAAACATTTATTGTACAACCGAACAATAAAAATTCGGGTAAAAGGGTTTAATACTAAAACGAATTAGAATGAGAGTTTCCATCATTACCGTCGCATATAATAGTGAAGCTACGCTGGCAGACACCATGCAGTCGGTGCTTAACCAGACCTACGGAGATATCGAATACATCGTGGTGGACGGTGGATCGACCGATGGCAGCATTGCGATCATTCGGTCGTTTGAGCCAGCTTTCGACGGGCGGCTCCGGTGGCAGTCGGAACCCGACCGTGGCATCTACGATGCCATGAACAAGGGCATACGTCAAGCTACGGGCGATGTAGTGGGTATTCTGAACTCCGATGACTACTTCACCTCACCCCAAGTGGTGGAGCGGTTGGTGGCAGCCTTTGCCGATGGTACGCCGGATGCTGTATATGGCGACATTCATTTTGTGAACGTCGGCAATCCCGGGCAGTGTGTGCGCTACTACTCTTCGCGTCTGTTCCGCCCTTGCTGGCTGCGCTTTGGGTTCATGCCGGCCCATCCCTCTTTCTATCTGCGGCGCGATATTTACAGGCAGGCGGGCGGATACCGGCTGGACTATCGCATCGGGGCCGACTATGAAATGATGGTGCGCCTGTTCTTCAAACACCACATCAAGGCACGCTATCTGCCCCAGGATTTTGTCACGATGCGCACCGGCGGTGCCAGTACGCGCAACATCGGTAGCCGACTGACGCTCATCCGTGAAGATGTGCGGGCGTGCCGTGACAATGGAGTGTACACCAACACGCTGATGATATGCACGAAGTTTGTGTACAAGCTCTTCGGGTTATTGCGTAGGTGATGATGGCAGAGCCAGTGCAGCTATGAACCTGTGCTCGAACCTATACTCAGTCCGTATTGACCTAATCACCTTTAGTAGAGGCTTAACAGTCTGTCGAAAACATCGTTGTGCCCATATTGCTCTTTGGCAAAAGACACGCAGTTCTGGCTTATCTGATTATCCTTTTTCTGGCATTGTTCAATTTCGTGGGCCATGTCGTCCATGTCATTCACATATTTTCCTATCGGCGAGGGAGCAAGGTAGGGCATTCCCGAAGTGTTGTAGCACAAGATGGGAGAACCGCACAGCATGGCTTGTAGGCAGACGTTTGGCATGGTGTCTTCTTTACTGTTACAAACAAACAAGTCTGCTAAAGACATGTATTCAGCCAGTTCCTCCTGCGAATAGACGTAGGGGATGGCGATGAGGTTATCGGAGTGGGCAAGGGACAGGTCGTACCCGACGTAGATAAAGAGGAATTGAGGCTTGTCGACAAACCGTTCAGCCAGCCTGATAAAGTCTCTTCCTCCTTTTCTTGGATTGCTCAACACGGCAACAGTGAGTATGATGATCTTACCCTGAAGCTGTTCCTTGGAAAGAGAATGAGGTACTGTCTGTCGAGAATGAAATATGTCAGTGTCGATGGGTTCATTGAGCATAAACAGATGTTTGCCATGAAGCAGCGGAGAGAGCCGGGCACGCTCTATGACCCATTGGGGCCCGGTGAATGTAATGTGCTCGAATTGTGCGTAGGCTTCTGCTTTTTTCTTGAAGTAGCGGTGGGCTGTGTCAAAGAAAAGAGAGCGGGGATAAAGACTGATGGCGGGACACTTGCGGCATCCCGACTGGAACTTCGTGCATGGGCCGGGATAGGCGCATTTGCCCATATACGGATATTCGTCCAGCATGCTATATACTGTCCTAATGCCTTTAGTTTTGATATATTTGAGCAATGCAATGTCGTCA
This sequence comes from Prevotella dentalis DSM 3688, assembly GCF_000242335.1. Classification (NCBI taxonomy): domain Bacteria; kingdom Pseudomonadati; phylum Bacteroidota; class Bacteroidia; order Bacteroidales; family Prevotellaceae; genus Prevotella; species Prevotella dentalis. The sequence goes on from NC_019960.1 coordinate 435,392, forward strand.
ATATAATAGCCATGAAGGTTGTACAACTGTATGACATCTGGCTGCATGCGGTCGATGATTCGCTTGACCTTCCGTGTAGAGAGAGGGTTGAACCCCAGTATGCCGAATAATCGGCAGACCAGCACAGAGATATAATACTCCATGCGGGAACAAACCTTATGGAAGTTTTTGTCATATCCGTCTTTGTACCCATAGCATACCTCTACCTCGTGCCCCAGTGAGATAAGGCGTTTGTAGAGTGCTGTTGTTATGTTTCCTGTAGACGTATAGGTTCCACAAGTGTTGATAATCAAAACCTTCATGTGCTTACCTGCCACTAAAATAGTGGGTTGTGGTATCAATGACATATGCAACCTCATCGTCGGTCATGTCATAGAACAGCGGAAGCCTGATTAGGCAGTCGGTATAACGGTCTGCATGGGGCAGAATCTCTTGGTTCAATCCATGTGCGACTGCGTAAGGGGATTGATGGAGACTCAGGTAATGGAAAGGTGTAGCGATGCCGTGTTGTCTCATGTGGCTTACAAAGGCAGTTCTTTCTTCCAGAGACTTGAATGTCATATAGAAGATGTGGGCATTGTTGGTAGCATAGTCGGGAATGTATGGAAGCTGCACTTCTGTGTTGAAAGGTGTAAGGGCCTCCATGTATTTATTCCATATTTGGATGCGGCGTGCCTGAATCTCCTCAAGATGTTGCAGTTGAGAATAGAGCAATGCTGCATTAAGGTCTGCCATTAGGAACGATGATCCTGTGTCAATCCATCCATATTTGTTCACCTCGCCGCGGAAAAATTCGGAACGGTTTGTCCCTTTCTCCCAAATGATTTCTGCTCTCCGTATGAATGCTTCGTTGTTGACGGTCAGCATGCCGCCCTCTCCCGATGTGACATTCTTGGTGTCGTGAAACGAAAAACATCCCAGGTCGCCGATACTTCCCAATGGCTTTCCTTTATAATAAGCATCCAGAGACTGGGCTGCATCCTCTACCACGGCGATGCCATGCTGATGTGCCAAATCCATGATGGCATCCATATCGCAGGAGACACCGGAATAATGCACGGGGACTATAACCTTTGTCTTGGGGGTGATGTACTTTCGGATTTCCTCTGGAGTGATGTTGGGGTGCTTGGAACCGCTGTCTGCAAAAACGAGCTTGGCACCTTGCCTCAGAAAGGCAATGGCTGTTGAAACGAACGTATAGGAGGGTAAGATTACCTCGTCGCCGGGACCAACTCCTGTCAGGATGGCTGCCATTTCGAGGGCGTCAGTGCATGATGTGGTCAATAGTACTTTCTTGAAACCGTATTTCCCAGTGAAGAAAGTGTTGCATTGCTTGGTGAAAGTGCCGTTCCCACAGAGGTGTCTTTGGTTAAGAACTTCTGAGATGTATTCTATGTCAGACTGGAAACGGGCTGGTTTGTTAAAAGCTATATCCATGTTTGTTATTGTTATACCTATTTAATAAGAACGCCTTGATGAAAAAAAGATTGTATCATCTTTCGTAAATGATGCTTTTAATGGTATCTAATTGATAATGTAAGTTCCATTTTCTATCAATCTCTTGGTATGCGGCTTGTCTTGTTTCGTCCCTTTTTTTGCCGTCTGTCAAGATCCATTTCTCTATTTTTTCTTTTAAATCCGTAATACTGTCCTGCTTGAAAAAGTCTCCAGTGATGCCTGGTTGTATGGCTTCGAACTCGGGCATTTGGTATGGAAAGTTATCGTGGGTGATGACCGGACATCCGAAGGTCAGTGCATGGATGGCCGTTAGTCCCACGTTGCCCGGCGACACACAGACGGCGGCATTGTAGAACAGCTCGCCCAGCCGGCTGTCGTCGTAACAGGGGCCGTACATCCATAGTTGCCCGTCGATGCCTCGCTGCCGGGCCTCCTGCTCCAGCCCCACCTGCTCGGAATCCTTGCCCACGACAACAAGATTGACCAGCCGGCCCTGCTGTTTCAGCAGGGCGATGGCATCGAGCAGCAGGGGCAGTTTCTTGCGCTGCTGTATGCGTCCGCAGTAGATGACGGTGGGATGGGCGTTGCCGAAGTGGGCAGTATAGATGTCGGTGGGCTTCAGCGTCTGCCTGATGGCTTGCTCTCGGTCGGAGTCCAGCGAGTTGGCAATGCAGTAGAGGCGCGACCGGTCGAACCCCTCTTGCTCCATGAGACAGATGGAATACTCGTTGTAAATCATCAGTTTGGAGAACATGGAGAAGAAAATACGCTTCACCAGCCGCTTGACTCCCCGCTCGCGGCCATACCAGCCATGCGACCAGGAGACCGTGGTCTTGCCCAGGAGGCGTGCAAGAATAAGGATGAACCACGAAGAGAGGCAGAAAGGCTCGCCGTCGAGCACATAGTATTGATAGGGTGCAAAGACCAGCCGCACCGAGCCCCGCTGCCAGTAGAAGTGGCCCAGAAAAACATTGTGCAGGGTTTTGCGATAGCCTTTCAGACTGCTGCAGTCGAGGGCCTTGATGGGCGTCTCGATCTTGTCACCGGGATAGAACGCACAGTTGAAGTGCTGATCTATCAGCCGGAAGATAGGTTCCCGGTAGTGGGGAGCCATGTTCGTGATGATGCAGAGACTATGGGGATTCTTCATCGTTGGTTATTTTATATAGTCATGATGCTCCTTTTTCATGGCCGACAGCCTGGGATTCCCTTGAAAGAGAAGACATATCCTCCTCTAAAAGAAATGGTTTCGCCTTTTGTAAATGTCCAGGGCGTATCATTGGGAGAGGCTAACAAATGAAAATAGGATTTCTGAACCTCTGTGGTTTGTGCATTGTAACTCTCCGAATTATACTTTAAATCTCCTATTCCATAATGAGGATCGATAAAGGCGTCCAGCTTGTATTCGCTGTCAAATTGCCGGATGGCTTTTACAGACTTGTCTGCTCTGTTGACAATATAGTTCTTGTAGGTACCCATTTTGGTGCGGGAACCTATGAATTGTATGCTATCCAAATCATTGTAAAACCCCAAGCCATCAATCTGATAGGCAAGTATATCTTCCAGAGGCGTAAAGTCAACGCGGACAAAAGCGGTGTCTCTGCAAAAATCCATGTATATATCTTGCTCCATGGCATAGCGTCCCTGGCCGTCCTTTTTCTGAGTATTGCTGGCTTGAAGCAGGTTTCTTACTATGATTTGGACATGGTTCCCTTTTCTGATTTCTCCCATTTTCATGGTATCTCCATCTACGATTACAACCTTCTCTTTCTCGTATAATGTTGGAGTGGCATCAATGGAAGTCATGTTCTTATAGCCGTGAAAGCCTCCAGTAAAGAAGCTCTGGCCGTCATCCAAAAAGTCTCCGTCTGCATGGTTCTTTACTTTGAACCGTATGGGCAGTATATTGTCGGTCTGATGTCCAAATATCCAATATTGGCTGTTGTTATTTGGACGGAGGGTCGAATCTGACTTGGGAACTACGTAAATGTTTCCTAAATCGAAGTTGAGATTCGGAGTCCCGATTTTATTCCCAAAAGTCATGACGGCACTTTTCTGGTCTGTTCCGTTTTGGATTCCCCCAATGAAGATAGTGGCTACCGTCTGCCCATTGGGCAATATTTCTTTTTCTGGTGCATAGTAACACCAATAGGGCTCTGCAGATTGGGGGCCATGATGGTGTGGGATGTCCAAATCTTTTTCGCAACCTGCAAGTAGCACGCAGGTTTGCAAGCAAATCAAATAGAAAAAAGTAATGTGTATCTTTTTATCCATGGTCTACTTTTTGTTCATCGTCTGCTTTCCTATTGTTGTATATGTCCATGGGGCAGTCGGTTCCGGCAATGAGCAGGAACAGGATGAGCAGCCCGTTGGACAGGAGCGTTGTAAAGAGTGAGGTGTTGAGAATGTACGACAGCGACGGCAGGAAGATAATGAGCAGGTCGGACATCCGATACCGATACGAGATAGAATTGACCAGATGCAGCAGCAGGTAGAATACGAGACCTATACCCAGCACACCCCAGAATCCGGCTGCCGCCAGCCCATCGGTGAGGAAGAAGTTGGCGTTGGCATTCTGCAAGCCGTAGGCCACAACCTTGCCGAGCGGCTGCGAGTAGGGGTAACTTTGAGTCACGATATTCACCACATTGATGTGGGAATAGTAGGTGAAAGGGTTGTCGTTGATGCAGAAGAAGCGCAGGTAATACTGCGAGAGCCACCCCGCCACGGCCGACGTGCGCAGGATGACGATGAAGCCGATGGCCAGCTGAAGCACCTCGTTCTTGAGAGTCACGACAAGGATGCTGGCGGCCGTGAAGAAGTACATGACGAAAGCATGCAGCCTGTTGGTGATGGCTTCGCGCTCTCGCTTGATGAGGAAGTAGAGCAGAATCAGCACGAAAGGCATGAAGAACGTGAGTTTTTGCATGTCGATCATGAACAGCACGAAGTAGGCTCCAATGATAATCGCCGTGGCTGCCCACCGCTTCTGCCCCAGATAGTTCACCAGCAGGAACGGGTAGAAACCGCCGAACAGCCAGCCCTTGATGTAGGCCCCGATGCCCGTTCCTCCCTCGGAGTTCTCCTCGCGCAGCTGATACATCAGGTCCGACTGGGTAAAGATGTTGACGAAGTGCATCGATCCGATGCTCGTGGCAACCAGCACGACCGTGAGAACCAGCGTAGCCAGCTCCACCCACTTGAATGGTATCTGCGGCCGGATGACGAGGTCTTTGAGGATGGTGTTCTCCTCGCCGATGCTGAAGTAGAGAACGAAGAGCACACAGAGCACGATGCCGTAGCTGGCCATGCTGAAGCCGTCGAGGTTCCACATGGTGAACAAGGCATGCACAAACGGGATGTAAACGAGGACGTAGAGGAAGATGGTGAAGAACGCCGACACGTTGCGTATGCCCCGATAGAACAGCATCGGCACCACCGACAGCACGGCCCATGCCATGAAGCGGCCCGCGCTCATGTCGATGTAGTCGATGTCCATGTAGCTGAATAGCTTGTAGACGAAGTCCTTAAAGGCATAGTCATACACCAGAATGTATGTCAGGGCGCAGACCATGCGTGAGGTCATGCTGCCGGCATCGAATATGTAGGCCAGCAGCTTCTTCATAGCAACGCGATTCTTATAGCCAGTATGGCGACCGAGACGACCCACAGCGGCATGTACCGGCGGAAAGGCGCCACGCCTGTTCCACTTAGGTGCAGGATGTGGAAATACATGGCCAGGTTCACCAAGGAACAGGCCACGGCATACACCGTAAGGATGTGATAGAGGTTGTGGCTTAGCTCGCAACCCAAAATGATGCTCCCGATAGCCACCAGCGAATAGGCCAGATTGTAGCCGAAGAGCACGCGCTGCTTGTTGAGGAAGCGGAACAAGGGGATGAGGGGTTGCGTGAGAATGGTGGGGAAAGACCAGAAAGCCAGGCACAAGGCAATGTTGCCCGCCGTGGCCCACTTGCTTCCGAGGAACACCACCACGAGCTTGTCGCCGCCGCAGGCAAGCACCAGCATCGGCACGAAAGCGATGAGTGCCACCACCTTGCCCACATGCCGGGTGCACCGCAGCCGGTGTTCCAGCTGTCCGCGGTTGGTGCAGAGCTGCTCGTAATACACGCGGCCGATGGCCGATCCGACGAGCGTCATGGGCAGCAGTAACAGTTGCAGGATGATGGAGTAGCAGCCTATCGTCGACTTGTCAAAGTAGCCCACCAGCACCAGCAGGGGCACGCTGAAGCCCGCGTAGCACAGCAGACTGGAGGGGGCGTCGTAGAGAGCGAAGTTGCGGTAGCGCGACACGATGGCCCCGATGCGCCTGATGTTGAAAGCCCAGAGGCTGCGCAGCTTGCCCGTGCGCACCAGGCAGACGAGCAGAAATAGGAATGTGGCCAGCTGGGCAAGGGTGGTGCCGAGTATCAGTCCGTTGAAAGCGGAGACTGCCACCAGCCCGAAGAGCACCCGGAAAGCAGCCTGCGACCCTCCCAGCACCACGCTTTCCAAGGCCAGATGGGTGTACTGTCCGTAGCGGTTGCACAGGTTGCTCGCCACCGTGTGGGCGGCATACGCCAGCAGATAGGCCAGCAGGAGCCCCACCGACGGGAAGTGGTCGAAGAAAGCCATGCCCCGGTTGCGGCCCCAGCCAAAGACAAGAAGTGTGGCGGCGGAGACCAGCACGCCCAGTGTAAGGCAGAGGGCCGACACGTAGGGCACCTCCTCTTCCGAAGCCTTGACGATGGTATTCTCATATCCGGCGAAGATGGCGATGGTCAGTATTGCGACAAACGATGAGAACACGCCCCACTCGCCGAAGTCGGACGGCTGGTAGAGGCGCGAGAGAATCGGTGTCACTACCACGGGGAGTAGGAACATGACGATGTTGCTGGCCGACATTTTCATCGTGTTGAGCAACAGCGGACTGTTCTTGATGCTTTGGGCAATCTTCTTCAAAACTTGTATCTTTTAGGCGAGGGCACGTAGTACATGGTGACTCCCTTGCGCCCCAGCTCCAGCATTTTGTCCAGGCAGGGCTTCGACTCAAACACCTTGACGAGCAGATTGGAGAGGCGCGTCTTGCGGTAGATGGCGGGCCCGAAGTGGCGGATGAGCGTCATCTCGTGCGTTCGGCGCTCCAGGTCGCCTTCCACGCAACTGTACTGCCGCACCTGTCCCTGCGGGTTGTAGTAGCGGTAGGTCTTCCTGAGGGTGAAAAATTGCGCCCAGTAAGGGTGTTCCTTGTAGAGCAGGGCCTCCACGCAGTGGTCGAAGGTGCCGATGTAGTGGCTGTCGAGACCCAGGGTGAAGACCAGTGCGCCGAGCGTGGTCATGCGGTACCAGGGCGAGTCTTCGTCCCAGCAGTTTGCGCAGTGGCTGTGGTCGTGCAGCAGCCAGTCGGCGTGCCGGCCCCAGGCACACACGGAGTGCTGCACGTTGATGCTGCGCTTCACGCCGGGACTCTGCCTGAAAGTCTCGGCCAGATGTCCGGCAAAGGTCTTGTCGTGTGCGGGGTCGAAGATGCGGCTGTCGTCGTGTTGCAGGGCTGGGTCAGGGTAGGCTGGCATGAGCAGCGTGCCCTCGGGGGTGAGCGTTTGCTGTATGCGGGCAATGAGTTCTTCGGCTGTTCCGCGGTAGTTGTAGAACTCTTTCATTGAGGCGTGGATGCACACCACGCTGCCCGCCCGCATGCCCAGCGCGCACATCACGCCCACTATGTCGTCGGCCGTGTACGTGCGATGATACACGAGCATGCCCATCCGCTTGTGCAAATTCTTGCGCAACAAGGAGAAATCCCGTATGCCGGTCACTCGCTTCAGGGCCATTCCCAGTGTGGTCAGCGCGCTCTGCCGCATGGGTCAGACAAAGATTTTGAGCACGTCTTTCCGCACGGCCCACACCGTGAGCAGCGTGCAGGTGAGTAGTTCCATAATCAAGACAAACAGCATGCGCTTGGGACCGGCCGGCTTTACCGGCACCGAGGCACCCTTGAGGAGGGTGAACACAGGCGTCTTCTCCTGCAGCTTGGCCCGGGCAGCCTCGTATTGGTTGCGGGCATTGGAGTAGGTATTGAACTTCAGCTGCATGTTGTTCTCCATGTCTTCTATCTTCGACTGCACGGCCTGGAGCACCAAATCCTGATTGGCGTCCGAGTAGGCGGCATAGCTGCGGCGGGCTTTCTCGTATTCGGTCTGCGCTTCCTGAGTTATCTTTTTATAGTAGGCCACGTCCTTGCGGGCCTTGTCCGTGCGGTAGGCGGTGATGAAAGCCTTCAGTCGGGTGCTCAGCGAGTCGGCCAGTGTCTTGCACACCAGCGGGTCCTGGGCAGTTGCCGTGATGGTGATGACACCGTCCTTGGAGTCCACTTTCAGCGTCACGTTGTCACGAATGGCCTCGGCCACGCGGCTCTGCTTCTTGTCCAGGGCATAGGGCGAGAGCCTGTTCATGGTCAGAGGCTCCTCTTTCTTGCCCAGCAGCCCGGCCCACCAGGGAGTCTTCTGCCGGTTGGCCAGATAGTCGAAGTAGGTGTATCGCTGTCCCTCGCTGGTGCGCACAGGGATGCTGAAAAGCTCGGCCACGAAGCGGTTGTCCTCCATCAGCTCCGGGTAGAGCAGTGGAGTGATGGCGTCGGTGCTCTTGATTTGCGACATGTCGATGCCCAGCGATGAGGCCAGCGAGCCTATGGAGCCCGTGTTGGTCGCGTTGCCGGTCTCGGGGGCCAGCTTGGTATCGGTGGTGTAGTATCGTGGCATGCTCAGGATGAGCAGGCAGTAGGCGGCCAGGCTCACGGGCACCGCGATGGCGAAGAGCCGTCCGTGCTCCCTGATTCTCCTGATGATGAGCCGCAGGTCTATGACTGCCGTTTGGGGTTTTTCGTTCATTGTTCTATAGATTACGTGCGTGCAGGCGGGCTGACAGCCGTGGCCGTCACGTGTGAGAGTGGGGCGTAATGGTTACTTGGCCAGGTTGGCGATGGTGGCAATCATGGCTGCGATGCTGGCCATACCCGAGCCCAGGCTCATGGTCTCGGCAATGCTCATGCGGCGGCTAATCTTGCTTGGCACCACGATTTCGCAGCCCGGCAGGATGTGTGCGCCCTGGCTCAGCTTGCCCACCATGCCGTTCATGTAGATGACGTAGGCGTTGCTCTTGCGTGCGTTCTGCGAAAAGCCGCCGGCTGCATTGATGTAATACTTCGCGCCCTTGCCCTTTTGGTAGGCAATGGTGTTGGGATACATCACGGCTCCGTTGATTTTTACCGTGGCCGTGTACTGTGGCAGGATGAGCTTGTCGCCCTCGCGCAGCACGATGTTGGCGTCGCTCGTGGGGTCGGCCAGGGCCTTGTCGAGCTCGATGCCCACGGGGTAGGTGTTGGGAACCTGGTATTTGTCCAGCTGCGAGTTGGCCTGCTGGGCCACCTGCTGTATGTTGCCCGAGTTGCTGCTGGCGGCCAGTGCCATGAGTTGCTGCTGCAACTGCTCCTGCTGCATCTTGAAAGCCGCCTCCATGCGCACGCGTTCTGATTCGGTGGGCACGCGCTCCAGGCGGGCGCCTTTCACGTAGGCCTGGTCGGTGATGCCGCCGGCCGCCTTGAGCAGGTCGGTGAGACGGGCGTTGCGCCGGGTGAGCGTGTAGTCGCCGGCAAAGACCACTTCGCCCTCGATCGACACGTTCTTCTGTTCGGAATAGGCCGGGCTCTTGCGCACATACACCTCGTCAAAGGGCATGAGCGTGAAGCCGGGCTGGCCGTCTACCACGAAGCCGTCCTTCAGTGCAAAGCTGTAACTGCGGGCGATGATGCTGTCGGTGGACAGCGCCCGGGGGTTGCCCACGCGGCGGCTCACGTCTACCTTGACCGTGGAGGCTGTCTCCTTGAGGCCGCCAGCCTGGAGCACGAAGTCCTCCAGCGTCTCGTTGTCGGCATACTTGTAGATGCCCGGATAGTGCACTTCGCCGTGTATGGTGATGGTGCGCTCGGTCATGGCTTCCTGCCGGGAGGGGATGAAAAGCACGTCGTTCTCCCTGAGCGGCAGGTCGGCCACGCGGCCGCTCATGATGCCTTCCACGTCCACGCTCACCACTTCGAGCGTGCGGTCGGCTTTCATTCGGTGCATCACGGCGCGGTTGGTAAAGGCCTCCTCGGTGAGTCCCTCGGCATGTTGGATGAGTGTGCGCACGCTGTTGATGCTGTTGCCCATCTGGTACATGCCGGGACGGAACACGGCTCCTTTCACTTCCACCGTGTTCTGGTAGCGCGGCAGGATGGAGTCCACGCTCACGCTGTCGCCGTCGGCCATGCGGAAACTGCTCATATCGAACTCCTCCACATTGAAGACGGCATACTCGCGGCCCGTCTTTCGGTTCACGCGCACGGCCTTGGTGTAGGCGTCGCCGGTGAATCCTCCGGCATAGCGCAACAGGCTTTCCACGCTCTCGCTCTTGCGCATCTCGTAGAACATGGGGCGTTTCACCTTGCCCGTGAGGTTGACCAGGCAGTCGTAGGGCCCGACGATGATGACGTCGCTGTCGGCAAGCCGCACGTTGCCCGTCATCTTGCCGTTCAGGATATAGTCGTAGATGTCGCACACGCTGACGAGCCTGTTGCGGCGGTATATCTTGATATTGCGCAGTGTGCCCAGCTCGTTGGTGCCGCCTGCCATGTAGAGTGCATGGAACACGGTGGCAAAGGCCGAGAGCGTGTAGGTGCCGGGGTTCTTCACTTCGCCCATCACATTGATGGAGATGGTACGTGTCTGGCCCAGCGAAATCTTGATTTGGCTGCTCTGATAGCGCGCTCCCAAGCGGCCGCGGATACGGGCGTTGGCCTGTGCCACCGTCAGTCCGCTCACGGCGATGGGCCCGAAATTCTCCACCACGATGTCGCCGTCGGGCGAGACGGTGGTCGTGAGGCTCTTCTGCGAGGCCCCGTACACGTCGATGACCACCGCGTCGCCCGGCCCCAGCCGGTAGTTCTGTGGGGTGGCAATGTTCATTTCCGGTTCAAAGGTGAGCTCCTTGTTGTTGAAGATGTCGCGGCCGAACACCTTTCTCTGTTCCTTTTTCTGCCAGTTCAGCATGCGGCGCAGCAGGGCCAGCGAGTCTTCGGGCGTCATGAGTGCAAGCTCGTCCTGCATCTGTACGAAGTCGGCATCGTTCTCGTCGTACTTCTCTTTCCACTTGCTTGTGCCCTGTATGCGCTGCGAGGTGGTGGTCTCGCGCTGCTGCCCCTCGCGCTGGGTACGGGCCTTGTCGGCCTCCTTGTCCTTGCCGTTGTTGGTGCGCAGACGGTTGTCGGTGGCCTTGCTTTGGTCGGCGCGGCCCAGTCCGCCGTCCTGGCTCATCTGCTGGTATTTGCGGCGCACGCGGCGAATCTGCGTGATGTCCACGCCCCGCTGCATCAGCTTGGTCACGATTTGGGACTGCGGAGTGCCCCGTTCCACTTCCTGCTGCACGAACTGGGCCACCTGCGTGTCGGTCATCGACGACTGGGCCTGCACGGCCATGGGAGCCAGCAAGAGGAGGGAAAGTGCTATGATTAATTTTTTCATACGGCCTTGTTTTGGCTGCAAAGGTACAACAAATTGGGTGAACGGCGAAAGGTTTGCCGCGGCTTTTTGACTTCTCCCGCCCCATCCCGGGTGTGTGCTGGGGCCTCCCCGGCCTTGTGGCGGCGCGGCCGGGGCTTTGCAGTGGGGCCGTGGCGGCCTTGCGACGACGGTGCAATCGCAACGCGTCTGCGCCGTAATCGCCGCGCGTCCACGGTGCAATCTCAGTGCGAATACGGCGTGATCGCCACGCGCCCACGGCGTGCTGCGGGCAGGGCGGGCGGCTGCGCCGCAAAGTTTCACCATTATTGGGTATTGCGGCAGTAGGACGGAATGCTTACTTTTGCAAGGAACAAAAACCGCAAACATGAACAGGTCTGATAATAATAAGGTGAAGAAACCCTCGGCCCTGCGCACCCTAATGGGCTATGCTGGGCCGTTGCGCTGGCTCCTGGTGGGCTCGTGGGTGCTCTCGGCAACGAGTGCACTGATGGGGTTGGCGCCCTTGGTCTATATCTGGCAGATATTGCACGACGTGCTTGACGGCCGCATGGCCCACGTGGCGCACTACGGATGGGTGGCCGTGGGCTGGGCCGTGGCGGCGATGGCGGTCTATGTGGGGGCGCTGATGTGCTCGCACGTGGCGGCATTCCGTGTGGCAACCAACATTCGCCGGCGGCTCCTGCGCCACATCGTGCGGCTGCCCCTGGGCTTCATGGACGGCATGGGCAGCGGACGGCTGCGCAAGACGGTCAACGAGGCCAGCGCCGCCACGGAGACCTATCTGGCCCACCGGCTGCCCGATATGGCCGGGAGCTATGCCACGCCCGCGGGCATGCTGGTGCTGCTGTTTTGGTTCGACTGGCACATGGGACTGCTCTGCATGGCCACCGTGGCACTGGCCTTTGCCATCCTCTTTGCGTTCATGATAGGGCCGACGCTCCGCCAGACCATGACCGAATACCAGAATGCGCTCGACCGCATGTCGAACGAGGCCGTGGAATACGTGCGCGGCATCCCGGTGGTGAAGACGTTCGGGCAGACGGTGTTCTCGTTCAAGCGGTTCAAACAGACCATCGACGACTACAGTTGCTGGGTCATCGGCTACACGCGCTCGGTGCGCACGCCGATGATTTTCTACACAACGATCAGCAATGGCGTGTTTGCCGTGCTCGTGGGCTATGTGCTTTGGGCCGCCGCCGAGGCCGCCACACACGCGTTTCTGCTCAATCTTGTCTACTACGTCATCGTGTCCCCGGTGCTCACGCTGATGCTTACGCGTATCATGTTTCAGAGTGAAGACCTCATGTTGGTGGAGGACGCCCTGCACCGCATTGGCGAGGTGATGGCCATGGAACCCCTGCCCGAGACGGCCAGCCCCCGGCAGCCCCGCGACCATGGCATAGTGCTCGCCGACGTGTCGTTTGCTTATCCCTCGGCCCGGGGCCGCTCGGCCGCCGTCAGCCACGTGTCGCTGGAGGTGAAAGCCGGCGAGCATGTGGCCTTCGTGGGGCCGTCGGGCGGCGGCAAGACCACGCTGGCCAGCCTCGTGGCCCGGTTCTGGGATGCCGACAGCGGCGTGGTGAGCGTGGGCGGCGTGGATGTGAAGCAGATAGCCAAACACACGATGATGGACACCGTCTCCTTTGTCTTTCAGGACAGTCGCCTGCTCAAGACCTCCATTCTCGAGAACGTGCGCCTGGGCCGTCCGGCGGCCACGCGGGCCGAGGTGGAGGCGGCGCTCGAGGCCGCACAGTGCGGCGACATCGTGGCCCGCCTGCCGCGGGGCATCGACACCGTGATAGGCAGCCGCGGAACCTACCTTTCCGGGGGCGAGCAGCAGCGCGTGGCCATCGCCCGTGCCATGCTGCGCAACACGCCGATACTGATTCTCGACGAGGCCACAGCCTTTGCCGACCCCGACAACGAGGAGCGCGTGCTGCGGGCTTTCGACGTGCTGGGCCGGGGAAAGACCGTGCTCATGATAGCCCACCGGCTCTCCACGGTGGTGAGGGCCGACCGCATCTTTGTGCTCAGCAACGGCAGCGTGGCCGAGCAGGGCACCCATGCCGAACTGCTCGCGCAGGGCGGGCTCTATGCCTCCATGTGGAAACAATACAACGAAACCCTAAACTATCAGAGAAGATGATTGTCGAAAAACTGCAACACCAGTACGCCCTCTCCCGCCGGGGAGCCAGGGACATGATGTGGGCGTGCGCCAGTTGCACCCTGAGCAACTGGGTGCTGATGATGCCTGTGGGGCTGCTGTTCTGGCTCGTGGCCGACTTGTTGCAAGGGCCGCTCCGGCCGGAGCGGATGTGGCTTTACGCTGCGGGCACCGCCGGCTGTCTGCTGCTCATTGCTGCCAGCTATGCCTGGCAATACAAGAAAACGTTCTATGCCACCTATATAGAGAGCGGCGTGCGGCGCATTGCCGTGGCCGAACGGTTGAGACGGCTGCCGCTGAGCTTCTTCGGAAAGAAAGACCTGGGCGACCTTACCAGTACCATCATGAGCGACTGCGCCTCCATCGAGACAGCCTCGTCGCACTTCATCCCCGAGTTCTACGGCTCCATTGCCTCCACGCTGCTCGTGGCGGTGCCACTTTTCTTCTTCGACTGGCGGCTGGCGTTGGGCTCGTTGTGGCCGTTGCCCGTGAGTCTGGCGGTCGTAGCACTCTCTCCCCACGTCATCGACCGGCTGGAACGACGGCAGATGGGGGCCAAAATGGCGCTGGCCGACGGCATACAAGAGTGCCTGGAAGCCTTGCGCGAACTGAAAACCAGCAATGCCGAGGCCGACTACCTGCGGGGACTGGACCTGAAAATCAAGGCTGTGGAGCGCCGGGCGCAGGTGAGCGAGCTGGGCGGGGCCCTGTTTGTCGTCCCGGCGCAGATGGTGCTCAAGGTCGGTATAGCCACTACGGCCATCGTCGGAGGCGGCTTGCTGGCCGCGGGAAACGTCACGGTGCTCACGTTTTTTATGTTCATGCTGGTGATTTCGCGGCTCTACGACCCCATGGGCGGGGCGTTGGTCAACCTTGCGGCCATCCTGATGCTTCGTGTTCGCACCGAGCGGATGAACGGCATACTGGAGCATCCCGTGCAGGAGGGCCGCGACGAACTGACCAATCAGGGCTGCGACATCCGCTTCGACCACGTGTCGTTTGGCTACGATGCCGGCGCCCAAGGCCGTGAAGACGTGCTCCACGACGTGACGTTCACCGCACGCCAAGGCGAGGTGACGGCCCTCATCGGCCCGTCGGGAGGCGGCAAGACCACGGTGAGCCGGTTGGCAGCCCGCTTCTGGGACTGCACCGACGGGCGGGTTTGCATCGGCGGCATGGATGTGTCGCAGACCGACCCCGAACGGCTGCTCACGCTCTTTTCCATCGTGTTTCAGGACGTGACGCTGTTCAACAACACGGTGATGGAGAACATTCGCATAGGCCGCCGGGACGCCACCGACGAGGAAGTGATGGCTGCTGCAAGGATGGCACACTGCGACGAGATGGTGGAACGGCTGCCCAACGGCTGGCAGACGCTCATCGGGGAGAACGGCTCGGAACTCTCGGGAGGCGAGCGGCAGCGCATCTCCATTGCCCGCGCCTTTCTCAAGGACGCCCCCATCATTCTGCTCGACGAGCCCACATCGTCGCTCGATGTGGAGAACGAGGTGCTTGTGCAACAGGCTGTAGCCCGCCTCATTCAGGACAAAACGGTGCTCCTCATCGCCCACCGCATGCGGACTGTGGCCGGTGCCGACCGCATCGTCGTCCTGCAGAATGGCACCGTGGCCCAGCAGGGCACGCCGGCCGAACTGCTTGCACAGGGCGGATTCTTCAAGGAAATGATGGAAAAGCAGACGTGCGCCGAAGAGATAGGAAACGAAAACTAAACTTGTAAATATACTGAATCATGGAAAAAGGAAAAGCTGATTATGGGAACTGGGTTTCCAATTATGTGTTGCAACTCTTGGTGATCGTCACCTTGGGAGCGGTGGTTGTGCTGGCTGCGGTGGAGTGGGCGTTCCATCAACCTGTCGTGACGGGACTGGCAGCTCTGCTCGTGGTGCTGATGTTGGCCATGCTGGTGTACATGTGGTTGTGCCGCAGGGCCTTTGCTTTCGACGGTGGAGGCTTGATGGGTATGTTCCATGCGCATCTGGTGGAACATCTGGACTGGGACGGACGGGGCACGCTGCTCGACGTGGGCTGCGGCTCGGGCGCGCTGAGCATTCGCTGCGCCAAGCAGTTTCCCGAGGCCGAAGTTGTGGGCATTGATTATTGGGGCAAGATGTGGAATTACGGCAAGGCGCAGTGCGAGCGCAATGCCGCCGCCGAGAGTGTGGTCAACCGCATCCAGTTCGAGCGTGGCGACGCGGCCCGGCTGGCCTTTGCCGACGATGCGTTCGATGCCGTGGTGAGCAACTTTGTGTTCCACGAGGTGAAGACGCAGCCCGACAAACAGCAGCTTGTGCTGGAGGCACTGCGCGTGCTGAAGCCCGGCGGCAGCTTTGCCTTTCAGGATCTTTTCGACAGCAAGATGGTGTATGGCGACATCCGCCGACTGTTCGACCGCCTGCGCGCCGACGGCTACACCGACCTGCATTACATCGGGCAGGTGGAGCGGCAGGGGTTCGTTCCCCGCTTCCTGCGCGCGCCGTGGATGATTTGCCACATCGGGCTCATCTACGGACGGAAGCCCGGCGGCCAGGCCTGATGGGCCTCGCCGCCGGCCGAAAGGCCTACCGGGGTGCAGAAAAACGGCGGGGTGGGGCTGCTGATTCGGCTTTTATTGCTAATTTTGCAGTGCTTCCTTTGGGAAGAGGACATATATATAATAAGGTGTAAAATCAGATGAAGAAGCATTCCCTATTCCGTTTCATGCTGTGCGTTTCCCTCCTGACGGGGTCGGCAGCCAGTGTCGTGGCCGGTGGCATTTGGAGTTAAAAAAGAGCGTTTCTTCCAAAAAAGTGCCAAATTCCATGCAGTCTTTCAGGTACAATCTACTCCTTTTAATAAAAAGGATAGATGTATCTATGAATTCGGACGTTGATATAGACGCATGTAAACAGGGGGAACGGGAGGCGCTTGAACATCTGTACAAGGCATATTCAGGCAGACTTATGAAAGTCTGCCTGCACTATGTGGCAGATGAAAGCGCGGCGGAAGACATTTTGCACGACGCTTTTATCATCATCTTCTCCTCCATCAAGACGCTGAAAGACAATGCAAAGCTGGAGGGATGGATGATAACCATCGTGAGGAACATGTCTTTGAAGTACCTCCAAAGCATAGGGAAAGACACCATTCCGCTATCGTGTCTGGATGCCGAAATCCAAGAAGATGCAGCCGAGGAGCAAAAGAACATAGAACTGGGACAGCTGCTTTCGGCCATAGAGTCGCTGCCGGAGGGAAACCGCGAGGTGTTCAAGCTCTCGGTGCTGGACGGTTTGTCGCATAAAGAAATAGGAGAACTGCTCGGCATCAACCCGCACAGCTCCTCTTCACAGCTGTTCAGGGCGAAGAAAATGCTGCGGGCCCTGCTGGCCAACTACTGGATGCTGCTCTTGTTGCCGCTCTTGATTCCGGTGTATCTCTATTTCATCATGAGGGACAAGACGGAGGGAACCGTCGATGTCGGGCCGACCGCGGTGGACACCCGTAAGGGTAAAACGGGGAGGGTTCAGAGAGCGGAAACGGCACGGAAGACAAGGCAAGCGGAACAGTCTGTCCCCTCGGGCATCGGCGGCGATGGCGGCAGGAGGCTGGCAACAACAACTGCCCCCATGGAGAAACTGCTTCCCCAAGTGCAACAGGACAGCGTGGAAGCTGGACTGCGGACCGTGCCATTTAGCGCAGATTCCTTGCAGAAATATCTGGCAACAGGCATCGGCATTGGCGACTCCCTGCACTGTTTGCCACGGGTTCCCGAAATCAAGATGGTGGCGATGAACGAAGAAACGGTCTTCCGCCCCGGTCACAAAAAGAAATATCCGTGGACATTCAACTTCGGCTATTCCTCCAATGCCGGTGCGAGTGGAGCCATCTCGAATCTGGACTACCTGTCTCTTGTGGACTATGCCAATGGCGTCGCAGCTGCCAAACTGCATACTTGGGGCGATTTGAAGAGCTATTTTGTCAGGAACAATGCCCTGATGGATTCTGTCGAGCGGGCCAGAATGTCTTTGATACTTATGAACCACCCTATGGATGACGACAGTCCCTTGGGTGAAGTGGCGCACCATCATCGCCCCAAGACATTCGGCCTTTCCGTCAACAAGCAGTTGGGCCCAAGGTGGACATTCGGCACAGGCCTGACCTATACCAGGCTCAAGTCAGAGTTTGAGAGCCGATACAACAAGGCGGCACTGGTAAAAACCCAGAAAATAGACTACGTGGGCATACCGCTCCGCCTGACCTGGCAGATATGGGGCAAGGGTCGTTTCAACGCATACACGACGGGTGGCGTGACCTTTGAAATGCCCGTCCACAGCTCGCTCGACAAGAAATTCACGGTAACGGCCGATTCTTCATTCACGTTGAGGGGCGACATCAAGGCCCGCTGCCAGTGGTCCGTCAACTTGGGAGCCGGTGTGCAATACAAGATATTCAAGCCGTTCAGCCTGTATCTGGAACCCAACATGTTCTATTACTTTGGCAATGGCAGCGGTCTTGAGACTTATCGCACGGAGCATCCGTTCTTCATAACGGTGCCGTTCGGGCTGCGGCTCACGTGGTAAGACGATAAATGATGAGAAAATAAGGGAGAAGTCATAGATTTTGTGCAGTCTTTTTGCTGTTTTTTTCTCTTTCTTATAAAGACAATAACAAGGAGAAAGAATGTACAGCATCTATGACTACATCCACAATGGGATGGTATTTGTCAACAATATAGTACGTAAACAGCATAAGGAGCTCACCTCGTTGATGATCTATTCCACCACAAGCTGTCAGTCGCGTTGCAAGCATTGTTCCATCTGGAAGAAGCCAAAGGAGAATCTAAGTCTGGAGGACATTGTCAAAATCATGGATAGTAGATGTGTGACGAAACGAACGATGGTCGGTTTGGAGGGAGGGGAATTCATCCTTCATCCCGAAGCCGAGAGGATATTGGAATGGTTTGACGCGCATCATCCCAATTACACGCTGCTCTCCAATTGCCTTGCTGCAAGCAAAGTGATTGCGTCTGTGAAGAACCATCACCCCAAGCACCTGTACCTTTCGCTTGACGGCAATAGGGAAACCTACCGCTATATGCGGGGACGGGATGGGTATGACAAGGTAATAGAAGTGGTGGAAGCATGCAAGGACATCGTACCCGTTTCCCTGATGTTCTGCCTTTCCCCATGGAATTCGTTCGAGGATATGGAACACGTCATAGGCATTGCGAGGAAGTATGACATTGACGTGCGTATCGGTATTTACAGTACAATGTCGTTTTTTGATACGACAAAGGAGCTGATGGAAGCCAGCGACACGGACTTTATCAGCCGGATACCTCCCTCCATACACCAAACTGACGAGAACTATGACTTCGTGGCATTGTATGACGAGTGGAAGAATAACAGGCTGAAACTTCGGTGCCATAGTATTTTCAGCGAGTTGGTCATCCACTCGAATGGGGATGTACCTATATGTCAAAACTTGGATGTGATTCTGGGAAACGTCCATGAGAACACGCTTGACGAAATTTTCAATTCACGGACGACTTGTAAAATCCAGTGCAGACACTCGAGAGAATGCAACCAATGTTGGATAAACTACCATCGGAAGTATGATATTATCCTGTTGAGAAACTTGGAAAGAATACTTCCCAAACGAGTGATAGAGCTGTTTTATGGGAAATATCAATGGACAAAGGACAGGCATGTTACCTATAAGAAGCATTTCAAGACGATAACCGCATAGTCAGAACAGTCATGGGATATTTGGACAACATCATTGGTAGATACAAGCGCATGCGCAGCATGAGGGAGTTGGGCTGTGTCTATACCCGTCAGTATGCGCTCGTTGGACTTGGCAGCCATTGCGTCAGCAATCTGTTGCCGGTCATACAGTATCTTCAGTTGCCACTGAAATATATCTGCTGCACCTCAGAGAAAAAGGCAGGGTTGATTTCCCAAAAGTACAGGGGAGTTCAGGGAACGTCTTCTCTACAGGACATTTTGAGTGATGATACGGTCTCCGGTGTCTTTGTCGCCGCCAATCCGCATGCACATTTTCACATTGCCGGAGAGGTCATTAGGTCAGGGAAATCTTTGTTCATAGAGAAACCACCTTGTAGGGACGGCAGCGAGTTGGAGTCTCTGACCGATGCTGTCAAGCGGTATGGAACGAAAGATATTGTGGTAGGACTGCAAAGACGCTTTGCTCCTGCTACCCGGATTCTCCAAAAACGTTTGAGGGGTGAGGGTAAGCGGCATTATCATTACCGTTATCTGACAGGACTGTACCCGGAGGGTGATGCCTTGTTTGATTTGTTTATCCATCCGCTTGACTATGTTGTGTTTCTCTTTGGCCAGGCAAAGGTGAAGATGGCAGACGTAATCATCGGCAGGGATGGTGGGCAGACCTTGTTTCTTATCTTGGAACACAAGGACGTAACAGGCATGTTGGAACTGTCAACGGACTATTCTTGGCAGGATGCGCAAGAGCTGTTAAGTATCAGTACGGATAAAGGACAGTATATGTTGGACAGAATGGAGAAACTTGATTTCTCCCCAAGACGCTCTGCAATGTTGGGAATTCCATGGGAGAAAGTTGCCCCAAGCCGTACCGTTGTCGTCAATCTATACGGAAGAAATGGCTTTGTTCCGATCGTGCCCAACAACCAAATTGTTTCGCAAGGCTTCTTTTCGGAGATAAAAACATTTGCTGATATGGTGGAAGAAAGCATAGGAAAGAGCCAAAAGTATGGACTGGAAAGCATGAAGGCGACCTACTCTCTTTTGGGCGAAATAAAAGCGAAGATAAACAAGGTTTAGGCAGTACGCGTATTTTCTTGGTAAAGAAATTAAAAAAACAACAGGTTCGTTGTCTACAGCGTGTGTGCTTTTCCTCTTTAATACTAATAGTAACAATATCAAATCTATCTCATCATGAAAAAGGTATTCTATAGTCTGGTATGTCTCGTTGGACTGTCGGCATGCTCCTCTGAGAATGTAGTCCTTAGTGGATTAAAAGTTTATGATGTCGCAAACTCGACTTGCAAGACCTCCTTGTCTCCAACAGAGACGCAGCGTGATTTCTATGCGGCAAATTATTCCAAGCCCGCTACGCTTGACATTGAGCTGAAAGAGGACGGGATTGCCCGGTGTATGCTGGAAGATGTGAAAGCCAACTGCGCCGTAAGAAACATTTTAGTGGACATCGCCAATCAGGACAATCAAATGATTCTGCTTGTGTATCACAAGCCGCTTGAAGTGCTCGCGGACTGCATTTGCGACTTTGACGTCAATTTCAAGATGAGTAAACTGACGCCCGGCAACTATCAATTGAAAGTGTACTATGCCAGAACCAACATGAAATATGACGAGTCCGATATGGCATATCAGGGACAGGTCAATCTCGTAAAGAACAAAAAGGTTAGCGTAACGCTCAAGCCCGAAATGGTTTTACCGGAAAATTAAGGCATGATGGGTTTTCCATTGGGCCGACAGTAAAGGTAGGTCTGCCTTTGGGAATTGCTGCCAAAGGGTCTGTTCTCCGTGAACGGCTCTTTGGTTTTTTATTTCATGAAAGTGCAAAATCATAAAAAATAGGTATTGTGCTACATTTATAGAATGGTTAACTTTGCAGTCAAATAGAAAGCTTTTACAAATTATAGAATAATGAAATCGATTTTTCGGACAATCGTACTTGCGTCGCTGGCTATGACAGTCAGCGTGTCGGCACTTGCGGCCGGCTATGTGAAGGTAAGTGGCAAGGACGGAAAAGCGACCTGTTTTGCTCTTTCGGAAAAGCCCGAGGTGACGTTTTCTGGAAACGACCTCGTGCTGAAGACTGAGCGGGAGACGGTCAATTATCCGTTAAGTGATGTGCTTACTTTCGAGTTTACCGACGAGACGACAGGAATTGGCGCCACTACTCAGGCTGCGAATGGGAATGCTGTGTTCAGGTTTGGCTCCTCTATCAAGGGCGAAGGCTTGCAGCCTGGTAGCCGTGTTGACGTTTATGCAGTTAACGGCCAGACTGTCGGCACAGCCATTGTAACCGCCAACGGCTCTGTCGAGATTTCTCTCAACGGCCAGTCGGGCGTGTTCATTGTAAAATCATTAAACAAGACATTTAAATTTATCAAGAAGTAAATGAAGAAGATTTTTACCTTAGTCGTTGCAGCTTTACTGTGTGCGGCCAGCATGCAGGCGCAGACTGTAACCATCAATAAGAAAGACGGGTCGTCAGTTACTTATAGTGCCGATGAAATAACGAACATCCAATTTGGGCCGGCTACTCCCGACACGACGGTGCTTCACGAGTTCACGGGTTACCTGACAGTCAGCAGCAAGTTCTTCACCAACATGTATTATGGAGACGCTGCCCAGATGAAAGTCATGCAGGTAGGTGAGCAATACCTTGCGCGCTTCAGCGATGCACAGTGGGGCAACGGCCTTTTCAACATCACAATGGATAAGGGAACAGTCGCCGGAACCGGCAAAATCTCCGTTCCCAACCAGCATGGCGGTGGTGTGAAAGAGTACGAAGCAACGATTGGCGGCAAGATGACGGAGATGGCTATTTCCGTTCCCGGCCTGATGGGCGGCACAAATATCACTTGGCACTACGGCAAGGCTCCGGCCGCACTGAAGGTCTCCGGCGACTACACGGGGACGAACTCGCTGATGGTTGGCGGTATGTTCGGGCCGTATGTGGCTGCCGATGCCCTCTACAAGATCGTAGCCAATGCCGACGGTACCATCAATGTTACGACTTCGGTAGAGAACTATACCGCCACGGCGATGGGCGACCTCACCCTTGGTTCCTATACCGTTTCCAACCTGGCATACGATGAAGAGTCGAAGAGCTTCGTGCGCGACTACAGCAAGGACGGGTTGACGGTTCACTTCAAAGCCGTCAGCGAAGGGGTGACGACCATGGACAAGGATTACGATTTCAAGGATGGCAGCAAGGTTTCCGTCAGTCTTGGCGAGACTGGTACGTTGACCATCACCAACACTTTTCAGATAGGCAACATGCCATTCCCGATAACAGCAACCTATACCGGAACAAAAACCGCTCGATAACAGGCCCATGCACAAGGTCTCCCACACCATAAATATCGTTGCAGGCTGCGCCATTGCTATGATGGCGACAGCCTGCAATGGCATTTTCGACGGTGTATACGACGATGCTCCTGCCGCGCCAACCATCTTGGAGGGACAGGTCTATGTGAATGCTTCCAGCTGGAAAGACTGGTATTATATAGATTTTGACTCGCTCCGCCAGTACGTGGAACGGAAAGATACGGCTGGGCTGATGAGGGCGCAGACCCATTTTACAGCTTATCCCATCCCTATGTCGAAAACAGATGGGGCGGTCAACGACCCGACAGGACTCTATACCTATTGGTTCGATGTCTTCGGTAAAGGCCTGGGTAACCACGAGAAGCGTGGGTTTGTCGCTACCGAAGCACAACCCGAGCCGCCGTCGTGGAGCATTGCCGTCCACCGCAACAACGTGCGAACGAACGGTGGTGCCGTGCTGGAAACCAACTATACCTCGTTGAACGACCTGCCGAAGAACAGTACTGCGTTCACTGGAGCGACGTTTCAAACCGACGAATGGACGGAGACGGAAGTCTGGGCCGATCAGTCGCAGATGCTCCAAAGCCTGGTGGGTTGCCAGGGCATTGCCATCAATAAGGTGCTGTCATCTTGGCTTCGGTTGGACATTCCCCCCATGCCCCCCGCATTCACGCTGAACAATCACGTCTTCATCATCCGCCTGAAGAGCGGCAGTTATGCTGCCGTGCAACTGGAGAACTATATGGATGCTGCTGGTACGAAGTGCTGGTTGACCATCAACTACAAGTATCCATATTAGTAAAGTCTCTCCTAACTTCTTCCCTCCAAAGGGAAGCAGACCGTATTTTCTTAAAAATGAAACGGATATCCATCATCATATCGGCATTGGTTTGTGCGCTCCCCACCATGGGACGGACAGACGCGTTGCCTGACTCCATCAGCAAAAGTGTCGAGATGGAACAGGTCGTGGTTACAGGGACGCGCACGCCCAAACTCCTTGCCAAAACTCCTGTGCTGACAAAAGTCATATCGTCAACTGACATTCGGAAGAGCGATGCCACCAACTTGCGCGATCTTTTGGAGCAAGTGATTCCCGGTATTGAGTTCTCGTATGCGATGAACCAGCAGGTGCATCTCAATTTTGCAGGGTTCGGAGGCCAGAGCATCCTGATATTGGTCGACGGCGAGCGGCTGGCCGGCGAGACGATGGACGACGTCGATTTCGCCCGCATCGGCATGGAGAACGTGGACCATATCGAAATCGTGAAAGGAGCTGCGTCGGCTCTTTACGGATCGAATGCCGCCGGTGGTGTCATCAATGTCATCACCAAAGATGCCGTCCGCCCGTTTGCCCTCAATATGAATGCACGGCTGGCACGCCACAACGAACAACGATACGGACTGTCCTTGCAGCTTGGACAGGGACGGTGGAGCAACCTGCTGACGGTTAATCGCAACTCCACTGACAACTATAGCGTGCACAATGGCGACCATCCTGCCAGTAGAGTGGTGTCTGCCATTTATGGCGACGCAACGTGGAACTTCAGGGAACAGCTTGCCTATGCTCCGAGCGAGAAG
This sequence comes from Prevotella dentalis DSM 3688, assembly GCF_000242335.1. Taxonomy (NCBI): domain Bacteria; kingdom Pseudomonadati; phylum Bacteroidota; class Bacteroidia; order Bacteroidales; family Prevotellaceae; genus Prevotella; species Prevotella dentalis. The sequence continues at coordinate 459,226 of NC_019960.1, forward strand.
CTCCGTATCATGGGGCGCGCCGGGTATTTCTACCGGCAACTGGTGCGCACGACGGAGACACCCGAGCGCTATCGCGACTTTTCGGGCGGACTTCGTGCGGTATGGAAGCCGACCAAACACGACAACATGGAGCTCGCTTACACCTTTGACGAGTACGACAAGTCCGATTATCAGCGCATCACCCGGCTCGACATACGCGATTACTCCAACGTGCAGAACAGCTTCCGTCTGCTCTACAGCCACACTTCCGACGGTGGCGACGTGCTTTCGGCTGGTGCCGACTACATGCACGACTATCTTTTCAACACCAACCTGGCAGGGCACATGCGCAAGCAGGACACTTTTGACGCCTATGCGCAGTACGACTGGAATGCAAGCAAGTACTGGGAAGTGGTGGGTGCGCTCCGCTACGACTACTTCTCAAACGGCCGCACCTCCCGCCTTACGCCGAAAGTGAGCGTCCGCTATCAGCCCATTCACAACCTCAATATCCGCTTTGGCTATGGCATGGGCTTCCGCGCACCGACGCTGAAAGAGAAGTTCTACAGTTTCGATATGGCCGGCATCTGGATGGTAGAGGGCAATCCAGACCTGAAGCCCGAGGTGAGCCACAACTTCAATCTCTCCGGGGAGTACACCAAAGGACGGTGTAATCTCACGGTCAGCAGCTACTACAACCGTATCGACAACAAGATAGCCACGGGTGCGCCTTTCTATAAAAACGCTTCCGACGTCATGCCTCACCTGCCTTATCTGAACCTTGACAACTATTCCGTGATCGGCGGCGAGGCAACGGCACAGGCGCGTTGGCCGGACGGCATCACGGCGCGTCTGTCCTACGCCTATACGGACGAGCATTTGCCAAAGGACAAGAACAGCAACTCCGTGAACAACCAGTACATCCCGGCCCGCAAGCATTCGCTGACGGGACATGTGGACTGGGACCGGCAGTTTTCGAGGAACTATGGGTTGAACATTGGGCTGGACGCCCGCTTTCTTTCGGCTGTTGACAATCTGGAGTTTGTCGATTACTATGACATTTCCAAGGGAGTCAACACCATTCATTATCCTGCCTACGCGCTCTGCAAGCTCTCGTTGGTGCAGCGGTTGGGCAAGGCGGTGAAGCTAAGTGTCGCCCTCGACAACCTCTTCAACTACAAGCCGGAGTACTATTACCTGAACTGCCCCCTGACGGATGGGGCAAATCTGATGGTGGGATTGTCGGTCGATGTCGACAAACTCTTTTAGATGGCCATGGCAAATCCGTTCCCCGGGCCTTTGACAACGCACTGCCGTTTGGCACAACTCCTCAAATTCTTCTCTCCCTCAAATACCCAAGAAAGAAAATGAAAAAGAAAATCTACTGGTGGCGAACCATCGCCTCGTTTGTTCTCGTATTGTTCACGATGCCCCTTGGCCATGCACTGATGATTCTCATGGAGAAATTCATGCAGCCCACGGCGGTGCATTACGCCGGCTTCGCACTCGGATTGGTCGGACTGGTGATGGTCATAACGGGCGTGTTTGTCAAGGGCGACACCCGCCAAACCCTGTGGGGACTCTTTGGTGGACTGCTCTTTTGGACAGGTTGGGTGGAGTTTCTCTTCCTCTATTATGCCCGCCGCTATGGCGTGCAGCCCGAAATAGAGCATGGCGAAATCGTCACCAAGCCCGAGTATCTCATCATGCCCGCCTCGTTTGGCATGTGGATGATGGTGATGACGATGTACATTTTCAGCGTCAAGAACGGTTGCGACTTCATTACTTGGGTTCAGAAACGGCTCTTCGGCAATCGTCACAAGGAAATCGTTTTCCAGCCCATGACACGCCATACGTCCATCATTACCTTCATGGAACTCAACATGATGCTTTGGGCGATGTACCTGCTGCTCATGTTCTGTTACGACAAGAACTTCCTCGGTGACCACCATCCCGTAACCTATCTGGTGGGCATTGGCTGCTTCATCGGCTCGCTGTTCATGATGAAGCGACAGCTCCACATTGCCGCTTGGGGGGCCAATATCCGTATGGCAGTCGCTACAGTGATCATCTTTTGGACGCCCGTTGAGATCCTCGGGCGCATCAACTTCTTCCAAGAGTTCTGGGTAGAGCCCGAGAAATATACCACATTGATGCTCTGCATCCTCGTCGCTTTCCTCGTGTTGCTGTTTTATTTCTGGGCGAAAGCGTCGAAACGGAAACCTAACCATTAAATAAAACAACTATGACAAAAGGTATGAAGATTGCAGTTCTTTGGCTGCTGGTTATCTGTGGCTTCGCAAGCCACTCCGTGTGTGACATGCTGCCCATGTTCTGGGGCAAGGATATGGCAGTCGTCGCTACCGACGGCAACGTCGACCAAGGCATGATGGTCTTCATGATGCTACTCTCTTTCTTTGTCCCCGTTTGCGGCATTTTCTGTTCATGGCAGCGGGCGAAGGCTTTGAGAATAACCAATGCCGTGCTGGCCGTGCTCATCGCATTGTTCAACATTGCCCATGCCGTGATGGAACTGCCGTCGGACAATGCGGGGCAGTATGTCGTCATGCCCACGATGATTCTTATCGGTCTTGTGCTGGCATGGCAAAGCATTCAGCATGTGAGGGAGGGGCAGCGATGAGACTTCTGAACAACTTTTTCAGCAACTGCGCCCATCCGCAAGGCCGGATGGGACGGGTCGTGCTGCGCTTCATGAATATAGGTCACGCCCCGCTGACCAAATGGGGGCTTAGCCTTATCGGCTTCAGGGACGGATGGACGATGCTTGACATTGGCTGTGGCGGCGGGGCCACGTTGAAACGGCTGCTGGAAAGGAGCAGGGACGGCAGGGCTTATGGCATCGACATCTCGGAAGAAAGTGTGGCAAAATCACGTGAGGTGAATGCTGAAGAGCTTGGCAAACGGGTGTTCGTCTGCCAAGGTTCTGTAGAGGCTCTGCCTTATGGCGATCAGGAGTTCGACCTTGTGACGGCCGTCGAGACGATTTATTTCTGGCCCAACCTTCCTCATTGTTTGCAAGAGGTGCGCCGTGTGTTGAAGCCGGGCGGCCGGTTCGTCGTCATGATCGAAGTGGCCGACGCCGATTCCGTATGGACGAAAGTGGTGGATGGCATGACGGCCTATTCGCCCGAGCAACTCAAAGAACTGCTCGAAGATGCAGGTTTCACCCAAACAGAAATCCACCGTAAGAAGCCATCGTATGCCGTCCTCTTCGGTGTAAATCCATAAGCATACATAGTCGGTTTGCCAGAATCGCGATGCCCCGCACGGGCTGGTTCCCTCCAATATTCGTCGTGGCGGCCGATATTATGATTAAAAAAAGAGGCCGATTTAATCGGCCTCTTTTGAATATAGTCGGGATTACTGGACTCGAACCAGCGACCTCGCGCCCCCCAGACGTGTGCGCTACCAACTGCGCCAAATCCCGAACTATCTGTTTTACGGCTGCAAAGGTATGGATATTTTTTGGAACAACCAAACTTTCGGGCAAGTTTTTGCTTTGTTTTGGATATTTAAAGTAATTATACGGAGGCGTTTTCGGTGGTTTCTTCTTTATTTTCGTAAATTTGCACGAGCATTTGCCCGCGTGCCGTTTCCTAAGGACGGGCGGTGGCGGGAGGGTGTGGCGCAACTGCCGGGAACACGGACTTCAGGCGAAACGAAAGGGCAGGGGCGCGACCATAACGATTGATGATGAAAAGAATAACAACTTTATTGCTGCTGGCGGCAGTGCTGTTGATGGCCTCTTGCGGGGGCGACGACGGCTTGACGGTCGGCAACAGCAGGGCCGACCAGGACGAAGATGGCACCACGGCCACCGTGGACAGCAACTACGTGTACCAGTTGCCCGTCATCTTCCACGTGCTTTATCAGGATGCCAACAACGCCGCCCAGTATATCCCGGCAAGCCGTCTCAAGAACCTGTTGCAGTATGTCAACGAGATCTATCAGGGCGGCATCTACGGCGAAAGCGCCAATGTGCGCCTCCGCTTCGTACTGGCCGAGCAGGACGAGAGCGGCAAGACGCTCGCCACGCCCGGCGTGGAATACATTCGCTACACGGGCGAATACCCCATCGACGAGTCGGCTTTCATGACCGCACAGGCCAATGCCCGGTACATCTGGGACCCGAATGAGTACATCAATGTCATGCTGTACCCCTTCAAGGAACAGGATGGCGGCACGGTGTTGGGCCTGTCGCACATGCCCTATACCATCAAGGGCGACCATGCCCTTGCCGGTTTGGAGACCACCGCCGAGACCTATATCTCCAAGTCGCGGCTGGGCTATCCTCTCTGTTCGTCCATCAACAGCCGCTATGCCGCACAGGCTTCCGGGGGCGGTTACTACCAGTCCGACCGCTACATGGCCGCCGATCACCAGGCCAGTTTTATCTCTTCGGTCGATGTCGTCGTCACGTTGGCGCACGAGTTGGGCCACTATCTGGGTCTCTACCATGTCTTTACAGAAGCCGGCAACTCCACGGCGGCGGCCGATGTCTTTGAGCCGGTCGACTCGTGTGGCGACACTGATTATTGCAAAGACACCCCCTCCTACAACCGCGCCGACTACAGCCGCTACCTTTCTTCCTACGCCGCAGGCAACAGCACGATGAACGTTTTGGACTTGCTCAGGCGGTATGCCTGCGACACCTCCTCCTATTACAGCGCCAATATCATGGACTACGCTTTCACGCTGGGCTTCAAAATCTCCGACGAGCAACGGGCCCGCATCCGCAACGTGCTCTACTACAGTCCGCTCATTCCCGGCCCCAAGCTCAACGGCGCCAACCGTCGTACGCGTGCCACGACCGTCGGGGGCACGCAGCTCTACACCCGTCCACGTCTTATCAGATAACGCAAACAGGATAACTCATGACCTACGAAATCACAGCTCCGCCCTCTCTCGAAGCCACCGTCGCCCTGCCTTCCTCGAAGAGCATCAGCAACAGGGCGCTCATTATCCACGCGCTGACGGGTGGCGCTGTCCAGCCATCCAACCTCTCCGACTGTGACGACACGGCCGTGATGCGGGCTGCACTCGGCCTCATGCCGCCCGTCATCGACATCAAGGCGGCTGGCACGGCCATGCGGTTCTTGACGGCCTATCTGGCCGTGACCCCGGGCGAGCACGTTCTCACGGGCACCGAGCGCATGCTCCACCGGCCCATCGGCATCCTTGTGGACGCCCTGCGCAGCCTGGGCGCCCAGATAGACTATGAGGGCGAAGAGGGCTTTCCGCCCCTGCGCGTCCGCGGCGGGCGGCTGCCCGGCGGCCGGTTGGAGATGCAGGGCGACGTGAGTTCGCAGTTCATCTCGGCCTTGCTGATGGTGGGCCCGGTCATGGCCGACGGGCTGGTGCTCCAGCTTACGGGCAACATCGTGTCGCGCCCCTACATCGACATGACGCTCTGCATGATGCGTGAGCACGGAGCCGCGGCCGACTGGACCGATGTGGACACCATCTCCGTGCGGCCAACGCTCTATGCCACGACCCCTTACCTCATCGAGAGCGACTGGAGCGCGGCCAGCTATTGGTACGAAATGCTGGCGCTCTATGGGGGTAGAAACCGCATTAGGCTGGGCGGACTCTCCGACGGTTCCAGGCAGGGCGACTCCGTGGTGAAGTACATTTTCTCGCTGCTGGGCGTGCGGACCAACTTCGTGTGCGGCTCCGACGGCACAGCTCCCGGCGTGGAGTTGGAGCGGCGCATGGCGCGCGTGCGCCACCTCGACTTCGACTTCACCAACTGTCCCGACCTGGCCCAGACGGTGGTCACCACCTGCTGCGCACTCGACATTCCCTTTCACTTCACGGGTTTGGCCAGTCTGCGAATCAAGGAGACCGACCGCATCGAAGCCCTCAAGACCGAACTGCGCAAGCTGGGCTATCTGATTCGCAGCGAGAACAGCTCCGAGCTCATCTGGGAGCACGGCCGCTGCGAGCCCACGTTCGCCCCCATCGACACCTACGAAGACCACCGCATGGCCATGGCCTTTGCGCCCTTGGCCGTCAAGTTTCCGGGGCTGCGCATCCGCCATCCCGAGGTGGTGTCGAAGTCGTATCCCCGCTACTGGGACGACCTGGCGCGGGCGGGCTTCAGCGTCCGCCCCGTGGAGGCCGAATGAATGCGGCGCAAACGCGTCATGAAATCAGTGTAATCGCGCTGCGTTTGCGGCCTTTTCGCGGGCCCGTTGCGGCGTTTTCATCCCACCGTATGTTCTTACTCATCCTTTCAATCCTGTTTTTAGGCCTCTTCGCGGCCGTGCTCGGGCTCGTCTCCCAGCGGCGCAACGGCGAAGAACCCATCGTGAAAGCAGCGGGCGACTGCGCCAGCTGCGACGGCTCCGGCGACAAGTGCGAGCAGGTGTGCATGATGGAAGCGGCCACCCGCGAGGTGGAATACTTCGACGACGAGGAGCTCGATGCCTATCGCGGGCGACCGTCCGACGGCTACACGGAGGAAGAGACCGGGCTGTTTGCCGAGGTGCTGGAGACGCTACGCCCCGAGGAGGTGAAGGCCTGGAACCGCAGTCTCATCCTGCGCGGCATCAACATGCCCGATGGCATCAAGGACGAATATGTGCAGCTGGCCGGCTGACGGCGGGGCAGGGGAGTGCGGCAATATGCAGCGCAACCGTGCCGGCGCATGCAATAATCGGGCCGCCGAGGAGTTATATTAACAATTGAGAATTGAACGACACCTACTTTTTCTGGCCGTGGCAGGCGTAGTCCTGGCATTGGCCGGCTGTTCCACCGAGAAGAATACGGCAAAGTCTCGGTGGTGGCACTCGTTCAATGCTCGATATAACACCTATTATAATGGCACACTGGCCTACATAGACGGCTCGCTGGCCAAGGAAAACGGCAACCAGGATGACTACACCGAGCTCATCCCGCTCTACACCGTGGCCAACAAGAAGAGCCGCGAACTGGGCAAGAGTAGCTTTGACAAGGCCATCGAGAAGGCCGAGAAAGCCATCAAGCTGCACTCCATCAAGCGTCGGCCGGAGTGGAACAAGCAACGCCGCAAGACCGAGCGCGACCTGGAATGGCTCGGTCGCAAGGAGTACAATCCCTTTCTTTGGAAGGCCTGGATGCTCATGGGCCGCTCGCAGTTTTTCAAGGGCGACTTCGACGGCGCCTCCTCCACTTTCAGCTACATGAGCCGCCTCTACGAGACGCAACCCGCCATTTATGGCCGGGCAAGGGCTTGGCTGGCCAAGGCTTACATCGAGAACGGGTTCCTCTACGATGCCGAAGACGTGATTCGCAACATGGAACGCGACTCCATTCACTGGCGCGCACAGAAAGAATGGGACTATACCTATGCCGACTATTACATCCATACGGGCGACTATGCCCGGGCCATCCCCTATCTGCGCAAGGTCATCAGGCACGAGATGCGCCGGCGGCAAAAGGCGCGCGAGTGCTATCTGCTGGGCCAGTTGGAGGCGGCGTTGGGCCACGACGAACAGGCCTACCGCGCCTTTCAGCGCGTCATTCGGCTGAACCCGCCCTACCAGTTGGAGTTCAACGCCCGCATTGCGCAGACCGAGGTGATGGCCGGACGGCAGGCCCGCAAGATGGTGGGCAAGCTGAAACGCATGGCTGCTTCGGACAACAACAAGGACTATCTGGACCAGGTGTACTATGCCATCGGCAACATCTATCTGGCCCAGGGCGACACCGCCCAGGCCATATCCAACTACGAGAGGGGCAACACCAAGGCCACGCGCGGCGGCATAGAGAAAGGTGTGCTGCTGTTGCGGTTGGGCGACCTCTACTGGACGCAGGAGAAATATGCCGATGCCCAGCGCTGCTACGGCGAGGCCATCGGTCTGCTCGACAAGGAGCGGCCCGACTACGGGCAGCTTTCCCACCGATCAAAGGTGCTCGACGAGCTGGTGCCCTACACCGAGGCTGTGCACCTGCAAGACTCGCTGCAGTCGCTGGCCCGCATGGACGAGAAAGACCGCAACGCCGCCATCGACCGCACCATCGAGGCTCTGAAGAAGAAGGAAAGGGAGGAACGTAACAAGCTGGCCGAGCAGGAGGTGCAGCAAGTGCAGCAGCGCAATGGTGGCATGGGCGGCATGAGCCGCACGCCCAACCGTCCCGTCGTGGGCGGACAACAGGGTGGCGGCTGGTATTTCTACAACCAGCTGGCCGTGCAGCAGGGCAAGCAGCAGTTCCAGAGACTGTGGGGCAAGCGCGAGAACGTGGACAACTGGCAGCGCAACAACAAGACCGTGGTGGCCGGGCTGGGCTTTGACGACGGGGCGGCCGCCATGACCGACGCGCAGCGCGACTCCATGCTGCAGGCACAGGCCGTGCAGGACTCGCTGGCGCAGGTGCAGGACACCGCACGGAACAACCCCCACAAACGCGAATACTACCTGGCCCAGATTCCTTTCACCGAGGAGCAGCGGCAGGCCAGCAACCTCATCATCATGGACGGACTGTTCAACAGTGCAGTCATTTTCAAGGACAAGCTCGACAACCTGCCGCTCAGCGAGAAAGCCTTTGCGCGACTCACCGCCCAGTATCCCGACTACGAAAAGATGGACGAGGCCTGTTACCACCTCTTCCTGCTCTATGCTCGCCAGGGCCGGATGGACCGGGCCAACGGCTACGTGGACTCGCTGCGGGCGCGCTGGCCAGAGAGCCAGTGGACGCAGATTCTCACCGACCCCTATTTCGTGCAGAATGCGCGCGAGGGCGTTCATGTCGAAGATTCGCTCTATGCGGCCACCTATGCGGCCTTCAAGGCCGACCGCCTGGCCGAGGTGGCGGCCAATACCGGGCTCTCCGAGACGCGTTTTCCCTTGGGGGCCAACCGCGACAAATTCCTCTTCATCGGCGGGTTGAGCAAGCTCAACAACGGGCAGAACGAGGCCTGTGTGGCCGACATGAAGATGCTCGTGGAGAAATATCCGCAGAGCGAGCTGGCCGAAATGGCCGGCATGATAGTCAATGGAGTGAAGCAGGGACGGCGGCTGCATGGCGGCAAGTTCGACCTGGGCAACGTGTGGCAGCGGCGCAGCGTGGTGCTGGCCGACAGCGACTCGCTGCAGGCCCGGCGGCTGAGCAACGAGCGCAATGCCAACTTTGTGTTCATGCTCGTCTATCAGCCCGACTCCCTGAACCAGAACAAGCTGCTCTTTGAACTGGCCCGTTACAACTTCGCCAGCTATCTCGTTCGCAACTTCGACATCAGTGTCGAGGAGGCCGACGGCGTGGATCGCATGGTGGTTTCCGGCTTCCGCAACTATGACGAGGCCCTGCAATATGCCCACCGGCTGCTGGCTCAGGAGAGTGTGGTGCGGCAGATGGGCAAGGCGCGCCCCGTCATCATCAGCGAAGAAAACCTGCCCCTGCTCGGTACCAACTTCAGCTACGACGAGTACAGCAGGTTCTACAACAAGCATTTTGCCCCGCTGAAGATCTCCACTTTCCATCTGCTCACCGAGCCGGCCGAGGTCGTCACGCAGCCTGCGCCCGAGACCGCGCAGCCCGTCACCGAGCGCGACATCGACGAATACCTGAACACCACCACCGTGGTGGCCCCTGACGAGCCCGCGGTGCCGGCCGAAACAGAGATTCCCATGGAGGACGAGGCCCGGCCGCAGGCTGCCGGAACCACCATTCTCCCGCCCGATGAGCCGGCCCGGCAGCCGGCCGGGACGACCGTGGTGCCGGTGGAACAGTCTGTGCCCCCGGTGGCCAAGCCCGTGGCGCCCGAGCCCAAGCAGGCCGTTCCGGCTGCAAAGCCCGCGGTGCCCGCCGCTAAACCTGCTGTTCCTGCTGCCAAACCTGTGGTCTCCACGCCCACGCCCGCAGCGAAAGAACCGGCCCCAGTGCCTGTGCCCGCCGTGAAGCGTGTGCAGCCCACGTTGAGCAATGGAGCCGACGTGATACTGGACGACGACGAGCCGTCGCCCGCACCCGTCACGACAACCGGCACCACCGTGCCGCAGACACCTGCAACCCAGGTGCCCGCAGGGGCCAAGCCCCAGTCTTCCGGGCGTGTTCCTGCCCCTGCAAACCGCCAGCCGGCGGGCAAGACTCCGGCCGCCAAGCCCGATGCACCGCAGCCGAAGACCGAGACACCCAAGGAAACTAGGAAGGAGAACAAGACCTTCGACCTGGAAGATGAGTATTATGACTTAGAAGGATTCTAAAGATGAACAACGGATTTGTATTGTGGGTAGATGACGAAATCGAGCTGTTGAAGGCTCACATCATCTTCCTGGAGAAGAAAGGATACGAAGTTGTCACCGTGAACAATGGGGCCGACGCCATCGAGGAGTGCCTCCAGCACACGTTCGACCTGGTTATGCTCGACGAGATGATGCCGGGACTCTCCGGCCTGGAGACGCTGCAACGCATCAAGGAAATACAGCCGCAGACCCCCGTGGTGATGGTGACCAAGAGCGAGGAAGAGAACATCATGGACCAAGCCATCGGTTCCAAGATAGCCGATTACCTCATCAAACCCGTGAATCCCAGCCAGATTCTCCTCACGCTGAAGAAGAACATCCACAGCAAGGAGATAGTGACCGAGGTGATGCAGAGCAGCTATCAGCAGGAGTATCAGCAGCTGGCTATGCGGATTGCCGGTTGCAAGGACTACAAAGACTGGATGGAAGTGTACCGCCGTCTGGTGCACTGGGAGGTGGAACTCTGTGCTGCCGACAGCCAGATGACCGAGATGTTGCAGATGCAGAAAGAGGAAGCCAACCTGGGATTTGCCAAGTATGTGCGCAACAACTACATGGCTTGGGTGGATCCGGAACAGGCCGCGCCCCTCCGGGCCGGCGGCTCCCGTCCGCTCATGAGCCCCGACATCTTCAAGGAGCGCATTTTTCCGGCACTCGGTCAGGGCGACAAGGTGTTTCTCATCGTCATAGACAACTTCCGCTGGGACCAGTGGCGCGTCCTGGCTCAAGAGATTGGAGACCAGTTCGACATTGAGGAAGAGATGTACATGAGCATCCTGCCCACGGCTACGCAATACGCCCGCAATGCCATCTTCAGCGGGCTCATGCCCAGCAAGATAGCCCGGATGTTTCCCGACCTGTGGGTCGATGAGGACGAGGAGGAGGGCAAGAACCTGAACGAGGAGCCGCTGATTCGCACCCAAATAGAACGCTATCGCCGTCACGAACGGTTCAGTTATCACAAGATCAACGACTCCGTCGGGGGCGATCGGCTGCTTCAACAGTACAACGGACTCCGTGGCAATGACCTGAACGTGGTCGTCATCAACTTCATCGATATGCTCTCTCATGCCCGCACCGAATCGAAAATGGTGCGCGAACTGGCCAACAACGAGAGCGCTTATCGCAGCATCACGTTGAGCTGGTTCCGCCATTCGGTGCTGGCCGAGCTGTTCAGGCGGCTGTCGCAGAGCGACTACAGGGTCATCCTCACCACCGACCACGGCTCCATCCGGGTCTCCAAGCCCATCAAGATCATTGGCGACCGCAACACCAATACCAACCTGCGCTACAAGCTCGGCAAGAACTTGAGCTACAATCCCAAGGAGGTGTTTGTGGTCAAGGACCCGGCCAAGGCGCAGCTGCCATCGCCCAATGTGAGCACGAGCTACGTGTTTGCCACTGGCGATGCGTTCTTTGCCTACCCCAACAACTACAACTATTATGTGTCCTATTACAAGGACACGTTCCAGCATGGCGGCATTTCGATGGAGGAGATGATGGTGCCGCTGGTGACGCTGAAGCCGCGGCGACGCTGACCGCACACGGAATTCTGTGCTGTGGACGGCCGTTGCCGCAGGGGTGTTGCGGCGGCATGGAAAAAGGATGAGGAGGGATTGGCGGCCTAAGCCCGCTTGCTCCAAAGGTTGACGCCCACGGAGAGGGCGACATACCACGCAATAATCACGGCAAAGGCCGAGATTTGAAAAATGGCCAGTAGCGGGAGGCAGGAGAGCAGGAACACGTATTTCACCTCATTGCCCCGCCAGCCCCAGTGCTTGAACTTGAGGGCAAACATGGGAATCTCGGCCACAAGCAGCCAGCAGCTCACCAGCATGAGTGCCAGCAAGGCCATAGACATCCAGGGCGAACTCTCCAGCACGTCGTGCCCGCCCACGATGAGCGACCCCCAGAACAGGGCGTTGGCCGGGGTGGGCAGACCGATGAAACCCATGGACTGACGCTCGTCCAGATTGAACTTGGCCAGGCGCAGGGCCGAGAAAGCAGCCATGATGTAGGCCGCGAATGCCACGTAGTCGGACACCGGCTGCAGGAACGAGGGGTAGTCCATCACGAGCAATTGCGAAAAGAGAATGGTGGAGGGAGCCACGCCGAAAGTCACGTCGTCGGCCAGAGAATCGAGTTCTTTGCCGATGGGCGACGACACATGGAGCAGACGTGCGCTCATGCCGTCGAAGAAATCAAATACGGCACCAATGACGATCCACAGGAGGGCCAGCGTGGGCTCATGGAAAAAGGCGAAACAAGTAGCGATGCAACCCGAGACGAGGTTGCAGCAGGTGATGGTGTTGGGAATGTGTTTCTTGATGCTCATGGCAGTTGCCTTGAAAGTTGCAGTCGCTATTTCAGCTTGGCAATGATGGTCTGGTCGCCCGTGGTCTTCTGCCCCATCTTGACGCATACCTCAGTGCCAATGGGCAGAAAGACATCCACCCGCGAGCCCAGCTTGATGAAGCCCAGGTGCTCATCGATGTAGCAGTCCTCGCCTTCCTTGGCATAAGTGACGATGCGGCGGGCCATGGCACCGGCAATCTGGCGGCAGAGGATGTCCTCGCCGTCGTCGGTGGTTATCATGATGTCGGCGCGCTCGTTCTCCTCGCTGGCCTTGGGCAGCCATGCTTTGTGGTAGTTGCCGTCCTGGTGGCGCACGAATTTCACCTTGCCGTCTACGGGGAACCAGTTGGCATGCACGTTGAACAGGCTCATGAAAATGCTAATCATCAGCCGGCGGTCGTGGAAATATTCGTTCTCCTCGACCTCCTCGATCACCACCACGCGCCCGTCGGCGGGGGCCACGACCAGCTTGTCGGTATCCTCCACATTGAGGTATCGGATGGGACATTGATAGAAGTTGACGACGATGGCATAGGCTGTGCCGAAGACGACGGCAAAGGCCCAGAAAGGCCATTTGGTGTCGAATGCGTACCATAGACCGGCAGCTATGACGATAAAAGAAAGAAGTCCGTAGAGCAATGTGTCTGTGCCCTCACGGTGTATACGGATTTTTTTAAGTTTCTTTATTCTTTTGCCCATGCTGAAAAAAGGGTATGCTCAATTCGTTGCAAAGGTAAAGGTTTTTTGTTTAAACCGCAAATTTTTCGCATGCTTCTTTTGGCCATATCGGTTTTTAGCGGTAACTTTACCGCTCCAAAACGCTCAGAGAATGGAAGATTTTGTGCATTTGCACGTACATACGCACTATTCGATACTCGATGGACAGTCTAAAGTGCCCTACTTGGTGGACAAAGCCATCAGCGACGGCATGCGCGGCATGGCCATTACGGACCATGGCGTGATGTATGGCATCAAGGAATTTTCGGACTATTGCGCCTCGGTGAACAAGAGGCGCAAGGCTGAAGGGCTGGAGCCGTTCAAGCCCGTCTTCGGGTGCGAGATGTATGTGGCCCACCGCCGCAAGGAAGACAAGGACAAGAACGCCGGCGACAACTCCGGCTACCACCTTATCGTGCTGGCCAAAAACTATCGCGGTTACAAGAACTTGATTAAGTTGGTGAGCCGCTCGTGGGTGGACGGCTACTATTACCGACCCCGTACCGACCGCGAGGATCTGGAGCGTTATCACGAGGGTTTGATAGTGTGCTCGGCGTGTATTGCCGGCGAAGTGCCTTCCAAGATCCTTAAAGGCGATATTGCCGGAGCGCGCGAGGCCTGCGAGTGGTACCATCGTGTGTTTGGCGACGACTACTATTTGGAGCTGCAGCGTCATGAGGTGAAAGACCCGTCGCTGCGTGCCAACCGGGAGGTGTTCCCCTTGCAGCAGAAAGCCAACAAGGTGCTCATTGAGTTTGCCCGTGAGTATGGCATCAAGCTCATGTGTTCCAACGACTGCCACTTTGAAGACCAGGACACGGCCGAGGCCCACGACCACCTGCTCTGTCTCTCGACGGGCAAGGACCTTGACGACCCCTCACGACTGGTCTATACCAAACAGGAGTGGTTCAAGACGCGTGCCGAGATGAACGAGGTGTTCGGCGACATGCCCGAAGTCATGGCCAACACGCTGGAAATACTCGACAAGGTGGAGACCTACAGCATCGACCACGGCCCCATCATGCCTTTCTTTCCCATTCCCGAGAGCTTTGGCACGGAGGAGGAGTGGCGCCGCCGCTTCTCGGAGCAAGACCTCTATCATGAGTTCACCACCGACGAGAACGGCGAGCACCCGCTGCCTGAGGCCGAGGCCCAGGGCGTGATAGACCGACTCGGCGGCTACGACAGGATATACCGCATCAAGTTTGAGGCCGACTATCTGGCCAAGCTGGCCTACGACGGTGCACGCAAGTGTTATGGTGACCCCCTGCCCGAGAATGTGCGGGAACACATCAATTTTGAACTCCACGTGATGAAGACGATGGGTTTCCCGGGGTACTTCCTCATTGTGCAGGACTTTATCAATGCCGCGCGCAACGAGCTCGACGTGTGGGTAGGACCGGGCCGCGGCTCGGCCGCCGGCTCGGTGGTGGCCTACTGTCTGGGCATCACGAGGATTGATCCGCTCAAGTATGACCTGCTGTTCGAGCGTTTTCTGAACCCCGACCGCGTGAACCTGCCGGATATAGACACCGACTTTGACGACGACGGGCGCGGCCGCGTGCTGCGCTGGGTGATGGACAAGTATGGTGAAGAAAACTGTGCGCATATCATCACTTATGGCAGTATGGCCACCAAGAACTCCATTGCCGATGTGGCACGTGTGGAGCGACTGCCGCTGGACAGGGCCAACTTCCTGAAGAAAGCCATCCCCGACAGGTTGCCCGATGGCAAAAAGATGAACCTGTCCAATGCCATTGCCTATACGCCCGAGCTGCGCGAGGCCGAGGCTTCGGCCGATTCACGCGAACGTAACACCATCAAATATGCCAAGCAATTGGAGGGAACGGTGCGCGGTACGGGCATCCATGCCTGTGGTTTCATCATCTGCCGCAACCCTATCAGCGACTGGGTACCGGTGTCTACGGCCGACGACCCCGACTTCCCGGAGCTGAAGTGTGCCGTGACCCAGTACGACGGACACGTGATTGAGACCACTGGACTTATCAAGATGGACTTTCTCGGGCTCAAGACATTGTCGGAGCTCAAGGAGGCCTGCAAGGTAATCCGCAAGACCACGGGCGATGTCATCGACATCGAGCATATCCCCATCGACGACGAGCTCACCTATCAGCTCTACCAACGGGGCCAGACTGTCGGCACCTTTCAGTTTGAGTCGCCGGGCATGCAGAAGTATCTTCGCGAGCTGCACCCCACGGTGTTCGAGGATCTGATAGCCATGAACGCCCTCTACCGACCGGGCCCCATGGACTATATTCCCGACTTCATCAGGCGCAAGAACGATCCCACACTGGTGACCTATGATATTCCCTGCATGGAGAAATATCTGAAAGACACCTATGGCATCACCGTTTATCAGGAGCAGGTGATGCTGCTCTCACGTCAGCTGGCCAACTTCACCCGAGGAGAGAGTGACGCCCTGCGTAAGGCCATGGGCAAGAAGAAGAAGGCCATCGTTGATGCCATGAAGCCCAAATTCCTGAAACAAGGCGAGGCCAACGGCTACGACCCCAAGATTCTGGAAAAGATATGGAGCGACTGGGAGAAGTTTGCTTCCTACGCTTTCAACAAGTCGCATGCCACGTGCTACTCCTGGGTGGCTTACCAGACGGCTTATCTCAAGGCCCACTATCCGGCTGAATACATGGCCGCACTGATGACGCGCCGTTTCTCGGTGATTACGGAAATCACCAAGCTTATGGAGGAATGCAAGGCCATGCACATACCCACACTGGGGCCCGACGTGAACGAGAGCTATGTGGAGTTTGGTGTGAACAAGAAAGGAGAGATACGCTTTGGGCTCTCGGCCATCAAGGGCATGGGAGCGGCCGCCGCCGAAGCCATCGTGCGCGAACGCGAAGCCAATGGACCCTACAAGGATATTTACGATTTTGCCGAGCGGGTGAATCTGAAAGATGTGAACCGCAAGGCTTTCGAGAGTCTGGTCTTCAGCGGCGGCTTCGACTGTTTCGGGTTGATGCGCGAACAGTATATGGCTCCCAACCAGCGCGGGGAAGTGTTTCTTGACAGTCTGGTGCGCTTTGGGCAGCAATACCAGCAGGACAAGGCCGAGGCCGCCAATTCACTCTTTGGCGGTATGGTGTCGGACATTCCTGTAGCTATGCCCCAGCCGGGGCAGGCCGAGCCTTGGAGCAGCATTGAGAAGCTGGGGCGCGAGCGCGACTTGGTGGGCATTTATCTGTCGGCACATCCTCTGGACGAGTTTGCCCTTATACTCAACAACCTGTGCAACACTTCTTGTCCAGAGGCTGGCAGCCGTGAGAACTATGAGGCTTTGTCGGCCCGTCAGGAGATTACTTTCGGCGGTATCGTGACCAATGTGAACCAGCGGTTCAACAAGCGTGGCGAACCTTTTGGTATCGTTACGGTGGAAGACTTCCATGGGCCGGGCGAGTTGGCGCTCTTTGGCGAAGAGTGGGGCCGTTGGGGCAGTAGGCTGATCGAAGGCAGCTCGGTGTTCATCACAGCCAAGTGCGGCAAACGCTTTGCCAACAGCCAGAGCTACAGCATGACTATCCAGAACATCGAATATCTGCAAACTGTAAAAGACGACCGCATTGAGCGGTTCACCATCAATGTGAAGAGCAAGACCATTGACGAGACCGTGGTGAACGACATTCTCTCGATGGTGGGCGGCAGTGTGGGTAAGACCAGTCTCTACTTCAACATCAACGATGAGGAGAACAATACCAACGTGTTGCTCCATGCCCGCAACCGTCAAATAGAGGTGGGAAAGAAGCTCGTGGAGTATGTGGAGGAACATGATAATATGAGCTATACCGTGAATTAAGTACTGCGCAGGACGAACGCAAAAATTAAAATATACTATTTAAAGCATGCAAATCAAGATTGAATCTTTGGAGCATATCCGCGAAGCAGCACGTGAGTTTGTCAATCAGATGGGCGAGGGTACGGTCTTTGCTTTCTATGGAAAGATGGGTGCCGGCAAGACGACCTTTATCAAAGCAGTGTGCGAGGAGCTTGGGGTGGAGGATGTCATTACGTCGCCGACGTTTGCCATTGTCAACGAATATCGTTCGGCGACTACCGATGAACTGATCTACCATTTCGACTTCTACCGCATCAAGAAGCTGGAGGAGGTGTATGATATGGGCTACGAGGACTATTTCTACAGTGGTGCCCTGTGCTTCCTGGAGTGGCCGGAGCTTATAGAAGACATTCTGCCGGGCGATGCCGTTAAGGTGACCATTACGACTGACGAGGATGGCAGTCGGGTGGTGGAGTTCTGATATGGGCTGTCCGCCATGTAGCTGTGGGGCATCTTTGGCACAAAGTTTGTTCGGCAGAAACCAATTGCTTACATTTACAATACATAAAGTTTATTCAAAAAAGGAATACAAATGGAAGTTGAAATCACAACCGAGAATTTCGAGAGTTATAAGAACGGTGAGTTGCCTTTGGTCGTGGACCTGTGGGCTACGTGGTGTGGTCCATGCCGCATGGTGAGTCCCATTATGAGCGAACTGGCCGTAGAATACGACGGCAAGCTCGTCGTGGGTAAGTGTAACGTGGAAGACAACGACGACATCGCCATGGAGTTTGGCGTGCGTAACATTCCCACCGTGCTCTTCTTTAAGGGTGGCCAGCTGGTCGACAAGTTTGTCGGTGCCGCTGCCAAGGACAAGTATCAGGAGAAGTTTGACGCTCTGTTGAAGTGATGGCATAGAGTCCCATTGACCCTAACGACAGGGCCCCATCCAATATGGATGGAGCCCTGTCGTGTTTTTTGTGCAATGTAATGCCTATCAACGTGCGGTATGGTATTAGCTGCGCACGATGTGACATAGTAAAAACAGCTGGAAATACTATAGGTAGAAGCGCCGATTTTTTGTAGGGAACTTTGTTCTTTCGCTGAAATATAGTAAATTCGCGAAAAATATTCGACGTATGAAACTCCTTGGATGTATGGCTGCAATAGCCATCTTGTTGATGCCGGCCAGACTGTATGCACAGACGGCATATCAAGCACCACTGCAATATGCAGTGAGATATGTGCAGGAACATGTGCTGTTGCAGCGCGACTCAGACTTCACGGTAGTGGATGCAGATATAGAGTGGCCTGAGGTAATGGAATATCGTCAGCCCATGGCCCTGCGTCATGCCATTGTGGATCGGCTGTTAGGTGGGCAAGGAAGCACCTTGGATTCGGCCTATGCGGCCTACAAAGCACAGTTTGGCCAGCCGGTGATAGGGCAATTGCCCTTTCTGCCGGCCGACGATCGGTTTTGCGATGTGACGTTGCAGGCACGCATCAAGTCGTATGAACCGGGAAGATGGATCTGTTATATGTTGATGTTGAGTCAGGAGCCCCAGCGGAGTTCTCCTGTGAAAGCCGTGCGAGCCACGGCCTATATTGTTTACGACATGGTGCAGGATCGGGTACTGAATGCCGAAGACTTGATTCGACGGGGCACCATACAATCTGGAAATGTGTACCAGGAGTTTTTCGACACACTCTATACACCGCTGTCGGACGAGCTTTATGCCCGGTTGCTTCATGCGTCTATAGACGGAGTGTGGCTGGAGCAGCGGCCTCGCCGGGTGGGATTTCATGTGGATTGCCAGACGGAGGGGCAGCAGTTGGGCTACGAGGTGTCCATGGCCTATGACGGGGTACGTTATTTAATGACTAAGGAATGTCGTCGGCTGATGGAGAAGAAAGCGCAAGGCCAACCTGCACCAGCATTTGTGAGTCCCGCTTCAACCTGGCAGGGTGATACTATATATAATAAGGTGGATGAGGCTCCCCAGTTCTGTGGAGGACAGGATGCGCTGAAACAATATCTTGGCCATGTGGACAGGCCTGCCGGCTCTGAGCCGGGCCGTGTACTGGTCTCTTTTGTAGTAGGCAAGGATGGACGTGTGCATGACCCCACGGTAGTGGTCCCGTTTACTCCTGAACTCGACCGCCATGCGATTGCTCTGGTCAAGGGTATGCCACCGTTTATGCCAGGGATGCACCATGGAATGCCTGTGTGTGTGCGCATGTACCTGCCTGTCAGTTATCGTTAAAAGGGGCTTGACTAAAGTTCTTTAAAATTTACAATCTAAACTTTTTCTATAAGTATGAGCCCAACTTTTCACTTTCTTGATGTACTTGCTATTGTGAGTTTGATGTGTCAAAAAGAAAGTTGTGGCTTGAATTTCCTGCTGGTTGAAAATGTTGTATTTTACACTTTGATAGTTTAAATGTCTTTCGGATGAAAGTTTTAAATTTAAGCGGCAGACTTGATAACGGTTGTTTTGGGTCGAAAAATAATGATAAAATAGTGTTAAAGAAAAGCGTGCGATTTGTTTTTTTTGCATACCTTTGCAGCAGAAGAAACCAAATAACTAAAAACAAGAAACGTCATGATAAAGCAATTCGTACTTATCTCAGCCATGATGCTTATGACCGTTGCCAGCTTCGGTCGCAAGCATGTCAGTGAAGCCGCTACTGTGGTAGCAGACACCATCTATTATGCAGCCGACCGTACCAATGTGGGACACGCCAGCCAAGCAGCCTATTATCGCTTGTTGATGACGCAGGGTGTCGGCATGAACAAGGAAGATGTGTTTATAGATTACTACATGAATGGCACTCTGAAAGCAGAAGGTGGTTACAGCTTCGTGGATTTGGGAAACGATGCCAACACCATTCTGAACGGCGATGTGACAACCTACTACGTGAATGGAAAGGAAAAGTTACACGGCAAGTATGTCAATGGCAAGCGTGAGGGATACTTCACGTTGCAGATGCGCGATGGTAGTGTGGCAGTGGTGATGTACAAGAACGGCAGTTCAAGGTATGACTATTTCATGCTGACCCACCAGGACGGAAGACAGGAAAAGCGTCCGCTCAATGAAATAAGCTCTCTCTTACAATAATAATACGTAATACTACTAAACAAAAGCCGAAGCCCCCATTCGTGAGAATGGGGGCTTCTTCGTTGGTGCAACAGGTGGCGGAGAGCTATTTTTTAATGAACGTTAGGCTTTTGGGGAGCTTCACCCATTTGCGGTTGCGTGCAACCTTGAGGGTGCTACCCTCCTCTTGCTTCAACACAAACGTGGTGTCGTTTTGCCGCATGAGCATGGCTGTGAGGTCTTCGCTACCATAGTCGTTGATGAGTTGTATTTCGGCAGTATTGGCACTTTTGATGGTGGCTTTGGTGAAGAGCCATTTGCGTGCATCCTGCTTGTCGCCGAAGAATCCGGGCAGTGGCCCGTAGATTTCCTGGTTGGGCACGATGACGTTGGCATGGTACAGGTCAAGTTGCATGTAGACATCGAACTCCTTATTATACAGAGTGCCCCTGAAAGTGGTGGAGTCGGGGAGGGCTTTTTGCCGCTGGGCCAAGGCCGCCGTACACAAGAGTAGGCTAAGGAATAATGGCAATGCTTTTTTCATATCCGATAACTTATTGATTGATGCAAAGTTAATGGTTTAAATCAATTAAGCCATAGTTTTTACAAAAATATAGTAACGAAAGTTGGGCTTTTCTTATTTTTATAGTACCTTTGTGGCCATAGAATGGTTTGATATGGCAAAAGACAGATTGTTTCCCGACTATATTTTTGAGTCAAGTTGGGAAGTTTGCAATAAGGTTGGCGGTATCTATGCCGTGCTGTCCACTCGAGCGAAGACATTGCAGGACAGAATACGAGACCACCTTATTTTTATAGGCCCCGACTGTTGGAAAGACAACGACTGTCCCTATTTCTCTGAAGATGTACAGCTCTTCCCCGACTGGCAGCACCAGGCGGAGGCGGAAGGACTGCGGGTGCGTGTAGGTCGTTGGACGGTGCCAGGCGAGCCAGTGGCAGTTCTGGTGGACTTTACACCTTTTTATGCGGAGAAAGATGAAATCTACACCCAGTGTTGGAACGACTTTCAGGTGGACAGTCTGCATGGTTATGGCGATTATGACGAAGCCTCCATGTTCTCGTATGCTGCAGCCCGAGTGACAGAGAGTTTTTATCGGTTCTACCTTGATGCTTCGCAAAAGGTGATTTACCATGGCAACGAGTGGATGACGGGCCTGGGGCTGCTCTATATCAACAAGCACTTGCCCGAAGTAGCAACTATCTTTACCACCCATGCCACGAGCATTGGGCGCAGCATTGCTGGAAACAACAAGCCGCTCTATGACTACCTGTTTGCCTACAACGGTGACCAAATGGCCGCTGAACTGAACATGCAGAGCAAGCACTCTGTAGAGAAGCAGACGGCCCACCATGTGGACTGCTTCACTACCGTGAGCAACATTACGGCCCGCGAGTGTGCAGAATTGCTGGACAAACCGGTGGATGTGGTGTTGCCCAACGGCTTTGAAAACAACTTCGTGCCCAAGGGCGCATCGTTTACCGCCAAGCGCATGAAGGCGCGTCGCCGATTGCTTGACGTGGCCAATGCCTTGCTGGGTACCCAATTGGGAGACGATACGCTCATAGTGTCGACCAGTGGCCGATATGAATTCCGCAACAAAGGCGTAGACGTTTACATCGAGGCTATGAACCGGTTGCTGCGTGACCACGACCTGAAGAAGAATGTGTTGGCCTTTATCGAGGTGCCCGGCTGGGTAGGCGAACCGCGCAAGGACTTGCAGGAGCGACTGGCTTCGGGGAAGACTTTCGATATGCCGCTGGAGGTGCCCGAGGTGACTCACTGGCTCAACAATATGAGTCACGACCAAGTGTTGGGCATGCTCAAGTTCCTCGATATGCACAATCGTCCGGAAGATCGGGTGAAGCTCATCTTCCTGCCCAGCTATCTTACGGGCGAAGACGGCATCATCAACATGCCATATTACGATTTGATACTGGGCAACGACCTCTGCATCTATCCCTCCTATTATGAACCATGGGGCTACACACCGCTGGAATCCATTGCTTTCAAGGTGCCTTGCATCACTACAGACCTGGCTGGTTTCGGGTTGTGGGTCAACACCGAATTGGGACATGACGGCGAGATAGAGGATGGCGTGAAAGTGATTCACCGTACCGACTACAACTACTCGGAGGTGGCCGATGCCATCAAAGACACGGTTGCCCATTATTCCAACCTGACCGACCGCCAGGTGAAAGAGGCACGCAGCCATGCCGACCGGCTGTCGAAACGTGCGCTCTGGAGCGAGTTCATCAAGTATTACGAGCAGGCCTACGACGTGGCCCTGCGCAAGGCCGAAGGCCGAAAAGCAATTCATTATAATTAAATAAACAAGTAGTTATGAAAATTAAAGCAGATTATGCGAATGCTCCTCAATGGAAGGAGCTGACAATTAAGTCGCGTCTTCCCGAGCAGCTGCAGTGTCTGGACGAATTGGCTCACAACATGTGGTGGGCTTGGAACTATCAGGCCCGTAACTTGTTCAAGAGTCTCGACGAGAAACTCTATGAGGAGGTGGGGCACAACCCTGTGCTGCTTTTGGAGCGTCTGGGTTACGACCGCAAGGAAGCCGTGGTGAAAGACAAGGCCCTCATGAAGAAAGTGAAGGACGTGTATGCCAGCTTCCGCGCCTATATGGACGAGAAACCCGACAGCAAACGTCCCTCTGTGGCCTACTTCTCGATGGAGTACGGCCTGAACCAAGTGCTTAAGATTTACTCGGGTGGCTTGGGCATGCTTGCCGGCGACTATCTGAAAGAGGCTTCCGACTCCAATGTCGATCTCTGTGCTGTGGGCTTCTTGTATCGCTATGGCTACTTCACGCAGACCCTCTCGATGGATGGTCAGCAGATAGCACAGTACGATGCTCAGAACTTCAACTCGCTGCCCATCGAGCGTGTGCTTGATGAGAATGGCAGCCAAGTGGTTGTTGACGTGCCCTATATGAACTATCAAGTGCATGCCCTCGTGTGGTGTGCCAACGTGGGGCGCATCAAGCTCTACCTGCTTGATACCGACAACGAGATGAATTCTGAATACGACAAGCCCATCACACACTCGCTCTATGGCGGTGACTGGGAGAATCGTCTAAAGCAGGAGATTCTGCTCGGTATCGGCGGAATACTCACGTTGAAGAAGCTGGGCATTGAGAAACAGGTGTACCATTGCAACGAGGGCCATGCCGCACTCTGCAATCTGCAGCGTTTGTGCGACTATATTGACAGTGGCCTCAACTTCAACCAGTCGTTGGAGCTGGTGCGGGCTTCTTCGCTCTATACGGTTCATACGCCCGTGCCCGCCGGCCACGACTACTTCGACGAGGCTCTCTTCGGCAAGTACATGGGTGGCTATCCCGCCAAGCTGGGCATCAGCTGGGACGAATTTATCGGCATGGGCCGTCAGAATCCGGATGATCACGGCGAACGCTTCTGTATGAGCATTTTCGCCTGCAACACTTGCCAGGAGGTGAACGGTGTGAGCAAGTTACACGGATGGGTGAGCCAGAAGATGTTTGCTCCTATTTGGAACGGCTACTATCCCGAGGAAAACCATGTGGGCTATGTAACCAACGGCGTGCACTTCCCCACATGGACGGCAACCGAGTGGCGTAAGCTCTACGACAAGTTCTTCGATCCCAACTTCATGCACGACCAGAGCAACGAGAACATTTGGCATGCCATCTATGACGTGGCCGATGAAGAGATCTGGAAGACGCGCCTCACGTTGAAGAAGAAACTTGTAGACTATATTCGCGAGAAGTTCACACAGACGTGGCTTCGCAATCAAGGCGACCCTGCCCGCGTGATGTCACTGCTCGAGCGCATCAATCCCAATGCACTGATGATTGGTTTCTGCCGTCGCTTTGCCACCTATAAGCGTGCCCATCTGCTCTTCACCGATTTGGATCGTCTGAACAAGATAGTGAACGATCCCGAACATCCCGTCCTGTTCTTCTTCTCGGGCAAGGCCCATCCCGCCGATGGCGCCGGCCAAGGCCTTATCAAGAAGATTTATGAGATTAGCCAGCGTCCCGAGTTCTTGGGCAAGATCATCTTCCTTGAGGACTACGATATGCAGCTGGCCCGCCGCCTTGTGTCGGGTGTGGACATCTGGATGAACACGCCGACCCGTCCGCTCGAGGCCTCTGGAACGTCTGGTGAAAAGGCCGAGATGAACGGTGTGGTGAATCTCTCCGTGCTTGACGGCTGGTGGGTGGAAGGCTATCGTAAGGATGCCGGCTGGGCTCTGCCCGAGGAGCGCACTTACGAGAACCAGGCTTATCAGGACCGTCTGGATGCCGCTACCATCTACTCGCTGCTCGAGAGTGAGATCATCCCGCTTTATTACGCCAAGAACAAGAAAGGCTACAGCGAGAACTGGATTAAGGTCATCAAGAACTCCATCGCTACCATTGCCCCTCATTATACGATGAAGCGTCAGCTTGACGACTACTATGACAAGTTCTATATCCGCGAGGCAGAGCGTTCGGCCCTGCTGAAAGCCAACGACAACCGCCTGGCCAAGGAGATTGCCCAGTGGAAAGAAACCGTTGTTGAGCGTTGGGACAGCATACACGTGGTGAGCAAGGAGACCAGTGTGCTCGACAATGGGGGCGAGACGGGCGTAAACTATACCATGCGCTATGTCATTGACGAGCAAGGGCTTGACGATGCTGTTGGGCTGGAACTTGTGGTGCTGAAGCCCGAAACCGATCCGTCCGACCGCAAGATTTATGGTGTCCATGAGTTCAAGATGGTGGGACACGAAGGCAACCACTACACCTTTGAGCTCAATGTGGAGCCCGACGAGGCCGGCTCTTTCCGCAGTTGCGTCCGCATGTTCCCGAAGAACGACAAGCTGCCTCACCGTCAAGACTTCTGCTATGTGAAGTGGCTTGACTAAGATTCTTCCTTGTCCTGCATGTTGTGGTGGGACGAGAGCTTCATACCAAGTGAGGGTGCATCGACGGTTCGTCTGTCGATGCACCCTTTGTGTTTGGGCGTTCTCTTTGCGGAAGAGTCATTCCCATGGATTTTAGTGGGACAGTAAGCCGGTTCAAGGTGAACAGTCCGAGGAATACCCGGCGGACTTCTTCGCGTGGACGGTGAAATAAAGACGGTGCAAAGGCACAGCGACAACACGTTTATCGCGGGACCTTTGCACCGTAAACGTGTGGCGTTTGCGCCGTCGTCGCATCGCCGTTACGGCGTCATCGCGGATGCCCGATGGGCTCCACGCGCTGCATCGGTGCGCGCCCTTTTGAACTGCTGCTTCGCCTGAATGCCAATTATCTGTGGCCGGCGATGTGGAATGCGCGCTTTAATGAAGACTCCCCGCTCAATCCAAGGTTGGCAGACGAATATGGCATTGTGATGAGTACAAGTCATCATGAACCAATGATGCGGGCGCACAAGGAATACGTGAATCGCAAGGACTCTATAGGGGCGTGGAACTACGAAACTTGATTGACCCAAATCTCTAATGGGTGGTTTGGGTCAGACTTGATGCGAAGCCATTTGGCTTTCCAAGGGGTTGGAAACGTTGCCGGAAGCTTTTTTAGGCTTTCCAAGGGGTTGGAAACGTTGCCGGAAGCTTTTTTAGGCTTTCCAAGGGGTTGGAAGCGTTGCCGGAAGCATTTTTAGGCTTTCCAAGGGGTTGGAAACGTTGCCGGAGGCATTTTTTTGCTTTCCAAGGGGTTGGAAGCACTGCCAGCAGCATTTCGATGCAAAAGTAGAGGATATTTCAGATATGCAATTTAGCTAAACGTCCAAATCGGTTTAGCAAAAAGTTCGATGCTTGTTTCGTTGTGAATGGTAGTATTCCCCCAAGATTTGTCGTGTCAACGGGTAAGGCCTTGAGAATGACGCGTTGGGGTTCTATATTCCGATGGCAGCACACCAAACATCTTTTTGAAGTTGGCGGCGAAAGCTTTGTGGGTGTTATAGCCCACACGGTCGGCAATTTCGCCGATGGGCATGTTGGTGTCGCTGAGCAGTTGGGCGGCACGTTTCAGGCGCACGTCGCGGATGAAGTCGGCGGGCGAGATGCCCAGCATGTTACGCAGCTTGGTGTACAGGGCCGAGCGGCTCATGAAGACGTCCTGCGCCAATTGGTCCACGCCGTAGTCTGCATTGGAGAGATGTCCCTCTATGGCTTTCACTATGCGTTCGGCCAGGGCCTCCTCTTCATGGTTCACTCCTATTTTTTGAGGATCAATGCTGGTGTTTTCGGCAAATTGATGGCGGGCCTCCTCACGCAGTTCAAAGAGTTGGTTTACGCGCCGGTCGTTTTCGCGCTCCAGCTTCCGACGCTTGCGCTTGAGGTATAGCCTCATAAGCGTCAAAAGACTTGTAAGTGCCATGAGTCCGTAGATGAGTTTTGCCCACCAGGTGAGCCACCATGGCGGGAGGATGGTCACCAGTTGTCGGGTCGCCTCGCCCCACGCACTGTCGTCGATGGCGGCCTGCACCTCGAATGTGTAGGCTCCGGGCGGCAGAGCGCGGTATTCCACCTCGCACAAGCCGCCGTCGGCATACGTACAATATTGCCAGCTCTTCTCCAAGCCAGCCAGGCGATAACGGTAGCGGGTGTGCGAGGGTGCAGCATAGTTGAGGGCGGAGAACTGGAAAGCGAGATTGTTTTGATCGTATGCAAAGGACATTCCATGTGTCAGTCTCTCTAACAACTGCGGATCGCCATCTATACTGACGGCAGTGATAACGACAGCCAATGGTTTCGTTTTTGCGGATTCAAGCCATTGCGGACGGAATGCTACGGCACCAGAAGCACTATAAACGAATACGAGACGGCCGTCGGGGGCGAGCATGGCGGCGCGTTCCATCATGTTGACGGCGGGGATGTCGTCTTCGGGGCCATAGTTGATGACGCTTGGCGTAATGCGGGAGATGCCGCACGAGGTTCCTGCCCACACATGTCCGTTGGCATCGAGTATCAGGCTTCTGATGCAATGGTTGGCTAGTCCTTCCATCCGTTCACAAGTGCGCCCGTTCCCATCCACGGTTGCTTGATGATGGGGAAAGTTCTCTTTTTCTATCTTGAACAGTCCGTTCTGCGTTCCTACCCACAGCCTGTTCTTGTTGTCGCGCACCATGCAGTTGTACTTGTCGCTGTATCGCTCTATCTCTTTTGCCCCGGGGAATGCGGCCAGCGTGTCCGCTTGCGTGTCAAGAAGAAAGCTGCCGTTCTGCGTGTAGACCGCCACCCACTTGCCGTCTATCGGACAGGCACCTACGAAATGCCGGAAACGCTTCAGTGCCGGAAGACGGTTGTTGAGCGACACGAACGCATGGCGTTCAGGGTGAAAATATCCCAATACGCACAGGGAGTCGCATAGCAGGAAACGATGTGAAAGTTCTGTGATGAAAGTCGTGCGGTTGTATGGCAGCGAAGCCACATTGGTTTTGTCATAGTGCTTCTTGGTGCCATTTGCTTCGTATTCCAGCCCGTTGGCCTTGCAGTGCCAGATGCGTCCTTGGCTGTCGATGGTGCTTCGGGCCCTGTCGATCAAAGGATGCTCACCCCTTATCAGCTTTGCATGCTGTCGTTTTGGCGATGTGTAGCGGATGCCGTTCTGCATGGTTCCTTCCCACATTCCCCCCTGCCGGTCGGTTACCGTCAACGACGAGGGGACAATGTTCTTGAGCAATGCTTTCGACATTCTCTTTTTCATATCGTAGCGGAACGACCTTGTGCGGGCATCGAAGAGATAGACTCGGTAGAAGTCGCGCAGCCACAGCAGTGAGTCGCCCTGCCATTGCTGTCCGTAGCCCAAAGAGAAAAGAGGCAGGTGATACGCTCGGCCGTAGTCGCATGGTACCGTTAGGAATCCTCTGCCATTGGAGAGGCAGAACACTCCCTCGCAGTTCACCAGCATTTGGCCGTTGGGCAGTTCCACGATTTGATGCACCTCTCCCGTGGGTAGTCCGTCGGCCACGGTCCACTGCCTTTCAAAGGCACGGGCAATCAACAGGCATGACATCCACGACATCCACAGGGTCAGGAGCAAGAATTTCTTCGACATAGGCGTATCATCTTTCTCGGTTTTAGGCATCAAAGTTACAAAAAATATACTGGCAATCGTCTTCTCCGTTCAAAAACGATGGGCATAAACGTACAAAAAGAGAGGAAAACATAGATGCCCATCGGATTTGGACGATGGGGAAAAAGGAAAATAAAGCGAAATACGTATTTTTGCAACAGAAACGGAAACCTAAAACAAAATGACAAAAAGAAGAAAAATGCTGGCTGTCGCGCTGATGTTGCTTGTCTGGACAGGCATTGCGAACGCACAGGAAGAAAATCTGAGAATGCAGTTCAACTTCGAGAATGTATCGGGCCAGAGCGTCACCGACCCAGTGTCGGGCGTGACGGCCAAGCTCATGGGTGAGGCCAAAGTGGTGGAGATGGGCCGCCGCCACGTACTCGACTTGGGAAGCGGTACGGGCTATCTCGACATGACCAAGAATGCAGGTGAGGTTGTGAGAAACCTTACCGACTTTACCGTGTCGGTCTATTATCGTGTGGACGCGAAAGCATCGCTCTCGGGTGCGGGCTATTTCCTGTGGTGTTTCTCGCAGTCGGCAGCCAACACGCAGACGGCCTCGCCCTATATGGCCTATCGATTGAATGCCCAGCGCATGGCCACATCGACAGGCGGCTGGGGTGCTGAGACCGGCATACAGACGGGAAGCGAGTCGTCCAAAGGCCGTTGGATGCACATGCTTTACCGGCAAAGCGGCCGGCATGGCGAGTTGTTTGTCGATGGCAAACGCGTGGGACAGGCATCCAACATGCCCGTACTGAAGAATGCGCTGACCGCCGTACCGGCCTATAACTGGATAGGCCGTCCGCCGTTCGCATCGGACAGCTACCTGAAGCAGACGCTTGTCAGCGACTTTCGGGTCTACGACACCGCGCTCGGCGACGGGCAAGTGGCAGCGCTTGCCGCCGTGGCTGCGGAGATAGAAGATGAATATAAATATGGTGTACCGGGCGACTTCACTCTGTTGCGGCAGACGGTCGGGGAATGCAAGACATTCCTCGCATCGGCAGCCACAGGCTATGCACCCAATGCCCTCGCAGAATTGCAGGATGCTGTCAGCATTGCCGAAAAGGAAATCCAGTCGGGCCGTGCCTCACAGACGCTGCTCGACGATTATGTGGCTTCGCTCCAATCCGCCATCGGCAAGGCCAAGACCACGCAGGGCTACACGCCCAAGCTGGTCTTCGAGAGGACAGAAAATCATGGATTCATCCACCCCGGTGGCATCGTTTCGCAGGCAGACATCGACCGGGCCAAGCAATTACTGGCCAACGGCGACACACGCATCAAGAAAGCATGGGACATCCTCTGTGCCAATGGATATGCGCAGGCAGACGTGGCTACATGGCCCACGGAGACGGTTGTGCGTGGCGGGCGCAGTGGACAAAACTACATGAACTGTGCCCGTGGGGCAGCTATGGCCTACCAGAACGCCCTGCGCTGGAAGATTGGCGGAACAAAAGCCAATGCCGATGCCGCCGTGCGCATCATGATGCAGTGGGCCAGGGTGTGCAAAGGGCTGGGCGGCGATACCAATGTCTCTCTGGCCGCTGGCATCTATGGCCATGAGTGGGCCAACGCTGCCGAGCTGATGCGCGACTACGACGGCTGGAGCAGAGAGGATTTCGAGGAGTTCAAACGGTGGATAGTCAGGGTGTTCTATAATCCCGCCATCGACTTTCTGCGTCGTCGTCACGACACGTGGCTCAACGCCCGCTACTCGAATCTCGGCGCGCGCCCCGGCCACTACTGGAGCAACTGGGGACTTTGCAATGCGCTCTGCGTGATGAGCATTGGCATTCTGTGCGACGACGTGCACATGTACAACCAGGGTGTCTCGTTCTATAAGTACGACCACGTGGGCAACTATAAGGATCGGTCGAAGAATACGGTCATCCTGAACGACGGCTGCAACGAGTTCATAGGCAATCTTGTGCCTGTGGTGCAGCCCGACACGCGCGGCCCCTTGGGTTTCCTCGGACAGATGCAGGAGAGCGGCCGCGACCAGGGACATGCCTTGATGGCACTCGGTCTGGCCCTCGACATCTGTACCGTGGGACTCAATCAGGGCGATGATCTCTTTGCCTATATGAACGACCGTATCGCTGCCGGCACAGAGTTTGTGGCTGCCATGAATTTCGGTGGCGTGGCCGCCAACTCGTTGCCGTGGATCAACTACAACTATGCCGACTGCCGGGGCACGATGGGTGCAGGATGGCAGCAGACAGGGCCCAACACTGGTGGGCAGGGCGAGTTCCGCCCCTATTGGGACCGCGCCATCGGCTATTACGAGGGGCTGCGTGGCGTCAAGCTGCAGTATGCCGAGCAGGCCAGTGCCAAGGTCTGCCCCGACGGCGGCGGGGGTAACTACAGCCAGAACTCGGGCGGTTTCGATGCCCTCGGCTTTTCCACCCTCACCAGCTGGCGACCCACCGTCACGACAGAAGAGGCCATCACCCCCCTGTCGGGTGATATAATATATAAAGGTGTGACCTACACCAACCAGACCAACCTTGGCGGGTTGGGATACAAGTACGAGGTGTGTCCCTCGAGGGCCATCCCCGCCGACGGCAGCGAAGTCACGCTCGTCCCGCAGCTGCCCGATGGTGCCGAGGACAGCGGCCGCTGGCTCTGGAACACGGGCGAAACCACGCGCAACATCACTGTGAAGGCCGACCGTAGCTACATCTACCGCGTCAGCTACACTGCTGCGAACGGGGCCGTCAGCCATCAGGCCTTTGCCATTGCGGTCAGCGGTGATGCCGTCCCCGACGTGATGACGGAGGAGGTAACCGTTGGTGGCATCATAGAACGCACGGCAGAAAAGACCGTGCTCGAGGGCACCCCTGTCATTCTCTATGCCGGCCCTGCAACAGGTTGGACCAACGACTTTCTGTGGGACAACGGCACCAAGGAAAGTGTGGTCACCATCCCCGCGTTAATGGAAAGCCGCACCTATATCTGTCAGTATGCCAACCAGAGCGGAGCCGTCAGTGAGAGCCGCTTCGTGCTGAACGTTGTGCCGGCCCAGCAGACGGTCAATAGCAAGCTCGCCAATGAGGCCACCTTGCTGCCTGGCAGCCGGGCCGAACTGAAGCTGGTTGTTCCTTCGTTTGCCAATACGGCCGATATCACGTGGGACAACGGTACGACGGGGGCAATCTGCGTGGTGCCCAGTCTGATGGAGGATACCCAGGTCACGGCCACTTACCAAGGCGTCGCCTACAGTTTCATGCTCCATGTCATGGGTGGCGGAGCCTATCCTGTGGATGCCACCTCGCTTATTGTCAACCCCGACTTTGCTACCGTCGACGGCACGGGCTGGACCATAGCCGGCACGTGGGGCAACCAGCGCTTCAACGGTGCCGTGGAGGTGTGGCACTCTGTCAACTTCGACTTCTCGCAGACCATCGCGGGATTGCCCGATGGCGAGTACACCGTCAGTTGCCAGCTTGTCAATGGCGAGGGGCCCAACACTGGCTGCCTCTATGCCAGCTGCGGCAACGAGACGAAGACGGCCGTCGTCAGGCAGAGCTGTTCCGGCTCCGATTTCGACACCCAGCGCGACAAGATGGCTGCCCATGCCGACTACGCCCGTCTCTCAGTCACGCTCAATGTCAGCGGCGGTACGCTCACCATCGGCGTCAAGGAGCCGTCAAGCGGCAATACTTGGTTGGTATGGGACAACTTCACCCTTGCTTACAAGCATCCAGAGGTCAATGGCATTAGGGAAAGTGCAATTGTAGAGAAAACGAGCAATGGATATGTTTACGACCTGCAAGGCAGAAAGATCCGTCTGCCCCAAAGGGGCCTGTATATCCGCAACGGCCGCAAATTCATTGTCAAATAGGGAACCAAACCAAGAACACCGATGAAAAAGACTCTCATTTCTATGGCATGGCTGCTCTTGGTAGCCATCACAGCCCAGGCCTCGGTTACGGTCGGCCATCTGCGGGTGAACGACTTGAAGCAGCCGTTGGGTATCGATACGCCGATGCCGACCTTTAGCTGGCAGATAGAGAATGCCGGGCGTGGCTTCGTGCAGCAGTCGTATGCCATCACGGTGCGCGACGCTTCGGGCAATGCTGTCTGGACTTCGGGCACCATCCGTTCTGTCCGGCAGTTTGGCATTGCCTATGCGGGTACGGCCCTGCAAAGTTGTGCGGCCTACGCTTGGAATGTCACTGTTGTTGGGAACAATGGCGAAACGGCATCGGCCGGCTCCACCTTTGAGACGGCTTTCATGCAGCCCTCCGAATGGACGGCACAGTGGATAGGCCGGCACCATCAGATGCTTGACCCGATGGTGATAACGTTCGATGCGCCCGTCACCTGCCGGTATGTGCGGCTGAACGTGTCGGAACTGGGCTTCCGTGCAGCAACAGATGCCAACTATTCTTTCGTGCAGCTCGACGAAATGGAAATCTATGAGGACGAAACCAATGTGGCGGCATCGGCTGCCTTTACCGCTTCCGACTCATGGTCACTGCCCCAATATGGCTGGGATGTGGCATACGTCAACGACGGACTTGTGGGCAACGGTGCGCACATTGGCTGGACGACACACCAGAATCCATCTGTGCCGGTCGTGCTGACGGCCGACCTAGGCAGCGTCATAAACATCACCAAGATCAAGCTCTATCCGCGCCAGAACGATCATGCCGTAGGCAGAGGAAACAGCATTGCGGCCAATTTCCCTGCCGCATTCACCGTCGAGACCGCTACCGACAACCGTAGTTATACGGTGGCTTATGCCAAGGCGGGCGATGGGCGCGTACCTTATTATGGAAAGAACTTTTCTTTGGATAAAGCCGTGAAGCGCGCCCGCATCTATGCCTCGGCCATGGGTGTCTTCACCATGCAGCTGAATGGCCATGCCGTGACCGATGCTGTTTTGGAGCCAGGAGAGAGTGAATACGAGAAGACGTTGCTTTACAGCACTTACGATGTGACCCGTTTGTTGCAACATGGCGGGAATACACTGCTGGCGCGTGTGGCGGGCGGCATCTACGACATCGATTATCTGCCGGGACGTTTCTCGAAAGGCGAAGTGAGGAATAACGGCGAGACAGGTCTGAAAGCCGAGTTACTGGTGGAGTACACCGACGGCACCAGCGAGCGCATTGTCACCGACAACACTTGGCGCACGGCGCCGTCGCCCACGCTGGGCAGCAATTGGTGGGGCGGCGAGGACTACGACGCTCGGCTGGAAACCGCCATTACACCGGCCGTCATCGACGGCTGGGCACGGGCCTCCGTCATCAGCAATCCGCAGTTCTGCAGCCCCCATTCCAAGGTGAGCGGCTTCGGAACGCTCCGTAGCCGCATGTACGAACCGCTGCGGGTGGTGGAACAATGGAAGGCCGCCACCGTAAAGACCGTGCAGAGTGGCGGCTACACGTTGCGCATGGTCGACTTCGGTCGCAATTTCGCCGGACAGTACAAGTTCAGGCTGCGCGGCCGCGCCGGTCAGACCATCACGCTTCGCTGCGGCGAGAGTCTCAATGCCGACGGCTCCATTTTCATGGAGAACTACTACACAGGGCCGGCCGACACCTACGAGACCTACACTTTCAAGGGCGACGGCGAGGAAGAGTGGGGGCCGGAGTTCATGTACCATGGCTTCCGTTATCTTCAAATCATAGGCCTCGACGAGCAGCCCGACGCATCGGCTTTCACTGCCATGCGGATTCGTAGCGACATGGAATGCCACGGCACAGTGCAGACTTCCAACCCGCTCATTAACGACATCCACGCCATCTGTCGCGACGCCATTGCCTCGCAACTCTACAACAGCATCACCGATTGCCCGCATCGTGAGAAGCTGGGATGGCTCGACGTGCCCAATGAAATGTACGTGTCGCTGAATATGAACTTCCAGATGCAGAACTTTTACAAGAAAGTGGTCATGGACTGCTTCGACGCACAGCGGGCCGACGGCCGCGTGCCGTCGGTGGCTCCCTACTATATGGAGGTCTATGGCGACGACCCCAACTGGGGCGGGGCGGCCATATTGGTGCCCTATCGCAACTGGCGCTACTATGGCGACAAGAGCTTGATGACGCAGAACTACGGGCAGATGAAATCGCTGTTGGACCACTACACGGCCAACACAACCAACTACATCATCAACAACTCGTTCAGCGTTCTCAGCGACTGGGGACAGGAAACAGCCGGCGTGTCGCCGCTGGTGCCCACCGAGTTTACGGAGACCACCACCTATTATTATTTGGTGAGGGTAATGGCCGAGATGGCTGCCGAATTGGGACATGCCGGCGATGCCGCCACCTACAACGCCTTGGCGGCAAACATCAAGGCGGCTTTCAATGCAAAGTTCTACACGGCTGCGACCCATCGGTACACCGGCGTCAGCGGTGGTGGCGGCCGTCAGGGTGAACAGGCCATGTCGCTTTACTACGGCTTGGTGCCCGACGGCGACGAGCAGGCGGTGGCCGACGTGCTGGCCGCCCGGGTGGAGGCCGACAACTACAAGGTAAAAACGGGCGAGATAGCCCTGAAGCCAGTCTTCATGTCGTTAGCCAAATACGGTTACAACCATGTGGTGTGGCAGATGGCCAAGCAGACCGATTGCCCGTCGTATGGCTATTGGGTTGTGCAGGGCTACACCACCACGCCCGAATACTGGGACGTGGGGGCTTTCTCGCAGAACCATTGCATGATGGACCATATCGAGGAATGGTTCTACACGCAGCTGGGCGGCATACAGAATACAGGGGATGCTTTCCGCACCTTTGACATACGCCCCTACATCCCGGCCGACCTGAACAGCATGGATGTCAGTACGCAATGCGCCTACGGCACCATCCGTTCGGCATGGCAGCGCACCGCCGACGGCTATCGTTTTCAGTTTACTGTGCCTGCCGGCACCACGGCCACCGTCGCCCTACCCACGGTTTCAGGCAAGGTGCTTAAGGAGAACGGCGCGGACATTGCGGCCGGTCAGAACGGTGTGTTCTCCGTGACCTACGGTGACACGGAGACCCAAGTGGTGTTGGGTTCGGGCAGCTATAGCTTTACGCTGGACGAAGGCTCGCCAACGGGCATCCACAGACACAATCCGGAAACAGGCAAGGGTGTTCCGGCCGTTTACAATCTGAATGGTCAGCGTGTCTTGTCACAGACATGGAGAGGGGTCTGTATTATTGACGGCAACAAATACATTCGGAAATGAAAGGGCACAGGAAACAACAGCTGTGCACCCGGCATGAGGACGGATGATATTCGTCTAACTTTGCACTTGCTTCCGGAATCCGCCCACGTTAAAGGATAAGTTAATTTCCCTTAATATTCGTCTTCGTCCGTTGGGTGCCTTGTCCTTTCTCAATTTTATTACGTACTTTTGCACCGTCCTAATGCTCAGGGACGGTGCAATTGCTCTGTCGAATGAGGATTACAGCTTTCCAAGCCAACGGCTGTCGTACAATAAAAGGAGCTTGGGGTTATTATAAAACATACTGGTTTCGTAGCTCAACTGGATAGAGCAACTGCCTTCTAAGCAGTAGGTTACGGGTTCGAGTCCCGTCGAAATCACCTCATCCAAGACGGTCTCAAGAACCAATTGTCTTATGTGCCATATACCAACCCTCATGATTACAGCCATGAAGCGATTGTTTGCATTCATCTTTTTGGTTTTATTCCTACAGTCGGTATCCGCCCAAAGCGTGTGCCGCGTCACGGCCGAATGCCGCAATTGGGGCGACACGCTGTTGGTATTTGTCACGGAATGCGGTTCCGGGAGGGAAATGGCAGATACCGTACTGATGAAGCACGACCGGTTTAGCTATGACGTAAAGCTAAACTCTCCGGCTATCATGAACGTCACGACTCCTGTGTCTTTGGAGAGGAGGGGTGAGTACTGGGCCGAACGCTTTGTCATTCTCCCCGGCGAATCTCTGCATTTCAAGAGTTACAGCGAGATGGAGGGAACACGTTTCTTCCGGCAATATGCCCAGGCACGCCGCTTTGTCAGGTCGTCTGCCTATCGTGACAGCGAGGATAAATATGCGGCCATCCTGGATTATGTCAAGCAAAACAGGGACGATGAGGCATGTGTAACGTTGATTACCGACTACGTTACAAGTTTTGTCATGGATGAAAGAAAGCTGCAAGAAGCCTTCGACTTGCTCTCGCCCGAGGTGCGGAATGGGCGGATGCGCCCCTTGTTTGATTGGATGCTGCATGCTGTTCAAACCAAACAATCGCGGGGCAAAAGCCAGCCGACCCTTGTGGGGCAGCCGGCCAAGGACTTTAAGCTGACGGATATTCATGGTGCGGAACTCCAATTGTCATCTTTCCGTGGCAGTTACGTCCTGCTGGATTTCTGGGGAAGTTGGTGCATGCCTTGCCTGAAAGGACTGTCGGGACTGAAAGAATTTTACGAAAGAAACAAGGGCCGGATGGTCGTCATCGGCATCAGTTGCCATGACCATGAGGAGAGATGGCGCAAGGCGGTGCAGGAAAACCATCTGCCTTGGCACAACGTCTTTGCTCCGAAAAACTGCAAGGTCACGGAAGACTATCTGGTCAACGCCTTTCCAACACTGGTGCTCATATCGCCAGACGGGCGTATCTTGAGGTATGCCAACACCCCCGACTCAGACATTTACGCTTTCATTCAGCATCTTTTGGACGGTAACCGGCCGAAAGAATCCACCCCATAACCTTTTATATTTGCATGATGAAGCAACTGTTTCTCGCCGTCGCCTTACTGCTGCCGGCCTTTTGCATGAGTTCAGCCCAGCCTGTTACTTGTCATATTACCGGCGAAGTAGAAGACAAAGAAGAAAAACAAGTCATTTTATACGAACTCGGAACAGACCCGAGAGTAAACGATTTCATCACCGTGAACATTCAGAACGGCAGGTTTTCGTACGACCTGAACACAGATATACTCCGGTGCTATGAAGTCGTTTTGCTAAGCGAGTTTAAACGGGGGAGCATGCGCGTTGCGAACTTCATTGTGGAGAATGCAAATGTTCATATCGTCATTCCCCGTGCAGCTGATGGAGACGATGATGCTTTCAGGATAGAATCGGATGGAAAGGAGAACCGGATGAAGATTAAATATTCTACTTATAAAGATTCTATTTACTCCAGCTACAAGCCTAAGTTTTTAAGGAAAGCAGCCCAAAGAGATAGTTTGGATAAGGCAAGGCAGTATTTTAAACCAATCGTTTATGAGGTTTATGAGAAGTTGAAATGTGCCCAGGGAGCGCAGCGGGACAGTTTGTTGCAGCTCTTTCCCCAAGACGGTTTTTCGGAATTGGGCAGAAAGACAGAGGCGGAGTATGGCGCATTGATGGATGATTACCATGTGGAGTTGGCAAAATGGTATGAAAACCACAGATGCTTTTATGGGCTTGCCGAGATAAGCAGAGGGGTCGCTTCCAACCAATTTTCCAGGACTCAGGAAAAATATATAGAGCTTTATCTGAACCACTATGCCGACTATATGGCGGGCCATCCCTATCATCAGAAAGCCTCCTACGGCGTGGCGGCTTCAAGATTGCAGGTGGGCAAACCGTATATCGACTATGAAGTGCGGGGACCGAACGGCAACACTGTAAGATTGTCGTCCCTGTATAAGGGCAAGGTCGTCTTCATCGACCTATGGGCAAGCTGGTGTGGCCCCTGTAGGCGGCATGCCAAGGCTGTCGTTCCCATTTACGAGAAGTATAAAGACAAGGGCTTTCAGGTGATTGGCATTGCCCGAGAGAAAGAAACGGGACGGATGGAGGCTGCTGCAAAACAAGACGGTTACCCTTGGCCGAACCTTTTGGAACTTAACGACCAGCATCATGTCTGGCTCAAGAATGGGCTCAACCAGTCGGGTGGCGGCGGTTTCCTTATCGACGAAAAAGGAACCATTCTGGCCATATCTCCCGAGCCCGACGAATTGGAAAAGATACTTAACGAACAATTATAGACATCCGTAACACATGAAATCCTCTAAAATTTCACACCTGGTGGCAGGTGCTTCCATCTTCAGAATCCTGAAAATGTACAAGCGGTTTCTGCTTGTCATCCTCTTGTTTAATAGTATGGCGGTGTTGGGCAACCCATGTTCGACGAATGGCATCATTGACGATGCACTTGCCCCATCCGCTTGGAGAAACACGGAGACAGGTGATTGGGAAATCAGCTTCTATGCCGAGGGGGCTGTTTGCGACGCTCGTTTCTGGCAATACAAGCAAAGGGAGCGGCAGGGCAATCGGTGGCTTTTCCTGCTGACAGACGGCAAGGAGGAGTTGTCGGTACGGGCAGACATGCGCAAAAACGGTTTGTGCAAGATGACAATAGGTAACCGCAGTCCAGTCGTTTGCCAGCGAATCGTGACAAATCGGTTGCCCGACTATCCGACAAAAGACGCTTCGCCCATCAAGGACACGGGTTGTCTTCGTGAAGATTCGGTGACCATCGAGGGATGGCTGCGCCACATGTCTGCAAAGGAAAAATCGCAGAACAGCGATTTCGACGTGACGTTTACAGATGTGTTGATCAATCAAGAAAAGAGCTTCTCCGTAAAAATAGACCCGGACGGGCACTTCTGCCTGACGCTCCCGCTGCTCAATACCACCGAAGTCTACCTTGATTGGCAACGCAGTCGCATCGTGTCGGTGTTTGAACCCGGGGAGACCTATTTCCTTTTGTGCGATTTTGAAACAGGCGAACGCTTCATCATGGGAAAGCATGCACGCTTGCAGAATGAGATTCTGATGACCGATTTCGCCCCCTCTTTCAAGAGGAAGGACGAATCCGAGGACTTTCCTCACTTTATGCAAGAGGTGGCAGACAGCCGGAAAGCGAACGAAACGGCTTTCAACAAGATGTTGGCCGCCCATCCCCGCCTGTCGGAACGTTTCAAGGAATACACCCGGGCGAAGATGAAATACGGCGAGGCCTACACGATCAGTCAGGCTAAATATTCGAGTCCGTCGTTCAGATTGCCGCCTCATATCCGCGCTTACGCCCTTCAACATTTCGTAGAAAACCCTGCGTGTCCTTTCACGCTGTATCGTGAGTTGGTATGGTTCATGAACGATTTGCTTGATGATGGTATGGAAAAGAGTTTTTCGGAAGAGCTTCGGGAGGCCGCAGAATTGTACCATACAACACTGACAGACGAGGAAAAAGAGCAAGCGCAAAAATGGGATGAGCTCATTGCAGACATGTGGCAGACTATTGAAAAGGCTAAAGGCGACGAAGAGAAAATAAAGGTGTATGAAGCGTACCAGAATGACAATCTTGAGATTTGGGACGCATATGCCAACTTGTCGCAGAAGTATGCCGTGGAAATGGAGGGAGCCCGGCTTAGGGATTACAAGCGTGCGGTGGACTCACTGGGATGTAGCCCGGACCTGAAAGACATGCTGATGGCCGGCCGTTACAGCCAGATCATCAGCCGCAATCGTCATTCTTTGGCCCCGTCCCTGCTCGAAAGGCTCCATGCCGATGTGGGGATGCCCGCGGCAAAGGCTCGTGTCATGGCCGAGCATCTCAGGTATCAGGCTCTGGAACGGCAGGATTTCAAGAACGCAACCTGCCTGAAATCCAACGAACCCTTGGCCGGAATCAAGGAGGGCAAGGAACTGTTGGCCAAGATGACGGAGCCTTATCGCGGTCATTATGTCCTGATAGATGTCTGGGGAACATGGTGCGCCCCTTGTAAGGAAGCATTGTCGCACAGTGAATCCCTATATGAAACGCTTGCCCCTTACGATATGATATTTATGTATTTGGCCAGCAACAGCCCCGAGGAATCTTGGAAAAATACGATTCAGGAATACCGGCTGACTCGGGAAAACTGCGTGCACTATAACTTGCCACGCAGTCAGCAGCAGGCTATAGAGAAGTATTTTCGGCTGAATTCCTATCCCACTTACCGGCTGATAGACCCGCAAGGCAACGTCATGGATACAGATGCCGACCCACGGAACTTGCCGGAATTTGAGCGGCTGATGAGGCAATTGAGCGAATAGGGCAGCCCCAGACAAGCAGAAGCGTCCTCCCCGGATGGGGAGGACGCTTATTGATGAGGCGGGAGGCGATCAGGCCTTGATGGCTGCCACGCCGGGAAGCTCCTTGCCCTCGATGGCCTCGAGCAGGGCGCCGCCGCCGGTAGAGATGTACGAAACCTTGTCGGCCAGCCCGAACTTGTTGACACAAGCCACGGAGTCGCCGCCGCCGATGAGCGAGAAAGCACCCTCGGCCGTGGCCTCGGCAATGGCTTCGCCAATGGCGCGCGAGCCGGCGGTGAAGTTGTCGAACTCGAACACGCCGGCCGGGCCGTTCCACAAAATGGTCTTGGCACCCTTGATGGCCTCGACGAAAGCCTTCTGCGTGTCGGGGCCGGCATCCATGCCTTCCCAGCCGGCGGGGATGGCGTCTGAGGGATATACCCGGCGGTTGGCGTCGTTGGAGAAAGCGTCACCACATACGGAGTCGGTGCCGAGCACGAGTTCCACGCCGTTCTTCTTGGCCAGTTGCTCCACGCTGAGAGCTACGTCCAGCTTGTCGAGTTCCACGATGGAGTCGCCAATCTCGCCGCCGTGAGCCTTCGAGAAGGTGTAGGTCATGCCGCCACAGAGGATGAGCTTGTCGACCTTGCCCAGCAGGTTCTCGATGATGCCAATCTTCGACGATACCTTGGAACCGCCCATGATGGCCACGAAAGGCCGCTTGATGTTGTTGAGCACGCTGTCCACGGCCTTCACTTCTTTCTCCATGAGGTAGCCCAGCATGCGGTGGTCGGCATCGAAGAACTCGTCGATGACGGCCGTCGAGGCGTGTTTGCGGTGGGCGGTGCCAAAGGCATCCATCACGTAAACGTCGGCATAGGAGGCGAGTTTCTTGGCAAACTCTTTCTGCGACACCTTGAGGGCCTTCTTGGCCTCGTCGTATTCGGGTGTGCCTTTCTCCACGCCCACGGGCTTGCCCTCCTCCTCGGGATAGAAGCGGAGGTTCTCCAGCAGCAGGGCTTCGCCCGGCTTCAGGGCCTCGGCCTCGGTGGAAGCGTTGGCGCAGTCCTTGGCAAACTTCACGTCAACGCCCAGCAACTCGGACACCTTGCCCACGATCTGGCCCAGGCTGAGCTTGGGGTTCACCTTGCCTTTGGGCTTGCCCATGTGGCTCATCATGATGACGGCACCGCCGTCGGCCAGCACTTTCTTCAGTGTGGGCAGGGCGCCGCGGATGCGGGTGTCGTCGGTGACGTTGCCATTCTCGTCCAATGGCACATTGAAATCTACGCGAACGATTGCCTTCTTACCGGCAAAGTTAAATTCTTCGATTGTCATTTTAGCTTGTATTTATAGTTAGTGAAAGTCTGTGCTATCACTTGCAAAGATACTGTTTTTCTGGGACAACGGGGACTGCGGCCCTTGGTTTTTTGCTTTTTTTTCGTCACGGGGGCGGTGATTGTCAGCTGTATATGGCAAAAAGCGGTGGGCGGGGACGTACCCTCCGCCCCTATACGATTCTGCCCCCGAGGCCTTGTGGCCCGGGGGCAGACGGGGTTTTGCGGTGCGGCATACGCCTCGCGCCGCGGCCATGGCGGTTTGGCGGCCCCGCGATTGAGCCGTAACGGCGTTGCGATTCCACCGTTTTGGCCGCGCGTCTGCGGGTTTTTCGCGCTGCGATTGCAGGTTTTTCGCACGGCGATTTTGGTACGACGGCGACGCCACCATGGTGCCGTCGCGTCAGTCTTCGTAGGGCGTGGTGTCGGTAATGCCGGCCTCGGCCAGTGCCTCACGCCGTTCGCGGCAGGTGCCGCACTGGCCGCAGTGCCGTTCGCCGCCCTTGTAGCAGCTCCACGTCTCGGCGTAGTCGAGGCCCAAGGCCTTGCCACGGCGGGCTATGCCGGCCTTGGTCAGACGGGTGTAGGGAGCCCACACCTCAATGCCCGGCCAGGTGCCGGCGCGGGTGGCGGCCGACATGGCCTCGACAAACTCAGACCGGCAGTCGGGATAGACGGTGTGGTCGCCGGTGTGGTTGGCCATCATGACGCGCTTCAGCCCGCGGCTCTCGGCCATGCCCGCGGCGATGCTCAGCATGATGCCGTTGCGGAAAGGCACCACCGTGGACAGCATGTTCTGCTCGTCGTAGTCGCCCTCGGGAATGGCGGCTGCGCCCTCAAGCAGACTCGACTTGAAGTAGCGGGACATGAAGTCCAGGGGAATGGTGACGTGGGGAATGCCGAGCCGCCGGCAGTGCATCCGGGCCAAGGGCAGCTCCTGGGCGTTGTGGTTGCTGCCATAGTCGAACGATAGGCCCAGGGCAATGCGGTTGCGGAACTCGTAGAGCATGGTGATGGAGTCCATGCCACCGCTGACAATGATGATGGAATCTTTCATTTGGAAGAGAATATGAGGAATGGGCGGCCCCCGCCGCCGTGCCAGAGCTATCCGAAGAGGGCGCGGAGGGCCTCCTCGACCTTGCGCACGGGGTGGAGCTCGATGGAGAATCTGTGGGCGTTGAGGCTCTTGAGGTGGTAGGCGGGCAGGATGATGTGGCCGAAACCGAGCTTCTCGGCCTCGGCGATGCGCTGCTCCACGCGGCTCACGGGCCGCACCTCGCCGCTCAGTCCCACCTCTCCGCACATGCACCAGCCGGGCTCAATGGGGGTATCTACGTTGCTCGAGAGCACGGCGGCAATGACGCTCAGGTCCATGGCCATGTCGGTGACGCGCAGCCCGCCGGCGATGTTGAGGAACACGTCTTTCTGCATGAGCTTGAAGCCCACCCGTTTTTCGAGCACGGCCAGCAGCATGTTGAGCCGCCGTTGGTCGAAGCCCGTGGCCGAGCGTTGCGGCGTGCCGTAGGCCGCAGAGGACACCAAGGCCTGGGTCTCGACCAGGAAAGGGCGCACGCCCTCGATGGCCGAACTGATGGCTACGCCCGAAAGTCCCTCGTGGTCTTCGGTGAGCAGCAGCTCCGAGGGGTTGCTCACCTGGCGCAGTCCGTCCTGCCGCATTTCGTAGATGCCCAGCTCGGAGGTGCTGCCAAAGCGGTTCTTGATGCTGCGCAGAATGCGGTACATGTAGTGCTGGTCGCCCTCAAACTGCACCACCGTGTCCACAATGTGCTCCAGTATCTTGGGCCCGGCCAGCGTGCCCTCCTTGTTGATGTGGCCGATGAGCACCACGGGCACACCGCTGGTCTTGGCAAAACGCAGCAGGGCGGCCGCACACTCGCGCACCTGCGTGACGCTGCCCGGCGAGGAGTCTACGGTCTCGGTAGCCATGGTCTGGATGGAGTCGATGACCACCAGCTCGGGCCTCACCTCCTCGACGTGGCTGAAAACGTGCTCGAGCGAGGTTTCGCAGAGGATGAAAATGGAGTCGGGATGGGCAGGGTTCAGGCGTTCGGCGCGCATCTTGATTTGGTGGGCGCTCTCCTCTCCGCTCACGTAGAGGATGCGGCGTTCGGGCATGGCGAGGATGGTTTGCAGCGTGAGGGTGGACTTGCCGATGCCCGGTTCGCCGCCCAGCAACACGATGCTGCCCGGCACGATGCCGCCGCCGAGCACGCGGTTGAGCTCTGCATCGTGGGTGTCGATACGGGGTTCGTCCCTGGATGAAATCTCCTGCAGCCGCACGGGACGGCTTGCAGAACCCGCGTGGGCGTGGGCGACCGTGTCGCCACGGCGCAGCGTCATGGCCGCGTTGCGGGCCGCATGGGTGCCGCTGCCGGCCGCCACCTTGATTTCCTTAAACGTAGACCACTCGCCGCACGAGGGGCATTTGCCCAGCCATTTGGCCGACTCGTAGCCGCAATGGCTGCATACATACATTGTCTTGTCCTTTGCCATCATGAATGTGCACCCCGTCAGGCGGGTGCCGTTTGCCGGATGTTAATCGCTGCAAAAGTACCATTTTTTTCTGTAGTTGCAAAAATAATGCTTAACTTTGCAACGCAATGAATAAGCTCTATTCCCTCATCGTTGCCGCCGTCATGGCGGCTGTCGCGGGCTCCTGCGGCCCCTCGGCGCAGGAACGGCAGCGGCTCAGTCGGGTCGAACGCCGGGCCTTGGCCCGCCAGGACTCGGCCGCGCTGAAGATTGCCACCACACCCACGATGGACTGTCTGCCGCTGTTTGTCGGGGTGGACGACAGCCTGTTCCGGGCTGCCGGCGTGGACGTGCGTCTGCGGGCGCGCAGTTCGCAGATGGACGGCGACACCCTCATCGCCGG
This sequence comes from Prevotella dentalis DSM 3688, assembly GCF_000242335.1. Lineage (NCBI taxonomy): Bacteria > Pseudomonadati > Bacteroidota > Bacteroidia > Bacteroidales > Prevotellaceae > Prevotella > Prevotella dentalis. Next base: position 503,725 of record NC_019960.1, read on the forward strand.
CGGACACGTGGAGGGCGTGGCGACCGACCTGGTGCGCGCTGAGCGGCTGCGTCGCGAGGGCACGCCGCTGCGCTATGTAGCCGCCACCAACGCCCAGTGGCAGCTCGTGGCCAACCGCCTGGCCCGCGTGCAGGAACTGAAGCAACTCTCCGACAAGATGATAGCCATGACCCGCCATTCGGCCACCGACTGGCTGGCCGACATGGCCGTAGACAGCGCGAAGCCCAAGCACGACGTGTACCGCATACAGGTGAACGACGTGCATGTGCGGCTGCGCATGCTGCTCAACAACGAGATGGACGCCATGCTGCTTCCCGAGCCCCAGGCCACCGTGGCCCGTCTGCACCGCAACCCGGTTCTGATGGACAGCCGCGATAAGGGCCTCCGGCTGGGTGTCATCGCCTTCAGCGAGCGCGCCCTCAAGGACAAGCGGCGCCGGCGGCAGCTGCAACTCTTCGTGAAAGCGTACAACCAAGCGTGCGACTCCATCAACCGCAACGGCACGGCCCACTATGCCGCCGTCATCCGCAAGTACATGGATGTGGATGGCAAGACCATAGCCGCCCTGCCCCGGTTGCACTATGCCCATGCCGCCGCGCCGCGCCCCGGGGACGTGGAGCGGGCCCGCCGACGCAACGGCACGGGCTCATGACCAACGCTCATACCCACCTATTGATATGGAACATCATCAGCAACACGGCGACTGGAACGCCCAGCAGGAGACGCTGCGACAGCTGCGTCGCCGCATGGCCGACGGCGGCACCCTGGGCGAGGCCCTGCGTGCCGCCCGCCGGTTTGTCGAAGACCATCATTACGATGCGCAGCGCACCCGCCTGGAAGAGATAGAGGCCGACTACCGGCTGATGTGCGACTTCCTGCTACGGGGCTATCCCGACGCCAAGCGCGAGGAACTCTACGGGCAGCTGTTCCGGCGGCTTTACCGGCTGGTGCGCGACATCGAGCTCGACGGCCTGACGGCCCACGATGCCCGTCTCGCCGTTCATGTGCAGCACCGCGACGGCCTGACGTTCGAGACCGAGGCCATCCGCCGGCAGCTTGAGGCCTTTGTCTCGGACGTGGCCGTGAGCTCGCTGGAGCCCGACGAGGCCCGGCAGTCGCGGCTCCGCGCCGTCTACGACGCCCACCATGCCTATACGCAGCGGCTGTTCGACGCCATGGTCTTCTCTCATCAGTGGAGCCGTGATTTCGGTCGCGACATGGCCGAGCTGCTCGTCTCGCCCACGGTCGACGCGGCCGATGCCCAGCTGCTGGTGACGGCCCTCATGCTTGGGGCCATGAATCAGGGTGACCCCGAACGGCTGCTGGCCTTGACCGAGGTCTACGCCCTGGCCCAGGACGAGCACGTGCGCCAGCGGGCCTTGGTGGGATGGGCCTTTGCCCTGGACGACGAGGTGCTGGCCTTGTTCCCCCGGGTGGCGGCCCGCGTGCGCTATCTGCTCGATGCGCAGAACGTGCGCCAAGAGCTGTTGGAGCTGCAGATGCAGGTGGTCTACTGCCGAAATGCCGAGCGCGACCACGCCCGCTTGCAGCAGGACGTTATGCCCACGTTGATGAAGAACCGGAATCTGGAGATTACCCGCTTCGGCATCAAGGAGAAAGACGAGGACGCGCTCGAGGACATCCTGCATCCAGATGCGGCCGACAAGAAGATGGAGGAGATGGAGCGCAGCATTCGGAAGATGATGGACATGCGCCGGCAGGGGGCCGACATCTACTTCGGCGGCTTCTCGCAGATGAAGCGTTTCTCCTTTTTCTATACGCTGAGCAACTGGTTTGTGCCCTTCTCGCCCGACCATCCGCAGCTGCGCCACCTGCCCGCCGAACTGCTGGGCTCGGCTTTCATGGCCCATCTGTTCCAGTCGGGCCCGTTCTGCGACTCCGACAAATACAGCTTTGCCTTGGGACTTTCCACCGTGTTTGCCAATCTTCCGGCCAACATCCGCGAGATGTTGCTGAGCGGTGAGGCCACGATGGAGATTGCGGGCGACGGCGAGACCGACCTGCAGTCGCCGGCCTACGTGCGGCGCATGTACCTGCAAGACCTCTATCGTTTCTTCCGCCTGTCGGACTTTCGGACGAGCTTTGCCGACCCCTTTGCCGACTCACGCTTCCTGCTGATGCAGCGCGGCGTGTGCCTCGGCCGCATGGGCGAGGAGGCGCGGCGCGTGCAGCGGTTCCTGCTCAAGCAGCAGATGTACGGTGCGCTGTCCGCGCTTTTCTACGCTTACAAGCAGGCCGACCGCCCCGACGACATGCGCATGGAGGCCCTGCTCTGCATGCACGAGGGGCAGTATTTCCAGGCACAGGCCCTCTACGCCCGTCTCTGCGAGCTGCAGCCCGACGACGAGCAGGCCGTGCGGGGCTATGCCCGCGCCAGCTTCAGAGTGGAAGACTATCATGAGGCGGCCGAGCGTTATGGATGGCTTTGCGAACGCCATCCCGACCAGCCCCAGCTGGCGCTCAGCCAAGCCATCGCGCTCATCAACGACGGACGGGCAGAAGAGGGGCAAAAGATGCTCTTCCGCCTGGCCTACGAGCAGCCCGACAACCTGAACGTGGAGCGTGCACTGGCCTGGGGCCACCTGTGGCTGGGGCATGCCGACCAGGCCGCCCGACACTATCGGCACATTGTGGAGAGCAAGGAGTGCACGCCGGCCGACTGCCTGAATGCGGGCTACGCCCAGTGGTTCATGGGACATGGCGGCGAGGCCGTGGAGCTGATGAAGCGCTGGACGGCCATGAGCCGTGACAAGGGACAACCTGTGCCCGATGTGCTCGCCCAGTTCCAAAAAGACGCCGCCCTGCTCGACGTGTACGGCATTCCGGCCGTAGACCGCCGCCTGATTGCCGGGCTGGTGGAGTAAATACTTGCGCTTTCGCCTCACTTCGTTTCTAAAAAGCAGCAAGCCCTGCCCTTGGACGGTTCCAAAGGCAGGGCTTGCGCTGTGTGGATGGGACAGCGGCGGGGCTATCCGTTCATCGACATGAGGAACTCTGCATTGTCGTGCGTGGTCTGCATGCGGTCGTGAATGGAGTTCATGGCCTCGATGGGGTTCATGTCGGAAATGTACTTGCGCAGAATCCACATGCGGTCGAGCGTGGTCTTGTCCTGCAGCAGGTCGTCGCGCCGCGTGCTCGATGCCACGAGGTTGACCGACGGGAAGATGCGCTTGTTCGAGAGCGAGCGGTCGAGTTGCAGCTCCATGTTGCCGGTTCCCTTGAACTCTTCAAAGATCACCTCGTCCATCTTCGAGCCCGTGTCGATGAGGGCCGTGGCGATGATGGTGAGCGAACCGCCGCCCTCAATGTTGCGGGCAGCGCCGAAGAACCGCTTGGGCTTCTGCAGGGCGTTGGCGTCCACACCGCCGGTGAGCACCTTGCCGCTGGCCGGCGACACCGTGTTGTAGGCGCGGGCCAGACGGGTGATGGAGTCGAGGAATATCACGACGTCGTGCCCGCACTCCACCATGCGCTTGGCTTTCTCGAGCACGATGCCGGCAATCTTCACGTGGCGTTCGGCCGGCTCGTCGAAGGTTGAGGCAATGACCTCGGCATTGACGGTGCGTGCCATGTCGGTCACCTCCTCCGGCCGCTCGTCGATGAGCAGCATCATGAGGTAAGCCTCCGGGTGGTTGGCGGCGATGGCGTTGGCAATGTTCTTCATCAAGATGGTCTTGCCGGTCTTGGGTTGGGCCACGATGAGGGCGCGCTGGCCCTTGCCGATGGGGGAGAACAGGTCCACGATGCGCGTGGAGAGGTTGGTGGTGGCGGGGTCGCCGCAGAGCGAGAACTTCTCTTCGGGGAAGAGAGGAGTGAGGTGCTCGAAAGGCATGCGGTCGCGAATCTCGGACGGCAGCCGGCCGTTGATCTTGTCGATGCTCGTCAGCGGGAAGTATTTCTCGCCTTCGCGGGGCGGCCGCACGTGGCACTGCACCACGTCGCCGGTCTTCAGACCGTAGTGCTTGATTTGGTTGCCAACCACGTAGATGTCGTCGGGCGAGGAGAGATAGTTGTAGTCGCTGGAGCGCAGGAATCCGTAACCGTCGGGCATAATCTCGAGCACGCCGTTGGCTGCAATCAGTTCGGAGAAGTCGTAAGGTGACTGTGCGCCATTGCCCGAGGGCAGCTCCATGGGCTGCTGATAAGCCGGAACGGCGGGCTGCGGGTAGGGAGTCGTGGGGTTGTCGAACATGTCGTAGTTGGGTACGGCCCCTTGATCTTCGATGGGCAGGTCGACGACGGGGATAAAGTCGGTGCCGTCGGCGGGATCGCCGCCCCAGATGCCGTCGGGTGCGGGCTCGGCATTGTCGCCGTTAGACTCGTTGTGCATCTTGACCTTGGCTTGCAGCTGGGCTATCAGGTCGCTACTGTCGCCCTCGTTGTCTTCGTTCTTCCTGGCGGCAAAGGTGGCTTCGGGGATAAAGTCGGCGTCGAGCTGCCCGTTTGTATTGTCGTTGGTGTCTTCGTCCTCAGGTTCCCCACCGTTGTCCTTGTCCGTGTAGGCGGTGCCGCGTGCAGCCTCAATCTCGGCAATGAGTTCGCGCTCACGCTTGGTCTTGGGTCCGCGGTGCTTGGGCAGTGCGGCCAGTTCGGCCTCCAGAGCCTTGATGTGGTCGTTGTCCGTCTCCTCGGCGGCGGCGGGCTGCTCGGCCGGTTTTTCGGCAGCTTGGGGCAGGTCTTTGAAGAGCTGCTGCGGGGCGTTGGCTGCCTTGCTTTTCTTGGTATCGAAGTTCTCTCCCTCTTTGCCTTTCACGGAATAGACGCGGTCGGTCTCCTGTCTTGCAATGCGCGTGCGCTTGCGCTTGGAAGAGCCAAGTGGGTTTTTGTTGCCTTCCTCGTCGGCTTGCTTGTCCAGAATAGCATAAATGAGCTGTTCCTGGTCGCCGTGGTCCTGCGGATTGAGGTCAAGCTGATGCGCAATATCTTCGAGCTCGGAGATACTTTTAGCTAATAATTCGTCTTTGCTATACATATATTGTATAAAAAATGGTGTTGAAATGAAGAATGTTTCCGGGATGGAAACACCCGCTGTGTTGAATTGGTTGCAAAGGTACTGAAAAACGATGAGAATGGGCAGACAACGCTGGAATAATTGATAACGATTAACATATATTAAAGACGAGCGGCTCCTTGGGTGACGGGCAGTTTGGCAAAGGACAGGAGCATGTGCGGTTTTGCCGTGTGGGGACGGTTCGGAGGCCGGACCCTACGCCTATGCCATGCAAGAAATGGCCGGGAGCCTTTCGGGAACTTCCGCAAGCTTCAAAGGGATTGCCGAGAGCCTTTCGGGAACTTCCAAAAGGTTCAAAAGGTTTGCCGGGAGCCTTGCGGGGCTCCCGCAAGCATCAAAGGGAACGCTGGGAGCCTTTCGGGAACTTCCAAAAGGTTCAAAAGGTTTGCCGGGAGCCTTGCGGGGCTCCCGCAAGCATCAAAGGGAACGCTGGGAGCCTTGCGGGAACTCCCAAAAGCATCACGGGCAAGGCCGCGAGCCCAGCTTGCGGTGCTTTTCAAGGCCCCGGACACCACGGGGACTTTGCGCTTTCCACGGGAAAGAACGCCCGGCGGCGTGCGGAAACAGCAAGGGCCGCTCCCCTAATGACGGGAAGCGGCCCTATGAGGATTGGCCGTTGGCCTGTGGCCTTGGCTTACTTGTTCTTGTCGAGGTCGGCTTTTAGCTTGGCGAGCACGTCGAGGTCGCCGAGCGAAGTGCCGGCAGCAACATTGTTGATGACGGGAGCGTCGTTCTGCTTGCGGCTGCTTGCAGTAGAGTGGCGGCGCGGCTTGATGTCGTCCTTGCCCTCCTCGAACGTGCGGGAGTGGGAGAGGATGATGCGACGGCTGTCCTTGTTGAACTCGATGACCTTGAAGGGGAGCTCCTCGCCCTGCTGGGCCTGCGAGCCGTCTTCCTTGGTGAGGTGCTTCGGTGTGGCAAAGCCCTCGCCGCCCTCGTTCAGGGTAATCACGGCACCCTTGTCCATCATCTCGGTGATCTTGCCCTCGTGAACGGTGCCGGGCGTGTAGATGCTCTCGTAAACGTCCCAGGGATTGTCCTCGAGCTGCTTGTGGCCGAGGCTGAGGCGGCGGTTCTCCTTGTCGATCTCAAGAACGACAACATCGATTGCGGCACCCACGGTGGTGAACTCTGACGGATGCTTCACCTTCTTGGTCCAAGAGAGGTCTGAGATGTGAATCAGGCCGTCGACGCCCTCTTCGAGCTCGACGAAGATGCCGAAGTTGGTGAAGTTGCGCACCTTGGCAGTGTGTCTGCTGCCCACGGGATACTTCTGCTCGATGGTCTCCCAAGGGTCTTCCTTGAGCTGCTTGATGCCGAGCGACATCTTGCGTTCCTGGCGGTCGAGGGTCAGAATAACGGCCTCTATCTCGTCGCCCACGTGGAGGAACTCCTGTGCCGAGCGCAAGTGCTGGCTCCAAGACATCTCGCTGACGTGGATGAGACCCTCTACGCCGGGCTGGATTTCCACGAAAGCACCGTAGTCGGCAATCACCACAACCTTGCCCTTGATGTGGTCGCCCACCTTCAGGTTGGCGTCGAGCGCATCCCAAGGATGCGGCGTGAGCTGCTTCAGACCGAGGGCGATGCGCTTCTTCTCCTCGTCGAAGTCGAGGATAACGACCTGAATCTTCTGGTCGAGGGCCACCACCTCATGCGGATCGCTGACGCGGCCCCAGGACAGATCGGTGATGTGAACGAGTCCGTCGACACCGCCGAGGTCGACGAATACGCCGTAGGAGGTGATGTTCTTGACGGTACCCTCGAGCACCTGTCCTTTCTCCAGGTGAGAGATAATTTCTTTCTTCTGGGCTTCCAGCTCGGCTTCGATGAGTGCCTTGTGGGAAACCACAACGTTGCGGAACTCCTGGTTGATCTTCACAACCTTGAACTCCATGGTCTTGCCTACGAACACATCGTAGTCGCGTATGGGGTGAACGTCGATCTGGCTGCCGGGGAGGAAAGCCTCGATGCCGAACACATCAACGATCATGCCGCCCTTGGTGCGGCACTTGATGTAGCCCTGAATAACCTCGTTGTTCTCGAGAGCCTTGTTGATGAGCTCCCAGCTCTTGCTCAGGCGAGCCTTTTTGTGAGAGAGAACGAGCTGGCCTTTCTTGTCCTCCTGGTCCTCTACATAGACCTCAACCTTGTCGCCAACCTTGAGCTCGGGGTTGTAACGGAACTCGGAAGCGGGGATGATGCCGTCGCTCTTGTAGCCGATGTTGACCACGACCTCTTTCTTGTCGAGGGAGATTACCGTGCCTTCAACAACCTCGTGCTCCTGAATTTTGTTGAGGGTTTCGTCGTAGGCCTTCTCGAGGTCTGCCTTGCCGACACTTTTGCCGGCGCCATTTTCAAACTCGTCCCAGTTGAAGTCGTCCAATGGCTGAACGTTCTTGAAATCAGACATAAAATTTAAATGTTTTGTAATTAATAAAGTTAGACTTTATGTGAATCATTCGGGCATGGCGTGGCCACGCCCTCGCAAATCGGGGGCAAAGGTACCTTTTTTTTCTGAATCAGAGGGAATTGGGGTGGAAGGAGGGAAAGGCTTTATTCTTTTTTAACGTTTGCGGCGTAGCCGGAACAGCTCCCGCCAGCTGTTGAAATCGTGTTTCAGAATGAAGCCGATGCCCTGCGTGTTGAGCGAGCTGCGGGTGAAGTAGCGGTCGTTGGTCTGGTTGTAGACGTGGATGCTGAGGTTGCCGTTCGGGAAGATGAGATATTTCAGATCGAAATCGCCGATGAACGAGGTGGTGGCGTTGGCGTTGTCGCGGTAGCCGAACTGGCCGTCGAAGAGCAGTCGGTTGTTGAGAAGGCGGCCGCTGAGCAGTCCTTCGTACTCGGCATTGTTCCATCCTTCGTCGCCGGTGGAGATGTTGGCGCCGAAGTTCCAGTTGTTGTTCTTCATGACAGAGCCCAGCACCGTGTTGAGCTGTTGGCTGATTTGGCCGCTGAGCAGACTCTGCATGGCCAGGCTTGTCTTGTTGCCGCCGTTGCCCTCGGCCGCCGCATTGTTGTTGCCCTGCGAGTAGAAACGGCCGATGGCCAGCAGGTAAAGCACCTGCTGGTTCATTTCTTCCTCGCTGTTGATGATGCTGTAGATCATTTGTTTGGCGTCGGCCCCCACGGTGGGCATGTCCAAGTCGAACGCCACCTTGGGCGTACCGGGTGTGCCGGTGATGTGCATGATGCAGTTCACGCGGATGTTGTTGTTGGAGAAACTGCGGCCTATCTGCAGGTCGGAGAGGCTCACGGAGTTGACCATGTACTGGGCCTTGAGGTTGAGCAGCGCGCTGTACGGGTCGCCGCCAAAGACGATGGTGCCGCCCTGGGCGAAGACAAAGTCCTTCTTGATGACGTTCTGGATGGTGAGTTTGTAGAGTCCGTGATCGATGAGATAGTTGCCGAAGATGTCGAGCCCGCCCTTGTTGTAGTAGGCGGCACGGATGGTTCCCGACCCGTTCAGGTTGATATAGTCGCCCGTGGCCTTGTCCATGACGAGCTTGAGCGTGGCTTCCGGCGTGGTGTTGATTAGGAAGTTCAGGCGGATGTCGGTGGGAATGTCGGGCTCGTCGGGGGCATCCTCGTCGCTTCCGGCCGGCGGAGCCGGCTGTCCTGACGGCGGGACGAGTGCCAGCGAGTCGCGTGAGGCCCAGTGAATGAACTCTTGCGTGCCTACGGCTTCGGGTCGCGACACGTCGTAGACCACCTGCGACCCCCGCTCGGGCGTGAGATTGACGTCAATGTTCACCTCGCCCGACTTGCCCTTGATGGCCACCTCGCCCGTGCCATAGACGGTGCCGTAGAATGAGCTGCCGCCCGCCCAGTCGTAGGCCAGCAGGTGGCGGGCGGTGGCCTTGAGGTCGTAGGTGAGGCGGGACAGGTGCTGATGGCGGAGGCTTCCCCTCACCACGCCTACGTTGCCGTTGCGGTCGAGGATGGTGTCGCCCGCAAATCGTATCTCGTTCACCAGACAACGGATGGTGTCGTTGCGCAGCGTATACTCCACGTTGAGCGGCGAGAGCCCCATGCGCCCGTTGGCCACCATCTCGCCCGTGAGGTTCAGCTTATTCAGGTCGCCCCACAGCCGGAGCTGCCCGCGGGCGTTGATGTCGGCACGGTTCATGAAGCTGGAGCAGAAGCTCCGGATAAATTCGCCGCGCGTGTTGTCGGCCTCGATGCCCAGATCGATGTAGTTGCGTTTGGGCGACACGTAGCCGTTGATGGTGGTGAGCCGGGGGCGGGGCAGCGGGCCGCCGCTGTGCATGGTGTCCACGGCCTGTGCATTGATGTCTATCTGCTCCTTTTCGCGGTCCCAGCCTACCTGTGCGTGTAGCGTGCCCAGCCGTCCGTTCTCAAAGCGGAAGTCGTCCACGCGCAACCGGCCGCGGGCTTCGGGGCGGCTGAACAGGCGCGACACGTAGGCCCGTCCCGACGCATAGCCGCTGAACTCTACGGCATGGAAATTCACCAGGTCGAGGATATAGCTCACGTTCACGCCGTTCAGATCGACGAGCAGCGAGTCGTCGCCCTCCCGCGTGGTCACGCCGTCGATGCGGATGTGCTGCCGTCCGCTGGTCACGGCAAAGTCGTTGACCTCCAGCCGCTGCCGGCTGTAGATGATGGTGGCGGGGTGGATGGCAAACACGGTGTCGCCCACATTCAGCTGCGACGACGCGATGCCCACGTGGGCTTCGGCCTGTCCGTTGCGGCCCCGGGCGAACTGCACCACCGCATTGAGCTTGCCCCGCAGACGCTGCTTGCGGGCGTGGTTGTCCAGCGAGAACACGGAGGCCAGCTGGTCGTCGTGCGCCGAGGCTTCCAGCCGGTAGTCGGCGCCAATGCCGTCGTCGCCCATCTTGGTGAGCTGGATGTCGGCGCAAAGCTGCTGATTGGGCGAGGAAACCACGACCGACACGTCCTTGTAGTGCCCGCCTCCGTAGCTGATGTCGGGCACCTGCAGGTTGGCTTCCATGTGGGCCGACCGGCTGTTCATGCTGCCGCTGAGCCGTAGCGGGCGGGCCAGCGCCAGGTCGATGCCGAAGAATTGCCGCAGCCAGTCGGTCCGGCGCACGGTGGCCTGCAGGTCGAAGTTGTTGCCGCGGGTGGCGCGGTATTTGATGGGGGTGAGCTGCTGGATGCTCGGCAGCTTGCTGGCAATGGTGTTTTTCACGCTCTGGATGATGGTGGCGTAGTCGAAACGGCCCGTCACCGAGGCGTCGGCAAAGTCGCTCTGCAGCGTCAGGTAGTGGCCGCGCGCATCGTTGCCGGCCTGCAGCAGGAGTGAGTCGAGGGTGTATTCGGACTCGGGCGATCGCATGGCGAAACGCCTTACGGCCACTTTTCCGCGCGCCGTATTCAGGTTGTCGCCGGTAAAAGAGGCCGCAATGTCGGCCCTGTAGACGGCTTCGCCCAGCCTTCCTTGGAGCAGGTGCAAAGCATTAGGCCGTAAACGCGTCACGTTGGCGGTGAAATCGGCGGCCGTTTTACCCGTGTTCGCGTTCAGTTTACCGGTAAATTCAGCCGCGATATTCTCGTCATCGATGCTGAGCTTGCCGTTGAGCAGTCCATTGTCGAAAGTTCCGTCCACCGACAGGTTGCGGTAGGCGTAGGCGTTGTAGTCCATGCGCGTCACGCTGCCCTTGGCCCGATAGCGCTTCTGCTTGAGGTTGCCGTCCACGCTGATGTGGGTGGCCAGCTGCCCGAACTTGTCGTTGGCCAGAAGCTGTGCGAGGTTGAGCCCGTCGGTTTCCAGCCGTCCCGAGAAGTTGTCGGCGTGCATGCCCAGCGCCACGCGGGCGTCGCCGGCCCCCGAGCGCAGCACGCCCTTGGTGGCCAGGTCGCGTCCATAGCCGCCGGCCGTGCCGCGGTAGCTGATGCTTTCGAGCCGCGCCGCCACGTCGGGGATGCTTCCGGCCAGCAGCTCCAGTCCGGCCTTGTCGATGGAGAACTCGGCGATGGTGGCTGCCCATCGCGGCTTGCTGTTCCACGAACTCACCGAGCCGCTCACGTCTATTCTGATGTCGGTCGCCGTCTGCAGTCCCGGTTGGCGGCCTGGTTTGGGCATGGCGGCTTCCAGTCGGTTCAGCCGGAAGCTGGTGCTTGTGCCCGAAAAGGCCGCCCGCAGCACCACGGGCCGGGTGAATTTTCCGAGCTGGGGCAGCAGCGCGGCCGCGTCGGCCGGCGTCACTACCGACTGCAGAATGCTGCCATTGTATTGCAGGGTGGGGAGTTCCAGCTGCTTGCCGTCCATCTGGTAGGTGGCCGTGATGTCGCTCAGCGACAGCCGCGTGGCGGGCATCTCGAGGACAAAGTCGTGCAGCCGGGCCGTCCGCCGGTTGGCTGCGAGGCGCAGCGTCAGCTGCCGCACGTCGAGCCCCGAGGCCTCGCGCAGCGCAATCTTCCTGACGTTCAGGTTCACCGAGTCGTCGCGCAGTGCATTTAAAATAAGGTGTGCGCTGATATTGCTCACGTGCAGATGGTGCAGATCCAGCCCCGGACGGGCGGGCTGGTCCAGCCGGTCGTAGCTCACTTCGCCGTGACGGATGACCAGACTGTTGATTTCGAGGTCGAGCGGCGTGTGCCGTGTGGTGTCTTTGGAGGCCAGGGAGTCGAGTACAAACTGATAGTTGGGGCGGGCGTCGGCCGTGGCTTGGCAGAGTCTGGCCTTCAATCCGAAGAGCTGGGCCGAGGTGACGGAGATACGACCCTCCATCAAGGCCACGTAATCCAGCTTGGCCGAGAGCCGCGTGGCGCGCAGCATTTCCTTGCCCTGCTGGTCGAGCAGCCGCACATCGTCGATGACAACACGGTTGAGCAGTCCCAGGTCCACACGCCCCACCCACACCTTTGTGCCCAGTTTCTGTGCGAGTGCCGAGGCCACCTGCGACCCGATGAACGACTGCGCGACAGGAATGTTGACAAAGATGGCGATGCCCAGATACAGTCCTGCCAGGAGCCATATCAGGGCGTTGACGGTGTGTTTAAGTCTTTTCAAACAGGTTGCAAATTTAAAAAAAATAATGTCCATACTGAAATAAAAGCCCGTTTTTTGTCACAATTAAGCTATTTTTGGCTAAATTTGCATCGCATTTTGCATGGCGACATGCAGGGAATTACAAGAATTTGAATGTTTCACAGGGTGATTACTGATGCGCATGCCATTAAAATGTCACATTATCAACTAACAATTATAGATTTCTATGGCAAATGTAATTAAGTTGCGAAAGGGCTTAGACATTAACCTGAAAGGCAGGGCCGCGGAAAAAAAGGTGGAGATAGCGTGCTCTGCGGAGTACGCATTGATGCCCGAAGACTTTGTCGGCGTCACCCCGAAGGTGGCCGTCAAGGAGGGCGACCACGTCTTGGCCGGCGAGGCTCTGTTCCTGAACAAGGCATGCCCCGAGGTGAAGTTTGCCTCTCCCGTGAGCGGAACGGTTGTGTCCGTGGTGCGGGGCGAGCGTCGCAAGGTGCTTTGCGTCAAGGTCAAGGCCGACGCACAGCAGGAGGCGCACGACTTTGGGCGCATGGATGCCGGCGCGCTTGACGGCGAGGGCGTCCGCCAGGCGTTGCTCGATGCGGGCCTCTTCGGCTATATTGGCCAGCTGCCTTATGCTGTCTCGGCCACGCCCGACACCACGCCCAAGGCCGTCTTCGTCTCGGCTCTGCGCGACATGCCGCTGGCCGGCGACTTCGAGTTTGAACTCCAAGGCAACGAAGAGGCATTCCAAGTGGGCATCACAGCCCTCTCGCGCATGGCTCCCGTGTATTTGGGTATTGGCGCGCGGCAGTCGGCCCCGGCCCTCACGGGTGTGAAGAATGCCGAGCTCCACGTGTTCGACGGGCCTTGCCCCGCCGGCAATGTAGGCGTGCAGGTCAACCACGTTGCACCCGTCAACAAGGGCGAAGTGGTGTGGACAGTGGATCCCACGGCGGTCATTTTCTTCGGCCGTCTGTTCCTCACCGGCCGTGTAGACCTGCGTCGCACGGTGGCCATTGCCGGCAGCTGCATCAGCGAGCCTGTGTATGCCGACGTGCTGGTGGGCACGCCGCTGGCCGACCTTTTGGCCGGACGCGTGGTCTCTGCAGGGCATGTACGCATTCTCAACGGCAATCCGCTCACGGGCCGCAAGACCGGCATCGACGGCTATCTGGGGGCTCACACCTCAGAGGTGACGGTCATTCCCGAGGGCGACGACCGCGACGAGATGCTGGGATGGATACTCCCACGCACCAACGATTTCTCGGTGTCGCGCAGCTATTTCTCCTGGCTTCAGGGCAAGAGCAAGGCCTACGACCTCGACGCCCGCATCAAGGGCGGCGAACGTCACCTGATTATGAGCGGCGAGTACGACCGTGTGTTGCCCATGGACATCTATGGCGAATATCTGATAAAGGCCATCATCGCCGGCGATATAGACAAGCAAGAGCAGCTCGGCATCTATGAAGTGAGCCCCGAAGACTTCGCTCTGGCCGAGTTCGTGGACTCCTCGAAGCTGCCGCTCCAGCAGATTGTGAGGGCAGGTCTCGATACACTCCGCAAGGAGAACACCTGAACCTGGCCATCCGTTAACTATAACAGAAGTAATCCAAATTGCAAAATGAGTGCATTAAAGAAATATTTTGAGGGCATCAAACCCCACTTCGAGGATGGAGGTCGGCTCCATGCTTTCCGGAGTGTTTTCGAGGGTTTCGAGAGCTTCCTCTTTGTGCCCAATGCCACATCGGCCACCGGAGCCAGCATCCACGATGCCATCGACTCGAAGCGCATCATGAGTTTTGTGGTCATTGCGCTGGTTCCGGCCATGCTCTTCGGCATGTACAACGTGGGCTATCAAAACGCCCTGGCTGCCGGTCAGCTGGCGCAGACCGGCTTTTTGCCGATGCTCTGCTACGGTTTTCTGGCCGTGCTGCCCAAGATTCTGGTGAGCTACATCGTCGGTCTGGGCATCGAATTTGCCTGGGCCCAGTGGAAACACGAAGAGATACAGGAGGGTTTTCTGGTCTCGGGCATTATCATTCCGCTGATAGTTCCCGTCAACATTCCGTTGTGGATGCTGGCTCTGGCCGTGGCCTTTGCCGTGATTTTTGCCAAGGAAATCTTTGGCGGGACGGGCATGAACGTGTTTAATGTGGCTGTCGCCGCCCGCATGTTCCTCTTCTTTTCCTATCCCAGCCAGATGACGGGCGACAAGGTATGGATCTGCCAGCACGGCATCCTGGGACTGGGTTATGACCTGCCCGACGGCTTCACGGCCGCCACGCCGCTCGGCGAGATAGGGCAGGGCATCGTGCCCGATGCCAGTTTGGCCGACATGGTCATGGGCTTCATCCCCGGCTCCATCGGCGAGACCTCGGTCATTGCCATTGCCATTGGGGCGGTGATTCTGCTTTGGACCGGCATCGCCAGCTGGAAAACCATGCTTAGTGTCTTCGTGGGCGGCATTGTCATGGCCCTTGTTTTCACGGCCGCCGGCTCCACGCAGACTCCCTGGTACGAGCATTTGGTGCTTGGAGGTTTCTGTTTCGGTGCCGTGTTCATGGCCACCGACCCCGTGACTTCGGCGCGCACCGAGACCGGCAAATACGTCTACGGATTCTTCGTCGGCGCGCTGGCCATCATTGTTCGTGTCATGAATCCGGGCTATCCCGAGGGCATGATGCTGGCCATCTTCTTCGGCAACATGTTTGCGCCGCTGATTGATTTCTGCGTCGTTCAGTCCAACATCTCGAAGCGTGCCAGGCGTGCGAGCCGTCAATAAGTGGCGGATGATATAATAATAAGGTGTACATCGCATGAATTTATAAGGCATGAAAACAAATTCCAATTCCTATACCATCATCTATTCTGCCGTGCTGGTGGTCATCGTGGCTTTCCTGTTGGCATTCGTCTTCCAGGCGCTCAAGCCTATGCAGGACGCCAATGTGGCCCTCGACAAGCAGAAGCAGATACTCTATTCACTCAACATTCGCAACCTCGACGATGCTTCCGCCGCTGCCAAATACAAGGAGGTAGTCGTGGCCGACGAGGTTATCGATGCCTCAGGCAAGGTGACGCAGCCAGGCGCGCAGGGCGGAACCTCGGCCGGATTCAAGCTCAACTCGGCCGACTACAAGGCTGGGCGGCTGGCTCTCTACCTCTGCCGGGTGGACGGAAAGACCAAGTATGTCATCCCCGTTTACGGCATGGGCCTGTGGGGCCCCATCAGCGGATACATTGCACTCAACGATGACAAGGCCACCGTCTACGGTGCCTATTTCAACCACGAGGGCGAGACGGCCGGACTGGGAGCCGAAATCAAGGACAGCCAGGCCTGGCAGGAGCAGTTCCGGGGCAAGAAGCTGTTCCATGGTACCGACCGCAGCGGCATCGCCCTCTCGGTGGTCAAGAAAGTGGACGACGCCTCCACGCAGGTCGATGCAGTCACTGGAGCCACGCTCACTTCCAATGGAGTGACTGACATGCTCAAGGAATGTTTGGGCAAATACATGAACTTCTTAAACGACAAATAAAGATTATGGCACTATTTTCAAAACAGAATAAGGAGGTGTTGGGCAATCCGCTCAACCTGGACAACCCCATTCTCGTCCAGGTGCTCGGCATCTGTTCGGCACTGGCCGTCACCTCGCAGCTCAAACCTGCCATCGTGATGGGTCTGGCCGTGACGGTGATCACGGCATTCTCCAACGTCATCATCTCCCTTATCCGCAACACCATCCCCATGCGTATCCGTATCATTGTGCAGCTCGTGGTGGTGGCAGCGTTGGTGACTATCGTGAGCCAGGTGCTCAAAGCCTTTGCTTATGACGTGAGCGTGCAGCTGTCTGTCTACGTGGGTCTCATCATCACCAACTGCATTCTCATGGGTCGGCTGGAGGCTTTTGCCATGATGAACAAGCCGTGGCCCAGCTTCCTCGACGGCATTGGCAACGGTCTCGGCTATGCCATGATACTGGTTGTCGTGGGCTTTGTGCGCGAGTTGGTGGGCCGTGGCACGTTGCTGGGCTTCAAGGTGGTGCCCGATGCCCTGTACGATCTGGGCTATATGAACAACGGAATGATGACCATGCCGGCCATGGCCCTCATCCTGTTGGGCTGCGTCATCTGGGTGCACCGTGCCTTTTTTTACAAAGAAGAAGATAACAAGTAATCGTCATGGAACATCTCATTAGTCTTTTCTTCAGGTCCATTTTTGTGGACAACATGATATTCGCCTTCTTTCTGGGCATGTGTTCTTTCCTTGCCGTGTCGAAGAATGTGATGACTTCGCTGGGCCTTGGAGCCGCCGTCACCTTTGTGCTGGTGGTTACAGTGCCCGTGGATTACCTGCTGCAGACCTGCGTGCTCGACCCTTTGGGGCTGTCCTATCTCAGCTTCATCCTGTTCATTGCAGTCATTGCTGGCATGGTGCAAATCGTGGAAATGGTGGTCGAACGCTACTCCCCGTCACTCTATAGCTCGCTGGGCATCTTCCTGCCGCTCATAGCCGTGAACTGCGCTATCATGGGTGCTTCGCTCTTTATGCAGCAGCGCATCAACATGGATCCCTCGAGCACGCAGTACATCGGTTCGGTGTGGGATGCCGTGGTCTATGCTTTCGGCTCCGGCCTCGGCTGGATGCTGGCTATCGTAGCCATGGGTGCCATCCGCGAGAAAATGCAGTACAGCGACGTGCCCAAGCCGTTGCAGGGACTGGGCATCACTTTTATTACCGTGGGACTCATGGCCATGGCCATGATGTGTTTCTCGGGACTTAAAATTTAACAACAAGGTATGAACACAACTTTTATATTGAGCAGTGTGGGGGTATTCCTCGTCGTGATACTCCTGCTGGTCATCATTCTGCTGGTGGCCAAGAAGTATCTTAGTCCCAGCGGCAACGTCACCATCACCATCAACGGTGATAAAGAGCTGGAGGTGGCCCAGGGCGAGAGCCTCATGTCCACGCTCAATGCCAACGGCATCTTCCTTCCTTCGGCCTGCGGCGGCAAGGCCAGCTGCGGCCAGTGCAAGGTGCAGGTGCTCGAGGGAGGCGGAGAAATTCTCGACTCGGAGAAGCCACACTTCTCGCGCAAGCAGATTAAGGACCACTGGCGGCTGGGTTGCCAGTGCAAGGTAAAGGGCGATTTCAAGATCAAGATCGACGAGTCGATACTCGGTGTGAAGGAGTGGGAGTGCACCGTCATCTCCAACAAGAACGTGTCTTCGTTTATCAAGGAGTTCAAGGTGGCCCTGCCGCCGGGCGAGCACATGGACTTCGTGCCGGGCTCGTATGCGCAGATTAAGATTCCGGCCTACGACACCATCGACTACGACCGCGACTTCGACAAGGAACTCATCGGCGAAGATTACATCGGCCCGTGGAAGCAGTTCAACCTCTTTTCGCTCAAGGCCCACAACCCGGAGCCTACCGTCCGCGCCTACTCCATGGCCAACTACCCGGCCGAGGGCGACATCATCACCCTCACGGTGCGCATCGCTTCCACGCCGTTCCTGCCTCGGCCGCAGGTGGGATTCCAGAATGTACCCACAGGCATCGGCTCTTCCTACATCTTCTCGCTCAAGCCAGGCGACAAGGTAATGATGAGCGGACCCTACGGCGATTTCCATCCGCACTTCGATTCCAAGCGCGAGATGGTATGGATTGGCGGCGGTGCCGGCATGGCGCCCCTGCGTGCGCAGATTATGCACATGACCAAGACGCTCCACACCACAGACCGTGAGATGCACTTCTTTTACGGGGCGCGTGCGCTGGGCGAGGCTTTCTTCCTGGAAGACTTCTGGGAGTTGGAGCGCGAGTTCCCCAATTTCCACTTCCACCTCTCGCTCGACCGCCAGGACCCCAAGGCCGATGCCGCCGGCGTGAACTACTACACAGGCTTTGCCGTGAACTGCATTCGCGACACCTATCTCAAGGACCACGAGGCCCCCGAAGACTGCGAATATTATCTCTGCGGCCCCCCCATGCTCATCAAGACCGTCACCGACTATCTGGATTCGCTGGGTGTGGAAAGCGACAGTATTATGTACGACAATTTTGGCTGATGGCCGACCGCCATACCCTTGCAGCGGGCCCTCTCTTCGATGGAGAGGGCCCGCCGCTACGTTTGCCGTGGCGTGAATAGGGCTGCAAAGGCCCGTCTGAGGCATGCGGCGGTGTTGCCGGCGAGCCGCCACGGTGCAGCCGCATTTTCTTTGCGCCGTAATCGCATTGCCGTTACGGTGTAGTCGCGTTGCCGTTACGGCGCAATCGTCCCGCCTTTGCGCCGTCGTCGCACGGCCGCTACGGGTCGGACGCATGGCCATGTCGGCCGGCATCCGCCAGAACGGCACATCCCGGGCAACGCGATGGCTGCCCGGGATGTGCGGGATGGCGAGGACTGCGGCGAGTCTACACCAGATATTGCGACGAGATGCTCTCGTTGTTCACCACGCGGCGGATGGTCTCGGCAAACATGTCGGCCACGCTCAGCTGCTTCACTTTGGAGCAGCGGTGGGTGTAAGGAATGGAGTCTGTGAAGACGATTTCCTGCAGGGCCGAGTCCTGCACGCGGTCGCTGGCCGGGCCGCTCATGACGCAATGGGAGGCGCATGCACGCACGCTCAGGGCGCCGGCGGCCGTCATGATGTCGGCGGCCTTGGTGATGGTGCCGGCCGTGTCGACCATGTCGTCCACGATGACCACGTTCTTGCCCTTCACCTCACCGATGATCTGCATGCTGTCCACCACGTTGGCGCGGGCACGTGTCTTGTTGCAGAGCACGAGCGGGCAGCCCAGATACTTGGCATAAGTGTTGGCGCGCTTGGAGCCGCCAACGTCTGGCGAGGCTACGACGAGGTCTTCGAGGTGTAGGCCTTGCAGGTAGGGCAGGATGACGCCCGAGGCGTAGAGGTGGTCCACGGGCACGTTGAAGAAGCCTTGAATCTGGTCGGCATGGAGGTCCATGGTGATGAGGCGGTCGATGCCTGCCACGCTCAAAAGGTCGGCCACGAGCTTGGCGCCGATGCTCACGCGGGGCTTGTCCTTGCGGTCTTGACGGGCCCATCCGAAATAAGGAACGACGGCAATGATGTTGCGTGCCGAGGCGCGCTTGGCGGCATCAATCATCAGCAGCAGCTCCATCAGGTTGTCGGAGTTGGGGAAAGTGCTTTGTACCAGAAAGACATCGCGGCCGCGGATAGACTCCTCGTAGGACACGGCGAACTCGCCATCTGAGAACTTGGTGACCACCAAGTTGCCTAAAGGACAACCCAGACTGGCGCAGATTTTCTCTGCAAGGTATCTCGTGCTCGTGCCCGAGAAGACCAAAAAAGAGCTGTTTTCACTCATTTCGTTCAGCGTTATGATTTATGGTGTTGTGTTAATGGTCGTTGGGGGTGTTGGTTTTGGCGGCTGCGGTGCCTCAGTAGACGGCGCGGCGCAACCTCCCGAAGTGGCTGATGAGGTCCTTGAAATCGGCTTGGTTGTGGATGTTGAACTGGTTCCACAGGTCGCCGCAGACCACTATGCCGCCGAAACCCAGCTGCCGGGCCACGCCGATGTTGTCGATGCCCATGCCGCCCAGTGCGTAGACGTGGCGGTCGATGAGGCTCTGCGCCGAGGCTTCTTCGAGCTGACGCAGGGTGAAGTTGGATTTTTCGTCGGGAAATTCAATGCAGTCGAAGATGTTTTTCAGGAACACATACTTCGATTTTTTCTTCATTGTTTTGAGTTGTGACAGGTTGGTGCACGTGCGGCTCACGTCACCTTTGTAGCCCTGTGGCACGTCTTCCGCGGCATTGTCCAAGTGAATGCCGCCGAGTTTGTACTCGCCTTTGAGGTAGTAATGGCCGTGGACGCTGATTCTGCGGTAGTAATCCTCGGGTATCAGGGAGAGCAGACGCTCTGCATAAAGAGGCGATGACCCCGGCTTGTACAGGTGCAGGCTGTCCATTCCCTCGTCAAAGAGAGTCGTGAGTATTTTGTCTTCCTCCACAAAGAATGTGGATTTGGTCATGATTATCAATTTCATCGTTGATATCTTTCGTCGCTGACGTCGCGCGCCGCCTATGCCGTTTTCGTGTGCAAATGTAGGAATTTTCCTTTGAATCCGCAATATTATTGGAAAATAAAACCTAACTTTGCATGAAAAGACAGACAAAATGAAGGTAAATCTGGACAGCTTTGAGGGGCTCCGCCGACCGGCATACATTCTGGAAGAGACGAGGCTCCGCAGCAATCTTACGCTCATATCGCGCGTGGCCCGCGAGGCCGACGTGGAGATTATCCTGGCTTTCAAGGCCTACGCGCTGTGGAAGACGTTTCCTATTTTCCGCGAGTATATCCGTGCCACCACGGCCAGTTCGCTCGGCGAGGCCCGGCTGGGGTTCGAGGAGTTTGGCAGTCCCACGCACACGTTCTCACCGGCCTATACCGACGACGAGATAGACGACATAGCCCGCTGCTCCAGTCATTTGACGTTCAATTCGCTCACGCAGATGGAACGGTATGCGCGTCGTACGCTCGCCGTCAACGGCGACATCAGCCTGGGGCTGCGCGTCAATCCTGAATACAGCGAGGTGGAGACGCTGCTCTACAATCCCTGCGCACCGGGTTCGCGTTTCGGCGTAACAGCCGACAAGCTGCCCGTCCGACTGCCCGGTTATATCGACGGACTGCACTGCCATTGCCACTGCGAGAGTGGAGCCGACGTATTTGCACGCACGCTTGCACACATCGAAGAACACTTCGCCCCGTGGCTGTCGCAGGTGCGCTGGGTGAATTTCGGAGGCGGTCATCTCATGACTCGCCGCGACTACGACGTGCCCTTGCTGGTTCGCACCCTGCGCGAGTTTCACGGCCGCCACCCCCATCTGCATGTCATCCTTGAGCCGGGTAGCGCTTTTGGCTGGCAGACGGGGCCCTTGGTGAGTCAAGTGGTCGACGTGGTGGAGGACAAGGGCATCCGCACGGCCATCCTCAACGTGAGCTTCACTTGCCACATGCCCGACTGCCTTGAGATGCCTTACTGGCCGGCTGTAAGGGGCGCACGCACCGTCGAATCCGATACCGACGGACTGCTTCGGGGCTGTCATGGCGACCACGTTTACCGCTTGGGCGGCAACTCTTGCCTGAGCGGAGACTTCATGGGCTACTGGGTTTTCGACCACGAACTGCAGGTGGGCGAGAACGTGATATTCGAGGACATGCTGCACTATACCACCGTTAAGACCAACATGTTCAACGGCATTTCCCATCCCGCCATTGGGCTGGCCCGCGAGAATGGTGAGTTGGAGTGGCTGCGCGAATATACCTATGCCGACTATCGCTCGCGCATGGATTAGCCCGACGGCCGGCTGCCCGTCGGCACATGTCGTGGGCGCAGGAGGCCGTCGGCCCGTCCGAGGGCCCTCTTATATTAATAAGGTGTAAAGATTAAATGGCGTTTTATAGAAAAAAAGCCGCCCAAAAGTTTGCGAGAAAGAAAAAAAGTCGTACCTTTGCAACCGCATTTAGGGAAATGCTTCTGGAAACAGAATCCATGCGGCAATAGCTCAGTTGGTAGAGCACGACCTTGCCAAGGTCGGGGTCGCGAGTTCGAGTCTCGTTTGCCGCTCCACACTTTGAATAAACCAACGATGGGTCGGGAACCCTTCATGCCCAGGTGGCGGAATTGGTAGACGCGCACGTTTCAGGTGCGTGTGTTTAACGACGTGCAGGTTCGAGTCCTGTTCTGGGCACATTATTCAAAGTATTTACATGCTGGAGAGGTGGCGGAATTGGTAGACGCGCTACTTTGAGGGGGTAGTGACAATTGTGTCGTGGGAGTTCGAGTCTCCTCCTCTTCACTTGTAATTCTGGTGTGCGGCAATAGCTCAGTTGGTAGAGCACGACCTTGCCAAGGTCGGGGTCGCGAGTTCGAGTCTCGTTTGCCGCTCGTTTTTCTATTAGAGCAACATCGCCATCCATGAACTTATATTTAAGATATTTCGATAAGGAAACACTTGTTTCCAATGCTGACGAAGCCATTGATTTTCTGAGATCCATCCAAGAGATAGCCGTCACTCCCGATCTAGAGGCCGATATTCGCGACTATGCTGCCAGTGAAGTCTTCTTTCCCAAGAGGTACAAAGTGCGTGCTCATGTGTATTTCATCGTCATCAAGACGGTGGCTGCCACCATGCTTGACTTCAAGCAGAAAAAGGGTCTGCGCGCTTCGGGCAACGGCAATGGGCAGGACAGGCGCAGTGCCGCCGACAATCAGATGGCACGCTTGGTCGAAGAACGCGCCGGTTGGTACGAGGGCGACCTTGACTTCAAACGGGTGGTGATGGTTCCTTCGACGGGCAAGCACGAGTATCGCGACACGCATTTCGTGGCCCGCTGCAAGGCCAACTCTGGACAAGACTGCTACAATCGCATTGTGGAACACCTGCGTGACCGGGTGGATACCCGCAGCCAATTCCCCTCGGCCAAGGGCAAGAACTTCCGGTTCAAGTATCTGGGCATGTGGAAGTAAGGCTGCGGCGATGAACAAGGTGATGCTGATAGGCAACGTGGGCAAGGAGCCCGACGTGCGTTACTACGATGCCGACCAGGCCGTGGCCAAGCTCTCACTCGCCACTACAGAGCGAGGATACACGCTGAAGAACGGCACGCAGGTGCCCGATCACACCGATTGGCACAACCTGCTGTTCTATCGTCAGCTGGCCAAAATCGTGGAACAGTACGTCCACAAGGGCGACAAACTCTACATAGAGGGTCGTCTGCGTTACAGCACTTACGATGATCCGCAGGGCAAGCGCCGCTACGTGACCGAAATTCTGGTGGAAAACATGGAAATGCTCACGCCGAAAACCCGTCCTGCAACCGACCCTAACCGTCCTACGAGCAACGGTTCCCGTCCCTCATCCGACGGCTCCCAGCCGGTGTCCATGCCCGGCACAGCAGCCCCGACGGCGGCCGAAACGCCCGACGACGGCGGTCTGCCTTTCTAAATCTCACACTGACAACATTGGATATTTCAGCTTTACAACAGGCCGGAGAGTGGGTGGAGTTCCAGCCCTTGACCGTAGGCATCGTCGTGGCAGCCCTTTTGGCTGCTTTTCTGCTTTTGCTGTCCGGCTTCGCCAGCGGCTCGGAGATTGCCTTTTTCAGCCTTTCGCCCCAGGACATCGACGACCTAAACCCCAGCAAGGATGCCCGCGACGCGCGCATTCAGCAGCTCCGCGACGACTCCGAGCGCACGCTGGCCACCATCCTTATCACCAACAACTTCGTGAATGTGACCATCATCATGCTCTGCAACTACATCTTCGGGCATCTGGTTCACTTCAAAGTGGAGTGGCTGGAGTTCCTTTGCATCACGGTGTTGCTCACGTTCCTGCTTCTGCTTTTCGGCGAGATTATGCCCAAGGTCTACGGTCGTCAGGACCCGTTGAAGTTCTGCCGGCGCGCCATCGGCGGCGTGCTCTTCTTCCGAAGATTGTTCTGGCCGCTCGAGACGGTGCTCATCAAGAGTGGCGTCATTGCCGAGAAGGCCGTGCCCCGGGAGAACCGACAGCTCAGCGTGGACGACCTGGAGCAGGCCCTCGAACTCACCGACAAGGAAGACATCAAGGACGAACAGAGCATGTTGCAGGGCATCATCCGCTTCGGCGACGAGACGGCCAAGGAGGTGATGACCAGCCGACAGGACATTGTGGGCATAGAAATTCATAGCAGTTATCAGGATGTGCTGAAGTGTATCGTGGATAACAACTACAGCCGCATCCCTGTTTATCAAGAAAACGACGACCATATTCGTGGCGTGCTGTATATCAAAGACCTGTTGCCCCACTTGTCCAAGGGTGGCGGTTTCCGCTGGCAGAGCCTCATCCGACCGCCTTATTTCGTGCCCGAGACCAAGAAAATAGACGACCTGCTGCGCGAGTTCCAGAGCAACAAGGTGCACATGGCCATCGTCGTCGACGAGTTTGGCGGCACCAGCGGACTGGTGACGATGGAGGATATACTCGAGGAAATCGTGGGCGAAATCAACGATGAGTACGACGAAGACGAGAAAACCTACTCCAAGTTGAGCTACAACACCTACCTTTTCGAGGGCAAGACGCTGCTGAGCGACTTCTGCAAGATACTTCAAATCGACGATGAAGAGTTTGCCGAAGTGGAGGGCGATGCCGATTCGCTGGCCGGATTGCTGCTGGAACTTAAGGGTGATTTTCTGAGCATTCACGAGAAAATAGAGTACAAGAACTACACTTTCGAGGTGATGGCCGTGGAAGGACGGCGCATCAGCCGGGTGAAAGTGACGGTGGGCTGAGCGTGCCCGAGGATTCCATACCATGCCCTTGATACGACTGCAACAGCTTGGAGCCGATGCCCGTCTGGGTTTGTGGCAGATGACGGAGGATGCCGCCGCACTGCCCGTGCCGCCCGAAGACCTGTCGCGCTACCACTCGGCCAGCCGCTTGCGCGAGCGGCTCACGGCCTATGCCCTGCTGCGCGAGATGACGGGCCGGGCCGACTTGGTGATTGACCACGACGAGACGGGCCGGCCGCTGGTCGACGGCTGGAACATTAGCATCAGCCACACGCGCGGCTGGGCAGCCTTGATTCAGTCGCGCAGCAAGGCAGTTGCCGTAGACATTGAGTTCTTTTCGGATCGGGTGAGTCGGGTCAGAAACCGTTTTATCCGGCCCGACGAAGATGGCGACAGCCTTGCCTACCAGCTCATTAACTGGAGTGCCAAGGAAACGGTGTACAAGCTACTGGGCCGCGAAAACCTGCAATATTTCGAGATGCGCCTCCTGTCGTTCGTGCCCGCAGCGCAGGGACGGGTGGTGGTGGAGGACTTGAAACATCCCCGCCGCGTCGAGGTGGACTATGAGCTGAACGGCGATTTCGTACTCACCCACGCCGTGGACTGACCCCTTTCTTGCCTTCCGTTGACGCGGCGGCCGTTCTGCCATCTCCCGTTACTCCTTTTCCACGGTAACGGGATGTTCTGTTTCCCGTTTCCATTCTTTCAGAAAGGCAGTCCACTCCTGTGCCGAGTGACAGCCGAAGTCCTCTTTGTCGCTGGTGTAGGCCAGGCCGTAGTGCAGGTGTCGGCCCACGGGCTTCACCACGAATCCATAGTTGTCCTTGTCGGCGGGCAGCTCGCGCACGCGATAATCCCGCGGCACATAGATGCCCAGCCCCACCGTCTCGCGTTTCCAGTTCAGCGTGTCGGTGGAGGGCCAGTCGGTGCCCCAGCAGCCGCGCAGGCCGTCGTGGTCGGTATATTCCGTGGAGTTTTTCACGTTGATGATGCCTGTCGACAGCTCCTGCCCGTCCAGATCGCGGTTGAAAGTGGCGTCCACCTCCATGTCGCGGTGCCCGGCATAGAGCGTGTAGCGCAGCGTCATGTTCACCGGCCGGGTGCCCGGCACGATGGTCCAGCCCCCATCTTCCACCTCCACGATGGTGCGCACGGGGCCTTGTGCCACGATGCGCTGCGTGCGGCGGGCCACTTGGTCGAGCAGTGTGGGCTCCTTGCCGTCCCATCCGCGCAGGGCACCCAGCCCGAAAGTGTTGCCCACCCACAGCACGTCGTCGCCGTAGCCCTCGGCCTTTTGTGCCTTGGAGGTGTAGAACTGCGTGGCTTCAAGCTCCAGCCGTTTGCGGAATTTTCCATAAAGATCAAGGGTTTGCCGCTTGTCCATGTAGATGCGCATGGCGATGAGTTCGTTCTCGAAAGCCACCCCGTGATGGTGGAGCACGTTGTAGGGATTGGCCGTGCGCCGGTCTATGGTGATGGAGGAGAGGTAGATGTCGTGCTTGTTCTTCTCGGTCACTTTAGGGTTGCGCAACACTATCTCGGCATAGGTGCGCGCCGGATATTGGCGTGGCTCGCCCTCGGCATGGAGCGTCACTGCGGCCCGTCGCACCTGCCGTTTGTCGAAGCCTACAAGGAAACTCAACTCATCATTGGTGCCGTCTTGGTCGAGGTCGTCTATCTGGCAGGGCGTCTCATGCCCGTCTACCGTGACCACGGCCGAGCGCACGTCGCCGTAGGGGGCCAGCCGGAGCACGACGGGTGCATCCTGCCGCGCCAGGGGAGAGGAGAGTTTCAAGTTGACCGTGGTCTGGGCGCCCACGGCCGTGCACAGGGCCCATGCGGCCGTCATTGCAAGTTTGCGTTTCATGATTTTGGCTTGTTTTAGTCTTTGCAGACAAAGTTACGAAATCTTTTGCCCATAGTCATGGCGGTGCGTCTACACTTTTGCCGATTTTTCAAAAAAATAAACTTAAAAATGGAAAATACGGGAAAATATTTAAGTTTTTTAGCTTATTCCTTTGCGTTTAAAATGTTTTTTAGTACTTTTGCACGTATATTTGACGAAAGATTTGGTACGCAAGGTTTATTACATATTGCTTTTAGCCATGCTCTTCTGCGTTGCGTGCGAGTTCAAACTCAAGCCCAACGACGATGAAGCAGATGCCAGTCATATCAAGGTGGAACGATATGACCGGCTGCAGAGCCGTTATCTCATCACGGGAGACTTCTCTGCCCTGCAGCAAATGAACATGGAATACCCCATCGAAACGCGTACTTTGGTGGAGAAAATGCTACAGATTGGCGAGGTGAGCGACCACGACATCTACGAGCGTTTCCTGCGCTTTTATCAGGACTCCACCCTGCAGACCCTCATCAACGACGCCGAATCCGAGTATGCCAATATGGACGACATCAACCGCGATCTGGAGCACGGCTTCGGCCGGTTGCAGGAGTGGCTGCCCACGATGCCCCTGCCGCGCGTGTACGCCCAGATAGGCGCGCTGAACCAGAGCATCGTCGTTGGCGACAAGATGATTGGCATCTCGCTCGACAAATACATGGGCCCCAGGTATGCCATCTACCAGCGTTATGGCTACTCGCCCGAGCAATTGCGCACGATGGGCCGTTGCTACATCGTGCCCGATTGCCTTTCTTTCTATCTGCTCAGCCTCTACCCGATGGACAATTACGACTCGCGCACGCAGCTGGAGAAAGACCTTCACATGGGCAAAGTGATGTGGGTGGTGAACAAGGCCTTGGGCAACCAGCTGTTTCGGACCGACTATACCACGATGGTGGCCCGCTACATGCACAGCCATCCCTCGGTCTCCATCGCCCAGTTGCTCGAGAGCGACGACTACAGCAAGATGCAATAATGACTTGACTGAACGGTGCACGAGGCGCGGTTCGGTCTTTCTTCCATACCTTATTCTTATATTTCGCATTGCCTCCAGGCTGTTTGCCGGCTCTGTGGTGCGGTAGATTTCTGTGGCTTGAGGCCCCGGTGAGGGGCCATGGGCTGTTTGGGGGGCTGGGAGATAGGCTTAGATAGGAGAGGGATAGGGGGTGATAGGCAGTGATAAGGGCGATGACAGACTGTTGCGGGGTGCTTTTGGGGGTTGGGGAGTGGGCTTGAATAGGAGGGGATAAGAGGTGATAGGCTGTGATAAGGGCGATGACAGGGGAGGGCGTGGCACTGTTGTTGCCCGGCCACGGCACAGTCGACGTGTTGGTGTTACGGTGTAACCGCGTGATGATTACGCCGTTATCGCATTGCCTTTACGCTGTTATCGCGAGGGCTTTACGCCGTAATCGTAGGGCGATTACGGCGTTGTGGTTGGGCGGTTGTCGTGTCAGGATGATGCTGCCATTTTGTTGCCGCCTTCTCATCATGCCTCGTTGTATGGTTGTCTCTCGGTTTTCTGTGTTTTGATGGCTTGTGTATTGTCTTTTGATGGTTTGAATATTTGTTTCATTTCTCATGTCGGCATAGAGGCGGAGATACATGCAAAAGGGTGCGAGGGCTGGGACGCGGCATGGCCCGAGGGGGCTTCTGACGAAAAAAATGGGGAAAAAAGTGGGAGAAAGAGTGCAACTTGTCAAAAAAACGCCTATCTTTGCACGTAACAAAGAGTAACTTGTCTGAAACAAATAACGAATGAAACAAATCATTCTCCTCGGTCTGGCCCTGCTCGGCGGACTGGGAGCCCGTGCCCAGCAATGGGACGACAAAATCGTGATTGCTGACTGTGAAGACCAGTACATCCTGCAGATGGACGGCGGCCATCCCGTTGTGAAGAACAAGACGAGCGTGACCTACGAGTCGCTGTCGGCGGTCGGGGTGACGGCCCAGACCGTAGCCCTCTATGGCGACAACATCGAGCTGGGACGCGTTTCCACACCCGGCACGAAGACTTACAAGAACGTTACGCCCGAGAACGTGTTCTACGATGACAGCAAGGGCTGCTTCATCACCTGTCCCATCCGCAAGAAAGGCAAGACGGGCGAGGTGAGCTGGAGCCGCACGTTTACCGACATCAAGTATTTTACCCGCGTTTATCTGCTCGACGATTACTTCATCCGGCACAAGACGGTGACCGTCACCATTCCCCGTGCACTGTCGGGCTACCGCATCAAGGAGATGAACTTTGCGGGCTATCCCATCGCCGCCTCGCACACTTCCACGGCCGATGCCGAGGTCTATACCTACACCATCGACCATGCCTCACGCATGAAAGACGAGGAAAACACGCCGCCGGCCTCCAACGTATTCCCCTATCTCATGGTGCTGGGTTCGTTTCCCAGTGTGGACGATTTCTACACTTGGTCGGCCCAGATGTCGGCCGTGGACACCGCGGTGCCCGGTCTGGAGGCCCTGGTCAAGGAGATCACGGCCGGCTGCAAGACCGACGAGGAGCGGCTGAGCAACACCTATCACTGGGTGCAGGACCACATCCGATATGTGGCTTTCGAGGCCGGCATGTCTGGATTCCGCCCAGACACCCCCGCCGAGGTGCTGCGCAAGCGTTATGGCGACTGCAAGGGCATGGCCCTGTTGCTCAAGACTCTGCTCCGCGCCGAGGGCTTCGACGCCCGCCTTACCGACATCGGCACCGACGAAGTACCCTGCACTGTGACCGAGGCGCCCACGCTGGCCGCCACCAACCACGCCATTTGCACCGTGCGCCACAAGGGGCGCGACTACTATCTGGACGCCACCTGCAAGTACGTGCCCTACACCTACGTGCCGCAACACATACAGGGTTCGCAGGCGATGATCGAGGACGGGCCCAAGCCTCTGCTCCAAACGGTGCCCGTGCGCCCGGCCGACAGTTCCCTCGACAGCCTGTGCTACCAGTACCGGCTGCAGGGCGATGCCCTCGTGGGCAAGGCCATTTACCAGCTGCGCGGCGACATGAAAGAGTGGTTCATGACCTCGGCCGAGAAGGCGGGCAACAAGGATAACGACGAGATGCTGGGGGCCAACCTCAATGCCGACAACCACAGCATGGCCGTGAGCGGCGTGAAATGGATTGCCCGCGACCCCCGCGAGGAGTGGGCCCGGTTCGAGGGCAACGTGAGCAACACGGCCGCCGTGCAGCGCGTGGACGGCGAAGTGTATGTGGAACTGAACCCTCACAACAACCTCTTCGACAGCCGGATAGACACCACCGACCGCGTGGGCGACTACTATCTGCCCGTGCGTTGCAACATCGTGCGCCAGGCCGTGCTCACCCTGCCCGCCGGCTTCCGCGTGGCCGAGCTGCCCCGTCCGGCCACCTTCACCCTGCCCGGCGGCGTGCTGAGCTGCACGTTCAGCCGGCAGGGAGGCCGCATTGTCTACCACCAGAAGATGCAGATTAACCGCCGCCGCATACCCCGCGCCGAGATTCCGGCCTGGAACACGGCCATCAGCCGGTGGCAGGATGCCTGCAACCGCCAGCTGGTGCTCAGACACTGACGGCCCGGCGGGGTCTCGGCCCCTCTGCAATTTACCCCACAGAACAACCATCAGCTATCATTTATTACCTAACATCAACTCCCATGATGAGAAAAGCCATGATTACCCTTGTGCTCCTCGCCACTTGTCTGACGGGCTGGGCCTTCGACAACGACGACTACAAGGCCTTTGCCGCCCAGGTGCGCAAAGAGGTGTGGAGCCGAGACATGCCTGACTTCAAGACGCGTAGCGTGCCGGCCAAGTACAAGAATGAGTCGGCCGTGATACTCGCCTCCTACGAGGAAGTGAGCGTGGACCAAAAACGAAAGTTCTCTATTTACTCCAGCGGTTACTCGGTGAAGCAGGTGAACAGCGGGCACTTGCGACGCATGCTGGTGAAGATTCAGGACAAAGCCTCGCTGGAGAAGTTCTCCACTTTCGACTATTCCACCTACCGGCGGCAGTTCAACACGGGCTTCGGCACCGACGACGTGCGCAACGTGCTGGGCGTGCGCGTCATCAAACCCGACGGCAGCGAAACCGAGGTGAGCGGCGACGACTACGTGTCGGAGACCGAAGGCAAGCGCGGACAAGAGAAGAAAGCCAAGCTCGCCGTGCCCAACTTGCAGGTGGGCGACCTCATCGACGTGTTCTCCTATTACCAGAGCAAGGTGAAGGAAGAGAACGTGGACCCGATGAGATTTGTGTTTGAAGAAGACTATCCCATGCTCTCCTACCGGGTGCATTGTGTCATCGACCGCAAGTTCTGCACCCAGTACCGCACGCTCAACGGAGCCCCCGACTTCACGGCTTCGACCGATGAAGACGGCAACGTGGTGCTGGATGCCGAGGTGAAAAACGTGGACCGCACCCAGCCCGACTACGGTTACAACAGCATCAGCATGTCGCCCATCACGCTGCTCTACGTGACGGGCAAGGTGGATCTGGGCTATCTGCCCAAGAGCACCAAGGACAAAGGGCTGCACGCCAACCCCGACGCCACCGTCATTCAAGAGGACGCCTGGAATTGGTGGAAGAGCTATAACAAGGGTAAGTGGAGCTTCAACAAGTATCTGAAGAACGTGATAGGCCAGGCCAAGAAGCTGGATTCCGACGAGGCCAAGGCCGATCATGTCTACAATTTCATGGTCATGTCCTCGCTGGTGAACCGCCAGGATTATCTGGACTACCGTGACCTGCCGTGCGCGCTGGAAGACATTCTCAAGAAGTGCGGCGTGAAAATGGATCACGTGCTCGTCACCAGCTGGCTCAAGGAACCCCTCGGCCAGCTCATCAGCTACGGCAATGCGGCCTGGGCCCTGCGGCTTAAGAGCGGCCGTTACTACCTGCCCTTGGGCTACGCCGCGAGTGCCAGTATGATACCGTCCATGTATCAAGGCCGTGCGGCCTCCGTCTATACAGGCGAGGGCAACTATGCCAAGGGCCCGTTTGAACAGGCTGTCACCCCGGTCAGCCAGGCCCAGGACAACGTGGAGCGTGTCGCCGTGCGGGCCACTGTGGACGGCAGCCACCTCAACATCAGCCGCCGATCGGAGTACACGGGTTGCTGCAAGGAGGGACTCATTGACGACTATGCCACGCCCGACGAGATTATGCGGGGCTGGGGCAAGCCCTACGGCTACACGCGTTATGTCGACTTTTTCACGGGCAAG
The DNA here is from genome assembly GCF_000242335.1 of Prevotella dentalis DSM 3688. NCBI lineage: Bacteria > Pseudomonadati > Bacteroidota > Bacteroidia > Bacteroidales > Prevotellaceae > Prevotella > Prevotella dentalis. Next base: position 535,178 of record NC_019960.1, read on the forward strand.
AACGCCGAAGACAAGGCGGCCGAGGGCATGAAGAATAGCGAAAAGCGCATTGCCGACAACTTCAGGGACGAGGTGACGCAGTATCACGACCGCGCCCCCGTGGCCATTACAGGCACCAAGGTGGAGTTGGTGGGCGAAAACGGCGGCCCCTTGGCCTACACCGTCGATTATCAGATGGACGGCATGGTGAAGACAGCCGGGCGGAATCTGGTGGTGTCCATCGGGCAGCTGCTGGGCCGGCACATCCATATTGAGGGCCGCGAACGCACGCGCGATTGCGACATCATGCGTGCCTTTGCCAAGACTTACGAGGTGGAGGTGAACCTGCAGCTCCCTGCCGGCTACATGGTGAACGCCGCCAGCCTGCAGCGGCTCAGCGCCCATGTGGACAATGCCACTGGCAGTTTCGAGGCCGCCGCCCGGATCGACGGGGACAAGCTCGTGCTCACGGTCAGAAAGGTGTACAAGCATCAGCTGGAGCCGGCCGCTAACTGGCCGAGCCTGCTCGAGGTGCTCGATGCCGCCTATACTTTCTGTTCGCAGCAGGTGGTGCTGCGCAAGAAGTAATTGCACGCGGCCGCCCACGGGCGGCCGCCGTGTTGCTGTATTGCGGAGACAGCCACTCCGTCTCGTTTCGGGGAATGAAAACGGCAGACACTTGCGTGTCTGCCGGAGTGTTTGGAGGCTATGTCCGATAAAAAACATGCGGCCAGGCAGCAGAGTTCCGCCTCTGTCTGCCTGGCCGCATGGCTTGGGTTCTACACCTGCGGCACCTTGGCCAAGTTGCGTTCAATCTCTTCATCGGAGACCATATAGTTGGTCAAGTCGCCGTTGATGTAGCTGTTGTACGACGGCATGTCGATGAGTCCGTGGCCCGAGAGGTTGAAAAGGATGACGGGCGACTTGCCCTCGACCTTGGCTTTTTGGGCCTCACGAATGGTGGCGGCAATGGCATGGCAGCTCTCCGGGGCGGGAACGATGCCCTCGGTCTGGGCAAAGAGCACGCCGGCGGCAAAGGTCTCGAGCTGCGGGATGTCCACGCCGTGCATGTAACCGTCTTTGATAAGCTGGGAGATAATCACGCCGGCGCCGTGATAGCGCAGGCCGCCGGCATGGATATTGGCCGGTTTGAAGTCGTGCCCCAGCGTGTACATGGGCAGCAGGGGCGTGTAGCCGGCCTCGTCGCCAAAGTCGTACTCGAACTTGCCGCGCGTGAGTTTGGGGCAGCTGTTGGGCTCGGCGGCGATGAATTCAGTGTTCTTGTGGGTGCCGTCGAACAGGTGGCGCATGAACGGGAAGGCGATGCCGCCGAAGTTGGAACCGCCGCCAAAGCAGGCAATCACCTTGTCGGGATACTCCCCCGCCATCTCCATCTGCTTCTCAGCTTCCAGTCCGATGACCGTCTGGTGCAGGGCCACGTGGTTGAGCACCGAGCCCAACGTGTATTTGCAGCCCGGTGTGGTGGTGGCCAGTTCGATGGCTTCGGAGATGGCCGTGCCGAGCGAGCCGGGATGGTTGGGGTCTACGGTGATGATGTTCTTGCCGGCGCGGGTCGACATGGAGGGTGAGCCCTCGACCGTTGCGCCGAAAGTACGCATAATCATCGAGCGGTAGGGCTTCTGCTGCAGGGTGATCTTCACTTGGTAAACGGCGGCTTCGAGGCCGTAAAGCCGGGCGGCATACGAGAGCGCGGCACCCCACTGGCCGGCGCCGGTCTCGGTGGTTACGTTGGTGTCGCCCTCCTGCTTGCAGTAGTAGCACTGGGGAATGGCGGAGTTTACCTTGTGTGAACCCAGCGGGTTGGTAGACTCGTTCTTGAAGTAGATGTGGGCCGGCGTGTCGAGTGCTTGCTCCAAAGCGTAGGCGCGCACCAAGGGGGTGGAGCGGTAAAAGGTGTATTTCTCCTGTACCTCTTCGGGGATGTCGATCCACGGGTGCTCGGCGTCGAGCTCCTGCTTGGAGCATTCAAGGCTGAAGATATGGGCCAAGTCCTCGGCGCTGAGCGGCTGCTTGGTGGCCGGATTCAGCGGGGGAAGCGGCTTGTTGGGCATCTCGGCCTGGATGTTGTACCACTGCGTGGGGATGTCTTTCTCCTGGAGTATGAATTTCTTCTGTCTCATATTTGTAGGGTTTGTTGCTAATCTGGATTTGCGACGACGCGCCGGAGGGTGGCCCTGTATCGCGGTGCAAAGGTAACGAAAAAAGGCAAAAGACCGCAACGAATCGCCGTTTTGTTTGGCGAAAGCGGCTTTTGCCTGACAAATCGTATGCCGTGAAGACAGGGTGGAGGCGGTGCGGACTAATGGTGGTAGCCCGCGTTTTGTGTGAGTCGGTGGTTGAGTTCGATGGCCTTGGAGGGGATGGGGAACACGGTGGTGTAGCCCGAAGCCTCGCCGTCGAGCTGTGGACGGAGGTCGTAGGCGGCGGCAAACAGGCCGTAACGGATGAGGTCTTGCCGCCGGCTTCCCTCCCACATCAGCTCCAGCCGCCGCTCTGCCAGGATGTTGGCAAGTGTGGCAGGGCGCGTCGGCATGCCCGCGCGGGTGCGCACGGCATCGAGGTCGGCTTGGCCGTTGTCGCCGTTGCGCACCTGCGCCTCAGCCCGCATGAGCAGCACATCGGCAAAGCGAAAGAGCACGATGTCGTTGTCCTGCAGCTTGCCGTCGGCGTGGGCCTTGCGGTCTATTTCGTATTTGGACATGCGGGCGCCGGCCGTCTTCTCGTAGGTCGAGCCCGTGAGGTTGAGGGCCATGACGAGTGGATGGTAGACCAGTGCCTCGCCGTTGTCGAGCCGCACGATGCTGCCGTCCACGCGAACCGTGTCGGAATAAAAGTTGAGGGCGTAGCGATGGTCGAGGCTGTCGGTGCCGTAGCCATAGGCGCGAACCGTGGCCAGCGTGGCCGACGAGCCGTTCTCGGCATCCATGCCGATGGCCGAGCCGTGGGCATAGTGGCGCGAACGGAAGAGATTCCAGAACTGATGCTGGTATTTTATCTTGTCCATCGGGATGGTAAAGATGTTTTCCGAGGAGTTCTCGTTGTGTATGGCGAAGTTCGTAGCATAGTCGGTCTCCAGCCGATAGCCGGCGGCCTCCAGCTGGTTGCAGTAATAGATGCAGGCCTCCCAGGCGTTCAGCGTCTGTCCCTCCACGCTGAAAGTGATGTCGCGGCCGCTGGGCGTCGGTCCAGTTGTCGTCGGCATAGACCTCGGCATTCAGCAACAGACGGGCCAGTAGGAATTGGGCCACGGGGCGTGTCAGCCGGCCGTAGTCGGTGCCTTCCCAGTTGCTGCGGCCGGTTTCGAGATAGGGCAGACAGGCTTGCAGCTCCTCCACCAAGTCGCGAAAGAGCACGCTGCGCTCCACTTGCACCATGTCGTTGAGGGCTGCTCCGTCGGTCTTTACCATTGGCACGCGGCCGAAAAGGTCGAGCAACTCGTAGTAGAAAAGGCAGCGCAGCCCCGTCACCTCGGCGCGGTAGGACTGCTGCTGGGCCGTGGTGAGCAGCTGTTTGTTCGCTTCAATCTGAGCCAGCGAGTGGTTACAGAGCATGATAACCTTGTAAAGATAGTCCCAAGTATTGCGTAAAGGCAGGTCGGCGGCCGTCCAGGAGTGGAGGTAAAGGTTCTGCCAAAAGCCGCCGTCGAACCAGTCGCCGCCGCGCGTGGGGAGGATGGCCTCGTCGGTGGTAAAGGTATTATAGTCGTACACGCCGCGGTAGGTGCCCTGCAACCCCTGCGAGTCGGCGGTGCCTCCTATATAATTATATAAGGTGGCAACGGCGTTGTTGTAGAGGTTGGCGGCGTTGTCGTAGGCCTCGGCTTCGGGCAACAGGCCCTTGGGCTCGTCTTTCAGGCAGGAGGTCAGCAGCACGGAGGCTGCCAGCAGGGGGAGTATATGTCGGATGGGCATGAGGTGTATGGGGATTGGTTGGTGGGTCATGGAGGAAAGTTTCAGAACTGAATGCTCAGCCCCAGACTGTAGGAGCGGTAGGCAGGATAGCTGCGTTTGTCGTCGATGCCGAGCGTGCCGTTCACGATATAGCTGTTAATCATGGGCGTGATGCCGCTGTATGAAGTGAGGGTGCACAGGTTGTTGACCGAGGCCGAGAGGCGCAGACCGCTGACATAGCGCGACTTTACGGGCACGTTCCAGCCTACGGTGAGGTAGTCCAAGTTGAGATAATCGCCCCGTTCCAGCCAGTAATCGGTGGCCGTCTGGTCCTGAATGTTCTGTCCCGGGGCCTTGGCCATGATGTTGTAGTCGGGGAAACTCGACATGTTCATGTAGGTCAGGGCCGTGCCGTTGTAGATTTTATGGCCGAAAGCACCGTTTATTTGCAGCGAGATGTCGAATGCCTTGTAGCGCAGACTGACGTTGGAACCGAGCGTCCACTTGGGCGTAGTCTGGCCCGCCACATAGCGATCGCCACCATCTTCGATGTTGATACGTCCGTTCTCGTCCAGGTCGGCGATGGTGTAACTATAGGAGCCGTCGGCGTTTCGAGCGAGTCCTGTGCAGTGGGGCAGGTAGAAAACGCCCAGCGGCTGCCCCACAATCTGATACACGATGTTGTTGTTGCCGCCGTGGAATCCGGCACCGTTGAGGGAGCCGATAGCCGTGATGTCGGATGCCGAAAGCCGTGTGCCGTTGTAGTCGCCCGAGAGCGAGAGCAGCTTGTTCTTCTGCCAAGAGAGGTTCAGATTGACGTTAAGTTCCACGTCGCGCTTCTTGATGGCGGTGACACCAAGGCCTATTTCCAGTCCCTGATTGCTCATACTGCCCAGGTTGGCCAGTATCTTGTCGAAGACAAATGGCGGTACAGGCACGTCGTACTGGTAGAGCATGTCGGTGGTTTTGGAGTAGTAATACTCGGCGGTGAGCACGATTCGGTTGTGCCAGAAACCAATGTCGGCACCCACGTTCAGTGTGGATCGCGTCTCCCACTTCAGGTCGGGATTGGCGTTGCGGTAGAGTCCCATTGTGGTTGTAGGCGTTCCACCCACCGACACCGTGCCTGTGGGTCTCACCAGACTGAGGGAGTTGTAGGAGTCGATGCCGCCCAGATTGCCCGACTGGCCGTAGCCCACGCGCAGCTTGAACAGCCCGATGCCGGGCCGAAACGAGGCAAAAAAAGGTTCGTCAGCGATGTTCCAAGAGGCCGATACCGACGGGAAGTAGCCCCATTTGTTGTGGTCTCCGAACATGGAGCTGCCGTCGGCGCGCAGGTTTGCGTCGAGCGTGTAGCGACCGAGAAGCGTGTAGGAGATTCCGCCCATCAGTGACGCGAGGGCCGGCGCGGCGGCTTCGGAGCCGGTTCCGCCCCAGGGAATGGTGGATGCCGCCCCCAGATTGTCATAGCCCATTGCGTTGGTGGTGAATCCTTTCACCTGTGTCCAGAATCCGCTGCGGTTGCTCTTCTGGTACTCGCCCAGCAGTGTGGCCCCGAGATGATGGGCACCCCACGTGTTCTCATACGTGAGCATGGCGTTGCCCAGCCAGTCTTCAGTTTTGTGTTCTCCCCGGTAGGCCTGGCCTTGCGCCCACACCCACGTGGGGCAGAAAATGGCGTTTTCCAGCGAATTGTAGCTGTATGCCCCGAAGAACTTCAGGTGCAGGGCCTCGTTTCCCGTGCTCCCCTTGTGGGCGGGAGTGCCTGTAACGATGCCCAGCAGGTCGAAATCGAGCCTCAGATGGGCGTTTACATTTTGGCTGCGTTCGTCGTTTTTCTCCTTGAGCAGGGCGGCGGGCGGGGCGATTTGCGAGGCGGTTCCATTCCTGTCCCATTTGCCGGCGGCGTTGGTTCCGGCTGGGAAAGTGGGGTTTTGGGTAGCCGCACTGTAGAAGAGTTGTTGTTCGTTGAAAGGATATTTGTTCTTCTGTGAGGAGGCGAAGATACCGAAATCGATTTGTAGCAGGTCGTCGAAAGCTTTTTGCGACAGGTCGAACTTGGCGGCATAGTTCTGGTATTCGTTTACACGCAGGATGGTATGGTGATCCATCAGACCGATGGAGGCGCGGTAACTCGACTTCTCACTGCCGCCGCTGAACGCCACATGGTGGTTCATGACAAAGCCCGTTCTGGTCACTACATCCTGAAAATTGGTGTTGTAACCGCCGTCGTTGTAGCTGACTCCCAAGGACTTCGCCGTGGCGGTGTAGCCTGGCCCGTCGAGCATGTCGATGGTTTTGTATTTCGATTCAAAGCCGATGTTGCCGTCATAAGAGATATGAAACTGTGCGCCGCTGCCTTTCTTGGTGGTGACCTGAATCACGCCCGAGGCGCCGCGAGAGCCATATTGCGCCGTCTCGGCGGCGTTTTTCAGGATGGCGAAGCTCTCGATGTCGGCCGGATAGATGCTCGACAGCGTGGAAAGATCCGAGTACACGCCGTCGATGATGACCAGCGGGTCGTTGCCACCGGTGAGCGAGGTGGTGCCGCGAACGCGCACGGAGCTGAGCTGCGCCATGCGGTTCTCGCCCGACGAGATGTTTACGCCGGCCGCTTGACCGTTCAGGGCGTTGAGCGAACTGGTGACGAGGCCTTTGTTCATGCGTTGTTCGGTCACCACGTCTACGGAGCCCGTGACGGGCTTCAGCATGAGCACGCCCAGCGAGTCGCTGGGAATCATTGCGGGGCGCAGCACTTGGGCCTGGCCGGAGACGGGGGCAAACAAGGCGAGCGACAGGGGGAGGAGGCAGAGTTTCATGGGACAAATATAGGTAAAATAACGGTCGGTTGCAAGAGAATGGGGCATAAAAAATCGCGCAATCCTTGCAGATTGCGCGATTTGGAAAAGGTTTTCCGACTGCGGGAGAGCACCGCTGCAGCGCATGCCGCCCGTTGTCTCCGCCGGTTTATCGGTTGAGCCAGCGTTCGGCCTCGAGGGCAGCCTTGCAGCCCGAGCCGGCGGCCACGATGGCTTGGCGGTAGGTGGGGTCGGCGCAGTCGCCGGCGGCGAAGACGCCTTCCACGCTGGTGCGGGGCGTGTCGCCCTCCACCCGGATGTAGCCGGTCTCGTCCATGTCGAGCTTGCCGCGGAAGATGTCGGTGTTGGGCTTGTGTCCGATGGCCAGGAAGAAGCCGTCAATGGGCAGGTCGTACCGGCGTTCGTCGGCCTCTCCCTTGCGGTGAACAAGGTGTGCGCCCTCCACACCGCCCTCGCCGTAGAGGCCCAGCGTGTTGGTTTCGTAGAGTATCTCGATCTTCTCGTTCTCCTCCACGCGCTTGCGCATGATGTCCGACGCGCGCAGATAAGGCTTGCGCACAATCATGTAGACCTTGCTGCACAGGTTGGCCAGATAGGTGGCCTCCTCGCAGGCAGTGTCTCCACCGCCCACCACGGCCACCACTTTCTTGCGGTAGAAGAAGCCGTCGCAGGTGGCGCAGGCGCTCACACCCTGCCCGTTGTACTTCTCCTCGTCGGGCAGTCCCAGATATTTGGCTGAGGCTCCGGTGGCCACAATGATGGTGTCGGCCTCGATCTGCACGCCGCGGTCAGTGGTTGCCACGTAGGGTTTGCGGCTCAGGTCCACGTCGGTGATGATGCCATCGCGCACGTCTGCACCGAAACGCTCGGCCTGTCGGCGCAGTTCCATCATCATCTGGTTGGCGTCCACGCCCTCGGGATAGCCCGGAAAGTTCTCTACAATAGTGGTCTGCGTGAGCTGTCCGCCCGTTTGTAGGCCACAGTATTCCACGGGCTGCAGGTCGGCGCGCCCGGCATAGATGGCAGCCGTATAGCCGGCGGGGCCACTACCGATAATCAAGCATTTGGTATGTTCCATATACTCAAGAGTCTGCTAAAATATTTTAATGTTTGTACAATATTCACTTCCTGCTTATCGGCAAAGACCGTGCCAGTTTCTGCTTATTCGGCCAGCAGTGCCTCGATGTCGGCCTTGATGTGCTCTGTTTTCTCGGTGGGCTCGTAGCGTTTCACCACCTGGCCTTTCTTGTTCACGAGGAACTTGGTGAAGTTCCACTTGATGTCGGCCGACTCCTTGTAGGCGGGATCGGCCTCGGAGAGCATCTTGTCGAGGATGGGGTAGATGGGGTGGCTCTCGTCCCAGCCGGCAAATCCCTTCTGCGACTTGAGGAACTGAAAGAGCGGGTCGGCGTCGCCGCCGTTCACCTTAACCTTTTTGAACCGTGGGAACTCCGTGCCATAGGTGAGCTTGCAGAACTCGTGGATGGACTCATCGGTGCCGGGAGCCTGCTGCCCGAACTGGTTGCAGGGGAAGTCCAGTATCTCGAAACCCTGTGCATGATAGGTCTCGTAGAGCTTCTCCAGCTCCTCATACTGGGGCGTGAAACCGCACTTCGTGGCAGTGTTCACGATGAGCAGCACCTCGTTGGCATACTCCTTGATGGATACATCTTTACCTTTTCTGTCTTTGACAGCGAATTCGTAAACAGTTCTCATTTCCTTGTCGTTCTAATGTTTTATCTTTTTTATAAGTTCGTTGACACTTTGTAGGGCAAAAGTACAAAAAAAGATTTGGAGTCGGCGGAGCGGCGATTGCGGTTTTTCCAAGAATTAAAGTTATTTAGGGTTTCCCCTGCACGAGATAGGGAAAACCCACGGAAGAATATCCATTTTACGTTGCAGCATTCTTGGGAAACCGCTAATTTTGCAGCAACAACCAACAAAAAGCACTGTAACATGAAAAAGTTGACTACACATTTGACCATGCTTCTGCTGGCCGTGCTGGCCCTCTCGTTCAGCGCCTGCGAGCCGGCGGACGACGCGGACAGGGCTGCAACGCTCAACGGCACGTGGCACGGGTCGCTCGGGCAGTATTATTCCACGGTCTATGGAGACGAATATGCCGAGTGGGAAACGGAGTTCCGGTTCGAGAACTACAACGGCGACACCGGGATAGGAACCAGTGGACAGGGCGTGGAGATAGACTACGACCCGAGGGCTTGGAGCAGCCGTTACAAGTATTATGACTTCAGATGGGAGGTGGCCTACGGCAACATCTATCTGCATTATGCCAACGGCGACGAGCTGGTGATACGCAACTACCGCCTGAGCGACAGCAGCCTGGTGGGGCAATTGGAGACTTACAACGGCAAGTTTGTGGCCAACCTGAATCTGGCCCGCACCTCTTACTGGCCGTGGGGCGGCGGCTATGCCAAGTCCACCCGGGCCTCCGACGACACCCACGCCGGACAAAAACGCAACTTTGAAAAGTAAAACGATATGAAGAAACTGAAGATTTGGGTGGCAGTCGGACTGATGCTGGCTGTACCCGCACTCCTTGGGAGTTGTGACAGTGACCCGTGGTATGGCGGCTGGGACGATGGCTGGACGTGGGGAAACAACTACAACAACCGCCCCTCCGACGAGCAGGTGAGCAACGAAGACTTCTTTGTTGCGATGGCTCAGACGCTGGCAGGGCAGTGGCGTGGCAACATGATGGCTTATGCACTCGACGCTAACGGCACCGTCATCGACAGTATGGCCTACAGCACGGACATAGAGTTCAAGCAGTATAATGCCCAAAGCATTTCGGGTACGGGCACGCAGTACGACTTCAATCCCACCAACGACAAGCTGGAACTGCAGCGCAACTTCACCTGGTATATCGACCCACAGACGGGCAATATCTACTTGACCTACAAGGAAGTGAACGCTAACGGCACCACCTCAGACTATGTGATGACCATCGCCTACGACGATCTGAACCTGAATAACCGCTCTTTCACGGGCTACTTGCAGGCCACCAACGGCAACGAAGTGGACGATTTCTGGTTCAATCGGTACGCCCAGACCCGTGCCTCGCGCGGCATCACGGGCATCAAGAAGATAGTCTTCGTCAAGAAATAAAGTGCGCGGTGCGGTGCGGCTCCCTTGGGCTGCTCCGCACCGCTGCCGTTTGTGGCGGTCGCTCCAGCCTCTTCTTGCCACAGATGGGCACTGTGGGGTGTCGTCGTCTTTTCTTTTTTTCTCACAGATTCCACAGATTTCACAGATTCTTCTCTGTGTTTTTCTCACGGATTCCACAGATTTCACGGATGATTCCTGGTGTTTTTTCTCACAGATTCCACAGATTTCACAGATGCTGCATAGGGGCCCTGATGGGAATGTAATGCTGCAAAACGTGGCGCATCTGTGGTTATCGGTGCTTGTCTGTGGCACAAAACACTTGTTTCTACGCCTATGCCGCAGGTGTTCTCTCCTTTGTCGCGCATTCCGCTGCGACTGTAGTGGCCGGCCTTCATACCGGCCTGCATGCCCCGATGGGGCATTCTTCGCCGCATATCCCGCCCGCCCGCCAATATCCTTTGGCCGGTCACGGGTGCTGGGCGGGCGGTTCTTTGGTGGAGGTATTCCCCACAATGGGTAGGCGTAGCATCTGTAAAATCTGTGGAATCCGTGAGAAAAATACAGAGAAGAATCTGTGAAATCTGTGGAATCTGTGAGAATAATGCGCGAAAACCGTGTGGGGAAGACGTGGAATCTGTGTGAAAAGGAGGCGGGAGCGGGGGCTGCGCTCCGGCCTCAATCCAGATGGAACAGCTCCTGCAGGGGCACCGAGACGGGCGAATGGTCGGGGTGGGTGTCCATGATGTCGGCCATCATGTCCCACCATTTTTGGGTGATGGGATCCACGTCGGTGGTGTCTTGCGAGTTGGTGTCCTTGGAACATTCCTGGTAGGCAAAGAGCAAGTTGGTCTCCTTGTCCCAGAAAATGGAATAGTTGCTCACGCCCTGGTCCTCGGTAATCATCTTCTTCAGTTCGGGCCAGATGACTGCATGCCGCTTGGCATACTCCTGTTCGCAGCCGGGCTTCAGGTACATTTTAAATGCAAATCGTTTCATAAGTTTTTAAATCGTTTGGTTGGGGTAGATGGCATGCCGGGTGCACGCGCATGTTTGCAAAGATAGTGAAAATGTGGGTTCCGCGCAAATAATCGGCCGGCGAATTGCTGTCGTTGACCCTTTTTCGCCCTGCGTTGACGCCGCTGCGGGCAGGGCCGCCCGTTGCCGTAGGGCGACGGCCTGACGACTGCGCCGCAGGGGCCTCGCGATGACGGCGTAACGGCCGCGTGATCACGCCGTAATGGCGATGCGATTATGCCGTAATGGCCGCGCGATCACGGTGTAACGGCGACGCGACAACACCGCGGACGGTTTGCCCCCCGGCCCGTCAGCTCGCGGCGTGTACCTTTTGCAGTGCCATCATGCGCCGCCACTTGAAGTAGCCGAAGACGGCAATGACCACGTAAAGCGCGTAGAGCGAGGCCTTGAAAGGGATGTCCTTGTAGAAATAGAGCGCGCTGGTCACCACGTCGACGACAATCCAGATGAGCCATTGCTCCACGTATTTGCGGGCCAGCGCCCAGATGCCCACGAAACTCAGGGCCGTGGTGAAGGCATCGGCCACGGGCACCGTGGACCCCACCTGCACCAGCCAGTACCACAGCAAGGCCCAGATGGCCAGCGTGGCGAGCATCCAAGGCAGGATGAGGCTGCGCTTGAAGTGGGTGATGGCCCCGTCGGGACGCTCCGATGATGGCCCCGTTGCAGTCTCGGGCATGGCATGTCCCGTTTTCTTGCGCGTCCACACGTAGAAGCCGTAGACGGTCATGGCGATGTAATAGAACTCCATGGCGCAGTCGGCATAGAGTCCTTTGTCGTAGTAGAGCACGATGTCGAGAGTCTGCATCACGAAGCCCACCAGCCAAAGCCACACACTCGCCTTGTACTCCAGCAGGATATAGGCCAGCCCGAGGAGGGTGGTGATGAGATCGAGGCTTAGCAATTCAAAATACATCATTCAAAATTCAAAATTTCGCTGCGCGGTTACATGCAAACAGTGGCTTAGCAATTCAAAATTCATAATTCAAAATTCAAAATTTGGCTGCGCGGTATTCTGCTATCGGCTTCATGATGGAACAGTACAGAGAACCATCTGTTCCAATCTTGATGGCAGCTTCGCCGCGCAGCCAAATTTTGAATTTTGAATTTTGCATTGCTAAATCTTGATGGTCACGTACCCCATGGCCGTGAAGCCGGCCATAGGCATGTAGCCCAGCTGGTAATAGCGGTGCTGTTCGGGGTATTTGTTGCCCACGATGGCCGAGTAAGCCCAGCCGGAGGCGGCATAGTGACGGTCGAAGATGTTGTTGAGGCTGAGCCCGAACACGGCTTCCTTGATGCCGGCCACGCGGCGGGACAGTCCCAGCGTGTAGCTCAGGTTCACGTTGGTCTGCGTGTAACAGGGCAGCGAACGGTCGCGGTTGGCCGTGTTGTCCAGGTACTGGCGGCTCACATAGTTGGTGTGCCAGGTGGCCTGCAGGCCGCGATAGTGCAGGTTGAGGAAGCCGTTGAGGATGGCCGCGGGCGAGAAAGCCAGCGTGGAATGGTCATAGTGCACGGGGGTGGGGGCCATTTCTTTCCAGTCGGCATTGTAGGTTTCCACCACCTCGTCGAAGTCCTTGATTCTGTTCTGCGAGAGGGCGGCGTTGCCTATGACGGTGAGCCACGACAGGGGGCTCCAGTCGGCGTTCAGCTCTGCGCCCATGCGGTAGCTCTTTTTCACGTTGGTGGTGAGCGACTCGCCGATGTCGCTCTTCTGCCCCGTCTGTACAAACTGGTCCTTATAGTCCATGTAATAGAGGTTCACGCCGGCGTGCCAGTTGCCGCCCGCATAGTTGTAGCCCAGCTCGAAGTCGGTCAGGTGCTCGGCGTTGGGTGCGGGGTAGGAGCCGTTGTTGGTGAAGTTGTTGCGCTCGGGTTCGCGGCTCGCATAGGCCACGGAGGCGTAGGCGCGGTGCCCGCCCCGGTGGAAAGTGACGCCGGCTTTGGGGTTGAAGAAGTTGTAGTGCTTGTCGATGTCGAGCGCGTGGTTGGTATAAGTGCCGTCGGCTTTTTGGTAGAACCGGTCGTTGATGCCGTCGGTCTTGTAGTCCACGTGGCGGTATTGCAGGTCCGCAAACACATCCCACGCTTGCGTGAGGTGCATGGTGCCTTTCAGAAAGGCCGAGTAGTCGTTCTTGTCGGCATCCGAGTCGTAGTATTTGTTGCCGTTCCAAGGGTGCAGGAAATCAAGGGCTTTCTCGGACGGCCCCACGTAGGAAATGTAGTCCAGATAGCCGAAGTGGTTGCCGCGGAACTGCTGCAGGTTCACGCCGCCGAGGATGTCGAACGTGTTGTCGGTGTAGTTGGCGTTGTAGAGCAGGCCGTAGGTGTGCTGGCACAACCCCTTGCGGCGCACGAAGTCGCCCTTTTTCACGGCGGGCTTCAGCTTTTGTCCGGGGACGGGCTGCTGGCCGGCCGGCACGGGAACGATGCCAAACTTGGCAAACTTATAGTTGTATTTGAACTCTTTGTAGTAGCCGTAGCCGTAGGTGTAGTGCAGGGCGGCGTTGTGTGCCCAGTGGGCGTTGGGCTTCCAGGTAGCCGAGAGAATGTTGTGGTTCTGGTAGAAATTGTCGGTGGTCTTGTCCCACAAGCGGCCGCCGTCGAGCTGGTAGCGTGTGGTCTGGTAGTTGCCGTTGGCGTCCTTGACAAAGGCCCACGTATGGTCGTCGAAGACCATCCGCTCGTAGAGCGGGTTGAAACGGCCAAGCCCGTGCGCGTACATGTCCTTGTAAGTGCGTATGCCGTCGTAGCTGTTCAGGCTGTAGTCGCTGTTGCCTGCGGTGATGCCGTTCCAGGCCTGGCCGGTTTTTTCAAAGTTGCCCACGTTCTTGTAGCGTAGCGTGAAGTTGCTGCCCAGCCACGTCAGTTCGCCGTAATAGGAGCCCGATCGGCCGCTCGTGCCGTGCAGGTAGCCGTCGGTGCCCGTCTCGTGGTAGGCCCCGTCGAAGATGAGGTGGCCCCAGAGCAGCCCCGTGGAGAAGCTGGCCCCCGTGTGATAGCTGTTGTAACTGCCGTAGGCACCCGTCACTTCGAGACGTGGCACCTCGCTCGGGGCGGCCATGGCCAGCGAAATGGAACCGCCGAAGGCCCCGTCGCCGTTGGTCGATGTGCCGATGCCCCGCTGTATCTGCGCCGAGCCCAGCAGGGCTGCGTAGGAGTTCATGTTGGCCCAGAAAACCGTCTGGTCTTCGGGTGAATTGAGGGCCACGCCGTCGAGTGTCACGTTGATGCGGCTGCCGGCAGCGCCTCGGATGCGCATGTGGGTGGTGCCGATGCCCATGCCGTTCTCGCTCCACGCCAACACACCGGGCGTTTGGGCGAAGAGCAGGGGAAGTTCCTGCCCCGACGCGGAGAAGTTCTTGAGTTGTTGTTTGTTGAGGTTTGCCACCGCAAACGGTGCGTTTTGCTGGGCGCGCACGCCCTTGACGACCACTTCTTGCAGGTCGGCCAGCATGATGGAGTCTGCGTCAGCCGCCTGTGCGGGCACCGTGCCGAGGGCAGCCAATGCCAGCGTTGAGGTCCAAATCAGCTTGTTCATGGATACCTTAATGATGAAACAATGATACGTAAAGGGATGAAATCTTACCTACGCCGGCATTATCCGGATCAGGTTCGAGGGTATAATCTCAGCCGCCCAAACGGGCTGGCACCCCTTAGAAAGCCGTTTGCTTTCCGCATGCAAAGGTACGGCTTAAATGTGAAAGCGTCAAAACATTTGCCCGGAAAATGGCCAAAAAAGTGCCGTTTGCACCGTCGTCAGGGTGAAAGGACGGTGCAAACGGCATGGGTTGAGGCCCGGATGTGGCCCGAATCAGGCCGTCTCAGGCGAAGGCTATCGTGAGGCCGGCCATGACAATGCTCACCATTGACATGAGTTTAATGAGGATATTGAGCGAGGGCCCCGAGGTGTCCTTGAACGGATCGCCCACGGTGTCGCCCACGATGGTGGCTTTGTGGCAGTCGGAGCCCTTGCCGCCGAAATGGCCTTCCTCCACGTATTTCTTGGCGTTGTCCCAGGCCCCGCCGGCATTGGCCATGAAGACGGCCAGCGTGAAGCCGGCAGCCAGTCCGCCCACGAGCAGGCCCAGCACCCCGGCCACACCGAGCAGCAGTCCCACGACGATGGGGATGACAATGGCCAGCAACGAGGGCACAACCATCTCGTGCTGGGCGCTGAGCGTGGAGATTTCCACGCAGCGGCCATAGTCGGGCGTGCCCGTGCCGTCGAGAATGCCCGGT
Organism: Prevotella dentalis DSM 3688; assembly: GCF_000242335.1. Classification (NCBI taxonomy): domain Bacteria; kingdom Pseudomonadati; phylum Bacteroidota; class Bacteroidia; order Bacteroidales; family Prevotellaceae; genus Prevotella; species Prevotella dentalis. The sequence goes on from NC_019960.1 coordinate 550,293, forward strand.
ATCTCGCGGAATTGCCGGCGCACTTCCTCGACCATTCGGGCGGCCGCACGCCCCACGGCACCCATCGTAAGGCCGCAGAACAGGAAGGCAGCCATGGCCCCCACAAAGGCTCCCACGAGCACTTTGGGGTTCATCAGGTTCACCTGGAAGAAGTTCATGAAGTCGGGTATTGTGGCCTGGGCGGCATCGATGGTCTGTCCTCCCACGCTGGTCATCGTGTCGCCCACGCGGTGCATGGCTATCTTCACCTCTTCTATATAAGAGGCCAGCAGGGCCAGGGCCGTGAGGGCGGCCGACCCGATGGCGAAGCCCTTGCCCGTTGCAGCGGTGGTATTGCCCAGTGCGTCGAGGGCATCGGTGCGCCGGCGCACCTCCTCACCCAGCCCGCTCATCTCTGCATTGCCCCCGGCATTGTCGGCAATGGGGCCGTATGCGTCGGTGGCCAGCGTGATGCCCAGCGTTGAAAGCATGCCCACGGCGGCGATGCCGATGCCGTAGAGCCCGGTCTGGATGCTGTGAGCGCTCATCGACATGTCGAAGCCGTTGCCGCAGAGGTAGCTCAACAAGATGGTGGCCGAGATGGTAAGCACGGGCACACAGGTGGAGATCATGCCCGTGCCGATGCCCTTGATGATGACCGTGGCGGCCCCGGTCTGTGAGGAACGGGAGATGTCCTGCGTGGGGCGGAACGACTGCGAGGTGTAGTATTCGGTAGCTTGGCCGATGACAACTCCGGCGGTCAGCCCGCTGACGACGGAGAAGCCCACGCCCACCCAGTTGTCGATGCGCAGCAGCCAGAGGATGAGGAACGTGGCGACGGCAATGAGTGCGGCGGCCGTGTTGGTGCCCATTCCGAGCGAGTGGAGCAGGTTTTTCATCGTGGCCCCCTCGCGGGTGCGCACCAGCCAGATGCCCAGCAGGCTGAGAAACACCCCTACTGCAGCGATGAGCATCGGGGCGACGACGGCGCGCATCTGCATGTCGCCGGCCGCCGAGGCAAAGGCTGTGGCCCCCAGAGCCGCCGTGCTGAGGATGGAACCGCAGTAGCTTTCGTAGAGGTCGGCCCCCATTCCGGCCACGTCGCCCACGTTGTCGCCTACGTTGTCGGCAATGGTTGCGGGGTTGCGCGGGTCGTCTTCGGGGATGTCGGCCTCCACCTTGCCCACGAGGTCGGCCCCCACGTCGGCGGCTTTGGTATAGATGCCGCCGCCTACACGGGCGAAGAGGGCCTGTGTGGAGGCACCCATGCCAAAGGTAAGCATGGTGGTGGTGACGGTGATGAGGGCACTGCTGTCGCCCTTGTAGAACCAGGTGAGGACGAGGAACCATGCTGCGATGTCGAGTAGACCCAGCCCCACCACTACGAGACCCATGACGGCTCCCGAGCGGAAAGCCACGCGCAGCCCGCGGTCGAGGCTGTGGCGCGCGGCGTTGGCCGTGCGGGCACTGGCGTAGGTGGCTGTCTTCATGCCGAAGAAACCGGCCAGTCCGCTAAAGAATCCGCCGGTGAGAAAAGCAAAGGGAACCCACGGGTTCTGGGCGTTGAAGCCGTAGGCCATGACGGCAAAGAGGATGGCCAAAACCAGGAAGACGACGAGCACCACCCGGTATTGCTGTTTCAGATAGGCCATGGCACCGCGGCGTACGTATAGGGCAATCTCGGCCATGCGGGCGGTGCCCTCCTCCTCTTTCATCATACTGCGGAAAAAATACCAGGCCATAGCCAGCGCGCAGACCGAGGCCAGGGGGATGATCCAAAAGACAAAAGGAATTGTTGTTTCCGTGTTCATAAGCGTTTGTCAGTGTTGAAGGTTTAGTCGGATAGTTGAAACGAAAGTGCAGACAAGCCGCCGGAAGCACCGTTTGCTGTGTTTTCCAAGGCTTGTCTGCACCGTCGTGGCTGCACTCCGGGGAGCCGGAGGCGTATCTTTTTGGGGGTCGGGGTCATGCCCCGGAGGTCTGGGGGCACCGGTCGGCGCGCCTCCGCTTAGTCGATGACCACGGTTGTCCAGCCGTGTTTGTCCTCGATTGTGCCATACTGGATGCCGCGCAGGGTCTCGTAGAGCTTGGTCGACCAGGGGCCGGGCTTCGTTCCGTAGTTGTATTGCTTGCCCGTGTCGAGGTCGTCCAGATGGGAGATGGGCGAGATGACGGCCGCTGTGCCGCAGGCGCCGGCCTCCTCGAAGGTCTCCAGTTCGTCCTCGGGGATGGGACGGCGTTCCACTTTCAGCCCCAGGTCTTCGGCAATCTGCATGAGGCTCTTGTTGGTGATGGAAGGCAGGATGGACGAGGATTTCGGCGTCACATACGTGTTGTTCTTGATGCCGAAGAAGTTGGCGGCGCCACATTCATCCACATATTTCTTCTCTTTGGAGTCCAGATAGAACTCGCTGGCATAGCCTTTCGCGTGGGCAATCTGGTTGGCTTTGAGCGAGGCGGCGTAGTTGCCGCCCACCTTGTAGATGCCGGTGCCCAGCGGTGCAGCACGGTCGTAGTCGCGGATGATGACGTAGGGGTTGCTGGCGAAACCGCCCTTGAAGTAGGGGCCTACGGGTGTTACGAAGATGAGGAAGCAGTATTCCTTGGACGGATGCACGCCCACCTGTGCGCCTGTACCGATGAGCAGCGGACGTATATATAAGGTGGCGCCGCTCTCGTAGGTGGGAATCCACTCTTGGTTGAGGCGCACCACCTTCTTCACCATCTCCTCGAACAGCTCCGTGGGCACCTCGGGCATCAGAATGCCGCGGCATGTATTTTGCAGTCGGGCGGCGTTTTCATCCATCCGGAACACGCGCACCTTGCCGTCGGGACAGCGGTATGCCTTGAGCCCTTCAAAGGCTTCCTGGCCGTAATGCAGGCAAGTGGCGGCCATGTGGAGCTTGAGATACTCGTCCGAACTCACCTCCATTTCGCCCCATTTGCCGTTCCGATAGTAACAGCGCACGTTGTAATCGGTCTTGATGTAACCGAAAGACAAATTAGCCCAATCCAATTCTTTCATATCTTTTTTGCTTTAAACGTTCGGCTTATAAATCATGGCAAAAGTACGAATAATAATTATATATCGCAACAATTGCCGCCGTTTTCTACCCGTTGGCCAGGATTTTCTGTATCTCGGCGTCGGTTTTGGTGAGCCGATCCTTGCACAGCTTGATGAGTTGCTGCGCTTTCTTGAGCTGCTTGGACATCTCATCGATGTCGAGTTCATTGTTTTCCAGTCGCTCGACAATGTCCTCCAGCTGTCGGATGGCATCCTCGTATTTGGTCTCTGTTGCCATGGTTGGTGATGTTTAGGATGGGTGGTGAATGGGGTTTACGGTGGAGCGCACGGTGCCGTGTTCCAGTCGGGTCTCTATCTCGTCGCCGGGTTTGAGCTGCGACGCGTCGTGCACGGCGCGGCCTTGGTGCAGCGTAATGCTGTAGCCGCGGCTCAGCAACAGCTGCGGGTCCACGGCGCGCAGCCGCAGTTGGGTGCGTTCCAGCCGGTGCATTTCGTCGGTCATGCGCTGCTTGGCGAGGGTGGGCACGAGAGCTTCGAGCTGTTGCAGCCGGGCGGCGGCCCCGCCGAGCTGTCCCTGGATAAGGGCGGTGAGCTGGGTGGAGAGGCGTTCGAGCCGCGCCTCCTGCCTCACTTTGACCAGCGAGAACAGCGTGGGGATGCGTCCGGCACAGCGTTCGAGCCGCGCGTGGGCCGTCTCCAGGCGGCGACTCACGCAGGTGGTCATGCGGCGTTGGCAGTCGTCCACGTGGTGCCACACCCCGGCCAAATGGTCCACAAGCAGGGCTGCCGCCGCCGTGGGCGTCTTGACACGGGTGTGCGAAACCATGTCGAGGATGCTCTCGTCGCGCTCATGTCCAATGCCCGTGATGATGGGCAGGGGGAAGTTGGCCACGTTCTCGGCCAGGGCAAGGGTGTCGAATCCGCTCATGTCGGCCGTGGCGCCGCCACCCCGAATAATCACCACCACGTCGAAACGGTCGGCTTCGGCGTTGATGGCATCGAGGGCGGCGATGATGCTCGGCTCCACTTGATCGCCCTGCATGACGGCCGGAAACAGCTGCGGCTCAAAGGCCAGACCGAGCTCGTTATCGGCCAGTTGACGGCAGAAGTCGCCGTAGCCGGCCGCCTGTTCGCTGGAAATCACGGCAATGTGCTGGGCAAACAGGGGGATAGTGAGCTCTTTTTGCAGGTCGAACACCCCCTCCTGCTGCAGCCGTCGGACGATTTCCCGTCGCTTGCGGGCCATGTCGCCGAGGGTGTAGGTGGGGTCGATGTCCTGCACAATCCACGCAAACCCGTAGGCCTCGTGGAAGCTGGCGGCCACCTTGAGCATCACTTTCATGCCCGCGTGCAGGGACTGCCCGGTCGTCTGCTCGAACTTGGGGCGCAGCAAGGCCCAGCGGCTCTTCCAGCATTTGGCCGAGGCGCGGGCCACGGGCGTGGGCGAGAACAGGTCTTTCTGCACGAGTTCCATGTAGCAGTGGCCCCGCACCTCGCGCACCTCGGACAGTTCGGCCTCCACCCAATAGCAGGTGGTGAAGGTCGATTCGATGACTTCGCGCACCAGCGCGTTGAGCTCGAAGAGGGTTAGTGCCGACGCTTTCATGCTGCGGTGCCTCCTGCGTTTAGTTGTCGACGGCGGCCGGTTCGTGGCCGAGCCCCGCCTGATAGGCTTTCCAGAAGTCGGGGATGCCGTGGCCGAACACGTTGTCGGGATGGTCGGCGCGGCTGCCGGCCTTGCGCACCAAGTCCATAATCTGGCTGGCTGTCTTGCCCGGAAGCGCCTGCCACAGGCAGGCCACCATGCCGCAAAGGATGGGCGTGGCAAACGAAGTGCCGTTGGCTTGGGTGATGACGCCCGAGCCGTCGATGACCGTGGCCCCCACGCCGCGCGACGCCACGTCGGGTTTGACGCGCCCGTCGATGGAGGGGCCCACGGAGCTGAACGCTGCGTTCACGCTGTCTTTGTTGAGTGCGGCCACGGTGAGCACGTCCTCGGCGTCGCCCGGACAGCCGATGCGCTTCCACGAACGCATGCCTTCATTGCCCGCGCTGTTCACCAGAATCATGCCCTTGCGGGCCAGCATCGAGGCCGTTCGGGAGATAAGCGCGGTGTGTCCGTCCTGCTCGCGGTACTGGTGTGTGGCCGCTTTGTCGTCGAATTGGTGGTATCCCAGCGACGAGTTGATGATGTCGGCACCCACGGAATCGGCGTATTCGGCGGCCTGTGCCCAGTAGTCTTCCTCGACGAGGTTCTCGGTGCGGCCGTCCTCGCTGCGCAGCAACAGGAAGCTGGCACCCGGCGCCGTGCCCACGAAGAGGCTGTCGGCGTGGGCCGCCATGTCCGAAAGCACCATCGTTCCATGGTCCAACAGCCGGTAGACGTCGGCCTGATAGGGGTACACCATGTCGCGTTGTCCCACGATGTTGACCTGTTGCAGGTAGCCGATTTTGTCGGCGTTCATGAAGCCTCCGTCGATGATGGCGATGAGCTTGCCCTCGCCGCGGAAGCCCGCTGCATGGAGTCTTGCTCCATTGAGCATGTCTATCTGGCTCTGCCCCAACCCGTAGCGATGGGTGCGGGGACGGCGCAGGGCGGCCGTGTCGGCCACGACGGTGTCCACGCGTTCCGCCCTGATGGAGTCGGGAGTGGTGAACACCCGCGTCACCTTGGCGACGAAAGGCAGCCCCGTGAAAAGGTCTGTGGCGGCCGTGCGGGCCGTCTTGACCAGCACAGTGTTGTTCCATTTGCTACCGCCGATGACGTGGAACCCCCGCTCGGCCAGCTGCCTGAGATAGCGTTCGGACAGGGGCAGGTCGGTAGAGTCCACCTGCAGTCCCTGCCGGTAGCGCCGTTCCAGCGCCTTCTCCGACAGGAATTTTTCGGGATGTTTCAGGCTGTGTGCCGTGCCCCGCTTGTCTTTCAGAGCGAGGCGGTAGATGCGGAACTGCCCGTCGGGATAGGCTGTGGAGTCGGCCCGGAGGGCCCAAAGCCGGCCCCGCCCGGCCTCAAGCTCCGCGCCCATGGCCCAAAGGCTTGCGCCACTGACCCAGAGGAGCAGGAGGAGTAAAGTTTTTCTCATTCGCAATATCTGTTCTATATAGCTGCGGTTCGCGTGTGATTTACGGCGAATCACGTGCAAAAGTAATGTGAAAATGGCGAAACTCCAAATCTTTTTCGTAATTTTGCAATCCGACATTTGTACGTTCTCATGACGCAAGACAACACTGACAACCGCAAGGCGACGCTCGAATTGGGCACCAAGCCCGTGGGCCGGCTGCTGGCGCAATACGCCCTTCCGGCCATCATTGCCATGACGGCCTCCTCGCTCTACAACATCATCGACCGCGCGTTCATCGGTCAGGTGGTGGGGCCCATGGCTATCTCGGGTCTGGCCATCACGTTCCCGTTCATGAATCTGTCGGGTGCTTTCGGTGCGGCGGTGGGCATAGGGGCCTCCACGGCCATCTCTGTCAAGCTGGGACAACGCGACTATCAGACGGCCGAACGGCTGTTGGGCAACACCGTCACCCTGAATCTCATCATCGGTTTTACGTTCGGAGTGGTGTGCCTTTTGTTCCTCGACCCCATTCTTCGCTTCTTTGGCGCGAGCGAGCAGACGCTGCCCTACGCCCGCGACTTCATGCAGGTGATACTGGCCGGAAACATGATTACGCACATGTACTTCGGCATGAACGCCGTGCTGCGCGCCGCCAGCAAGCCGCGTCAGGCCATGTATGCCACCATCTTCACCGTGGTCATGAATATCGTGCTCGACGTCATCTTCATTCTTTGGTGGGGCTGGGGCATCCGCGGCGCCGCCTTTGCCACGGTCATTTCGCAGACGCTGGCCCTCGTTTACCAGATGAAACTCTTTGCCGACCGGCGCGAACTGCTCCACCTCAAGCGTGGCATCTACTGCCTCAAGGCCGGTCTGGTGAAGAACATTGTGGGTATCGGCATCTCGCCTTTCCTCATGAACGTGTGTGCCTGCATCATCGTTATCTTCATGAACAACCAGTTTGTGCGCTTCGGCGGCGACCTTGTCGTGGGCTCTTACGGCATTGCCAACGCCATCTCCACGGTGTTCCTCATGTTTGTGTTGGGCCTCAATCAGGGCATGCAGCCCATTGCAGGCTACAACTATGGCAGCCAGCAGACCGACCGTTTGATGCGTGTGCTGCGCCTCTCCATCGTGGGCGCCACCTGCATCATGACCGCCGGATGGCTCGTGGCCATGCTGTTGCCCTACTATTGCGCCCGTCTGTTCACGGCCGACGCCACGCTCGTCGCGTTGTCGATCAAGGCCATCCGCATCAACATGTTCTTCTTCCCGGTCATTGGATTTCAGATGGTGGTCACCAATTTTTTCCAGTGCATCGGCAAGGTCAAGGTGAGCATCTTCCTCTCGCTGTCGCGCCAGCTGCTGTTCTTGCTGCCGCTGCTGGCCGTGCTGCCCCGGTTCTTCGGGGTCGATGGCGTGTGGTATTCGCTCCCCGTGTCCGACCTCACGGCCGCCCTCGTGGCCGCGGCCATCATGTCTCTGTACATGCGAAAGTTCAAGAAACAAGTCATATCCTCAAATCATGGATGAGCAAAACATCATTATCAACGTCGGCCGGCAGATCGGTTCGGGCGGCCGGGTGATTGCCAGGCAGCTGGCCGAGTGTTTCGATTGCACGTTCTACGACCGCGAACTGCTCAATCTGGCCGCCAGGGAGAGCGGTTTCAGCGAGCGATTCTTCGAGCAGAACGACGAGCGTAAAGGCTTTCTCCGCTCCCTCTCCCACGTGCACGTGCCCCTCATGGGCGAGAACAATTACTACAAGAACAACTTCTCACAGGAGAGTCTCTACCAGTTCCAGAGCGACGCCATACGCCGTGCCGCCGAGGCGGGCAGCTGCGTGTTCGTGGGGCGCACGGCCGACTACGTGCTGCGCGACTTCCCCAACGTGGTCAACATCTTCGTCACGGCCCGCCTGGAGCAGCGCGTCGAGCGGGTGGCCCGCCGCCATGGCCTCAATGCCGCCGCCGCCCGCAAGTACATCGAGAGTCACGAGGACGCCCGCTCCTCCTATTACAATTACTACACGGGCAAGCGTTGGGGCCAGGCCGAGAGCTACGACCTCTGCATCAATTCCAGTCTGCTCGGCATCGAGGCGTCGGCCCGACTCGTGGCCGAGTTCATCCGCCAGCGCATGGCCCGGCCGGCCGCAACGGCTGCGCCCACGGCCCCCGAGCCCCTGCGTTGAGCCCTGTAGTCAACCCCGAAAACCAAACCCCGCGTCTTCATGGACACCTGTTCCCAACAACTGCACCAGTGTCTCGACCTCATGGCTCGCTCCGCGCTGCTCTTCACCGACGGCGACCGGGCCAACATGGACATCCTCATCACCATGCTCGGCGAGGTGGACAAGCAGATCATCTGCGCCCGCTACGGCCTCTTCGGCACGGCCCGGCAGCCCCTTGAAGCCATTGCCGCGCGCTATGGCGTGCCGCCCGGAGCCATCGTCGAGATACTGGAGAAAGACCTGCGCAAGCTCGCCGTCACGCCCGAGTGGCAGATGCTGCTGAGCCGGTTCCCGCCCCTGGTGCGGCGGCGGCTGGGCGACGGGTAGCCGTGGACGACCGAAAAACAAGATGAAACCATGAAAAAAATCCTGTTGTTAGGCTCGGGCGAGCTGGGCCGTGAGTTTGCCATTGCGGCCAAACGCGCCGGGCAGTACGTCATTGCATGCGACCGTTACGACCGGGCGCCGGCCATGCAGGTGGCCGACGAGCGCGAGGTGTTCTCCATGCTCGACGGCGATGCCCTCGAGGCCGTGGTGCGGAAGCACCGCCCCGACATCATCGTGCCCGAGATAGAAGCCATCCGCACCGAGCGGTTGCTGCGGCTGGAGCAGGGCGGCGTTCAGGTGGCGCCCTCGGCCCGGGCCGTCAATTTCACCATGAACCGCCGCGCCATCCGCGACCTGGCCGCCCATGACCTGGGGCTGCGCACGGCCAAGTACTTCTATGCCAAGACGTTCGACGAGTTCAAGTGGGCCGCCGACGAGATAGGCTTCCCCTGTGTGGTGAAGCCCCTCATGTCGTCGTCGGGCCACGGACAGAGCTATGTGCACAACGACGATGAGCTGCGCGAGGCTTTTCGCGAGGCCATGGAGCAGGGACGCGGCGACGTGAAAGAGGTGATCATCGAGGAGTTTATCGACTTCGACTCCGAGTTCACCCTCCTCACCGTGACGCAAAAAGCCGGCCCCACGCTCTTCTGTCCGCCCATTGGCCACGTGCAGCGCGGCGGCGACTACCGCGAGAGCTGGATGCCCTTTGCCCTCGCCCCCGAGGCCCTGAAGGCGGCCGAGCACATGGCTGCCGAGGTGACGCGCGCCCTCACGGGCTGTGGCATCTGGGGCGTGGAGTTCTTCCTGACGAAGCAGGGCGAGGTGATTTTCAGTGAGCTGAGCCCGCGGCCGCACGACACGGGCATGGTTACGCTGAGCCATTGCACCAACCTCAGCGAGTTCGAGCTCCACCTGCGGGCCGTCCTCGGTCTGCCCATCCCGGCCATTCACCTGGAGCACAGCGGGGCCTCGGCCGTGGTGCTGTCGCCGGTGGAGTCGGCTGAGCCGCTCGATTACCACTTGGAAGCGGTGTGCGCCGAGGACCGCTCGCGCGTGCGCATCTTCGGCAAGCCCGAGGCCCACATAGGCCGTCGCATGGGTGTGGTGCTCTGCTACGACGAGCTGGGCTGCAACATGGATGCCCTGCGCGGCAAGGCCCGTCGGCTGGCCGCCACGGTGCTGGGCACCGATCCGTACATGAAGAAGTAGCCGCCGGCCGGCCGCTGGGCCCGGGCGAGGGCGCCGCTGCGCCGCCGTGGGGTGGGCGAGGTGATGCCGTGAGGCGTGGGGCGTGCCGTCCCGGGGCGTGCGTTGTGATGCCATGAGGCGTGGGGCAGAATGCCCCGAGGTATCGGGGGCGTTGCGAAAATGCCGTTATCGCGTCGTGATTACGCCGTTATCGCCGCGCGTTTGCGCCGTTGTCGCGATGCGTTTACGCCGTTATTGTGATGCCGTTACGGCGTGGTGGAATGGCGAACAACAGGGTGCGGGGGCTGCGCGCCAGTTTAATGGCATTGCCAATACTCATGCAACGTTGCGCCAGCCCCATGCGTTTGCATCGGCAACTTCCGTAAAAACATAAACTTGAAGATGATGAAACAACTTGGAGAAATCATAAATCTGCCCAAAATCACCGACCCGCGCGGCAACCTCACCGTGGCCGAACAGTTGCGCGACGTGCCTTTCGGCATCAGCCGCGTGTACTGGACCTACGACGTGCCCTCGGGCGAACACCGCGGGGGACACGCCCACCGGCACTGCCGCGAGCTGATTATCGCCGTGAGTGGATCGTTCACGGTGACGCTCGACAACGGCGCCGACCGCCGCTCCTTCCTGCTCAACCATCCCTACCAGGGGCTTCTGGTGGAGCGGATGGTGTGGCGCACGCTGGAAGATTTCTCCTCGGGCGCCGTCTGTCTGGTGCTGGCCGAGGATGCCTTCGACGAGGTCGACTACATCCGCGACTATGCCGAATACCGCAAATCCCTGTAACCTTGGAGCCATGTTTGAAGTGAGACGCTACACCGCGGCCGACAAGCCGCTCTGGGACCGCTACGTGGACCGGGCCCGCAATGCCACCTTTCTCTTCCGCCGCGACTACATGGACTATCATGCCGACCGGTTCGACGACCACTCGTTGCTATGCTACAAGGACGGCCGACTCTACGCGTTGCTGCCCGCCCACCGCGTGGACGACACGCTGTATTCCCATTTCGGACTCACCTACGGCGGCCTCGTGATGGACATCCACGTGACCATTGCCGACACCTGCGCGCTGTTCATTGTCCTCAACGACTACCTGCGCGGCGCGGGATTCCGGCGCGTTGTCTACCGCCCCATCCCCTGGATCTACCACCGCCACCCGTCCGAGGAAGACCTTTACGCCATCTTTTGGAAGTGCGGGGCCCGGCTCCGCACGCGCAACATCGGCACCACCATCTTCGTGCAACAGCACCTGCGCTGGCGCAAGGACCATCTGCGGCGGTTGCGTAACGCCCACGACGGCGGCGTAACGGTGGTGCGCGACGACAGTCTGGCCGCTTTCTGGCCCCTGCTCGAGGCCAACCTGATGCACCGCTTCGGGGCGTCGCCCGTGCACACGCTGCGGGAGATGGAGCTGCTGAAAGGCCGTTTTCCCGACAGCATCATCCAGTACAACGCCTACCGCGAGGGCCGCATCATCGGCGGCCTCACCTTTTACATCACTCCGCAGGTGGTGCACGGGCAGTACAGCTCCACCAACGACGAGGGCAAGGCATACGGCGCGATGGAGGCCATCTACGAGCAGGTGATGGCGCACGACTATCCCGACCGCCCCTATCTCGACTTCGGAAGCTCGACGGAGCAGGGCGGCAGCGTCATCAACGAGGGGCTCATTGCGCATAAAGAAGGCTACGGCGGCCGCGGCGTGGTGTACGACACGTATGAGTGGGAACTCTGAAACAGCATACCGACATGATGGAATATCTGAGTCTGCAAAAGGTCACGGCCATGCACCGCGACGAAATACAGGAGGCCGTGAGCAGGGTGGTGGACAGCGGCTGGTACCTGCAGGGCAGGGCCACGGCGCAGTTCGAGGCCGACTATGCCCGTTACATCGGCACCCGCCACTGCGTGGGTTGCGGCAACGGACTGGATGCACTGTCGCTCATCTTCCGCGCCTACAAGGAGATGGGGGTGCTCCACGAGGGCGATGAGGTGATTGTTCCGGCCAACACTTACATTGCTTCCATCCTCGCCATCAGCGAGAACGGGTTGCGTCCGGTGCTCGTGGAGCCGAGTCCGGGCACGCTCCAGCTCGACGAGACACGCATCGAGGAGGCCGTCACGGAGCGCACACGAGCCCTGCTTTCGGTGCATCTTTACGGGCGTTGTGCGTGGACAGAGGGCATCAGCGACATCTGCACGCGCCACCATCTCCGGCTCATCGAGGACAATGCGCAGGGAGTTGGCTGTCGCCTCTCCCAATTCAAAATTCAAAATTCAAAATTCAAAGCTGCAAATTCAGGGCTTAATGTTCAAAGTTTAAAGCCTAAAGTTCCAAGTTACAGGCTCCAAGGCTGTGCGTTGGGGCGTTGTGGCAGCCTCGGCAGTGCCGCCGCCCACTCGTTCTACCCCGGCAAGAACCTGGGGGCGCTGGGCGATGCGGGGGCCGTGACCACCGACGACGAGGAGCTGGCAAGGGTGGTTCGCGCACTGGGCAACTATGGGTCGAGCCGCAAGTATGTGTTCCCTTATCGCGGTATGAACAGCCGCATCGACGAGATTCAGGCTGCCGTGCTCGGCGTGAAACTGAAATATCTGGACGAAGAAAACAGGCGGCGCAAGGCCATCGCCGACCATTACTACAGCCATATCGACAACCCCGAGCTGACGTTGCCGGGCTGGCAGGAGTGGGCTACGGCCGCTCCGCTCGGCGACGGCATGGCCGGACGCGACGAGGCGTGCATTTATCACATCTTCCCCGTGCTCTGCCGTCACCGCGACGAGCTGCAGGCCTGGCTCACGGCGCAGGGCATCGGCACAATGATTCACTATCCCATTCCGCCCCATCTTCAGGACTGCTACCCCGAATGGCACGGTCTCTCGCTGCCCGTCACCGAGTCCATCGCTGCCCACGAGCTCAGCATTCCCTGCAACCAGACCATGACCAATGCAGATGTGGCCGCTGTTTGCCGTGCCCTCAACGCTTTCCGTGGCAACAAGATATAAGCTCTATGTTTTGAATTTTGAATTTAGAATTTGGAATTGCACCGCTTGTTCGCCTCCGTTCCACACGCTGAAACAAAAAAAATGCGCAGGACCTATAGATCACCTACCGGTCCTGCGGCTCCTTAACAATGTAAGAGTACAAATATAAATACAAAAATAAGAGGTTATAATTCCTTGTTGTTTCGCTGGCAAATTTACGGTTTTCCAACGGCATATCCAAATGAGTGGCCGGGATTTTTGCCTTTCTTTTGCGTGTGTCGGTATGTCAAAGAACGGGGGGAGAGGGTGTGGTGGCCGGGGGTGCAAGGACACGCACGGGGTGTGTCCCTACCTGCCGGCACCCGCGATGCGGGGTTGGGCCGCGGCGAGCTGCGGGTTATTCGAATTGCTGCACGTACAGCCCATACGTAATATTACTGCTCACCAACATTGCTTCATAACTGTGAATATACAGAGCCCAAGCACCACCACCTGAGACATGGCTGCGGTCACACGACCAGTATCGCCCGATACTCTCTATTCCTGAAAGCTCCACTCCCAATGGAAAGGATGTATAAATCGAGTAGTAACCTCTGAATGGCACGAAGAAATACTTGTCGATTTCCGCTCCGGAAGGCCTCGTCGTCCCGTAAATGTTCCTTGATAGGGATATACCAGCTGACGAAGTTATCGTGCGTATATCGACTGGTCTATTACCATTCATATAGTAATCTCTCATCTGCTGGGGGGTAATGCCTTGCTCTTTGCATATTACAGCCTTTTTCTTGAACCAAATGCCGCCCCTGTAGTGTCGCCCAAAGGCAATCCATTCTTGGTTTGCGTCGTAACGTGGATCACCTTTTCGGATATACCATAACAGTTCGTTTGCAGTAGGGCAAATGGTGCACGAATTGCTGGCACTGGTTGTAGCTTTCGAGTTTGCATCGTTCTCGGGGATTCCGTCGTCCGATTCTTGATTGGCTCCGGGGAATATTGAGCCGGTTTGCCAGTTGCTATTGCTGTACCATTCGTGGCCATACCAGAAGTTTTCCTTGGCATCCCACTTGTAGTATTCGTTGTTGTACTGGAAGTTGGGCAGCTCGATCTGGGCCGTTATGTCGTAATAATAGTTCTCTTGATAATCGAAAGCGGCGAGGTTTTTGCGGATGGTCTTTTCCGTATTGGTCAAGGGATCTTTCACCGTATAGTCTACTTGAAGGGTGTGCTGGCCGGGAGCGATGACCATATAGGCCCCGTTGACTTTGATGTCGGCCCCGCCGGCGTTCACGGGGAAGCCGTCGGCATACTTGCCAGTGCCTTTCACGTTAAGGGTGATTTCGGAGCCGGCACCCGATCCCGAGAGCTTGTTGGTGGCAGGATCAAGGGTATAGTTGCCTGTGATGTTGTTGTCGGACGTGACCTTTACCTTGGTGAGGTAGCTGCTGCGCAGCTTGGGACCGATGGTGTAGACTTGGAACACGAGGTAGGAGGCCTTGTGGTCAAGGTGGAAATCGAAGTAGGAACCCTTGCGAGTGGCCGGGGCCATGCCGCAGTCGCCCTGTATGCCGAAGTCCGTGGTGTTGTTGGGCACGGTGGCTTTCTGCGTGGCAGGAATGGAGACTTGGTTTTTATCGCCATTCTTGCCCGAGTAGTAGACGGTGTAAACGGGGCTGGCCGTGAACTTGCCGGGCACCTTGAACCTGAAGCTGGCCTGGCGATCGAGGTCTACGGCATTGGTGCTTTGCTGCCAGACGCCGTCGTCGTCTTTGACCCATATCCTGTCGCCTTTCTCCCAATAGAACGCTCCCGAGGCGTAGTCCATGGAGGTGCGGGTGGTGTTTTTATCGGGGGAGTTGGCCACAAACTCGGTGAGCTGGTTCTCCGAGGGGTTGTTGTCTTTGTTGTCTTTGCCGTTTTGCGGCAGGTCGCTGCCCGAGCAGGCGCCGAGCAACAGGGTTGCCGTGGCGAGGGCTGCGAGGAAGAATGCTTTTGTTGTCTTCATGTTGTGCTCTTTATTTTTTAAGACTTTTGTTAAGGTTGGCTTAGTCGTCCCACGGGCTGTAGCCGCTTCGTCCTACGGGCACGAGCTCGTCTTCGTCGCTTGACAGCCGGAACATCTTGGCACCCGTGGGCCCTGTACCGTGATGGCCTGGGTTGTGCTGGCCGCCCCCGCTGTCCTCTTCGGGTACGGTTCCGTGGTGTGCAGGGTTGTGCTGTCCATGGAAAGAGGTGTACAAGAACCCGCTTTCGACCTCTACGGGAATGACCTCACAGAAAGGCTTGACGTAGATGCGCTTGGTTGATACTTCACTGTACATGGTTTGCTTACTTTATGTTTGGTGTATTCTTAACCGTTGCTTCGGAATTGATGCAAAGTTAGAAAGGGAGCAAAAAAGTGGCAAGCCAAAAGAGAAAAATCTTTGATGAGACGGCAAGATGTGTCAAAAGGGAAAGGAAAAAACGGGTCTACCCCCCCCATTTTTGACATTTTTAAACAATTGAAAGCCAGAGAGTTACGAGGATTTTAGGAGATTTTGACAGAGAAGAGAGGGTGAAAGGGGGCACGCGGAGGCGCAGAGGGGAAATAAGGGGGCGGGGATAGGAGGGGATGGGCTGGGATAGGAGGGGATGGGGGTAGGCGATGATGGGAGGGGATAGGCGGGGATAGGGGGCGATAGGCAATGATAGGAGGGGCGATAGGCAATGATAAGAGGTGATAGGAGAGAGGAAACTCCCTCTCTCTGCGGCTCTGCGTGAAAGAGAAGAGAGGGCTCTGGGTGAAAGGAAAGGGGTGCAGCGGGAAAGGAAAGGGGTGCACAATGGGAGGAAAGGAGGGGTGCGGGGAGGGGATGGGAGGGTCAGAGGGACTCCTTTTGCTGCTTGCGGATGTTGTAGCGCATGGTGCGGATGCTGCCGTTGCTGACGCCCATGATGCGCGAAATGTCGGTATCGGTGTAGCCCTTCTTCCAGAGATAGAGGAAGATGGTGGGCTTGGTGGCCAGCTGATTGTAGTTGGTATCGAGGAGGGAGAATATCTCCTTGTCGGCCAGACGGGCGTAGTTGATGTAGCATTCGAGCTCTTTCCGCCCCCAGTCTTTCATGGTCTGGCGGCCTAAAGCAATGGCCTCGTAGAGTGGTTTGCCGGCCTGAATCTTGTCGGTGAGCTCGATGGGCATCTCTTCGATGCGCGTCTTGAGTTTGCCAATCTCGTAGGCTTGCTTGTAGCTGCGCTGGGTGGCGGTGTAGAGACGGGCGTGGTAGGAGCGCACGAGCCGGCGCACGAAGAAGAAAGCCAGGATGGCGGCGATGAGACTGGCAAGCACGATGATGGCCACGGTGAAGCGGACCTCGCGGCGGTGTTGCTTCTCGATCAGCCGGGCCAGATAGTCTTGTTCGAGCAGGGTGGCCTTGTTGACGAGCCGCTCGTTGGCGCGGTTCATGACGGTGGAGAGCGAGTCGAGGCGGGCCAGGGCGCGGAGCTCCTGCAGCGTGTTGCCGTCGGCATGGTGGCAGGCGGCGAGCCGACGCAGGAAATAGGGCATGGCCATGCGGTAGTTCTGGTTGGTGCTGAAGAGCGTGTCGGCCATGGCTTCGGCCAGTTGCAGATGGCGGCGGGCCTCGGCGGGGCGGCGTTCGAGTCGGGCTATCTGGGCCAGTCCGAGCTGCACCTCGGGCAGACGGCCGTCGGTCCGGAGGGCGTGGTCGTAGTAATAGCGTGCCCGTCTGAGGTCGTGGTGCTCGAGATAGTAGGTGCCGAACGACTCGTTGAAGACATTGAAACGCGGGTCTTTGAACTTGGGCCGCTCGCGGATGACGAGGCGCAGGTAGTAGTCGGCACTGTCGGTCTGACCGTTTTTGCGGAAGAGCGTGTGGATGTTGTAGCTGTTGACCATGATGACCATGGGGTCTCGCCGCCGCTTTTCGATGGCGATGACGCGTCGCATGTAGTTGATGGCCATGTCGAGGTTGCCCATGAGCTCGTAGACCGAGCCGAGTTGCTGGTAGATGCGCGACTGCAAGTCGAGGTTGTCGTCGGGCACTTCAAGGCGTGCTTTCTCGAGGGCCACCATGCCTTCCACCTGTCTGCCGAAGAAGAGGCTCTGAATCATACCTTGAAAATAGTGGGCCTCGGCCAGCCGTTCCTTGTAACCGTACCGTTCCATGGTGGCCACGCTGCTGTCGATGAGGGAGTCGAGGCCGGTGGGAAACTGGGGCGAGAAGAAGTGCTTCACGAACATGGCCTTGGCTTTGGCCAGCCGGAGCAGGGCTTTTTGGTGGCGGGAGGTATGGGTGTGGGTGAGGAGGCTGTCGGTGGTTCGGATGACCTCGTCGGCCCGCTTGAGTGAGTCGGCATAGGTGCAGAGCCGCTGTGCGGTGCGGTTTCCGCCGTTGCAGGAGAAGAGCAGGAGGGCCGTTGCGGCCGTGAGAGCGAAACGGTAAAGGTTATGAAGTTTTTGCATGGTCCAAATATAATATCTCGTTGCAAAGGTAGCCAAAAAGCCTTGGCGGGGCGAAGTTTTAATGATGTTTAACAAATGCGGCCGTCGCGGCGGCGCAGACGTGCTGCGATGACGGTGCAAACGCGTGGCGATTGCGCTGTAATCGGCGGGCGACGACGGCGTAATCGCACGGCCTTTACGCCGCCATCGCAGGGCCATGACGGCGCAGGGGGCGTGCGGCGGGATAATCTTGGCGGAAAGTGCAGGTAATCCGGATGGTTTGCGTAACTTTGCAAGAGACTATAAAAACAGGACAAACGACATGATAGTATGTATTGCCGAGAAGCCCAGTGTGGCGCGCGACATAGCCCGCATTCTGAACGCCAACACGCCGAAAGACGGCTATATGGAGGGCAACGGCTACCAGGTGACGTGGACTTTTGGTCATCTGTGCGAGCTGAAAGAGCCCAACGACTACGAGCAGAACTGGCGTTTCTGGACGCTGGCGGCCCTGCCGATGATTCCCCAACGGTTTGGCATCAAACTGATACCCGACCATGGGTTCGAGAAGCAGTTTGCCACCATCGCGAGGCTCTACGGCGAAGCCGAAATGATTGTGAACTGCGGCGACGCGGGGCAGGAGGGCGAGCTCATCCAGCGATGGGTGATGCAGCTGGCCAAAGTGAAGTGCCCGGTGAAGCGTCTCTGGATTTCGTCGATGACCGACGAGGCCATCCGCGAGGGCTTTGCCCACCTGAAGGAGCAGCAAGACTACGAAAGTCTCTACATGGCGGGGCTGAGCCGAGCCATCGGCGATTGGCTGTTGGGCATGAACTGCACGCGCCTCTACACCCTGCGCTACCGTCAGCAGCAGGGCCAGGTGCTCTCCATCGGACGGGTGCAGACACCCACGCTGGCCCTCATCGTGAACCGGCAGAAAGAGATAGACCAGTTCAGGCCGGAGCCCTACTGGGTGCTCTCGACCCTCTACCGCGACACATTGTTCACCGCCACCTCGGGCCGATACAGCCGTGAGGAGGACGGACGGCAGGACTTTGCCCTCATCGAGGGCAAGCCTTTCACGGTGGACGGCGTACAGAAGAAGCATGGCAGGGAGGCCCCCAAGCCGCTCTACGACCTGACATCGCTGCAGGTGGACTGCAACCGCAAGTTCGGATTCTCGGCCGACACCACGCTGAACCTGATACAAGGGCTCTACGAGAAGAAGCTCACCACCTATCCGCGCGTGGACACGCAGTATCTCCCGGACGACGTTTACCCCAAGTGCACGGGCATCCTGAACGGGGTGAGCCAGATGATGAAGGCCGGGCAGAAGCCCTATCTGGACATCATCAAGGCGCTGGCCGCCCTCAGCCCCAAGCTGCCGAAGCCCAAACGCGTGTTCGACACGGCCAAGGTGACCGACCACCACGCCATCATTCCCACGGGCCAGACGCCCGTGGCGCTGACCGACATGGAGCTGAAGGTGTACGACCTGATAGCGCGGCGGTTTGTGGCGGCGTTCTATCCCGACTGCAAATTTGCCACAACGACGGTGACGGGACGGGTGGACGCGGTGGCATTCAAGACCAGCGGCAAGGAGATACTGGAGCCGGGGTGGCGCAGCGTCTACTCCAAGGAGGAACAGCAGGACGACGAGGGCCGGAAGAACGAGGAGGAACGCACGCTGCCCGCCTTTGTGAAAGGCGAGTCGGGGCCGCACACGCCCACGCTGACCGAGAAGCAGACGCAGCCACCCAAGCACTATACTGAGGCCTCGCTGCTGCGTGCCATGGAGACGGCCGGCAAGTTTGTGGACGACGACGAGCTGCGCGCCGCGATGAAGGAGAACGGCATCGGGCGGCCCTCGTCGCGGGCGGGCATCATCGAGACGCTGTTCAAGCGTCACTACATTCGCCGCGAGCGGAAGAACCTGGTGGCCACGCCCACGGGCATTCAACTCATCGACACCATACACGAGCGGCTACTCACGAGCTGCGAACTGACGGGCATCTGGGAGAAAAAGCTGCGCGACATAGAGCGGAGGAAGTACAGCCCGGCGCAGTTCATTGCGGAGCTGAAGGAGCAAGTGGCCAAGATAGTGACCGACGTGATGCGCGACAGCAGCAGCCGGCAGATAGAGGCTTTCAGGCTGGAAGACGAGAAAAAGGGCAAGGAGAAAACGGCCGAGTCGCGCAAGCTGCGGCGCACCCGCAAAACGGCGGTGGCGCAGACAGAGACCTCGGTGGCGCAGACGGCGGTCGAGGAGGGCTGGCAGCAGGTGCAGGTGGGCGGTGTGTGCCCCAAGTGCGGGCAGGGCCGAGTGGTGAAAGGGCGGACGGCCTACGGCTGTTCGCGTTGGCGCGAGGGCTGCGACTGGCGCGAGCCTTTCTGAACAAGAGGCGGAAAGGGTTGTGCCGTGAAGCAATGAACTGTAGGGACGCCCACGGGCGTGTCCCTACAGTTTCTTGTTTTTGGCCTCGGCGGCCTTGGCCTTGATACGCTCCATGTGGTCGAAGGCGCGGCGGCGCGTGGCGTTGATCTGATAGCGGTAGACGGCGCAGGTGAGCACCAGATAGGCGAAGACCTGAATCCACAGGGCCTGATACTCCACGCGGATGTCGGACAGGGTGGCCCCCATGGACGAGATGCGGAGGAAGCCGCGCACGCCGAAAGTGGACGGGATGAGGTAGGCAAAGCCCTGCCAGATGCCGGGGATGTTGCTCTGAGGCCAGCTCAGTCCCGTGAGGAACAGGAAGGGCACGGAGGTGAAGACCACGAGCAACATGACATTCTCGCGGTAGCGCACGAGGCACGAGAGCATCATGCCGAAGAAGATGCACGAGAGAATGTAGGGCACGAGGAGGCCCGCGAGCGTGGTCCAGGAGACCAGCGAGACGAAGCCGAACAGGCGTGGAACCACCAGCGCGAGATAGGCGCCCATGACGAGATAGAGCATGAAATAGCAGCTCGACTTGCCCAGCACGATGCGGAAGATGCCGCTGTAGTGGCGCGAGATGGGCACGAGGTCCTGATAACGGTTGTTCTCACGGGCGGTTCCGGCCGCCAGACCGATGCCCAACAACAGGGTCTGCTGCAGGATAAGCATGAGCACACCGGGCAGGATGGCGTTGCCATAGCCGGCGGTGACGTTGAAGATGGGCACCTCGTCGAACGCCAGCGGCAGGGCGGCCACCTCGTCGTCGCGCTGGGTGAAGCCGCCGCCCTGCTGCAGTTGGATGTGGCTGTTGAGCTCGGTGGCTACGGTCTGGGACGACTGGTAGATGGCCTTGTAGGTGAGCATAAGGCTCATGTCGGCATAAACACCCACGGCCGACTGCTCGCCGCGGTAGAGACGGGTGTCGAAATCGGGCGGGAAATAGAGCGTGCCACGCACCTGCTGGCGGCGGTTGAGGTCGCGCGCCTCGGCCATGGAGGTGCAGTGGTAGGCCACTCGGACGTCGGGCGTGGCATCGACGGCACGGATGAACGCGCGCGAGGTGGAGGAGTGGGACAGGTCGACCACGGCCACGGGCACGTCGCGCACCACCTCATTGTTGTAGATCCAGGAATAAAGCAGCGGATAGAGCAGGGGCACAAGGATGCAGAAGATGAGCACGCCCTCGTCGGAAATGGTGCTGCGTATCTCCTTGGTCCAGATGTAACAGGTGTCGGCGAAGCCCTCCTTGATTTTATAAAGCAGACTGTCTTTTTCCATGATTACGGGATATAGGCGTAGATGAGCATGGCCTTGCGCAGATTGTTCATGGCCAGAACGGGCAGCGCAATGAAGATGGCGAGGGCCCCGAAACTGGCCCATGCACTGGCCAGGGGGAAGCCGTTGAAGATGCACATCTGGTAAATCATATAGAAATGACGCAGGGGAAAAAGCGGGGCCAGACTCTGGATGGCGCCGTCCATGGCGAAGACGGGGAAAGTGGCGCCGCAGGTGGAGAAGCTGACCATCGCCCACAACGAGCACACCGACATGGACATGCGCAGCGAAGGAATGAGCCCAAAGGCGAAGACGCCGAAAGCCTGGCAGGCCAAAATGGAGAGCAAGCCCAGCAGAAGCATGGGCGCCACGCCGCCGGGATGGGGGAAGTCGAGGACATAGAACACGTAGAACTCGAAACCATACATGACCAGCAGGAAGACGAGCGTCTGGGGCAGGAGCTTGCCCACGACGGCCACGTGGATGCTGCCGCCCGCCATGCGAATCCACTGGCGCGAGCGGTGGAACTTGAGTTCGGTGCCAATAGAATAAGGTGTGAGCAGGAAAACGAAAATCATGAGCACGCCGGGCACCATGGCCGTGCTGAGATAGATGTTGTAGTTGCCCCACGGATTGC
This sequence comes from Prevotella dentalis DSM 3688, assembly GCF_000242335.1. Classification (NCBI taxonomy): domain Bacteria; kingdom Pseudomonadati; phylum Bacteroidota; class Bacteroidia; order Bacteroidales; family Prevotellaceae; genus Prevotella; species Prevotella dentalis. The sequence continues at coordinate 571,901 of NC_019960.1, forward strand.
CCACCATGTGCAGGTCGATGGTGATGGGCTGGAGGAAAGTGCGGATTTCGCGGCCGGTCTTGCCGCGGGCGGCGAGCTTGGTGGCGCCCACCGACGCCGAGCCCAGCGTGGCGAGAGTCTTGAGGTCGCGGAAGAGCATGGAGCCGGCCACGAGCGACACGTTGCTGTAGTAGAACGAGATGCGGGGCTGGGTGGAGGTCATGAGGCCGCGGGTGGTGCCTTGCGGAATGAGCAGAAAGGCGTAGATTTCGTTGCGCTGGATGGCCTTGCGGGCCTCGTTGACGTTGGCGTAGCGGGCCACGACGTGTGAGGTTTGAAAGGCGTCGAGCTGGCGCACCATGGCGCGCGAGGTGGCGGTGTTGTCGTGATCGACCACGCCGACAGGCATGTCGACGGGCACGCCCTGGCTCATCAGCGAGGTGAAGAACACCACGATGAGCAGCGGGAAGCCCAGCGTGCAGAACCCGTAGATGGGGTTCTGGCGCATGATGCCCAGCTCGCGCAAGGAGAGATGCCAGATGCGGCTCAGAAGATCTTTCATTTCCTGATGATGAGAGACATGCCGGGACGCAGCCCGTCGAACCGACGGGTGAAACGGGCCTTCACCTCAAAGGTCTTGAGGTCGTACTGTCCGTTGCTCTTGGTGGCTTTCCAGACGGCGTAGGATCCCTCGTCCTTGATGTTGTAAACGGTCATTTGCACGTCCTTGTTGAATGCGGGCGAGAACGCCGTGAAGCGGCTGCCCACCTTCATTCCGTTGAGCTGGTCTTCACGGATATTGAACGTGCCCCACATGTCGCCCAGCATGGAGATGCTCATAATGGGCGAGCCTATGCCGACGAGTTCGCCCACCTTGGGGTAGATGGAACTCACCTCGCCCTCGACATTGGACACTTGTACCGTCTCGCGGAGCAGCGATTTCACCACGTCTACGGCCCCCTGGGCTGCCTGGGCATTCTTGCGGGCCGCCTCCTTTTCCTGGACGCGGGCTCCGCTGCGGGCCATGTCGTACTGGCTCTTGGCCGCGGCCACCTGCGCCTCGGCCGCCTTGTAGGCCGCCAAGGCCTCGTCGCGCTTCTGCGCACTCATCACTCCTTCGTCGTAGAGATTCTGCATGCGGGTGTAGCTCTTGCGGGTGATTTCCTCGGCGGCCATGGCCTGTTGCATGAGCTGGTAGGCCCCTTGAATCTGCTCCTTGCGGGCGCCGGCCTCGGCAAGGCTGCTCAGCGCCTGGGTGGCTCCCTCGGCGGCTTCGGCCACGCGCTGCTGGGCATTAGCCTCGGGAACCTCAAGAATGGCCAGTGTGTCGCCCACGTGCACGTAGTCGCCTTCCTTGACACGGAGCTCGACCACGCGACCGGGGAGCTTGCAGCTGACGCGATACTCGGACACTTCGACTTCGCCCTGGATGGTGTCGTCGGTCTTGCCGAGGGTGAAGAATCCGATGAGGGCCACGACGACCACGGCGGTGGCAAAGCCCAGAACGGCTAGGAGGATGTTGTTATGCTGTGTTTTTGCTGACATGATATTTGGGTTTGTTATGCGGTTCGTTGGATGTTAGTTGAGAATGCCGAGCGCTTTTTCGAGGTTCACCTGGCTGAGCCGCAGCTCTACCTCGGCGTCAATCTTCTGGCTCTGGGCCTGTTGCCAGGCGGTTTGGGCGGCCATGACGTCGGTGGACTCGATGACACCCTCGCGGAATCCCACCTGAGCACAGCGCAGGTTCTCCTCGGCGCTGCTGATGTTTTTCTCGGCCATGGCAAGCCTTTTGCGGGCCTCTTTCACCTTGAAGCGGCTTTGCGTGATCTGAAGGTTTATCTTTTCCTGCGCGTCGGAGAGCGCGAGCGAGGCCATACTGGTGGCTGCCTTGGCGGCGCGCACCTTGTAGGCGCCCTCGAACCAGTTCCATACGGGAATCTGGACAAGCACGCCCACGTTCCACAGACCGGAGAAACGTTTCTGGAATCCGTTGAGCACGTTCGGGTTGGAAATCATGTAGCCGCCGGTGAGGGCCACGTGGGGCAGATAGGCTGCACGGACGAGGCGCGTGGTCTGCGCGCTCATATCGACGGCATTCTGCAACAGGCGTATCTCGGGGCGGCTGGAGAGGGTGGGGTCGGGGGTGAAAGTGGGGTCGGGGTAGGCGGTGGCAGAGGCTCCGCCGTCGGTCTCGTCGGCCAGTGTGATGTCAGCATCGATGGGCAGTCCGCACAGCTGGCAGAGGAGCATCTTGGCCAAGGCCAGGCCGTCGTCCACCTGCGTGATCTGCATGTCGGCCTCGTTGACCTTGACGTCCACCTTGAGTCCGTCGGCGCGGGTGGCTACCCCTTGGCGTATCATCTTGTGTACATCGTCGTCGAGTTTCTGCACCAGGTCGCGGTAACTGTTGGCCAGCTTCTGCTTTTGCCGGAGCGAAACCACGGTCCAATAAGTCTGGTCGATGCTGTAGATCGTGGCCTGGGTCTTCTGGTTCACGTCGTTGTCGGCCATCTGCTCCGAGATGTCGGCCATGCGGTTGGCTGCCGTGATGGCCCCGCCCATGTAGAGCGGCTGGCGCAGCATGATGGCCCCGCCGAAGAGGTTGCGGGTGTCGGTGCGCAGGGCATTGGCCAGTTCCTGGCCGATGGCGTTGCCCAGACTGCCGATGTACTGGGCAATGGGCCCGCTGCCCATCTGTTGCATCAGCGCACCGAGCCGTTGGGCTTGATCGACGGTGAGGGTGCCCTGCTGGACGAGGCCGTTGATCTGTGAAGAAATGGCACTCGAGAGGTTGGCTCCCGCATGCTGGAGGCCGTTGGTGCCCAGGTTGCCGAGGTTGGCTTTCTGGGTTTTGCTGAGCAGGCTGATTTCGCGGCTGGTCCATTCGTAGCCGGCCAACGCATCCACCTTGGGCAGATATTTGGTGCGGACGGCCTTGCGGGCATTCATGGTGGCCAGCTTGCTCATGCGCGAAATGTTGATTTGCTTGTTGTTGCGCAACGCCAGGGCACGGCAACTGTCCAGGCTCAACACGCGCTGGGCCTGGGCTGTGGCCATGCACCCAAAGAATAGGATAATGAAAGAAACGCTTTTCATTATAAATGGTCTTAATCTTGTTTGAAGCCCGTGGAGGGGGTAACGCCGGCGTCGTCCTTGTGCCGGGGAGGGTTGCTCCAACGTTCGGGGAGGGTTATTCCAGCGTTCAGGAAAGGTTGCTCCAACGTTCAGGAAAGGTTATTCCAACGTGAAACTGCGGCTCCCAATCATGTTGCCGTCGGCAAAGATGCTGACGCTGTAGGTGCCGCCCTGCAGGGCTTGGTCGATGGTATAGTAGAGGGAGACGGGAGTCTCCTTGCCGCCGTACTCAACGGTGCGCTTCATGGAGCATTCCAGGCTGCGGTTTTCATAAGTGAATGTCCCAGCGCCGCCCATGAGGGAACCCGTAGGCGAGGTGAGACGGACGTAGACCGTCTTGTTGCCGCTCTGGGCAGTCACGTTCTTGGCCAGTGAGAAGCTGACTTGCAGGGCCTTTGCTTTCTTGGTCTTGCGGGTGGCCTTGTTGTGCTTGTCCATGGCGGTGAGGCTGATGCCCACGGCATCAAGTTGGGCGGCGATGGCCACTTTCTCGGAGAGCGACTGTTTCTCGGTGTTCAGTCCCTCGATCTGACGGTTGGCCTCTTCGTATTGGCCTTTGATGCGTGTGTTCTCAGCCGTGAGGTTTTGGTTGAGCCGGTTGAGCGAGTCTATCTCGATGACGTAGCTGCGCAGCACGGCTCTCACGGTGGCGAGCTCCTTTTTGAGTCGGGCAATCTCGCGGGCGTCGGTGCTCTTGGTGTCCCGAAGCTCCTTGAGCAGCCGCTGCGTGCGCTCCTGTTCTTGCGTGAGTTGGGCCACGATGGAGTCGTTGTTGATCTGCGTTTTCATCTCGCTGTACTGATTGGCGAACTGCTGATACTCGTTCTCCATCTCTTTCTTGTCCATCTCGGCCAGTTGCACCATTTCCTCGTTGGCCTGTTTCTGCTTGTCAAGACTGACGTAGAGCCATGCAATGCCACCTGCGAGGAGGAGAATGACCAGTATCAAAGGAAGGATAATTTTTTTATTCATGTTCCATCATTTTTTCTTTGGAGGTTTGTCTTTCTTCCGTTCATGGGAGGTGTTCTAACATCCTGCAAATTTAATCTATTTCCGTTAAACGGCAAAGAAAAAGGCTGGAAGCGTCCTGGGTTTCTATTAAAAATTAATATTTTTCGGGAAATTTAGAACAAAATTCAAGATAATTGCTTACTTTTACGTGCGTAAAACAAAAGCTGGAATGAAAGCAAACGATATGAAAAAACGCTTGGTACTGTTCTTCTTGCTCCTGATGCAGGTGCCCGTGCTGGCACAAGTGCAGGAGGTAGCCGCGCGTCAGCGGGTGCTCTTGGAGACTTCCAAAGGCAAGATAATCGTAGAACTTTACAATGAGACGCCGCGTCACCGCGACAATTTCCTGCGTTTGGTACGCGAGGGTTATTATGACGGCGTGCTGTGGCACAGGGTGATAGCAGATTTCATGATACAGGCCGGCGACTCCACTACGAGGCACGCCAAGCCTGGTGACACGGTGGGCACCCACGACTTGGGCTACACCATTCCGGCCGAGATTGTCTATCCGCAGTTCTTTCACAAGCGTGGGGCACTGGCGGCTGCACGCGAGGGCGACCAAGGGAACCCGGAGCGGTCTTCGTCGGCTTCCCAGTTTTACATCGTCTATGGCAGCACGTTCAGCACATTAGGACTCGACCGGGTGCAGGGGCGTCTGGACGAACGCACACAGGGAAAGGTGGTGCTCACACCCGAGATACGCGAGCATTATAAGAAATATGGTGGAAGTCCGCACCTTGATGGACAGTACACCGTGTTTGGAGAGGTGACAGATGGGCTGGACGTTGTGAGAGACATCGACTATGTGGACACCGACGATTATAGTCGTCCGGTGAACGATGTGAGAATCTTGAAGGCTACGGTTCTTCAATAAAAGGTAGGCTTCCATGTTGGAAAGTTTGAAAAGGACTGGTCCGTTCTTCGTGTTGCTGGCGCTCTGCTGGGCAATGGCATGGGCACCTTTGCAGGTCGGGGCCCACGTGTGGTCGGCGGATGAGGTGCCGATGGTTCATTTGCAGGATCGCAACCGCTATGTCTGTGACCCGGAACAACGGCTGACGCAGGAAGAGCGCGACTCGTCGGATGCGTATTTGGCGAGGCTGCACAGGGAATGTGGCGTGCAGACTGTGTTTGTGGTTGTGGGCAACGTGAAAGACGGCGACTGCTTTCGGATGGCTCAAGATGTGGGCAACCGGCATGGCGTTGGTACCCGAAAGGAACGGAAGGGACTGGTCATCGTCCTGGCTGTCGACGACCGTCGGTATTTCATTGCTCCGGGCAAGGGACTGGAAGCAGACCTGACAGACGTTGAGTGTGATGATATTGGCCGTGCTTGCATTGTCTCCAACATGCGGGTCAACCGGGTGGGCGATGCTGTGCTGGAAACCTCAAAGGCAATCTATCAGAAGTTGAAGACAGGCAAGACGGGCATTCCGCAAGTCGACAATGGGGGAGAGTCTACGGAATCGGACGTGTGGTTGGGAATTTTCCTCTTTGCGATTTTCTTTGGAATGCCCGTATGGTTGTTCGTCAGAAACATTTTGGAGTCACTGGGGTTGATGACTCCCCGCAAGGTGACGAAGCGTGGTAAAAATCGAAAGGACGATGATTGGTTTCCGCCTTTTATCTTTGGCGGAGGAACAGCATCCGGAGGAGGTGTCTCGGGCGGTAGCTTCGGTGGCGGCAGCTTTGGAGGTGGCGGTGCCGGTGGAGGTTGGTAATGACCGGCCTATATATAAAAAGGTTTATATTAAAAGGTATATACATTAATTAAAAGAGAAATGAAAAAAGGAAAGACAGTGACAATCGTCGTGATTGTTTTGTTTTGTATGCTCTGTGTGGGAGCTTGTAACTCCTATAACGGAATGGTAAACGGACAGGAAGCGGCAACGACAGCTTTGGCAGATGTACAGGCCACATATCAGCGCAGAGCCGACTTGATACCCAATTTGGCCAAGACGGTTCAGGCCTATGCCAAGCATGAGAGGGAGACCTATGAGGCTGTGACCAAGGCCCGAGCAGCCGCAACCCAAATCAAACTGGATGTCGACAACCTGACTCCCGAGAAATTGAGGCAGTTTCAGGCGGCTCAAGGAGAGCTCTCCCAGGCTTTGGGTCGGCTGATGGTTGTGGCCGAAAGGTATCCGGAATTGAAAGCCAGCGAGAATTTCAAGAGTCTGCAGATTCAGCTGGAGGGGACGGAGAATCGTATTAACGAGGCCCGGCAGAAATACAACATGGCTGTTCAGGAATACAACCAGAATGTGCGCTCTTTCCCGAATGTGTTGTTTGCAGGAGTCTTTGGATTTGAGCGAATGACTAAATTTGAGGCAGATTCAGGAGCAGAAAAGGCTCCAGAGCTGAATTTTGAATAAAGACGGTTCTTTCTTCGCTTAGGAGGTATATAAGGCTTTTTGTAATTAAAGCAGAAAAATATAGCGGTTTTCGCGTTTTTCTGCTTTGATTATTTGGAGGGAATCGGATTTTGCATTAACTTTGCAATTGCTTTCGAGGATAAACAAGCAATAATAGAAATTGATTCGTGGATTCAGGAAGCTGCTGTTGAGGCAGTCGGAAGATTGTGGCTCATGGCGAATATGCAGGAAGAGTTCTTTGAAAGTATTTACATAGACAGAGTAGTAGTACAAGAAGCAAGTCCCCGTTCCTGTTTTTATTGGGTTTCGGGGAATTGGGTATGAATGAGAACCGTCCGATTCATTTTGGATGAGATTCACAGGTTTTACTTGAACTTCGATACATTTTCAGGCGTTCTGTGACAGGCAAGACGTCGTGCTTTCATTTGCCGTGGGGCATTGGCCTTGTGGTGATTGTAGGCACGTACAATGTTATATTTTACCATGGAGAGTTTGATCCTGGCTCAGGATGAACGCTGGCTACAGGCTTAACACATGCAAGTCGAGGGGCAGCATGGCGGATGCTTGCATCTGCCGATGGCGACCGGCGCACGGGTGAGTAACGCGTATCCAACCTACCTTCAAGCAGGGGACAATCCGTAGAAATGCGGTCTGATACCCTATGTATTCCAACGAGGTCCTCCGTGTTGGAAGAAAGGTTTATCCGCTTGTTGATGGGGATGCGTCCGATTAGCTTGTTGGCGGGGCAACGGCCCACCAAGGCAACGATCGGTAGGGGTTCTGAGAGGAAGGTCCCCCACACTGGAACTGAGACACGGTCCAGACTCCTACGGGAGGCAGCAGTGAGGAATATTGGTCAATGGGCGTAAGCCTGAACCAGCCAAGTAGCGTGCAGGATGACGGCCCTATGGGTTGTAAACTGCTTTTATACGGGGATAAAGTGCGCCACGTGTGGTGTTTTGCAGGTACCGTATGAATAAGGACCGGCTAATTCCGTGCCAGCAGCCGCGGTAATACGGAAGGTCCGGGCGTTATCCGGATTTATTGGGTTTAAAGGGAGCGTAGGCCGCATGTCAAGCGTGTTGTGAAATGCAGGTGCTCAACACCTGGATTGCAGCGCGAACTGTCGTGCTTGAGTGTGCGCAACGTTGGCGGAATTCGTCGTGTAGCGGTGAAATGCTTAGATATGACGAGGAACCCCGATTGCGAAGGCAGCTGACGGGAGCATAACTGACGCTGAAGCTCGAAGGTGCGGGTATCGAACAGGATTAGATACCCTGGTAGTCCGCACGGTAAACGATGGATGCCCGCCGTCCGCCCTTTTATTGGGCGTGTGGCCAAGCGAAAGCATTAAGCATCCCACCTGGGGAGTACGCCGGCAACGGTGAAACTCAAAGGAATTGACGGGGGCCCGCACAAGCGGAGGAACATGTGGTTTAATTCGATGATACGCGAGGAACCTTACCCGGGCTTGAATTGCAGAGGAACGATCCAGAGATGGTGAGGCCCTTCGGGGCTTCTGCGAAGGTGCTGCATGGTTGTCGTCAGCTCGTGCCGTGAGGTGTCGGCTCAAGTGCCATAACGAGCGCAACCCCTCTCCGCAGTTGCCATCGGGTCATGCCGGGCACTCTGTGGACACTGCCGCCGCAAGGTGTGAGGAAGGTGGGGATGACGTCAAATCAGCACGGCCCTTACGTCCGGGGCTACACACGTGTTACAATGGGGGGCACAGCAAGCCGGCCGCGTGCAAACGCGGTCCAATCCTGAAATCCCCCCTCAGTTCGGACTGGGGTCTGCAACCCGACCCCACGAAGCTGGATTCGCTAGTAATCGCGCATCAGCCATGGCGCGGTGAATACGTTCCCGGGCCTTGTACACACCGCCCGTCAAGCCATGAAAGCCGGGGGTGCCTGAAGTCCGTGACCGGAAGGATCGGCCTAGGGCAAAACTGGTGATTGGGGCTAAGTCGTAACAAGGTAGCCGTACCGGAAGGTGCGGCTGGAACACCTCCTTTCTGGAGCTGTCGCCTGTGAGGTGTACGTTGTGATGAAAAGTTCAGCCTTAAGGCATGTGTGTCCCTGTGGGGCGTGTATGCCTTGTGTTTCTGAAGGGATGACGCCGTTTGGCCTGTGTGGCCGTATGGCGGTGACGGTTCGTCCAGCCGTTCCCAATCTTCTTGCTGCTGCTGCCCTGTTTTTGACAAGCAAGGGAAGAAGGAAGCCGGGCTGCCTCCGGTCCCCGTTTTTTGACAAGGGCCGGTGGGGCGCTAGAGAGTCCTATAGCTCAGTTGGTCAGAGCGCCACACTGATAATGTGGAGGTCGGCAGTTCAAGTCTGCCTGGGACTACTTTTGCAATTCAGAATTCAGGATTCAAAATTCAAGATTGCCGTCCGGCGAGGGCGTGCGGTTGGGCGAGGACGATGTTTTTTGTATTGTACGCTCCCTGTAGTTCCCGGTTCGGAATGCCGCCGGCGCAATGCCGACATCCGTCGGTGCAGGCCTGTAATTTTGCATTTTGCATTTTGAATTATGAATTGGACAAGGGGGATTAGCTCAGCTGGCTAGAGCGCTTGCATGGCATGCAAGAGGCCATCGGTTCGAATCCGATATTCTCCACCACGTGCGCTTTGCGCCGTAAGATCTTTGACATATTGACACAAGCAAGACTGTATAAGAAGAAAAAGTGAAGACTTGCCGCGCGTGGCGCGCCTTTTTAGAGGTGCGTGTTCATGTGCGGGACGATACAGCTGAAAGTATGGGCGTCCCCCTGGCAGATAAGCTGTCATGGGGGAAAGTCGAAGAAAGTAGGAAAGGGCGCATGGCGGATGCCTTGGCTCATCCAGGCGAGGAAGGACGTGATAAGCTGCGAAAAGCTGCGGTGAGGTGCAAATGACCCCTGACCCGCGGATATCCGAATGGGACAACCCGTCAGTCTGAAGGACTGTCACCCGGTGTTTTTTCCGGGGGCTAACGGAGGGAACTGAAACATCTTAGTACCTCCAGGAAAAGAAAATAAGATAATGATTCCCCCAGTAGTGGCGAGCGACCGGGGAAGAGCCCAAACCCACGCCGTGGCAACGCGGCTTGGGGGTTGTAGGACCACGTCGTTGCACGGCAGTTGCGAGGGGAATCCGCTGGAAAGCGGTGCCGCAGGGGGTGATAGCCCCGTACCCGAAGCATTTGTCGGCATAGTGGTATCCTGAGTAGCGCGGGCCACGAGTAATCCTGCGTGAATCCGCCGGGACCATCCGGCAAGGCTAAATACTCGGATGAGACCGATAGCGAACGAGTACCGTGAGGGAAAGGTGAAAAGCACTTCCATGAGAAGAGTGAAATAGTTCCTGAAACCATGCGCCTACAAGCGGTCGGAGCTGCTTATAGCAGTGACGGCGTGCCTTTTGCATAATGAACCTACGAGTTGCCGTCACCGGCGAGGTTAAGCGTCATGAGACGCGTGAGCCGCAGTGAAAGCGAGCCTGAATAGGGCGTTTCAGTCGGTGGTGGCAGACGCGAAACCAAGTGATCTACACATGTCCAGGATGAAGTCCGGGTAACACCGGATGGAGGTCCGCACCAATAAGCGTTGAAAAGCTTCTGGATGAGGTGTGTGTAGGAGTGAAAGGCCAATCAAACTTGGAGATAGCTCGTACTCCCCGAAAGGCATTTAGGTGCCGCGTGCGGTGTTCCGCATGAGAGGTAGAGCGACCGATAGGTCGAGAGGGCTTCACCGCCTATCGAGACCTGACGAACTCCGAATGCTCATGCGCCGCAGCCGTGCAGTAAGGGGGCGGGTGCTAAGGTCCGTCCCCGAGAGGAGAAGAATCCAGACTGCCGTCTAAGGCCCCGAAGTTCCGCCTGAGTTAGTCTAACGAAGTCCTGTCCCTGTGACAGCCAGGATGTTGGCTTGGAAGCAGCCATTCATTCAAAGAGTGCGTAACAGCTCACTGGTCGAGGGTCCGGGCGTGGATAATAATCGGGTATAAGGCGGACGCCGAAGACGCAGGATAGCATTGAATAAAGTATCGGTAGGGGAGCATGCCGTATGCGCAGAATGGTGAAGATGACTGATCCTGGAGCGTACGGCAAAGCAAATGTAGGTATAAGTAACGACAAGGGGGGTGAGATCCCCCCCCGCCGCAAGTCCAAGGTTTCCCGGGCAATGCCAGTCATCCCGGGGTAAGTCGGGTCCTAAGCCTCAGCCGACAGGCGATGGCGATGGCAGAAACGGTCAACATTCCGTTACTACCACATGGGGCGACGCGGGGACGGAGCAGTGACACAGCCGCGGGGTGACGGAAATCCCCGTTGAAGGGCGTAGGCGCCGAGGAGGGCAGGCAAATCCACCCTCCGAGCCGACCCTGACAGTATGCCCCTCCTTTCGGGGAGGGGTAACAGCGCTGGTAATCATACTCCCGAGAAAATCCGCTAAGCTCAACCCTTGTGGTACCCGTACCGCAAACCGACACAGGTAGACGGGTAGAACATACTCAGGCGTTGAGAGATTCATGGTTAAGGAACTAGGCAAACTGACCCTGTAACTTCGGGATAAAGGGTCCTCCCTTTTTTGGGAGGCGCAGAGAATAGGTCCAGGCAACTGTTTAACAAAAACACAGGGCTGTGCCAACACGCAAGTGGACGTATACAGCCTGACACCTGCCCGGTGCCGGAAGGTTAAGAGGAGACGTCATCCGCAAGGTGCCGCGTTGAATTGAAGCCCCGGTAAACGGCGGCCGTAACTATAACGGTCCTAAGGTAGCGAAATTCCTTGTCGGGTAAGTTCCGACCTGCACGAATGGTGTAATGATCCGGACGCTGTCTCAACCATGAGCTCAGTGAAATTGTAGTATCGGTGAAGATGCCGATTACCCGCGATGGGACGAAAAGACCCCGTGAACCTTTACTACAGCTTAGCGCTGACCTTGGTCATCCGATGTGTAGGATAGGCCGGAGGCTTTGAGGCGTGCACGCCAGTGCATGTGGAGCCCTCCTTGAAATACGGCCCTTCGGCTGTCTGAGGTCTAACGCGCGTATGCGCGGACACCGCTTGGCGGGTAGTTTGACTGGGGTGGTCGCCTCCAAAAGCGTAACGGAGGCTTCCAAAGGTGCCCTCCGGCCGATTGGTAACCGGCCTTATGGAGTGCAATGGCATAAGGGCGCTTGACTGGGAGGCAGACATGCCGAGCAGGCAGGAAACTGGGGCATAGTGATCCGGCGGACGTGTATGGAAACTCCGTCGCTCAAAGGATAAAAGGTACTCCGGGGATAACAGGCTGATCCCCCCCAAGAGCTCATATCGACGGGGTGGTTTGGCACCTCGATGTCGGCTCGTCACATCCTGGGGCTGGAGAAGGTCCCAAGGGTTGGGCTGTTCGCCCATTAAAGTGGCACGCGAGCTGGGTTCAGAACGTCGTGAGACAGTTCGGTCTCTATCTATCGTGGGCGCAGGAGTTTTGCGTGGTGCCGTCACTAGTACGAGAGGACCGTGACGGACAGACCTCCGGTTTGCCGGTTGTGCCGCCAGGTGCACCGCCGGGTATCCGCGTCTGGTCGGGATAAGCGCTGAAAGCATCTAAGTGCGAAGCCCTCCGCAAGATGAGAACTCCGTAGAGGGTCGTTGCAGACGACGACGTAGATAGGGCGCAGGTGTAAAGACGGCGACGTCAAAGCCGAGCGCTACTAATTGCCCGAGCGCTTTCTTCGGGCCCCATTTTTTCAGCCGTGGCGTTCCCTGTCCCGCTTTGATGCGGTGTCCGGGCGCATGTCTTTGTTTTTCTTTTTCAGTCCTGCCTTGTGCCGATGGTCATTCGTTATTTTTGGTGGCTGTTGCGGCGGTGTCCCACCTCTTCCCATTCCGAACAGAGAAGTTAAGCCCGTCTGCGCCGATGGTACTGCAATGCAATGCGGGAGAGTAGGGAGCTGCCTGCTTTTTGGTTCCCCGTCCACAGGAAGTGTGGGCGGGGAACTTTTTTGTTGGGGGAGGGAGGTGATAATAGGAGGTGATAATAGGAGGTGATAGGCAATTATAGGCTATGATAGGAGATGATAGGTAATTATAGGAGGTGATAGGAATTTATAGGCGGAGGATAGGGACTTATAGGGGGTGTGATAGGAGACCTTATAGGGAGAGGGAATAAAAGAATATTTACAGGGTGAAAGAGGCATGAGATTGGTGTCTAATTATTTAGATTATTTATTAGTTGTTTTAAAATAGGATAATGGATTTGGTGGTCTCACGTATTTTCCGTATCTTTGCACCCGATAAGAATAAGGATAGCAGTTGCTTGTTGTTGTGGTGATGCTATTCGCTAAGGTATCTAACGGAGCTAAGACTATTGCGTAACTCTTTCTCATAGGCATAGTTGTGAATGGCAGGTTTGTCGTTCAGGTTCCATAAAAAGTATGTTATGGAGAAATTTTTGAAGAATGTTTTATTGCTGATAATGCTTTTTGTCATGAGTCCGGCCTGTGCAGAAAGTAATTCGAATACGGCGGACAATGGCTCGGAATTTGACTGGAGTTCGGTCATGGAAGCCATTATTCAGGTAGAGAGTGAGGGAGACCCCAAAGCCAAGAGTGGCAATTCGGTGGGTGTTATGCAGATTACTCCAGTGCTTGTGACAGAATGTAACAACATTTTAAGGAGCAGAAAGAGTAAGAGACGATATAAACTTTCCGATCGATTCAGTATTGCAAAGTCGAAAGAAATGTTTCTGCTCATCCAATCGAAGTATAATCCGATGAACAGCGTGGAGCGAGCCATCCGTTCATGGAATGGTGGAGTTCACTTCAGCGTGCAGCGCACGCAGCGCTATTTCGAGAAAGTATTGTCTGCAATGAAATAAGGAAAATCAGATGCGAAAATAAGGGACCATTCTCGGCAGAAGCCGAGGATGGTCTTTTCTTTTGAGAGTCAGGACATAATAATATTTAAAAACGGAGGAATTGTTGCCTTATTTTTATATCTTTGTCCGTATGAAGAAAAGAATGTCTGTTCCTATGAAAAGGATGTTGTTAATTTGCTTTTCGCTGTGTGTCGGCATGGCCGGTTATGGCCAGCAGAACCATTATGCCGTGAAGATGGGAGAGTTTTCAAAGATGCGGGCCATAGACAGCACGGATGTTGTGATGTTGGGAGCGGGACTCACAGAGTACGCGGGTGACTGGAATGTGCTACTGCACTGGAAGCGTGTGCGCAATCGTGGCATTGCGGGCGATGATACCTCGGGTCTGTTCCGCAGGTTGCAGCAGATTCTTGCCGGCCGTCCCAAGGCCATATTCCTGATGGTAGGCAGGGATGATATTTTGAATCATCGGAGTGTTGAAGAGACTTATCAGTCCTGTATAAAAATCATTACGTACATTCGCCGGGAGTCGCTCGGTACGCGTCTCTTTGTAGAAAGCAACCTTCCGGTTCATGAAACATTCAGCATGGACAAGTCTGCGCCGACAAACCTCCAAGATAAAACCAACGCGCAGCAGGGTCAATCCAATCCCCTTCAGGGCAAATCCAAAACGATTGCCGCCCTCAACGTGAAGCTGCGTCACTTTTGCGAGCAGCATGCCATCAGCTATGTGAACCTCTTTAAGAGTTTTGTGCGTCACGGCACCAACGAGTTGCGTCGAGAGCTGACCTTGGACGGCATTCAGCTCTCCGCTCTCGGCTACAAGGTGTGGGTCTTTGAGCTGAAGCGTTATCTCGTGGAACTCGAGGGGCTTAAATCATAGTTTTTCCCACCATGGCGTAGGCTTATTAAAAATATTTGCTATCTTTGCACGCAGAACAAATTCATTCTATTCATTAAATACAGCACACATGAAACCTACATTGTTACTTCTTGCTGCCGGCATGGGCAGTCGTTACGGTGGTTTAAAGCAGTTGGACGGCTTGGGCCCCAACGGCGAGACCATCATGGATTACTCCATCTATGACGCCATTCAGGCGGGCTTCGGCAAGATTGTGTTCGTGATTCGCAAGGATTTCGAGGAGCAGTTCCGCCAGCAGGTGCTTGCCAAGTACGAGGGGCACATCCCTGCAGAAGTCTGCTTCCAGGCTCTGGACAAGATTCCCGAGGGCCACAACGTGCCCGAAGGCCGCACCAAACCCTGGGGCACCAACCATGCTGTGATGATGGCCAAGAACCTAATCAAGGAGCCTTTCTGCGTTATCAACTGCGACGATTTCTACAATCGTGACTGCTTCAAGGTGATGGGCAAGTTCCTCTCCGAGCTTCCCGAGGGCAGCAAGAACACGTATGCCATGGTGGGTTTCCGCGTAGGCAACACCCTTTCCGACAACGGAACCGTGTCGCGCGGGGTATGCTCCAAGAACGAGGCCGGCCATCTGACCACCTGTGTGGAGCGTACAGAGATTGAGCGCAAGGCCGACGGTGTGGTGGCCTACAAGGACGAGAAAGGCGAATGGGTGCAGATTCCCGACACCTGTCCGGTGAGCATGAACGTGTGGGGCTTCACTCCCGACTACTTCGAGCACAGCGATCGCTTCTTCGAGGAGTTCCTGTCGTCTCCCGAGACCAAGGCCAACCCCAAGGCTGAATACTTGATTCCTTGGGTGGTAAACAATTTGGTCAACAACGGAACAGCCACTTGCGAGGTGCTCGATACCACGAGTAAGTGGTTCGGCGTGACCTATTCGGCCGACCGTCCCAGCGTGGTGGCTAAGATACAAGCGCTCATTGACGAGGGCGTTTATCCGTCCAAGCTGTTCTAATCAGAGCTACGTGGGCGGCACTGCCGCCAACCATTGATGCAAGGGCTGCATCCGTTGCGCTTACCCAAATGGGAGCGAAGCGGATGCAGCCCTTTCTGCTGTACAGGCATTTAGCCCCAGTTTTATGGATGGACGTGGGCACCATACGGGCTTTCATGTGCTCCGTATCCTTTCCTGCACTTGCCGAACTATCCACCATGGCCACCGCGAAAAAGCCCGAATGGCCGGCCCACGGTCTGCAATCTTTTTCGTAACTTTGCAGCCATGATGGATTTGAACTTGCTGACGGCCGAAGAGGCCCACGAGCTCGACGCGCTCATTCGCGCGTCAGAACATATTGTTATTACCGGCCATTCCCGTCCCGATGGCGACGCCCTTGGTGCCTGCCTCGGATGGTATGCCTATCTTTGCGAACATTATGGCAAAGAACCCTTTCTCGCCGTCCCCAATGCCTACCCTGATTTTCTGATGTGGCTGCCTATGAGCGAGCGTATCGTCAGATACGACAAACACCCCGACGAGGTGCAGCGGGCGTTCGACGAGGCCCAGCTCGTGTTCTGTATTGACTATAACGGGCTCAACCGCGTGGAGGCTATGGAGCAGGCTCTGACCGACTGCAAGGCCCCGCGCGTGATGCTCGACCACCATCTCGACCCCACCATCCCCACCCGCCTCACTGTCTCCCACCCCGAACTCAGCTCGGCCTCCGAGGTGGTGTTCCGTGTGATGTGGCAGCTTGGCGGCTTCGATACCCTCTCGCGCAAGTTTGCCATCCCCGTCTATTGTGGCATGATGACCGATACGGGCGGCTTCACTTTCAACTCCACCCGTCCCGAAATCTACTTCATCATCTGTCAACTGCTCACCAAGGGCATCGACAAAGACAAGATTTACCGCAACGTGTACAACAATTACAGCCAGTGGGCCATCCGTCTGCGCGGCTACCTCATGTCGCAGAAACTCAATGTATTCGACGACATCCATGCCTCCTACTACACGATTACGCGACAGAACATGCGCGACTTCCACTACGTGCGCGGCGATGCCGAGGCCCTGGTCAACGAACCCCTGCGCATCCGCGGCATGAAAGTCTCGGTCTCCCTGCGCGAGGACGACCGCGTGGACAACAAGATATGGGTGAGCCTGCGCTCGGTCGACGACTTCTCGGTAGAGGACATGGCGCGCCGCTTCTTCAATGGCGGCGGCCACTTCAACGCCAGTGGCGGCTATCTCGACTGCTCCATGGACGAGGCCGAAAAAATCACGCGCGAGGCTTTTCGCTACTATGCCGATGCGCTGGGTGGCCGCTCGGGGGCTTAATGATATTTATTTTAGTTTTTTGTTTTTTTACGCATTAACTCCTTAGTTTTTTGCTATCTTTGCAGCCAAAACGTGTTCACATGAAGAAACTAACTACCCTCTCTCTGCTCCTGCTGGCCCTCATGGCTTTTATGGGATGCAGGAACGAGGAGACCTATGCCGACCAGAAGAAACGCGCCAACGCCGCCATCAGCAAATACATAGCCGACTCTGCTGTCACCGTTATTTCCGAGGCCGAGTTCCTGCGCGACACCACAACCGACGTGAAAAAGAACGAGTGGGTGCTTTTCGAGTCGTCGGGCGTGTATATGCAGATTGTCCGTCGGGGCTGCGGCGAGCGGCTCAAGAACGGTGAGACGGCCACTGTGCTCTGCAGATACACCGAGCGCAACATGCTCGGCGACTCCATCGAGGCCTCCAATATGCTGACAAGTAGCTTTGCCTCGCTGGTTGACAAGATGTCGGTTACCGACAACTCTGGCACATTCTCCGGCATATTCATTTCCGGTGAGAGCTCGCTCATGCTGGCCCATCGGCTGTCGTCCACGTCCGTTCCCCAGGGCTGGCTGGTTCCTCTGACGTTTATCAACGTGGGCCGTGTGGCCAAGCCCGACGACGAGATAGCCCGGGTACGCATCATCGTGCCCCACGACGTGGGCCACTCCACGGCCACCTACAACGTCATTCCCTATCTCTACGACATCACCTACGAGCGCGGACGATAAGTGTTGCGGCCTTTTTGCCGCGGGTATCGTTCGCCTTGCTCTTTTTAAACAGCATGCTATGACATTAATCAAATCCATTTCGGGCATCCGCGGAACCATCGGCGGTCGCGCCGGCGACACCCTGAACCCGCTGGACATCGTGAAGTTTACCTCGGCCTATGCCACGTTCATCCGCCGCAGCGGCCAGTCGTTGAGCAACAGAATCGTCGTGGGCCGCGACGCCCGTATCTCGGGTTCCATGGTCAGCCACGTGGTCTGCGGCACACTGATGGGCATGGGTTACGACGTGGTCAACATTGGACTGGCCACCACGCCCACCACCGAGCTTGCCGTTCGCATGAGCGGAGCCGAGGGCGGCATCATCATCACGGCCAGCCATAACCCACGCCACTGGAACGCTTTGAAGCTGCTCAACCACGAGGGCGAGTTCTTGACCAAGGCCGACGGCAACGAAGTGCTCGACATTGCCGCGCATGAAGATTTTGATTTTGCCGACGTGGACCACATGGGCAGCTACACCGAGGACGACACTTACAACCAGCGTCACATCAACGCCGTGCTGGCACTCGATCTCGTGGACCTCGAAGCCATCCGCAAGGCCCACTTCCGTGTGGTGGTCGACACCGTGAACTCTGTGGGCGGCATCATCCTGCCCCAGCTGTTCCAGGCCCTTGGCGTGGAGGCCACTTTCCTCAACGGCGAGCCCAATGGCGACTTTGCGCACAACCCTGAACCCATCGAAAAGAACTTAGGCGGCATCATGCAGACCTGTGCCGGGGGCGGCTACGACCTCGGTGTGGTGGTCGATCCCGACGTGGACCGGCTGGCTTTCATTCAGGAAGACGGCCGCATGTATGGCGAAGAATACACGCTTGTCACCGTGGCCGACTATATTCTCGACCATGTGAAAGGCCCCACCGTGAGCAACCTGAGCTCCACGCGCGCCCTGCGCGACGTCACCGAGAAGCACGGTTGCACCTACTATGCGTCGGCCGTGGGCGAGGTGAACGTCACCACCAAGATGAAAGAGGTGGGTGCAGTCATTGGCGGCGAGGGCAACGGCGGCGTCATTTATCCCGAGAGCCACTATGGCCGCGACGCGCTGGTGGGCATTGCCCTCTTCTTGAGCAGCATGGCACAGAAGGGCCTCAAGGCCAGCGAGATGCGCGCCTCGTTCCCTGCTTACGCCATCGCCAAGAACCGCATCGACCTCACGCCCTCTACCGACGTGGACGCTATACTGCGTCAAGTCAAGGAGAAATACGGCCGCGAGGTCGGCGTGCAGGTGACCGACATCGACGGTGTGAAGCTCGACTTCCCCGACAAGTGGGTGCACCTGCGCAAGAGCAACACCGAGCCCATCATCCGTGTCTACAGCGAAGCGCCCACGATGGACGAGGCCGACAGGCTGGGCAAACTGCTCATGCAGGTGGTCTACGACATGCAGTGATCCTCCGGGCTGCGGCCCATTCCCATACACCGACGGCAGAATGGTCTTTCCATTCTGCCGTTTTCGTTGTGTGGCTGCGCCGCAATCGCGGGGCCGTTGTGCCGTAATCGCCGGGCCATTACGGCGCAAAGGCCATGCGGTTGCGGCGCGTTCGTTCTGTCCCTGTGCCGTCCGCTTCCCGCCATGCCGCCGCCGCGGAGGCTGCATGTTGCCCGGATGGGCATAAAAAGTCGGCTTTTTTCGATGCCAATTGCCCTAAAATGCTTATATTTGCACAGGTAAAGCTATTACACGTTAAACAACCAACATTTCATGGCAACAGTAGACGACAAGAAGATTATCTTCTCCATGGTCGGGGTGTCAAAGATTATCCCGCAGAACCAGAAACAGATATTGAAGAACATTTACCTCTCGTTCTTCTATGGTGCAAAGATTGGCATCATCGGTCTCAACGGCGCGGGCAAGTCCACGCTGATGAAAATCATTGCCGGGCTGGAGCAGCCCACGCAGGGCGATGTAGTGTGGAGTCCCGGCTATACCGTGGGCTACCTGCCCCAGGATCCGCCTCTCAACGAGGCCAAGACCGTGAAGGAGAACGTGCAGGAGGGCGTGCAACACATCTACGATGCGCTGAAAGAGTACGACGACATCAACGTCAAGTTCGGCATGGAAGAGTATTACAGCGACGCCGACAAGATGGAACAGCTGATGAAGCGGCAGACCGAGGTGCAGGATATAATCGACGCCACCGACGCCTGGAACATCGATTCCAAGCTCGACCGGGCCATGGCCGCCATGCGCTGTCCGGCCGGCGACGCTTCGGTGGAGCACCTCTCGGGGGGCGAGCGCCGCCGCGTGGCCCTGTGCCGGTTGCTGTTGCAGAAGCCCGACGTGCTGCTGCTCGACGAGCCAACCAACCATCTCGACGCCGAGAGCATTGACTGGTTGGAGCAGCATTTGCAGCAGTACGAGGGCACGGTGATAGCCGTAACCCACGACCGCTACTTCCTCGACGACGTGAGCGAATGGATTCTCGAGCTCGACCGTGGCGAGGGCATTCCCTGGAAAGGCAACTACTCGTCGTGGCTCGAGCAGAAGACCACGCGCATGGCCCAGGAGGAGAAGTCGGCTTCTAAGCGCCGCAAGACGCTGGAGCGCGAGCTCGAGTGGGTGCGCATGGCTCCGAAGGCGCGCCAGGCCAAGGGCAAGGCCCGTCTGAACTCCTACGAGCAGATGCTGGGCGAGGAGCAGAAAGATCGCGAGGAAAAGCTGGAAATCTTCATCCCCAACGGCCCGCGCCTGGGCAACAAGGTCATCGAGGCCGTGCATGTGCAGAAGGCTTTCGGCGAGAAAGTACTCTTCTCCGACCTCAACTTCACGCTGCCGCCCAACGGCATCGTGGGCGTGATAGGCCCCAACGGTGCGGGCAAGACCACGCTTTTCCGCCTCATCATGGGCCTCGACCGGGCCGACGGCGGCACGTTCGAGGTGGGCGAGACCGTGAAACTGGCCTACGTAGACCAGCAGCATAAGGACATCGACCCCACGAAAAGCGTGTACGACGTGGTGTCGGGCGGCACCGAGAGTTTCTGCATGGGCGGCCGCGACGTCAATGCGCGGGCCTATCTTTCGCGTTTCAACTTCTCGGGCAACGACCAGGGTAAGCTCTGTGGCGTGCTCTCGGGAGGCGAGCGCAACCGCCTGCAGCTGGCCCTGGCCCTGAAACAGGAGGGCAATGTGCTGCTGCTTGACGAGCCCACCAACGACATCGACGTGAACACGCTACGCGCCCTGGAGGAGGGTCTGGAGGCTTTTGCCGGTTGTGCCGTGGTCATCAGCCACGACCGCTGGTTCCTCGACCGCATCTGCACCCACATCCTGGCTTTCGAGGGCAACGGCGAGGTGGTGTTCTTCGAGGGCGACTATTCCGACTACGAGATCAACAAGGCCCGTCGTCTGGGCAACGAGGAAATCAAAAAAGGCCGCTACCGCAAGCTCATGGAAGACTGAACCCTGCGTTCCGGCCGGCCGTGACATCCGCCATGGATGCCCCGGCCGGCCGGAATGGCTGATGATAAAAAGCAACACAGCCGACCCTCCTGCGTGCATGCAGGGAGAGTCGGCTGTGTTGCCGTATATGTTCCGTATGCGGTTGACGCTTAGTAGGCGCTCTGGAACTGCTCCAGGAAACGGGTGTCGTTCTCCGAAAAGAGGCGCAGGTCGTTCACGCGGTACTTCAGATTGGTGATGCGCTCCACGCCCATGCCGAAAGCATAGCCCGTGTAGACCTCGGGGTCGATGCCGCAGGCTTCCAGGTCGTGCGGGTCTACCATGCCGCAGCCCAGTATCTCCACCCAGCCCGTGTGCTTGCAGAAGCCGCAGCCCTTGCCGCCGCAGATGTTGCAGGAAATGTCCATTTCAGCACTGGGTTCGGTGAAGGGGAAGTAGCTCGGGCGGAGCCGAATCTTGGTGTCGGGGCCGAACATCTCGCGGGCAAAGGTGAGGAGCACCTGCTTCAAGTCGGTGAAGCTCACGTTCTTGTCCACATAGAGGCCCTCCACCTGGTGGAAGAAGCAGTGGGCGCGGGCCGAGATGGCTTCGTTGCGATACACTCGGCCGGGGCAGAGCACGCGGATGGGCGGCTCGTGGGTCTCCATGTAGTGGGCCTCGTCGCCCGAGGTATGCGAGCGGAGCAACACGTTCTTGGTCACGTCGTCCTTGTTCTGCGAAATGAAAAACGTGTCCTGCATGTCGCGGGCAGGGTGGTCGGCAGCGAAGTTGAGCATGGTGAACACGTGCTTGTCGTCGTCTATCTCTGGTCCGTTGTAGAGCGTGAAGCCCATGCGCTGGAAGATGCTGATGATCTCGTTCTTGACAATGGTGAGCGGGTGGCGCGTGCCGAGGCCGATGGGGTAGGCCGTGCGGGTGAGGTCGATGCTCTCCGTACCGGTCTCGGTGGTCTCTATTTGCTCGCGCAACTCGTTGATTTTGTCGGTGGCTGCCTGCTTGAGTTCGTTGATTTTAATGCCCACAGCTCGCTTCTGGTCGGCGGCCACGTTGCGGAAGTCGGCCATGACGGCGTTGATTTCACCTTTTTTGCTCAGGTATTTCAGCCTGAGCTGCTCGATGTCCTCTGCATTCTTGGCCGAGAGGGCCGCCACTTCCTTGAGAAGTGCTTCTATCTTTTCTAATATCATAATCGTTTGTTGCTTGCTGTGATAGCCG
Source organism: Prevotella dentalis DSM 3688 (assembly GCF_000242335.1). Taxonomy (NCBI): domain Bacteria; kingdom Pseudomonadati; phylum Bacteroidota; class Bacteroidia; order Bacteroidales; family Prevotellaceae; genus Prevotella; species Prevotella dentalis. The sequence continues at coordinate 593,849 of NC_019960.1, forward strand.
TTTGCAGTTGCCTTTTGCATGGCTTTTTCACGGTGTGCAAAGTTACTAATTTTATCGGAAAAAGTGAACCTATCTAAAAAATAATGTGTAATTTTGCCTTGTTTTATGAACGATTTTATGAGAAAAGTTTTACTATTCGCCGTTCTGTCGGCCGCTCTGCTGACCGTGTTGGTGCCCACGGGGTGTATCCATAAGAAAGCGGAGGCACAGGACTCGCTGCAGGCCGATTCGCTGGCGGCCGACACCTCGGCCGCGGATTCTGCCGAGAGCATCATCTCGGAGACCCCCATGCCCAAGGCGGCTGACGAACTGTTCGACGACTTTGTGTTCAATTTCGCCGCCAACCGCAAGCTGCAATGGCGGCGCATTGTCTTCCCCTTGCCGGTCTACCGCGACGGCAAGCTGGAGAAAAAGATAGGGCGCGATGCCTGGAAGATGGAGCGTTTCTTCATGCGGCAGGAATACTACACGCTCATTTTCGACAACGAGCGACAGAAAAATCTGGTGAAGGATACCACCATCGACCATGTGGTCATCGAGAAAATTTTCTTCCGGCTCAAGACGGTGCAGCAGTTCCTCTTCAACCGGGTGAACGGCGAGTGGATGCTGACATCAATGAATTACAAGCCGATGTACCAGAACCAGAACGCCAGCTTCCTGAAGTTTTACCAGCGGTTTGCCACCGATTCGGCTTTCCAAGTGAGGAGCATGGCCGACGAGGTGCAGTTTACGGCTCCCGACCCCGAGGACGATTTCTCGACCATCAGCGGGGTGATGATGCCCCAGCAGTGGCCCGACTTCAAGCCGAGCCTCATCCCCAGTGGCATCATCTACAACATTCTGTACGGACAGAAGTACACGGAATCGGGCAAGAAGATATTCCTCATCCGCGGCATTGCCAACGGTCTGGAAATCGAAATGACCTTCAAGCGGATGGGCGGACACTGGAAGCTGACCAAGTTTAACAGTTGACACCCGCACGGCTACACACCATGAAGACTTATAAGAACTATTCCCTGCTCCGCCACAACACGTTTGGCATAGACCAGCATTGCGACATGCTGGCCGTCTATGCGTCCGTGGACGATGCCGTGGCCGTGGCCCGGTCGTGGGCGGCCACGCGTGGCCCCCTGCTCATTCTGGGCGGAGGCAGCAACCTGCTACTCACGCAGGACTTTCGCGGACTGGTGGCAACACCTGAGAAACGCTTCGACGTGGAGCAGCAAACGGTGCCCAACGATGGCGGCAAGACCCGTCTGCGCTGCTGGGCCGGCACCTGTTTCGACGAGGTGGTGGCCTATGCTGTGGCCCGTGGGCTCTGCGGCATGGAGAACCTGAGCCTCATACCCGGCGAGTGTGGCGCGTCGGCCGTGCAGAACATCGGTGCCTATGGAGTCGAGGCCAAGGACATTATTATTGAGGTGGAGGCCGTGGAGCTGGAGACGGGACGGGTGGTGACCCTTGCCCCGGCCGACTGCGACTATGGCTACCGCATGAGCCGGTTCAAGCGGGAGTGGCGCGACAAGTTCCTGATAACCCATGTCACCTACGAGCTTTCGCGCACGTTCGTGCCGCACCTCGACTATGGCAACATCCGCGCCATGCTCGAGTCGGCCCGCGTGGATGCCGGAAACCTGACGGTGGGACAGCTGCGCGAGACCATCATCGGCATTCGCCGTGCCAAGCTGCCCGACCCCGAGGAACTGGGCAATGCGGGCAGTTTCTTCATGAATCCCATGGTCGACGAGCCCACTTTCCGGCGGCTTCAGGCCGAGTTCCCCGGGTTGCACTATTTCGAGGTGCCGGGGCCCGAGGGACGTCTGGGCTACAAGATACCGGCCGGCTGGATGATCGAGCAGTGCGGCTGGAAAGGCAAGTCGCTGGGACGGGCCGGTGTTTATGACAAACAGGCCTTGGTATTGGTGAACCGTGGCGGGGCCACGGGGGCCGAGGTGGTGGCTCTGATGGAGGCCATCCAGCAGGATGTGGAGCGCAAGTTCGGTCTGCACATCCAGCCCGAAGTAAATATCAAATAGAGAAAGGCAAAGCATTGAAAATCAGATTTATCGGTACAGGAACATCGAATGGCGTCCCAGTGTTGGGCTGCAACTGCGAGGTGTGCCGGAGCACGGCCCCTCGTGACAAGCGCATGCGCGCGGCGGCCTTGCTCGAGACCGCCGACACGCGCATTCTCATCGACTGTGGGCCCGACATCCGCATGCAGCTGTTGCCCCAGGAATTTCGGCCGATAAACGGTGTGCTGCTCACCCATGAGCACTACGACCACACCGGGGGACTGGACGATTTGCGCCCGTATTGTCGGTTTGGCGACATCAACGTCTATGCCAATGCGCAAACCGTGAAAGCCGTGCGCCACAACTTCCCCTATTGTTTTGCCGACCATCTGTATCCCGGTGTGCCCCGTTTCAACCTGCATGCCGTGGAGAAGCATGTGCCTTTCAGGGTGGGCGGCATAGAGGTGACGCCCATCGAGGTGATGCACGGCCGGCTGCCCATCCTGGGCTATCGCTTTGGGCCGCTGGCCTATATCACGGATATGAAGACCCTGGCCGACGAGGAAATGGAATGGCTGCGGGGAGTGAAGACGCTGGTTGTTAATGCCCTGCGCTGGGAGAAACCTCACCACAGCCACATGCTCATCCCCGAAGCCATCGCCTTTGCCCAGCGCGTCGGGGCGGAGCATACTTATTTTACCCACCTCACCCACCTCATTGGGCTGCACAGCGAGGCCTCCCTCCAGTTGCCACACGGCGTAGCATTCGCCTATGATGGGGAGGAAATAGAAATAAATATATAAAATGGAAGTAAAAGTAACGGTCAACAACGACGGGGGCACGGTGACGGCCTACGAGGAAGGGACCCAAGTAGGGCAACTCGACTTCGTGTTCATGCAAGGCGGCTTGTCCATCGAACACACCAGAACATTCAAGGGACATGAAGGCAAGGGCGTGGCCGGTGACTTGGTACAGGCTGCTACCGACTACGCGGTGGACCACAATCTGAAAGTCAGGCCCTTGTGCTCGTATGCGGAGGCTTGGTACGAGCGTCATCCGCAATACAGTGGCATGCTGGTGTGATGCGCTGTGGCAAGTGCATTTGACGAGATGAAAGAAATAAAAACATGAAGTGATAAGCCATGAAAGAGTTTAGAACCATGCGCCGCAAGCGCCAGTTGCTTTCAGAAGAAGAGAGCATTAGAATATTGAACAATGCAACTTCGGGCGTGTTGTCGCTCATGGGGGATGAGGGCTATCCGTATGGAGTGCCCATCAGCCATGTCTATCATGAGGGCAAACTCTATTTCCACTCGGCCCTGAGAGGGCACAAGATAGATGCCGTCAGGAACAATTCGCGGGCATCTTTTACGGTCATTGCGGCAGATGAGGTTCATCCGGAAGAGTTCACCACCTATTTTCGCAGTGTCATCTGCTTTGGACAGGTGCATGTCATCGAGGACGACGGGGAGAAGATGCGCACCATCCGGCTGCTCTCGGAACGCTACAACCCCGGCGACGAAGAGGGATTCCAGCATGAAGTGCAGAAAGACTTCAAGCACATGTGCATGATTTGTTTCGACATAGAGCACCTCACCGGCAAGGAAGCCATTGAGTTGGTAAGGGCTAAAAGCGGCAAGTAGGGATGCGAACAAATCAGGAACTGGAATGGAAAACGCTGGAGACGAAATATCTCATCAAGCGTAAGTGGCTGACAGCCAAGGTCGAGAAAGTGGAACTTCCCGATGGTCGTGTCCATGACGAGTATTACACGCTGGAGTATCCCGCGTGGACCAATGTGATTGCCATAACAAAAGACGGCGAGATGATTTTGGAACGCCAGTGGAGGCATGGGCTGAAGGTGGTTTCGACAGAGATTCCTGCCGGAGTCGTGGAGGAGGGCGAGGAGCCCATGGAGGCGGCCAAGCGCGAACTTCGGGAGGAGACAGGCTTCGGCGGGGGCCAATGGACGGAGTTCATGGTCTCATCGCCCAATCCGGGTGCGATGAACAACCGATGCTATACTTATCTGGCAGAGGGTGTGGAGCGAGTGTCGGGCACGCACCTTGATGCCACGGAAGATATGGATGTGTTTCTTTGCAGCAAGGCCAAAGTGCTTGAAATGCTTGTGGCGGGCAAGTTCTGCCAGGCCCTGATGCTGGCTCCGCTCTGGAAATATTTTGCAACGAACAAATGACTCCGCCCTATGGAGTCTCCAAGATATGGGGTGCATCCATTAAATGCGTGGTAAGAAAATAAAAGGTGTGTCACTGCAAACAACTGGAGTTGATATGCAGTGACACACCCTCAATAGGAACGAAAGCAAGGCGCCCCAGGTTTTTCTGGCAACGGTTGCTTACCCCAAATACTTGATCAGGAGCTTGGCATAGCCGCTCTCGCGCAGCTTCACGATGCTCTTTTCGCGAATTTGACGGACGCGTTCGCGCGTGAGTCCAAGCTGGTCGCCTATCTCTTCGAGCCCTTTTTCGTGGCAGCCTATGCCGAAACATTCGCGGACAATGGTAATCTCCCGGTCTTTCAGCACATTGCGAAGAACGGTGTCAAGTTCCTTGGCCATGCTCTCATAGTCCACCTGTTTGTCAGTACGGCTGTCGTCGCCAGAGGAGAGCACATCGGCCATGCTGTTGTCGTCGTCCTCCTGAAAAGGGGCGTCGATGCTCATATGATGGTTGTCGGCCTTGATGGTCTGGTCTATCTTGGCCTCGTCGATATTGGTCAGGTTGGAGAGTTCCTGCACCGAAGGGCGGCGCTGGTTCTTCTGTTCAAACTTTGAAATCTCGGAATTGATTTTGGACAGGGCGCCTACTTGGTTGAGCGGCAGACGCACAATGCGGCTCTGCTCGGCGATGGCCTGCAGGATGCTCTGGCGTATCCACCATACGGCATAAGAGATGAATTTGAAGCCACGCGTCTCGTCGAATTTCTCGGCAGCCTTGACAAGTCCGATGTTGCCCTCGTCAATCAGGTCGGTCAGACCAAGTCCTTGATGCTGATATTGCTTGGCCACAGAAACCACAAAACGGAGATTGGCCTTGACAAGCTTCTCTTTGGCCCGTTCGCCCTCGCGTCCTCCCTTGCGGATGGCCTGGGCTAACTCGATCTCCTCATCTACCGTAATCATGGGCACACGGCCAATTTCTACCAAGTATTTGTCCAGTGCTTCGCTGGAACGGTTCGTAATGCTCTTCTGAATTTTAAGTTGACGCATGTCTTTGTTTCCTTATAGCAATAATGTGCACTAATACCTTATATTACCTGAATAACTTGCCCGACAGGGAAAAGTCGTGCAAAGGTACGAAAAGAAATGCTTGAACGGCGTTTTTTAACGAATTTTAATTTGAAAGAATGCCTTATCCTCAACAACTATACATCGCGCCGCTGGAGCAATACTACATTCTCTACATGGGGAGTATGGGGGAACATGTCGACCGGCTGCACGGCTGTCACTCGATAATCGGCATCGAGCAAAGACAGGTCACGGGCTTGGGTGGCCGGATTGCAGCTGACGTAGACAATTCGTCGTGGAGCTGCTCCAAGAATGACATTGACCACATCGGGGTGCATGCCGGCCCGTGGCGGGTCGGTGATGATAATGTCGGGACGGCCATGCTCCCGGACGAAGTCGGGCGTGAGGATATTTTTCATGTCGCCGGCATAGAACTCGGTGTTGTCGATATGGTTGATTTGGCTGTTGATGCGTGCGTCGTCGATGGCCTCGGGTACATATTCAATACCGATGACCTTGCGTGCCCGGTGGGCCACAAAGTTGGCAATGGTACCCGTGCCAGTATAGAGATCATAGATGAGCGATGGGTGTTGCGAATCTGCTGTGGCGCCTGGTGTTGATTTGGGCATAAAGCAAAAGTCGCGGGCCACGCAATAGAGGTGATAGGCCTGCTCGGTGTTGGTCTGGTAGAAACTCTTGGGCCCCACTTTGAATTTCAGGTCTTCCATGGTTTCGTAGATGAAGTCGTTGCCTTTGAAAGTGGTGAGTTCCAGATCGCCGATGGTGTCGTTGCCTTTCTGATTATCCACATAGATAAGCGAACTGATTTGGGGAAACCGGTCGGCAAGATGCTGCAGCAGTTGGTGGGCCCGGTGCTCGTCGCCCGCCTCGTCGTAGTGGAACTGCACCAGTAGCATCCACTCTCCCGTGTTTGAAGTGCGGAACATCAGGCTACGTAGCAATCCCCGCTGAGCCCGCACGTCGTAAAAGGTCATGCCCGTTTCCTTGGCATAACGCTCTGTCTCGTTGCGTATTTCATTATGCAGGTCGTCCATGAGCCAACATTTGCGAATGGGATAAATCTTGTCAAAGGCTCCGGTGATGTGAAACCCAATGGCGGAATTGTCGTTCGTGGCCAAATCGAGGCTGGGGTTCTGCAATTCTTCATGTGTGAACCACCGCTTGTTGCAGCAGCCAAACTCCAGTTTATTGCGATATTCCAGCGTCTTCACGGAGCCCATGATGTTGCGGAAAGGGGGTAAGTCCACCTTTCCGATACGCGAGAGCTGGTCGAATACCTGTTGCTGTTTGGCTTGGAGTTGGGTCTCATAAGGAAGATTCTGCCACTTGCATCCGCCACAAATGCCAAAGTGCTCGCACGCGGGAGTGGCACGTATGCTGCTCGGCGTGACCATCCGCTCCACGCGGCCCTCACCATATCGGTGCTTTTTCTTGGTAAGCTGTACGTCGACCACGTCGCCGGGCACACAGAAAGGCACGAATACCACCAGGTCTTCATGGTGGAAGAGGCACTTGCCCTCTGCAGCAATGGCCTCGATGGTGACATTCTCAAGTAGTGGTAATTTCTTGTTCTTTCTGCTCATCTTGTTCTGTTTTGACCGCAAAGTTAGCGATTAAATGCGAGATAGACTATGGACATACTAAGAAATGTGGATAATTAGACTTGGTAGTTCCCCTTGTGAGAACAGATGGAAATCGATTTGTTTGCGGTAACAAATAATTTTGTCAACTCGACATGGCATTTCTTGGAAAAAAGTTTGGGGAATAGTTTTTAAAGTGTTATCTTTGCATAAAGGAATATATTAACTTAAAACAAATAAGATTACCTGTTCAAGACTATGAGTGAAAAAAGAGTTTACCTCTTCGGAAACGGCAAGGCGGAAGGCAAGGCCGACATGAAAAATCTGCTCGGCGGAAAAGGTGCCAACCTGGCAGAAATGAATTTGATAGGTGTACCCGTGCCTCCTGGCTTTACGATTACAACCGATGTATGTAACGAATACTTTGAAAAAGGCAAGGAAGAAGTTGTAGCACTCCTTAGGGAAAGTGTTGTGAATGGTGTGAAGCATGTGGAACAGCTCATGGGGCTGAAGTTTGGTGATGCCACCAATCCGCTTCTCATGAGCGTGCGTTCGGGTGCCCGTGCTTCCATGCCCGGTATGATGGACACCATTCTGAACCTGGGTCTGAACGACGAAGTGGTGACAGGCCTGGCCAAGAAGACCGGCAACGAGCGTTTTGCTTATGACAGCTATCGCCGTTTCGTGCAGATGTATGGCGACGTGGTGCTGGGCATGAAGCCGTTGAACAAGGAAGACATTGACCCGTTTGAGGCCATCATCCAGAAAGTCAAGGCACAGCGCGGAATTCATCTCGACAACGAGATGAGCGTGGACGAACTCAAGAGCTTGGTGGTGCTCTTCAAAGAAGCCATCAAGGAACAGACTGGAAAGGAGTTCCCCAACGACCCGATGGAGCAGCTTTGGGGAGCCATCTGCGCCGTATTTGACAGCTGGATGAACGACCGAGCCATCCTCTATCGGAAGATGGAGGGGATTCCGCAGGAGTGGGGTACGGCTGTCACCGTGATGGCCATGGTGTTTGGCAATATGGGCAACACTTCGGCTACTGGCGTATGCTTCAGTCGTGATGCCGCCACGGGTGAGAACCGCTTCAATGGTGAGTATCTGGTCAACGCCCAGGGCGAAGACGTAGTGGCCGGCATTCGCACGCCCCAGCAGATTACACGTGAAGGCTCGTTGCGTTGGGCCGCCCAGCAAGGAATAGAGGAAGAGGTACGTGTCTCGAAGTATCCTTCGATGGAGGAAGCCATGCCAGAAATATTCCAGCAGTTGAACGACTTGCAGGAGAAGCTCGAGAATCACTACCACGACATGCAGGATATGGAGTTTACAGTTCAGGAAGGTAAGTTGTGGTTCCTCCAGACCCGCAACGGAAAGCGCACAGGGACAGCTATGGTGAGGATAGCCATGAACTTGCTTCACGAGGGACAGATTGACGAGAAGACGGCCCTGCTCCGCTGTGAACCCAATAAATTGGATGAGCTGTTGCATCCGGTATTTGACAAAGAGGCACTGGCCCAGGCCCATGTGCTGACACGCGGCTTGCCTGCTTCGCCGGGTGCGGCTTGCGGTCAGGTTGTGTTCTTCGCCGATGACGCGGCTGCCTGGCATGCCGAGGGCCGTCAGGTGGTGATGGTTCGTATTGAGACTTCGCCCGAAGACTTGGCCGGCATGAGTGCAGCAGAGGGTATTCTGACGGCACGCGGCGGCATGACGTCGCACGCAGCCGTGGTAGCCCGCGGCATGGGCAAATGCTGTGTGAGCGGTGCTGGCGCCATCAATGTGGACTATAAAAGCCGCACGGTGGAGATAGACGGAACTGTACTCAAGGAGGGAGACTACATCTCGCTGAACGGTTCGACGGGTGAAGTGTATGCCGGCGAGGTAAAGACACGTCCCGCCGAGGTGACCGGTGACTTTGCCGAACTGATGAAACTCTGTAGTAAATACTCGAAACTTGTCGTGCGTACCAATGCCGACACCCCGCATGACGCAGAGGTGGCCCGCAATTTTGGTGCCGTGGGCATCGGCTTGTGTCGTACAGAGCACATGTTTTTTGAGAATGAGAAGATTAAAGCCATGCGCGAAATGATTCTGGCCGACACGACCGAGGGCCGCGAACGCGCGCTGGAGAAGCTGCTTCCCTATCAGAAGCAAGACTTCTACGGCATTCTCAAGTGCATGGACGGCATGCCCGTCAACATTCGTCTGCTCGACCCGCCCTTGCACGAATTCGTACCGCACGACCTCGCTGGCCAGGAAATCATGGCTCAAGAGATGGGCGTAAGCGTCAAGAAGATTCAGGATCGCGTCCAGTCACTCAGTGAGCACAATCCCATGCTCGGTCTTCGTGGCTGCCGTTTGGGCAACACTTTTCCTGAAATTACGGCCATGCAGACGCGTGCTATCCTCGGTGCTGCCGTACAGTTGAAGAAAGAAGGCTACGACCCGCATCCCGAAATCATGGTGCCTCTCGTGGGTATCGTCAATGAGCTCGACGCTCAGGAGCGCGTGATTCGCGACACAGCACGCAAGCTCTTTGCCGAAGAGGGAGTATCCATTGACTTTAAGGTGGGCACCATGATAGAGATTCCGCGTGCTGCCCTCACTGCCGATAAGATTGCCGTGAAAGCCGAATATTTCAGCTTTGGTACCAATGATTTGACGCAGATGACCTTTGGTTACAGCCGTGACGACATTGCCAGCTTCCTGCCTTCTTATCTGGAAAAGAAGATTCTCGACGTGGATCCTTTCCAGGTTCTCGACCAGAACGGTGTTGGACAGTTGGTACAGATGGCCGTCAAGAAAGGGCGTTCTGTGCGTCCTGACCTCAAATGCGGTATCTGTGGCGAGCATGGCGGCGAACCCTCTTCCGTGAAGTTCTGCCATCATGCCGGCCTCAACTACGTGAGCTGCTCACCTTTCCGCGTACCCATTGCCCGTTTGGCTGCGGCGCAGGCAGCGGTGGAAGAATAGGGAAAAACTCTCTGTCATAAATTTGGCGGGAGCTGAGGTCATCAAAGACAGGCCTCAGTTCCCGCTTTTTGTATGGTTGTCTTTTCTGGATTTCTGAGCGGAATGTAATGTTTGGAATATAATTTGCATTTCTTTTTCGGCTTTCCCGTGAGCATAAAAAAGGCGGAAATCCTTTGTAAAAAGGCTTTCCGCTTGGTTTAATGAGTGACCCCGGCGGGACTCAAACCCACGACACTCAGAACCGGAATCTGATGCTCTATTCAACTGAGCTACGGGGCCATGGTATCATTCGGGTGCAAAAGTAAGTATTTTTTAGGAAACAGCAAAATGAAAACCGAAAAAAAGAAATCGCTTTCTATATGATATATGATGGCGGCAGCACACAATTTAATCTCTGAAGAAAGCATTAAGCACAAAAAAACAACATTTTTCTGTCATTTTGTGAAATGTTTAAGAGGAAACGCTTGCAGTTTAATAATTAATCGTTAACTTTGCACTCACAAGATAAATTACACGCAAACCACGCAGAATATGAGTCAACTGATTAAACCGAAAGACTATAAAGCATTGCTCGACATGCGCCAGACGGAGCAGGGCATCAAGCAAATAAAGGAATTCTTCCAGCAGAACCTCTCCACCGAGCTTCGGCTCCGTCGTGTCACGGCCCCGCTCTTTGTGCTGCAGGGACTGGGCATCAACGACGATTTGAACGGCGTGGAGCGTCCGGTGACTTTCCCCATCAAGGATTTGGGCGATGCCAGAGCCGAAGTGGTGCACTCGCTGGCCAAGTGGAAACGGCTGACTCTTGCCGAATACGAGATAGAGCCGGGATATGGCATTTACACTGACATGAATGCCATACGAGCCGATGAAGAGCTCGACAATCTGCACTCACTCTATGTGGATCAGTGGGACTGGGAGGCCGTTATCACGGGCGAACAGCGCACCCTCGGACACTTGCAAGACGTGGTGCGGCGCATCTATGCCGCCATCCTGCGCACGGAGTTCATGACCTGTGAAATCTATCCTCAGCTCAAGCCTTTCCTGCCCGCGGACATCCATTTCATCCATAGTCAGGAGCTGCTGGACATGTATCCCGGCCTGAGCCCCAAGGAACGTGAGGATGCCATCTGCAAGAAATACGGCGCAGTGTTCGTTGAAGGCATCGGCAGCAAGCTGTCTGACGGAAAGAAACACGACGGCCGCGCCCCCGACTACGACGATTGGTCGACTGTGGCCGAGAACGGACGGCAAGGGCTCAACGGCGACATACTCATTTGGTATCCCGTGCTGGGCCGCTCAGTTGAGCTGAGCTCCATGGGCATCCGCGTGGATCGGGAGGCATTGCTGCGCCAGCTGCAGGCCGAGGGAAAGGAGGAGCGTGGGCAGCTCTACTTCCATCGCCGCCTGCTCGAGGGCAAGCTGCCGCAGAGCATCGGCGGCGGTATCGGGCAGAGCCGCCTGTGCATGCTCATGTTGCACAAGGCCCACATCGGCGAGATTCAGGCCAGTATCTGGCCCGACGAGATGTACAAGGAGTGCGAGGCATGGGGCATGCCGCTCATCTGAACGGGCTCCCGCGCCACGGGACAAATTGAATGACGAAGCCTCCCCGGTCTGGCCGGGGAGGCTTCGCCGTTTCATGGCCCTGCGAAAGTGGCGTAAGGGCGGAGCGAACACGCCGTAATCGGCCAGCGTTTGTGGCGTTTTCGCCAGACGTTTGCGGCGTAAAGATTGAACGTTCAGGCCGTTGTGGATGTTGGTTCAAGATGTAATGAGGGTTTTGCCAGGCGGTTGCGGCTGAATGAAAGAAGCCTTGGCAACAATGGGCCAAGGGAGGGTGTAGCGTGGAGGGGCGGTGTTCAGGCCAGTTCCAGCCCCAAATGCTCGCGCAATTTCTCGATGGCGGGGTTGCGCTGGCGCAGTTCGTCGAAGAGTTCGCGCTTGGTAAACACGCGGCGCATGTCGCCGGGATCGGCCAGTCTCAGCGTGAGGTCGATGTCGGCATTGCCCAGCGTCTTGCGCATGGTGGCGCGGATGCTGCCTTTTATCTCGTTGATTTGTCCCAGCAGAATCTCATTGTCGAGCACCACTTCTATGTTGGGATAGTCGGCAATGTGGGGTGTGAGGTTCTTCAGCCGGGCCGCCAGTCCCACCAGTTGCTGTGGCATGCGGTTGCACATCAGGGTCCATTGCATGCCCAACTCGGCCTCGGTGAACCTGCGGGCTTCGTCCGGCGTGGGGGCGGGAGAGGCCTCTTCGGTCTTGGCAACCGCATAATCGGGCTGCTCCGGGCCGCGGCGGAGGTCGTTGAAAGTCATGCCGATGTTGCGCAGTTTGATGCGTGGGCCTATCGGCGCGGGCTTGTCGGTCGGTGTGCCCGGTGCGGCGGGCGGCGTGATGGGGCCGACAGCCGGCTCGGTAGCGGTCGTATGGCCGGGCGATGAGAGGGTGGGGGAAGAAGTTTCCGGGCGGCTCTGCACCTGAGCCGCCGGTTGCGTGGTCGTCCCATCCCCGGCCACCTGCGATGCCGTTATGGGTTGGGAGGTCTTGATGTTCTTGAACAGGGTTTTCAATCTCTTGGGGCAACGCCCCGCTCCGGCGGTATCATCGTCTTCGGGCTGTGTGATCTGGGCCACGCGGATGAGTGTCAGTTCGGCCAGCAGACGCTTGTTGCTGCTCTGCCTGTAGTTGACGTCGCACTCGTTGAGAATCCTTAGCGCCTTGTAGAGAAAGGGTATGGGGCACTTTTTTGCCTGCTCCTGATAGCGCAGCCGTTGCTGCTGGCTCGCCTCGAGCAGGGGTAGCGTCTGCGCGTCGCGGGCCATGAGCACGTTGCGCACGTGCGAGGCCAGCCCGTTTATAAGGTGTCCGGCATCGAAGCCTTTAGCCACAAGCCCGTCGAGTAACAGCATGATGTCGCTCACTTGATTGGCCAGGGCCAGGTCGATGATGCGGAAGTAGTTGTCGGCATCGAGCACGTTGAGGTCTTCGAGCACCTTTTGATAGGTGATGTTCCCTTGGCAGAAGCTCGCCACCTGGTCGAAGATGGAGAGGGCGTCGCGCATGCCCCCGTCGGCTTTCTCGGCGATGACGCTCAGCGCCTCCTCCTCATAGCCGATGCCTTCCTTGTCGGCCACCATCTTCAGATGCCCGATAATCTCGGGTACGGCCATGCGCTCGAAGTCGTAAATCTGGCACCGTGAGAGGATGGTGGGCAGAATCTTGTGCTTCTCGGTGGTGGCCAACACGAAGATGACATGGTGCGGCGGCTCCTCCAGCGTCTTGAGAAAGGCGTTGAAGGCGGCCGTGGAGAGCATGTGCACCTCGTCGATGATGAACACCTTGTAACGGCCCGTCTGTGGTGGGATGAGCGTCTGGTCCATGAGGGTCTTGATGTTTTCCACGGAGTTGTTGCTGGCCGCATCGAGCTCAAAGATGTTCATAGAACGGCCCTCGTTGAACGACCGGCAGCTCTCGCACGTGTCGCAGGCCTCGCCGTCGGTCGTGGGGTGTTCGCAGTTGATGGTCTTGGCAAAGATGCGTGCACACGTCGTCTTGCCCACTCCGCGCGGTCCGCAGAAGAGGTAGGCATGGGCCAGCTTGCCACTCCTGACGGCATTCTTGAGCGTGGTGGTGAGGGCTTCCTGCCCCACCACCGAGCTGAACGTCATCGGGCGGTATTTTCTGGCCGATACGATATAGTTGTCCATAATGCTGTGCTGTTGTTTGGCGTTGCAAAGTTAGTGCAAATTGGGAGAAAGGCAAAACAAAAAATGTGTTTTCTTTTGCTTTTTCCTTGATTTGCATTATCTTTGCAAACGTTTATAGAGAAAGAATTATGAGCAGCAAACTGGGCTTCGTCTGGAACATTTTGGCACGCTACAAGTATCTGATTACAGTGGTTGTCGGAGTGGCCGTTGTGGGTTTTATAGACGACAACAGCTTTCTCCGCCGCATACAATATGACCTTCAAATCAGCCAGTTGAAAGATGAAATCAAGAAGTACAATGCACAGAACGAGCAGGCCACCAACGCTTTGCGCGAGCTCCGGCGCACGCCCAAGGCCATAGAAAGGATAGCCCGTGAACGCTATTTCATGAAGGCCGACGACGAGGATATTTACGTGCTGAGCACCGATGTGCAGCCGGCGGGCGAAGACCAGAACCAACCTATCGAAAGTAATGAAGCAATTAAGTAAGTTCCAGAGCGTGCTCTTCCTGACGGGGGGCACGTTGATGGTGGTGGGTGCCGGCGGCTTTGCGCTGATGTGGCAGCAGCCGGTGATGTGCTGGGTGTTCCTGCTGGGCGCCCTGCTGTTTGCGCTGATGCAGATTGCACAGAGCTATGAAGGGCGCGACGTCACCATTCGGCGGCTGAAGCGCATCCAGGGACTGGCCGACCTCCTTTTTATATTTTCCGGCATCCTGATGGCCGACAGTGCGTGGGGATTCTTCCGTCCGCTGTTTTCGAGCATGGTAGATTATGTGAACCTGGTGTACAACAAGTGGGTTGTCCTGCTGCTCATTGCTGCTGCGTTGGAGGTCTACACCGTGCACCGGCTCGACCACGAACTATCCAAAAAAAAACTAAAAGAGTAGGCGAGAACTTTAAATTGAATGAATTTTCTTTTCCGCTTCGCAAATACACATTATCTTTGTGCTACTCGAACAAGCAACGTTTATGAATAAAGTTTTATACGCAGTCATCGGTATTCTGAGCCTCACTTCGTGCGCCAATACGTTCAGCATCACAGGTTCGTCCAATGTCTCGACACTCGACGGCCAGAAGCTCTACCTAAAGGTGTACAAAGATACGGCGCTCAAGAGTCTGGATTCCTGCGACGTGGTGCACGGCCAGTTCCACTTTCAGGGCTCCATCGACTCGGTGCGCGTGGCCAACATATTCATGGACGACAACACAGGACTGCCCGTAGTGCTGGAAAGCGGCGATATCGTGGTGAAGATAGACAACACGCAGGAGAGCGTGACGGGCACGCCGCTCAACGACAAACTCTCGGCCTTCCGCGAGAAATTCACCCAGCTCATGAACCAGAGCATGGATCTTGTACACAAGCATGACCAGGCCATTATGAACGGCCGCGACATGAATGCTGTGAATGCACGGCTGGCCGCAGAGGACGCAAGCATCAACCAGAAGATGGACAAGCTGGTGACAGGATTCGTTACCGAGAACTTCGACAACGTGCTGGGGCCCTACGTGTTCATCAATACTTGCATGAGCCGCTACCGGGTTCCCATGCTCGATGCCTGGATAGAAGACATCATGAGCAAGGCCACCGACAAGTTCAAGAACGACCCGCAGGTGAAAGAATATTACGAGACCGCCCAGCAAAACCAGAACATCATGAACGGCATGCAGGAGCCGCCCCATGCCGCCGGCCAGCCGGTGGCGCCGCCTATGGACGGCCCCACGCCCAACCAGATGGCAGCCCCACAGCCGGCTCCGCAGACCGCAGGGCCGATGCCCGCACAAGCCGAATGACCGAACGACTCACCAAAGGCTGACATATGAAGACAATCATTGAGGGTGGACGAATTGTCAATGAGGGACGCTCATTCGAGGGAACCGTCATCATAGAAGACGACCTCATCCTCGACATCCTGGAAGGCACAGCATCTCCCCGTGGAAGCTACGACAAGTGCGTAGATGCCACGGGGTGCTTCGTCCTGCCCGGCATCATCGACGAGCACGTGCATTTCCGCGAGCCCGGGCTCACCCGCAAGGCCGACATCGAGAGCGAGAGCCGTGCCGCAGCCTTTGGCGGCGTCACCTCTTATCTGGAGATGCCCAACACCGTGCCGCAGACCGTCACGCTGGAAGCCCTCGACGAGAAATACCGACTGGCCGCCACGAAGAGCCATGTGAACTATGGCTTCTTCTTCGGAGCCACCAGCGACAACGTCCCGCTCTTTGCACGGCTGGACGCCACTCGCATTCCCGGCATCAAACTCTTCATGGGAGCCTCCACGGGCAACATGCTTGTCGATCGGCTGGACACCCTGCGCACCGTCTTTGCCACCTGCGCCGAGCTCGGTCTTCCCTTGATGACCCATTGCGAGGACACGGCCCTCATCAATCGGAACATGGCCGAAGCCAAGCGCCGGTATGGCGACGACCCCGATATCTGCCATCATCCCCTCATCCGGTCGGCCGAAGCCTGTATGGCCAGTTCGTCGCTGGCTGTGCAGCTGGCCCGCGAACTGGGCACGCGGCTGCACATTGCCCATGTCACCACAGCACGCGAGCTCGACCTGTTCACCCCCATTGATTCCGACGGCCGGCTGCCCTCCATCACGGGCGAGGCCGTCATAGCCCACCTCTGGTTTGCCGACGACGACTATCGCCGGCTGGGCGCCCTCATCAAGTGCAACCCCTCGGTGAAGACCGCTGCCGACCGCGAGGCATTGCGCCGTGCACTCGCCGACGGGCGCATCACTGCCGTGGGCACCGACCATGCCCCACACGAGCCGGCCGACAAGCAGGGAGGCTGCGCCCAGGCTGCCTCGGGCATGCCAATGATTCAGTTCTCCCTTGTTACAATGCTCGAGCTGGTCGATGCCGGCGTGCTCCCGATAGAGCGGTTGGTGGAACTCATGTGCCATCACCCGGCACGGCTGTTCAGTGTGAGCGGCCGCGGGTTCCTGCGTCCGGGCTACAAGGCCGACGTGGCCATCGTGAAGCGCGGGGAGCCGTGGACGGTAACGCCCGACATGGTGCAGAGCAAGTGTGGCTGGAGTCCCGTCATGGGCCAGCGGTATCACTGGCAGGTAAGACAGACGCTCTGCAACGGGCGTGTGATTTACGACCGCGGCCGGTTCTTACCCGATAGTCGGGGCGAGGCCCTGCGGTTCAGAATGGAGGCAGACGAAGTGCCCGGACGCAAACAAAAATAGGTGCAAGCATGAAACTGACCTACGATATTAGTGAGGTGAGACCCTATATCAACTGGATTTACTTTTTCCATGCCTGGAGCATGAATGGCTTGGGTGGGGCCGAGAAAGATGCTCTGCTGGCTGATGCCGGGCAGATGCTCGACAGCTGGCAGGGACTCTGCCACACCTACGCCGTGTTCGAGGTGCTGGAAGCCAACAGCGACGGCGACGACCTGCTGATTGGCAGCGTGCGGATTCCCATGCTGCGACAGCAGCGGCCAGCAGTGGCGGGACAGTCCAACTTGTGCCTTGCCGATTTTGTTCGGCCGCTTGCCTCGGGTGTCAAGGATCGGGTAGGGGCCTTTGCCACCACCGTAGACCCTAGTATGGAGAAAGTTCATCGCGATGATGTGTACCTGCACTTGCTCTCGCAGGTGCTCTGCGACCGGCTGGCTGAGGCCACGGCCGAGCTGATGCACCTGCAGGTGCGCCGCACGTATTGGGGCTATGCACCCGACGAAAATCTCTCCATGAGCGATTTGCTGGCCGAACGCTATCAGGGCATCCGCCCGGCTGTGGGTTATCCCTCGTTGCCCGATACGAGCCTCAACTTCATTCTTTCCGACTTGGTCGGGATGAAGCAGATCGGCATACAGCTCACCGAGACCGGCATGATGCAGCCCCACGCCTCGGTGTCGGGCCTGATGTTTGCCCACCCCCAAGCCCGGTATTTTGACCTGGGACAGATTGGCGACGATCAGTTGCACGACTATGCCCGCCGCCGCGGGTTGCCCGTGGCGTATGTGCGCCGCTTCCTCAGTACCCGTCTCGCCGCCCCGGCCTCTGTTTAGGTTCGTGTCTTTTCCCCGTTTCATCCTTTCATTCCCCAAGTTGTCTTGATAGCCCGCATCCTCATTCCCATCATTCTGACCATTGTGCTGCCCGACCTTTATTTCGATCAGCACTATTGGAAACGCCGCTTTGCCCGTCGGTGGTGGTGGCGGTTGGCCTGGTGGCTGCCCGGTGTGCTGATGCTGGCTTACACTGTTGGACTGGCCTCCATCCGCAATTTTGCGCCAGACGACCTCATGTGGATCAACGTTTATCTGTTTCTCCTG
The DNA here is from genome assembly GCF_000242335.1 of Prevotella dentalis DSM 3688. Lineage (NCBI taxonomy): Bacteria > Pseudomonadati > Bacteroidota > Bacteroidia > Bacteroidales > Prevotellaceae > Prevotella > Prevotella dentalis. Next base: position 611,705 of record NC_019960.1, read on the forward strand.
GGGCTTGTCGTGGTGCCCAAGGCACTCTTTGCCCTGTGCTCCGGACTGGGCCTGGCCTGGTGCCGATGGCGCCACACTTACCGCAACTGGGGCAATCTGGTGGCTGTTGGATTGACGATTGGTGTCTGGTACATGCTTGGCTATGGAACCACGATAGGGTTGCGCAAGCTGGAAGTGAATCATGTGGACGTGTATTTCAACGACCTTCCTGCCGCTTTCGACGGCTACCGCATCGTGCAGTTCACCGATGCCCACGTGGGTACGTTCACCGGGAGCCGGCTTCCACTGCTGCAGCGCGACCTGGACAGCATCAATGCCCAGCAGCCCGACCTCATTGCCTTTACGGGCGACTTGCAGAATATGCGGCCGTGCGAGATTCACCCGGTGGCTTCCATGCTGGCCGGGCTGCGTGCCCGCGACGGCGTTGTCTCGGTGTTGGGCAATCATGATTATAGCGAATATACCGACGAGGAACCGGCTGTTGAGGCTGCTAACCGCGCTGAAACCATTGCCTTGCAACGGCAGTGTGGGTGGCGATTGCTACTCAACGAGCATGTCGTCATTCGTCGGGGGCGCGACTCGCTCGTGGTGGCGGGCGAGCAAAATTGGGAGAAACCCGACAGTTCTGACTTCGTGCGCACCATGCAGGGCGTGGGCAAAGGAGCCTTTGTGGTGATGCTGCAACACAATCCCAAGGCTTGGGATGCCGAAATCAGGCCCAGCCAGCGTGTACAGCTCACCCTGAGCGGCCATGTGCATGGCGGCCAGATTGCCCTGTTCGGCCTGCGTCCCACCCAGCTGCACTACCATCAGGACTTCGGTCTCTACCAGTCCGGGGGCAGTGCTCTCTATGTTTCGGCCGGCATAGGCGGACTCATTCCTTTCCGCTTTGGGGCCTCGCCCGAGATAGCTGTCATCACCCTGCACCGCGTGGCGGCACCTGCCGGGCATCTCCGTTCTCCCCAATCACGCTCCGCAAACACTTACACAACAAAACCATGAAATATCTCTATCGTATTTATCAGTTGTTCATCGTGCTGCCCATATTCCTGGTGGCCACGATTCTCACGGCCTGTACCACGGTGGTGGGTTGCTTTCTGGGCAACGGTCATGTCTGGGGATATTATCCCGGTCGTCTGTGGTCGCGCCTCACGGTGACGCTGCTGCTGTTGCCGGTCAAGGTGGAGGGCCGCGAGCATCTGCGGCCCGGGCAGTCGTATGTCTTCGTGGCCAACCATCAAGGCATGTTCGACATCTTCCTGATTTATGGTTTCCTGAACCGCAACTTCAAGTGGATGATGAAGAAAGCCCTGCGCAAAATGCCTTTCATCGGTATTGCCAGTCAGTATGCCCACCACATCTTTGTGGATCGCAGCGGTCCTTCCAAGGTGCGCGAGACCTACGACCAGGCCAGTGAAATCCTGCGCGAGGGTATGTCGCTTGTGGTGTTTCCCGAGGGTGCCCGCACCTTTACCGGCCACATGGGACTCTTCCGCCGGGGGGCGTTCATGCTGGCCGACGAGTTGCAGTTGCCCGTCTGCCCGCTCACCATCAATGGGTCGTTCAATGTCATGCCCCGCATGCGGGACGGCAAGTGGTGCACTTGGCACCGGCTTCGACTCACCATTCACGAACCGGTGGAACCCATCGGTAAGGGGCGTGAGAACATCGACCATCTGAAAGACCGCAGCTATGAGGCCGTGATGGGTGGACTGGTGCCCGAGTATCAGGGCTACGTGGAGAATCCAGACCAATAAAAAAGCATTTCCTCTCCGAAATTACATGGACATCGCGAGTGCTCTTTCCCATTTATTTTATACTTTTGCATCACACAGAAAACTCATATCATTATGTACGAAAGCGACTCTATCATCATTATACCCACCTATAACGAGAAAGAGAACGTGGAGAAAATCGTCCGCGCCGTCTTCTCGCTGGATAAGTGCTTCCACGTTCTGGTCATCGACGATGGCAGTCCAGACGGCACGGCACAGATAGTGCACCGCCTGATGGAGCAAGAGTTTGCCGACCGCCTTTTCATCATTGAGCGGACGGGCAAACAAGGGTTGGGCACTGCCTATATCACGGGGTTCAAGTGGGCGTTGGCCCATGCCTACGAGTATGTTTTCGAGATGGACGCCGACTTCAGCCACAGCCCGGCTGACCTGCCGCGGCTTTATGCCACCTGTCATGACGAGGGGGCAGACGTGGCCGTGGGCTCTCGCTACGTGACGGGGGTCAATGTGGTGAACTGGCCTATCGGCCGTGTCTTGATGAGTTACTTCGCTTCGCAATACGTACAGACGGTGACGGGTTTCGACGTGCACGACACGACGGCTGGTTTCGTGTGCTATCGTCGTCGGGTGCTGGAGACTATTGAGCTGGATAAAATCCGTTTCAAAGGCTATGCCTTCCAGATAGAAATGAAATATACGGCCTACAAGATAGGTTTTAAAATCAAAGAGGTGTCCGTGGTTTTTGTCAACCGCAGGGAGGGCACCAGCAAGATGAGCGGTGGAATCTTCAGCGAAGCGTTCTTCGGCGTGATGCGCTTGCGGCTGGACGGATGGTTCCGCAAATATCCACAGCTCCCCAGGGCATAGCCGTGAAGACAGACGCCCGATGATATGAACATCACAGACTTACAGACATTATACAGGGGGCTGCCGCAGAGCGGGGCCCTCGTCAAGTTGTTGGGAGACGACACGGTGAAGACCATTTCCCTGCAGGGACTGGTGGCTTCCTCGGCTCCCGTATTTTTTTCTGCCTTGGCAGATAAGTCGAAGAATGTGTTCCTGTTTATACTTCAGGATGCCGACGAGGCCGGCTACTTCTACAATGACTTGCGGGAATGTTCGGGTCAGGCGGATGCCGTTCTCTTTTTTCCATCGGGCTACCGGCGTGCCGTGAAGTATGGCCAGCGCGATGCTGCCAACGAGATACTGCGCACCGAGGTGCTGGCAGCCCTGGCCGCTGCCCAGACGGCAGGTTTGGCTGGGCACGGGCTGTTCGTCGTGAGCCATCCCGAGGCCATTGCCGAACTCGTTGTTTCGCAGACCCATCTGGACGAGCGGCGCATCTCTCTCAAGACGGCACAGCAAATCGACATTACCACTTTGGAACATCGGCTGCGCGATTCGGGCTTCACGGAGAAAGACTATGTGTATGAACCCGGGCAGTTTGCCGTGCGTGGCAGCATCATCGACGTGTATTCTTTTTCTAGCGAGCTGCCTTTCCGCATAGATTTTTTCGGTGACGAGATTGATTCCATCCGCACATTCTCCGTGGAAGACCAACTGTCCAAAGACCGCAAGACCGAAGTTGAGATTGTGCCCGAGCTGGCTGCGCTGGCCACAGAGCGGGTGCCCTTTCTGCAATTTCTGCCTCTGAACGCTGTGTTGGTGGCCAAGGATTTCGGCTATGTGCGTGACGTGATCGACCGCATCTACCACGAAGGATTCTCCGGCCAGGTTGTTACCGAGCGTATGGAGGGGGCAACCGAGATGGAACAGGCACGCATCCGCAAGGAAATGACACGCGAAAGCGTGCTGTGTCCGGCATCGCTGTTTGTGGATGAATCAGAAAAATTCAAGCAGGTTTTGCTGTCTGCGGCAGCAGATATGGCTGGCAAAGGAGAGGCCGAGGCCGCCGTTACTTTCCATATTTCGCCGCAACCGTTATTCCATAAAAACTTTAACCTGCTGAGACAATCGCTCGAAGACTTTATCCTGCAAGGCTACAAGCTCTATATTCTGGCCGACAGCCGGAAACAACAACAGCGGCTCAAGGACATCTTCGACGAGATGGGAGCCGACCCGGAGCGGTCGCTGGCCAACGCGCAGCGGTCGGGCATTGATTTCACACCCGTGGACAAGACGGTGCACGAGGGGTTTACTGACCACGATCTGCGGACATGTTTCTTCACCGATCATCAGATTTTCGACCGGTTCCACAAGTACAACCTCAAGTCGGACAAGGCACGGGCCGGCAAGATGGCCCTCACCATGAAAGAACTGCAAGAGATGGAGCCTGGTGACTTCATTGTGCATGTAGACTTCGGTATCGGCAAATTTGGTGGCTTGGTACGCGTGCCCATAGCTGTTGGGGATGGCCGGGGAGGGACTTCCGGGGGAGACTCTTATCAAGAGGTTATCCGCATTATCTATCAGAACAATGACAAGGTGGATGTCTCCATTCACTCGCTCTATAAGATTTCCAAGTATCGGAGCAGTGATGCCGGCGAGGCCCCGCGCCTCAGCACATTGGGCACAGGAGCTTGGGAACGGCTGAAAGAGAAGACCAAGAAGCGCATCAAGGACATAGCGCGGGACCTTATCCGGCTCTATGCCAAACGCCGGCATGAGCGGGGATACGCTTTCAGTGCAGACTCGTTCATGCAGCATGAACTGGAGGCGAGCTTCCTCTATGAGGATACGCCCGACCAGCTGAAAGCCACACAGGACGTGAAAGCCGACATGGAACGGGCGCAGCCGATGGATCGGCTCATTTGCGGCGACGTGGGATTCGGAAAAACCGAGATAGCCGTGCGCGCAGCTTTCAAGGCTGCCTACGATTCCAAGCAGGTGGCAGTGCTCGTACCTACCACGGTGCTGGCGTTCCAGCACTATCAGACTTTCCGCGACCGACTGAAAGATTTTCCTGTGCGCGTGGACTATCTGACTCGGGCCCGAAGCACCAAACAGACCAAGCAGGTGACGGAAGATCTGGAAGCCGGCAAGATAGACATCATTGTGGGTACCCACAAGTTGTTGGGAAAGGCTGTGAAGTGGCACGACTTGGGGCTGCTCATCATCGACGAGGAGCACAAGTTCGGCGTGTCTACCAAGGAGAAGCTGCGCAAGCTCAAGACCAATGTGGACACCATCACCATGTCGGCCACGCCCATTCCTCGCACATTGCAGTTCTCGCTCATGGGAGCCCGGGACATGAGCATCATGCGCACGCCGCCGCCCAACCGCTACCCCATACACACCGAACTGGCCACCTATGGGCATGAGGTGATAGCCGATGCCATCAATTTCGAGATGAGCCGCAACGGGCAAGTGTTCTTTGTGAGCAACCGTATCTCGGGTCTTGGAGAGATAGCCGAACTCATTCATAAGTATGTGCCCGACTGTCGCGTGGCCATCGGGCACGGGCAGATGCCGCCCGAAGAGCTGGAAAAGATCATCATGGGCTTCATCAACTACGACTATGACGTGCTGCTTTCCACCACGATAGTAGAGAATGGCATCGACATTCCCAACGCCAATACCATTATTATTAACCAAGCCAACCACTTCGGACTGTCTGACCTGCACCAGATGCGGGGACGTGTGGGCCGGAGCAACCGCAAGGCTTTCTGCTATCTGCTGGCTCCACCCAAGAGTGTGCTTACTCCCGAGGCACGCCGTCGGCTTGAGGCACTGGAGACATTTTCGGAGCTGGGCAGTGGCTTCAACCTGGCCATGCAGGACCTCGACATCCGCGGGGCAGGCAATCTGTTGGGTTCCGAACAAAGTGGATTCATGGAGGATCTGGGCTACGAGACCTATCAGAAAATCCTGAACCAGGCCGTGACCGAACTGAAGAATGAGGAGTTTGGAGAGCTTTATGCCGAGGACATCCGGCAGGGACGTGAGGTGTCGGGCAATGAGTTTGTGGAGGACTGTGCCTTGGAGAGCGATCTTGAAATGTACTATCCAGACACCTATGTACCGGGCAGCAGCGAGCGCATGTTGCTTTATCGCGAACTTGACAACATAGAGACCGACGACGACCTCGCAGCCTACCGTCAGCGGCTGGTAGATCGCTTTGGCCCCGTGCCGCCCGAGGGTGAGGAGCTGATGCAGGTGGTGAGTCTGCGTCGGGTGGGCAAGCGGCTGGGCTGCGAGAAAGTGATTTTGCGTCAGGGCATGATGAACTTGCAGTTTGTCTCCAATCAAGACAGTCCTTTCTATCAGAGCAAGACTTTTGGCCGCATCATCCGCTATGTTATGGCCAATCCTCGACGCTGTAACTTCAAGGATGCCCATGGGCGTCGGCTCATCCACATCACTTCAGTTTCCTCTGTTTCAGAGGCGGTTGCGGTGTTGCGGGCCATGGAGCGGCAGGAAATGACGAATTGACGGCCGTTCCCAGTTCATTTTTTCTCGAACCAGCGACTTTTTGGCCTTTCCCAGTCCGTTTTTTCTCAAAACGACGACTTTTTTGGCCTTTCCCAGTCCGTTTTTTCTCAAAACAGCAACTTTTTAACCTTTCCCAGTTCGTTTTTTTCAAAACAGCAACTTTTTAACCTTTCCCAGTCCGTTTTTCTCTAAACGACGACTTTTTAGTCTTTCCCAGTTCGTTTTTTATGTAAATGGCCTATGAGAAACTATTTTTGAAGTTGGCTTTCTGCAAGCCGTAGCCTTTCTTTCGGTCGATGGCGAAGAGGGCGAGCGACAGTAATACTCCGCCCCCGGCAAAGCAAGCGAAAACCGACAGGCTGGTGGTGTAGCTGGCGTCAATGTCGTTCAGCCGGCCAATGAGCATAGGTACAAGTGCAAGGCCAATGTTTTGGATGTAATAGATAATGGAGTAGGCAGAGCCCAGCATCTTGATGGGAACAATTTTGGGCACGCTTGGCCATAGGGCTGAGGGTACCAGAGAGAATGAAATGCCGATGAGCACCATGATGAATAGTGCGAATCCAGTGTTGTGTATGGCGGGGATAGCCAGGCCGATGTGGCATAGGGTAAGGACGATGCAGCCCGCGAACATGAGTTGAACACCCCTGCCCAGACGATCGTAGAGGGTTCCAAAAAGCGGTGTAAGCACAATGGTGCCATAAGGGATGACGGCCACTATCCAGCCTGCTGTCGTTTCGGGCACACCATATTTGCTAATCATGAGGTCGGTGGCAAACTTCATGAATGGACGGATGGAACTGTAGAAGAAAACACAGAGTAGGGCGATGAGCCAGAAACCGGGATTGCGCAATACTTGCAAGAGGTCGCGAAACCGGAAGCTGTCTTTGGCGAGGCGAGTGGCGACGGATGTTTCGGTGTGGGTGGCTTGGGCTCTTTGGTTGTAGTTCCGGTCCATCAAGGTGTAACTTGCAAAGAGCAGAAATCCGATGAGCAGTACGCCCACGCCTACCAATATCGGCGACGAAATGCCCCACTTCTCTGCAATGAGCGGACTGAAACTCAGTGCCGATGCCGTGCCCAGTCGGGCCATAGCCACTTGAATGCCCATGGCAGAGGCCAACTCGTACCCCGTGAACCACTTGGTGATCACCTTGGATACGGTGATGCCCGTGATGTCGCACCCTACTCCGAAGAGTCCAAAGCCCAAGGAGGCGGCCAGCACCTGCGCCTTGATTTGGGCAGGAACAAGCCCGAAGAAACTGACGTGGGTGAGAATGATATGGTGTGGATCCATGTATCGGATGGCATAAAAATTGATGGCAGCACCGGTCAGCATGGCCCCTGTGGCCAACAGTCCGGCAAAGCAGATGCCACATTTGTCAATAAGAATTCCTCCGAGGAAGAGCATCAAAAGGAAGACATTGAAAAACGAATAGCTGCCGGCATAGAATCCATATTCAGCTTGGGTCCAACCCATGCCACCCTCATTGACGGGCATTCTGAGTGAAGTGGAGATAGGGGAAACAATATCCCAGAAGACGTAACCGGCCATCATGACCGTGGCAACAAGGAAAAGTACCGTCCATCGCGTCTTTCGTGATGCTGATGGCAGGGCGGGACGGCAGTCTGCTGTGGTGTTCATGGTATGGGAAAGGGGGAATAACGAACGGACGCATGCCGTCATGGCATACGTCCGATGGTGATGGTTAAGCCTTGATGTTGGGCTCTTCAAGTCCGAGTCCTTTCTTCTTGTCGACCACCTTGAGGATAAGGCCGATGACCAATGCAGCCACGCCAAGACCTGCAAGCATGATGAGCGGTGCTGTGTAGTCGAGCTGTGTAGCATCAGTGATGCCGGGATTGGTCTGGTCGAGCACCTTGCCAATGAGCAGCGGGAAGAGCCATAGGCCGATATTCTGAATCCAGAAAATCAGGGCATAGGCCGAGCCTATAATCTTGGCATCGACAAGTTTGGGCACGCTGGGCCACAGGGAGGCAGGCACAAGAGAGAACGAAGAGCCGAGGACAAGGATGGTGAGGTAGGCCACGACCACTCCGCCGGCCTGGCTCTCCTTGAACAGCGGCAGGATGAAAGCAAAGGTGAGATGACATGCAATGAGCAGGAGCGAACCCAACACGAGCATGGAAGCAGCCTTTCCCTTATGGTCAACATAGTTGCCCAAGATGGGAGTGATGCCCACGGCGAGCAAGGGGAACACGGCAAAGACCGACTCGGCCGACTGGCGCATGTAGCCCATATAACAATAGGCAACGAGCGATACAATGGAGAGGCAGAGCACACCATACTTCACGGACTTGTTTTTCATGAAGTTAAACATGAACGCAGTCACGGCCACAAGCAGCATAATGCCATACTGGATGATGGTTACCGAAGTTGAGGCCCAGAAAGAATCTGCCGGAACCTCGGTAAAAGTCAGGTTGCACTGAAGCATGTTCACGGCATATTTCTGGAAAGGGAAGATAGCCGAATAGTAGAGCACGCAGAGCAATGATACAAGCCAGAAGCCACTGCTGGTGAGAATTTGTCCCAAGTCGCTGATTTTGAAAGGGTCGTCTTTCTCTTCCGCTTCACCGGTCTGCGCATCGAGTTTCTTGTCCATGAAGAAATAAATCACCAGCATCATAAGGGCAATGCAGAGCAGCACCACGCCAAAAGCCACAGAGCGTGAAACATCTACGTGGCCGCCGAACTTGGCAAAGAACGGAGAAAAAATCATGCAGGTGGCTACACCCAGACGAGCCAAGGCCATCTCGGATCCCATGGCCAGAGCCATCTCACGGCCTTTAAACCACTTCACGATACCGCGTGATACGGTGATGCCGCCCATCTCTGTGCCACAGCCAAAAATCATAAAGCCGCAGGCTGCCAGTTTGGCCGAAGCCGGCATACCCTCATAGAAAGGCGATACGCCCAGCTGCTCGAAGATGGGGATATGGTTGAGGTGGTTGGTAAACCATGCTTCGAGCGGACTGCCAATGAAGCTTTCGCTGACGGCGTAGTACTTGATACAGGCACCAAGGAGCATGACCATGCCGGAGAGTACGGCAGTGAAGCGCACTCCCATCTTGTCGAGGATAATTCCTGCAAAGATGAGAAAGAAGACAAACACGTTGAGAAACGTCTCGGAGCCCTGCATGGTACCGAAAGCCGTGGAGTCCCAGCCGCGTTCGGTGAGCATCAAATCCTTGATGGGCGAGAGGATGTCGACGAAGATGTAGGCACAGAACATGGCCAGTGCCAGAAGCAACAGGGCCGTCCATCGGAATGCGGCCGAGTCTCTAAGTGTTTTCTGAATTTGTTGAGTCATCGTTTAATGTTTTGTAGTTATTGCTTTAGCCAGCGGTCAAGCCAATTGAAATATGTGCGTTGCCAGAGAATGCCATTCTGTGGTTTGAGCACCCAATGATTCTCGTCGGGATAGATGAGGAGCTCTGCCGGGATGCCACGCAAGCGGGCGGCATTGAAAGCTCCGAAGCCCTGATTGGCGTTGATGCGATAGTCTTTCTCGCCATGGATGCAGAGAATGGGCGTGTCCCACTGGTCTACAAAGCGATGGGGGCTGTTGTCATAGGTGCGTTTGGCTGCTGCAGTCTGGTCATGATTCCAATAGGCATCGTCGTATTCCCAGTTGGAGAACCAAGCCTCCTCTGTGTCGGTGTACATGGATTCAAGGTTGAATGCGCCGTCGTGGGCGATGAAACACTTGAAGCGTTTGTTGTGGTGCCCGGCCAGATAGTAGACGGAGAAACCTCCGAACGAGGCGCCTACGGCACCAAGTCGGTCCTTGTCCACATAGGGTAGGTTGTTGGCTGCATCATCAATGGCCGAGAGATAGTCGGCCATGCACTGTCCGGTCCAGTCCTGACTGATGGCCTCGTTCCATGTACTGCCAAAACCAGGGAGCCCGCGACGGTTGGGGGCCACGACGATATAGCCGTGGGCAGCCATGATAAACATGTTCCAGCGGAAGCTCCAAAATTGGCTCACGGGGCTTTGTGGGCCTCCTTCACAGAAGAGCAGGGTGGGGTATTTCTTATTGGCATCGAAGTGCGGCGGCAGGATAATCCACACCAGTTCCTGCTTGCCATCGGTGGTCTTCATCCAGCGTTGCTCCACCTTGGGTTGGGCCAATTGATCGAGAATATGCTTGTTCTCCGCTGTAATCTGAGCCACGGCCGATTTTTTTTCCTTTTTATTTGGGGTTATTACATAGAGGTCATCGGGCTGCAAATAAGAGTGACGACTGACGAGCAACTGGCGAGTATTGCCCAATAGTTGCACCGAGCCGTAGTCGAACCAACCGTCGGTAAGCTGCATCACCTGGCTGTCAAGGTTGGTTTGGTACACCATTTCTACGGCATGCCATACACCAACAAAGTAGAGAGTCTTCGAGTCAGTGCCCCAGCAGTAGTCGTCTACGTTGGAGTCAAATTGTTCGGTGACGTATTTCTTTTCGCCTGTCTTCAGGTTGTAAACGCAGAGCCGGTTGCGATCGCTCTCATATCCGTTGCGGGCCATGCTCTGCCAAGCCACATACTGACCGTCGGGGGAGAACTTAGGGTTGGTGTCGTAACCCACGTTCATATCCCCTGCCTGATGATTCACGGCTTGGTTGCGCATACTCTTGGTGGGGTCAATTTTAGGCTCCACATACCCATCCGGCTTGCAGAGGTTACGTGTCTGACGGGTAGCCATGTCATAAAGAAAGATGTCGGCATCGGTCGAGATGGCATAGTCCACGCCCGTTTTCTTGCGGCAGGTATAGGCTATCTGCTTGGAGTCGCTGCTCCATGCAATCTGCTCGATACCGCCAAACGGTGCCATGGGACATTCGTAGGGTTCATCGGACATGATGTCCAAGCCGTCGGAAACACTGTTGCCATGAACCTTGGCCACAAAGGGATGGGGGATCGATTCCACATAGTGATCCCAGTGACGATAGTTCAGGTCGGTGACAAGGCGGCCAGTAGCATTGGGCAGGTCGTCTGGATTTTTCTGTATCGACTCATGACAGTCAAGACTCTTGATGAGTACCACGTGTTGTCCGTCTGGCGAAAAGCGGAACCCCTCGATGTCGACTTTGGAGTGGGTGAGCTGTTCGCGGCCTGTTCCGTCGGGGTTCATCTTCCACAGCTGCCCTTCGCGCAAGAAAGCAATTTTGTGACCGGCCTCAATCCAAGAGGGGTCGCTTTCGTTCTTGTCATCATGGGTGAGCTGTATTGGGCGTGCAATGTTCTTGCCTGTTTGAACCGGCTGAACGAAGAGCATGGTGTGGCTCTTGTTCTCTTTCACGCTATAATAACTCACCTGATAGACCACCTGCTTGCCGTCGGGCGAAGCCTGTTGTCCACCGATGCGGCCCATAGCCCAGAGAGCTTCCGGGGTCATCAGGTCACTGGCGAGCGTTATGTTGTTTTTTTGAATCATGGGTTGTGCATTGATTTGTGGGCTGCCCATGAGGAGCGCCCCCAGTGCCAGAGCTATTGTTTGGTTCTTCATTGTGATTGAATGTTGAGGGTAGACAGGAAATGACAAGAACTTATGGGCAAACCATGAGCTACAATGCCGCTGTTGCCAATAAGTTCCTATCCCTATGATTTGATTTTAGAGTCCTTTCTTCTTTCGGTTCATTTCGTCCTGCTTGCGTCTCTGCTCTTCCATCTGCTGTTGCTGCATCTGTTGCAAAGCCTGCATACGGGCCATCATGCCTTTCATCTTTTTCGGGTTGTTCTGGTTCTCCTTATAGCGCGATTCCAGAATGGCGAGCAGTTTTTCCTCGTTTGTAGTCTTGCGCAAAGCATACATAATGCCGGCCGACATGATAAGGGAGATGAAGTAGTAGAAGTTAAGTCCTGATGAATAGTCGTTGAAAATGAAGAAGAACATCAGCGGCATGAGATACATCATCCACTGCATCATTTTCATCTGCTCCGCCTGCTGGCCTACCATCTGGTCTTTCTGCATCTGCATGGTAAACCAACTGTAGATAATCTGGGCGGCACAGAAGAGTACGCAAGTGAGCGAGAGGTGATCCCCAATGAGCCAAATGTTGGCATTCCACTGGAAGATGGGGTCATAGGTGGAGAGGTCGTGCATCCAGAGAAAACTTTGTCCACGCAGCTGAATGGCATTGGGCACGAAGTTGAACATGGCGATCCAGATAGGCATTTGGATGAGCATGGGCAGGCAGCCAGAGAGGGGCGACACGCCATATTTGGCGTATTCAGCCATCATGGCCTGTTGTTTCTGCATCTGGTCTTCCGGTTTGTCGTACTGCCTGGTGGCGGCATCGAGTTTCGGTTTGAGCACGCGCATCTTTGCCGAACTCATGTAGCTTTTCTTCACCATGGGGTAGGTGATGGCCTTGAGCAACAAGGTAATGAGGATGAGCACCACACCCATGGGGAACCATTTGCTTAGCCAGTCGAACACGTAGATGGTGAACCAGCGGTTGATGTAGCGGAACAAGGGCCAGCCCAGATAGACCAGTCGCTGCATCTGCAGGTCTTTGCCGAAAGCATTTTCTTTCTCTACTTTCTGGAGCAACCGGAAGTCATTGGGACCGTAGTAAAAATCGAACTCGGACGGAACTTTACCGCTCGGGTCGAAGAACGACTTCATCTTGGCTTCATATTGTTTGAGATAGCCCGTCTCTTTCTGCAGGGGGATAGAGGTGAGCAGGGCATGATCGCCAAGGTCTTTCTTGGCAATCATCACAGCAGAGAAGAACTGATTCTTGAAAGCCACCCAGTCAATGTTTTCCTCAATGTCCTTGTCTATCTTCTCAGAAGTCTCGCTCAGATAGTCGGTGCCACCCTCGCTCTCATGATAGGTAAGCGTGGCATATCGGTTTTCAAAATTGAACCCCTTTTCCTGTTGCCGCACTTTATCCTGCCAATTGATGGCCATTGTATTGGTGTTGGGTGCAAAGAGCCCCTCCATTCCGTCTGCCTGGAGTGCCAGATGGAGCATGTAGTCATGTCCCAAACGATAGACGAGGCTGATGGTTTTTCCTGTTGCAGCCTGTGCGGTAAAGGTGATCGTGGTGTCGCTCACGGCCGACGGCTGGAAATAAAGGTCGGCCGTAGAGATGTTGAAATCCTTGCCGGCAAGCGTGTAGCTGAGGCTTTGGTCGTTGCCTTGAAAGAGTACAACTCCCTTGCCACCGGTTATGTTGTCCCTATAGTTCTTGACAACGGCTTTCTTCACCTGCGCTCCCTTGGTAGAAAATGTGAGTTCCACCTTGTCGTTGTGCAGGGTGATTTCCCGGGCTTGGCCGGTCAGAGCCGTGTAGAAAAGGGCTGTAGTGTCTTCCTGAATCTTCTGTTGGGTTTCCTGCTTCTTTTTGAATGCGGCAGCCTTGGCGGCTTTCTCAGCCTTTGCGCGGTTGGCCTGTGCCGTGGAATCCTTGACGAATTGGGCCCGTTGCTCTTCTTGCGAGGGCTGGGAATACCAGCTGAATCCGATCAGGACCACGCCGATGAGCACGAAGCCGATAATTGAGTTTTTGTCCATAATAGGGTTATGCCTTAATGTCTTGGTCTTTCTTTTGGTTTGCGATGGCGGTCTTGATAAAGTCTACAAAAAGCGGGTGCGGCTTGAGCACCGTACTCTGATACTCCGGATGGAACTGGGTGCCGATATACCATTTTAGTCCGGGTATCTCAACAATCTCCACAAGATCGCTCTCCGGATTGCGTCCCACGCACATCATGCCGTTGCGCTCAAACTCTTGCTGATAGTCGTTGTTGAATTCATAACGGTGGCGATGGCGCTCCTGAATATGCTCCTGCTTGTAAATGTCGAGTACGCGGGAATCCTGTTTGAGCACGCATTCGTAGGCACCCAGACGCATGGTACCACCCATGTTGGTGATATTCTTCTGCTCCTCCATGATGTCGATGACGTTGTGTGGTGTCTTCTCATCGATTTCGCGCGAGTTGGCATCGGCATAGCCCAGCACGTTGCGGGCAAACTCGATAACCATCATCTGCATGCCCAGACAGATGCCGAATGTCGGGATGTCATGGGTGCGGGTGTAGTGGGCGGCAATAATTTTGCCCTCGATGCCACGCTGGCCGAAGCCCGGACATATCACGATGCCGTCCTGGCCGGAGAGTTTTTCGCCCACATTCTCTTCGGTGATATACTCCGAGTTGATGAAGTTGATCTTGATTTTATGGTCGTTGTAGATGGCTGCATGCGAGAGGCTTTCACGAATACTCTTGTAGGCGTCCTGCAGGTCGTACTTGCCAACAAGACCGATGTTCACGATTTCCGCAGCTCGCTTGCGGCGCTCCAGGAAAGCCTTCCACGGCCCCAGCTCGGGAGTCTCGCCGATGGGCTCGCCCACCTTGCGCAGGATGGCAGTGTCAAGTCCTTGGTTCTGCATGTTTACCGGAACCTCGTAGATGGAGGGCAAATCCTCGCTCTGCACCACGCAGTCGAAGTCGACGTTGCAGAAATTAGCGACTTTCCGGCGGATGGCATCATCAAGATGTTTCTCCGTCCGCATGATGAGCACGTCGGGCTGAATGCCCACACTCTGCAACTCTTTCACCGAGTGCTGGGTGGGTTTGGTCTTCAGCTCGCCGGCCGCTTTCAGGTAGGGAATGTAGGTCAGGTGTACGTTCACGGCATTGCGCCCCAGTTCCCATTTCATCTGGCGGATGGCCTCGAGGAACGGTGCGCTCTCAATGTCTCCAATGGTTCCGCCTATCTCTGTAATTACAAAGTCGTAATGGTATTTCCGCCCAAGCTGTTTGATGTTGCGTTTGATTTCGTCCGTGATGTGGGGCACCACCTGAATGGTCTTGCCCAGATAGTCTCCACGTCGCTCCTTGTCAATGACTGCCTTGTAGATGCGCCCCGTGGTCATGGAATTGGCCTTGGTGGTCTTGATGCCCGTGAACCGTTCGTAGTGTCCCAGGTCAAGGTCGGTCTCCATGCCGTCTACAGTGACATAGCACTCGCCGTGCTCGTAAGGGTTGAGTGTGCCCGGGTCAATGTTGATGTACGGGTCGAACTTTTGAATGGTGATGTTGTAGCCCCTCGCCTGTAAGAGTTTGCCTATCGACGAAGAAATGATTCCTTTTCCAAGTGAAGAAACCACGCCACCTGTGACGAAGATATACTTTGTTTCTGCCACAATCTTTTGTTGTTAAAGAGTTATTGATATTTTGTTGCAAAGTTAGCACAATTTTATGAGACGGGCAACAAATCATTTTGAAACTTTGGGCACGGACTGACGAACATGAAGAAAATACCCTGCAATGCTGATATTTTGGACAATAATGCGTAACTTTGCGGACAAAAGAGGGCGTGTTTGCCCTGCTTTGACAGACCAAATATCGAAACAAGAATCCATGAAATACCTTTTCTCCCACCGTGTCCTGACCGTTTCACTCGGCATTCTGGCATTGGCGTTGCTGCCCATAGAGGCGCAGGCGCAAGGCCGTTTGCGGCTGTCCCACCGCCCCATGCGCCATGCTTGGACAGGTGAAGACGTGTTTGTTCGCAGCTATTCCGACTCGTTGCGCACTTTTGCCGACTCGCTTTTCCACAAGGAAATCAAGGTCACCGGGCAACTCACCAATCTGGATGTGGCACCCGTTTTCCTGCCACTCACATTCTATAAGGATATTAGCCGGAAGGCTTTCTCGCTTGACAGCAGACTGTCGCCCACAGACAGTCTGCTGTTGAACATGTATCTCCGACGTCCCGACTTGGTGCGAAACACCCAGAACCAACTGGAGAAAGCGGGGCCCACACTGGCTCCTGCAACGGTGACCGAGCGGCCCACGGTTATCGTGAAACAGGCCACTCCCATAGAGCCCGAGAGCCAGCCGGTAGACGTGGTGGTATTAAAGCCAAATTTCTGGACAATCAATGGCGACTACTTTCTCCAGTTTCTTCAGAATTATATCTCGGGAAACTGGTATAAAGGAGGCGAGAGCAACTACTCGATGGTGGGTGCGCTGACCTTGGAAGCCAACTACAACAACAAGCAGAAACTGCGGTGGGACAACAAGCTGGAAATGAAACTGGGCTTCCAGACATCCCGCAGCGACTCCCTGCACAAGCTCAAGACTTCGTCCGACCTGTTGCGCTACACCGGCAAACTTGGTCTTCAAGCCACGAAACGTTGGTACTATACGTTCCAGCTACTTGCCTACACGCAGTTCATGCGAAACTATAAGGCCAACCAGCGTTCCGTCCTTTCAGACTTCGCCTCGCCGGCCAACGTGAATGTCTCGCTCGGTATGGACTATTCGGCAAGCTGGTTGAAGAATCGGCTTACGGGTACCATCCACTTGGCTCCGCTGGCCTACAACCTCAAGTATGTGGGGCGCCTGTCGCTGTCCAAACGCTACGGCCTTGACGAGGGCAGGCACACCATGCACGACCTCGGCTCGCAGCTTACCTTGGATATGAAGTGGAAATTTGCAGACAACATGCTGTGGCAGACCCGCCTCTACAGCTACACCACCTATGAGCGTTCGGAGTTGGAGTGGGAGAATACGTTTACTTTCCAGTTCAACAGGTATATTTCGACCAAACTTTTTGTTTATCCCCGATTCGACGACGATACCAATCGCGACGACCATCATGGCTATTGGCAGTTCAAGGAGTATATTTCCCTGGGCTTTTCCTACAGTTTCTGACGCTCCGCCAGTTAGAATTCAAACTGCACGCGGGCGTTGAATTGCCGGCTGGTGAGATAGTTGGGCACGGCATATTGCTGGCTCGTCACGTCTGTAATCCAGTAGTATGAGTTCACGTTGTTGATGCCAAGCAGGTTCAGGCAGTCCACCCCCAGCCAGATGTTGCGGAAGATACTCTTGCGCGAACGGCTCTGATTGTCGAGCAGACGGTAGCTCATGCCGATGTCGGCACGCCGATAAGCCGGTGCCCTAAAGCTGTTGTTTTCCAGTTCTTTGTGCGGAGCAGAGAAGGGCAACCCGTCGGCAATGGCCAGCTTGAGACTCATCTTCCAGCGTGTGGTACCGGGAAAAAAGTCCGTGAAAAACAGGTTGAGTGCATAGCGTTGGTCGGTGGGCAGGGGGATGGCACGGCCGTTGAGTTTCATCCGTGTGTTCATCAGCGAGAGCGAAACCCACGAGTCACTGCCCGGCACGAACTCGCCAAAGAGCTTCAGATCGAGGCCGGCGGCATGTCCGCTGGCCTCGTTGTTGCCATAGTACACCACCTTGACGTTGTTCACCGAGTAGGGTACAAGGTTGTCCAGCAGCTTGTAATACACCTCCGCAGTGAACCTGTACGGCCGGTTGTTCATGGAGAACCTATAATCCATACCGCCAATGAAGTGAATGGATCGCTGGCTTTTGATCTTGCGGTTCAGCGTGGCGTAGGTGATGCCGCGGACGGTCGACGTGTCGCGCAGCTCTTTGAAGAACGGAGCCTGATAGTACAAGCCCGTGGCCAGACGCAGTGTCATGTTGTGACTGAAGGCCGGAATGATGCCCAACGAGACGCGCGGCGAGAGCAGAGACTCCTTATTGAAGTTCCAGTGCGAGAAGCGCACGCCGTAGTTCAGCGTGAAGAGCGTGTGCTCGCCAGCCGACCGAAAGCGCCAAGTGTCCTGTAGATACACTTCCAAGCGGTTGGCATTGAGCTCGTTGCGGGCGCGCAAAGAATAGATCATATACAGGTCCTTGCCCGTGTGGGGCACACTGTATCCTGCCGAGTCGCGCATCTCGTACTCGCCCGACTGCTCTTCGATGTGTTCCATCTTGTAGGTCAGCCCACCCTCTATGTTGTGCTGGCGGGCCGTGTGCTTTGCCAGCAATTTGATGCTTTCCACGTGTGCCTTGAGATAGTTGCGCGCGTGTTCAAAGTAGGTGCCCACGCCCAGATTCTCCGAGGTCTCGGTTTGCGTGAGCCAGTACTGGCCCTGAATGTCGTAGCGTTCTTGCTCGCTGGTGGAGTAGGCCGAGCCGATGAGCGACACTGACGTGGAGTCGCCGTAGTGGCGGGTCAGGCCCAGACTGCCGAAAAACGTGCGGAAACGGTCTTTCTCCTGCCCGTCGAAGTAGACGCGGAAAGCGCGCACATTGTCCAGTGTGCCGAATTTTGTCTCCCGGTCCTTGGGGTAGAAGTTGTAGTGATTGTCCGAGATATTGCCGATGAAGTCCACGCTCCAGCGTTTGTTGGGGCGGAAGTTCAGATAGGTCTGATAGTCAAGGAAGTTGGGTCTGTACTCTCCATTGGTTTCCAGCGAGCCAAGCAGATACCGCGTGGTCTTGTATCTCACGCCGTTAGCCCAGGCCAGCTTCTTGTTTGCAAAGCCCACATAGGCGCTTGCGCCCAGCAGCGAGGCAGTGGCATTGGCCTCGAATCGGCGCGGGCGGCGATAGGTAATGTCGAGTGCCGACGACATCTTGTCGCCATATTTGGCCTCGAATCCGCCGGTGGAGAACCCAATGCGATCCACCATGTCGGGGTTGATGACCGAGAGACCTTCCTGTTGCCCGCTGCGCACGAGGAAAGGACGGAACACCTCCACATTATTTATATAGACGGAGTTCTCGTCGAATGAGCCACCGCGCACGTTGTACTGCGACGACAGTTCCGAGTGGGTGGACACGCCGGCCTGGCTCTGGATGAGTTCCTCCACGGCGTTGCCCGTGGTCGAGGGTATGGCTTTCAGGGCGTCGGTAGAGAGTTCCTGCGTCTGTCCCGACTGTATTTTCTGTCCTGTCACATTCACTTCGCCCAATGCGTTGGACTCCTCGTAGAGCACGATTTGTAGGGTCTGCGTACCCTTGGGACGGTGCAGCACACGCGTCTTCGTGCGGTAGCCCAGCATGGAGAACCTCACCACCACCGAGTCGGCCGAGTGGAGTGACAGCTGGAATTCGCCTTTGAGCGAGGTCACCGTGGCCTTGCCCTGCGACAGGCAGGAGACGCTGGCCAGTTCTATGGGGTTATTGTTGTCGTCGGAGACACGGCCGCGCAGCGTGAATGTCTGCGCCGCCACCGATATTGTGCAGGCCAAAAGCGTGGCTAGAACCAGGAATCTTTGTTTCATCTTGGGAATAACGCCGTGCGCGCCGCTTTATTGTGGACGGAGCCTGGGCCCCTGCAAGGTGGCACGCCACGCCGTGGCGGCGGCTACTCCCGGTAGAACCAGGAGGCCATGCGGTTGAAAGCCTCGATGGAAAAGCGGAACCAACGGTATTTGGCCACGGGCTTGCCGCCGAAGCTCAGGATGAACTGGCGGAAGGGATTCTGCGGGAATGGCAGTCCCACATCGAGGAAAAAGATGTGGGCGTAGTTGTGTTTCCAGGCCCAGACAATGGCCTGCCACACCGTCATGAGGTTGGGGTGCAGGTGGGGATAAGACTTTCGGCGCGAGGCCAGATACCATAGATAGGCGTTGCCCGCCGAGTAGACACACACGCAGCCGCCAATGATTTTGCCCTTAAAAGTGGTGACAAAGATGCGCGAATGGCGGCTTTCGTAGAGTGCCTGTACCTGGCTCTCGGGCGGGATGATGCGGCGCAGCTTGAGCCGATAGTAGTTGCGCAGCAGCCGATGGAAAGCGTGCACCTCCTCGGCCGAACGGGCCTCGCGCGTCTCTACACCCTGCTGGCGGACGCGCGCGATGCGCCCGCGCATCTTGTCGGTGAGCCGTTCTTCGGGCGGTTTGGAGTGGAGCGAGTTGTGCACCTCCTGCCAACTCACGGGGAAATAGCCGTTCTGCCGCAGGTAGCGGTAGCCGAACATCTTGCGCGAGAGGTCGCTGAACTCGATGTAAAGGCACAGCCGGCGGCGCAGCTTGCGGGTCAGCACGGCAAGCATTTGCCCGAACACTTCCTCGCTGGTCTCGTCGTCGGCATATTCGCCTTCGCTGTAAATGCGTCCCTGGGTATAGAGAAAAGGTGGAAACCAAGTGCACCGGCGGCGGATGATGGCCAGCAGATGGCCCATCACGCGCCCGGCTGCATCGGTGGCCACGGCCATGTAGGGGCGCTGCCCGGAGGTCTTCTCAATCATGTGGAAGAGCTCTGAACTGTGGAAGAAGTTGCTGCAAGTCATCTCCGGCAAAACCTCTCCCGTGGAATAAAGTCTCACCCGATAAGTTTCCATACGGCAAAGTTAGCAAAAAAACCGTAACCTGCAACCCTTTCGTCTGCTTTCTTTTTCGTAACTTTGCAAGGACTCGCAACAAATACACTAATCGCAAATATATGACAGATTTCAAGACTTTGGTGCAGCAGCGGCGCAGCCACCGCCAGTTCACTACCGAGCCGGTGAGCGCCGACGACCTGCAATTGATTCTGCGTGCAGCGCTCATGTCGCCCACCTCCAAGGGGCAGCGCAACTGGCAGTTTGCCGTGGTAGACAATCCCACCGACATCGAAAAGCTCTCGGATGCCAAGCAGACGGGGGGGCAATTCATGAAAGGCGCCCCGCTGGCCATCGTGGTCATGGGCGACCCCGAGGCCAACGACTGCTGGGTGGAAGACGGCAGCATCGCCGCCATTTCCATGCAGTATCAGGCCGAAGAGCTGGGGCTGGGCAGCTGCTGGGTGCAGATGCGCGGCCGCGGACTGGCCGACGGGCACTCGGCCAGCGAGGTGATTCGCGGTATTCTGAACCTGCCCGGGCAGCTGGAAGTGCTGTGCGTGCTCGCCGTCGGCCATCCCGCCGACGAGCGTAGACCGCAAAGTGAGGACCGGTTGAAGTGGGAGAACGTCATCGTGCGGTCGGATGATTGATTACGATCTGACACGGATACGGGCCGTCATCTTCGACGTGGACGGCGTGCTCTCGGCCGAGACCATCGGCATGGACGACGGTGGCATGCCCGTGCGCACCATCAACATCAAGGACGGCTACGCCATTCAGCTGGCGGTCAAGATGGGCCTGCGCATCGTCATCATGACGGGGGGTAGCTCTGAAGCCATCCGTAGCCGCTATGCTTATCTGGGTGTGGACGACATCTACATGAAGTGCGCGGTGAAGATACAGTCGTATGAGGCCTTCCTGGCCAAGTACGAACTGCGCGACGAGGAGGTGATCTACATGGGCGACGACATCCCCGACTACGAGATTATGCGCCGTGTGGGCTGTGCCTGCTGTCCGGCCGACGCGTGCCCCGACGTGAAAGAGGTCTCCACCTATGTGTCCCAGCGGCGTGGCGGCTACGGCTGTGCGCGCGACGTGCTCGAGCAGGTGCTCCGTGCTCAAGGCAAGTGGCTGAGCGACGCCAAGGCCTTCGGGTGGTGATTTTTTAAGGGAGTTAGGGAGTTAAGGAGTGATGGAGTTCATGGAAAGAAGGAGTTAAAGGAGTTAAAGGAGTGATGGAGTTAAGACGGATGCACCGTAGGAAACGAATGTTCTCCTTACTTCAACACTTCCCATTCCTTGTATGCCACGGCATGTTCTCTCTTTTTCCAACGCCATCTCTCCCTGCTTCCCAAGCTCCATTTCTTCGTATCATTTACCATTTGTCTTAACTCCCTACCTCCTTACCTCCTTAACTCCCTCAAAAAACCATGAAGAAAATTATTCTGGCCAGCAACTCGCCGCGCCGCAAGGAACTGCTGACAGGACTGGACGTAGACTTTGAAGTGCGCATCATCAAGGGCATAGACGAGAGCTATCCCGACACGCTGGACGTGACAGAGATAGCCCAATACATTGCCCAAAAGAAAGCGGCGCCCTACACGCTGGACGACAACGAGATACTGCTCACGGCCGATACCGTGGTCGTGGTGGGCAGCGAGGTGCTGGGTAAGCCCCGCGACGCCGACGATGCCCGCCGCATGCTCCGCATGCTGAGCGGCCGTACGCATCAGGTGATTACCGGCGTGTGTCTCACCACGCCCGCCCGGCAACGACAGTTTTCGGTGGTGACGCAGGTCACTTTCAAGCCGCTCTCCGACGAGGAAATAGCCCATTACATCTCCTGCTACCGCCCGTTCGACAAGGCCGGGGCCTATGGCATTCAGGAATGGATAGGCTATATCGGCGTGACGGGCATTGAGGGCAGCTACTTCAACGTGATGGGGCTGCCCGTGCAGCGCATCTATGAGGAGCTGCAGCACATGGACTGACGGGCCGACGGCACGGCCGGCGCAAAAGCTCTGCGCCGTCATCGCGTCGCGACAAGGCCGTTTTCGCATGCCGATTACGGCGTTTTCGCCCCGCCATTACGCCGTAGAGATCGGGCGATCAAGGCGTTTTCGCAAGTACCCTGCGGCGGCGCGGTTCTTGCCCGCCAGGCGTTTTAAAACAAAAATCTACTGAAAACCAATCAAATACACCTACTTATGAAAAAGAAGATTCGACTTCTCGGCAGCGTGGCGCTCACGGTTTCGGCCCCCGTCGCTGCGCAGCAGCCTGCCCGGCAGGCCACTCCCGACCGGCCCAACATTGTGTTTATCCTGGCCGACGACATGGGTTATGGCGACCTGCACTGCTATGGCAACGACTACATTCAGACCCCCAACATCGACCGGCTGGCCGCCACGGGCACCCGTTTCAGCCAGTGCTATGCCGGCAGCGGCATCTCTTCGCCCTCGCGCTGCTCGCTCATGACGGGCAAGAATACGGGCAGCACGCGCATCCGCGACAACCAGTGCCCCGTGGGAGGAATCCGTGGCATGAAGGTGTCGCCACGGGGCGACACCACCTATATACGGCGGGCCAACCTGCTGCCCGAGGACACCACGCTGGCCACCGTGGTGGGGACGGCAGGCTACCGCAGCTGTCTGGTGAACAAATGGCACCTCGACGGCTACGACCCGGGCGCGTCGCCCAACCACCGCGGCTTCGACGAGTTTTACGGCTGGACCATTTCAACCGTCATCAGCAACGGCACATACTTCTACTATCCCTCCTACCGCATCCATGGTGACAGCCTTGTGCGGGTGAGCGAGAACGCCCACGACGCCCATGTGCGGCACAACACCGAGATCTCGACCGACGATGCCATCGCTTTCATCCACCGCGAGAAGGACCATCCATTCTTCCTCTTTCTGGCCTACGACGCCCCGCACGAACCCTACCACATCGACGACACCTCATGGTATGACGACCGTGGCGACTGGACGGCCGACACCAAGCGGTATGCCGCCCTCGTGAGCCACATGGACTATAATATAGGTAGAGTGGTGGGCGCGCTGGACGCTTTGGGGCTGCGCGAGAACACCATCATTATCTTTGCAAGCGACAATGGGGCGGCCGTGATGGCCCCGCTCAAGGAGCTGAACTGTGGTGCCGGACTGCGTGGACACAAGGGACAGCTCTACGAAGGTGGCATCCGCGTGCCGCTCATCGTGAACCAACCCGGCCGCATTCCCGTGCAGCGGCTGGACAATCTGGTCTATTTCCCCGACATGATGCCCACTCTTGCTGCCCTCACGGGCAGCTCCAAGGCCCTGCCTCAAGGGCTGAACGGCATGAACATTCTGCCGCTGTTCTATGGCCGGGAGGTGGACACCGACCACCGGTTGCTCTACTGGGAGTTTCCGGGCAAGCAGCGCGCCGCACGCCGGGGCGACTGGAAAGCCGTGACCGTGTCGCCCGGGAAACCGCTCGAACTCTACAACATTCGTGAGGACATGACCGAGAGCTACAACCTGGCCGACCGTTATCCCGAGCTGGTGGAGCAGTTCGACCGGGAAATGCGCGCCCAGCATCATCCCTCGCCCTGCTGGCCGCTGCCAGGGGAGAAACCAGCCGCGCAGCCCTGACCGCGGGACGGCATGGCCCTGACGGCCGGCCGCAGCGACCAAGAAAAAGCCCTGTCCTGACGCTTTGCCGGCGTCGGGACAGGGCTTGTCATAGGGGAGGGGCCGTGCGCCCGAGGGGTCAGACGGCGATGTCGCGGTTCACGTTCTTGGAGCCCCAGAGGGCATAGAACAGCATATAGGCCATGGCCAGCAGCGGCACCACGTAGGAGAACATGAAGCCGGCCGTGTCGGCGATGCCGTTTTGCACGAGGGGCAGGATGCCGCCGCCCACCACCATGGTCATAAAGATGCCGCTGGCCTGAGCCGTGTATTTGCCCAGTCCCTCGGTGGCGAGGTTGAAAATGCAGCTCCACATCACCGACGTGCACAGACCGCAGAGCACCAGCAGGATGGCGCTGAGCGGCAGCGTGGTCGACTCGAAGCCCGAACCCGTGAACACAGGCATGCTTCCTGTGATGGTCTTGGGCAGGAAGACGGCCAGCAGAATGAGGGCGATGCCCAGGCTGGTGGCGGCAATCATCATGGCGCGGCTGGACACCTTGGAGGCGATGAGCCCGGCCACGAAGCGGCCTACGAGCATGAGGAACCAGTAGGTGCCGGCGGCAAAACCGCCGATGGTGGCCGCCGTGGACACGTCGAGACCGGCTCCGGCCGTGGTGGTGTCGGAGAGGTAGAAGTTGAGCGTGCCGGGAATGCCCACCTCGGTGCCCACGTAAACGAAGATGGCAATGACGCCGAGTGTGAAGTGGCGGAAAGCAAAGGGCGAGCGTTCAAAGGTGTGGCTGGAGGTGTCGTTGCCCTCGGGGTCGGCAATGGGAATGAAACTCAGAACGCAGAATGTGCCGGCAAAGATGGCCATGGCCAGGTAGAGCACCACGTTGACATCGGTGATGGCCGTGTCTTTGCTCACTGTACCGATGAGCGCGCCCACGAACATCGGGGTGAGCGTACCCATGAACGAATTGAGCGTGCCGCCCACCTGCAGCAGCTGGTTGCCCTTGTTGCCGCCGCCGCCAAGCAGGTTGAGCATGGGGTTGACCACGGTGTTGAGCATGCACACCGAGATGCCGGCTACGAAAGCACCGAGCAGATAGACAAAGAAATTGGCGGGCAGGCCGATGAAAAGACTGTCGGTGAGAACCTGGCCGGAGAGGAATTGGATGAGCACGCCGAAGAAGCCGAAGGCAATGGCCAGCAGGGCCGTCTTCTTGTAACCCACTCTGACAAGGAGCCTGCCAGAGGGAATGCCCATGAAAAGATAGGCCAGGAAGTTCATCATGTTGCCCAGCATGCCGAGCGTATTACTGCCCAACAGGGCCGGTTGGTTTTTCCAAATGACGCCGATGGGCGCAGCAAGGTTGGTCACAAAGGCAATCATTCCGAAAAGGAAAATCATTGCAACGATCGCGATGGCGCGACCTTTCTGATAGGTACTGTTCATATTGATTTAAATTATTAGGATTTAATGGCGAGGGTAGATGGGGTGTCAAGGCAGCCGGCCCGCGAGCAACAGCGAGAAGCAGCGGCGGTATTCGCTCACCATCTCTTCGTGGCGGGCGCGGCCGTTGTTGTCGCGGAACACTTGAGTGAGTGAAAACCGGGGGTAGATTTCTTCATAGTGGTCAAGCATGGCCTGTTTGAAAGCCCGGGGATTGTTGGGATCCACATGGGCCGCCATGAGTACGTGGAGTGCAAAATTGCGGAAAAAATCGGTCACGTCGGCGGCCAGCGATGCCTGTGGTTGGGCCGGATGAGTACTGGACGGTGATGTTTTCATGGCGTAAAGTTACGAAAAAGATTGGATATATTCCGCATGAGCCCGGCATATTTTGCTCTTTTAACGGCCGAACCCTTGAAAAGCCGCCTGTAGTCTTCCTCGGAGAGGTGCTGCCACTTCTCGCGGGTCATGGCCAGCAGTTCGGGTTTGGGCTGCAGCTCGGGCGTGGCGTTGGGCGTGGCAAAACGGTTCCAAGGACAGGCCTGCTGGCAGCGGTCGCAGCCATAAATGCAGTCGCCCATGGCCTCCCGGGCCTCTGGCGAGAGCTCGCCGCGGTTCTCGATGGTTTGGTAGGAGAGGCAGCGGCGGGCGTCGAAATCACGGTTGGGCAGCAGGGCGTGGGTGGGGCAGTGGTCGATGCAGCGGTGGCACGAGCCGCAGCGGTCGGGCATGGGCGTGTCATAACAGAGTTCAAAGTCGAGGAACAATTCGCCCAGGAAGAACATGCTGCCCGCCCGGGGGATGATGAGCTGCTGGTTGCGGCCTATCCATCCCAAGCCGGCCTGGACGGCCCAGTAGCGTTCGAGCACGGGCCCGCTGTCCACAAAGACGCGGTAGCGGGGGGCATCGCCGGTGGTTTCCGGGGTGGGGGCGTCATCGCTGGCCCGCCGCCGCAGGGCAAAGGCGGCCAGCTGGTGAAGCCGTCGCTTCAGCAAGTCGTGATAGTCCTGCCCCAGGGCGTAGGCGGCAATCTGGGGCTCGCCCTCGGGCAGGGTGCGGGCCGGGGCATAGCTGGTGGCCACGCAGACGATGGTCTGCAGCCCGTCCATGAGCAGGCGCGGGTCGATGCGCTTGTCCAGATAGTTGTGCATCCAGTCCATGTCGGCGTTCATGCCGCTGTCGAGCCACTGCCGCAGATGGCGTTCGGCGGCGGCCGACACGCGGTCGGCACGGGCCATGCCACAGGCAAAGAAGCCCAGACGCTTTGCCTCGGCCTTGATTTCTTGGGTGAGCTGCTCGTTGGATGTCATGGCGTGTGGCCTTGCCGGTTAGTCGAACACCTTGAAGGCATAGCCCTGTTCTTTGAGCCAGCGCAGGGCCTCGGGCAGGGCGGTGTGCAGCTTGTCGATGCTCTTCACCGAGTCGTGAAAGGTGATGATGGAGCCGTTGCGCGCATACCGCTTTACGTTGCGCACCACATCGTCGGCGGTGAGCCACTTGGAATAGTCGCGGGTCACGAGATCCCACATTATAATCTTGTACTTGCGCTGCAGCCACCAGTACACCGAGTGACGCATCCAGCCGTGCGGCGGGCGGAAGAGATGGGATTTGATAAGCTCGTTGGCCTGTGCCGTGTTCAGGGCATAGGTGATGGTCCAGTGCTTGAAGGCTCCGATATGGTTGAAGGTGTGGTTGCCCACCTGATGGCCTTCGGCCACGATTCGATTGTAAAGGTCGTGATAGCGCAACACGTTTTCGCCCACCATGAAGAAGGTTGCCTTGGCGTCAAACTCGCGCAGGGTGTCGAGAATGAAAGGGGTCGATGCGGGAATGGGCCCGTCGTCGAACGTGAGATAAACCGCATGCTCGTGGGGATCCATGCGCCACAGGGCGGCGGGGTAAAGCCAGCGGAGCCATTTGGCAGGTTGCTCTATAAACATATCGTCGGTGAATGAAGGGTTGCAGACCTGAAAATAGGAATCATGGCCCGTCGGGAGAGGCCATGATTCCTAATTCGAGCGTTTGGGCGAGGGGAGGAAATTTTAGTTTTCCAGCAACTGTCCGCCCTTGCCTATGTACGTAGCGTAATAGTTGTTGAGCTGCGTTCTGCGCTTGGCGGCCAGCTGCTTGTCGACCATGGCCGTAATCTCTGCCACCTGCGACATGATGGTGAACTGCACCATGCAGTCGCGCTGTGCGCCGTCGAAGCGCACGCCGGTGAGCGTGAGATAGTAGGCCTCGTACTGGCTGGCGTTGTCCCATACGGCCTGTAGCACCTCGAGGGCTTTCTTCTTTTGGCCCAGCAGAGCGTAGGCACGGGCAATGTCGGTGCCGCCGCTCATGTAGTTCATGGGCACGTTGTAGGTAGGAATCACCTGCTCGGCTTTCTCAAGCACCTTGAGGGCCTTGCCGTTTTTCTGCTCTGCAATGAGGTGCAGGGCCAGCTGGCCGAAGAGGCGGCGATGGGTGTAGCACATGCGCATGGTGGTTTCTTCCAGATAGAGTCCCTTGGTGGACAGGCCGCCGTAGCGGTAGCGGGTCATCAGATTGTTGTAGACTTTCTCCGTATCGAAGTTGGAAGCACCTTTCACATTGGTGAGGAACGGTGAGATGCGGTTGGCCAGACCTTCCTGAATGAAGTTGTCGCCCAGGTTCATATAGTTCTCTTGGCCCACGGTGAGGGCCACGTAGATGGGACGTGTCCAGTTGCAGTGGGCTATCATTTCCAGCATCATCAGGTCGCCTTTGTACAGGGCATTCTTGCCTTTGAGCGAGATGACCATGCGGTCGGGGATGGTGTCGCTGGCCATCATCATACCGCTGCGCTTCACGGCAGCCTTGTCAATGGTGACGTAGAGCGTGTCGGTGGGAATGACGTGCATGTCTTGCTGGCGGGAGCGCACCCAGTATTTCATGATGTTGGCCACCTCGAAAGGATTGTCGCCGAACTGTGCCTTGGCTTCGGCAGGGTTCTGCTTGTAGAAGTCGAGCACCTGCTGCTTCAGGCCGGCCTGCACTTCTACATACTCGTTGGTGCCCGAGCAGAAGTCGAGTCTCGGCCAGGTGATGGGCACAGAGGGCGATTTATAGGCCGGGCGCTTCATCTGGTCGATGTACCAGTCGGTCTGCAAATAGCTGAGGTTGCAGACGCGGGCATCGGTGCGCACGCCCTCCACTTCCTGATTGTACCAGAGCGGGAAAGTGTCGTTGTCGCCGTTGGTGAAGATGATGGGGTTGCCCTTATCCTGCAAGGTCATGAGATAGTTCTGGCCGAAGTCGCGGCAAGTGTAGCGGTTGGAGCGGTCGTGGTCGTCCCAGGTCTGGCTGGCCATCTGGATGGGAACGAGCAGACACAGCAGCGACACCGCGGCGGTGGCTGCCACGTTGTCGAGTTTCAGATACTTCTTCATCAGGTCGATGATGGCGGCCACACCCATGCCACACCAGATGGCAAAGGCGTAGAACGAACCGGCGTAGGCGTAGTCGCGCTCGCGTGGCTGCACTGGAGTCTGGTTCAGATAGATGACAATGGCCAGGCCCGTCATGAAGAAGAGGAAGAACACCACCCAGAATTGGCGGATGCCGCGGCGGCCGCGGAAGGCTTGCCAGAACAGGCCGATGATGCCCAGCAACAGGGGCAGACAGTAGAACACGTTGTGCCCTTTGTTGGTCTTCAGGTCGTTGGGCAGCTTGCTCTGGTCGCCCAGACGGGCGTTGTCGATGAACGGGATGCCCGTAATCCAGTTGCCGTGCTCCAGTTCGCCGTTGCCTTGAATGTCGTTTTGGCGGCCGGCGAAGTTCCACATGAAGTAGCGCCAGTACATGAAATTGCACTGATAGGAGAGGAAGAAGCGCAGATTGTCCAGCTGCGAGGGCACCTTCACGGTCATGGCCTCGCCGCAACGGTCGTAGGGTACCTCCGTGCCGTCCACGCCGCCCATCCACGATTCATAGTCCTGTGTGTGGCTGGCATCGTACATGCGCGGGAAGAGCATGTTCTGGGCATACACATATTTGCTCTTGTGCGACACCACGAAGTAGGAGTCTTTCTCGTCTTTCGAGACCTTTTCCTTTCGGCTGTAGATAGGCGCACCCTCTTGCTTCCTGGGGATGCACATGTTGCCCTCCTGGTCCAGAGCCACCTGCGAGGTATAGGCCTGGCCGTAGAGGAGGGGACGGTCGCCGTACTGGTCGCGGCTCAGATAGTTGCCCAGGGTGAAGATGTCCTCGGGAGAGTTCTGGTCCATGGGCGGATTGGCATCCGAGCGAATCACGATGAGTGCATAGCTGGAGTAGCCAATCATCAGCATCAGTATGCAGAGCAGGGCCGTATTCTTGAACCGGGAGGTCACCAGATACACGGGTTTCTTGTTCACCATCTTCTTGCGGTCGAGCAGTACAAAGGCGGCGGCAAGGATGACGACGCCGATAACGACGGCACTCCAGCCGTAGCCGTAGAACGGAATGCCGATAAGACCGAAAGCCACGAGGAACGAAACGTTCTCCCGTTTCTTGTTCAGGCCCACATAGCTTTCGTAGATGGCCCACAGCACGGCGGCCACCAGCAGGACGATGTAAATCATCAGGCCCGTGTTGAAAGGCATGCCCAGTACGTTGACAAACAGCAGCTCGAACCACCCGCCGACGGTGACAATGCCGGGCACGACGCCGTAGAGCACGGCGGCCACAATGACAAACGAGATGAGCAGCGCGATGAGCGATCCCTTGGTTTCCACGTCGGGGAAGCGGCGATAACAGTACACCAGCACGATGGCCGGCAGGCAGAGCAGGTTGAGCAGGTGCACGCCGATGCTCAGTCCGGTCATGTAGAAGATGAGCACCAGCCAGCGGTCGGCATGCGGCTCATCGGCATGGTCCTCCCATTTCAGGATGAGCCAGAACACGACGGCCGTGAAAGCCGAGGAGTAGGCGTACACTTCGCCTTCGACAGCAGAGAACCAGAACGTGTCCGAGAACGTGTAAATCAGTGCGCCGACCATGCCACTGGCCTCAATGGCAATGGTTTTGCCCAATGTGAGTGCGGCCCAGTCTTTCATGATGAGCTTGCGCGTCAGGTGGGTGATGGTCCAGAAAAGGAACATGATGGTCGTGGCCGAGAGCAGTGCGCTCATCGTGTTGACCATGCGGGCCACCTGGCCCGGGTCGCTGACAAACTGGCTGAAGAGATTGGCCGTCAGCATGAAGAACGGCGCCCCGGGGGGATGGCCAATCTCGAGTTTGTAGCCGGTCGTGATAAACTCGGGGCAGTCCCAGAACGAGGCTGTCGGCTCAATGGTAGAGCAATATACGAAAGCGGCAATCAAGAAAGCCAGCCATCCCAGCACATTGTCTACTAATCTGTACTGTTTCATTTATAGTTTAAAATTGAGTAATCGCGAAAAATCCCTGCAAAGATAGTAAAAAGCAGAGAGAGAACGGTGTAACGGCATCGGTTTTTCACTTTTTTTGCCAGTTGTCTTTTATCAGTGCTTCGGAATTGTAGGGCCACACCCCCGTGTGTGGCTGCCGAAACAAACGGGGTATGAGGATTTGAAAGACAACGATAACAACCGCAAACAACGCTGTGCCCCCGGTATTGCCATTGTTATGTGTGTTGGTCCCCGTTGTCTTTGCTAAACCATCAAAAAACGGGAAGTGAACATTTCCCGCGGGAAATTCATCCAAGACAACGGGAAGTGAACATTTCCCGCAGGAAATTCATCCAAGACAACGGGAAGTGAACATTTCCCGCGGGAAATTCATCCAAGACAACGGGAAGTGAACATTTCCTGCAGGAAATTCATCCAAGACAACGGAAAGTGAACATTTCCCGCAGGAAATTTGTCCAAGACAACGGGAAGTGAACGTTGCAGAGCTGCAAAGGTCTCAAGACAAATGCCGGCCCCCTACAGAGACACCATGAACCACAGTAGTAATCGGAATGGCAATATTGAAAAGCTGTGCGGGCTGAACGAGGCGCTGTCTTTACAGGCGCGTAATCTGCTTGACGCCTTTCACGGTGCTGAGTTTGCGGATGAGCGTCTGGAGACGGGCAGTGTCTTCGAGCTGCACCACCAGGTTGCCTGAGAACAATCCGTCGTGCGAATCGATGTTGATGGATCGCATCACGATTTTCTCGTCCTTGGAAATGATGTTGGTGATG
Source organism: Prevotella dentalis DSM 3688 (assembly GCF_000242335.1). Taxonomy (NCBI): domain Bacteria; kingdom Pseudomonadati; phylum Bacteroidota; class Bacteroidia; order Bacteroidales; family Prevotellaceae; genus Prevotella; species Prevotella dentalis. The sequence continues at coordinate 643,185 of NC_019960.1, forward strand.
TTGGAGATAATGCCGATGTCGTCGTTGCCGATGATGCGCAGGGTGATGGCATACTTCGACGCACTCTTGCCGCTCCATCGTGCCCGGACGATGCGATAGCCGAAGCGCCGCCGCAGTTCGGGAGCATTGGGGCAGCCCGTGCGGTGAATCTTGATGCCGCCGCTCACGGTGACGAAGCCGAAGATATCGTCGCCATAGATGGGGTTGCAGCAGGGAGCCAGCTGGTAGTCGATGCCCTTGAGGTTCTGGTCGATGGTCAGCACGTCCTCTTTTTCGCGGGTCATTTCCTGTTCGGGGCTCTCGAAAGAGAAGTTCTCGGCCGAGCGAATCTCTTTTTCCTTGGTCGCGTTCTGGAGATGGTCGCGCACTTCCAGATACTTCTCGATGATGTCGTTGCAGTCCAGCTTGCCGTCGGCAATCTGTTTGTAGAAGTCGGAAACCTCCTTGAACCCCAGCTTTTTGACAAGGTGTCCCATGATGCTTTCCTCGAGATCCACCTTGCGGTTCTTGAACCGGCGTTCGAGCATTTCCTTGGCATAGAGTCCATCCTTGACGGTGGTCTCCTTGAGGGCCAGCCGGATTTTGGATTTGGCCTTGGTGGTTTTCACCAGGTTGAGCCAGTCGCGCTTGGGTGTCTGGTTGCTTTGGGTGATCACCTCCACGGAGTCGCCCGAGTGCAGCTGCTCGCGCATGGGCACCGCGTGGCCGTTGATGCGGCCGCCCACGCAGGTGTTGCCCAGCTTGGAGTGTATGCGGTAGGCAAAGTCGAGGATGGTGGCTCCAGCCGGGAATTTGAAGAGGTCGCCTTTCGGAGTGAACACATACACCTCTTCGGGAGCCAGCGACATCTTGAACTGATCCATCACCTGGAGGTTGTCTCCGGCTTCGAGGGCGGTGCGGATGTTGGCCAGCCAGTCGTCCATGTGGCCGCCGCTCTTGATGCCTTTGTACCGCCAGTGGGCGGCCAGACCGTGTTCGGCAATGTCGTCCATGCGTTCGGTGCGAATCTGCACCTCCACCCACTTGTTGTCAGGACCGAGTACAGTGATGTGCAGACTCTCGTAGCCGTTCGACTTCGGCATGGAGAGCCAGTCGCGCAGACGCTTGGGATTGGGCTGGTACATGTCGGTGACGATGGAGTAGGCCTGCCAGCACTGTTGCTTTTCACGGTCGATCGGCGAGTCGATGATAATGCGTATGGCAAAGAGATCGTAGATGCCCTCGAAGCCGCACTTCTGTTTTTTCATCTTCTGCCAGATGGAATGGATGGACTTGGTGCGCCCTTTCATGTGGAATTTTAGGCCGGCCGCCTCGAGTCGTTGCCGGATGGGGCCGATGAACTGCTCGATGTAGGTGTCGCGCGAACGCTTGGTTGCATTGAGCTTCTCCTTAATCATGTAGTAGGCATCGTGCTCCAGATACTTCAGCGAAAGGTCTTCGAGTTCGCTCTTGAGCGTGTAGAGGCCCAGCTTGTGGGCCAGCGGGGCATAGAGATAGCTGGCTTCTTCGGCCACCTCGTGCTGGGCACTCTTGTTGGAAGTGTCGCGTATCTGCCGCATGATATTCACGCGATCGGCTATCATGATGAGGATGACGCGCATGTCCTCGGCAAAGCTCAACAGCAGATTGCGGAAGTTCTCACTCTCGATGACGGGGTTTTTCTCGTAGAGTTTCTGTATCTTGACCAGACCCTGAATGATGTGGGCCACGTCGTTGCCAAACTTCCCGCGGATGTCGTTGGCCGTCTCCGGCTCGCCGGTGAGGCTTCCATAGAGCAGGGTGGCTATCACTCCGTCGCGCCGCAGCCCTATTTCGTCCACGGCAATCTGGGCTGTCTGTAGCGCGGTGAGCACTGGATTGAGTCCGAAAACGTCGCGGTGGATATGTCCGCCGTCCATGCCTTGGCGGATGTAGGCTTCCAGCGCGGCCTCGTCGGCAGGGAGCGGCGAGGGGCCGATGGCCGTGCGTAGATGGCTGCGTATGCCCTCGGCGGCCCGGCGTTCTTCGGGGGTAAAGGTGAAAGTCTCTTCCATGTGCTTGGGTGATGGGATGGGAATGCCTGCGGTTAGTCCTCCAGGCACTTGTCGAGTTCGGCCTCGATGGCCTTGCGGTCCATGTCCTGACCGATGAAGACTATCTTCTGCATGCGGTCGCCATACTGCTCGTCCCAGTCTTTCCGGACGCTGGGATTGCGCTCCTTGAACTGTTCCAGCTCGTCCTTGGGCATGGTGGCATACCACTGGCCGGCGTTGGTAATGTTGAACTGCCGGCCCGACTGCTCAAAGAGGTAGCAGGTGTCCGGCTCGTCGCGGAAGTAGCAAATGCCCTTGGCCCTGATGATGCTGCGCGGCCAGCGGGAAGACACCATCTCGTCGAAGCGGCCTAGATTCATGGCCGGGCGGCGGCGGTACACGAAGGTCTGGATGCCATACTCCAGCGCCTCGCCCGATTCTTCGTTTTCCAGTTCCTCGTCTTCGTCCTCCATGGCTTCGATCCAGCGGGCCGAAGTGGCCACTTTTTCAAAGTCGAAGGCGTGGGTGTTGAGTATCTTGTCGAGTTCCACGTCGCCGTAGTTGCACTCTAGAATGGTGGCTTGGGGCTGTATCTCACGGATGATGCCCTTGAGATGGCCCAGGTCCTCGGGGCTGATCTCGGCCGCTTTGTTGAGCAGGATGATGTTGCAGAACTCTATTTGCTGAATCACGAGGCTGGCCAGGTCTTCCTCGCCCATGTCTTTCTTCTTCAGTTCCTCGCCCAGTCCGAACTCGTCGCGCATGCGCAGGGCGTCCACAACGGTCACAATGGCGTCCAGTCGGGCGGCTCCGTTCTTCAGTGCTTCGGGGGCCAGCAGCTTCGGATAAGTGCTGATGGTCTGGGCGATGGGGGCGGGCTCGCAGATGCCGCTGGCCTCGATGACAATATAATCGAACTGTCGGGTGCTGATGATGTCGTTCAGTTGCTTCACAAGATCCATCTTCAACGTGCAGCAGATGCAGCCGTTTTGCAGGGCCACCAGGCTGTCGTCGTCCTGCCCCACGATGCCTCCTTGCTGGATGAGGCTGGCATCGATGTTCACCTCTCCTATATCGTTGACGATGACGGCAAACTTGATGCCCCGCTCGTTGGCAAGGATGCGGTTGAGTAATGTGGTCTTGCCGCTGCCCAGATAACCGGTGAGCAGCAGCACGGGCGTTTCCTGATGATTCATGTTTCTATTGACTTATTTTTAAAGGATGATTCGTTTGCACATCGTGTGGCGGCCCTTGGGGGCAGCCACCTGCAAAGTTACAAATTAAATGCCAAAAACGCCGTAGACGTCTAAAAAATGTGCTAACTTTGCACCATTAACAGTTTTTGATTGATGGACGAACAGAATCTCAAGGAAGAACAAATATTGGTTAGCATCACGGGACAAGACCGCCCGGGGCTCACCGCCTCGGTGATGGGCATTCTGGCCCGCTATGATGCCAAGGTGCTGGACATTGGCCAGGCCGATATTCACTCCACTTTGTCACTGGGCATCCTCATCCGAATCGACGAGCGCAGCTCGGGACAGGTGATGAAGGAGCTGCTCTTCAAGGCCACTGCGCTCGGTGTGAACATCGGTTTCTCGCCGATTGCCGACGACGAGTACGAGGCTTGGGTGGACCGCCAGGGCAAGAACCGCTACATTCTGACGGTGATAGGTCGCACGCTGTCGGCCCGCGAGATAGAGCGTGCAGCCAACATTGTGGCGGCCCAGGGCCTCAACATCGACTCCATTCTGCGGCTCACCGGCCGCATGAGCATCAAGCATCCTGAGCGCAACGTGCGGGCCTGCATCGAGTTTTCGCTGCGTGGAACACCCGTGGATCGCGCCGCCATGCAGGCCGAACTCATGCAGCTTTCGCAGGACATGGAGATAGATTTCTCGTTCCAGAAAGACGACATGTACCGGCGCATGCGCCGTCTCATCTGCTTCGACATGGACTCCACGCTCATCCAGACCGAGTGCATCGACGAGCTGGCCGCGCGTGCCGGCGTGGGCGAGCAGGTGCGCGCCATCACCGAGCGGGCCATGCGCGGCGAGATAGACTTCAAGGAAAGCTTCACCGAGCGGGTGGCCCTGCTCAAGGGCCTCGACGTGAGCGTGATGCAGGACATTGCCGAAAAGCTCCCCATCACCGAGGGCGTGCCCCGCCTTATGGAGGTGCTCAAGCGGTGTGGGTACAAGATTGCCATCCTCAGCGGCGGCTTCACCTACTTCGGCGAATACCTGCAGCGCAAGTTCGGCATCGACTATGTGTATGCCAACGAACTCGAAATCGACGACAACGGCAAGCTCACCGGCCGATATGTAGGCGATGTTGTGGACGGCCGCCGCAAGGCAGAGCTGCTCAAACTCATAGCCCAGGTGGAGAAAGTGCATTTAGCCCAGACCATCGCCGTGGGCGACGGGGCCAACGACCTGCCGATGATTAGCGAGGCCGGACTGGGCATTGCTTTCCACGCCAAGCCGCGCGTGGTGGCCAATGCGCGCCAGAGCATCAACACGCTGGGCCTCGACGGCGTGCTCTATTTCTTGGGATTCAAAGACAGCTATCTGGGGGATCAGGGCCGCCTTTAGGCCCGCTCCGGATCGCTGTGGGCCGGTTCTTTCCCGCTTTGCCCGTGGGTCTCCTCCGAATCGCTGTACACGGGCGAGGTGTCGAAGTAGTTGATGCCCCAGGCCGAGTTTTTAATATGGCCTGAAGAAGAATCCTTTTTCATGCCGGTGCGAAAACGCCCGAAAGGGTCTGCGACCTTTATATAATAAGGTGTTCAATATTTAAGTAAAACGGCACACATGGACTATGCGGACGGGTACCCCCAAAGGTGTGTATCTACCTTTTACCCTTTTACTTTTTTACCCTTTTTTCTTGCTTGTTTCCCAAACATTCACTACCTTTGCACCGCATTTGTCGCAAAACATGTACACCATTAAGAGATACAACAGAGCTGAAGAGGCGCAGGGAACCGCAAAATTTCCTGCAAATTTTTCGTCGAATTGTTTGGTAGTTCCAAATAATTTGCTACTCTCTCTCTCTCTCTCTCAAGCCACTGGCGTAACCTCTCTCTAAAACATACACGCGTACGCGCGCGAGGCGAACCACGCGCAACCCCAATAGGCAAAGGACTCCCCGGAGTTTCCTTTGCCCCACTTTTCATGCCCTTTTTGCAGCCGGGCGAAAAGGGAAATAAGCAGCTTTTAAGCATATCAAAAAGCATGTTAAATCCAAACTAAAAAGAAGCATATAAACATGAAAACGAAAAATGAGCAAGACAAGCACAGACAGCCCTATGTCTGCCCCAACTGCGAAGTCATCGTTGTAGAAAACGAGCACACAATTCTTGTCCATAGTCCGGCGGTTCAGCCTGGTGGTGGAGGCCCCGTAGGCAACAAAGGCAGCGTCAGCATCGAAGACCTCGTAGAGGACGATGACGACACGGAAATCTCCGGAGCCAAACGGATCAACAGATGGGACGCGTGGGAAGAGTGATAAAAGTAAAAGAGTAAAAGGTGCTGTCGCGATCCCTCCTTTCCTCTGCGCCTCTGCGTGAGCCATACTCGTGTAGCTCCCACACAGAGACGCGGAGAAAGGGAGAAGCAAGAACGGAGCCACTCTTAAGACAAGCAGACCATTAAGAAAACAAGTAAGTTAGTTCGCAAGCAAGGAAAAGCAAACAAGCTGACAAGTAGACAACGATTAAACAACAAGCAACAACCATGATAAGATTCAAGGAATATCTGGAACGCAGGGCCCGCAGGGCGGCGTTCATGAGTGTGTGCCTCGCGGGGCTCGCAGTTTTCGGCGGGCTCTTCCTCGGCTCGTGCGCCAACGAAGACCTGGGCAAGGACAATGACAAGAATGGCGGCGACAAGGGAGCCGCCGTAAGCTTCAATGTGAGCGAGGCGCAGAACGACGCACAGGCGGCGGCCGCCAAGGCCATGCCGGGCGTGCCCATGACACGCGCGGCGTTCAGCGAGCAGCTGGGCATGATGAACCTCACACCCGAGGACCTCACCACACAGAAGCTCGCCGTGCAGGGAGCCGCCGGCACCGACTTCTGCCTCATTGAGACCACAATAGCCGGCGTCAACCCCATGCGACAGGACAACCGCACGGCAACCGCCGCGGAGCGTGCAGAGGCCTCCGGCAACGGCAGCACGACCGGCACCGAGGCCGCCACCCGCGCCAATATCACCACACTGCCAACGCTGGGCCACTTCTCCTCCATCGGCTACCGCGGCACCACGGCAACCGGCATCAGCAACACACCGTGGTTCCATGACAAGGACACCAACCCCGACGGCACCCTCGTCAGCCCCATCTACTGGTCATGGCAGGTTCCTTTCGGCAAGTTCTTCGCCATAGCCCCGCGCGAGGCCGCAAGCTACGCCAGGCTCAAGATTTCTCCCGACACCTACATCGGCACACCCTACGTGGACTTCGAGGTGGAGCCCGACGTGAAGAACCAGAAAGACCTCATGACCGCCTGCTCGGGCGTGGTGCAGTATGCCACGCAGTTCGTGCCTCCCACCACCAACCTCAAGTTCCGCCACGCCCTGACGGCCGTGCGCTTCAAGGTGGGCCAGAACCTGTCGTACAGCAAGACCATCACCAAGGTGGAAATCATCGGGGCCATGGGCAAGGGCCGCTACACGCTCTCCGCCGACGAGACCGGCACGGGTGCGGCATGGAGCAACCTCTCCGCCCCGCAGACTTTCACCCTCGGCGGCGACGGCACGGTGAACGTGAGCACCACGGCGGCCGTGAACCAGATTATCCTGGGCAACAACGGCGACAACTTCACGTTCTACATGATTCCGCAGTCGCTCTCGGGCGTGAGCGTGAAGATACACTTCTCCGACGGCTCCACACCCATCACGGCCAACCTCTCGGGCACATGGAAGCCCGGCACAACAAAGACCTACGCCCTCTCGCAGAACACGTCCACATGGGACTACCAGCTCACCGTAACCAGCCCTGCCGCCGTCGAATACAATGTCACCGCAACCGGCGTCTACACCGTGCAGAGCTACCGCGAGGACCCCGTCAGCCACACGCAGCAACCCGTCAAGTGGAAAGTCGTGAGCTATCAGGAGAGCACCGACGGCGGTCTGACATGGGGAGCAGAAACGCAGACCAAACCTACATGGCTGACTAACCTGACCACCGAGAACGGCGATGGCGGAACGGCTGCCGAAAGCGGCTCTGTCACGCTCACCACCAACATTATCGATCTGCTCGCCGCCCGCAACAACGCGTTGAAATCCGCTACGGCATTAGGCTCCGCCGGCAGTCCCTACGACCTCTCCACCAAGGGCGGAAACGTAGCACGCAGCACGGCCAACAGCTATGTCATCTCCGCCCCGGGCCATTACCGCATCCCACTGGTCTATGGCAACGCCATCACGAACGGCAGCAACAATCCCAGCTCGTACCAGACCTCCGTATCAGGTACTTACGTGCTGCAGCACTTCAAAGACCATGCTGATCAGGATATCACCGACCCTTGGATTACGCAGAGCAACAGCGGCGCCAATGCTCCCGATGGTGCCAAGGTAGTATGGGCTGACGAGAGCGGTCTCGTAATCAACCCCACCGTGTCTGGCACTGGCACTAATGCTTTCGTGAACTTCGAAGTACCTGCTTCCGCCATCAAGAACGGCAATGCCGTCATCGCCGTCACCAAAGGCGGCACCGTGGTATGGTCATGGCATCTGTGGTTTCCCCCGCAGGACGTGCTGAGCACCACGGAAGTGACCAATTACCAGAACAAGACCTACAAGTTCACCAACGAGCCATTAGGCTTCAAATATACAGCTTGGAGTGGTTCCTCCTACCGTTCTCCCCGCAGCGTGAAGGTGAAGGTTGAGCAGACCGTGGGACAAGCCGGTGGTAAGCAGGTCGGCTACATCACCATCACGCAGAACGACGGAAACGTGCGTCAGTTCTACAACACTCTGTACCAATTCGGTCGAAAGGACGCGCTTCCCGGTACAGATGCCTTTGCATCTGGTAGCAGTTACTCTTTCGACAACACCCTCGGTGGCCACTCTTTGGGTTATGCCATCCAGCATCCTGAGAACATGTTCATATATGCTGGGGGCACTGAAATGTACGCGTACAATTGGTGCAATGCCACTTACGATAACCTTTGGTCTGCCGACAACAATGTAGTAGGTTTCAACGACAACGCCGTCATCAAGACAATCTATGATCCCTGTCCTGTCGGCTTCAAGATGCCCGCTTCCAACGCCTTCACAGGTTTCACCACCAATGGTCAGAACGGAGGTACAATGAATGTCAGTGGTGCCTGGGAAAACGGTTGGAACTTCAACAACAAGATTTCCAGTCCTGACGCCACCGTATATTTCCCTGCTTCGGGTTATCGCCACAACGCCAATGGTTCGCTGATCGGCATAGGCGAAGCCGGCTACTATTGGTCGGCCGTCCCGGCCGACATAGGCAACGGTTGCTACCTGTTCTTCTACCGAGGTAACGTGAACCCGAAGTACACCAGCCATCGGTCGTACGCATTCTCTGTCCGCCCTGTCTCAGAATAATTCGATTGATTTGATTTATTCGTTTTATTTCGGGTGGTGTTAAGATCACCCGAAATCTCTCGCTCTTTGACATACTGACACACCCTATACCATGAAAAAAGGCAGGCATCAAATGATGCCTGCCTCTATGAGTAGTTGGCGAATGGCATTGTCGGAGATGGTGCTCCGGTCCGACTTGTCGTAAAGGGCAAGAAAGCAGACGGTGCCACCGTCGGGCTGGGCCAGCAGTTCCACATGGACAATGACCCTTGCGCCGCTACGCTTGCCGCTCTGCTTCGAGGCGATGGAAAGTCTGATTTTGCGGATGCCGCCGCCAAGGTCGGTGCCCTGCAAGGGATCTTGCTGCAACTCACGGGCGAGCCTCGACAGGTCGTCGCGCAGCGAGCGGTATCGCTTGGCGAGCCGCTTGGCATCGCGGTCGAACGACGGAATGGTGCGCAGGCTATAACTCATGGAGCAGTTCTTCTAACGGGCGGGCTTGTAGCGTGCCGGCTTTCAGGTCTTTCAGTTCCGAGAACGCCCGGCGCAGCCTCGCTTCGATTTCTTCGTCGGAGTCGGCCTGCCGTTGCTGTTCTTTCTTACGGTCACGACGTATGCGGCGCAACGCGCGCAGCGCCTGTTCCATCATCGTCTCGTCGCCCACGATATAGCTCAGTTCGCGGTGAATGGCCGCGTCAAGTTGTAGTGTAGTCATTGTTCTGCCTCCTTCTTGTTTATCGATTCATGTTGCAAATATAAGCAAAAAATCGGGAAGTGCAAGTTAGAGCGTGCAAAATTCCATCTACCGATACAGGGTGTGTCATGGCAAGGACTGCTGTCCTGTAACGACTCCCCGGACTCGAAGAAACCTGTTCCCTGCCCATCCAAGGGCTTGGACGGACAGAAAAAGGGAAAAAAATGCGCTTCCAACCCCTTGGAAAGCCAAAAAATGCCACCAGCTGGCATTTCCAACCCCTTGGAAAACGAAAAAAAGTCGCTGGCAGCGTTTCCAACCCCTTGGAAAGCGAAAAAAATCCATCGGCTACGCTTCCAACCCCTTGGAAAAATATTCCACCATAATCTTTCACTTAAACCTTTAGCAAAATGGAAATTAAACCTGTTCAAAAAAGCCAGCTCCACAACATGGAGCACTACCAGTTTGCCGACCGCGTGCTCACGCTCTGCAAGGAGGCGAAGACCGAGAAGCTCACCGCCGTGCTCGGGTCCCTCGAGACTGCCGTGGCCGAGGAGGACAAAGCCCTCAACCAGCCCCGCACGGAGCCCAACACGCAGAAGATGCGCGAGGCCGACGAGCGGCGCGACAGGTCGTACCAAGCCCTGCGGCTCGCCGTGGCCCTGCACCTGCACAGCACGGACGCGCCCACGCTGGCCGCCGCCGAGGCCGTGAACCGCGTGATGGAGGCCTACCCCAACGTCACGGCATCGAACTACGACAAGGAGACGGGCCTCATCCGCAACCTCGTGGCCGACCTGGGCACGGACGACGTGGCACAGCACGTGACGAAGATCGACGCCGACCTGTACGTGAACCGGCTGGAGATGGACAACACGGTGTTCGACAAGCTCTTCCACGCGCAGCTCAAGACGGCCGCGACGGACCGTGCGCTGTCGGCCGTGCTGCGCCGCGTCGAGGCGCTGGACGAGCTGGAGCCCTCGGCCCCCATCGCCTCGCTCATCACGCAGTACAACAACTTAGTGGACAACCGCCGCACGCTCTTGGCCCACCGCGCCGGCACGTCGCAGACGGCGCGCGACCGCCGGCGTGCCGAGCACGAGGCGCATCTGCGGCCGGGTTTCGCCGCGCTGGAGCAGCAACTGGGGCTTGCGGCCGGCAGCCTGTCGTTCACGGGCAAGACGGAGGGAACGGGCGCGAAGCGGCACTACGAGCTTGCCGTGGCGGGCCAGACCACGCCCGACGGCCAGTCCAGGACCATCTGGGTGGGACAGAACAAGAACGGCTCCCTCTTTGTGTACGAGAAAGTGGAGGGGTGAAGCGCGTTGGATTCAAAAGACAACGACATATCGTATGGGTTCAAAAGACAACGGCATTTCACATGGGTTCAAAAGGCAACGACATGTCGCATAGATTCAAAAGACAACAACAAACAACCATAAACAACGCTGCGCCACGGTCATGTTGTTGTTATCTGTTGTTCCCAGTTGTCTTTGCCAACCCCCATCCAATAACGGTCGTATGAACGGCCACGCGCGGGGTGCCGGCCATCCCTTTATGCAGACAAGGTAACTACAATACTCTCAATATCGTGTTTTTATAATATCTCTTTTTGCGCGGGCTGTGTCGTGAGACACGGCCCGCGATTCTTTTAGACAGAACAACAGATGGGGACATATAGCTGCGCGATGGAAAGGGGCACACCGATTCCATACGTGACGTTTTCCCACAGATTCCATGCGTGGTATTTTCTCACAGATTGCACGGATTTCACAGATGCTGCGCGATGAATGCGTATAAGGGTATTGGCGTAGGGGCCGGCTCGCACGGCAATATCACACATTAAACCCCATGTACACATTCACCGCGCAGCTATATGTTCAATATGTTGTTCTGTCTAAAACCTCACCGCGGAGCCATATGTTCAATATGTTGTTCTGTCTAAAAAACACCGCGCAGCCATATACTCAATATCTTGTTCTGTCTAAAAAATGCACATGCTATATTTTTACTCCGAAAATTTGGCGCATTAAAAAAAATATGATACCTTTGCAATCGCAAATGCCGATATGGCTCAGTTGGTAGAGCAACGCATTCGTAATGCGTAGGTCCTCGGTTCGAGTCCGAGTATCGGCTCCAATATCAAGATTTGAAATTGCGGAATTAGCACATCGGTAGTGCACGGGCTTCCCAAGCCTGGGAGGCGGGTTCGACTCCCGTATTCCGCTCAAATCTGGAAATCAATAAGTTTATTGGGGGTTCGACTTGTTTTTACCCTCGCAAATCTTACTTTTAATCGGTATTGATGTGGCTTTTTTAGGCGTATTCAACCGTACCACGCGTATGCCTATATGTGAGGGATGCTCGCGCATGTATCGGCTGAAGAGCTTGGGTTCTTCGACCACACGATGGCGGATGCTGGAAGCATTGAGCAGATGAAGACCGTCGGCATGCCAGACGGCAATGCCGATATGACTGGTGTCGAGACCTCGTCTGGAAGTGAGGATAACGATGATGTCGCCGTCGTGGATGGTCTGACGCAAGAGTTTGTCATTGGCGAGCTGGCTCTTGGGAATATAAGGGAACCGTTTGCCCGTGATGCTTTTCTCCATCGTGGCAATTTGCGGAATCCAGTCGGGATGTTTCACCAGCATGGGGTAGAGACTGGTGTGTGTAGTCATGTAGTTGGCGCGTACCGTCTGTGTGGCGGTGAACGGCGGATTAGGGCTGTCTATGCAGGTGATGAGATTTTTCCTGCTGTTTTCCTCTATCCATGACGTGAAGTAGTGGAGTCTGTTGGTATAGGCTATTTGGCCGCCACGGTATCTGAGCTGTTGCAGATTGTGGCAAAAGGCCGCAAAGGTGGGTTTGCGCTGGCGCATGCTCAGCGTGAGGGCCGCGACAGTTTCCATGTAGGTGGTGCAGTCGAGCTGCCGAAGATTGACAACGAGCCGCTCGTTGTCGTTTTTCTCCAAAGTCTTGCCCACATAGGGCAGTCCGCAAAGCTGGCGGGCAAAATAGATCATGAAATTGGTGTTGGAATCCAGCCGGGAAGCCTGTCGGAACAGACGCATCACCTTGACGGAGTCGCTGCGCCTGTAATCGGGGATAGAGGCCTTGGCCATCATACCCTGCCCAATCATCATGCTGAAAAGGGCGGAGAAAGAAATGAGGAAGAAACGCTGTTTCATGACAGAAAGAAGAAAGCGGTTATCGTTTGCTAAAGTTGTAGCCCACGTAGAAGTTGACACTGCCAAAGACATTGTTGGTGGAGAAACGGCTCTTACGATAGTTGTAGGCATGGAAGACGGCATTGGTGCCAAAGAACCAACGGGTGTTATTCCAGACGATGCCCAAACGCGTAATACCATCCACGTTGATATTGTGGAAATCGAAGTCGCGGAAGATTCCTTTGGTGGAACTATTCATATCGGCAATGGTCTGCTTGTAGCTCAAGGCCATATGCAGAGAGGCATCGAAAAGCCAGTTGTGGGCGAAGACCCAGTTGTAGGCATATCCGCCGGACAGAGAATAGTCGGAATACTTGATATTTGAGAACATGAGCGAGGAATCGACAGCTTCTGGAGCATAGTTGTTGCCAAGACGCTGGGCCAGCAGGTTGTCCAACGATTGCCAGTCGACGCTCAGCTGGTGGCGCGTATAGCCGATTCCGGCAATGGGACTGCCACAGGAACGCCGCTGCACGGTGCTCTGGCTGTAGGCAGCAGGGTAGGAGAACTTGCGGTGATTGAAAATATAGTAAAGGTTAAAGCCTTTGATGCTGCTGCGGAAACCGTCGAACTCGGCACCACGCATGGCATCGGTGTTGTATTTCTTGCCCAAGAATACGCGGCTGACGCGATAATCGTCGCCCGACTTGCGATAGAACAAATCTACTCCTATCTGGTTGCTGTACAGGCTGAGGTTGAAGTCTTGCTTGTTTTCGCCCCCAAGATGGGTGAGGTCGATGGTGTAGCCCAGAAAAATCCAGCGCCACCCGAAGTAAGGCCCTATCTTGTAAGAGGGTTTCGGGGTAAATACAAATTCTTGACCTTCTGCGTTGCGAAGATGATAAACCTCGTAAGTGTTGGTGTTTTGAAACATCAGCGTGAAATTGTAGTGCTGCGGTTCTACATAGCTGGTGTCTACCCGAGAGAACTCTTTCACAAACTGATAGATGCGGTTCAGGAAAGGGGTGCGCAATTGGTGATGGGACGCCGACAGGCTGTCGACACCGAGAGCACGGACAACTAATGTCGCCAAAAGAGCAACCTCCAGACACATCGCCCGCTGAAATGTGCTCCTGTCCATGGATTAGAATTTGCCCAGAATACGATCCATCACCCAGTTGACGGGCGTGGCACTGATACTGGTACACTCGCACTCACCCAATCCCTGCAAGTGACTGATGACGGAACGAATGATGGGGAGCTGGACGTAGGGCGGATTCTCCACTTGGATGCAGGTATCCCCTTCGTTGGTAATCAGATGGATCGGATCGTAAGTGAATACGGAGAAAGACAGGGTGCCCTTGTCGCCAACTATGGTAACGCGATCTTCCTTGGCACTCTCATGACCTACAAAACACCAGGAGGCACTGCCGGAGATGCCGTTGGCAAATATATAGGCCGCACTGATGGTGTCTTCGGCCTTGTAGAGATGGGCGCGGTTGGTTGGATAGCCATGGGCGCGTATGATAATGCCAAACAAGTCCTGAAGCAGATCCAACTGATGAGGGGCCAAATCGTAGAAATAGCCGCCGCCGGAGATGTCGGGCTGGAGGCGCCAAGGCAGACTGGCCCTTGTGTTGTAATCAAGATCGCGCGGCGGCACGGAGAACTGAATCTGCACATTGAGCACCTTGCCCAGTTCGCCGGCATTGACAATATCTTTGACACGCTGGAAATAGGGGAGGTAACGCCGGTAGTAGGCTACGAAGCACGGGACTCCGGTCTCTTCGCTGATGCGGTTGACCCGGAGGCAGTCTTCATAGCTGGCAGCCAATGGTTTCTCCACATAGCAGGGTTTGCCTGCCCGCATGGACATAATGGCAAATGTGGCATGGCTGGAGGGTGGAGTGGCTATATAGATGGCATTGACATCCGGATCGTCTATCAGCTGCTGGGCGTCGGTGTACCATTTTCGGATGTGATGACGCTCGGCATAAGACCTTGCCTTGTCTTCACTCCGGCTCATGACCGCTTCTACGTGTGAGCCCTGAACCTCATTGAAAGCTGGCCCCGACTTTTTCTCGGTGACTTCGCCACATCCAATAAATCCCCAACTGATTTCCTTCATTGCAGTATTTGTTAACGCTTTAAAGTTACATGGAGACTAAATCTTGATTTTTATTTTGCTGCCCTTACTTTCGTTGGACATTCTGTCCAGAGCAGTGACGATATAGACGTATCGTTCTTGCCCGTCCTTGTAGGGCAGTTTCATAAAATTCTGCCGGCTGACGCCTACGATGTGCGTCTCCTGTTGCAGATCTATCTTCTCGCCCTTGCCAAAACGATAGACCACATATTGCGTGACCTCATCGCCCCAGTTTTTAGCCTTTCGTCCTTGCCAAAACAAGACCGGACCGTCAGAGGTTTCAACCACTTTCAGTTTTCGCGGTTTCTTTGGGGCCTTGCTGTCGATGAAAGGCATGAGGGGCTGCAAGGCAGGAAACTTCCAATAATTGTTGCGGAGTATGGTGCCGTAATTGCCCACATTGTCCACAACGGCCTTGGCATACCAAAGCACAGTGCCGTTTACATGGCTCATCTGCTGATGCAAACGGTGTTTGGCCGGCAGCTGATGGCTGTCCGGATTTTGCGGGTCGGCGAATTTCACGGTTCGCTCTACGTCTTCGCCAATATAGAGAGGACGGTTGGCAGCGTGCTTGTCCCACCATTTGATGAGTGTGGCATAGTCTGCCGTGGGATGGCCAATCTGCCAATATATTTGAGGCACACAATAGTCCACCCAGCCGTTGTTGACCCAAAGAATAACATCGGCATAAAGGTCGTCATAATTCTGCAAACCCTTGGTAGCCGAACCATTTACAGGGTCGGATGAAAGATTGCGGTAGATGCCGAAAGGCGAAATACCAAACTTCATCCATGGCTTGCACTGATGGATGACTTCTGACAACTGCTGCACGAAGAGGCTGACATGATTGCGCCGCCAATCGCCAATGTTGGAAAAGCCCTGACGGTTGCTCTCGTAGTATTGCTGGTCGGGGATGGTTTGGCCGGGGGCAGGGTAGGGATAGAAATAGTCGTCGATGTGCAGGCCGTCAATATCGTAACGGCTCACAATGTCCTGAACCACGCGGCAAATGTAGTCGCGGTTCTCTTTCAGTGCCGGATTCAGTATAATCTGATTGTCATAAGAAAAAGTCCGTTCGGGATGCTGCACGGCAACATGGCCGGAGGCCAACTGGGTGGTGCCTTTCGTCTTGGCCCGGTAGGGATTGATCCATGCGTGAATTTCCATGCCGCGCTTGTGGCACTGCTCTGTCATCCATGCCAGCGGATCCCAAAGAGGGTAGGGGGCACGTCCCTGAACTCCGGTCAGGAACCTGCTCCAAGGCTCCAGCCGGCTTTCATAGAGGGCATCGCACTCGGGCCTGACTTGGAAGATGATGGCATTGACGCCGTCTTGCTGCAAAACGTCGAGCTGATGAGTCAGGGTGCGCTGCATTTCGTCGCGCGACATGCCTTGGAACTGTCCGTTGACAGCCTGAATCCAGGCACCCCTGAACTGGCGTTTTTGCGCCTGACCATTTAAAAGGCTCGCGAAAATGAAGAGAAAGAGGAAAAATCGTCTCATATCCTTGGTATGGGATGTGTTGTGATGATTTGCCAGAGGCGCATGGGATTTATTCTTCCATCAGATGACCGAAGAAATCATCCAAATCCTTATCCAACCCTTGCATCAAGTCGCCCCCGACAATGACAGTATCGTCGTCGGCCAAATAGAGCTCGGCAAAGCTGTTTTTGTCGTCATCGTCCAGTACGAAACTGAACGGCTTCAGAATGCCGAGATTGTCGACCAACTCGTGATACTTCTTGAGAACAGCGCGCATGGTCAGGGTAACGCTGTCGTAGAAGCGTTCGTCCTTGTTATCGATCCATTGCTCGACGACACAACGCGTGATCTCCTCATCGTTGTCGTTGAAAGCCAGAAGTTCTCCGCTGTCCTGCGCCACCCGAACATGTATGTCGGTGAGTATGGTGGCATTGGGACATGAGGGAAACTTCTGGGCTATCTTTCTCAGAAAACGCTCTATCTGCTGAACAGTCTGCTCGGAGGCTTTCATTACTTATTGTTTTTTAATTTGTCTACGTAAGCATCGATGACCGCAACGGCCGTGACATTGACAACGTCGCGCACGCTGGCTTCAAAATCGGTGAAGTGTATGGCCTTGTTGAGTCCCATCTGAATCGGGCCGATGGTCTCCACATCGGGTTCGAGCGACTGTATCAGCTTGTAGCTGCAGTTGGCCGAACTCATGTTGGGGAATACAAGCGCGTTGACATCCTTGCCTTTCAGGCGAGTGAACGGAAACTTGTCATCGCGCAACTCCTTGTTGAGTGCAAAGTTGATTTGCATCTCGCCGTCAATGACCATGTCGGGATAATCCTGCTGGAGTTTCTCCACAGCCTGGTGAACTTTCTGGGGTGATCCCATGTCGTCCGTGCCGAAATTGGAATAGCTTATCATGGCAATCACCGGGTCATTATTGAAGAACTTCACGGTGTGCGCGGTCAAACGGGCAATGTCGTAAAGCACGTTCTGGTCGGGGTGGCGGTTGATGAGCGTGTCTGCCAGATAGTAGACGCCTTTCTTGGTGTTGAGGATGTGCATGGTTCCGAACGTGTTGTATTCCGGACGGATGCCAATCACCTCCTTGGCCACCTTGATGGTGTTGCTGTATTTGGTGTAAAGGCCGGTGATAAAGGCATCGGCGTCGCCTTGCTCGACCATGGACATGCCAAAGTAGTTGCGCTCGTACATTTTGTCGTAGGCCTCCTCGAAAGTATAGCCTTGGCGTGCGCGCTTCTCGGCCAGATGCTTGGCATAGGTGGCACGGCGCCCTTGCTCCTTGTCGGCCCGCATGTCGATAATCTCCACGCCTGTGAGGTCGAGCTTCAGCCGGCTGGCTATGCGGTTCAGCCGGTCGAGGTTGCCCAACAGAATGGGTTGGCAGATGCCCTCCTGGCGGGCCTGCACGGCAGCTTTCATCATCGTGGGATGCCCGCCCTCGGCAAACACAACGCGCTGGGGATGCAGCGCAGCCGTGGCGTGGAGGGTGCGGGTGAGTTTGGTTTCCTGGCCCAGCATCTGGCGCAGCCGATCCTTGTAGGCCTCCCAATCGGTGATGGTGGCGCGGGCCACGCCACTCTCGATGGCTGCCTTGGCCACGGCCGCGGAAACACTTGTGATGAGTCGGGGATCCACAGGTTTGGGAATGAAGTATTTCGGGCCGAAGCTCAAGTCGTTGACATGATAGACCTCGTTCACAATATCGGGGATGGGCTGCTTGGCCAGGTCGGCAATGGCCTGGACGGCTGCCATCTTCATCTCTTCGTTGATGGCCCGCGCATGCACGTCGAGCGCACCACGGAAAATATAGGGGAAACCAATGACGTTGTTGATCTGGTTGGGATAGTCGGAACGCCCCGTCGACATCAGCACGTCGGGCCGGCTGGCCATGGCATCTTCATAGCTGATTTCGGGAATGGGATTGGCCAGGGCAAACACGATGGGGTTGTCGGCCATGGAGCGAATCATGTCCTGCGTGAGGATGTTGCCTTTGGAAAGACCCACGAAGACGTCGGCACCCTTGATGGCCTCTTCCAGCGTGTGGATGTCGCGGCGGTCGGTAGCAAAAAGTTTCTTCTGTGGGGTCAGGTTGGGACGGTCGGAAGTGATGACCCCCTTGGAGTCGAGCATGACCACATTCTCCGTCTTCAGCCCGAGCGCCACATAGAGCTTGGTGCAGCTGATGGCAGCCGCGCCGGCCCCGTTGACCACAAGCCTGACCTGGGAAATGTCCTTGCCGGCCACTTCGAGCGCATTCTTGAGTCCGGCGGCAGAGATGATGGCCGTGCCGTGCTGGTCGTCGTGCATGACGGGAATGTCGAGGTTCTTCTTCAGCCGTTCCTCTATGTAAAAGCATTCCGGTGCCTTGATGTCTTCCAGGTTGATACCGCCAAAAGAGGGCGCAATCTTTTCCACGGCATCGCAGAATTTCACAGGGTCTTTCTCGTCCACCTCGATGTCGAAAACGTCGATGCCGCCATAAATCTTGAACAGCAGCCCCTTGCCCTCCATGACGGGCTTGCCGCTCATGGCGCCGATGTCGCCCAGGCCCAGAACGGCTGTTCCGTTGGAAATGACAGCCACCAGATTCCCCTTGTCCGTATATTTGTAGACGTCGTCGGGGTTCTTCTGAATCTCCAGACACGGGTAGGCCACGCCCGGAGAATAGGCGAGACTTAGATCCGTTTGTGTTCTGTAAGGCTTTGTCGGCTTTACCTCAATCTTGCCCGGACGCCCCGATTCATGATACTCGAGTGCGGCCTCTTTCGTAATTTTGACCATGGTAATCAAGTTTAAAATCTATCAGATACCTTTTCTGAAGCAGTTGCAAAGATAATAAAAACCCTTAAAACAAAAGTGGTTTTTTCGTTTTTTTGTACCTTTGCACTGTGTTTTTAATGATGCTTTCTTTCTATGTATAAATCAGGCACTCCAACAGAATACAGGCAGCGGCTCAGGCAGCGCATACTTAAGACTGCCACCCGCGAGTTTCAATCCAAGGGAATCAAGGCGGTGAAGATGGACGACATTGCCAATCTGCTGTCCGTCTCCAAGCGCACCGTTTACGAGTTGTACAAGAACAAGGAGCAGCTACTGATGGAATGCGTCAAGGAGGAACACTGCGGTTTCGATGCCTACATGGCCACGTATGCCTCCGGGGCCAACCGCCATGTCATCGACATTATCCTGGAGTTCTATCGTTTGCAGATGCGCCACCTGGCAGGCATCTCGCCCGTGTATTTCATGGAGCTGCACAAGTTTCCTGAGATCATGGCATGGAAGGAGGGGAGGCATCGGGAGACGGAGGCCAAGGCTCAGCTCTTTTTCCAGCGGGGGATAGCGGAGGGCTATTTCAAGGCCAACGTCAATTACGAGCTCATCTCAAAGGTGGGCAACGGGGCCATGAATTACGTGATGGAGAACCGGCTTTACAAGCAATACGAGTTTAAGGAGATTTTCCGCGACGTGATTATTCTGTTTATCCGCGGATTCTGCACGTTGGAGGGAATCCGTGAGCTGGACCGCCAGATCGAGGAGATGTAAGTCTTTGTTTTTGCCAAAGGAATGGTCGGGAGGCTTTCGTGGGCCCCACTAAACGCCCAAGGAATGTCCGGGAGGCTTTCGTGGGCCCCACTAAACGCCAAAGGAATGGCCGGGAGGCTTTCGTGGGCCCCACTAAACGCCCAAGGAATGTCCGGGAGGCCTTCGTGGGCCCCACGAAACGCCAAAGGAATGGCCGGGAGGCCTTCGTGGGGCCCACGAAACGCCAAAGGAATGGTCGGGAGACTTTCGTGGGCCCCACGAAACGCCAAAGGAATGGCCGGGAAGCCTTCGTGGGGCCCACGAAACGACAAAGGAATGGTCGGGAGGCTTTCGTGGGCCCCACGAAACGCCAAAGGAATGGTCGGGAAGCCTTCGTGGGGCCCACGAAACGCCAAAGGAAAGGAATGTATAAATTGAATATAGGGACATACACCGTGTGTATGTCCCTATATGTTGGAAAAAGCCTCGAACCCTTTATCTGGTGTATAGGAATCGCTTGATCGACCGCTTGGGGGTCTTCTCGAATTCTTCCTCATGGATTTCGATGGACGAAAGATGGCAGTAGGCCGGCAGGACGGTGTTGATTTGCTTGCGGTTCTGCTCCATGATGTCTTTCAGGTCCTCATTGTTGAATCCCATCTGCTTGGCAGCATCGTAGTCGGGGAACACCAGTCCCACCAGCTTGTCGCCATCCTGGATGACCACACTCTCGGTGACCATGGTCATGGAGTTAAGCTTGTCTTCGATCTCTTCCGGGTAGATGTTCTGCCCGTTCGAGCCCAGCAGCATGTTCTTGGAGCGGCCTTTGATGAAGACATTGCCGTCGGCGTCCATCGTGCCGAGGTCGCCCGTGTGGAACCAGCCGTCCTTGTCGATGGCTGCCTCGGTGGCTTCCTCATTCTTGTAATAGCCGAGCATCACGTTGGGGCCCTTGGCCAATATCTCGCCGGGCACCCTTGCGGGGTCTTCGCTCGCAATCTTCACCTGCATGTGCAGGGCAGCCCTGCCGCAGGACGTGGGTACGAACGAGGCGTGGTCGGCATAGCAGATGATGGGTGCGCACTCCGTTGCCCCGTAGCCCACGGTGTAGCGGAATCCGATTTGGTGCAGGAATGTCTCGACCTCCTGGCTGAATGCCGCGCCGCCGATGATGACCTCGTAGAAGTTGCCACCGAAAGCTTTCGACACTTGCTCGCAAATCTTCTCGTACACCCGTTTGTTGATGCCCGGCATCTTCAGCAGGATGCGAATCTTGGTGTCCTGCATCTTCGGGAACACCTTTTTCTTGATGATCTTTTCGATAATCAGAGGTACGGAAATGATGATTTTGGGCTTCACCTCGGCAAAGGCCTGGGCAATGATGGCCGGCGAGGGGATGCGCGTCAGGTAGTAGATGTGGCAGCCCTTGATGAACTCGAACAGGAACTCGAAGGCCATGCCGTACATGTGGGCCATCGGCAGGATGCTGATGACACTGTCTTCGGCATGAATTTGGGTGCCCAGCACGTGTTCGGCAAAGTCGGCGTTGCTCCACAGGGCACGGTAGGGGATCATCACGCCCTTGGAAAAGCCCGTCGTACCGCTGGTATAGTTAATGAGGGCCAGCTCGTTTGGGTTTTCCTCCACATAATAGTTCACATGCTCCTTGCGGAAATACTTGGGAAACTTCTTGCCGAAGATTTCGTTCAGATGCTCGCGGGCGTAAGTCAGTTTGTCCGTGCGCGACAGCACCAGCGAGTAGTCCGGAATGTAGATGATGCCCTCCAGTTTGGGCATCTTGGTGGCGTCTATCTCCGTGGCGACCACGTCGCCCACGAACAACAGCTTGGCGTCGGAATGGTTGACGATGTTGTGAATCTGGTCGGCCGTAAACTCATGCAGGATGGGCACGGCTATGGCGCCATAGGTGAGCACGGCCAGGAAAGCGGCGGCCCACGCGGCGCTGTTCCGGCCGGCCAGGGCAATCTTGTCTCCTTTCTGCACCCCGGAGTTTTCAAACATGATGTGCAGCTTCTCTATCTTGCGTGCCACGTCATGATACTGCAGGGTTGCTCCCTTAAAGTCGGTGAGGGCGTCTCGCTCCCAGTTTTCCACAATACTTTTTTGTATCAGCCGGTTGAAGCTCGGAATATTCTCCATATTTCTCCTCATTAATGAAATTCTTGGGTCTCTTGATTTCTCTACTGGTGGAGCGCTATACTGCGTTCTGATAGAGATAACGCTTGATGGATTTCTTGGGTGTTTTCTCAAACTCTTTGTCGTGCAGCTTAATTTCACTGATTTTGCAAAACGAGGGAAGCTGAAGATTGAGATTCTTTCGGTTCTCCTCCATGATGCTGTTCAGGTCTTCGTCAGTAAATCCCAACGCATGCACCTCGTCCATGTCCGGATGGACGAGGCCCACGAGCTTGTCTCCCTTTTGCAGAATCAGGCTCTCGCTGACCATGGCCATCGAGTTCAGTTTGTCCTCGATTTCTTCGGGATACACATTCTGCCCGTTGGCTCCCAGAAGTATGTTCTTGATTCTGCCCAGGATAAACACGTGTCCGTCCTGGCTCATCTTGGCCAGGTCGCCGGTGTGGAACCATCCGTTCTCGTCGATGACGGATTGGGTGGCCTGTTCGTTTTTGTAATAGCCGTGCATGACATTCAGCCCGCGCGTAACAATTTCGCCGGCAACATTGGCCGGGTCGGGGCTTAATATCTTGACTTCCATGTGCTTCACCGCAGTGCCGCAGGAGCCCGGAACAAAGTCGGTATAGTCCGAAAAAGTAATCATGGGCCCCGTCTCCGTCGTGCCGTAGCCCACGGTGACCGGGAAGTTGATGCTTGTAAAGAACTGCTCTATCTCCTTGCTGAAGCTGGCGCCGCCTATCATGATTTCGTAGGCATTGCCCCCCATGACATCCAAAACCATCTGATGCAGACGCTCCTTCACTTTCTTGTTGATTCCCGGCATCTTCAGCAAGAGACGCACGCGAGTGTTGTTGACGATGGGGAATATCTTCTTCCGCACAATCTTTTCTATAATCAGAGGTACGGAGACGATGATGCTGGGATGTATTTCGGCAAAGGCTTCCTGAATAATGGACGGGCTCGGCAGACGGGTCAGGAAAAAGAGATGGTTGCCCATGCAGAACTGCAACAGGAACTCGCAGGTCAAGCCGTACATGTGAGCCATGGGCAGGATGGCCAGCACGTCGCTGTTCTTTTTGAGCTTGCTTCCTATGGCTTCCATCAGGTAGTCCATATTGCTCCACAGCGCGCGATAGGGTAGCATGACACCCTTCGAGAAGCCGGTGGTTCCGCTCGTGTAGTTAATCATGGCCAGCCCCTCGGGGTCGTCCTGATAATAGTGAACGTGCTCCTGTCTGAAGTATTTGGGATACTTGTGCCCGAACATTTCATTGAGGTGTTCCCGCGCATAGGACAGTCTTTCTGAACGACTGACAATCAAGGAAGCATCAGGCAGATAGACAATGCCCTCCAGATTTGGCATTTGTTCCGAATCGATGGAGGTGGCCACGACATCGCCCACAAACAGCAGTTTGGAATCAGAGTGGTTGACGATGTTGTATATCTGGTCGGGGGTGAATTCGTGCTGTATGGGTACAATGACCGCTCCGTAGGTTACGGCTGCTAAAAAGGCGCATGCCCACATGGAACTGTTTCGGCCGCAGATGGCAATCTTGTCGCCTTGTTTGATACCCGAGTGCTCGAACATGATATGCAATTTCTCTATCTTGCGGGCGACGTCGTGATATTGCAGGGTTGCACCTTTATAGTCGGTAAGTGCATCTTTCTCCCAATGGTTTACAATTGTTTTTTCGATGAGAGAATTGAAACTGGGTATATTATCCATTGCACAAAATTCTAATTATTGTGCAAAGGTACAACGTAAAATGCACAATCCCAAAAATAATGTGCAGTTTTTTGCCCCGAAGCCGAAAATCACTCGTAGTGCATGCTTGCTGCCGGATAGATGCGCGAAACGATAAAACTTGGCACGACCAGCACGAGTACGCAAATCAGCAACGTGCCGACATTCAGCAACAATAACAGGGGAATGTTCACTTCAATGGGCACGGTGCTGACATAGTAGGTGGCTGCATCCAGCTTGACGATACCTGTCCATTTTTGGAGTAGGGAGAGCCCCACGCCTATCAGATTACCAACGATGAGACCGCGGCCGATGATGAACGTTGCCAGCCAGAGGAATATGTGTCGAATGGTTCTGTTGCGGGCGCCCAATGCCTTCAGAATCCCAATCATTGCGGTTCGTTCCAAAATAATGATGAGAAGCCCGGATACCATTGTAACCCCGGCTACGGCAATCATGAGTGCCAGAATAATCCAAACGTTCATGTCCAGCAAGTCAAGCCAGTTGAATATCTGCGGATTTGTGTCGCGGATGGTTTGCGAGGTATAAGTCTCTCCGTTGTGGTCTGTGGTACGATTGATTTTCTGAATGAAATGCTCTTCCGTCTGGTCCAATAGTCCAAAGTCTGCAACCGTTATTTCTGCACCGGAAGCCTGGTCGGGTTCCCACCCGTTTAATTTGACTGCAGTATACAGGTCAGTAAAGCAAATGCTTTCATCGTATTGGGCAAGATTGGTTTCATAAATTCCTCGGATGGTGAACCTGCGCATGCGCACTCCGCCTTTCCCGATGAAATAGGCAAAGATTTGTTGGCCTCTCTTCAAGTGCAGTTTGTTGGCCATATACTGGGACACGACAAGCTGATTACTTGATTTTTGATCGGAAAACAGAGGGACGCTCCCGCTTATGAGGTTTCGATGTAAAAAGGTAGAATCAAATTCCGGGCCAACCCCTTTGAACATAACCCCGAGAAAGTCCGAGTCGGTCTTGAGGATTCCTTGTGTGTAGGCGTATCGTTCAACGTGTTTCACTCCCAGTATATCCCTGATGACGTGCAGCATGGAGTCGTCTATCACGATGGGAGAGGGGGTTGCCGACATTTGCGCCATGAAATTAGTAACTTGAATGTGCGCCCCAAAGCCTATTACCTTGTTTCTAATGGTGTGTTTGAATCCCAATATCACAAATACTGAGATAATCATAACCGCTAAACCTATAGCAACTCCAACGGTTGCTATAGTAATGGCTGGTCCGGGTGTTTTGTTTCCTTCGGATTTCTCTTGGTGTATCCGTCTGGCTATCAAAAAGGGGACATCCATGGCTTTAGTCTGTTCTTCCAGGATATGTTTCCAATGCTTTGCGCAGCACTAAAAGTGCACGTTCCAAATCCTTGCGTTTCAGCACATAGGCAATTCTCACTTGATTGATTCCCGCACCGGGCGTAGTATAAAATCCGGCAGCGGGTGCCATCATCACCGTCTCGCCTTCGTAGCTGAATTCCTCCAAACACCATCTGCAAAAGTTTTCTGCATCATCCACCGGCAACTGTGCCACGGTATAGAATGCGCCCATGGGAATAGGGGAGTAAACACCCGGAATTCGATTAAGTCCGTCTATCAGGCATTTACGTCGTTCTACATATTCGTCATAGACATCGCGATAGTATTCTTCCGGGGCATCCAGCGAGGCTTCTGCAACAATCTGTCCAATCAACGGCGGCGACAGACGCGCCTGACAGAATTTCATCACGGCTTTTCGTATTTCCGAATTCCGTGTAATCAAAGCGCCGATACGGATGCCACATTCAGAATACCGTTTGGAAACAGAATCGATGAGCACCACATTTTGCTCAATGCCTTTCAAGTGCATGGCACTGATGTAGGGGCTTCCGGTATAGATGTATTCTCGGTACACCTCGTCTGAGAAAAGATAAAGGTCGTATTTGGCTACCAAATCACGAATCTGATTCATTTCCCGTCGGGTATAGAGGTAGCCGGTAGGATTGTTTGGATTACATATCATAATGGCCCGCGTACGCTCATTGATGAGTTCCTCAAACTTTTCTACTTTGGGCAACGAGAAGCCTTCCTCTATAGTTGTAGCAATTGTGCGTATCTTGGCACCTGCAGAGATGGCAAAGGCCATATAGTTGGCGTAAGCCGGTTCTGGTACGATAATCTCGTCACCAGGATTAAGGCAACTCATAAAGGCAAACAAGACAGCCTCCGAACCGCCTGAGGTAATGATTATGTCATCGGGACTAATATGGATGTTATATTTCTCGTAATATCCAACGAGCTTCTTGCGGTAAGACAAATAACCCTGTGATGGCGAGTATTCCAATACTTTCCGATCAATATGCTTCAGAGCATCCAAAGCAACTTGCGGAGTCGGTAAATCTGGCTGTCCAATATTCAAGTGATATACTTTTGTACCACGTTCTTTAGCTGCAGCAGCAAGAGGAGCCAGTTTCCGAATTGGTGACTCCGGCATTTCCAGTCCGCGAACTGATATTTCAGGCATGTTTATTTTCAGTTTATATGTTGTCCTTAAAATTCACAGGATGCAAAGTTAGACTTTTTTCCCGACCCAGCCAATAAATTTTATGTAATATGGGGGTGCTTCCTGTTATTTATCATAATGGCCATTATAATGTAAAAACAGATATATTGATGCAAGGGACTATGGATAGCCATTACAACGAGGCTGCCCGGACACGGCTCAACGTCTCTGGTGTCATCTGCAGATAGCTGGCAATATAGACAAGCGGCGCGCGAAGAACCACTTGTGGTTTGAGCTTGCACAATCTAAGATAACGGTTTTGTGCCGTCTCAAATCGTACCAAATCAGCATGTACCTGTGAAATAATCAAGCTTTCTTCTAATATTTTCCGATAGAGAATCTGGATATTTACATTGTGCAGTGCAACTTGTTCAAGTTTACGTTTGGGCAGACAAAACACGGTTGTTGGTTCGAGGGCCTCTGCTTGCAAATGCGTAGGTTCGTCTTTGAAAAGACTTTCTATACACATGAATATCTCGCCATCGGAACCGATGTGCTCTGTAAGCTCCTTTTCATTCTTATAATAAAACTGCCTAATAAGTCCTTTTTCAATATAGTAGATGTCTTCACAGACCGCACCTTCTGCCAAAATGGTTTCTCCCTTGGCAAATTTTCGAGGAACCAAGACACTCTCAAGAATGTCCAGTTCTTCATGAGTCATGGTACTGTATTTTCGAGCCAATTCCCGCGCAATGTCTCGTGTCGTGTTCTGCAACTCTTTCATGTTTATACCTCTCCCTTATAATACCCTTGTCGGATAGTTTGTTATAATTGTTCTAATCCAGTTTCAGTACAGCTAAGAATGCTTTTTGAGGCACCTGCACATTACCTATTTGCTTCATACGCTTCTTGCCTTTCTTCTGTTTCTCCAATAATTTTCGTTTACGGCTAACATCGCCTCCATAGCATTTGGCCAGTACATCCTTACGGACCTGCTTCACCGTCTCACGCGCAACAATTTTAGAACCGATAGCAGCTTGGATGGCAATGTCAAACTGTTGTCTGGGAATCAGATCCTTCAACTTCTCGCACATTCTTCGCCCCAATGTCACGGCATTATCCTGATGAGCCAGCGTAGAGAGAGCATCAACGGGTTCTCCATTGAGCAAGATGTCCAAGCGAGCCAATTTAGAGGGCCTAAAGCTGTCAATATGGTAATCGAATGAAGCATAACCCTTGGAAATGGATTTCAGTTTGTCGTAGAAATCAATCACGATTTCGCCCAATGGAATCATGAAACGCAACTCTATCCGATTGCCTGACACATACTGTTGGTCTATCAGTTCTCCACGTTTGTCGATACATAGTTTCATAATCATACCGATATAATCGGCCGAAGTTATGATGCTAGCCTTAATGTAAGGCTCCTCAATATGATCAATAGCCGTAGGATCTGGCAATCCGCTTGGATTATGCACCTCTTTCACCTCTCCATGCTTATCATACACCATGTACGACACGTTGGGCACGGTAGTAATCACCTCGGTATTGAACTCACGGCCAAGTCGCTCTTGTACAATTTCCATGTGCAGTAGTCCCAAAAAGCCACAACGAAATCCGAAGCCAAGTGCCTGGGATGATTCTGGTTGGAACGTCAGCGAGGCATCGTTGAGTTGGAGCTTTTCCAGCGATGTCCGTAAGTTTTCGTATTCATTAGGATCAATGGGATAAACCCCAGCAAAAACCATTGGCTTTACTTCTTGGAATCCTTCAATGGCTTTCTCGCACGGAGCATTTTCATGTGTGATGGTATCACCCACTTTGACTTCTGTTGCATTCTTGATGCCTGATATGATATAGCCCACTTCGCCTGTCGAGAGCTTTTCCCTTGGTTCCATGTCTATTTTCAGCACCCCTACTTCATCGGCCGTATATTCCATACCCGTCTGTACAAACTTCACCTTGTCGCCTTGACGAATGCAACCGTTCTCTATCTTGCATAGAACGATGATGCCTCGAAACGAGTTGAATATGGAGTCAAAGATAAGTGCCTGTAACGGTTTGTTCGCATCTCCCTTGGGTGGACGAATGCGCTCTACTACTGCTTTAAGAATGTCTTCCACCCCCTCGCCCGTTTTTCCGCTGGCCCGTATAATGTCAGACGGGTCGCAGCCTATCAAGTCTACAATCTCGTCTTCAACCTCTTCAGGCATGGCATTGGGCATGTCTATCTTGTTGATGACAGGAACAATTTCCAAATCATGGTCAATGGCCATATATAAATTAGAAATGGTCTGAGCCTGAACGCCTTGCGTTGCGTCCACCACCAATAATGCCCCCTCGCAGGCTGCAATGCTGCGCGACACCTCATAGCTGAAGTCAACGTGGCCCGGGGTATCAATTAAGTTTAGGATGTATTGTTCGCCGTTGAGTCCATAGGTCATCTGAATGGCATGGCTCTTGATGGTAATACCCCGTTCACGCTCCAAATCCATGTTGTCCAACATTTGATTCTCCGTGATTTGGATTGTATGGGTATATTCCAACATTCTGTCAGCCAATGTCGACTTGCCATGATCTATATGTGCAATAATACAAAAATTCCTTATATGTTCCATAAAGTGTTCTTTTCTTATCGGGCAAAGGTACGAAAAAGATGGCATATAGCGGAATTCAATTCGTCTTTTTTATTAACTTTGCAACCATCTTATCGAATTCTAAAATGAATAAAAAGTGCTTTTTCCAGATGGCTGTGACCGGAATGATGGCTATGCTGGCATTTACTTCCTGTCACCATGAGACATTAGAGGATCGGGCCGAAAAAGAGGCATACGATTATACCAAGCGCTACTGCCCTACCCCTATCAAGGATTTTCAGCACACAGACAGTGTCACTTTCACTCGTCAGAATCGAACCTTTAATTATTATTATGTTCTTTCAGGAAAGGCAGATCAAACTCAGTTGATTGATAAGCTACGCCCCAAACTCCGTGCAGCACTACTCGATGAACTGATTGACAACACGGGGAGTCAGGTTTACAAGGAGGCCGGATTCTGCTTCCATTACATTTTTCGGTCGGCCAAGACCGGCAAGATTCTGTACGAAGAATCCTTTACTCCCAAGGATTACCGAACAAAGATGCACCCCACAGACTGACAAGCCGCAAACAATAAAGTCCCGAAACTTTCATTTACAAGTTTCGGGACTTCCTTCTTTGTTTATCTTGAAGACACGGAGAGGGAGCATCCCCCTACTCTTCAGGCTTCATGTTCGTATAGACATTCTGTACGTCGTCAAATTCTTCAAGTCGCTCCACCATCTTGTCAATAGTCTCACGCTGCTCAGGGGTAACGTCTTTTAGGTCGTTCGGGATGCGCGTGAATTCTGCACTGGTAATTTCAAAGCCGTTTTCTTCCAGATATTTCTGGATGTCACCAAAGCTGGTCGGCAATCCATAGATAGTAACTTCTCCCTCTTCCTCATCCATATCGTATTCATCGTCCACTCCGAAATCAATCAGTTCAAGAATCAGATCGTCCATCTCTACACCTTGTTTCATCTTGAACGTGAATACGCAACGGTGGTCAAAAAGGAAACTCAGCGAACCTTGGTTGCCTAAGTTTCCACTGTATTTGTTGAATACAGAACGCACATCAGCTACGGTACGGGTGGTGTTGTCGGTCAAAGTGTCCACAAACACGGCTATACCATGAGGGCCATATCCCTCGTAGGTCACTTCTTTATAGTCGCTCGTGTCCTTGCCCTGGGCATTCTTGATGGCACGTTCTATATTGTCCTTCGGCATGTTTTCACGCTTACAGGTGGCAATAAGAGCGCGCAATGTAGGATTGTTTTCAGGTTCAGGGCCACCGGTTTTCACCGCAATGGCTATCTGTTTACCCAGTTTCGTAAATGTGCGGGCCATATGCCCCCATCTCTTCATCTTTGTAGCTTTACGATACTCAAATGCTCTTCCCATAGGAATTAATACTTATGTTGTTTATTGGTTCTATAACTTCTACTCCCCTATCGGAGCTCTGCACCGAGCTTCGTCGTGAGATTTTTAATCAATTTTTGCATGATGGCATCAATTTGCTTGTCGTCCAGTGTTTTTCCGTCATCTTCCAAAATAAAGTTTACGGCATAACTCTTTTTTCCAGCTGGAAGATTTTTTCCTTGATACACGTCGAAGAGTTCTACGCGCTTTAAGTTTTTCTTTTCTATCTGGCGTGCAATGTTCTCTATCTGAGCAAATTCAACGCTATTATCTACCAACAAGGCCAAGTCTCGGCTCACCGAGGGATACTTGTTCAGCTCATGAAACTCCACCTTGTTTTTCTTGATGGCTTTCAGCATGCCAGCCCAATTGATTTCTGCATAATATACGTCATTATCAATCCCCATCCCGTGCAAAACTTTTTTTGAGAGCTTGCCATAGTCGGCCAATACTTTGCCATTATGCGACTTCAAAGTCTGTCCATAGGAAAAGACATTGTTCTCACTGGCCACAATCGTAGTAGTCTTCTCATTCACCCCAGCTCTGCGCATAATGTTCTCCACATATGCTTTCAACTCATAAAAAGTCATCTCTTCATTAGGATGTGCCCATGAACCTTCCACGCGTTTGCCGGTAAGCCAAAGACCCACGTGGTATTCCTGTGAATAAGCTTTGATGGATTCATCGTGGTCATCCTTGGCTGCATCATAGGTATAAACATTACCCACCTCAAAGAATCTCAGATTGGTGCGCTTGCGATTGATGTTCCTCGACAGCGATTCCAACCCACCAAAGAGCAGGGTCTGTCGCATCACCCCCAAATCTGCACTCAACGGATTCATCACCTTGACAGTTGATGCCCAAGGATAAGTGTTATGCTCGTCTTTATCATAGTATGACGACTTGGTGAGCGAGTTGTTAAGTATCTCGTTGAAGCCACAGCCAACAAGTTGCTCGCCAATGATGTTCTCCAGACGATATTGCTTGTCCTGTTCGCTCTCGACCGTCAATGACGATTTAAGCTGTACCGGAATCTCTACATTATTATATCCATAAATGCGCAGAATATCCTCCACGACGTCACACGGGCGTTGCACGTCCACACGAAAAGCAGGGACAAGCAAGGACAAACCATCCGGGGTCTCCTCTTCTACTTTCATCTCCAAGCTCTCGGCAATGCGCTTGATAGTGTCGTGACCTATTTGCTTGCCTATCAATCGGTCACAGTACTCATATTTAAGTTTCACCTCAAAGTCTGGCATCGGATCAGGATAGACATCTTTGATTTGCATTGAAATCTTGCCCCCAGCCAACTCCTTACAGAGGATGGCCGCCTGTTTCAGGGCATAGACCTGCCCATTGGGGTCTACACCTCTCTCAAAACGGAAGCTGGAATCTGTGCTCAAACCATGACGGCGGGCACTCTTGCGAATCCATGTGGGATGGAAGTAGGCACTCTCCAACACCACGTTACGAGTGGTCTCGTACGTGCCGGAGCCTCTTCCACCGAAGATACCGGCAATACACATAGGCTCCTCTGCGTTGCAAATGCTCAGGTCATGTTCCCCAAGCGTGTGCTCATCGCCGTCCAAAGTGACAAATTTGGTTCCCTCGAGCTGTGTACGCACCACGATTTTGTGACCTGCCACCATATCGGCATCAAAACAGTGCATGGGTTGGCCATAGGCCATCATGATATAGTTAGTAATGTCTACTATATTGTTAATAGGCCGTAACCCTATAACAGTCAGTCTGCCTTTCAACCATTGTGGGCTCTCTTTGACCTCGCAGTCAGTTATACTTAGGCAGGCATAGCGTTTGCAGGCTTGTTGGTTCTCTATCTCCACCTCAATGGGAAGTTTGTTGTTGTCCACAGCAAACGGAGTACAATCGGGACGATGCAGTGTCGTTTTGTATCCACGCTGCACCAGCCAAGCGTAAAGGTCGCGGGCCACACCATAGTGACTCAGTGCATCGGCGCGGTTGGCCGTAATATCAATGTCCATCACCCAATCGCTCTCCAAATGATAGTATTCAGCAGCCGGCATGCCAACCTGGGCATCTTTAGGTAGTACAATGATACCATGATGATCGGTACCCACCCCGATTTCATCCTCGGCGCAAATCATGCCATAGCTGTCTACACCGCGTAGCTTTGACTTTTTGATAGTGAAATCTTGATCGCCATCATAAAGCACACAGCCCAAATCAGCTACGATTACTTTTTGGCCGGCAGCAACATTGGGGGCACCACATACAATTTGCTGTGGCGTATCCTTACCCAAGTCTACGGTGGTAATATGCAGATGGTCGCTGTTTGGATGTGTCTCGCAGGTGAGCACCTGACCTACAAAGAGTCCCTTCAGTCCGCCTTTTACAGCCTGTACCTCTTCCAAAGCACCTACTTCAAGCCCCGTAGAGGTTAGAGCATCTGCGGTCTCTTGAGGAGTCAGGTCAAAGTCGACATATTCTTTCAGCCATTGATATGAAATCTTCATGCTATTTTGATTTTATTTCTATCGATTAAACAGCGCAAAATTACTAAAAAATTACGACTCATCCAAGCACAGTCCTACATTTCTTATTTCTCTCCCTTTAAAACCGGCAGTGATATATGATACTTGATAGCCATAAAACGGATAACAACAATCATCAGAAATGTGAATACAACAGTAACCGCCACGTTTACGCCGGACTCCATCATCAGCCAGTAGAGCAAGCCTCCTGCAATACTTGCCATAGCATAAATCTCTTTTTGGAAGATGACGGGAGTCTTGTTGAGTAGCATGTCACGAATGATACCACCAGCTACACCTGTGATACAGCCCATAGTGATGGCTACCCAGAAAGGATGACCACAAGATAACGTTTTCTGGATACCAGCAATAGTGAAGAGGGCCAGTCCCAGCGTGTCAAATGCAAGCCAAGCGTTATCCAGTTTTTTTAGCGATCTGGAAAAAACAATGACAATGGTCTGTGCCAACAATGTACAGACGATATAGAGAGGCGAGGTCATCCAGAAAGGTGTCACGCCCAGCATCACGTCGCGCAGCGTACCTCCCCCTATGGCCACGGCAATTCCACAAACGAACCCTCCAAACCAATCATAGTGTTTGGCTGCCGCATGGCGAATACCAGAAATGGCAAAGGCCAACGTACCCAGAATTTCAATAATTTCTTGAAGTACATGCACAAAAGCTATATCTGCGTATAACATCTATACTCTGTTTTGTGCATGTCCTTCCATGAAAGCCTGTACGTTTTGGGTGGCTATATCTACCAGACGCATACGTGCTTCCTTGGAAGCCCAAGCAATATGAGGGGTAAAGTAGGCATGTGGATGGCGCAAAAGCGGATTGTTTTTCGAGGGAGGTTCCAGTGTCATTACATCGGCACCATATCCCAGCAGTTGGCCACTTTCCAGTGCTTCTGCCACAGCCTTTTCGTCAACAAGTTGACCTCGTCCCGTATTTATCAGTATGGCACCGGGCTTCATCCGCTTCAGCCTGTCGGCATTGATGAGTTTGTTAGTTTCTGGTGTGAGCGGACAGTGTAAAGAAAGAAAGTCCGACACACTCAGCAATCCTTCAAGCGTGGTCTTCTGTATACCGTCGGGCAGCATGGAGGTCTCTTTCGACGTGAGTGCAAACACATCCATTCCGAAGTTACGTGCGATGGTGGCCACGCGCATGCCAATATGTCCCAGACCCACTATACCGAAAGTCTTGCCTGTCAGCTCACCTATAGGCGTGTCCCAATAGCAGAAGTCTTGGTGGGCACTCCACTTCCCCAGCCTCACTTCATCGGCATAGTGCCCCACTTGGTTGGTGATGTTCAAAATATGTGCAAAGGTCATCTGTACCACACTTTCGGTACTATAAGCCGGTATGTTCGACACAACAATACCATGTTCGTGGGCATAGTCCACGTCCACAACATTATAGCCCGTGGCCAGTACACCAATATATTTCAGTTTAGGAAGCTGGGCCATGATTTCGCTGGTGATTTTTACTTTATTCAGCAGAACTATTTCGGCATTGGCAGCCCGCACCACCACTTCTGTTGCTGCAGTGCGGGAATAAACAGTGAGATGCCCTAAGGCCTCCATCTCTTTCCAAGAGAGGTCACCAGGATTGGCGGTATAACCGTCGAGTATTACGATATTCATGTTTGTATATCTTTATGGTTGTGCCTCTTCTTTCAAAGGGCATTTTTCTGTATCAGCATAACGGCTGCCCCAGCAAGCCGCCATACGTTGGTAAAGTTTTTCTTCAGCATTGCTGTGCTGGGCATACCAGAAACGCTGTCCAGACATTTCATTGGGCAAATATTGTTGCACTGTGAAATTCCCGGGATAATCGTGCGGATATTTGTAGCCATCGTGATAGCCCAAGTCAGCCATTAGTTTGGTCGGTGCATTTCGCAGATGCAGCGGCACAGGCAGATTACCAGTCTTTCGCACTACAGAAAGTGCCGTGTCGATGCCCAAGTAGGCAGAGTTGCTCTTAGGGCTGGTGGCCAAATAAACGGTGGCCTCAGCCAAAGGAATGCGGCCTTCGGGCCAGCCAATCTTCATCACGGCGTCAAAGGCGGCGTTGGCCAGTAACAGAGCATTGGGATTGGCCAGGCCAATGTCTTCGGCCGCACTGATGACGATACGGCGGGCAATAAATTGCGGGTCTTCTCCGCCCTCTATCATTCGTGCCATCCAATAGAGTGCAGCATCGGGATCTGAACCTCTGATGCTCTTGATGAAAGCCGAGATGATGTCGTAATGCATTTCGCCGTCTTTGTCATAAGCCAAAGGATTTCGTTGCAGCCGTTCTTCCACCAACCGGTCGGCGATTACTACAGGGCCGTTCCCTGACGATTCTACCATCAGTTCCAGTATGTTGAGTAGCTTACGGGCATCTCCTCCACTATATCTCAGAATGGCAGCCGTCTCCTTAAGCTGAATATCACGCTCTTTCAACATGCGATCTTCTGTAATAGCCCTATGGAGAATTTTCTCCAAATCTTCCTTGTCCAACGACTTGAGCACATAGAGTTGGCAACGCGAGAGCAATGGCCTAATGACTTCGAACGAGGGGTTCTCCGTTGTGGCACCAATGAGTGTCACCACCCCTCTTTCCACAGCCCCAAGCAGGGAATCCTGCTGTGATTTGGAGAAGCGATGAATCTCATCGATGAAGAGAATGGGTGATTCTGCATTGAAGAACCGGCCCTGCTTGGCGCGCTCTATCACTTCGCGCACGTCTTTCACTCCACTGGTCACGGCACTCAGCGTATAGAAAGGAACTTTCAGCTGTGAGGCAATGATTTGGGCCAATGTGGTCTTGCCCACACCAGGAGGCCCCCACAAGATGAAAGAGGAAATATGTCCCGACTCCACCATCTTGCGTAGCACTGCATCCTTGCCCACAAGGTGTTCCTGTCCCACATAGTCGTCCAGTGTCCGCGGGCGCAATCTTTCTGCTAATGGTTCACTCATATACCTGCAAAATTAGAAAAAAGACGCGAAAGACACAAGAATGGTAGTTGTTTTTTAGCAGACAAACATTTTAAGTCCTTTGATAGTTAGGGAATAAGTAATAAGAATGGATATTGCGAGGTTATGATGATTGATTTCCCATTCGTGCCTATCTTCAATGATTTCGAGCAGTATGGGGCGTTCCTTGGCATCAAGAGGGACAAGGAATAGGTCGTCGAGGATGAGCAGCTGACAACGCTCAATCTTCTTGAATTCTGTCTCAAGCGTCCCTTTGACTTTGGCCACTTTCAGTGCCCCGAGCAGTTTTGGGCCATTGGCATAGAAAGTGCGGATTCCCCTTTTACCCTACCTCGTGCCCCAGTACGCAGGCCAGATAGCTTTTCTCCATGAAGAACCGGTAACGAAAAGGTTCTGCCATTTATGCACAAAATCAAGGGTGGTGAGGCGTTCCATCTGATTACGCTCCTGTCCCCGGTTTACAGCATTGTCAATCTGTTCGGGATAGGCCTTGTATCGGAAGGCCTCATTCTTGGTAAGCCGTGCTATGGCAGCCTGGGCACG
The DNA here is from genome assembly GCF_000242335.1 of Prevotella dentalis DSM 3688. NCBI lineage: Bacteria > Pseudomonadati > Bacteroidota > Bacteroidia > Bacteroidales > Prevotellaceae > Prevotella > Prevotella dentalis. Next base: position 679,239 of record NC_019960.1, read on the forward strand.
ATAATCCCCATTCCCGTGCAAGGATGGCGTACACGGGAGGATAGACAGCGCAGTCATAATGTCCGGAAAAGCGAGGAAATCATCGTTGATAACAGGCTCATTTCGGTCACTACGGGTAACGGCAGCCTTGAGATTGTCGGGAACAATAACTTCCGGGACCTCCTTCAAAATACAGCATGGCATTCTCACACCCCTTGATCAGATCTTCCTTGCGTTGCGACCATACGGCCTCGCAGTAAGTATAATGACTGAACGGCAAGATGGCAACGAACACCTCTGCTTTCTTCGTCTCTCCTGTCATTTCATCAGTAACCTCGAGCCTGTCATCGGCAAAATCAACATACATCTAGTCTGCAGCATAGAGCTCGACATGGCCGGTGACCTTGACGTGAAACTTATACTCACGGATGGCCCGCTTGAAAGAAGAGAGCTGGAAAACCGTTAGGATATTCTGCATGATACTCCTTAAACAACTTTCTCACACTCATTCCTCTGCGTGCCAGACGGGATACATATCCGGGAAGCAAAGCCTCCAACTCAATCCTTCTGGGAGAGGGCTCCCTATGCCGGGCTTCCGAACAGCCGAAAATCATCCTTCCCGTACGCCTCTGCAGACAAACCCCGTCCTCAGAACAATAAAAAAGAAACAAAAGTTCTTTGCCAGTTCAGAAATATTAAATAACTTCACACCTATCAAAAAAACGGTCGAGGAATAGGGAGAATGCCTGTTCCAGCTTTTCTTCCCCTGCCATTGCAACTTTAAATCAACCAAAAAGGGATACTACATCAGCATTGATAATGAGAAGCGAAGCCACTATAGCCTCAAGGAATTATCCAGACGTAACATTCAGGCTACGCATTGGTGATGCCGTCCGACGGCACACAATGGCTCCCAGCCTGGCAGGTAGAAGAGATTCGTACAATCTTATCCGGCGAGGAACCCTCTGAAAACAAGGAACACAGATAGACGCCGTCCCTTTCGTCGAGACCACACCCATAGCTTCGTCTGCACCGCCGGCATCAGACATAAAACACAACCAGGAACGAGCTTATTGACAATGCATTCCGAAGCATCAGCAATGCCTTTGCCGGCAAGGTCTTCAAAGCTGTCGTCGACAACCTTGTAACCGTTGACAACTACGTTGTCTGTTCACTGGGGAAAGTACATTATTAATGACAAGGACTATATCGTATCCTTAGGACTCTTTAGGGCATATCTTCACCGTTGACGAAGACGACCTGCAGAAGGCCGCGGAGCAGTATTACAAGAAGTCGGAGATAAACGTGAAAGAACAGCTCAGGCAAAAAGCACAGAAAATGTTGCAGGAGAATGTCGTCGATCCCGCTACGACAGCCATTGAGGGAATACTGGGAGGAGTACTGGACAGACAGTTGGACGGCATTGGATTAGGGGGCGAACCACAGAAGTAAAGTCGAAGATAAACATTCACAGCCGACTCTATTTAAGTCTACCCAAAAGTCGGCCAGGCATGAGGAAAGGCAGAGCCTGACGGCTGAAGTACATTGATTTCCCTAACCATTTTAGCGAGATAATTGAAAAAACGGGGATAAATGTTCGTTTATTCAGGACAAATATGTATATTTGCAACGTAATTCTAAATAGGTTTTAAAGATGAAAAGATTATTATTGATGGGGATAATGGCAATATCAGTTATTACTGGCTTTTCCCAGAACACTACCATAGTCAACAACCTAAAAGAGCAGCAGAAAGTGCTCAATTTGACAGCAAAGTTGAATAAACTTCAGCTTGACTACGAGAAAGAGAAAGCTACTTACAATGCCCTCAGCGTCAAGGCTGCCAACGTCAACGCCGATGCAAACTCTGCCACGACAGATTTCACGGCATCCGATCCCTCAACCACTATAAAGCAGGCAAAGGATACGGTAAAGAAACTTGAGGAGACAAAATCCGTCAACAAGAAACTTGCCAAGAGTCAGAAGAATATGAGCAAGATGGAAAAGAAGATTGCCAAGCTCCAGACTCAGATTGATAAATTGAACAAAAGAGTCCAAATCATTGACAAATAACATCTTGTGACAATCATGTTCAAGTAGGAGGATGGACAAGCTCGTCTGCCCTCCTCTATTATGTCTACAAATAGGCGGGAGTGCCTGTCCGTAATGTTAAGGATATACTTTCCAAGAAGACAAAAAACAATGATAAATAAATTACTTTTTCCCCTATTATCGGTAGTTTTATTCCATCTTCCCACCTATTCACAGATGCTCTTTTCAGAGAACATGACGATGGACATAGACAGTACGAAAACCATACAGGGATCGCTGCAGCCTGTATTGGACTTCAAGACGGAAAAGGAAAACGTACTCACACTCAAGAACATAGCAAATCTCAACCTGCTGATCAAACACAAACGTGTCGTTAACCTGATCAACAAACTAGAGTTCTCCACCTATGGCAAGAAAGTTACGGTAAGCGGGGGCTACGTACACGTTGAATACCGCTATCTGTTAAGTCGTGCCCTTTGAGATTTATCCTTATGCGGAGTCACAGTGGGCCGAGAGCCGCGGCATGAAGTACAAGATTTCCACCGGACTACAGTCACGCTACAGGCTGGTAAACAAAGAGAAGTTTCTCATGTTTGCCGCTATCGGGCTGTTCTATGAGTTTGAAAAGTGGGAAGCCCCCTCTCCTGCCCCGGCTCGGCTTCACGCTTATAGCCGCAGCATAAAGACTCATCTGTCCGTCAGTTGTAAGTACCATCTGGGTGACCATTGGGAGCTGACAACCACAGCCATCCATCAGACAAAACCCGACAGCTACTTCAAGGCGGCACGCTTCGGAGGTGCTGTAGACCTGAAATATAACATAACACCGAAAATTGGCATCAATGGTGCCTACCGTCTCATCTATGATACAGACCCTATCGTCCCTATAAGGAAGACTTACACTACGGTAGAGGCTGGGCTTAACATCGCTTTCTAAACAGCTGCCTTGCAGCATATTCCTGGCATAAGTATCCAGACGAGAGACGGAAAGTCCACATACAATAAGGCTTGGCTACATCTGGAAAATCCAGTGTAAGATGCCCCCTAAACCCAAAATGATTCTACCCCCTGAAAATATTCAATAATGCCCCCTTAAAAAGTCTTGACCGATGGGGTTATTATTATTTTAGTTTAATTCCCTCTGTATGCCGCCATCTTCGGGACACTTTCTCCGGTTAACTCAATTCGGTGAGCCGTATGTATAATACGATCCATTATGGCATCTGCCACGGTAGGTTCCCCGATTGCGTCATACCAATTATCCGTCGGCAGTTGCGAGGTAATGATGATAGACTTACGTCCATGCCGGTCCTCTATTATATCAAGCAGGATGGGACGTTCCTTGGCGTCAAGGTTCACAAGGAATAGATTATCCAATATGAGCAGTGTGCTCCGTTCGATTCTCTTGAGTTCCGATTCCAGTGTGCCTTTTAATTTTGCCACTTTCGACACGTTTGCCTATATACTCTTTCGGTACACTGTAATGGTGAAGCTGGAAGGTGACTCCACCAAGGCCTTGTCTTTTGGATGACGTACCCGTGCGGGATATGCGGTACATCCATAGTGTTCAGCAAATGCTGTAAACTCCTCGTTGATTACAGGCTCGTTGCGGTCGCTACGGGTCACGGCGGCCTTGAGATGATGTTGTCAGGTACTATCGCCATCGGAACCCCGCCGTAAAGATGAAGGGCGTTCTCACACGCCCTGATCAGGTCCTGCCTTGACTGGGACCAGACCGCCTCGCAGTAGGTATAGTGGCTGCATGGAAGTATGGCCACGAACACTTCAACGCTGCGGCATTCGCCGTTTTCACTGTCAACTACCTCAAGTTTATCGCCGGCAAAGTCGATGTACATCTAGTCTCCGGCATAATGCTCGACATGTCCTATAACATGCGTTACCATGCGGTAGCGCATGAGATAGTTGCCGAAACTGGCATGTCTGTATCCGTTAGGATGTGTTTCGCGGTACTCTTCGTACAAGGTTTTCACTGTTACACCCCGGCGACTAAGTCGGGCGGCATACGCAGGAAGAAGTGCCTCAAGCTCAAGTTGGCATTGTGACGGAACCCTGTTGCGGCCAACACACTCGGAGAACATCTCCTGGATGCGGGCGGAAGGCATGGCTGCCAGTTCCTTTATCGGTATGCCACACTCTTGAAACAGGCGCACATATCTGCGCACCGTGTTGCGGGACAGCTCAAAGCTCCTGCTTATCTGCTTTATCCCCATCCCCAATGCGTAACACTGGAGAATGTTTGCTATCTTTGTTGTCATAGTAGAAATGATTTTATCCCACCGGTCAAGACGGGTATCAAATCTACGAAAAAATCCCCTGCCGGACATTGTCTGACAGGGGCATTTTTATATTGGAATCAATGGGCAGGATTATTTTGGCACAAGGGGATAGAATCGCTTGGTTTTAGGGGGCATCTTACACTGGATTTTCCAGCCGTGTTCCTCACCCTTAATCTTACTCCTGTGGCCTACATTGTCAGCGAGGCGGCTGCAGCTGCTTCCATGCACATTGTCAAGGCCATTACCTATGGCAGGTTCAATTTGATGAGTTGGAGCATCTTCCTCAACGGCCTTTTTATCGGCTGTGCCATGATGGTCGGCAACTTCATCGCATTGCTCTTATCCGCTATGCCCACAAGAAACGCTATCAACGTATTGTCGCTGGCATCATGATCGCCGTGTCGATTTGGCTTATTATTACGGTATAAGAAAAGATTAAGCCAACATTTTAAGTTATCGAAGTATGGATTCTCCTCTTCATTTAGAACCTAACTTTTAGCCTGTCGTAAACTTTTCTTGCAAAATATAAGGCAATTCTTCATGGATTAGGGAATAATTTGGTATATTTGCACAGATATTAAAATTAGATTTCAATTATGGAATTTACCGCAAAGCAAATTGCCCTATTTATCCAAGGAAAGGTAGAAGGCGATGAGAATGTAAGTGTCCACACTTTTGCGAAAATAGAAGAAAGCACTCCCGGAGCCATTTCTTTTTTGGCAGACCCCAAATATCTCCATTATATTTATGACTCAAAATCGTCGATCATTTTGGTCGATGAGAACCTGACGATTGACCGCCCGGTATCAGCCACATTAATTCGCGTGAAGAATGCCCGCGACTGTGTAGCAAGGTTGCTTCAGCTCTACGAATCAACCAAGCCCAAGAAAACAGGCATTGATCCGCTGGCCTACGTGTCGCCCCAAGCCAAGGTGCCCGAGAATGTGTATATCGGTGCCTTTGCTTATATTGCGGAGGGAGCAGAGATTGGCGAGGGATGCCAGATTTATCCCCATGTTACAATTGGTGAGAATGTCACCATAGGAAGCAACTGCATCGTCTACCCCAACGTTACCATCTACCATGACTGTCGCATTGGTAATAATGTTATTCTGCATGCAGGGGCTGTCATTGGTGCTGACGGGTTCGGGTTTGCACCCAACGGCGACAGTTACGACAAGATTCCCCAGATTGGTATTGTAACCATCGAAGACGATGTGGAGATTGGAGCCAACAGCTGTGTGGACCGTGCCACAATGGGTTCCACCTATATCAGGAAAGGTGTGAAACTCGACAATTTGGTGCAGATCGCCCATAATACCGACATTGGCCAGAATACAGTGATGTCTGCACAAGTCGGCATTGCCGGCTCCACAAAGGTGGGACAGTGGTGTATGTTTGGTGGACAAGTTGGCGTATCCGGTCATATTACCATCGGTGACCGTGTCATGCTCGGAGCCCAGTCGGGTGCGCCCGGCTCCATTAAAGGCAATCAAATGCTCATTGGCACCCCTCCCATGCCCAAGCTGACCTATTTCAAGAGTCAGGCCATCTTGCGAAAACTGCCAGACATGTACAAGCAGCTGAACGCATTACAAAAAGAGGTAGAAAAATTTAGGAAGAATAAATAGATAAGAAGAATATGGATACCGCTAAACAAAAGACACTGGGAGGGAGTTTCTCTCTCTTTGGCAAGGGACTGCATACAGGTTTAAGCCTTACGGTAACTTTCAATCCGGCACCTGAGAATACAGGCTACAAAATACAGCGTATAGACCTTGACGGGCAGCCCATCGTTGAAGCCGTTGCCGAAAACGTGACCGATACCCAGCGTGGTACTGTACTACAGAAAGGCAACGCACGCATTTCTACCGTAGAGCATGGGCTTTCTGCACTCTATGCACTGGGGATTGACAACTGTCTCATCCAGGTCAACGGCCCCGAATTTCCTATTCTTGACGGTTCTGCAGCCCTTTATGTTGAGCATATCCGCGAAGTGGGCATCGTTGATCAGAATGCCCCCAAGGACTATTATATCATTCGCAAGAAAATCGAAATCAAGGACGAGGACACAGGCTCCTGCATCACCATTCTCCCCGACCAGGACTTCTCTATTACGGCCATGTGCTCATTCCAGTCGAAATTCATCAGCAGCCAGTTTGCCACGCTCGACAACGTGGACAGCTATGCCGAGGAAATAGCTCCGGCACGCACCTTTGTCTTTGTACGCGATATTGTGCCTTTGCTGGAGGCCAATCTCATCAAAGGAGGCGACTTGGACAATGCCATCGTCATCTATGAGCGGCAAGTGGAGCAAAACAAGCTCGACAAACTGGCCGACCTGCTCAAGGTTCCCCACATGGATGCGACCAAGATTGGCTATATCCAGCACAAACCGCTCATGTGGGACAATGAGTGCACACGCCACAAGCTGCTGGATGTGATTGGTGACATGGCCTTGATTGGCAAACCCATCAAGGGTCGTATCGTGGCTACGCGCCCCGGACACACCATCAACAACAAGTTCGCCCGTCTCATGCGTAAGGAGATTCGGAAACACGAGGTGCAGGCTCCCATCTACGATGCCAACGAGGAACCACTGATGGACAATATCCACATCCGCCAGCTCCTGCCCCACCGCTACCCGATGCAGCTCGTTGACAAGATTGTGGCCATGGGAGCTACAAGTATTGTGGGTGTAAAGAATGTCACAGCCAACGAACCTTTCTTCCAGGGCCATTTCCCCGATGAGCCCATCATGCCAGGCGTACTTCAAATTGAGGCTATGGCCCAGTGTGGAGGCCTGTTGGTGCTTAGCCAACTGGAAGAACCTGAGAAATGGTCCACCTATTTCTTGAAAATAGACGATGTCAAGTTCCGTCACAAGGTGGTTCCCGGCGACACCCTGCTTTTCCGCGTAGAGTTGCTTCAGCCCGTCCGCCACGGCATCAGTTCCATGAAAGGTTACATGTTTGTGGGCGATCACGTCGTATCCGAGGCCACCTTTACCGCTCAAATCATCAAGAACAAATAGACAATCATGAATCAGATAAGTCCTTTAGCCTTTGTGCATCCCGAGGCCAAGCTGGGTGAGAACAATGTCATCGGCCCTTTCTGCTATATTGACCGCAACACCGTCATCGGCGACAACAACGTCTTTCAGAATAGTGTAACGATTAATTTCGGTGCCCGTATCGGCAACGGCAACGAGGTGTTCCCCGGTGCCAGCCTGTCTACCAAGCCACAGGATCTGAAGTTCAAGGGCGAGGAAACTCTGTGCGAGATTGGCGACAACAACAGCATCCGCGAGAATGTGACCATTTCTCGTGGCACAGCCTCCAAAGGAACGACCAAGGTAGGCAGCAACAATCTTCTCATGGAGAACATGCACGTGGCCCACGACTGTGTGCTGGGCAACCATCTCATCATCGGCAACTCCACCAAATTTGCCGGCGAAGTAACTGTCGACGATAATGCCATCATCAGTGCCGAGGTGCTCTGCCATCAGTTCTGCAAGATAGGCAGCTACGTGATGATTCAGGGCGGCAGCCGGTTCAGTCAGGACATCCCACCCTACATCATCGCCGGCAAGGAACCCATTCGCTATGCTGGCATCAATCTGGTAGGACTGCGCCGCCGTGGCTTCAGCAACGATCTGATTCAGCTCATCCACGAGGCTTACCGTCTGCTTTACAGCAAAGGAGTGCTTGCCGAAGGCATCGAAGAGATTCAGAAGAATCTCCAGCTCATACCAGAGATTCAATATATCATTGATTTTGTTTCCTCCTCCAAACGCGGTATCATCCGATAAGGCATACTGCACAGACTTTCGGTACACGCAGAGGATACCCACTGCATGAAAACACTCATCGTTGTTCTCGGTCCCACAGGTGTAGGAAAAACGGAGCTGTGTCTTCGCATAGCCGAACACTATGGAACGCCCATCATCAATGCCGACTCCCGACAAATCTTTGCCGAACTCCCCATTGGTACGGCAGCCCCCACCCCAGAGCAACAACAGCGTGTCAGGCACTATTTTGTAGGCAACCATCATCTCGACGACTATTACAATGCTGCGCTCTTTGAACAAGATGTGCTCTCGCTGCTCGACCGATTATTCAGTGGACAGGCCGACGGAACGCCCCATGACATTGCCATCATGGCTGGTGGAAGCATGATGTACATTGATGCCGTATGCAATGGCATCGACGATATTCCCACTGTCAACGACGAGACGCGTGCCATCATGAAGCGGCGTCTCCAGCAAGAAGGGTTGCCAGCCTTGGCCGCCGAACTCCAACGGCTCGACCCGGAACACTGGGCCATCGTCGACCTGCAGAATCCGCGACGCGTCGTTCATGCACTGGAGATCTGCCACATGACCGGCAAGCCCTACTCTTCCTTTCGCACCAACAGCCACAAGCAACGGCCTTTCCGCATCATCAAAATCGGACTCACGCGTCCCCGCGAAGAGCTTTACGAACGCATCAACCAGCGTGTCGTCCAAATGATGGCCGACGGGCTCGAGCAGGAGGCACGCACCGTCTATCCCCTTCAGGGGCTCAATGCCCTGAACACAGTGGGCTATAAAGAGCTGTTTGCCTATTTCGACGGGAAGATTCCCCGGGAAGAGGCCATCCGTCAAATCCAGTCCAATACACGCAGGTACATGCGCAAGCAAATGACATGGTTCAAGAAAGACGAGACCACCATCTGGCTGCCTCCCGACAATGTTGAATATATCTTAAAAACAATTGACGCAGCCATTTCATGACCACACTTTTTTGTACTTTTGTACAGGAGAAACAGCCACTGTGACATGGCATCTGCATGATAAACCAATTAGAACGAGATACAACGATTATGAGAAAGATAAAAACATTCGCCGCCTGGGTGTGGCGTAAAGGCCGCAACTTCTGGCCATGGTACAAGGGTTTGTATCGCGGACGGGCGTGGTACACCAAGACACTTGTCGGCATCACGTCGTGTATTATTGTCTTCATCCTCTATCTGGGTGCTGTAGACATCAACTTTTTATGGCTCTTCGGCCGCAGCCCCGGCTATTTCTCGGGCATTATGGATCCGCAGACCAGCCAAGCCTCTGAGATTTACAGTGCCGACGGACAGCTCATTGGCAAATACTTCAATGAGAACCGCACGCCCGTCAAGTACGACGAGGTGGCCCCTGCATTCTTCAAGGCCCTCATCGACACTGAGGACGAGCGCTACTACCAGCGGCCGCGCGGCATGGCCGTGGATTTCGTGGGCATCCTGGGTGCCATGAAGGATGCCGTGCTCCGTCATGACGGGCGTGGCGCCTCGACCATCACGCAGCAGCTGGCCAAGAACATGTTCCGCGTGCGCTCCCAGTATTCCACCGGTCTGCTGGGCAAAATCCCGGGGCTGAAGATTCTCATCGTCAAGAGCAAGGAGTGGATTATCGCCACCAAGCTGGAGACCGTGTTCGACAAGAAGGAAATCATCACGATGTATGCCAACACCGTGGACTTCGGCTCCAACGCCTACGGCATCAAGACTGCGGCCAAGACCTATTTCGACACGACTCCCAAAGACCTCACCACCGAGGAGGCTGCCGTGCTCGTTGGCATGCTCAAGGCCACCACGCTCTACAATCCCAGGACCAACCCCGAGAACAGCAAGTCACGCCGCAACACCGTGCTGGCCAACATGCGGGCCCATGGCGACCTCTCGCGTGAGGCGTGCGACTCCTTGCAGCAACTTCCCATCCAACTCAAGTTCAAGATGGAGGAGAACTACGACGGTCAGGCCATGTATTTCCGCCAGGCCGTTGCCGACTACCTGAAACCTTGGTGCGAAGAAAACGGTTACGACCTCTACAGCGCAGGTCTCAAGATATACACCACCATCGACACCCGCATGCAGAAGTATGCCGAGGAAGCCGCCATGAAACAGATGAAGCAGGTGCAGCAGAACTTCAACAACCACTGGAGCATCTACCGCACGCAGGACACCAACTGGCTGCGCCAAGAGCCTTGGCGTGACGAGAACGGCAAGCCCATCCCCGGTTTCATCGACAAGATTGCCGAGCGGCAGCCTTTCTACAAGGCCCTTCAGGAGCGGTTCCCCAACAATCCCGACTCCGTGCGCTATTATTACAAGGAGTGGAAACACCCGGTGAAGGTCTTCGACTACAGCAAGGGCACCATCACCAAAAACCTCACTTCCGAAGATTCCATCAAGTACATGGTTACATTCATGCACTGCGGCATGGTGGCCATGGAGCCGCAGACCGGTGCCGTGAAGGCATGGGTGGGCGACATAGACTTCAAGGCCTGGAAGTACGACAAGGTGACGGCCGAACGCCAACCCGGCTCCACGTTCAAGCTCTTTGTCTACACCGAGGCCATGAACCAGGGCCTCACGCCCTGCGACAAGCGTCGCGACGAGTATATCTCCATGCAGGTGTTCGACAAGAAGAAAAACGAAATGACCACCTGGACCCCCGGCAATGCCAACGGCTCTTTCTCCGGCGACTCCATGCCGCTCAAGAGTGCCTTTGCCAAGAGTATCAACTCTGTGGCCGTTCGTCTGGGGCAGGAAATGGGCATCAAGCGCATCATTGCCACGGCCAAGGCCATGGGCATCAAGAGCCCGCTCGACGACGCCCCCTCGCTGGCCCTTGGCTCAAGCGACGTCACCCTGCTGGAAATGACCAATGCCTATTGCACCGTGGCCGACAACGGCATGCACCACGACCCCGTGCTCGTCACCCGCATTGTCGACAAGGACGGCCACGAAGTCTTCAACAGCAACAGCCGGGGCGAGCAGGTCATCCCCTACAAGAGTGCTTTCCTCATGCAGCAGCTGCTCCAGGGCGGCATGCGCGAGCCCGGCGGCACGAGCCAGAGCCTCTGGGGCTACGTGGGCAAATATCGCGACACTGAATTTGGCGGCAAGACCGGCACCTCCAACAACCACTCCGATGCCTGGTTCATGTGCGTGTCGCCCAATCTGGTGGCCGGTGCCTGGGTGGGCGGCGAATACCGCAGCATTCATTTCCGCACGGGCGCACTGGGGCAGGGATCGCGCACAGCACTTCCCATCACGGGCTACTTCATGCAGGCCGTGCTGGCCGACCCGGCGTTCAAGAAGTATCACGGCAAGTTCAAGAAGCCCGACGACGCCGGCATCACACCGGACATGTATATGTGCCAGAGCTACTATCCCCCCGTCCACAACGACAGCATACACAGCGACAGCACTATCGTCTCCGACCAAGAGATCTTCCTCGACGAGAATGGCAACCCCATAGAGAACAAGACCGCCGCGCCGACGCAGGAGCCGAAAGAGAGCAAAGGCACGGACGGCAAGACCGAAAAGCGTCGCCGCTCTACCGAGGAGGTGAACTTCGACGACCTGTAACCTTGGCCAGACATCATGAACAAGCCACAGGCGGACGTGCTCTTGCACGTCCGCCTGTTTCATATTCATGCCATCGCAGCCCTGCCGGCACCGGACGGTTGCCCCAAAGAGAAAGCCTTGCCCCATCCCCCAAGAAGGAAATGAGGCAAGGCTTTCCTTTTTTGCATGAGGGCGGGCTGTCCCCTACCCCTCGACAAGCAGACTCAGGTCTGCTTCGAGGCACAGTCGTGGCAGACGCCCTTGTAGTAGAGCTGAATCTCGTCGACAATGTTTCCCTCTATCTTGCGGGGGCCGCTCAGGTGAGGGGCATCCTCGTCGAGGAGGTCGAACACCCGGCCACAATTGCGGCAATAGAAATGCACGTGCGGATGAATGTCGCCATCATAGCACACCCGATGTTCGTCGATGGTAATCATCTGGGCGGCATTGTGCTCAGAAAACAGCCGCAAGCTGTTATACACCGTGGTGCGGCTCAGCGTGCGAATCTCCTTGACGATACCCTGATAAACGTCTTCCACCGTGGGATGCGTGTGGTGTGTGAGCAAATAGTCCATGATGGCGATGCGCTGCATCGACGGGCGGAGCCCGCAGTCCACCAGTCTGTCGTATGCTTCCTGCTTCATTTTTCTTGTCTTAACTTGTTATCTTGTAGTGTTTACAACTACGGTGCAAAGATACGGAATATCCTGTTATTTCGCAAGCGAACAAGTACTTTTTTACACTCTTTATGGTATGGGGGGCGCCGCGCCGAACGGTCTTGCAAGGGTTCGGAGGAAAGTGTGGTTCCGTTTGTCCCGAACGCCCGATGGGGGTGGAGGCGGAGGAACGGCCTGACGGGCGTGCGGGCCGGCACGGAGGCCAGCCCCTACGGAAATACCATGAAAGGAAAGGTCGGGAGACTTTCGTGGGGCCTACGAAACGACAAAGGAATGGTCGGGAAGCCTTCGTGGGGCCCACGAAACGACAAAGGAATGGTCGGGAAGCCTTCGTGGGGCCCACGAAACGACAAAGGAATGGCCGGGAAGCCTTCGTGGGGCCCACGAAACGCCAAAGGAATGGTCGGGAAGCCTTCGTGGGGCCCACGAAACGCCAAAGGAATGGTCGGGAAGCCTTCGTGGGGCCCACTAAGTGCCAAAGGAATGGTCGGGAAGCCTTCGTGGGGCCCACGAAACGACAAAGGAATGGTCGGGAAGCCTTCGTGGGGCCCACAAAACGACAAAGGAATGGTCGGGAAGCCTTCGTGGGGCCCACGAAACGACAAAGGAAAGGCCGGGGGGAGGAAAGCTCCGCAGTGTTTCTCATAGTTCCAAACCCTGCGGAGATTTTGCCGTTCTATTTGGAAAAGACGCTCGCCCCGGGCCGACAAACGAACTGCACGCGCTTGCCCTGCATGCGGCTGCGGGCGATGGTCCACGTGCCGTCGAGCACGCGCACCTTGGCCTTGGCTCCTTGGGGAATGGCCGCCACGGCCTCTTCCAGCGTCATGTAATTGCCCCGCCCCTGCCGGGAAACCACGTAGTCATAGTGCACGACGTGCTTCCGCAGCGGACGGATTTCGCGGCCCAGGGCGTCGGCCAGCAGACTTGCCACCATGCGGGCGCCATAGACATTGTAGTGGGTGTTGTCGTGGCGACCCTGCGGAATGCTCTCTACCTCGCCCGGTCGGAACCACATGTGCAGCCGACGGGAACCCTCAATGCCCATGCCCTGCTCCAAGTCGTGGGTGATGCGGTTGGCATCCACGAAAGCCACCCCCAGCTGCCGGGCCAGCCGCCGGGGCACGTCCTTGTAGGCCCCGTGGGTGTCGACCAGCGTGTCCGAGTTCACCTGCTCGTCGGCAAAGGTGGTGTTGCGCAGCGACTCGTCGTCGGTCGAATCCACCCGGTTCAGGAAGTTGCGGCGCACCACGCAGTTCATCAGCACCGGTATGCCTCCCCGTGCCCGCGTGTCCTCCACGTACTTGGCGAGGTGGGCGTCGAAGGTGGAGCCCGGCTCGGTGTGGCGGTCGGGACGGGGTTTCTCGTCGTTGTGGCCAAACTGGATGATGACGTAGTCGCCGGGCTTCAGCCGGGCCAGCACCTTGTCCCAGCGGCCCTCGTCCATGAAACTCTTCGACGAACGGCCGTTCACCGCATGGTTGTCCACGGTCACCTCGTCGTCGAAACATCCTTGCAGCACCATGCCCCACCCCCGCTCGGGATTGCGGTCGGGATGGGTTTTCTCGGCGGCCGTGGAGTCGCCGATGATGAAAATGGTGGTGTGCCTCTTGTCCGCCGTCAGCAGAAAAAGGAGGGCCGCCATGCAGACGACCCTTAAAACGATTTTGAAGTTCATACGCAGTTGTTTTTATCCTTGGCTCCGTACCTCCTGTATCAGCTCCTCCACGCTCACGAGCTTCTGCGCGCCGGTGGCCATGTTCTTCAGCGTCACCTTGCCTTCGGTCATCTCGTTGTCACCGGCCAGGGCCACGAAGCCGATGCCCTTGGCGTTGGCATAGCCCATCTGCTTCTTCATCTTGGCCTTGTCGGGATACATTTCCGTGCGGATGCCGGCCTTGCGCGCCTCGCCCACGATGGGCAGGCAGTAGGCCGTCTCGCGCTCGCCGAAGTTGATGAACAGCAGCTGCGTCGAGGCCACGGCCTCCTTGGGATAGAGGTCGAGGGCATCGAGCACGTCGTAGATGCGGTCGGCGCCAAACGAAATGCCCACTCCCGAGAGGCCCGGCATGCCGAAGATGCCCGTCAGGTTGTCGTAGCGGCCGCCGCCGGTGATGCTGCCCATCGGCGTGTCGAGCGCCTTCACCTCGAAGATGGCGCCCGTGTAGTAGTTGAGTCCGCGGGCCAGCGTGAGGTCGAGCTGCACCTCGTTGACCAGTCCGAGGGCTTTCAGCGTGTCGAGGATGAAGCGGGTTTCCTCCACGCCTTTCAGTCCCGTTTCCGACGTTTTCAGCACCTCGGCAATCACGTCCAGTTTCTCCTCGTTGGTGCCCTGCAGGGCAATGATGGGTTGCAGCTTCCCGATGGCCTCGTCGGGAATGCCGCCGGCGCGCAGCTCCTGGTTCACGTTGTCGAGCCCAATCTTGTCCAGTTTGTCGATGGCCACGGTGATGTCCACAATCTTGTCGGCCTCGCCGATGACCTCGGCAATGCCTGTCAGTATCTTGCGGTTGTTGATTTTAATCTGCACGCGGATGCCCAACCGCCGGAACACGGTGTCTACAATCTGCATCAGCTCCACCTCGTTGAGCAGCGAGTCGGAACCCACCACGTCGGCATCGCACTGGTAGAACTCGCGGTAGCGGCCTTTCTGCGGCCTGTCGGCCCGCCACACGGGTTGTATCTGATAGCGCTTGAACGGCAGCTGCAGCTCCTCGCGGTGCATCACCACATAGCGGGCAAAGGGCACCGTGAGGTCGTAGCGCAGTCCTTTCTCGCAGAGACGGGTCTGCAGTTTCAGCGTGTTGCGGCCCAGCAGGTCCTCGTCGGTGAGGCCCTTGAGGTAGTCGCCGGAGTTGAGCAGCTTGAAGAGCAGCTTGTCGCCCTCGTCGCCATACTTGCCCATGAGCGTGTGCAGGGTCTCCATGGCCGGGGTCTCGATCTGCTGAAATCCATAAAGGGCATACACGTCCTTGATGGTATTGAAGATATAGTTTCGCTTGGCCATCTCCTCGGGGCCGAAGTCGCGGGTACCCTTTGGGATGGAGGTCTTGTTGTTTGCCATAATTACATTGATTGTCTGACGATGGTCTGGTCGCGGTCGGGCCCGATGGAAATGATGCCGATGCGGGTCTCCAGCTCGGCCTCGAGGAAGTCCACGTAGTCTTTGAAAGCCTGGGGGAACTGCGCTTCGCTGGTGAAACGCGTCATGTCGGTCTTCCAGCCCGGCAGTTCTTTATAGATGGGCGTCACGTTGTCTATCTCGTAGGGGAAGTCGCGCGTCTCGGTGCCGTCGGGCAGCCGGTAGGCCACACAGGCCTTGATGGTGTCGAATCCGTCGAGCACATCGCTCTTCATCATGATGAGTTCGGTCACGCCGTTCACCATGATGCTGTAGCGCAGCTGCACCAAGTCCACCCAGCCGCAGCGGCGCTCACGGCCGGTCACTGCGCCGTACTCGTGTCCCAGGTCGCGGATGAGCCGGCCCGTCTCGTCGAAAAGCTCCGTGGGGAACGGGCCTGCGCCCACGCGTGTGCAGTAGGCTTTCATGATGCCATACACGTTGCCGATGCGGTTGGGGCCGATGCCCAGGCCGGTACAGGCTCCGGCACACACGGTGTTGCTCGAGGTCACAAAGGGATAGCTGCCGAAATCCACGTCGAGCATGGTGCCCTGGGCGCCCTCGCAGAGCACGCTCTTGCCGCTCCGCAGGATGCGGTTCAGCTCGTGCTCGCTGTCCACGAGGTGGAAGCCGCGCAGATAGTCCACGCCCTCCATCCATACCTTTTCGGCCTCTTCGAGACCGTCCAGGTCGGTCCAGCCCATAGAGGCCAGCATCTTGAGGTGGCGTTCCTTGTGGGCGGCATACTTCTCGTCGAAGCGGTCGAGGATGTCGCCCACGCGCAAACCGTTGCGGCTCACCTTGTCGGTATAGGTGGGGCCGATGCCCTTGCCCGTGGTGCCCACCTTGTCCTTGCCCTTGGCAGCCTCCATGGCACGGTCGAGCAGCCGGTGGGTGGGCATGATGAGATGGGCCTTCTTCGAGATGTGCAGCCGCGACTGCAACACGTGCCCACTCTTCTCCAGGTCCTTGGCCTCGGCCATGAACAGGTCGGGAGCCAGCACCACGCCGTTGCCGACAATGTTTACCTTGTCGCCTTGAAAGATGCCCGAGGGAATGCTGCGGAGCACATATTTCTGCCCCTCGAACTCCAACGTGTGACCGGCATTGGGTCCTCCCTGGAAGCGGGCCACGACATCATACCTGGGCGTCAGGACGTCCACGACCTTTCCCTTGCCTTCATCGCCCCACTGGAGTCCCAACAGGACATCAACTTTAGCTGTATTCATACGTGATCTGTAAGTTTTATGTATTGTCTGTTTTGTTCTTTTCGTTCTGCATGCGCTGGTTCAGCAACTTCTCCTGGCAGCCGGCGCAGATGCCGTAAAGGTAGAGGGTGAACCCCTCCTTGCGGAATCCGGCGAGCGGTGCATCGTGGATGGCCTGCTCCACGGCGGGCAGCTCGGTCTCCACAATCTGCCCACACATGGTGCAGATTTGGTGGCAGTGGGAGTCGTTGCGCAGGGCTGCCTCGTACTTGGTCTTGTCGGCCAGCCGGTGTCTCACCACGAGGTGAATGCGCTGAAACAGCCGCAGCGTGTTGTAGAGGGTGGCCCGGCTGATGAAGAACCTGTGGTTCTCCAGCAGGTCGTTGAGTTCTTCCACCGTGAAATGGCCCTCCAGCTGGTAGATGGCCTCCAGGATGGCATAGCGTTCGGGAGTGTGGCGTTTGGCCGTTGCCTCCAGATAGCTGTCGAGAATGTGGCGGGCGTGGTCGAGCATGGGGCGTCAGTAAATGCGTGGGCCAAAGATGAGCGAGCCCACCCGCACCATCGTCGAGCGGCATTCGGCCGCAATGCGGTAGTCGTGGCTCATGCCCCACGACCGCTCGCAGAACGAAGGGGCGTCGGCAAAATAGTCGCGTTTCACCTCGTCGAAGAAGTTGGCGGCCAGCGTCATCTCGCTGCGGATGCGCGAAGCGTCGTCCACATGGCTGGCCATCATCATGAGCCCGCAGATGCGCACATGCTCCAACGTGCGCCACTCGCCCGAGGCCAGCAGCGCGCGGCAACCGTCGAGCGAGAAGCCGTACTTGGTCTCCTCCTCGGCAATGTGGAGTTCGAGCAGCACGTCGATGACGCGGTTGTTGCGGGCTGCCTGCTTGTTGATTTCGTGAAGCAGCCTCAGACTGTCCACCGCCTCTATCATGGCGATGTAGGGTGCGATGTATTTCACCTTGTTGGTCTGCAGGTGACCGATGAAGTGCCACTCGATGTCGCGTGGCAGTGTCTCCCATTTCTTCTTCAGTTCCTGCTCGTGGCTCTCACCGAACACCCGCTGGCCGGCCTTGTAGGCGGCCTCAATGTATTCGTTGGGATGGAACTTACTGACGGCCACCAGCCGCACATCGTGTGGGAGTTCGCCGAGCACCCGTTTCAGGTTTTCCGCAACATCTGTCTGCATCATGCCTCCGGTTCGGTTGGTTCTGTTGCCTGTTCGTATTCGGGCTTGTCGTCGGCTTCGGCCTTTTGGCCGCCGAATCGGTGCTCGAACACATCCATCAACAGGGTCTCGCTGATGGCAGAAATGACGTAGTCTATCATGGTGCCGCCCATCACCTCCTCCACGTTTCTCACTGCTCCGGGCAGACTTGCGGCCTGCACCAAATAGTTCACGTTGGAGCGTTTCTCCTTTTCGGTCTTCTCGTCGATGGTGATAAATTGCAGCTTGGCCTTGTACCACTTGTCGTCTTTGGCGTTCTCGCTGAAGAAGATTTCGTGGTAGGGGGCGGGCTTCATGCCGGTCACCTTGAACTCTCCGCTGATGTAAGCCGACATCTCCTCGGTGATGGAGGCCTCGGCTTCGGTGAAGCTAAAGGCATCCACCACGTACTGTTCGGTCACGGGTTTCTGGTTGCCGTCCTCCTGTGTCTTGTCGTATCTGATCTTGATTTCAAACCAATCTGACGTTCTCGATTTCATATTCCTGTTGTTTCTGAATTGTAGATTTTATGCTTGTTTGGCGTTGTTCTGCGGGTCAAAGGCCCTGCTGTCCGCCACACCGCGGAACAGATTGTCCAGCACGCGGTAGGTATAGGCGGCGCGGTCGTGGATGGTGAGGTCGCTGCGCAGCCGGTTGCGCAGGTCGACGAGCTTGGACACGGCCCCCTGATAGTTGTCGGGGGTGATGCGGCCGCTCATGTTCTTGGCCATGGCCGGCTCGAAGCCGAAGTAGCGGATGAGCATGTCGGCAAACTGGCTGCGCTGCATGTCGGTCACGTCCTGCAGCTGCTTGTTCAGCTTGTTCTTGGGGCGGTGGATATGAAACACCAGCGCATCGGGCTCGCCGCCGCGCTGGCCGTTGTCGTAGCGCCTGTCGTAGTCGAAGTAGCAGTCGCAGAAGCCATTCTCCGCGAGCGACTTAAGTTCCTCCTTGGCCGGCTCGAGCACACGGCGCACAAAGTCGCTGAACTTACGGTAGTTGGTTTCCAGGCGCAGCATCTTGCGGAACTCCACGGTCTTGATGACCGTACCGCCCTTGTCGAGCCAGCTCTCAATGAACATGTAGATGCGCTGGGTGTAGCGGTTGCGGCAGGCAAACACAATCTGCTTGCCCAGCCGGTGATAGCCCAGGTCGAGCGACACGAGCCGCTTGGCCACCGTGCGGTCTATCTTGAGCACGGCGTATTTCTCGTAAATGCCGGCGTCCTCAGGGATGTACACGTCGCAGAGGTTGGTCACCTTGAGGTAGCTTCGCCCGTCAATCGTCTTGTAAGGTATCTCCACGGGAATGGCGGCCAGCATCTTCAGACTCTGCCGAAGCTGCGGGTAATGGTTGGGATCCACGCCCAAGGTCTTGAAGAGGGTCTTGATTTCAAGGCGTCCGTCGTTGTCGAGCTCCGCGTCCGAGAAGATCTCCGGCTCGTTGCGGTCCTTGCTTAGAATGTTGTGTAGCTTCGACTGCATGTACTCCACGATGGTCACCAAGATGCGAATCTGGATCAGGGAATAGTCATGACGCATCATCGTCACGGCAATGGGCTGCAAAAGCCACGTCTCCTCCTCGATGGGAATGAGCTCTGTCGGGATGTTGCGCTTAATGTCGCGCTTCTTTCTTTTGCCGAAATTGGCATTGTGGGCTGTCGCCTTGCCTGCCCTGACGACACTGGATTTGGTGGTGGGTCTTTCGCCTTCCATGCTTTTAATTAAATGGTTTTTAACCGCGCTTTCGTGGAGATGCCTACAAAGATAGGAACATTTTACGACATTGCCAAGCGATGAAGACTAAAAATAAAACGGCCCGAAAGATAATGAAAAAGGCCCGTATATGCACGGCAAGGCTTCCGCGCCCGGGCCGACGACGGTGCAGCGGCTTCGCGATTGCGGCGCAACGGCCGCGCGACAACGCCGTAATGGCCGCGCGATGACGGTGCAATCGCAGGGCGGATGCGCCGCCATGAATTTGGGAAGAGCGCACGCCAAGCCAGCCCCGCTGCCCAGGCGGCAGTCCGATGGCCAAGATGCCATACGAAAAAAGCAGCCTCATAGTGTTTTATGAAGCTGTTTTTCCCTTGCGGAAGGTGAGGGATTCAAACCCCCGATACCCGAAAAGGGTATACCGGATTTCGAGTCCAGCGCGATCGTTCACTCTGCCAACCTTCCTGATTGCGGGTGCAAAGGTAATGAAAAAAGGAGAAGCGGCGGAAGGAATTAACGTTATTTAAAACTAAATTATCCGAAATTCAAGGCTTCCAGTCTGCTTCGCAGCTCTCCGGCCAGGCTTTTGCGGATGGAGAGTTGGATTTCGCAGGTGTTGTCAAATGTCTGTCCGATGATGCGGGGCTGCATCTCCTTGACCACCCGCATCACGGCATTCATCATGGGATAAGAGAACCGCCAGGTCACCAACTCCTCCACCAGCCGCTCCTCCACCACGCTGTGGTCGAGGGCATCGGCGGCCGCAGCACGGTAGGCCGTGATGAGTCCGCCCGTCCCCAGGTTCACGCCGCCGTAATAACGGACGACGCAAACCAGCACGTCGGTGAGTTCGCGGGCATTGATTTGTCCCAGTATGGGCTTGCCCGCGGTGGACGAGGGCTCGCCGTCGTCCACGGCCCGGAAGTCCCAGCGTTCGGCCCCCATCACATAGGCATAGCAGCAATGGCGGGCGTCATGGTACTGGCGGCGGTAGCCGTCGAGAATGGTTTTCACCTGGTCCAAGGTTTCCACATGATGGGCAAAGGCATAAAACTTGCTTCGCTTCTCGGTGTAGTAACCTTGGGCCGGGGCGGCAATCGTCTTGAACGTATCTTCCATGTGGACAGGCGGCAAACTGCCGCCAGTAGAAATTCAGCTGAGTTTGTGAATGACAAGTCCCGAACGCAGCTTCGGCTCGAACCATGTGGCCTTGGGTGGCATGATTTTTCCGGAGTCGGCAATGTCCATAATCTGCTGCATGGACACGGGATACAGGGCCAGTGCCCAGCGCATCTCGCCACTGTCCACCCGTCGCTTCAGCTCGCCGAGACCCCGCAGGCCACCCACGAAGTCGATGCGCTTGTCGGAGCGCAAATCCTTGATGCCCATGAGTTTGTCGAGTATCAGCCGACTGGAGATGTCGACATCGAGCACCCCGATGGGGTCGCTGTCGTCGTAAGTGCCGGGCCGGGCCGTGAGGCTGTACCAGCAATGGTCCATATAGAGTGCGAACTCGTGCAGCTGTCGGGGGCGGTATTCCGCCTCGCCCTTGGCTTCGACCGTGAAGTCCTGGGCCAGTGCTTTCAGAAAAGCATCGGGCGAAAGCCCGTTGAGATCCTTGACCACGCGGTTGTAATCGAGGATGGTCAGCTGGCTGGCCTGGAAGCACACGGCCATGAAGTAGTTGTACTCCTCCTGCCCCGTGTGGGCAGCGCCCTGCCGAGCTTTCTCTGCCCCCACGAGGGCTGCGGCCGCCGAGCGATGGTGTCCGTCGGCAATATAGAGGCTGGGCATCCGGCGGAACTGCTCGGTAATGAGGTCTATGTCCTGCGTATCGGAGACTACCCAGAACCGATGGCGGAAGCCGTCGACGGGCGCCACGAAGTCATACTCGGGCTCGGTAGCGGCATAACGCATGAGAAGCGCGTCGAGCACGGCATTGTCGGGATAGGCAAAGAATACGGGTTCAATGTTGGCATCGCACACGCGCACGTGCTTCATGCGGTCTTCTTCCTTGTCCCGACGGGTCAGCTCGTGCTTCTTGATGACGCCCGTGAGATAGTCGTTCACACAGGCTCCGACCACGAGGCCGTACTGCGTCCGCCCGTTCATGGTCTGGGCATAGATATAATAATGCTCTGCGGCATCCTGCACGAGCCAGCCTCTCTCTTGGAAAAGCCGGAAATGGTCGGCGGCACTTTGGTAGACGCGCGGGTCGTACTCGGACGTGCCGGGAGCAAAGTTGATTTCGGGTTTGATGATGTGATAGAGCGATTTCTCGTTGTCGCCGGCCTCGGCGCGGGCCTCTTCGGAATCGAGCACGTCGTAGGGACGCGACTCCACCAGCTCCACGAGGTCCTTGGGGGGACGGATGCCCCGAAAAGGTTTGATTGTAGCCATAGTATCGAGGGATGAATGATGCTTGTGTGTTCCAAGAATCCCGTTTGCAGGGGCACCCACAAACGAGTGCCCCTGCAAATAGGAATCAAAAAGATAATCAGCAGACGACGCAACAATTACTTGTTGACCTGGAACTTGGTGTCGCCGTCTTTGAAGAATGCGTTAATCTGGCGGGCGGCAGCAATGCCGGCATTGGTATTGGCCTCCGAGGTCTGGGCGCCCATCTTCTTCGGTGTGGAGAAGTAGCGGCCCTCGAACCGACGGAAGTCGGCATCGGCGTCGGGCATGATGTCGGTAACGAACTTCAGGTCGGCGCGATCGGCCATCAGCTTGAGCAGTTCGGGCTCATTGATGACTTCCTTGCGGGCGGTGTTGATGAGGATGCCTCCCTTTTTCAACAGGCCGACCACCTCATAGTTGATGCTGCTCTTGGTCTCGGCCGTGGCAGGAATGTGCAGACTCACGATGTCGCACAAGCGGAACAGGTCGTCGCGCGTAGCCACGGCATGCACGCCGGCGGCCTCGATGGTCTCCTTGGGGCAATATTCGTCGAAAGCATAGACCTCCATTCCGAAGCCCTTGGCAATGCGGGCAACGTTGCGCCCCACGTTTCCAAAGGCGAGGATGCCCAGTTTCTTGCCCATCAGCTCGGAACCCGACTTGCCATTGTAGAAGTTGCGCACGGTGTAGACCAACAGACCAAAGACCAGTTCGGCCACGGCATTGGCATTCTGTCCGGGTGTATTTTCCA
The DNA here is from genome assembly GCF_000242335.1 of Prevotella dentalis DSM 3688. Taxonomy (NCBI): domain Bacteria; kingdom Pseudomonadati; phylum Bacteroidota; class Bacteroidia; order Bacteroidales; family Prevotellaceae; genus Prevotella; species Prevotella dentalis. The sequence continues at coordinate 702,033 of NC_019960.1, forward strand.
CCACAACGCCTTTCTCCTTGGCATAAGCCGTGTCGATGGAGTCGTAACCAGCACCGGCACGAACCACAATTTTCAGATTCCGCGCAGCATCGAGCACGTCGGGGGTAACCTTGTCAGAGCGCACAATCATGGCGTCGGCATCGGCCACAGCCTCAAGAAGCTGGGACTTCTCTGTATATTTTTCCAGCAGAGCCACCTCGTGACCGCCGGCCACAGCCTCTTTCTTGATGCCCTCTACGGCCTCGGTAGCAAAGGGTTTCTCTGTTGCAATCAGTATTTTCATCGTTCTATGGATTAGGTTTGATTCGTGATTAGTGCAGGGCCTCAAAGTCTTTCATGGCCTGAACCAGTGCGTTGACACCTTCCAGCGTCTGCGCATTGTAGCAGCTGGCACGGAAACCACCCACAGAACGATGGCCCTTGATGCCCACCATGCCGCGCTCGGTGGCAAAGTCGAGGAACGGTTTCTCCAGTTCCTTGTACTCGTCGTTCATGACGAAGCAGATGCTCATACGCGAGCGGTCGGACTCGGCCACGGTGCCACGGAAGAGCTTGTTGCGGTCGATCTCGCCATAGACGAGCTCTGCACGCTCCTTGGCGCGGCGTTCCATCTCTTTCACGCCGCCCTGAGCCTTCACCCAGCGCATGGTTTCGAGCAACGAATAAATGGGGACAACGGGGGGCGTGTTGAACATGGAGCCTTTCTCGACATGTGTGCGATAGTCTATCATCGTCGGCAACTCGCGGGGAGCCTTGCCCAGCATGTCGTCTTTAACAATCACTACCGTGACACCGGCCATGGCCATGTTCTTCTGTGCTCCGGCATAAATAGCGGTGTATTTGGAAACGTCTACGGGGCGGCTCATAATGTCGGACGACATGTCGCCAACCAAAGGAACAGGAACTTCCAAATCCTCGTGCAATTCCGTACCGTAGATGGTATTGTTGGTACAAACGTGGAGATAGTCGAGATCGGACGGAATGGCGTAACCATGTGGCAAGTGCGTGTAGTTGTCAGCGGCAGAAGAAGCAACCTCGACCACTTCGCCAAAGAGCTTAGCTTCTTTTAGGGCTTTCTTGGCCCAAGCGCCGGTATTGACGTAGCCCGCTTTCTTAATGAGGAAGTTTGCCGGTATCTGCATGAACTGCAACGAAGCGCCACCACCAAGGAATATTACGGAATAACCCTCTGGAATGTCAAGCAATTCCTTAATCAGGGCTACCGACTCATCGACCACAGGCTGAAAATCTTTGGCACGATGGCTTATCTCCATCAGGGAGAGGCCCGACCCATTGAAATCCAAAATCTGCTTTGCGGTGTTCTCAATCACTTCGCGTGGAAGCATTGAAGGACCTGCATTAAAATTGTACTTCTTCATTTTAATTCTATTTAAAAGGTTTACGCGATTTCCTGTATTGGGTTTATTGATGCAAACTTACAGTTTTTCTTTGAATTAAACAAATAATTTAGCAAGTATTTATTCAGCGGAATCAATTAATGTCATATTGACACACAACAGGACATAATGCGTTTTTTTATGAAACCTGAACGCCCCGGCAGACCACCATGAGGGGCACATGGACAGAAAGCGTCACCTGATTTCCTCGATGACCGTGCGCAATCCCTTGATCTTCTCGCCACTCACTTGTCTAAGAAGACTGCCCAGACGTTCCCGCCGAACGGCCACATAGGCGTAGTGCTCGTTCACGTCAATACGACCAATCTCGTCGGATTTGAGCCCTCCTTTCTTGCAGAGGAACCCTACAATATCGCCTTTTGAAAGCTTGTCTTTCTTGCCCTTGCCTATATAAATCGTAGCCATGCGGGGCTGCGCGGGAGCAGGAAGATCGGAGGGAAGCACGCAGTCGAGGACCTGGGCATCCACATAATCGGGAATCGTTTCGCCCTCACTGAGAATAAAATAGGCATGCCCTGTCTTGTTCCAGCGGGCCGTGCGCCCCACCCGATGGATATAACCGTCCTGCCCCTCGGGAATATGATAGTGAATAATGTTCTCTATGTCGGGAATGTCGAGGCCACGACTGCCCAAATCGGTACTCACCAACACAGAGACGGAGCCATTCGAGAACTTATAGATGGCCTCCTCGCGCTGTTTCTGTTCCAGTCCGCCGTGAAAGGCTATCACCGAAAAACCATGCTCGGCAAGGTAAGAGGCTGTGCGCATCACGGAGTCTCGATAATTCAAGAACACAATACTGCTGGTTCCACCCACATGGCGAAGCAAGGCCGAAAGTGTCTCCAGCTTGTCTTTTATCGGACTATGGACAGCATAGACCGACACTCGGTCGGAAGTCTGCTCGTCGTGAGGACGATAGTCGAGAGTGGAAACAGTACGCCGACTGCCTGGGACAGACGGAACCGATTGCAGGAAAGGTGCTATCTGGTCACTGGCTGTAGCAGAAAGAAGAAGATGGCGGACACCACGTGGCAACTGCACCATCAGGGTGGCCATTTCTTCCTGAAAACCCATCTCCAGGCATTTGTCGAACTCGTCGATGACTACACAGCACACATGACGGGTCTGGATATTACCCTTGACAATATGGTCGTTCAGACGCCCCGGCGTGCCAAAGACGATTTGTGGCTTCACCTGTCGAAGCTCGCGATGCTCATCCATGGTGGGACGACCGCCATAACAGGCATAGGTTCGGAGCCCCGTTCCAAGATTCTTCAACACGGTGGCCGACTGCAGGGCCAGTTCGCGACCGGGCACTACGACTATGGCTTGCACCTCATCGCTCCGTGAATCGAAGAGTTGTTGCAAGGGCAGCAGATAAGCGTAGGTCTTGCCCGACCCTGTGGGGCTCAGTACCACCACGTCCTGAGTATCGTTGACAATGGCATGGGCTACGGCTTGTTGCATCTCATTCAACTCCAGCCTCTGCTTGCTGATGATGTCTTCTATTTGCATATCACTGGCTTTTAAATGTATTATTCTTCATCAGTTTGTCTATCTCGTCAAAACGTTCGCCCATATTCAGATTGAGATAGATGGTGTAAAGGGGGAGTCCCCACTTCTCTTTTTCCAAAGGCCTGTCCTTACGGTATCTTTCCAAATAAGGGAGTGCCTCCCTATACAGCTTGTAAATGCTTTCCCAGCGACGGGATGTTTGGAGTGTAGCCTTGTCGAGAGCCACAGCCTGATTGAACTTGGCCAGCCCGGCATTGAGCCAAGCTCCGGCAAGACTGTCGCAGCGATGAAGCAGCGACACGCTCAAGGCAAAGCTCTGGTCGTACTGCCCCATGTTGAGCAGAATAGTACTTTTAGTCAGTTCAAAGACGATGCTTGTGCTGTCAACAGCCAGTCCTTTGTCTGTCAATGCCAAAGCCTCCGCCCAGTCCTTATTTTGAGAGAAATAGTCTATCAAATGTGGGTAGAAATACGGCGAAAGCGGATACTTGGCAAAACCCTCGTGCAGAATTTCGACATATCTCGCCGTATCACCATCCAGTTGATAGGTCTCGGCCAGATATTGCAGCATCGGCTCACGGTGCAAGGTGTCTTTGAGGGCCATATAGGTGTGGTGCAACACCTTTCTGACATCGCCCTGTTTATAGGCGCAATAGACAGCCCAATAAGCCGCTTCGGGCAGTCGCCGGTCGGTCTCGCCATATCGGTAACCCCCGAAAAGTGGCTGATTGGCAGATTCCACATACTGATTGAGCAACTGATAAGCCTCGGGAAACTTCTGTTTGCGAATGAAAAAGATTCCTCCATGATACAAATTGGGACGCAGCGTGTTGAGCAGTTCTGCGTTGCCTTTGCGACGGACAAACCTGATACGGCCCTTGGAATCGGGAATAGCCTCTATGGAATCATAAGTCGCCATATCAGTAAAGAGCTTGGAAGCAACGGTAAAGAGCTGGGCCGTGTCGTATTTCTGCTTCAGATAGAGTTTTTCGTTACCCTGTTCATATTGCTTGCGCAAAGCATCGAAAAGGGTTGCCCAAATTCTCTCGTCCCGTCTGTTGACAGAATCTTGCAGTAGCTTCCGCATCATCTGTTCAGCCTTGTCCAAGTTATTTCCTTTCTTGACAAACTCCCGGGCTGTAGCTATTTCCTTTTTCTGGGCATAGGCCGACACGGGCATGGCCCATAACAGAAAGACACAACAACAGCCTGACAGCCATTTCCAGAATCCTTGATAGTTCATTTATATTTTGCCTTTCTTCTTGCTTGATTTGTTTATCCTGTTGAATTAGAAAGCGATTCTTACTGTTGTGCCCGTCGCAAACGGGAGGTCAACCTACCCAGTCCTTCCCGATCTCCCAACTTGAGATAGACCTGATAGAGCGGCTTCACCCATTCTACCTGCTCCTGTTCGGGGTCCAACGCCCCTACCCTTTCCAATTGTTGGCGCGCCGTCTCCAGTAAAGCTCTGCATGAATCCGACACTTCAGACTCGTCATCCGTCATCATCTGCTGGGCCATCGCACTATGGCACACGCCCAAATTGTAAATTGCACCGACATCATCCGGGGCCAAACTTATCGCCCGTTTATAGGCTTTGACGGCCTGGGGCCAAAGCTGCCGCTTCATCTTGACTTCGCCCAGCAGCAACCACGCCAACAAGTCGGTGCTGTCCTTGCGAACCTCGTCATAAGCAAATTGCTCCAACTCTTTCTCATGGCCAGCCGAAGAAAAATACTCCAAGAGCATGTGAAAATAGGTAGGATTCTGCGGTGCCTTGTCGTGCAACTCCAGCAGAGCTATCAGATAGCGGGCCGAGTCGTTGTGCGTCACCATCATTTCCCGCATGCACCCTACCTTGATTTCCGCAGCATCGCGGGCAAAGTTGGTGTCACGGATGGCTATGTCTGCATAGCTGTTGGCACGGACATATTGATGTCCTCCATAGGCCAACAACGCAGCATAGTAGGCAGCCTGTCCGCGAAAAGAGTCTTGCTCACCTTCAAACAAACGGCTGTTGGAGGTGCCCAAGTAGAGGTCATAGCAATGCAATGCCTCCTTATTGCGACTATGTGCGGTATAATAGAGTGCGGCCTCCATGAGTTTGCGGCGATAGGGATCCAGCCGTTTCCTATTTTGATGACGGTATTGGGCAGTCGGCCGACCATTGCTGCCAGCCTGGCTGTCATAGGCATCACAGCGCAATGCAGTCTGCATTACCTGTTGTAAAGTGGTATAGTACGTGGCTGTGTCACGGGTAGCTTTCAGATTTATGAGCAGCAATCCGACCTGCTCATTGAGTACCCGTGCAGAATCATGGCTACTCTCTCCCTGCGCATGAATAGAGAGGGAAAAAAGGAGCATGCCTGCGAAGAGCCATCGTTGCATAGAGAGAGGATACCAGAAATTACTTATCCTCATCCCACAAGTCCTCATCCACGACTTTAAAACAAGACGTAGACATGTCGTTCTCCTTGCTGAGCTGGCAATTGTCTCCGCGCTCCTCATGGATCGTCAGGTTGCCAGAAACTGCCATGATGCCCTCAGGAGATTCAATGTAATAGACCGTAATTTCAGGCTTCTGATATGTTTTCATGACTTGATGATTTTAGAAAACAATAATTGGTGCATGGAAATTCAACGGACAATAAACTTCCGCCCATTCTGTACGACGATTCCCCGATAGGAAGAACCGACCCGAACACCATGAAGATTATAGCGGAATGCCTTCGCATTAAAAGTCGCAGTGCTGGAGGATTCCATACCGCCGGCATTCACCATGGGGCCGGCCAGAGCTGTCACAACATGGTTCAAGACATAGGCCGCCTTGGCAGTCTGCGCCTTTCCCAGCTTGAGATAAGCATGATGGGCAGTATTTGTGAAAGCCCCACCATCGTCGGCACCCCAATAGAAGCCCACAGATTCCGAAGTCTTGTCGCTATTCAATGAAAGCATATAGTAGCGGGCTCCTGCATCCGCGGGCAACACTTCATCCTGATCCGTGCCGAAAAGCACGTTGTCTGCATCTTTCTCTTCAACCGTCTCAGCAGTCTCAAAGAAGTATTTACCTGGATTGGCTTTCACCACAACTGCCTCGCCGGCAGGGAGAACAGTACCGGCCGAATAAGTTTTGCTCACGACAAGCTCGCCGTGGCTCACCTTGAACGTATAGGCCGTCGCACCTGCAGGAACTTGCAAGGCACTCTGACCATTATACAAAGTGGCATAACCTGCAGTCGAAACAGCAAGTTCCAAGGGGTCGTCCACTTCCCAAACAACAACAATCTTTTCAAGATAATTGGCATTGGAATCGTCCGCCGGCCTGATGCCAAGATACGTATAATCTCCATTTGCAGAAATCGTTGAGGTCAGATGGTCGGATGAAAAAGATGCCGTCCCCAACAATTTCCCACATTTTTTCCCTTTGGGATCATAAAGCTCGTCCGACAACGAAGAGTATGGAGTATTGCTGGCATAGACATTGATCGAGACTTTCGATATACTTGTAGGTATTGTGGTAATGGAAACCGACTTCAATTTGCCACCGCTGGCAGCCGTGAAGATGCCCGCTTGCTTGGTTTTACTGAGCTGTATGGACCGACTGGCTCCACCCGGTGCCGCAAAACCATTGTAAGTTGCAGAAGAATGAAATACCTTTCCTGAGAACTGAACGTATGCGTTGCCAAAGCCGATTTCACCTTTCAGTCCCAATCCGACACGCGTCAGCGTATCGCAAACCTCTCGCCCCCAACCATTACCGGTAACAAGAAATAATAGGAGAACGAATAATGCGTAACGTTTCTTTTCCATAGGCTAATTATTCAAAAAAGTAAAACAAATTTAGGGAGATTTGCCCTTATTGGCAAATTCATTATAGAATATTAAGAATTAATATCCATTCATAACATCGACATGCTAAAAAGAAAGGATGCGGCACGGTTACCCGCGACCGCACCCCTTGAAAAGTTCAAGTATTTAGTTGTAGCCCGGATTCTGCCACATGTTGGCAGAAGCTGCTGTGTATTGCAGCACTCCGTTGGCATCTTGATTGAACGACTCGTCTGAGCGATTGGTCACAGTCTCCAGTTCGCTGAGCGGAATAGGACGATAATAATGCTTTAAGGCAACATTGGCTGAAGCCTGGGCGTTGTAAGCCTTCACGTGCTCGAGTAACGTGTGGGTGCGCTTCAGGTCGAACCAACGCTGATATTCGCCGCAGAGCTCCAGCGCACGCTCTTTCAGAATGGTCTCTATAGTGACTGTACCACTGATGGTATTGTCCTTGCCGCTGATGGCGCGAACCGTGCGCAATTGATTGATGGTGGCCAACGCATTGGCATTGGCTCCCGTCTGCATCTCGGCTTCAGCCTTGATGAGATACATCTCGGCCAGGCGCAGCACCATGATGTCGCGGTAGGAAACGTCGAAAGTGGGATAGTTCGTATCATACTGGTCGTCCAAAAACTTCTTGATACCGGGGAACGAGCACCATCCACCAATCTTATAAGAGTTGTAACGGGCGTCTCCATACACGTCGGACACTTTCTTGGCAGCCTCTGTAGGCAGGGCCTTGGCGGGATCGGAAGAGGTGTACACGGGAATGTCGCCCCCACTGGCAAACTGGATGCGATACTTGTTCTTGGCGGCAGCCTGCTCGGCCTGTCCCTCGGCAGAATTACCGTCGGTCAGGCTGTACACGATGGCAGCACCTCCACCATTGAAGTAGTTGCCGTCGGTATTATAAGCATCGTCATAGTCCACAAACTCCTGATCGCTCATATTGGGATAGTTCTTGGCATTGCCAGCCAGTTCTTTGGGAATGCGATAGCTCGTCAGCAACGTCCCGTTGTATCGCTGGTCGGTGCCCTTTACCTCATCGAGAATCTTCCAGAGATAGAGCGACGGCAGGTAACGGGTAAAGCCACGGCCGTAGGGCGAGTAGTATTTTCCCACCTCCACATTGCCATTCGTAGTGGCACTCTTGATATATGCCTTCTTGGCATCCGTGCAGCGGAAGAACACATTGGTCGTCTTCTGGCCGTTTCCACCCAAATCCGTGGCACCATTGTTCCACATGGAGACAAACATCAGGTTGGTCGCACTACCGCCGTTGCTCGAATATCCCTTGCGGGTGAGCAATGAATTAAAGGTGCCTGTGCCATTCTTGTAATAACGATAAGGAACGCAGTTGTCGAAGCCCGACGACAATGTGTTGCCATAATGCACACGGAACAGGCACTCGGAGTTGTGCTCCTCGTTGTTCATATTCCACGTGTCGGCATAGCGGTTGTAGAGCGATGCACCCGAGTTGTTGATGACGTCCGTCGATGCCTGAAGCGCTTCGGTATAGAGATTGCCGTAGCCCTCCACACTGTTGGCCCCCAGCCAGGAAGCCGCATAGAGGGCCACACGGGCGTAGAGAGCCACTGCCGAATAGTAATAGGCACGGCCTTCGCCCGTGGCATTGGCCTGTGTCATCACATTGGCCGACTTGTAAAGGTTCATCGCCTCTTTCAAGTCATCGAGGATATGCTTGTAAATCACAGGTTCCGGCTGACGCTGAGGCTTGTAATTCAAAGCGGTGATGGCCTCGCCATTATAGGGCACAGGCCCCCAGAGGGCCACGAGCTGGGCATAGTAGAGCGCACGAAGGAAATAGGCGTCACCCTGATAGGCCTGTTTCTTGGTATCGCTCAAGTTCTCGTTTTTAACCACATATTTTAGCACGTTGTTACTGACATCAATGCCCGCATAGAACAATTCCCAATACTGGTCAAGGCAGGGATTGTTGTTCACGGCATCGGTGCCCGAAGTCGACTCAAACCCCAGACTCTCCGAGGTCATGTCGTAACTGCAAAGACCTTTCTGCTTGTTGTCGTAACCATAATAGAAAAGGTCGGAGCCCATCTCTGCCAATCCCAGCGAAGGCTCCTTGCCCCACCAGCCGCGCGAATAGGCATAAGCCGACGAAACGAGGCCGTCGATGCCTGTTGAGGTGTTGTAGGTCAGGTCGGCAGTCTCGCCGGTCTTGTTGTCTTCCTCCAGAAAATCAGAGCAAGAAGTTGCCGTTACACCCAAGGCGGCAACCGTCATCAATATATTGATAAATCTTTTCATGTTGAGTAATCTTTTTAGAATGTAACATTAAGCCCGACGATCACCTGCTTCTGCAAGGGGAAACTGATGGCACCGCCACGCTCCGGGTCGTAGTCGTTGAAATGGCTGAACGTGAAGAAATTCTTCATGGAGCAATAGATACGGGCATTGCTCATCAAACATTTGCGCAGCACCGACTTGGGCAGCTGATAGGCCAAGGTAATGTCTTTAATCTTGAAATAGTCGGCCTTTTGCATCTCAATGGCATTCTTGTAAGCCGGGCCTGAACCCTTGCTGTCGGCACCGGGAGACGGAATCAGCGCGCCGGTGTTCTCGGGTGTCCAGTAGTCGAGGTCGCCCCAGTTGGATCCATCATAGGTGTAAAGACCGTAAGCGGCATACGACATGTAGCCACCCAAGCGGGCCATGGTCTGGATGCTCAGCGAGAAGTCCTTGTAATTGAACGATGTGTTCAAACCCAGAATAGCCTTGGGAGAGCGGTTGTAGACTTTCTTGTCGTTGTCATCGATCACGCCGTCACCGTTTTGGTCGATCACCTTTGGCGTACCGGGCGAACCATAATCCGAATAAGGCTTGGTAAAGGTTTTGCCTTGGCTGGTATAGTTTTGCTCCACATAGGTGTCGAACTCGCCCACTTTCCAGCACTTGTCCACTTCATAGGTGTAGTAGGCCGATACCGGCTCGTCTACCTTGAGTAGGTTGATGCCATCGACATACTGGCTAATGCCGGCCGTCAATTCGTCCACATAGTCACGCGCGAAAGTTGCCGTGGCGTTGATGTCCCAACGGAAATTCTTGTTCTGCACAGGCACACCGCCCAAGGCTATCTCCCAACCATGGCCGCGGGTCTTGCCCACATTGTTGATTTGGCTGGTGAATACCGACGACATCGGTGCTATCTTATAATAGAGCAAATCGTAGGTATGGCTTGAATAGAAGTCTACGCTTCCGTAGATGCGGCTGTCCAGGAACGAGAAGTCAAGACCGAAATCGAGGGCTGAGGTCTTTTCCCATGTCAGGTCGCTGTTGGCCATCGTCATCGGTGCCTTGTCGGTAGAATTGGGAACAATGGAGGTGATGGCGGCCAGTGTCTGGTATTCATCAATGGCGGCATTGCCCGAGAGCCCCCACGATGCACGCAGCTTCAGGTTGTCGAGCCACGATTTGGTGCCCTGCATGAAGGCTTCGTCCGACATGCGCCAGCCCGCACTCACAGACGGGAAATAGCCCCACTTGTGGCCCTTGGCCAGCACGGAGGAACCGTCGGTGCGGAGCGATGCCTGAAGCAGGTAACGCGAGAGGTAGGAGTAGTTCACACGGCCGAAGAACGACACCATGTTGCTTTTCACATAGGAAGACGTCCCGTCGGCTTTGATGATCTTGCTTACGTCATAGAACGTGCTCTGATAATAATGCTCCGCACCGGCAGAACCGTAGATGTTGCTGCCCTCCGTGACTTTCTGCGTCATCTCATGACCAAGCATGAAAGTGAAGTCGTGCTGTGCATTGAGCGACAAGTTGTAGTTGGCTGTATTCTGCCATACGTACTTGGTACTGGTCTGGCGTTCGTTCTTGATATAGGTCGTAGTGGGAGCCTGGTAGCGTCCCTGGCTCTGGTAGTCTTGGTAAAGGCCGTCGCGCCAGGTCGTGCGGTCAAGCGTGAACTGCGATCTCAACACCAGATTCTTCACAGGCGTTATCTCGGCATAGGCACTGCCAAAGAAGCGCGAGGTCTCAATGTTGCGCTGATAGTTGCCGTTCTCGTCCAAGAGGGGCGAGCAGTGGGCGGCGTACCACGGGTTGGGCTGGGCATTGATACGGCCGTCTGTCAGGTAGGCGTGCGTGATGGTGGTCATCTTCTGGGCCTGGTTGTACACACCGCCGTTGCGCTTGTCGTTGCTCTTGTAGACATAGGAGAGGCTGGCGCCCACCTTGACAATCTTGTTGATGTGGTGGTCCACATTGGCCCGGCCGGTGTAGCGGTGGAATTCGTCACCCTGCATGAGTCCCTTGTCTATCATGTCGGCCAGCGAGATGTTGAAGTTCGTCTTTTCGCCGCCGCCCTGCACCGACACCTCGTAGTTCTGCGACACACTGTTCTGCAGAATCATGTCGAGCCAGTCGGTATAGCTCTTGTCCTTGTAAATGTCTTCGGTCAGCGTGCCGTCGTCCAGTTTCAATCCGAGCACATCGGTGACCGTCGTCGTGCGCTGCGCAGCTGTCCAGTCGCCGCCCTGCAGCATCTTCTTGTAGTCGCGGGCGTCTACAAGCCGCTGCACCTCCTTGTCGCCATACATCGGCTTGGTGATGCCCGTGGCACTGTTGAAGCTCACATAACCGTTGAAACTCACCGACGTGCGGCCCGCCTTGCCGCGCTTGGTGGTGATGATGATAACGCCGTTGGCGCCTTTCGTACCGTAGATGGCCGTCGAGGCAGCGTCTTTCAGAATGTCCATCGACTCAATGTCGCTGGCAGGAATGTCGAGCGTGGAGCCATACTCCACGCCATCGACCAGAATCAGCGGCGAATTGCTGGCCAGCAGCGAGCGGTTGCCGCGCAGGTTCATGCTGATGCCGCCACCGGCCTGACCGTCTTTCTGCTGCAAATCCACACCCGGCACCTTGGCCTGCATGGCCTGCAGCGCATTGGGAGCCGCCACCTGAGCCAGGTCGCTGGCCCGCACACTGGCCACCGCGCCGGTGAGATCTTTCTTCTTCATCGTGCCATAGCCCACCACCACCACTTCGTCGAGTTGCTGATTGTCCACCGCCATCGTAATGTCGAACGAAGCCTGGTTGCCCACGGTGACGCTCTGTTCACGATAGCCCACATAACTGACGGTGAGACGCGTAGAGGGCTTTACGTCTTTCACGGTGAAATTTCCGTCCAGATCGGTCACTGCAGCGACACGGCCGTCGGCCATAACCGTTACGCCAATCATCGGCTCGCCGGAAGCATCCTTGACCACGCCGCTGATTTGTTTCTGCTGCGCAAAGGCCGTCGTGCAGAACAAACCGAGGCACAGTGCCATAGAGGTTCTTTTGATTGTTGGATACATAAATGTTTGCTTTTTGGTTTAATATATGATATATTCTCTTGTCCTCTTTGTCTTAGGTAGTCGCTATAATGCCAGCAAATGTAAGCATTATTAATGAAAAACAAAACATTTTAGACATGTTTTTTGCCATAAACGTAGAAAAAGGCTCGTTGTCGGTGAGACACACCGCGTTATTTTTAGACAGAACTACAGAAAGGACAAACAGTTGCACGTTGGGTTTTTAGACAGAACAACATATTTGAACATATAGCTGCGCAGTAGGATTTTAGACAGAACTACATATTGAACATATGGCTGCGCGGAGGAATGGCACAGGAGTTCAGTATGGTTTTTGGCGTGCGGGGCGGCACGGAGGCCGGCCCCTACATCAACCTCGCACGCGCATTCATCGCGCAGCATCTGAGAAATCTGTGCAATCTGTGAGAAAATACCATGCATGGCATCTGGGTGTCCTTTTTCATCGCGCAGCTATATGTTCAAATATGTAGTTATGTCTAAAACCCTACCGCGCAGCTACATGTCCTTTCTGTTGTTCTGTCTAAAAGAATCGCGGGCCGTGTCTCACGACACAGTCCGCGCAAAAAGAGATATTATAAAAACACAATATAGAGGTGTATTGTAGTTACTTTGTCTGCGTAAAGGGATGGCCGGCACCCCGTGCGTTTCCGTTCATACAACTGTCATTGGTGGGTTAAAGACAACTGAAAACAACGGGTAACAACATTTATAGCGTGGCGCAGCGTTGTTTGTTGTTGTTTGTCGTTGTCTTTTGAACCCATGCGATATGTCGTTGTCTTTTGAATCCATGCGACACGTTGTTGTCTTTTGAATGCGACGCGCTTCACCCCTCGACCTTCTCGTACACAAAGAGGGAGCCGTTCTTGTTCTGCCCCACCCAGATGGTCTTGGGCTGGCCGTCGGGCGTGGTCTGACCCGCCACGGCAAGCTCGTAGTGCCGCTTCGCGCCCGTTCCCTCCGTCTTGCCCGTGAACGACAGGCTGCCGGCCGCAAGCCCCAGTTGCTGCTCCAGCGCGGCGAAACCCGGCCGCAGATGCGCCTCGTGCTCGGCACGCCGGCGGTCGCGCGCCGTCTGCGACGTGCCCGCGCGGTGGGCCAAGAGCGTGCGGCGGTTGTCCACTAAGTTGTTGTACTGCGTGATGAGCGAGGCGATGGGTGCCGAGGGCTCCAGCTCGTCCAGCGCCTCGACGCGGCGCAGCACGGCCGACAGCGCACGGTCCGTCGCGGCCCGCAGCTGCTTCACGTCGAACGCGCCGGCCGTCACGCCCGTCTTGAGCTGCGCGTGGAAGAGCTTGTCGAACACCGTGTTGTCCATCTCCAGCCGGTTCACGTACAGGTCGGCGTCGATCTTCGTCACGTGCTGTGCCACGTCGTCCGTGCCCAGGTCGGCCACGAGGTTGCGGATGAGCCCCGTCTCCTTGTCGTAGTTCGATGCCGTGACGTTGGGGTAGGCCTCCATCACGCGGTTCACGGCCTCGGCGGCGGCCAGCGTGGCCGCGTCCGTGCTGTGCAGGTGTAGGGCCACGGCGAGCCGCAGGGCTTGGTACGACCTGTCGCGCCGCTCGTCGGCCTCGCGCATCTTCTGCGTGTTGGGCTCCGTGCGGGGCTGGTTCAGGGCCTTGTCCTCCTCGGCCACGGCAGTCTCGAGGGGCCCGAGCACGGCGGTGAGCTTCTCGGTCTTCGCCTCCTTACAGAGCGTGAGCACGCGGTCGGCAAACTGATAGTGCTCCATGTGCTGGAGCTGTCCTTTTCTTACATTTCTCAATTCCATCATCGTTCAAGTTTAAAAGATTTGGGTTTTTTGGTCTTTCATCAGCTGTTGACAGCCATCTTTTCGTCGGTTCTGTGTTTCATCAGCTGCTGACGGCCGTTTTTTTGTCGGTTCTGTGTTTCATCAGCTGCTGACGGCCGTTTTTTTGTCGGTTCTGTGTTTCATCAGCTGCTGACAGCCGTTTTTTTGTCGGTTCATCGTTTCATCAACTGCTGACGGCCGTTTTTTCGTCGGTTCAACGTTTTATCAGCTGCAGAAAGCCGTTTTTCGTCGGTTTTAGATCTTCCTAACATTGGGAAACGCTGTTTCTCTCTTTTTTACGTTTTCCCAGCATTGGGACGACCGTTTTTTCTTATTTTCCGGTCTTCCCAATGTTGGAAAACGGGTGTTGACGTAGGGACACACGCTCTGTGTATCCGCAAAGCCATCTTTTCTTGAATAGAGAAAGCTCCTGCTGCCGTTATAGAAATGACAGCAGAAGGGTGTAGGATGCTTAAAAATGGATGAATGGATGGATGAACAGCGTGTTAAACTTGCCCGTCCAACCAAATCTAAATCCTTGAGTCTCCGTATTGGCAGCCCAGCCGGCATAAGAGTCTGTCGTTTCTGCCGTAGCCCAGGAATAATTGACCGGGAAATATTGTCCGCCGGCTTGGAGAAAGAAAACCTTGTACATCTGATAGTCCCAGCCATTGGTGTAATCGCCCCAGTCGTTGACATTGCTCAGGTCAAGATAGCCCAGCACGTGGGCCGCCAATTTCCACTCGCCAAAGGAGGGAATATACCATCGACTAAGATTAGCTCCCAGACGCGTGGTCATCTGGCCTGTGGCGTCACGCGAATCGAACAAGTTGGCTCCATAGTAGAACGCAGGATATTTGGTGCTAAGGGCCTTTATCGTGCCATCTGGAGTGTAGAAATTGCTCCACGTCTGCGACTCCCCGTCCATGGCGGCTGCATGGGTGGTAAAATTGGTGGTCATCGTGGGAGTGTCCTGTTGCGGATAGGTGGTGGACCAGTTTTGTTCTGCTGCAATGAGCAGTGCGATGGCTGTACCGGAATGGGCTGTTCCATCATTATCTTTCAAGACGGCAGCGATAGGGGTATGCGTACCACGGTTGACGTAGGTGCGGACAACGCCGTCTTCAAACAAATAATTGGCTTTGTAGTAGATGTCGACCCGGAGCACATAGCTGCCATTGGCCAGCAGAGGCTTCGAGGTGGTAATGTTGTGCAGGTAGCCCACCAGCGACTTGCTGTGGTGTTGGGGATCACGGTAGAGCTCACCGGAAGTAAACTTCAGCGAGAGCTGGTTGGCATTGGTATTGGGCAGGACATATTGATAGTTCTGCGTTTCTGAATAATACCTGCCATATTCCCTGCCGTTTTCTCCTGTACCATAGGGTTCTTCTACCAAATCGTCAGGATAGGTCAGTGCCTCGTTGAATGTGGCGGGGGCGGAATAGGTGGGCGTGGCCGTGGGGTCGGCCTGATAGGTGGCTAGCTCGTTGACGTTGTTACCTTGTAAGCTACCCTTGATGTTCTGGATGGGCCAATAGGTCATCATCTTCACACGCACGCGAGCCGCTTGATGCTTCATGACGAAATGAACATTGTAGCGCACACCACTGATGGTGGCCGTCGTGGTGCCGATAAGAGCCGTCCCTGCGTTGGCGCGAGTCACGGAGAGGCGTGTGCCGTCATCGGACACTTTGTCGTTGTAGCAGACAAAGGTGTAGGTTCCTGCCGGAAGAAGCAGTCTGTCTTTGTAGCCGGCATCGGGCGTGAAGTGTTGGCTTGTGCCGCTGCCGCTCACTGTACCTTTCAGCACATCGCCCACGCGGCTGCCTCCCTGCATGGCATAGATGGTGTAGTGCTGGTTGGGCATGGCAGCGCGTGTCTGAGCTGCATGCGTGTTGCTCTGCATCGTGTCTCGTTCAATACTCAGTTCAGCTTCGAGTCCGTTGCCCAAGTCGATAGCCTGCCTCTGCGTCTCCTCAAGTTTGGAGGAACGGGTGATTTCCTCCTCATCATTGTACGAGGCTATGTTTATCGAAAATGTGGCTGCACTTTGCTTCTCCTCTTTCACAGGGGCATCGGGCTGACTGTCGTTTCCACAGGCGGTCAGCAGCAGACCGGTCAAAACAGTCAGGGCCAATCTTAGAAATCTTTTATTCATTGCTTTGAGAGTTGTCGTTCATACTTGTAGTGGACGCCATAGACTACAGTTCCCACTCGCCTCCAGGCACTTCTTCATCCTGATCCCACTCTTCTTCCTCAGACTGCGGAGCTTGTGGATAAACAGAGGTACAGATAAATTCGTTTTCTTCCACTTGGAAACATTCACACATCGGACGAAGATAAGTCCGCTTTCCGGCTACGGTCATTTGCCTGACCGGCTTGATTTCTTTTTTCATTTGCTGTTATGTTTATATAAAAAGTAAATAAAATCCTTTTATTTGTACTTGACTAAAGGGCACGAAAAGTTGGGCAAGGGAAACTCCGGGGATTCCTTTGCCTATTGGGGTTGCGCGCGGTTCACCTCGCGCGCGTACGCGTGTATGTTTTAGAGAGAGGTTACGCCAGTGGCTTGAGAGAGAGAGAGAGAGAGAGTAGCAAATTATTTGGAACTACCAAACAATTCGACGAAAAATTTGCAGGAAATTTTGCGATTCCCTGCGCCTCTTCAGCTCTGTTGTATCTCTTAATGGTGTACATGTTTTGTGACAAATGCGGTGCAAAGGTAGTGAATGTTTGGGAAACAAGCAAGAAAAAAGAGTAAAAAGTAAAAGGATAAAAGAGAGAAAAGGGACAGAATCAAAACCATAACCGCAGTTTATATATATAGGGAAACGTGCGGTGTGCATCCCCGTCCGCACCGTTCAATATAGAGCCCCGGCCAAAGGCCGGGGCATTTAGGATTCAGGCGCCGATATAGCCCATCAGGAAGTCTGCCGCGCCATTCACGCCAAATGCCGACACATCCAGCGTCAGGTCGTAGTTGCGGGCATCGTAGCGTTCGGTGCCGGTATAGAGCTTGGTATAGAGCTCACGCGTGTAGTCGTTGTCCTCGATCATGACGCGGGCCTTTCTTTCATCCACATGATATTTCTTCATGATGCGGTTCAACCGCACATCGAGCGGGGCATGGAGGAAGATGCTCTGCCGGTTTGGATGCTCTTTGAACACGTCGAAACCACACCGCCCTATCACCACACACGACTCCTTGGCCGCAATTTCTTTCATGGCGCGGGCCTGGGCGTAGAAGAGCTGGCGCGATGTGATGTCGCGTGGGTTCACTACATACTCGTTCACTTTGATGAAGCCTTGATAGAACATGGTGAAATCCTCCCACCACGAAGGGCGTTGGGTCTCCAGCAGTTCTGCCTCCTGCTCCGTCAGATGGAACTTTTCGGCCACGGCCCGCAGAATCTGTTTGTCTATCATCTTCACACCAAGCCGCCGGGCCAGCTCCATACCAATCTCATGACCGCCGGTTCCAAACTGGCGGTTGATGGTAATCACAAAATTTTCATGTAAGTTCATAGTCGTTGGTTTTAAGTAAGCCACATCTTTTATATGTCACTCACAAATATAGGTTTTTTCGGCAATAGCTGCAAGTCTACGAGTGTTAAATCTGCCGAAAAACGGTTTTTGTCACACGAGTCTGCTCATATATTGCAAGGAAATCCTGCGATTTCCAGTGAAAACCATTACCTTTGCACGGCTGTTTCAGGCAATAAATCAAAAAACAGAACTCAACATGAAACCAACACTCTTGTGTTGCCTGTTGGCAATGACCTTGCTACACGCGAATATGGCAGAAGCAAAAGACAAGACGATCGAACTGAAGATTATTGAGACCACCGACGTGCACGGTGCTTTTTTCCCCTACGATTTCATTGCACGCAAACCCAGACCGGGCTCCCTGGCCCGCGTCAGCAGCTATGTCAACCGGCTCAGGGCCGGCTATGGCGACCGACTGATACTGCTCGAGAACGGCGACATTCTTCAGGGGCAGCCGGTCTCCTACTACTCCAACTACATTGACACGCTGGAGCGAAACATCGCATCCGACGTGGTGAACTATCTGCATTACGACGCCCAGGGTGTAGGCAACCACGACATAGAGCCCGGGCACCGGGTCTACGACAAATGGTTCAACGAGCTCACGTGCCCCGTTCTGGGCGCTAACATTGTCTCCACCGCCACGGGCCGGCCCTATGTCAAGCCCTATACCGTCCTCGTACGCAACGGGGTCAGAATCGGGGTGCTCGGCATGCTTACCCCTGCCATTCCCAACTGGCTGGCCAAGCCGCTGTGGAGCGGGCTGCGCTTTGAGGAAATGACTGCTTCGGCCCGCCGATGGGTCAAGGTGCTGCGCGAGCAAGAGAAAGCCGACGTGGTTGTCGGTCTGTTTCACTCGGGACGTGAGGGCGGCATCACCACGCCCGACTACATGGAGGATGCCTCCCTGAAAGTGGCCCGGGAAGTACCGGGCTTCGATGTGGTGCTGTTCGGGCACGACCATACCCGCTACAACGACTACGTGACCAACGCCGAGGGCCGTCAGGTGCTTTGTCTCAACCCGGCCAACAACGCCATGGCCGTGGCGGAGGCTACCCTCTCGCTCACCCGGCAAGGGGGCCGTTGGCAAATCACCCAATGCCGGGGCACGCTCCACGACGTAACCCACGAACCCATCGACACCGTTTTCACCACCCACTTCAAATATTTCACCGACAAAGTGAACCGCTACGTCGACCGCCGGATAGGAGAATTCAAGCACTCCATCTACACGCGCGACAGCTATTTCGGCAACTCAGCCTTCAACGATTTGGTGCTCAACCTGCAGCTGAAAATCACTGGGGCCGACGTCTCGTTCAATGCGCCCCTCTCCTTTAATGACAGCATCCGGCAGGGCTCCGTCCGCGTAAGCGACATGTTCAGCCTTTACAAATTTGAGAATCAGCTCTACGTGATGCGGCTCACCGGCCGCGAGATCCGCAAGCATCTGGAAATGAGCTACGACCAATGGGTCAACACCATGAAGCGCCCGGAAGACCACCTCCTGTTGCTCGACTCCACCACACAGGGCGATGCCCAGCGCATGGGATTCAAGAATTTCTCTTTCAACTTTGATGCGGCAGCCGGCATTGATTACGAGGTCAACGTTACGCGCCCCGATGGGCAGAAAGTGCACATTCTCCGCATGAGCAACGGTGCGCCTTTCCATGAGGATGCCTGGTACCGCGTGGCCGTGAACAGCTACCGAGGCAACGGCGGCGGCGAGCTGCTCACCCGAGGTGCCGGGATTCCACAAGACAGCCTGGAAAGCCGCATCGTGTGGCGGTCGGACAAGGACCAGCGCCACTACCTGATGCAGGAGATCGAAAGGGCCGGAGTGATGGATCCCAAGCCCAACCACAACTGGCGTTTCGTGCCCGAGAGCTGGGTACGGCCGGCAGCCGAGCGCGACCGCTGTCTTCTGTTCGACCGATAACTTCTTCCGCATTCATCATTCTTTTAAGAAACAAGACGTTAACATGCGCAGGTTTTATTTCGTATTTTGTAAAACCGACCTGCTGTTGGAGAAACAGGCCGACGGAGCTTTCACCATACCTTGTGCCGAGGAACCACCCGTCGGCATCCAGCCATGGACCCACGTGATGGACATTACCCCCATGTCCGACGGCACCGAAGTAAGGACTTTCAGCATTGACGATCCGCAACAGCTCACGGTGACCGACCCTGCGCTGGCCCGCCACGGCTATACGTTCATGGGGCTCCGCGAATCGTTCTTCCACCTGCCCCGCCCCTTGTACCTCAAGGCCGGCAAGTGTCAGGAACTGCTCTACTGGGATCGCAACACCCGTTTCTGCGGGGTTTGCGGCTCCCCCATGCGCATGTCCACCAATATTTCCAAGAAGTGCACCCAGTGTGGCAAGGAAGTGTGGCCGCAACTGGCCACGGCCGTCATCGTGCTTATCCATCGCGGTGACGAGGTGCTGCTGGTGCATGCCCGCAACTTCAAGTCCGACTTCTACGGGCTCGTTGCCGGATTTGTCGAAACCGGAGAGACCCTCGAGGAAGCCGTGGCACGCGAGGTCATGGAGGAGACGGGTGTCACGATAAGCAACCTCCGCTATTTCGGCTCGCAGCCATGGCCCTACCCATGCGGCCTGATGGTGGGCTTCAATGCCGACTATGTGGCGGGCGACATCCATCTGCAGAAGTCCGAGCTCTCCAAGGGCAACTGGTTTCGCTATGACCAACTGCCGCGCATCCCGCAAAAACTGTCCATAGCCCGCCGGCTCATTGATGCCTGGCTGGCCCAGCACCATGTCGTGTCCGACCAGGACTGACCATACACCTGATTATCCATTCGTTCAATTTTATATAGTGTTATGAAATTCTTTGAGAAAGCATTAGGATTCAATCCCGCCTCAAACCGACTCCGCACAGAGCTTGTTGCCGGAGCCACCACGTTTCTCACGATGAGCTATGTGCTTGCCGTCAACCCCACCATCCTGGCCAGCACCGGCATGGACAAGGGCGCCCTCTTCACCGCCACCGCGCTGGCAGCTGCCATCTCCACGCTGTTGCTGGCTTTTATGGCCAAGCTGCCGTTTGCCCAAGCACCGAGTATGGGTCTCAACGCCTTCTTTGCCTACACCCTCTGTCAAGCCATGCACTACACCTGGCAACAGTCTCTGGCCATCATGTTTATTGAGGGACTCATCTTCCTACTGATTACTTTCTTCAACATTCGAGAGATGATTCTCGACTCCATTCCTGAGAATTTGCGCTACGCCATTTCGGGTGGCATCGGCATGTTCATTGCCTTCATCGGACTGAAGAATGCCGAAATCATCGTCCCCAAGGAGGGCACGTTCGTCGGTCTCGGTGAGTTCACGCCCACCTCCATCCTTGGCATCATCGCCATCATGCTTAGCGGCATCCTCATGGCCCGCCGGGTAAAGGGTGCCCTTTTCTACGCCATCATCGCCACGGCAGTCATTGGTATTCCCATGGGCGTCACCCGCATACCGGAGCATTGGTTCCCCGTCTCGGTTCCCCATAGCCTTGCCCCCATCTTCTGCCAGTTCGATTTCGCCAGCCTCCTCAACACCAACACACTGCTTGTAGTCATTTCCCTGCTCATCGTCAACATCTTCGACACCGTGGGCACCCTCGTCGGGCTGGCCCAAAAGACGGGTGTGGTCAAGGCCGACGGCACCATTCCTCACGTCAAGGAGGCGATGATGAGCGATGCCATCGGCACCACCTGCGGAGCCATGCTGGGTTCCAGCACCATCACCACCTATGTGGAGAGCGCCTCGGGCATAGCCGAGGGCGGTCGCACGGGCGTGACGAGCTTCGTCGTGGGCCTGTTGTTCATCTTCTCCCTGCTGCTCTCCCCCGTTTTCCTGCTCATTCCAAGTCCGGCCACATCGGGTGCATTGGTGCTGGTGGGCGTGCTGATGCTCGACTCCATGAAGAAGATTAATCTGAGCAATGTGGCCGAAGCGTTCCCTGCTTTCATTACGATGATAACCATGGTGCTCTGTTACAGCATCGCCGACGGCATCTGCCTGGGCATTCTCAGTTACGTCATTCTGAAGCTCTGCATCGGCAAGTGGTCCGAGCTCAACTGGACGCTTGTCGTGCTTTCGGTGCTCTTTGTCCTGAACTTTGTGTTTGCATAGCGTCACAATTTAGGCTTTCGGGCTTTGCCATCTGCGTTAATCTTCGTATTTTTGCAGTCAAATTCACTAAATTTTCACATGGATTGGTTAATTAAACTTTTCACGACCCAAGACTCCGTGGCGCACATTGCGCTGCTCTATGCCCTTGTCATCTCTGTCGGTGTACTGCTGGGCAAGATCAAGATTGGCGGCATCTCGCTTGGCGTCACCTTTGTGCTTTTTGCCGGCATTCTGGCCGGACACGTAGGCTTCACGGCCCCCACGCCCACCCTGACATTCATGCAGGACTTTGGGTTGATTCTCTTTGTGTTCTGTATTGGCCTGCAGGTGGGCCCCGGTTTCTTCGAGAGCTTCCGCAAGGGAGGCGTTACGCTCAACCTGCTTTCCACGGTCACCATTCTGCTCAACGTGCTCGTCATGTTTGCTTGCTACTACATCTTCTTCGACACGAGCAATCCCATCAACCTGCCGATGATGGTGGGCACCCTCTATGGAGCCGTTACCAACACGCCGGGACTGGGTGCGGCCAACGAGGCTTTGGGGGCCGTATTCAGCAATGGAGACGCTCCACAGATTGCCAACGGCTATGCCTGCGCCTATCCGCTGGGTGTGCTGGGCATCATCGGGGCGACCATCGCCATCCGTTACATCACCAAGACGCGCCTCCAGGAAGAGGAGGAAAAGCTCTCGGAAGCCGAGGCAGAGAACCCGCACGCCAAGCCGCACGTCATGACGCTCAGGGTGACCAATGCCTATATTGCCAACCGAACGCTGCTGCAAATCTCGGAATTTCTCAACCGCGACATGGTGTGCACCCGCATCAACCACGAGGGCGCGCTCAGCATTCCCACCCGCGACACGGTGTTCAACGTCGGCGACGAGGTGCTTATCGTGAGTGCCGAGGCCGACGCCGAGGCCATCAAGGCTTTCATCGGCCCGGAGATAGACGTGGCATGGGACGACCGCGGCAACATGGAGAGGCAGCCCATGGTTTCGCGTCGCATCGTCGTCACCAATCCTCAGATGAACGGAAAGACCCTCGGCAAGATGCACTTCTCCAGTGTCTATGGGGTCAACGTGACGCGCATCTCCCGTCAAGGTATGGATCTTTTTGCCAGTCGCAACCACCATTTCCAGGTGGGCGACCGCATCATGGTCGTGGGCCACGAAGAGAATGTGAACCGCGTGGCCGACATGATGGGCAATTCGGTGAAGCGTCTCAACGCTCCCAACATCGCCACCATCTTCATAGGCATCGTCATCGGCATCCTCTTCGGTAGCATTCCCCTTGCCATTCCGGGCATGCCCGTGCCGTTGAAGCTGGGCATTGCCGGCGGCCCGCTCATCATTGCCATCCTCATCGGCCGCTTCGGCTACCGTCTCAAGCTGGTGACCTACACCACCACCTCGGCTAACATGATGCTTCGCGAGATAGGCCTTGTGCTGTTTTTGGCCAGCGTCGGCATCAAGGCCGGCGCCGGATTCTGGCAGACGGTCGTGGCGGGCGACGGCCTCAAGTATGTCTACACGGGCTTCCTCATCACCATTATCCCCATCCTCATCATGGGTACCATTGCCCGTTTGAAGTACAAGTTCAACTATTTCACCATCATGGGCATGATTGCTGGCACCTACACCGACCCGCCCGCACTGGCCTATGCCAACGCCAGCTGCACCAAGGATGCCCCGGCCGTGGGCTACTCCACTGTGTACCCGTTGAGCATGTTCCTGCGCATCTTCACAGCCCAAATCGTTGTCCTCTTCTTCTGCGGAGGATAAACAAAGCCCCAAGGGCGGCTCCGACAACCCCGTTGTTCTTGTTACGGTTGTCGGAGCCGCCTTTTTTTGTTTTCCCAATACTTTAAAATCAAAATCAACATGACCAGTACATTGCACGTCATGTTCGAGGTAACTCGTGCTGTAGAGTGTGTCGTGGTCTAAGAAGTTTTCCGTATTCTTAAAATGAGAACGGCGTAACCTTAAAACGAAAGCGGCGCAAACGCAGCATCAAAACGGCTTAAACGCAGAGACATTACGCCGTAAACGTGAGGCGTTTACGGCGTAAAACTAAAGAGAAAATACAAGAAATACCGAACAAGGAGTCCGTGGCCATAGAGCCACGGGCAAGGCCCATGTGCGCGACTGTCAGAAAACGCGCATGCTCATGCGGCCGTCGAATCCCACGGTGACCATCACCTCGAAGCTGCTCATGCTGTCGGGAATCATCAGTGAAGCCACATAATGAATGCCCGATTCATCGACAGAGCGGAGTGTGAGGTCGCTGAGGATGGACTGGCTCAGTGCTTCCCGGGGCACCTTGCCCGCAAACTGCTGCTTGCGGAAGTCGCCCGCAAAGAGCTTGACAGAGCCGTGATAAACGTTCAGATTGATGATATTGTCGTGGTAAATATTGTCCACGGCCACGCCATCGTCGTTATAAGAGGTCTTCACCACCTTGTAGGTCGTGGGGTTCACCTGCACGTAGCAGTGGTATTTTTCCCTGCCGAAGCTCACCACCGTGTCGCGCTTGATGAGCCGGTTCTGGTTGAGCGCCATCGGACACTTGCCCGAGAAGAACATCTTGTCGTCGGGATTGTCGCTGAGCACCAGCCTCACCTCGTCGCCATTCTGGTTGCGAAACACGAAAAGATGGCGTGTCTGACGCAGGATGGGGTACTTCACATCGTTGGCTCCATGCAGCACCAGTGTGTCCTTGAATATCTGGAAATATACCGGCTGACTGGTGGAGTCGGGATAGAAAATGGTGTCGCCTTTGGCCTGGAAAGCCACATCCTGCACGTCTTCGTCCACCCAAACACCTTGCAGCATCTGCTTGGCGTTGCGGTCTTCAGCGGGGGGCTGTGTGCGTGCGGAACGGTCGCGGCACGAGCTCAACACCGTCACGAAAGCCACCAAAACAATGTATAACCTCTTCATATCATGTTTTATGCATAGTCGGACAGACGACCTGGTAACCCGGCAAGCGGTTCGCGGCCCATCCGCCACTTCCAACTATTGCCAGCAAAGTTAATTATTTAATCTGAAACGGGGCACAAACGGCAGGATTATTTTTTCTTCGAGGATTTTTCACCGGCAAACACTTGGCCTTTCTCTTGCTTTTTATTACCTTTGCACGAGTATGATTGAATTGGATCGGCACATAGAAATCCTGCTGCTCAGCAACGACTGCGTCATCATCCCCGACTTCGGAGGATTCATGGCGCACTATGCTGACGCGCGGAGAGACGAGGCGGACGGACTGTTCCTCCCGCCGTTGCGCACGATTGGATTCAACCCTAAACTCACGCTGAACGACTCGTTGTTGGCGCAGTCGTATGTGGAGGCCTACGACATTAGCTACCCTGATGCCGTGACCCGCATAGAGGACGAGGTGCGCGAGCTGCGCCAGCATCTGGAGAATGACGGCTGCTATGAGCTGTCCGACATTGGTGTATTGCGGCTGGGCGAGCGTGGCAGCTACGAGTTTGAGCCCTGCGAGGCAGGTCTGCTCACCCCCGGACTCTACGGGCTCGACAGCTTCGAGCTGAAGAGTGTGCCCCAGTTGGAGAGCGAGTTGGCCGCTGCAACGGCCTTGACTGAACTGCCTGTCCGCACGGCACAGGCCGCCGATATGGTCAGTACGGTCGAAACATCTGAAGAAGAAGAGCCCTTGGAGGATGGCAGACGGCATGCCCTGCAGATTGCCATCTGGCGCAATATGGCCGTGGCCTGCATAGCCCTGCTGGTGTTCCTGCTGGTTCCGGCTCCGCTGTCGAACAACAATACGGTCCTGGTGCAGAGCAAGGTGGACACCGGCTTGCTGCTGCGCATCATGCCCAAGAACGTGACCACAGGCGAAGAAACCGTCAAGGAGGCCGTGAGTCAAGTGCCGGTCGCCATGGGCAAACAGGCGGTGGGCCCGACTGTCGACTCGGCAGCCACACCTTATACTATAGTATTGGCCAGCCGCGTGACACGCAGGAATGCGGCCGCCTACGTGGCCGACCTGCACCGCCGGGGCTACGACCGGGCCGAAATGATGGTCAGAACCCGTGGGGCCAAGGTGGTCTACGGACATTATGCAACCCGGCAAGAGGCTTACCGTCAGCTCTATATGCTCAACAAGAAGTCCGAGTTTGCAGAGGCTTGGGTCATGAAAAACTAAGACGATGAAACGCGTACGCTGCCCCAAATGTGACAATTTTATCACCTTTGACGAGACCAAATACCAAGTCGGCCAGTCGCTTGTCTTCGTGTGCCCCAGCTGCAACAAGCAGTTTGGCATCCGCATCGGCACCTCCAAACTGCGCAAGACGCAAAAGGAAGAGAATGCCGAGGAGACGGCAGAAAGCAACGGAGTGGGCTACATTCTCGTCATCGAGAACGTGTTCCATTACAAGCAGCTGATTCCGCTGCAAATGGGCGACAACGTGATTGGCCGCTACATGAAGGGCTCAGGCATCAATTGTCCCATCGAAACCAACGACCCAAGCGTTGACATGACCCACTGCATCCTGAACGTAAGCCGCGACAAAAAGGGCCGCTTGAAATACGTGTTGCGCGACGGTCCCAGCAATACCGGCACCTTTGTAGACAATGAAATCCTGGGCGATCGCGAGACACGCGTCATCGAGGACGGGGCCCTCTTCACGATTGGAGCCACTTCCGTGATTCTCAAACTCACCGATTGAGTCGCTTTGCAAACTGTCTTGCCGGTGCCGTCAGCCGCTTTCAGAACAAGCATTGCACGGTGGGCTGCGGCTATAACTTGCAAGCAATATCCACCTTTTTTCTTTCATTATTGCCTATTTGTGAAAGATAATGTGTAAATTTGCACAGTCTTATCTAACAAAAGAATGCAAATGAAGCCAACAGCTGTTATGCTTTTACACTGCCCGGACAAGCCGGGCATCATCTCGGAAGTGACCAAGTTCATTACAGACAACAAGGGAAACATCGTCTATTTGGACCAATACGTGGATCGAGAAGACGGTATGTTCTTCATGCGCATAGAGTGGGAGCTGGAGAAATTTCTCATCCCGCGGGATAAGATACAAGAATATGTCGAGACCTTGTACTGCCGGAGATACCAGATGACGTTCAATCTCTACTTTAATGACGAGCGTCCCCGCATGGCCATCTTCGTGAGCAAGATGAGCCATTGCCTTTACGACCTGCTGGCCCGATACAAAGCCGGCGAGTGGAATGTCGACATTCCCTGCATCGTGAGCAACCACGAGGACCTGCGATACATTGCTGAACAGTTCGACATTCCCTACCACGTGTGGTCCATCAAGAAAGACCACAGCAACAAAGCCGAGGTTGAAGCTGCCGAGATGGAGCTGCTGAAGAAAGAGCGAGTGACGTTCATCGTGCTGGCCCGTTACATGCAAATCGTGAGCGACGACCTTATCAAAGAATACCCGCACCACATCATCAACATCCATCACTCCTTCCTTCCTGCCTTCATCGGAGCCAGACCCTACCACCAGGCATGGGAGCGCGGCGTGAAGATTATCGGTGCCACGAGCCACTATGTAACGGCCGACCTCGATGCCGGCCCCATCATTGAGCAGGACGTGATGCGTGTGTCGCACAAGGATACACCCGAGTCGCTGGTGCTCAAAGGCAAGGATTTGGAGAAGATTGTGCTGTCGCGTGCCGTCACCAAGCACATCCAGCGCAAGATTCTCACCTATAATAATAAGACCATCATCTTCAGTTAAGCCTACATGGAGGTAGCGATCGTCAAATACAATGCGGGCAATATCTTCTCGGTGGTCAACGCTTTGAGGCGGCTGGGCATCGAACCGGAGATCACGGATGACCCGGAACGGCTGCAGCGTGCCGACCATGTGCTCTTCCCTGGACAGGGCAATGCCAAGACCACCATGGGCTACCTGCACGAGCATCGCCTGGACCAGCTCATCCGTGAGCTGCGCCAACCCGTGCTGGGCATCTGTGTGGGGCAGCAGCTACTCTGCCGCCACTCCGAGGAGGGCGACGTGGACTGCATCGGCGTGTTCCCGGTCGAGGTGAAGCGTTTCTGTCCCGAATGTCACGAGGAGAAAGTGCCAGCCATGGGCTGGAATGCTCTCTATAACACGCGCGGCCCCCTGTTCAAGGGCATCAAACCTCAGGATTTCGTCTACTTCGTACACAGTTATTATGTGCCTGTATGCGAACAGACCATAGCCCGTGCCGACTATATCCTACCCTACTCGGCGGCCATGCACCAAGGCAATTTCTGGGCCACCCAGTTCCATCCGGAGAAGAGCGGCAAGGTGGGCGAGCGTCTGTTGGACAATTTCCTCTCCATGAAATAAACGACATCGGAACTTTCCTGTATGATGAAGATAGAACAGATACCGGCCATAGACCTCATCGACGGCAAATGTGTGCGCCTGACCAAAGGGGACTATGCGCAGCAAAAGATATACAATGAAGACCCGGTTGCCCAGGCACAGGAGTTTGAGCAGCTGGGCTTTAAGCGTCTGCACGTCGTAGATCTCGACGGGGCCAAGTCGCGCCACGTCGTCAACGAGCGTGTGTTGCGTGCCATCACCGCGGCCACCCGGCTCACGGTGGACTTCGGTGGAGGCATCAAAAGCGAAGCCGACATTGAGAAAGCCTTCGAGGCCGGAGCAGCCATGGTGACGGCCGGGAGCATTGCCGTGACTCGGCCGGAGCTCTTCGTCTCATGGCTCGACCGCTACGGCGCGCAACGCATGATTCTCGGAGCCGACGTGAGAAACGGCAGGGTGAGCATCAACGGCTGGCAAGAGGACTCGGCAGAGGAGCTGCTTCCTTTCCTCGAAAAGTATGTAGAGGCCGGCGTGCAGAATGTGCTGTGCACCGACATTTCCAAAGACGGCACGCTGGCTGGCCCGGCCACGGCCCTGTATCGGCAAATCATGGCCCGCTATCCGCAGCTGCACCTCATCGCCAGCGGCGGCATCAGCTGCAACGCCGACATTGTGAATCTCGACCGGGCGGGCATCCCGGCGGTTGTCTTCGGCAAGGCGTGGTACGAGGATAAAATCAATTTGAATGCACTGGGACTATGAATAGGAACGGATTGGCCAAACGCATTATTCCCTGTCTCGACGTGAAAAACGGCGAAACGGTGAAAGGAACCAACTTCGTGGGGCTGCGCAGCGCCGGCGATCCGGTGGAGCTGGGTAAGGCCTACAGCGACGCCGGGGCCGACGAGTTGGTGTTTCTCGACATCACGGCCAGTGTTGAGGGGCGCAAGACCTTTGCCGACATGGTGAGCCGTGTGGCCCTGGAAATCAACATTCCTTTCACCGTGGGCGGCGGCATCAACGCCTTGGAGGATGTGGAACGGTTGCTCTACGCCGGAGCCGACAAGGTGAGCGTGAACTCTTCGGCCATCTGCAACCCTCGGCTCATCGACCGGATAGCCGGGAAATTTGGCTCTCAGGTCTGTGTGTGTGCCATAGATGCGCGGTTGGATGAGGACGGATGGCACTGCTATGTCAAGGGTGGACGGGAGCGGACGCCCCTTTCGCTCTTCGACTGGGCCCGCGAAGTGGCCGACCGTGGAGCGGGCGAAATACTCTTCACCAGCATGAACCACGACGGCGTGAAGCAGGGCTTTGCCAACGAAGCGCTGGCCCGACTGTCCGACGAAGTGCCCGTGCCCGTGATTGCCAGCGGCGGCGCCGGCACGATGGCACATTTTCGAGATGCCTTTGTCAAGGGCAAGGCCGATGCCGCCCTGGCCGCCAGCGTGTTCCATTTTGGCGAGATTGAGATACTCGAACTCAAGGCCTACCTGCGCCAGGAGGGCATCAATGTCAGAATTTAAAACTGAAAAGATATGGAAATCGACTTTCATAAAATGAACGGACTCGTGCCCGCCATCGTCCAGGATGCCGTTACCAAGAACGTGTTGATGCTGGGATTCATGAATCAAGAGGCCTACGAGAAGACCCTTGAAACCCGGAAAGTGACGTTCTGGAGCCGGAGCCGAAACTGCCTCTGGACCAAGGGCGAGACCTCGGGGA
The DNA here is from genome assembly GCF_000242335.1 of Prevotella dentalis DSM 3688. Lineage (NCBI taxonomy): Bacteria > Pseudomonadati > Bacteroidota > Bacteroidia > Bacteroidales > Prevotellaceae > Prevotella > Prevotella dentalis. The sequence continues at coordinate 731,670 of NC_019960.1, forward strand.
ACTTTCTTCGCCTCGTGAGCATCCAGAACGACTGCGACAACGACACGTTGTTGGTCAAGGCTCATCCCTGCGGCCCCACCTGTCACAAGGGAACAGACACCTGCTGGGGAGAGGAGAATCGCTTAAATCCCATGGAGTTCTTGTCTGAACTTCAAGACTTTATCGACAAACGGAGAAAGGATATGCCCGAGGGCAGCTACACCACAAGCCTCTTTAAGAAAGGGGTGAACAAGATCGCTCAAAAGGTGGGCGAAGAGGCCGTCGAAACCATCATCGAGGCTACAAACGGCAGTAATGAGAAGCTGATTTACGAGGCTTCGGACATGCTTTACCATCTTATTGTGCTGCTGGCCGACAAGGGACTGCGCATCGAGGACGTGGCTCGTGAGCTGGCCAAACGCCACAATCCTGACTGGGACAAGGCCCGCAGGGAGGCCAAGAGCAAAGAATAACCACAAAACAACCTATCATTCACCATCAATTATGCTTATAGACTATCAGAAAGTAAATGTATATCAGCAGAACAACCTTGTATTGAAAGATGTCGATTTCCATGCCGACGAGGGCGAATTTATCTATATCATCGGTAAGGTTGGCTCGGGCAAGAGCTCCCTGCTCAAGACTTTCTATTGTGAACTTGACCTCGAAGAAGACGAGACAGAGAGAGCGGAGGTGCTGGGACGCGACCTGAAAGCCCTGCGTCGCAAGGATGTTCCGGCCTTGAGAAAGGAGATGGGCATCATCTTTCAGGACTTCCAACTGCTGCACGATCGTAGTGTTTATAAGAACCTTAGCTTCGTATTGCAGGCCACGGGATGGAAAGACAAGAAAGAAATGGACCAGCGCATTGACGACGTGCTGAACGCCGTGGGCATGGCAGAAAAGAAAGAAAGCATGCCCCATGAGCTCTCGGGCGGCGAGCAGCAGCGCATTGCCATCGCGCGTGCACTGCTGAATCAGCCTAAGATGATTATAGCCGACGAGCCTACAGGAAACCTTGATCCCGAGACGGCCAACAACATCGTGGGACTGCTCAAGGACATCACGGCGCAGGGTACGACCGTTATCATGTCGACCCACAACATCGGCATGCTCGACCGCTTCCCCGGCATCGTCTACCGATGCAAGGACGGACACATTTATGATGTGACCCACGAATACAGCCGCATCGACCTCTCCGAGGACGAAAAAGACTGAGCACGCGGCCGGGTGCCTCGTGCATGATGCGGCTACAACCCCATGCGAATATTAAAATTAAACATGCAATAAGATGAAAGTACTTAAATTTGGAGGTACTTCTGTAGGAAGCCCAGAACGCATGAAGAGCGTCGCCTCCTTGATTACCGAGTCCGGAGAACCCACCATTGTCGTGCTCTCTGCCATGAGTGGCACCACCAACTCGCTTGTAGAAATCAGCAATTACCTCTACAAAAAGAATCCGGAGGGGGCCAATGAAGTCATCAACAATCTGGAAAGGAAGTATCTGGGCCATGTTGCAGAGCTTTATTCGACCGATGAATATAAGGAAAAGACCCGTGCATTTCTGCTTGACGAGTTCAATTATCTGCGCTCTTTCACCAAAGATCTGTTTACCAGCTTCGAGGAAAAAGCCATTGTAGCCCAGGGCGAAATCATATCGACCAACATGGTTGTGAACTATCTTCAGGAGACGGGTACCAAGGCCGTGTTGCTTAATGCACTGGACTTCATGCGCACAGACAAGAACGGCGAGCCCGACACCCAGTACATTCGGGAGAAACTGGGCGAGGTCATGAAGAACAATCCGGACTATCAGATTTACATCGTACAGGGTTTCATCTGTCGCAATGCCTATGGCGAGGTGGACAATCTGCAACGCGGAGGCTCCGACTATACGGCTTCGCTCATCGGCGCCGCCCTGCCTGCCGAGGAAATTCAAATCTGGACAGACATCGACGGCATGCACAACAACGACCCCCGCATAGTGGACCATACGGACGCCATTCGTCAGCTGAACTTTGAGGAAGCCGCAGAGCTGGCCTACTTTGGAGCCAAGATTCTGCATCCCACCTGCGTGCAGCCCGCCAAATATGCCGGCATCCCCGTGCGGTTGAAAAACACGATGGATCCCCGGGCGGACGGTACAATTATCGACAATGTGCTGGTGCGGGGCAAGATTAAGGCTGTAGCCGCCAAGGACAATATCGTGGCCATCAAGATCAAATCGTCGCGCATGCTGCTTGCTACAGGCTTCCTACGCAAGGTGTTTGAGATTTTTGAGAGCTACCAAACCCCCATCGACATGATTGCCACCTCGGAAGTTGGGGTTTCCATGAGCATTGACAACGCCACCCATCTGACAGAAATCGTGGATGAACTGAAGAAATATGGCACCGTGACCGTTGATTCGGACATGTGCATCATCTGCGTTGTGGGCGACCTGGATTGGAGCAATCTGGGCTTCGAGACCTGGGCCACGGATGCCCTGAAGGACATTCCTGTCCGCATGATTAGCTATGGCGGCAGCAACTATAACATCTCGTTCCTCATCAAGGCTTCGGACAAGAAGCGTGCCTTACAGAATCTGAGCGACACGCTTTTCAAATAAAGGGAGGGCCGGCACGGCCGGCCGCCTTTTCCCCGACACCGCATTCTACAACACACACGACACGACTGCAGCAACCATGAAAGGTCATTTTCCCACTGACAAGTTCCAGAAAGTGCAGACACCGTTCTACTATTACGACACGTCCATCCTGCATCGGACACTCGATGCCATCAGGCACGAGGCCGGAAAGCACGAGAATTTTGTGGTGCACTACGCCGTCAAAGCCAATGCAAATCCCAAAGTGCTCGACATTATCTGCCGGGCAGGGCTCGGGGCCGACTGCGTGAGCGGTGGCGAGATACAGGCTTGTCTGGATGCGGGATTCCCCGCTTCAAGGATAGTCTACGCCGGTGTGGGCAAAAGCGACTGGGAAATCAACCTGGGACTGACGGCCGGCATTTCTTGTTTCAACGTGGAGAGTGTGGCCGAACTGGAGGTCATCAACGAGCTGGCCGCCCGTAAGAACAAAGTGGCCAACGTGTGCTTCCGCATCAATCCCGATGTGGGAGCACACACACACGCCAACATTACGACCGGCCTTGCCGAAAACAAGTTCGGCATTACCATGCGTGACATGGAACCAGCCATAGAAGCTGCTGCGGCCATGGTCCACATTAACTTTATCGGTCTACATTTCCACATTGGAAGTCAGATACTTGACATGGGTGACTTCGAGGCCCTATGCAACCGCATCAACGAGTTGCAGGATATGCTGGAACGGCATCATGTGAAAGTGGAAAACATCAACGTGGGCGGCGGACTGGGCGTGAGCTACGACCATCCCAACCGGGAACCAATCCCCAAGTTCAAGGATTTTTTTGATACCTACGGCCGCCACCTCAAGCTGCGGCCGGGACAACGGCTCCATTTCGAGCTGGGGCGGGCGGTGGTGGCCCAGATGGGCTCGCTCATTACACGCGTGCTTTACATCAAAAAAGGCACGTACAAGCAGTTCGTCATTGTGGATGCCGGCATGACAGACCTCATTCGTCCGGCCCTCTATCAGGCTTTCCACAAGATAGAAAACATCACCGGCGACGGGCCTCTCGGCACTTATGACGTGGTGGGCCCCATCTGCGAGTCGAGCGATGTCTTTGCCAAGGCCATCGACCTGAACCTGCCGCAGCGGGGCGACCTCATGGCTATCCGATCGGCAGGAGCCTACGGCGAAATCATGGCCAGCCAATACAATTGCAGAAAACTCCCGCAAGGATACCTCTCGGAAGACCTCTGACGCGGCCTGAGAATATCATCAAGACATGAACATATTACCATTAGACGGAACAACCCTCCTTGTGAGCCTGGCACTTCTTGTGCTGGGCGTTCTCACTTCTATGCTCTCCCCTTTCTTCAGATTCCGCAAGAAAGTGCAGCCAACAGACGCCGCCCGTGAGCCCGCCGACACCGCTCCCCACCCGCTCCCTCCCCTGTCCATCGTCCTTACCCCGCACGACGAGGCCGACCGGCTGGCGCGCCACCTCCCCGCCCTACTCCAGCAGGACTACCCTTCCGGCTATCAAGTCATCGTCGTTGTGGAGCAGCACGACTCCAAAACACGGGATCTGCTGAAGCGTATTCAGGCACAACACGAGCAACAGCCGTGCTACGCCAGCCTGTACATTACCTATATTCCCGACTCATCCCGCTACATGAGCCGCAAGAAACTGGCCGTCACGCTCGGCGTGAAAGCTGCGACCACAGAGTGGATCGTGCTCACCGAGGCCTGTTGCCACCCCGCATCCGACCAATGGCTCAAACACATCGGGCAGCATTGCGGCGACAACCGGCTGGTCATCGGCTACAACCAGTATGAGGAAGGCACGGCAGACTTCAAGCGATTCTCCCATGCCTACACTGCCCACTACCTGATGCGCGAGGCGCAAAAAGGCACGGCCTATCGTACCAACGGGACCAACATGGCCTTCCGAAAGAGCGACTTCATGGCCGGGAACGGCTATCTGGGCAACCTGAATCTTATCTGGGGCGAATACGATTTCATCGTCAACAAGTTTGCCACCAAGGGCACAACGGCCCTCGTGCTGGACAGCGAGGCCTACCTCATAGACGACGAACCCACGCCGAAAGCCTGGACCAACCGCCACATCTACTATTTAGAGACCCGAAAATACCTGCTGCGCAGCCGGCGTCACCGTCTGCTTTTCAATCTCGACCAGACAGCCCTGCACCTCAACTATCTGTTGCAACTGACGGCCATCGCCGTTGCCACCCTGACGGGCAACGTGTGGATACTCGCCGCCGCCGGGGTTGCCCTGCTGGCCACACTGGGTCTGCGCCTTTGCTTTGCCCATCGCGCGCTCAAGGCCATGGGCGAGAACGTGCCCCTCCTGAAGATTGTTCCTTTCGAGGCGAGCCTGATATGGCACCATTTGGGCTACCTCGTCCGCCACCGTATGGCCGACAAACTCAACTTCACGACCCATAAACTGTGAGTTCATGTCCCAACTCAACTATCTTCTTTACATCCCTGCCGAGTTCGACGAAGTGGGCATCCACCACGAGCTCGTCAGCCAGCTGGCGCAGGTCCTGGAGGCCAATGCCAAAGTGACGCTGGCCGCCCCGCGCCATCGGGTGGCCCTGCCCCCACTCGCCGAGTTCCATCTGGTGCACGTCTTCGGATGCTGGAATGCCGGTGCCGCCAAGCTGCTGGCCAAGGCCCACAAGCTCCATATCCCCACGGTCTACACCCCATTGGGCGGGCTTCAGCCCTGGATGATGAGACAGCACCGCACGGTTCGCCTCATGACCCTGCAAAGACGGATGGTGCGGCTGGCCTCGGCCGTGCATGTGTGCGGCAAGCTGGAATACGAAACTTTCGTTCGGCTGGGCTGGAATCCGCGGGTGGCCCTTATCAAGAACCCTGTGCTCACAAGTCTGTTTCAGTTCGACGACTTCTGCTTGGCGATACAGAGGCTCTACCGCAAGGTCATGGACACCAATGCCCGGCTGCTCCTGACCGACCGCTCCAAGCAGGCCGTCGCCCACCTGCTGCAGCTGGGTGTCGACGACGATGCCCTGCGCGACTCGTCGCTTTGCGCCGCCGTGAGGCAGGAATTGGCAGAACTCGCAGGGGAAGACTGGCGCATGATATGGCTCTATGCGGCCGATGAGCACGTAGACGAAACATTGAAAAAAGGACTGGAAAGAATACAATTTGCAGCCCCCACCCTCGTTATTGAAGACGTTGAACGGTTTGCCAGCAACACCATCTACGCCTCGGGCAGCCTTCCCGACGGGAAGATACTGTCGCGCAATATCCTGTTGCGCAACAAGTTCAACGAGAACATCAAGGAGGGCGAAACCGAAGAACGCAGGCTCTGCATAGGCATGCTGAACCTCAAATACGAGCTGGAACACCGCCGGGCTCCACTGCAGCATCTGGTCGATGCCTATGTGCTGACGAGGTATCACGACGTAGATGAAGACCGCCTCAAGGAACTCTTCCAGCTCGTTGGCATAGAGGATTTCTGTGCGAGAACGATGGCAGTGATGGGCCGCATGCTGGGCCTCACCGAAGGATTCATGCCCCTTCCACCCCGCGACGACACCGAGGCCCGCAGACTGGAGGCGGCCATGACCAAGACAGAGCTCTGGCCCGAATAGACCGGCACGCATACATCAGGGATTCACCACTTTATAATCAGCTATAGTATGAAGAGACACTATGACATTGAAAAGGACATGCGCTATCTGCAACTGCTTGCCAACACCTTCCCTACGATAGCCGAAGCCAGTACCGAAATCATCAATCTTCAGGCCATTCTGAACCTGCCCAAGGCTACTGAACACTTCCTTGCCGACATCCACGGCGAGTACGAGGCCTTCCAGCACATCCTGAAGAATGCCTCGGGCAATATCAAACGCAAGGTGAACGAGCTCTTCGGCACCACCCTGCGCGAGTCGGAAAAGCGCGAATTGTGCACCCTAATCTACTATCCCGAGCAGAAATTGAGCCTCGTCAAGGCCTCCGAAGAGGACATAGACGACTGGTATCACATCACGTTGCACCATCTTGTGGCCGTCTGCCGCGACGTTTCCAGCAAGTACACACGCTCCAAAGTGCGCAAGTCGCTGCCCGCCGACTTCTCCTATATCATCCAGGAACTGCTGCACGAGCGCACCGAAGACACCAACAAGACGGCCTACATCAACGTCATTGTCGACACGATCATCGCCACCGGACGGGCCGACGACTTCATTATTGCCATTTCCAACGTGATTCAACGGCTGGCCATCGACCGGCTTCACCTGCTTGGCGACATCTACGACCGCGGCCCCGGCGCCCACCGAATCATGGACATGCTTGCCACCTATCACCATTGGGACATCACGTGGGGCAACCACGACGTCATTTGGATGGGGGCCGCAGCAGGCAACGAGGCCTGTATTTGCAGCGTCATCCGACTGTCGCTGCGCTATGCCAATCTCACTACTCTCGAAGAGGGCTACGGCATCAACCTGGTGCCGCTGGCCACCTTTGCCATGGACGTTTACGCCGACGACCCCTGTGCGGAGTTCGTGCCCAAGCTGTCGGGCGGGGCCGATCACATCGACGAGAAGACCTTGCGGCTCACGGCCAAGATGCACAAGGCCATAGCCGTCATGGAGTTTAAGCTCGAGGCGCAGCTCTACGCCAAGCACCCCAACTGGAACATGCAGGACCGGCGGCTGCTCGATTTCATCGACTATGAGAAGGGAACTATCCGCCTCGAGGGCAAGGAGTACAAGCTTTCAAGCTGCCAATTCCCCACGATAGACCCGCAACACCCCGACGTGCTGACGCCGGAGGAGCACGACCTCATCAGCAAACTGCACCACAGCTTTACCGTGAGCGAGAAACTGTACAAGCACATCCGCCTGATGCTGGCCCACGGCTGCATGTACGGCATCTACAACGACAACCTGCTTTTCCACGCTTCCGTGCCCCTTGACGGCCAGGGAAAGTTGAAAGCCGTCGAGACTTTGCCCGGCCACAGGAGCAGCGGACTGGAGCTGATGACCGACATCGGGCAGCTCATCCGCACGGCTTTTCAGTCGGATTCCAACCCTGTTGAAAAGGATTATGCCACGGATTACTTCCTCTATCTGTGGTGCGGGCCCGACAGTCCGCTCTTCGACAAGTCGAAGATGGCCACCTTTGAACGCTACTTTATCAAGGAAAAAGAAACACATGAAGAGAAGAAAGGCAACTACTTCTTGTTCAGAGACAACGAGGATGTGTGCGACTACATCATGGATGCGTTCCACGTAACCGGCGCCAACCGCCACATCATCAACGGCCATGTGCCCGTAAAGGTCGGCAAGGGAGAGAACCCCATCAAGGCCAACGGCAAGCTGATGGTCATTGATGGCGGCTTCTCACAGGCCTATCACAAGGAGACGGGCATTGCCGGATACACGCTCGTGTACCACAGTCGAGGCTTCCAACTGGTGCAGCACGAGCCTTTCACAAGCACCGAAGACGCCATCCAGCGGGGCACCGACATCAAGTCGACCACGCAGATTGTCGAGATGTCGTCCCACCGCATGCTGGTGGCCGACACCGACAAGGGCCACGAACTCAACGCCCAAATCGAGGACTTGGAGGAGTTGCTCTTTGCCTATCGCCACGGTTACATCAACGAAAACGACGGCCGCAAATAGCCGTCGGGCGCGCCTCCGCCGAGCCGGCCCGCAGCCTGCACGCCCCGGAGGCGTTTTCATTGCTCCTTTTTGGCTGCGCGATTACGCCTTTTTGGCATTGCGATTACGCTGGAACGGCCGTGCGATTACGGCTTGTTCGCCACGCCTTTACGCCGTGGCCGCACAGCCATTCCGGCCGCTTGGCAGAGACACCGTAGGCTTGTCACACCCCAATAACAGCAAACCGGCCCTTGGAGCACTGCTCCAAGGGCCGGTTTTTCATGTCTTTTATGGGGATTTAGAAAGGCAGGTCGTCGGTGGCGTCACCGTTGGCGGTGCCCAGTGCATCGGCTGCCGGCGTTGCGGGAGCTGCGGCTGCGGGAGCCGACGAAATCTGGCTGGCCGGAGTTGCCATCGGTGCTTCGCCGCCCACGGCATTGGGATCAACGTGATCCACGCGGAAAGCGCTGATGTCGTTGAAGTATCTGTCCTGCCAGGCGCGGGCGTTGATGTCCAGCCAAACATGGACTGTGTCGCCCTGATGGATGTTGAATTGGGCCAGCTTGTCTGCGCCGAACACTCTGAAAAGACAGGCCCGTGGGTACTGGTCCTTGGTCTGAATCACAAACTCCTGAGACTTCCAGGCGTTGCCTGTACGCGCAGAAGTGCCTTCCTTGGCCGGATACTCCTTGATGATTACCCCCTCGACTTCTATTCCTTGTAATGCCATTGTTTGATATATATTAGTGTTATCAATTACATATTACGTGCGAAATTAAGAATTTTATTGGGAAAGAGCAAACTTTTCCACCTTAAAAAACAAAAAAGAAGAAAAATATACGGGCCGGCGTTTCTTTTCTCCTTTTTTATTATTATCTTTGTCATGGATTAGACGAAAACATTTATAAGACATACCTTCATGAGATTTACTTTATCCAGCACAGCGCTTAGCAGCAGGCTGCAGACCTTGGCCAAAGTGATTAACAGCAAGAATTCACTGCCGATACTCGAGAGTTTTCTGTTCCAGATTCACAATGGGCAGATTACCATCACGGCCTCGGACAGCGAGAACGTGATGCAGACCTCGATGCCTCTTGACGAATTTGACGCCGAGGGCGACTTTGCTATCCCCAACCGTACCATCCTCGACGCCGTGAAAGAGCTGCCCGAACAGCCGCTCACGTTCGAGGTGAACCTGGACACCTACGAGGTGACCGTGGGCTATCTGAACGGTCTGTACCACTTCACGGCCCAGAACGCGCAGGAGTATCCGCAGAGCGAGCCGCTCACAGACGACGTTCACGTCATCACGATGGATGCCGGCGTGCTCTGCGAAAACATCAACCGCACGCTCTTTGCCACCGATAATAACGAGATTCGACCCGTGATGAACGGTATCTATTTCGACCTCACGGCCGACTGTCTGGCCTTTGTAGCCAGCGACGGGCACAAGCTGGTGCGCTGCCGCAACTATGACATCAAGAGCGAAACGCCCGCCTCTTTCATCCTGCCCAAGAAGCCCGCCAACCTGCTGAAGAACGGGCTCGGCAAGGAAAGTGGCGACGTGGTGGTGAAGTTCAACGGCCGCGCCGCCGAGATTCGCTTTGCCGAAGGGCTGCTCCGTTGCCGCCTCATCGAGGGCGTATTTCCCAACTACAATGCAGCCATTCCCAAGGACAACCCCAACGAACTCACCATCGACCGCAAGGCTCTGCTGAGTGCCATCCGCCGCATCCTGCCCTTTGCCAGCATGAGCAGTCAGCTGGTGCGCTTCCGTCTGGAGGCCGGCAAGCTGGAGGTTTCGTCCGAAGACCTCGACTTTGCCACCAGCGCCAAGGAGACTTTGGTATGCGAATACAACGGCCAGCCCCTGCAAATCGGCTTCCGAGGCGACTTCCTCACCGAGATTCTCAACTCCATCGACACCGAAGAAATCAAGGTGCAGCTGGGCGACCCAAGCCGTGCCGGCATCGTGTTGCCCGTCACGCAGTCGGAGAAGAACGAGGATGTGCTGATGCTCATCATGCCGTTGCTGCTTAACGATTGAGGGGCGGAATGAAGCTCAATCTTACCAAACCGCTGATTGTCTTCGACCTGGAGACAACGGGATTGGATTTGGTCAACGACCGAATCATCCAGCTGTCGTACATCAAAGTGATGCCCGACGGTGATGAAGCGCGCAGGAATCTCTTCATCAATCCCGGGAAACCCATCCCGCAGTTTGTGCAGGACCTGACGGGCATCACCGACGACAGCGTGAAAGATGCGCCCACTTTCAAGCAGGTGGCCGCGAATCTGGCCGAAGAACTGGGCGGCTGCGACTTCGCCGGATTCAACTCCAATCGGTTCGACATACCCATGCTGGCCGAGGAATTCCTGCGGGCGGGCATCGACTTCGACTTCAGCCGCTGCCGGCTCATTGACGCGCAAACCATCTTTCACAAGATGGAACAGCGCACGCTGGCCGCGGCCTACAAGTTCTACACTGGGCGCAAGATGGAAGAAGACTTCCGTGCCCATCAGGCCAACGAGGACACAGAGGCCACCTATCAGGTGCTCATGGGCGAACTCGACATGTACAATCCCGAGACGGCCGAGGAGCCCGACCGGGCCCTGCCCAACGACATGGACACGCTGGCCGAGTTCTCAAGGAACAACGACAACGTGGATTTCGCCGGACGTATCATCTGGCAAGACATGAAAGACAGCCAGGGAAACCCGCTGCTCGACGCCCAGGGCAAGCCCCGTCGGCAGGAAGTGTTCAACTTCGGCAAGTACAAGGGGTGGGTGGTCACCGATGTGCTCCACCGCGATCCGGGCTATTTCAGCTGGATATTGTCGTCGGAATTCACGCTCAACACCAAGCAGGTGCTTACCCGCATCCGCCTGCGCGAGGCAAAGCTGAACATGAATGTGAAATAAAACGTGAACTGCAAATCTCTCTTGGCCACCCTCTGCATCGGTCTCCTTGCGGCTCTACCCGCCACGGCTCAGGAGCTTGATGCCAAGATTACGGTGAACCACAATCAGATTCAGGGTACAGATGCGTCGGTCTTCGACAACCTGCAGCAGACGTTGCAGACCTTTGTCAACGACCGTCAGTGGACGCATCTGCAATTCCAAAAGGTGGAACGCATCTCCTGTAGCTTCAATATCACCGTTACAAAATACGACCAAACCACAGGCCTTTTCACCTGCAAGGCGCTCATTCAGGCCAACCGTCCTGTCTACAATTCCGCCTATACCACAACGCTGTACAGCAATACGGACAACGACTTCAACTTCCGCTTTGCCCAGTTCGACCAGCTTGAGTGGAACGAAGAAACGGTGGACAACCAGCTCACGGCCCTCTTTGCCTATTACGCTTACCTCTTTATTGGCCTCAATCTGGACAGCTTCGCCCCCATGGGAGGCGAGGATGTGCTGCAGCGTTGCATGAATTTGGCCAACAATGCACAGAACCTTGAGTTCACGGGGTGGAAGTCGTTCGACAGCGACCGCAACCGTTTCGCCATCATTAATGACTATCTGGACGGGGCCATGCAGCCGTTCCGGCAACTGCAATACGACTATTACCGCAAGGGATTGGACGAAATGGCCAACAATGCTGAGCGCGGACGCACGGAGGTGACCGCCGCCCTCGAGAACGGATTGAAGAAAAGCCATGAGAACAAACCGTCGAGCATGCTTCCTCAAATCTGGACAGACTACAAGCGGGACGAGCTGGCCAACATCTACAAAGGCAAGGGCACGCAGAAAGAGAAAGAGGCTGTCTACGACATTCTCTTCTCTATCAATGCCTCCCAAAACAACTCTTGGGAGAAAATCAAGCAATAAATCTTTATGTTAAAGCAACTCTACGTCAAGAACTTTACGCTCATCGACGAACTGAACATCGCTTTCTGCCCCGGCTTTTCCGTGATTACAGGCGAGACGGGCGCCGGCAAAAGCATCATCCTTGGAGCCATACACCTGTTGCTCGGACAGCGGGCAGACACCAAGCAAATCAAGGCGGGATGCAGCAAATGCGTGGTTGAAGCTCACTTCAATCTGGCGCGATACAACATGGAAGAGTTCTTCATCGAGAACAATATAGACTATGAACCCACCGATTGTATCATCCGCCGTGAGGTGAATGCCAACGGCAAGAGCCGTGCTTTCATCAACGATACACCAGTGTCGCTGAATGTAATGCGCGACTTGGGCGAGCAGTTGGTCGACATTCACAGCCAGCATCAGAACCTGTTGCTGCAAAAAGAGGACTTCCAACTCAACGTCGTCGACATCATTGCCGGCAATGGAAAGTTGTGTGCGGCCTATGCAGACAGCTACCGACACTACCGTCAGGCGCAACGTGAATACGAGGCCTTTCTTTCCGACAACGCAAGGAGTCATGAGAATGAGGAGTTTCTGCGGTTTCAGTTTGCCGAACTTGACAAGGCGCAACTGCTGGCCGGCGAGCAGTCTGAACTGGAACAGCAGGCACAAACACTAAGCCATGTTGAGGACATCAAGAGCGCGCTCTTCGATGCTCAGCAGAATCTCTCTGGCGAATCGGCCGGCGCATTGGAGCTGGTGAAGCTGAGCGCCGGACGCATGAACGACATCAAGGAGGTGTTTCCCGAAGTCAAAGACACGGCCGAGCGGCTGGAATCGGCCTATATCGAGCTCAAGGACTTGGCGCGTGGAATCGACTTACAGAACGAGAATGTCGACTTCGACCCGCAGCAACTGCAGGTGCTCAACAACCGTCTGGACTTGATTTACGGGTTGGAACAGAAGTATCACGTGGACAGTGTTGAGGATCTCATTGCGCAACGCGACCGCATTCATGGCGAATTGGAGAACATTGACGGCGGTGAAGAACGGTTGCAGGAACTCAAGGCAGCCGTAGACCAAGCCTACAATGCGTGCATGGAACGGGCACGTGAACTAAGCGACGTGCGCAAGAAAGCGGCTGCCAAGGTAGAAGCCGAGATGCAACAGCGACTGGCTCCACTGGGTATTCCCAACGTCAGATTCTCCATAGGGCTCGCCGTCAAGGAGTGCTCGCCGTCGGGAATAGACAAAGTTTCGTTCTTGTTTAGCGCCAACAGCAGCACCCCGCTCCAGCCCGTCGCCCAGGTTGCTTCGGGTGGAGAGATTGCGCGGGTCATGCTTTCGCTCAAGGCTATGATTAGTAAAGCCGTGAGGTTGCCCACCATTATCTTCGACGAAATTGATACGGGCGTCAGTGGACGAGTGGCTGAAAAGATGGCGCAAATCATGCGTGAGATGGGCGACAGCAACCGGCAGGTGATCTCCATTACCCATCTTCCTCAAATCGCGGCCGTGGGAACCACCCACTATAAGGTGAGCAAGGAAGAGACAGCACAGGGCACCGTGAGCCACATGCAAATGCTGACGCTCGACGAGCGCATTGCCGAACTGGCACAAATGCTCAGCGGCAGCAGTATCACCGAGGCTGCTATGGAGAATGCCCGCACGCTCCTGGCCAGTGCCGCTTCGGATGCCGACTCAACAAACACGAAGTAAAGATTCCAATATGATGAGAAGATTCAAGATATATTCCTTGTTGATTGCAACCGTTTGCTTGGCTCCTTCCGGTGCATGGAGCCAGCCGGCCGCAGTGAAACAAGCCGCTCAAAGCGTCTTCACATTGACCACTTTCAATGCCGACGGCACCATTCACAGCTCCACCCATGGCGTGTTTACGGGGAAAGACAACGAGGCCATCGCCATGTGGCATCCCTTTGATGGCGCGCAAAGGGCCGTGGTAATCGACATGCAAGGCAGGCAACACGAGGTGGAAGCCATGCTGGGCGTGTCCGAGCTGTACGACGTGTGCCGCTTCCGTGTGCAGGGCAAGGCACTCAAGAGTCTGCCTATAACCACCAGCGACGAGGCCCCGGCATCGGTCTATTTGGTGGATTACAGTCCTAAGAAACCGACCGTCACGAGACTGACTCCACAGCGCATTGAGAAGTTCATGACCAGTAACAACTACTATGTTTTCAACGATGTAGACATCAGCTCCACCGCCTTGGGGTGCCCCATTGTCGACGATGCAGGTCGGTTGTTGGGCATCATGCAGCGGCCTGAAAACGGCGGACAGGCTTTCTCTTCAGACGCTCGTCTCACCACCACTTTCGAGATAAACGGCCTGACGCTCAACGACCGCACCATGCGGGCAACGGGCATACGCACCGCCTTGCCCGACGATGAGCAACAAGCCACACTCACCCTCATGATTGCTGCACAGCAGACTGACAGCGCCAAGGTTGCGGCTTACATCGACGAGTTCATTCAGAAGTTTCCCACTTCGACCGAAGGCTACAACACCCGCGCTAACCAATACCTGCGCCAGGGCAAGCTCGACCTGGCAGATGCCACCTATGGACTGGAGGTGAAACGGGCGGAGAAGAAAGACCAAGCCTACATGGACTATGCCAAGGCAGTGTACCATGCCTTGCTCACGGGCGTTGATTCCACCTACACCAAGTGGTCGCTGGCCAAGGCACTGGAGCTGGCCCAACAGGCGTACAGCCTGACCCCCCTGCCCGTCTACAAGCATTTGCAGGCTCAAATCCTCTTTTCCCAAGAGAAATATCAGGAGGCTTACGAGCAGTTCATGGAGTTGCAGAAGACCGCATTGGGGAACTATGGCGAAGTGTTCTATGAGGCTGCCCAGTGCAAGATACAGCTCAAGGCACCCTTGGCAGAGACCATGGCTCTGCTGGATTCGGCGGTCAACGTGCAGAAAGGGCCGGCATCGGCTCCGTATGTGCTGGCCCGTGCCCGCGCCTACGACGCTACGGGCGAATACCGCAAGGCCTTTGTGGACTATCTTGCCTACGATTCACTCATCAATTATCGCGGCACGCACGACTTCTATTACACGAAGTACAGGTGCGAAATGAAGCTTCACCAGTACCAGATCGCCCTGAACGACATAGCCCACGCCATTGTGCTGAACCGCACGGAACCCACCTATTATGCCGAGATGGCCAGTCTGCAGCTGCGCATCAACCAGCCCGCCGATGCCATCAAGACCTGTAATCTGGGGCTGCAGATTACCCAAGACTACCCCGACCTCTATATCATTATGGGCATTGCACAGTGTGAGAGCAAGCAGAAGGAGGCCGGACTGCTCTCCCTTCAGAAAGCCAAGGAACTGGGAGATTCCCGTGCAGACGGTCTCATCAGCAAGTATAATAAATAAGGTATAGGCGTAGCCTCTGCAAGAGGAAGCCCAAACAAGAAAAGGACGCGCCCCGACTGGGGCGCGTCCTTTTCTTGTTTATGCCGCGTAGCAATGATTCCTTTAGAACTTGTAACCCATTGTGAGCAGAAGTTGATGGCGCTTGTTGCTCACTTTTACGGCGCTTGCGATATTGCTGTCGGCCGCATTGTTGGCAAAATAGCTCATGAAAGGATAGAAATCGCCGTTGGTCTGCGTGTACTGATAAGCCAAATCCACGAAGAATTTCTTCATGCTGTAGCCGAAACCGCAGGTTATCCGATTGGTGCTTTTCCAGTTGGTATAGTCGGTAGAGGTGGCATAGGCCGAACCGGGAGACGAGATACTGCCGTCGCGATAGCCGTCCTTGTTGAACATCGGGCTCAGATAATTGTAGCCCAGACGGATGGCAAAGTTGTCGACGGGCTTGTACTCGAGTCCCGCCTTGATGGTGCTCACGCCCTTGAGCGTGGCCGACGTGTGGTCGTTCATGCCGTTGTCGCTGTACGTATTCTCGTAGTAGCTGCCATCCCAATAGTCATAATAGCCCCCGTCGTTGATGCGATTGTCTATGCTTCCATAGTCGGCATACTCATAAGTAAGGCCCAGAGCCAGATCCTTACCGATGGTGTGGCCCAGGCTGGCGCCGAACTTCCATGGTGTGAACACCTTGAAGTCGTAGTTGGCATGCTTCCCTTTATCGACGTGTCCGGCGGCATCAGTCATGGTGATGTCGTTGGCGCCGTCGAGGCTTAGGTCGTACCACGTCGGTGTGTTTACATAGGCGCCGATGCGGAATGGCGAGCCATCAATCGGGCGGAAAATAACTCCCGCCTTCACGTCAAAGCCGCTGCCGTCGATGCGCAAGTCCTCCCACGACTCCGAAGTTGCGCCTTTCTCCAGATTCTCCGTATAGTAACTGTTGCTGCGGTAGTTCACATCGTGCAGTCCAAAGGTCACTCCAAGGAACACCCTGTCCTTGATATTGCCGCTCAGGTTGAAGCTGTACTCGCCGATATATCCCTTTTGATACTGGCCGAATGCGTAGGCCGTGCCATTCAGATAGTCCATGCCCGTCTGCTTTCCGTTGGCATCGAGGATGGGTGTCATCAGCTCGGCGTAGTTGGCATCCACGCCGTTCCAGTTGAGTTTGTTGGCATAAGGATATTTCACGGCCGACAGTTTATTCTGCGAGGCATTGCTCAAGCTGCTTCCGGCCGTGAGAATCTGGTCGAAGTTGCGGCTCTTGTGATAGTTGAAAGCAAAGTTCAGGTAGCCTCTTTCGCCCGAGCGCATGGAATAGACCAACCCTATCTGGTCGAAACTGGCGTTCGTCTTGTTGCCTTTGATACCGATGTTAATGTTGCCGTAAGAGACGTTCGAGGTCTTCTCTCCCTGCTGGGTCACCAAGCCTCCGGACAGGCTAACCTGGCTGGAACGGAACAGACCGACGCCCGCCGGGTTGGTGCTGATAGTCGAAATGTCGGCCCCCAGTGCCTCCATGGCCCCTCCCATGCCCACATAACGGGCCGTACCATTCAGGTCGTTATCCACCAGTTTGGTATCCTGATAAGTCTCCTGGGCAGCCATGGGCACTGCCATGAGTGCCAGTGCTACCATCAAAACATATTGAGTTTTCATAAGTTCGTTTTATTTTAACATGACATTTTGTATTGAATTAACGCCGGCCGCCACCGAAATGACCGCCGCCACCGCCAGAGGAATGGCCACCGCCGAAGCCGCCGCCCGACGAACGGGCGCCACCGAAGCTCCCTCCGCCCATGTTGCCGCCACCGAAACTGGGAGACGACATGGAGCGCGTGCTGCGGCCAAAGCTGCCCTGATCGTTGTAAGTGGGCATCTGCCGGCTTGGCATCCGGCCACCAAACGAGCGGTTGCGGCTGCTACGCGAGGTATAGCTGCTGGTGGGGCCGTTGCCGTTGATGCCCGCCGAGCGGCCGAAACGGCCGGAGCCGGCACCTGCATTGCGGCCGCCAAAGGTCCAGTTGCGGTTGCCCGTGAACCCACGCGGGTTGCCTCCGGGCACCACCGCATAGCCGCCGCGAGGCCATCCCCAGTAGCCCCAGCCGTACCAACCGCCGTAATAGGGGCCGTACCAACCGGCGTAGCCGTAGTACCAAGGATTGTACCAGCCATAATACCAAGGGTCATACCAGCCCGCGTAGCCATAGCGCCACGGGGAGTACCAGCCGCCGTACCAGCCGTAACGCCACGGTCCATAGCCGAATCCGGCATACCAGGGGCCGTAGTAATCGTCCCAGAAGCTCATCCGTCGGGTGTAGGCATAGTCCTCGTCATCGTCGAAACGGGCGCTGCCCGGATACACGTAGGCCGTGTCAATGTACGAAGAATCGGGATAGACGCCCCGTCCCGCCTGGAACGTGATGATGTCGTTCCCCAGCGAGTCGGAGCCTATCTTCTGATAATAACTGCGGAATCGGCCGGCACGGTTGTACTCGTCTATACTGCGACGGCTGCCCCGATAGTAAGCGGGGGCATCGTCGGCAATATGGCTCTTGACAGCCTTCGCGGCCTTATCCGGGGTAAAATAAAGGTCGTCGTCCTGAGCCTGCATCTGCAAGGGCATGGCCCCCGCAACAGCTAAAAGAAATAACAACTTTTTCATCTTCTTCTATTTTAATCGTTCTCCTTTTCATTTGCAACCGGCATCGGCCTTTCAAGAAAGAACCAAACGCTCTTGTTGACGATACAAAAATAGAGCATAACTACCTGCAAAAGTACGGAAAAACCCTAAATAATGGTAGGTTTTTCCCTATTTTAAGTAATTTTGCAGCATCATAAATACATGTCATGAAATACATTGTAGCAGAATTTAAAATAGCCTGTTCCCCGGAGCTTTTGCAGGTGGCCTGCGACTTGGTGGCCGATGCAGCTGGCGAAGCCGGCTTTGAATCGTTTGAAGAGACCCCCGACGGCCTCAAGGGATATGTTCAGGAACAGCTCTTTGACCGCGAAATGCTCGACCGCAATCTGGCCGAACTGCTCTTGGACGCCGCCACCGTGAGCTATACCCTCCACCCCACCGAGGACAAGGACTGGAACGAGCAGTGGGAACAGGAGGGCTTTTCCCCCATCGACATCGGCGGCCGGGTGCTCATTTACGATGCCCGCCAGCCGGCCCCCGCGATACCCGCCCAGGCCGTCGGTGTCTCCATCCGCGCCCGGCAGGCCTTTGGAACCGGCACCCACCAGACCACGCGACTCATGATTGCCTCGCTGCTGAACTCGCCGTTGCAAGGCAAGCGCGTGCTGGACTGCGGATGCGGAACGGGAGTGCTTGGGCTCGTGGCGGCCAAACTGGGCGCCCGCGAGGTCGTGGCCTACGACATTGACGAGTGGAGCGTGGAGAACGCCAAGCACAATGCGCAGGAGAACCATGTGGAAAACCTCACCGTTCTGCACGGCGATGCCCAGGTGTTGTCCCACGTATCGGGCCTGTTCGAGCTGGTGATGGCTAACATCAACCGCAACATTCTGCTGCACGACATGCCGGCCTTTGCCGAAATGCTGACGGCCGACGGCACGCTTATCATCAGTGGATTCTACGAAGAGGATGCGCCGTTGCTGCTGGCCGAAGCCGAAAAATCGGGCTTCCGCGAGCAAGGCCGGCAAACCGAGGACCGCTGGTGCTGTCTGCGGCTGGCCAAATAAATGGTCAGTAACAAGCAATGAAAAAAGCGATAAGGCCGTGGGCCTTATCGCTTTTTCAGTTTCAATCGGGGTATCTTGATGCTTTCGCCGGCCTTGAACTCCGTCCTGCCGCCGTTCACCGCCTCGACATAACACTCCATGCCGGGCCCGAGACTGGACTTGCTGATGCTGGTCAGCGTCTGGCCGGCACGCACGGTCACCGTGCGCTCTATGCCCACAATGTCGTAGGCCCCGGTGCGCACCCTTGCGTCTGTCTTGATTGCCGGCAGGGCCTCGGCTTGTGCGGCGGGTGCAGTCTGGGGCTTGGTTTCTGCGACTTTAGGCTTGGCCTCTGGAGCTTTGGGCTTGATTTCTGGGGCTTTAGGCTTGGCAACCTCCTTGGGCTTAGGCTCTTCGGCGGACTTTGCCACGGGCTTCGCCTTGGGTTCGGGCTTTGCCACGGGTGTGGTTTGCCGTTCTTCGCGTTGCGGTTCCACCGTTTTCGCCTCGCGTTCAGGCCGTATTGGCGACGCGATTTCACCGTTATTCTCGGCCGTTTCCGGCGTGGCGGCAACGGCTTGCTCCGGCTGAACAGCAACGGAATCCTTTTGGGGGCTGGCCGAGGGCTCGCTTACTGTGACTATCGAATCCTCCAAATACTTGAGTCGGTATTCGCGATCGATGAGCAGATAGCCCATGTAGGCCAGCCCGCCCACGCATACCAGCAGCAAGAACGCCGCTGCCTTGAGCTGCCGGACGACTTTGCGATGCTGCTGTTCCATCTGGGCTTGGAACCCCCAAGTCTCCTCTCTCATGCGGGCCATTTCCGCCCGTTCTTCCTCATTTTCGGCCGCCGGCGCAGGAGTCTCTACGGGTGTCGGCGATGCCTCGGCAGCGGGTTCGGCCTTCGTCTGCTCCCTTACGGGGGGCTGCTCCGCCCGTTGCCCGTTGAGGAAAGCCAGCTGCATGGGCGAGAGACGAACCCGTTCTTCTTGCTCCACCGCCACCACCGGCCGGGGGCTCGCCACCCTACGCTCCTCTCCGTTCAGGATAGCCAGCATATCGGTGGACAGGCTGAGGGGTGCCGTCTCTGCCGGCGTCTCGGCCCCGGCCTCAGGTGCAGGTTCTTCCTCCGCGGGCTCGTCTTCCTCCGTCGGCTCGGCAAAGCGTGTCTCTATCTGGGTCGGTTCGGCGGTCTCCACGGGCTGCTCCGCGGGCTGTTGCTCCTCAACATTCTCATCTTCGGCCTGTTCGGGCTGTTCGGTCATGCTGTCCTCGAACCTCCGGTCTATCTCCTCGAAGTCCACCCCATCGTTCAGTGCCACGGTCTCGAACTGGGCGAAAGGACGGTTCACCTGGTCGCGCAGTGCAGCATCGGCCACAAAGCTGATCTTGTCGCGCCCCTCAATGACGATGGGCTCACCGGAGTTCACGTCCACACTCTTGCGCGGGGCCACGCTCGTCACCTTGAACGTGCCCAGCCCTTTCACTTTCACCTGCTTGTCATCGTGCAGCCCCTCGTTGATGACCTCGAACATGCGGGCCACGAATTGCTCGGCGGCCGTCTTGTCCAGTCCGTACTTGGCCACCAGTATGCGGGCTATTTCCTTGTTTCCTATCTTGCTCATGTGTCGTGCTTTGCTTAGCTGTTTCTCAACTCGTCCTTGACCGAGGCCACCGGTTTGAAGCCCAGTACCAGCTTGGGCGGCACCAGCATGCGCTGCTGCGTGCCCGGATTCACAATGATGCGCTCCAGTCGTTTCTTCACCTCAAAGGTGCCGAAGCCCGTCACTTGCAGGCTGTCGCCGGCCTCAAACCGACTTCCTATCTCCTCCAGCAGGCTGTTCACCATCTTCTGTGTGTCGGCCTGGGTGTGGCCACTTTGCTGGGCCAACGCTGCGATAAATTCCTTGTTGTTCATGTTTCACCGTATAAGTCGAATTCGTCACTGTCTGTTATCTTTACATCGTAGAAGCTGCCGATGCGCAGTCTGCGCTTCTCTGCCGGGATGAGCACCTCGGGATCCACCTCCGGCGAGCACGCCTCCGTGCGGCCGATGTAGTAGTCGCCCTCCTTGCGGTCTATGACCACGCGGAAAGTCTGCCCCACTTTCGCCGCCTCTATCTCTGCGCTGATCTCTTGCTGCATGGCCATCAGCTCGTCCAGCCGCCGGCTCTTCACCGCTTCGGGAACGTCGTCTGCGTAATGCTTCGCCGAATAAGTGCCCTCCTCTTCCGAGTAGGCAAAGGCCCCCATCCGCTCAAACCGTGCCTCGCGGACGAAGTCGACCAGCTCGCGGAAGTCCTCTTCCGTCTCGCCGGGAAAGCCCACCATGAGCGTTGTGCGCAGTGTAATGCCGGGCACGGCGGCGCGAATCTTCTCCAGCAACGCCAGTGTCTCGGCCTTGCCCACGTGGCGGTGCATCCGCTCGAGCATGTGGTCGGAAATGTGTTGCAGGGCAATGTCCAGATATTTGCACACGTTGGGCTTGTCGCGCATCACGTCGAGCAGCTCCAGCGGGAACTGATTGGGGTAGGCATAGTGCAGCCGAATCCACTTCACGCCCTTGATGTCGGCCATCCGACTCACCAGTTCCGCGATGCGTGGCTTCCCATAAAGGTCTACACCATAGTAGGTTAGTTCCTGTTCGATAATCTGAAACTCTTTCACTCCCTCGGCTGCAAGCTGCTCCACTTCCAGCAGCACATCCTCCATTTTGCGCGAGACATGCCTGCCCGTAATCAGCGGAATGGCGCAATAGGCACAGTGGCGGTCGCAGCCCTCGGCTATCTTCACATAGGCATAATGGCGCGGCGTGGTGAGCGTGCGGCCCATTCCGGCCCGCTTGCGGCTGGCCGTGAATGTCTGCATTTCCTCTGCTGTGCGCCGTGCGGGGCCCAAATCCTGCAACAGCTGCTTGAAATTGAACTTGCCGTAAAACTTGTCTACCTCGGGAATCGACTTCTCCAACTCGTCCTGATAACGCTGCGAAAGGCAGCCCATCACAAAGAGCTGGCCAAGCCGCCCCTCGTTCTTGGCCTCTACAAATTCCAGTATGGTGTTGATACTTTCTTCCTTGGCACTCTCGATAAAGCCGCAGGTATTGATGACGGCTATCTCTCCCTGCGGCCGCTTGGCATCGTGCACACAATGATAGCCGGCCTCTTCAAACAGGCGCATCAGCCGCTCCGAATCCACCAAATTCTTGGAGCAGCCCATGGTTATAATGTCTATTTGGTTCTTCTTCATGGTTTTAGAACAGGGAGTCCACGAACTCCTTGCGGTTGAACAGCTGGAGATCCTCCATCTTTTCTCCCAGTCCGATATACTTCACCGGCACCTTCAACTGGTCGGAAATACCGATTACTACGCCTCCCTTGGCCGTGCCGTCGAGTTTGGTAATGGCCAGCGACGTGATCTGTGTGACGGCAGCAAACTGCTTGGCCTGCTCGAAAGCGTTCTGCCCCGTACTGCCGTCGAGCACCAGCATCACCTCGTCGGGGGCCGTCGGGATGACTTTCTTCATCACGTCCTTAATCTTCTTCAGTTCGTTCATCAGGCCCACTTTGTTGTGCAGTCGGCCGGCGGTGTCGATGATAACCACGTCGGCACCGTTGGCCTTGGCGCTCTGCAGTGTGTCGAAAGCCACGCTGGC
Organism: Prevotella dentalis DSM 3688; assembly: GCF_000242335.1. Classification (NCBI taxonomy): domain Bacteria; kingdom Pseudomonadati; phylum Bacteroidota; class Bacteroidia; order Bacteroidales; family Prevotellaceae; genus Prevotella; species Prevotella dentalis. The sequence goes on from NC_019960.1 coordinate 754,464, forward strand.
AGGGTCGGCTCCCATCTGCTGCTTGATGACGGGCACGCCCACGCGCTCGCCCCAGATGGCGATTTGCTCCACGGCTGCTGCCCGGAATGTGTCGGCCGCGCCCAGGTAGACTTTCTTGCCCGCCTGCTTGAACTGGTAGGCCAGCTTGCCTATTGTGGTGGTCTTGCCCACGCCGTTCACGCCCACTACCAGTATCACGTAGGGCTTGTGGTCGGTCGGAAGCTCCCAGCTGTCGCCGTCGGCCGTGTGGTTTTCGGTGAGCAGCAGGGCTATCTCTTCCTTGAGAATCTGGTTCAGCTCCGCGGTCGAGACATACTTGTCACGCGCCACACGCTCCTCGATGCGCTTGATGATCTTGAGCGTGGTGTCCACGCCCACGTCCGAAGTAATGAGCACTTCTTCCAGATTGTCCAGCACCTCGTCGTCCACTTCCGACTTGCCGGCGATGGCCCGGGTGAGTTTCGTAAATACGTTCTGCTTGGTTTTCTCCAGTCCCTGGTCGAGCGTCTCCTTTTTCTTTCTGTTGAATAATCCAAATAATCCCATGGTGACATATTAGCTAATCAGTATGCAAATGTACTCAAAAAAGCCGAAAACATCCATCATATCCCCAAAAAGATGGCAAAAATATGTCTCCGTTCCATGCTTTTTGACCGTTCTTTGCTTGGCCATTCCACCGAAAACGCCTAACTTTGTCTTGCACATCAATCTTCCAACATGACAGAGACCCAGGCTCCACTCACCGTCTACAAGGCCAGTGCCGGCAGCGGAAAGACTTTCACTCTGGCCGTGGAATACATCAAGCTGCTCGTCCGGGAGCCGCAAAACTACCGTTATATTCTGGCCGTTACCTTTACCAACAAGGCCACGGAAGAGATGAAGACCCGCATTTTGGGCCAGCTCTACGGCATTGCCAACGCCCTGCCCGACTCAGAAGACTACATGGAGCAGATGCGCGCAGCCTTTCCGCGCATGACCGACGAGGCCATCCGGCGGCGGGCCGACGAGGCCATGCAGCTCATCATACACCACTACAACCACTTCAGGGTAGAGACCATCGACAGCTTCTTCCAGAGCATCCTGCGACATCTGGCCCGCGAACTCGGGCTCACGGCCAATCTCCAGATAGGGCTCAACGACCAGGAGACGGAGAGCCAGGCAGTAGACCACATCATCGAGAACATCCAGCTCGACTCCGACCCCCTGCTTTCCTGGATTATGGACTTCGTGACAGAGAAGATGAGCGAGGAGAAAAACTGGAATGTCATCGGCCGCATCAAGGAGTTCGGCCGCAACATTTTCAAGGACTTCTACAAGACCCACCAACGCGAACTGAGGCGCATCATGGGCGAGCCCGACTTTTTCAAGGCCTACACCAGCCGTCTCCACGCTCTGAAAGCGACGGCCGTCAAGACCATGGCCGGCCTTGCCTCGGAATACCAGGACATCGTGAACCGCCACGGACTGTGCGACAGCAACTTCTACCAGGGAGGCAGAAACGCTCCCGGCTACTTTGCCAAGCTGGCCAAGGGACAGTTTGTCGACGACAAGATACCCAACTCCTATGTGGCCAAGGGCATCCTCGACCACACCGAGCTGGTCAGGAAAGCCGACGCCGGAACGCCCGAGGCGCAAATCATCGTCGGCCAGGTGGGGCCGTTGCTGGCCCGGGCCGAGGAGGAGCGCAAGCGGCAGAGCATTGTGGTGAACTCCGTAGACCTGACGCTGAAAAACCTCAACGAGCTGCGGTTGCTGGGGCGCATCGAGGAAGAGGTGAGCCGCATCAACACCGAAAACAACAACTATCCGCTGAGCAACACGCAGAAACTGCTCTCCGATCTCATCGACCACCAGGACTCGCCATTCATCTATGAACGCACGGGCAGCCACCTGCGCTACATCATGATCGACGAGTTTCAGGACACAAGCACCATTCAATGGGCCAACTTCAAGGTGTTGCTCGACGACTGTCTGGCCCACAACAACGGCTCGCTCATCGTGGGCGACGTCAAGCAGAGCATCTACCGCTGGCGCAACGGCGACTGGCGGCTGCTCCAACAGCTGTCGCCCGAGCGCGACTCCCGCATCCGCATCCGGACGCTCGGCACCAACTACCGCTCCAAACGCAACATCATTCGGTTCAACAATGCCTTTTTCCAGGCTGCCGCCCAGGCCACTGCCGACGAGGCTTTGGCCGGTCTCGAGCAGCACGGCGCGGCCACATCCCTACTCCAGGAGGCCGAGGACATTCGCCGGGCCTACGCCGATGTGGCACAGCAAGTGTCGCCCGGCCATCAGCAGGAGCCTGGGAACGTGGCCGGTTCGGTTACCATCCGGCTGCTGCCCAAGGCCGATTATGAGGAGAACATGGTGCTCGAGGTGAAGCGCACGCTGGAACATCTGCTCTCCTTCGGCATCCCCTCGCGCCGCATTGCCATCCTTGTGCGCAAGAACAAGCACATCCAACTCCTGGCCAACCACTTCCAGCAGAATCCGCTTTCTGTCCGTGGAGAGGAGACGATGGCCAGCATGGTCTCCGACGAGGCCTTCCGACTGGACGCGTCGCTGGCCGTATGCACCGTGGTCAGGGCCATGCACTTGCTGGGCCATCCCGACGACCGTCTTGCCACGGCAGCACTGGTCAAGACCTACCGCAAGATATGCAACGGCGAGGCAGAAGCCACCGATACCCATCTCTTTGTCGGCCGCGACGACCTTCGTGCCCTGCTCCCCGCTGAGTTGCTCGACCGCTGGACCGAACTGCTTACCACCCCACTCATCGACTTGGCCGAACAGCTCTACCGCATATTCGGCCTTCACCGGCTCACGGGCCAGAGTGCCTACATGTGCGCTTTCTTCGATCAGCTCTCGGCTTTCGTGCAGAACCGCATCGCCGGCATCGAGGAATTTGTCGAAGAATGGGAAAGCGTCATCTCGTCCAAGTCCATCCACTGCGACGATGTGGACGGCATTCGGCTGCTCACCGTACACAAAAGCAAGGGGCTTGAGTTCGACCATGTCATCATCCCCTACTGCGACTGGGAGATAGAGAAGAGCACCGACGTTCTGTGGGTGTCGCCCGCGACAGCTCCCTACAACGACCTGCCCGTGGTGCCCGTCAACCTGTCGGCCGGCCGGCTCCAGGCTTCCATCTATGCCGCGGAGTATCAGAGCGAACACCTGAAAAACCTCACCGACAACCTGAACGTGCTCTACGTGGCCTTCACCAGGGCCGAACGCAACCTCTTTGTCATTGGGCGCAAGGACGATGCCCAGTATCCTTCGGCCCTCATCGGGCAGGTCATCGGAGGAGGATTCGGCGGCATGCTGCCCGACCATACGGTCGAAGAGGATGCCGACGGCATCACCACCTTTCGCCTGGGCACGCTCTGCCCCTCGGTGGAGCGGCAGAAACGCGAGACGCTCAACGTTTTCAGCCAGACCGAGGAGGGCATTGCCATGCACATCCGCAACTATGATGTCAAGGCATCTTTCTGCCAGAGCAGTGGCAGTCAGGACTTCATCACCCCCGACGACGAGCTGCAAACGCAGGAGCAACGACGTGAATACATCCAGACAGGAAACGTTCTTCACAGTCTCTTTGCCTCCATCCGCAACATCGACGACGTGCCCCGCGCCATTGACCGGCTGGAGTTCGACGGCGTGCTTTACGGCCAGACCATGAGCCGCGAAGAGCTTCATCGCATCATCGACGCCCGGTTGCAGTCGCCACAGGTGGCGGCATGGTTTGCGCCTCACTGGCAGGTTCTCAACGAGTGCACCATCCTCTCCATAGACCCCGCCTCGGGGCAGGTCAGAGAGCAACGCCCGGACCGCGTCATCTACGACGGGCGGCAGCTCATCGTCATCGACTTCAAGACCGGAGCCGAACGTGATGCCCACCACGCCCAAGTGCGCCGCTACATGCAGTTGTTGCGCGACATGGGCTACCCGCGGGTGAGCGGCTGCCTTTGGTATATCCGTCCCAACCGCGTGGTACCCGTGTCCGAGGCCAACCTTTTCCCACCATCCAACATCGATCCGGCATGAACTCCTTTCTCCAATATGTAGCCCGCGACATGCTGGCCAAGCACCCCGAGGGTCTGAACGACGTGGCCGTCGTCTTCCCGAACAAGCGTGCCTCGCTCTTTTTCAACCAGGCACTCTGCGACGAAGTGGGCAAGCCCCTGTGGAGTCCGGCCTATATCGCCATCAGCGATTTCTTCCGCCGCCACTCCGAGCTTCAGGTGCCCGACCCCATCCAGCTCGTCTTTCGTCTCTACAATGTGTTCTGCGAGGTCACCGATTCCTGCGAGTCGCTCGACCATTTTTACTCATGGGGCCAGCTGCTGCTGGCCGACTTCGACGACCTCGACAAGAACATGGCCGATGCCGACAAGCTCTTTATCAATCTCGAAGCCTGGCAGGAGCTCAAGGATTTCTCGTTCTTGACCGAAGCCCAACGGCAGAGTCTCGAAGACTTCTTCGGCAAGGTGATGGACGACACCGAGATGCAACAACGCTTCAACGACGTCTGGCGTCACCTTGGTACCATCTACCATCGCTACCGCCAAAGCCTCGAGGCCGACGGGCTGGCCTACGAGGGCATGCTCTACCGCCGTGTGGTGCAGAGCCGCGACATCGATTTCCACTACCGGCACTACATCTTTGTGGGCTTCAACCTGCTGCAAAAGGTGGAGCAACGGCTCTTCCGCCGGCTCAAGGAAGAGGGGCGCGCCGAGTTCTACTGGGACTACGATGAGGCCTTTGTCCGGGACAACCACGAGGCCGGCCGCCATATCGCGGCCAACCTCGACAAGTTTCCCAACGAGCTTTCGCCGCAACGAATCTCGGCCGGTCTATCGCACGATGAGATCTATACGGCCATGTCCGTGCCCAAAGACATTGCTTATATCTCTGCGCCCACGGAGAATATTCAGGCCCGCTACGTGGCTGAATGGCTCCGTCAGAACGGGCGCATTGCCGACGGTAGCCGCACGGTCATCGTGCTGGGCAACGAGAATCTGCTGGAGACTGTGGTTCACTGTCTGCCCGATGAGGTGAAAGACGTGAACATCACCACGGGCTATCCGCTGGCTTCGTCGCCGGTGGGTACGCTGGTCAATGCCCTCATCGATCTTCAGCTCCATGGCCATACCGACCACTCGGACAACTACCGACTGCGGCAGGTGGCCCAAGTGCTGCGCCATCCCTATGCCAAATACATTTCGGCCGACTGCTCCGCATTGCTCCAGCACCTTGCCGCCCACAACCTCCACTTCCCCAGCCGCCGCCAGCTCACCGAGAGCTACGGCGAGGCCTTGGGCGAACTCTTCACCACATTGCAGCCCACCGACGGCCGTCTGCCCCTGCTGGGCTGGGTGGCGGGCTTGCTGAAACGGGTGGGTATTCACTCGCGCGACACCGACGATCCGCTGATGCACGAGGCCATTTTCCGCATGTACACACTCGTCAACCGTCTCGACAGCATCATGATTCCCGTTGCAGCCGACACCGCTCCCGCGGCAGCCGGTGTGGATCCCAAGAGCGGCCGGCAGCTGGTGAGCCTCTCCATCCTGCAACGGCTCATGAGCCAGGTGGTGCAGTCCACCACCATTCCCTTTCACGGCGAGCCGTTGCTGGGCATTCAAGTGATGGGCGTGCTCGAAACGCGCAACCTCGACTTCGACCATGTGCTGCTGCTCTCATGCAACGAGGGCAACCTGCCCAAAAGCGTCAACGATGCTTCCTTCATCCCCCACTCGCTCCGCGCCGGTTACGAGCTCACCACCGTGGAGAACAAGGTTTCCATCTATGCCTATTACTTCTACGCCTTGCTTCAGCGTGCCGGAGACATTACACTGGCCTACAACAACTCCACGGACGATGGACACAAGGGCGAAATGAGCCGGTTCATGCTGCAGCTCATGGTGGAAAACCACCAGCGTCACCGCATCCGCTACGGCACATTGCTCTCCGGGCAGCAGGCCACGCTCATTCAGAGACGGCCCATTGAGAAGACCAACGAGGTGCAGGAGCGGCTCTTGGGCATCCCCAACCTCTCGCCATCGGCCATCAGCCGATACCTGCGCTGCCCCTTACAGTTCTACTATAGTTCGGTGTGCCGGCTGCGTGAGGACGCGGCCAACAAGGAAGATGAGATAGACAACGTAACCTTTGGCAACATCTTCCATCGGGCGGCCGAGCTTGTGCACCTCCACCTTTCGCACGACTGTCGGCAGCAAGTCACGGCCGAGGGCATCGCACGTCTGCTCAAAGACAAGACGCAACTCGACGCACTCATCGACCGTGCTTTCCGCAATGTGCTGCTCAACAACGACGATGCGGGCCCGCGCATGCAGTACAACGGACTGCAAAGGCTCAATAAAAAAGTGATCCGACTCTATGTGGAGCGGCTATTGGCACTCGACAGACAGCTGGCCCCGTTTGACATCTTGGCATTGGAACAGAGCTTCCATGACAAACTGACATTCACCGTAAACGGACGGTCCCACACCGTCGACATCGGCGGGCAGATAGACCGGCTCGACCGCATCACGCGCCAAGGGCAGAGCGTCATCCGCGTGGTGGACTACAAGACGGGCAGTCCTCTCAGCGCCCGCCCAGGCAATATAGAGGAGATATTCAATCCCAAGAACGTAGACACGAAGCATTCAACTTATTATCTGCAGGCGTTTCTCTACGCCGGAATCATCCGTCACGGCACCGAGGTGCAACCCCAGGTGAATCCCGAGGGGCTGGCCGTGGCTCCGGCTCTTTTCTTCATCCGGCAGTCGGCCACCGAGGACTACGACCCCACGCTGACCTTGGCCCCGCCCAAAGGAAAGCGCGAAGCGGTGACCGACATCGACACGAAGTACGACGAATTTATGGCAGCCCTGCGCACGCTCGTGGCCGAAATCTTCAACCCGGCCGTTCCTTTCAACCCCACTGCAGACGGAAAGCGTTGCATCAACTGCCCTTACAACAGCATCTGTGGCCTGTAATCCGGGCGGAGACTCCAGCCGGTGAGCACATATGTAATAAGGTGGAAACCGTTAAAGCACGCACGGCTCCCAACTTTGGCACAATGATTGCAGGATAGCTTTACGATTCAGAATAAACAAAAAGGTAAAAGGAGAAGATATATGACCAGCCAGTTTTCACCCAAGGTATCAGAGATTCTCGCTTTCAGCAGGGAAGAGGCGACACGCCTGGCCAACAGCTTTGTGGGGCCGGAACACCTGTTGCTCGGCATCCTCAGAGAAAAAAACGGGGTCGTGGCCGACCTCTTCGGCAGATTGGAACTCGACATTCAACATATCAAACAGCAACTTGAGGCACGCGTGCGCAAAGACGAGCAGGATGCTCCGCTCCACACCAGCGAGCTCGTGCTCAACGACCGGGCCAGCAACATTCTGAAGCTGGCCGTGCTCGAAGCCCGCATCCAGCACACCCAGACGGTGGATGTGCAGCACCTGCTGCTGGCCATCCTCCACGACCAGATGGACAACGGCGCCAAGGAGGTGCTGGAGCAGAACAGCCTGGACTACGAGCGGGCCATGCAGCTGTTGCAGAAGAAGCCCACGACCGACGGCCTCGGGCTGCCCGACGACGGCGAGGACGAGTTTGAAATGTCGGGGGGCGGAGGCACCGACGGCAGGTCGCAGCAGACGGCCACCGCACAAAAACAAGGCGGCAGCAAGACGCCTGTGCTCGACAAGTTCTCCAACGACCTCACCCAGGCCGCCCTCGAAGGCAAGCTCGACCCCGTGGTAGGCCGCGAGAAAGAGATTCAGCGTGTCACCGAGATACTCTGCCGTCGCAAGAAGAACAATCCCATCCTCATTGGCGAGCCCGGCGTGGGCAAGAGCGCCATTGTGGAGGGACTGGCCCAGTTGGTGTCGCGCCGCCTCACGTCGCCCGTGCTCTTCAACCGCCGTGTGGTGAGCCTCGACATGACTGCCATCGTGGCAGGTACCAAATACCGCGGCCAGTTCGAGGAGCGCATCCGCGCCCTACTCAAGGAGCTGGAGCAGAATCCCGACATCATCGTCTTCATCGACGAGATTCATACCCTCATCGGAGCCGGATCCACACCGGGCAGCATGGATGCTGCCAACATCATGAAACCGGCCTTGGCCCGCGGCACTATTCAGTGCATCGGCGCCACGACGCTCGACGAGTACCGCAACTCCATCGAAAAAGACGGGGCGCTCGAACGCCGCTTCCAGAAAGTGCTCGTGGAGCCGACCACGGCCGACGAGACCCTGAAAATACTCGACAACATCAAGGGACGTTACGAGGAACACCACCACGTGACCTATACCGACGAGGCCATCAAGGCCTGCGTGAAGCTCACCGAGCGGTATGTCACCGATCGTTGCTTCCCCGACAAGGCCATCGACGCCCTCGACGAGGTGGGTTCGCGTGTGCATCTGCAACATGCCGAAGTGCCCACGCCCATCGTCGAACTGGAGAAAGAGATAGAGCAGGTCAAGGAACAGAAACAGCAGGCCGTGGCCAACCAGAACTTCGAGCTGGCCGCCAGCCACCGCGACAAGCAGACCGAGCTGGAACAACAGCTCGAACACATGCAGCAGCAGTGGCAGCAGGCCGACGCCGACAGCCGCCAGGAGGTGACCGAGAAAGAGGTGTCCGAGGTTATTGCCATGATGACCGGCGTGCCCGTGCAGCGCATTGCCGAGGGTGAGGGCGAGCGGCTGCGCAACATGGGCAACACGCTCAAGGGCTGTGTCATTGGCCAGAATCAGGCCATCGATAAGATAGTGCGGGCCATACAGCGCAACCGCGTGGGGCTTCGTGCGCCCAACCACCCCATCGGCGCTTTCATGTTCCTGGGACCCACGGGTGTGGGCAAGACTTACCTCACCAAGAAGTTGGCCGAAACGATGTTCGGCTCCCAGGATGCACTCATCCGCATCGACATGAGTGAGTACACCGAGGGGTTCAACGTGTCGCGCCTCATCGGTGCGCCCCCGGGCTACGTGGGCTACGAAGAGGGCGGGCAGCTCACCGAGCAGGTGCGCCGTCATCCCTACTCCATCGTGCTGCTCGACGAGATTGAGAAAGCCCACGGCAATGTGTTCAACCTGTTGCTGCAGGCACTCGACGAAGGCCGGCTCACCGACGGCAACGGGCGCACGGTCGACTTCCGCAACACGGTCATCATCATGACCTCGAATGCCGGCACGCGCCAGCTCAAGGAGTTCAGCCACGGCGTGGGCTTCAATGCCGGCGGTATCTCCAACGTGGCCAACATGAACGAACGGGACAAGGAATATGCGCGGTCAGTGATTCAGAAGAGCCTGAGCAAGCAGTTCTCGCCCGAGTTCCTGAACCGTCTGGACGAGATTATCACTTTCGACCAGCTCGACCTGAACGCCATCAAGCAGATTGTCGACCTGGAGCTGCGCGACCTCTACAAGCGCATCGGGGAACTGGGCTACCACGTGCAGCTCACCGACGAGGCCAAGGAGTTTGTGGCTACCAAGGGCTACGACGTGCAGTTTGGCGCCCGGCCACTGAAGCGGGCCATCCAGACCTACGTCGAGGACAAGCTCTGCGAACGCATTCTCTCGGGCGAAGCGCCCGATGGCACCTTGGTGCTCGACAAGGCTCCGAATGCCGAGGAGCTGACCATCCTGTAACGCGATATATTCCAAAAGGAGTCATCCTTGTATCGTCTTTATAGAAATACAGACAATTTGTAGCATCTCTGTTCGGGTCGGCCTTTGTGCCGGCCCGAACCGTTTGTTCCAAACGTTCCAAAGGAATGCGAACGGAGCTGACAGATACCTGGACTTGAATGCCCAGACGGGCATACGGGTCTGCATGGAGGCCAGCCCCTACGCTAAAACCCAATGTCGCACTCTCCGCGCAGCATCTGTGAAATCCGTGCAATCTGTGAGAAAAAGCCGTGCATGGAATCTTTGAGAAATTACCACGCATGGAATCGGCGTGCCCCTTTCCATCGCGCAGCTATATGTCCAAATATGTTGTTCTGTCTAAAAGAATCGCGGGCCGTGTCTCACGACACAGTCCGCGCAAAAAAGAGATATTATAAAAACATGATATATTGAGTATATCCTATTTCACGCCGCCCGGCTTCCCTGCCCCGGCCAGATAGTCCACCTTGGACAAGTGGTCGCCGTCGATCTTCACCCAGACGAAGTTGTCGGGGTTGCCGTCCACGTAGAGCAGATAGAGCTTCGTGCCGTCCGGCAGCTCGCCCGTGTGACCGGCATACGCCAGCGAGCCGGCAGCCAGCCCCTGAGCTGTCTCGAAAGCAGGGATGAGCAGAGACAGCTGCTTCTTGATGGATGCCTTGCTGGAGCCCTTGCCTGTTCCAGAACCTTTCGAGCCCTTGCCGGAACCCGTACCTTTGCCGGAACCTTTTCCCGAGGGCAGCACCTGCTCCTTGAAACGCTTGATCTGCTCGTTCACGTAGGTGATGAACGCGAAGTAGTCACCCGCGCCCTCTATCTCGGCATGCGCATTGACGCGACGCACGAGCGAGAGATAGGCCTCGTCGGTCTTCGCACGCGAGGCTTTCAGGGCACCAAGCGTCAGTCCCGACTGCTCCGTGTCGCGCCCCGAGAGCGACGTGCGAACCGTCTCGTTGGCCGCTTTCATCCCGTCAACGAAAGGTTTCAGCCCGAGAGCCGCCACCTGCGGGGCCAGACGACCCTGAAGGTCCTCCACGAGGTTGGTCAGCAGGCCCGTCTCGCGGTCGAGCTGCATCTTCGGCTCGATGCCATGGTCCGTCATGTGCTGCCACAGCGTGTCCGCCGCCGTCTTCTGCGCCCCCGCGGGGAACGAGCGGAAGCTCCGTACGCCGTTGCGATAGCCGCGGTAGTAGGCATCGCGCTGACGGTCGGCCTCGGCAATCGTGTCGCTCAGCGCGCTCTTGCGGCTCAGCATCAGGTCCTCGTTCTCCTGCGCAAGGGCCGACACCAGCGCGTCGGTCTGCGACTTGGCCTTGCCGTACACAGCCTCGTCGGCCTTCGCCTTCTCGGCCACGTTGCTCATGAAGTTGTAGTGCGCACCGTTGTTGATGCCCGCTAGTCTGATAGTTACAATTTCTTCAGTCATAGTTTTTTGGTCTTAAGGGTTAAAAAATATTTTGTATCGTTTTCCCGTGGGAAAAACGCCCAATCCGTTGTCTTGGAGGAATTGACGACCGTCAACGTTCACTTCCCGTTGTCTTGGACGAATCGACGGCCGTCAACGTTCACTTCCCGTTGTCTTGGACGAATCGACGGCCGTCAACGTTCACTTCCCATTTTTTAGTGGGTTGAAAAAGACAACGGATAACAACTCATAACAACGGCAATACCGCGGCGCAGCGTTGTTTTCGGTTGTTGTTCGTTGTCTTTTTTGAATCCGGTGTGATTTGGGCGTTGTCTTTCAATTCCCCATGCGCCGCACAACGTAGGGACACAAGCCCTGTGTGTCCGCAACATCGTCGGGGGGTGAACACCTTGGGGACGAACCACACACGACGGAAAACGAAAATCTTGGCAACGGGGAGAAAACAACCGTCCCACGCTCCATTCAAGGGCGTGGGACAAAAATCCAAGGATTATCTAAAAAGTTCGGAGTGGCTGCCTACTCTCAGCACTCGTATGGTTGATAAATCCTCATCTATCCAGATGAGCAGGAAATCGCTTTTGACGTGACACTCCATACAACCCTCGTATTCGCCTTGTAACTGATGAGGATGATAAATCGCAGGAAGTTTTTGTTCACGAGCCAGCATTTTCAGCACTTTGAAGAGCTCTGCCAATTCATGAGGCTTGCTTCTATAGCATTTGAGGTCTTTCTTGGCTTTCGTACTGTAGTCAACCTTTTTCATCCATCTCTTCTATTGATTTCACAAAGGCGTCAAAATTGGAGAGGTCGAGTGTGCCGGCAGCGGGCTTCCCCGACCGGGCCTCCTCAATGGCAGCCTTCGTTTCCTCGTTCGGCTCATGGTACATGGCATCGAGCAACACACTCTCCACATAGTTGTTCAGGCTGCGGTTGGCGGCCTTGGCATGCCGCTTCAGCGTTTCAAGCAGGTCGGCGTTCAACCTAAACGAAGCCGACTTTCTTACTGTCATCGTTTCCATATTCCTGTCCTTTCTTGTTATGTTGCATGCAAATGTAATACAAATAAGCGGAAAGTCCAAGTCTTTCTCCTGATTATTTCAACGATTCGTTTCCGTCGTGTGTGTCAGTATGTCAAAGAGCGATGTATTGGGGTATTATCAGGAATTACTCCGCCACGGGGTGTATGCCGATTCCGAAACCTCGGGCAACAATGCTTTGCGGCCACAGGGCGTCCCTCATTCCCCACAGGCAGGTTCCGCTATGCCTGTAGTTCGCATTGGCCGTCCATACCCAGAAGTGGGTCGTTCCGCCGCCATAGCCCATATCGTCTCCACGGTAACCGGTCGTTGGAAAGTATATTGTAGCGGTAGGAGAAGAGGGGGCGTTGTAAAACTCATAGCCTTGAATGGCGTTGAACCTTGCTGCGGAGTTGTCCACGACATTGAACAGATCCGGCCGGCCGTTGAAATTGCCTCCATGCTTGGAGAAACCGGTGAAGGCCATCCTCGGCGGAACCTTGCAGCCGACAGGCGACGGGTCGTAAACGGTCTTGACAATGGTATTGTTGTAAGGGCCGTCCTGTGCCGGATCGTCGGCCGACCACAGGTTGTCGTACTCGTTTGCGGGGTGCCAGTCGCCCTCGTTTCCTTGTATATAGAACACGCGGGGATTTTTGATTTGATTGGCAAAAGTTACTCCGCCTTGCCGGCGCACAATGGTTCCCTCTGCCACCACGGCACTGGGGAAAGCGTCCTTGCGACCCCATTGGTAAAGCACTGCGTAGCCTTTGGCACTGATGAGGGCGGGAGCCTGGTGAATCCAGATCATGGCAACTTTTCTGGGGCCTCCGAGTTGCCTCACTGCCACGCCCACGCTTCGGGTGGCCTCGTAAGAAGTGCCCGTCCACTGGGTGTATTTCCACCCGAGGGTCTCTTTCGTGAAATGATTCACGACACCCTGTTTGTTGGTGACGGGTATTTTATCGAGCACATCGTCGGGGGCAAACCACAGGTGGTAGCTCCACAGCGTGGTGCCCGAAGCGTCGGTTACTGCCAGCACCACATTCCCCTGCCGAATATCGGCCTGGGTTACCTGGAACTGGAGGAAGAGCTTGTCGGGGGTGATGGCAAGATTGCGCACAAGGCTCGTTTCGTCGGCCCACGCCACATAGGCGCCTGCGGCCTGGTATTTTCCGGCAATCCACGGATTGTTGATGGCCTGGTCGTTGTGGTCTCGAAAATGCCACAGGCAATGGTTTCCGCTCGAAGAATGGCTGGCATAGGCGACGGCATTGGCGCCATCGTTCTTGATGGCATTGCCGTAAGCAAGCGGCAGCTGATAGTAGCCCGGCGAAGAAATGACATAGCAGTTGGCCGAGTTCCGCGGCGTAGCGTTGCCTTTGATGTCGTGGGTGGAGAGGTCGTAATATGCTCCCGGGGCACCTTTTGCCGGCGAATTCTTCATCTTCTGAATGCGCAGGGCTAGCCTATCTACTACATCGACGGTCAGTGTCCCCACGCCTTGCTCGGCCGCTGTTCCGCCGTTGCCGCTCGATTTTGTCAGGCCTGTGAGCCAGGCGGGCGGCGTGGCTTTCCATGATCCGTCATAGTAATAACTTTCCACTTTCCATGGCACGGGCTGTACCGTGCCGTCAGTGGCGCGGCGATAACTGGTTATGCCGTAGGCTCCGGTAACATTCGAGTTGTAGGGGACGACGGCCGGAGAGGAGGCCGTGAGTTGCCAGTCCCAGTTGCTCGTCGAGCTGTTCGATAGCTTGTAGGTCTTGGTGGTTCCCGGCTTCCACTCGCCCTTGAGCGTGGCTGTGATGGCCTTGCCGTTGGTGAAATAGATTTTGGCCTTGACACCTCTGCCGGTCAGTTGCTGCGGTATCATCAGGAAAGTGTGGTTGGGACCGGTAATCTCACTGTTGACGGCCTTGGCAGTGGAAAGACTCACGCCACTGAGGGTAAACGTTCGTGGAGTATTTTGCCCTTTCCATCCCACACCATATTGAAACCGCCCCTTGCTGCTGGCACCGAGAATCTCGATCTTGTTGATGGTCCAGTTCCATGACAGGTTTTCGCCCACGGCAAACTTCACGGCCGTCAGCCAGTGATGAAATCGAAGCGGTACTGCCGGGGCCACGCCACTGTTGTTGTAGGTAATCTTGTCTGAAAGTGCCAGCATCAGGTCTTTCTGGGCTGGCACGCTCGGATTTACCGTAAAGTCGATATAGTCGCCCGTGGGAACGATGTCCGCGTTAGCCCCTGCTCCGGTGCTATACGGATAGTAGCCTCTGAATCTCAATGCTCCGATGCCGTTTTTCCATCGATAAGTTTTATATGTCCGTCCGTTAGGACGTGTCCGTTCATTATAAAAATACCAACTGACGGGTGTGTATCTGTATGCGTGCATCCCGAAATCGGCATCGATGGATGTCTTGACAGTGCCGCGGGTTATCACCTCATTGCTGTCGCGCTTCACGGGGTTCACACCATCCACGGTGGTTTCTATCAGGCAGAGGCTGTCGCCGTCCTCTACATCAATTTTCCCAATGGGGTAGGCACTTTTCGCCTTTCCTGCACGGGTTTCAGGGTCTCCTGTTTCCATATCAGCCTCGGGAGCATCCTGCACATCGCGCACATCGAATGTCATCTCCATGCCCTGTTCTTCCTGCGAATTGCCCTCATCGGGCAGATCCTTGTCGGCGCACGAGACGACCATGAGCAGGACTGCGAGAGACAGCGCCTGCACGGCAACGCTGAATGGGGGATATTTATTCCATTTTGTTTTCATACTTCCGTTTTTCAATGATTTTACTTGAGTTTTCTTCTTTGTCCTCTGCTGCCATCAGGCATTCTGTTGGCCTGTCAGCCGTTTAGGCTCACCGAAGCAGGACTATTCCTCGTCCCACTTCCAAGGCTCGAATTGTTTGGCTGGCACGCCATTGTTTTCGTCGTCCAAATTCGTGTCATTGTTATCAACCCCGGGAGGAACTACGATGGGAGTTGTGCTGATGGGCGGACTGCCGACAAGGATGGCGTTTTCGTTCTCCACGACGATGATTTCGCACTCTGGGCAGACATAAAACCGCTTGTGCCCGTCCTGCTCTTTTTTTGTTTTCATGTTTATACGCTTCATTTTAGTTTGGATTTAACTTGCTTTTTAAAGTGCTTAAAAGCTGCTTATTTCCCTTTTCGTCCGGCTGCGAAAAGAGCACAAAAAGTTGGGCAAAGGAAACTCCGGGGAGTCCTTTGCCTATTGGGGTTGCGCGAGGTTCACCTCGCGCGCGTACACGTGTATGTTTTAGAGAGAGGTTACGCCAGTGGCTTGAGAGAGAGAGAGAGAGAGAGAGAGAGAGAGAGAGTAGCAAATTATTTGGAACTACCAAATAATTCGACGAAAAATTTGCAGGAAATTTTGCGATTCCCTGCGCCTCTTCAGCTCTGTTGTATCTCTTAATGGTGGACATATTTTGCGATAAATGCGATGCAAAGTTAACGAATGTTTGCGAAACGGGCAAGAGAAAGCCGGGAAAAATTAAAAAACTCACATGTAAAGGCTATGCCCCACACCTCTTATATATACTTCTCAATTCCTGCATCCCCATTTTTAGGTATTCTCGTGATTCCATCGGTGAAAACCCGACTCTGTGCCGTGATTTCTTCGTAATTTTGCATTGTAATCATGCAAAGCAAGGAGACATGAAATTATCAGAATTGCATACGGGTGAGAGTGGCATCATTGTCAAGGTGACAGGACATGGCGGCTTTCGCAAACGAGTGGTTGAGATGGGATTCATCCGTGGAAAGCGAGTGGAGGTGCTGCTCAACGCCCCACTGCACGACCCTGTGAAGTATAAGATTATGGGCTACGAGGTGAGTCTGCGCCATAGCGAGGCGGAAATGATAGAAGTGATCACCGAAGACGAGGCCCGCCAGAAGCAGATGCACCGCAGCACAAACTCGGATGCCACAGCTACGGCACCGTCAGGCGTAGCCCCACAGGCAGAAGCCAGTCCGGCCGCTGCTTCCACCCAACCCCTGACCGACGAGCAGATGCTGGCGGCAGCCAGAAGCGAGAGCCGGGTCATCAATGTGGCCCTCGTGGGCAACCCAAACTGCGGCAAGACATCGCTCTTCAACTTTGCGTCGGGCGCACACGAGCGCGTGGGCAACTACTCGGGCGTCACCGTGGATGCCAAAGAGGGGCATGCCGTCTTCGGCGACTACCAGTTCAATCTGGTGGACCTGCCCGGCACCTACTCGCTCTCGGCCTACTCGCCCGAGGAACTCTACGTGCGCAAGCAGCTGGTAGAGAAGACGCCCGACGTGGTCATCAACGTCATCGACACCTCCAATCTGGAGCGCAATCTTTACCTTACTACTCAGCTCATCGACATGCACGTGCGCATGGTGGTGGCCCTGAACATGTTTGACGAGACCGAGCGACGCGGCGACCACGTCGACATTGACACGCTCTCGCGCCTGTTCGGCGTGCCTATGGTGCCCACAGTCTTCACCTCGGGCAAGGGAGTGCCCGAACTGTTCCAAGCCATCATCAAGGCTTATGAGAGCGCCGAGGATCAAGACCCCCACTACCGGCACATCCACATCAACCACGGACACGAGATAGAACACGGCATTCAGGAGATACAGGAACACCTGAAAATGGAGCGCGCCTTGCGCGAACGCTACTCCACCCGCTACCTGGCCATCAAGCTGCTGGAGAACGACAGCGAGGTGGAGAACTATGTGCGCACGCTGCCCGATGCCGCCGAGATATTCAGCCACAGGGATGAGGCGGCCCGCCGTGTCAAGGAAGAGACCAAAGAAGACTCAGAGACTGCCATCATGGATGCCAAATACGGTTTCATCCACGGTGCGCTGGAGGAAGCCCAATACGAGACGGGCAACAAGGAGGACACCTACCAAGTTACCCATCTGCTCGACCGTATTCTGACCAATCAGTTTGTGGGATTCCCCATCTTTATCCTCATGTTGGGCATCATGTTCTTCGCCACTTTCATGCTGGGGGCCTATCCCATGGACTGGATAGAGGCCGGCGTGGAGTGGCTGGGGGGCTTGCTCGGCCAGTTTTTACCCGAGGGCCCGGTCAGAGCCATGCTCATCGACGGCGTGCTGGGCGGCGTGGGTGCGGTTATCGTATTCCTGCCGCAAATTCTGATTCTATACCTGTTTATCTCGTTCATGGAGGATTCCGGCTACATGTCGCGGGCAGCCTTTATTATGGACAAGCTGATGCACAAGATGGGCCTGCACGGCAAATCGTTCATCCCGCTCATCATGGGCTTCGGCTGCAATGTGCCGGCAGTGATGGCCACACGCACCATCGAGAGCCGGCGTTCGCGGTTGGTCACTATGCTCATCCTGCCCATGATGAGCTGCGAAGCCCGCATCCCCATCTACATCATGATTGTGGGCACGTTCTTCGGGCTGCGCATGCAGTGGCTCGTCATGCTCTCGCTCTATCTCATCGGCATACTGATGGCCGTAGTAATGAGCAAACTCTTCACCAAGTTTATGGTCAAGGGTGAGGACACGCCATTCGTGATGGAGCTGCCACCCTACCGCTTTCCCACCACCAAGGCCCTACTACGCCATACGTGGGAAAAGGGCAAACAGTATCTGAAAAAAATGGGAGGAATCATCCTGGTGGCCAGCATCATCGTTTGGGCACTGGGCTATTTCCCTCACAACGACCAGCTCGACCAACAGCAACAGCAGGAGCAGAGCTACATCGGACACATTGGCAAGGCCGTGGAACCCCTCTTCCAGCCGCAGGGTTTCAACTGGAAACTCGACATCGGGCTGATAGCCGGTGTAGGGGCTAAGGAAATAGTGGCCTCAACGATGGGCGTGCTCTATTCCAACGACGACAGCTTTTCGGATGACAACAGCTATAATGACGAAAACGGGAAATACGAAAAACTGCGCCAGCAGATGACCGCCGACTTGGCCCAGATGCACGGAATGACCATGGATGAAGTGGTGCCCATTGCCACACTGACGGCCTACTGCTTCCTGCTATTCGTACTACTCTACTTCCCTTGCATTGCCACAATCGCAGCCATCAAGGGCGAAACAGGCTCATGGAAATGGGCACTTTTTGCAGCCGGCTACACCACGGGCTTGGCTTGGATGGTGTCGGCAGTAGTGTTCCAGATAGGGCGACTGTTGCTGTAGCCCTATCTCACGGTGATGTGGAAGCACCCCTGCTTCACCTCGTACTTGATGTAGCACCGTCCCGATTCGCGCATGTCGCGCAACACTTCGGCAAGCACATACTTCAGCGTATCGTTGCGCACGGCGCGACGCTGCTCGCCCGGTGCTTCGACCGTTTTGTAGCGATTGTAACACACGTCGAAAGTGGTACCGTAAAGATGACAGCTGTTTTGGGTGGCGTTGCCGTTGTGACCGCGCAGTTTCTCCACGTCGGACTTGGAACGCAACACACTTGTAACGATGAGTTTATGCAGGGGGATACCTTTGATTTGCAGGCTGTCGAAGAAGTTGCGCCCTATATCCTGCAACAATACAGAGGCACGCGGCACGAGATAAGGAATGCTGTTGCGAAGCTTATCGACGTGAAAATACGGATTGCTGCCCACATACACCAGCTCTGTCTTGCGGCGTTCGGCTTCCTCACGGTCGGTCACCGGGCTGACGCCCCACTTGTTGGCGGCTGCAAACTGCACGTCTTGCTGGTCAGGGAACGACTTGGAATAGCCCGGAACACTCAAGATGCGGTTTTTGACAAGACTGCCGTCAGGATGGAAAAAACGTGAACTCGATGTCCCTTGTCTATGAGGTATCGTGCGTACAAGGGCAATACTGTCGCGACGGGTCGGCTGGGAGGCTTCTGCCGTTGCTATAGCATCGGAATCGGTGGCAGACCCGGAGTCAGTGGACGAAAGGGCACCGGCAGCAGAACGGTGGGCCGCCACAGAGGGGAAAATACACCTGACCAATGCCAGAAGCAAGGTGACGGCCAGAAATCCTTCTAAATATCTTCTTTTCGTTATTTTCATTTCATGTGCAAAAATAGCATAAATCGGAAGAAAAACAAAACAAAAACATTGGAAAAACGGTAATCTTTCGGAAAGATTTCGCACCAAATCAACCTGCAATTCACAATTTTCTTGTAACTTTGCAACATCAATATTCCACATCATTATTCAAAAGAACAGATACATTGATAGAGAAGCATATCGTATTGGAAGACATTGACCCGCTGACCTTTTACGGTCTAAACAACGGTCATCTTCAGATGCTCAAATCCCTATTCCCCAAGTTGCGCATCATGGCTCGCGACAACGTGATTCGCGTGCTAGGCGACGAAGAGGACATGGCACGGATAGAAGAGTGCATTGAGAATATGCGGAGGCACGTGCTAAAATACAACACCATCTCGGACGAAGATATCCTCGACATTGTGAAAGGACATAAGACCAAGGCCGATGCCGCAACGGACGTGCTGGTGTACAGCATTTCGGGGCGACCCATCAAGGGTCGGTCGGAGAACCAACAGAAGCTGATAGACGCTTTCGGGAAGAATGACATGATATTTGCCGTGGGGCCGGCCGGTACGGGCAAGACCTATCTGAGCATTGCGCTGGCTGTGAAAGCCCTGAAAGAGAAAACGGCCAAAAAGATTATCCTAAGCCGGCCGGCTGTGGAAGCCGGCGAGAAGCTGGGGTTTCTGCCCGGCGATATGAAAGACAAGATAGACCCCTATCTGCAACCCCTCTACGATGCGCTGGAAGACATGATTCCGGCCACGCGTCTACAGGAGATGATGGAAAAGCGTATCATTCAGATAGCCCCGCTCGCTTTCATGCGCGGACGGACGCTAAGTGACGCCATCGTCATTCTGGACGAAGCACAGAACACGACACCCGCCCAGATACGCATGTTCCTGACACGTATGGGCTGGAGCACCAAGATGATCGTCACGGGCGACATGACCCAGATAGACCTGCCACACGAACAGAAGAGCGGTCTCAAGGAAGCCTTGAAGATTCTCTCGGGCATTGAAGGCATATCGGTGGTGAACCTTTCACAGAAAGACATCGTGCGTCACAAACTCGTCACAAGAATTGTAACAGCCTACGATGCCTACGACAAAAAACAGGAACAGGAGAAGACCAATAAAGTCAGGCTAAGGACAAGGCCCACACACGAAAGCCAGGTGCCGATGCTCGATACCAATATCATCACAGAAAACTAAAATTCAATCACTTAATATGGGAGCCCTCTGTATAAGTACCCCATAAGGGGAAGACGAGGGGATACAGTTTTATGAAAGCATTGACGAATACTGATTTCCATTTTGATGGACAGAAGAGTGTTTACCACGGCAAAGTACGTGACGTTTACAACATCGACGACGACCTGATTGTGATGGTCGCCACGGACAGAATCTCTGCATTCGATGTGGTGCTGCCCAAGGGCATTCCTTTCAAAGGACAGGTGCTCAATCAGATTGCCGCCAAGTTCTTAGACTCCACGAACGACATCTGCCCCAACTGGAAACTGGCCACCCCCGACCCTATGGTGACCGTGGGTGTGAAGTGTGAGGGATTCCGCGTGGAAATGATCATTCGCTCCATCCTCACCGGCTCGGCTTGGCGTGCCTATAAGGATGGCTGTCGCGAACTGTGCGGCGTGAAGTTGCCCGAGGGCATGCACGAGAACGAGCGTTTCCCCGAACCCATCGTCACGCCGACGACGAAAGCCGACGAAGGTCACGACATGAATATTTCGCGTGAAGAAATTATTGCGCAAGGCATCGTGTCGGCCGAGGACTATGCCGTCATTGAGGACTGGACACGCAAGCTCTTTGCTCGTGGCCAGGAGATTGCGGCCAAGCATGGACTGATTCTTGTGGATACCAAATATGAGTTTGGCAAGAAAGGCGATCAGATTTATCTGATAGACGAAATACATACTCCCGATTCCAGCCGTTATTTCTATGCTGACGGCTACGAGGAGCGCTTGGCCAAGGGCGAACCCCAAAAACAACTCTCCAAGGAGTTTGTACGTCAATGGCTCATAGAGCACAACTTTATGAACGAGCCAGGCCAGACCATGCCCGAGATAACGGATGTGTATGCCGAGAGCGTGTCGGATCGTTACATAGAACTTTACGAGCACATCACCGGAGAGAAGTTCGACAAAGCCGCAGAGGCAGGAGATATTGCAGCTCGCATAGAAAAAAACGTCAAGGACTATCTTGCCTCCCGCAAGTAACCCCACCTTATGTATAAGCAAGAGGAAATCAAGCCTTACGACGAGAAGAGCGACAAAGGGGCGTTGGTAGAGGAAATGTTCGACAACATTGCCCCTAATTACGACACCTTGAACCATCGTCTGTCATGGAACATTGACAAGGCATGGAGGCGCAAGGCCATTGGACAGCTGGTGCCCTATGCCCCTCGGGTCGTGCTCGACATAGCCACGGGGACGGGAGACTTTGCCATACTGGCAGCCAAGATGCTCAAACCGGAGAAACTAATAGGGGCTGACATTTCCGAAGGGATGATGACCATTGGAAAGAAGAAAGTGAAAGCAGAGGGATTGGACGAGGTTATCTCGTTCTGTCGGGAGGATTCGCTTCACATGTCTTTTGCCGACGAGACATTCGATGCCGTGACCGCTGCCTTCGGCATTCGTAATTTCGAGGATCTGGATCAAGGGCTCAGGGAGATGTTCCGTGTGCTGAAGACAGGCGGACATCTGAGCATTGCCGAGTTGACAAGGCCCATCTCGTTTCCAATGAAGTCACTCTTTACGTTTTATGCTCATACTTTCTTGCCTGTCTATGGCAGTTTTATCTCGAAAGACAAGAGTGCCTATTCTTATCTCACGGGCCACCATTGAGGCTTTCCCGCAGGGAGAGGAGATGATGGCTATACTGAAAAAGGCAGGGTTCCGCAAGGTTTCGTTTCGTCGACTTACCTTTGGCATCTGTACGCTCTACTTCGCCGAAAAATAACCCAAACCACAATAGTCCCACCTGATAAAGTATACAGACGATGGATAAATATGGACTGATAGGCTATCCGCTGATGCACTCGTTCTCTGTTAATTACTTCAATGAGAAATTCCAGAACGAGGGCATTGATGCCGTCTACGAAAACTTTGAAATTCCCACCATAGACGGGTTTCAGGAGATTATCGACACAACACCCGGACTGCGCGGCCTCAATGTCACCATTCCTTACAAGGAGAAAGTTATCAGCTATCTGGACTCACTGAGTCCGGAAGCCAGGGCCATCGGGGCCGTGAACGTCATCAAAGTGATTCACAAAGGCAAGAAGACTCTCCTGAAAGGCTATAACAGTGATGTCATAGGGTTTACCAAGAGTATTGAGCCTTTGCTTGAAACCTATCACAAAAAAGCCTTGGTGCTGGGGACAGGCGGGGCATCGAAAGCCATCGACTTTGGACTTAAGGCTCTGGGGCTGGAAACAGTGAAAGTGAGTCGGTTTGAGCGGCCAGACACCATCTGCTATGAGCAGGTGACAGCAGACGTTGTCAAGGAGTACAACGTCATTGTCAACTGTACGCCAAGCGGCATGTATCCTCATGCAGACGAGTGCCCCAATCTGCCTTACGAAGCCATGGACAGCCGCACGCTGCTCTACGACTTGATTTACAATCCGGACGAGACACTATTCATGAAGAAGGGATTGGCCCAGAATGCAACTGTCAAGAATGGTTTGGAAATGCTTCTGCTGCAAGCCTTTGCCAGCTGGGAGTTCTGGAACAGCAAGGAATAAGGGAGGCAGAACAAGAAAAACAAGACTGATAAATCAAAGAAAATATGAACAACCGATATATGATGCGAGGCGTAAGTGCAGCGAAAGAAGACGTACACAACGCCATCAAGAACATTGACAAGGGCATCTTCCCACAGGCTTTCTGCAAGATTATTCCCGACATACTCGGTGGCGACCCCGACTACTGTAACATCATGCACGCCGACGGGGCCGGCACCAAATCGTCGCTGGCCTACATCTATTGGAAAGAGACAGGCGACCTTAACGTGTGGAAAGGAATCGCTCAGGATGCCATCGTCATGAACACCGATGACCTGCTTTGTGTAGGTGCAACGGACAAGATTTTGGTTTCAAGCACTATCGGACGCAACAAGGCATTGGTGCCAGGCGAGGTCATCAGTGCCATCATCAACGGCACCGACGAGCTGTTGACCCAAATGCGGGGTATGGGCATTGACATCTGGCCCACGGGTGGAGAGACGGCTGATGTGGGCGATCTGGTGCGAACCATTATCGTGGACTCAACCGTCACCTGCCGCATGAAACGTGCGGATGTGATCGACAACGCCCATATCCGTCCAGGCGACGTTATCGTGGGACTGAGTTCCACGGGCCAGGCCACCTATGAGAACCGCTATAACGGTGGCATGGGCAGCAATGGACTGACCAGTGCCCGTCATGACATGTTTGCCAAATACTTAGCAAAGAAATATCCCGAGAGCTACGACCACGCCGTGCCCAATGAGTTGGTCTACAGTGGAAAGTTCCGGTTGACGGATGCCGTAGAGGATTCTCCGGTGGATGCCGGCCAGCTGGTACTCTCCCCCACCCGCACCTATGCTCCAGTCATCAAGAAACTGCTCGACGAGCTGCGGCCCGAAATACACGGTATGATTCACTGTACAGGTGGCGCACAGACCAAGGTGCTCCACTTCGTGGGTGATGATTGCCGTGTTGTGAAAGACAATATGTTCTCCGTTCCTCCGCTGTTCAAGGCTATTCACGATGCCTCCGGCACAGACTGGAAAGAAATGTATCAAGTGTTTAATATGGGGCACCGCATGGAAGTCTATGTGCAGCCGGAAGTGGCCGAACAGGTGATTGCCGTGAGCAAGAGCTTCAACATCGATGCCCAGATAGTGGGACACATAGAAAAAGGAAAGCGTTCATTAACCATTATATCCGAATTTGGAGAATTCAATTATTAATGACAGACAGCAACAACAACATATTAGAGAAGCTGGACGGGCTGGAAGCCCGTTACGAAGAGGTGGGAACGCTGATTACGGACCCATCCGTGATAGCCGACCAACAGCGATACGTCAAGCTGACCAAAGAGTACAAGGATCTTGGCGACATCATGAATGCCCGCAAGCGATATGTGGAGTGTCTCAACGCCATCGCCGAAGCCAAGGATATTTTGGCTAACGAAAGTGACCCCGACATGAAAGAGATGGCCCGTGAAGAGCTTTCTGCCAATGAGGCTTTGCAGCCGCAGCTGGAAGAGGAAATCAAGATTGCCCTCGTGCCCAAGGATCCTGAGGATGCCAAGAACGTACAGATGGAGATTCGTGCCGGAACCGGCGGCGACGAGGCAGCTCTGTTTGCCGGCGACTTGTTCAGCATGTACAAGAAGTTCTGCGACTCGAAAGGTTGGAACCTGAGCGTGACCAGCGTCTCGGAGGGTGCTGTAGGAGGATACAAGGAGATAGACTTTGCCGTGAGTGGTGACAATGTATATGGCGTGTTGAAGTATGAGAGCGGCGTGCATCGCGTGCAGCGCGTGCCGGCCACCGAGACACAAGGCCGCATGCACACCTCGGCGGCCACCGTAGCCGTGCTTCCAGAGGCCGACAAGTTCGAGGTCAACATCAACGAGGGCGACATCAAATGGGACACTTTCCGTTCGAGCGGGGCAGGCGGCCAGAACGTCAACAAGGTGGAATCCGGCGTGCGTCTGCGTTATCCTTGGAAGAATCCCAATACGGGCGAAGTGGAGGAAATTCTCATCGAATGCACCGAGACGCGCGACCAGCCCAAGAACAAGGAGCGCGCCCTAAGCCGTCTTTATACCTATATCTATGACCATGAGCATCAGAAGTATCTCGACGACATCTCCAGTCGCCGCAAGAGTCTGGTTTCCACGGGAGACCGTAGCGCAAAGATTCGCACCTACAACTTTCCGCAGGGACGTGTCACCGACCATCGTATCGGCTATACCACGCACGACCTGCAAGGTTTCCTCGGCGGAAACATTCAGGACATGATAGACCATCTCACCGTAGCCGAAAATGCAGAGAAACTCAAAGAAAACGAATTATAACCCTCCCATGACTCGCAAACAACTCGTAGCACAGATATTCGACAAGCAGACGTTTCTGTGCGTCGGCTTGGATACCGACATCAAGAAAATCCCAACTCATTTGCTGACAGCCGAAGATCCTGTTTTTGAATTCAACAAGCGCATTGTCGATGCCACCGCCCCTTATTGCGTGGCCTACAAGCCCAACTTGGCTTTCTATGAGAGTTTGGGCGTGAAAGGCTTGGTTGCTTTTGAACGCACGATAGCCTATCTCAAACAGCAATGTCCCAAGCATCTCATCATCGCCGATGCCAAACGCGGCGACATTGGCAACACCTCCACGATGTATGCCCGCACATTCTTCGAGGAGTACAATCTCGATGCTCTCACTGTGGCTCCTTATATGGGAGAGGACAGCGTGAAGCCCTTCCTGGCCTACGAGGGCAAGTGGGTGGTATTGCTAGCCTTGACATCCAACCAAGGCTCGCACGACTTTCAGCTTACGGAGGACGCACAAGGCGAACGTCTCTTTGAGAAAGTGCTGCGCAAGAGCCAGGCGTGGGGCGACGAAGACAACATGATGTATGTCGTAGGCGCCACCCAAGGTCGGATGTTCGAGGATATTCGCCGCGTAGTGCCGTCGCATTTCCTGCTTGTGCCCGGTGTCGGCGCCCAGGGCGGCAGTCTGCAAGAGGTGTGCCGGTATGGCATGACCAGTCAGTGCGGCCTGTTGGTCAACTCCAGCCGCGGCATCATTTATGCCGGAAACGGAGAAGACTTTGCGGAAATGGCAGGACAGAAAGCACGGGAGCTACAACAGCAGATGGCTGCAGAGCTGTCTAAAATCCAGGGCTAAGGCTCATTCGGAAAATGCCAAACGGCATTCCCGTGGCTTCCCGCTTGCCAAAATAATTGGGCAACAGGTTCCTTTTCCTGTCGCCCAATTATTTTAGAAGCCTGAAGCAAAAGCCGAAACAACCGGCAAAAAGAACGGACAAAAGCTTGTCTGTTTGTTACTTGAACACGATTTTCTTATGGTTCGCGATGTAGATGCCGTTTGCCCGCGGAGCGCCAACCCTGCGCCCCTGCAGGTCGTAGCAGTCATTGTCGGGGGCGCCGTGTCTCAACTCTCGAATGCCGACGGTTTCGTTGTCCTTTGAAGCCAGCAGTCTCAGATTGTCAATGTAGAGCAGACTGTTGTTGGCCGCGCCGACGGCTGCCGATGTTCCAAATCCCAACGAAATGGTGACCAGTTGTCTTTCAGCCAGTTCAAAGTCGTAGCACAGCTGCTGCCATGTGCTGGGCTGCGTGGGATACTGGAAGAAAGTCTTGTCAGCCGTGATGATTCCAGTCAGCGATGTGTTCACGTTGCCTCCCTGACTCACAACGGTTTGTCCGTCGTTCCGGCTTTCGTTGGTACATACATAGCGGGCATTCATGAGCAGTCGATACTTTCCCTTGTCAAGGCTTGTCTGCTGCGTGATGGCATTTCCGCCCTTGTCCCATGAGTTGAGAACGGTGAGCGTGCGGTTGCCGCACGCCCCATCGGCAATGGGGCGTGGGCAGCGGTCAACATAGTTGCCCACGTTGCCGGGACTTGCACAGTAGAGCGTGGTGCTGTAGGGCATGGAATACATGCGGCAGAACTTGGAACCGCCATGCAGTGTGTTGGCTGCCGTCCACCCCTTCACGGGCAAGATGTTGGGCCATCTGCTGTCATTGGCCTGCACCGTGTTCACATAACACGGGCTGTAGGTGTTGCCTCCTATTGTCACATGACCAGTCGCATCGCCATAGGTCACGTCTTCTTCAAACGAGGCGTTGGCTATATGGTTTACCGTAATGTCGTTGTAGCCTACGGTGAGGTCTTCTTCTTTATCTTCGGGAAACTCGTTGGTTTCTTCTATCAAGAGCTTGCCGTCAACGATGCTGAGCTTCAGCGTGCCGGCCATGTTGGTGCGTCGGCGCACCACCTTCCCATGGCCCACCATGGCTGCTACGTCCACAGGCGCAAGGTTGCCCTGCAGGTTTTTCAGGTAAACAACGTTGGGCGAGTTTTTATCCTGAACGGCTTTTATTCCGTTCTTGCCGCTGATGAAGAATCGGAGCTCGCCAGTTATGGCGTGATTCTCCTCTGCCACAAAGCTGGCCGAGGCCTTTCCGTCTTCAATGTCGGTCTCGACGTTGAACACCGGGGCCCCGTAGGCCGTGCCAACCTTTTGTATTTTGCATTTTTGGTCGCTGGCAAAGTTGCACAGCAGCAGGTAGAACGTGCTGTCCGGGTCGGCCGCCATGGCGCCGTTCCATCCCTCCGGACAGACAAGCTGCCGGCCTTTTTCAAAAAGCCGCCGCGTGCCGGTGGCGGTCGTGTTGCTGTAATAGACCAGGGCGCGGCGGTCTACCACATCATTCCGCCGGCAAGTCCGCTTGCCGGCACCGTAGAGCGTATAGAGCCGGGCCGTCAGTATCGAGTTGTTGTTGCTACGATCGCCGAAAGCCATGTCCTTGTATTTCCCGTCAGCGGCAAGCTGCACAATGCCCAACGCATTGTCGACGTTGACCCATGGCGTGCTGAACGTGGAGAGGCCCGCCCCGTCGAGCTGCCTGTGTCCCGTCTCGGTGTAGAGCGTCCGCCGGGTCTTGGTCAGCTCGTCCACGCTCACGGCCGTCAGTCCGCCCTTTTCGGCCGTGATGACGGCATCGGCGTTTGCACGCACATTGTCCAAATAGATCACAGCATTGCCGGGTGTGGCGTAAATGGCAAATCGGTTGTTCAGCGTCCCCTCATTGGTGTTGAGCTCGCCGTTCATGGCAAAACTGTTGCCTTTCAACTGATAGATGCCGCTCACCACGGGCGTGGCGTTGGTTTTCTTGCCGCTCACTTCGTACCATCCTATGAGGTTTCCGGTGTTGTTGGCCCTGTAAGGCACGATGATTTTATTTTTGTCCACCGAGTTTGCCGCGATATATCCCGTGTAGCTTTGCAGTCCCTTGCTCCACGAGAAAGTGACAAAGCGGTCGTTGGTCGCGGCCCGCACAATGTTTTGCGACGTGAAGAGCTTGGCCGCGCCATATTGTTCGTTGAAGCAGTTCCAGTCGGTTGCCGTTATCGAGGCCGTGGGCAGGAGCTCGTGCATGAGCCAGGTCATCATGACACGATGGGCTTCGACGCCCATGCGGCGTGCGCCCACGTCGGCCCGCAACAGCCAAGAGCCGTCGGCAGTAGTGGTTTGCCGCGCCTTGATCATCTTGTAGGCCAGGTTCTCAAGCAGCAGTGCATGCGGGTCGCGCAGGAAGCAGGCATTGGTCGAGTAGCTGGTAATCTGGTCATAAAGAAACAGACTCCAGTCGTTGCCGTTGGGCATGGCCAGCTCGCCGTCGGCCAGTGCTAGGTGATAAAGCACCTCTTTCATCACCTTGTCGTTGTTGTGCATGAGGGCGTTTGTCTTCCATTTCTCGTGGCCAATCATTGCCGTTTGGAACAGCTTGAGCGCCAAGGCGGCCTCACCCAACTCTTGAACGACCACATTCTGGTAGGAAGTATGAAAGTAGTTGTGGTTCTGGAGCGTGTAGTCGTCGTAGAGGTTCTGCCCACGATACAGGTCTTTTACCGTGACGTTGTCGTAGTCGGGGTCGATGACTGTCATGTCGTTGGCATCGTCTTTCTGCGAATAGCTGTTGATGGCAAACTCGCGCAAGCGGGCAAACCAGCGGGGCGCCAGCTCGTCATTCGGCATCAGGCCCAAGGTTGCGGCCAGCACGTCGGCCTCCCATCCGTTCTCCTCGGCCTTGGTGTCGCCTGCATAGCCCGTGGGTATGGTGCGCTCCAGCTGGTAGTTGCACTCGGCCTTCAGCAGTTGGCAGACCTGTTTTTTCTGCTCGTCCGACAGCTTGTCCCATTGGAAGAAGGCCGAGTAGGCCACCGACATGGCCCACAGCGAGCTTTCCCACACATGGTCTCGCACAGAGGTGGAGCCCCAGTAGTCGCCGCCGGCACACGTTTTCAGCCTGTTGGCCTTGTGTGTGCTGTAGGCAAAGACGAGGCTTTTCATGGCCATTTGCTCCAGGTCGGCCCAGGTAACGCCGCCAGGCAGCACCACTTTCCCCCGGGCATACTTGACGAGGAAAGCGCAAACCATGGACAGATCAGCGTTGGGCCTCACGCCCTGCTCGTTGCCGCCCATGGTGTTCTCGCCTTTGAAGCATCCGCAAGCCTCGCCCAGACTGTTGGCAGTTGCACAGTGCTGGAAGTCGTTCTTCATGTAGACGGAGAAGTTGGCCAGCATCTGCAGCAGGTCCGCCTTCATGGCATCCTCCTCCACGAAACGGGCCGTTATCACGCCCTCGGTAGGGCTTTCTACGCTTTGCTCCGAGCCATCGTTGTCGAACAAGACGTTGTGCACGGGCTGCGAGGCGGCGGCAGCCTGGTGGTTGATCGCAAAGAGCGACATGGTAAGCAAGGCGCAAAATGCAAAGGTAACGGTTCTTGGCATAACTTTTTGTTTGGATTGTTAATATTTTCAGGATGGCACCGTTGAGTTGCCATGGTGCAAAGATAGCAAAAAAATGGGGAGACGATGCGTTTAAAATAGAAATAGATACGGCTTGCCGCCAGTTTGGCCTTGCGATTGCACGGGAATCATGCGGTCAGAAAGGCGTAAACGCGAGCCGAAAAGCCCGTAAACGCGAGCTGATAAAGCCGTAAACACGGGCGGAAAAAGGCGTAGACGCGGACGAAAAAAGGCGTGTGGGGTGGATAGGAACCGTATTGACGGCCGAAGCCGGCTTTGTTTTCAGTCGAACAATGACGGGCCAAGAGGCGCATCGGGGACTGTGTCGGCAGTGTCTTTGGCTGTCTCCTCAAAACTGAGCAGCAGTTGCCGCGCACGGTCTGAGTTGGGATTCAGACGGTAGATGCCGCGCTGGGTGTGCTCAACGAGCGAGCTGGGGTATCTGCTGTTGGTGCGCAGGAATTGGACTACACGCATCCGCACCTCGTCCAAGTCGACGGGATGGAAAAAGCTGTTGCTGGCATTGTAGACATGCAGAATGAGCTTTTGCAGCGACATGCCTTGTTCGCCGGCCTCGGTCAGTATGCGCAGGATGGTTTCGTTCATGGGCCAAAAAGGGCCGCAACTCAACGGAACATCAAGCTGCGGCCCTCTTCTATCTCGAACTGTGCTTAGGCAAGAACCACCTTGCCCTCCAAGCCCTTCACCTTGCCTTCTTTCAGCAACCAGCCGATACCGAGCAAAACTTCTGCCTCTGTCTTGCCGGTCTTCTCGGCAAGCTCTGCTACAGACAGGGCGGTGCCTACTGCGGACAGGGCCTGATAAACGTCGCCCGCACGGAATCCGGCGTTCTCGGCGTCTACCAAAACTTCTGATTTCTTGGCTACTGACTTCTTGGTCGTTGTCTTCTTCTTGGCTGCAGTTGTCTTTTCTGCAACTTTCTTCTCTGCTGCTTTCTTTTCTGCCATGATTTAGTGAAACTATTAAATGAACTAATGAATGACTAACCGATTTATGATTTTCTAGGTACAAAATTAGCGTTTTTGCTGCGATTAACAGAGCATAAACGTGAAGAAAATGAGGCGATTAGGAGCTTTTCGCGTGCGAAACCCTGATTTATTGATTTAAATCAATGGTTTTTGCCTACGAGCTCAAACGGCAAGAGCATAAAAAAACCTTCGTGTTCGTCGAAGGCTTGCGGTGCGTACGGGACTCGAACCCGTGACCTCCTGCGTGACAGGCAGGCATTCTAACCAGCTGAACTAACGCACCCTGCATACAAAAATGAGGTGAGAGGCGGTGCGTACGGGACTCGAACCCGTGACCTCCTGCGTGACAGGCAGGCATTCTAACCAGCTGAACTAACGCACCTTTTGGGCTTTCCGGCACCTCATTTCTGATTTGCGGTTGCAAAGGTAGCAATTAATCTCTGTACCGCCAAACAATTCACGGCTTTTTTCATAAAAAAGTTTGCATCACGACAGCATCGTGATACACGTCTCCATCGTAGAGCCAATCGCGGAGTTCTACACCTTTTTGGAACCCCAGATGCTCGAAGAGCTTGATGCAAGAGGCGTTGTCCACGCTGATGAGCGCGTAGAGTTGGTGGATGTGGAGCACGCTGTGGGCATAGTCTATGAGCCTGTGCATGGCCGCCCGACCGTAGCCTTGGTCGCGGTAGAGCTTCTGGATGACGATGCCCACCTCGGCGCGCTGGTGCTGGGGATTGAAATTCACCAGGTCGATGATGCCGATGGTCTCGCCCCGACTGCCGGTTATCATGAGCCGTACCTGCCGGTCGGTATAGATGTCGCCCGAGGCATTGGCAATGTATTCGTGCAGGGCATAGCGCGAATAAGGCACATTAGTGGAGCCCACATTCCACAGTTCAAAGTCGTTTTCAATGCTGTAAAGGGTGTCCAAATCCTCTGGCTCCATGGCTCTGAGGGCGACGTAGGGCAATTGATCGGCTGTGTTATTGCAGGATTTCGGCATCGGTGATGATGGTGTTGTTGGCAGGATTGAAGATGGCAATGCGGACGTTGTCCTGCTGACGGGCAGCCATGAACTCCAGAATCTCGTGGAACGTAAACAGTGAACTGTCGTAGACCAGATAGGTCAAGTCGTTTCCGGCGGCATCCGCTTCCTTTGGGGGCGTAGTGTCGTGGCTGTCGAACAGGCTGCGCAGGGCGTGCTTGCGCACCAGCTGGCGGCATTGTCCTTCGTGTTCGGGGGCGACATGGAAGTGATAGAGCGGGTCTGCCTGTCTGCGGACACTGACAAATCCCAGGCTTCGCCGGGCCTTGACCATCAGCGTGGAGCAGAGGGCGATGGAGGCTTTGACATAAATGCCCAACTGAATTGGCAGGGTGAGCGGCAGGCGCAGGTTGCCATAGTGTTTGCGGAAGAAGATGAGCATGGCCTCGTAGAACACGTGCACGTAGCGGAAACTGGACTTCTGCGTGCTCTCTCCCTTGTAGTGCAGGATGCGCAGGGGCAGGTACCAGTTTTGCCATCCGGCTTTGAGCAGCCGGTAGCTCAGGTCGATGTCTTCGCCATACATGAAGAAGTCTTCGTCGAGCAGCCCTATCTCCTGAAGCGCCGTGCGCCGGAGGAAACAGAAAGCGCCGCTGACAATCTCGATCTGGGCCGGCTCGTCCCAGGAGAGGTGCCCCATGTAGTATTTGGCAAAACGGCGGTGATGCGGGAAGTGCTTGGTGAGTCCCACCATCTTGTAGAAAGAGGTCATGGGGGTGGGAACGCCCCGTCGCGACTCCAAGGCATCGGAACCCTCAATCTTCTGCATGCGCACCCCTACCCCGCCGGCCTGCGGATGGGTGTCCATGAAGTCGACACAGGCCTGCAACACCTCCTCACCCACGATCGTATCGGGGTTGAGCAGCAGCACGTACTCGCCCTGGCTTTGCCGGATGGCCTTGTTGTTGGCCTTGGCAAAGCCCAGATTATGACTGTTGCTCATGAAGACGACAGACGGAAAACGCTCCGACAAATATTCGATGGAACCGTCTCGGGAGTGGTTGTCGATGACGATAACCTCGGCCTCCATCCCTTGCAAGGCCCGCATTACAGACTGCAGACACTGCTCCAGATAGAACTTGACGTTATAGCTTACGATGATGACCGAGAGCTTCAATGGGCGGAAACTTCCTGATTGCATCTGGCATGGGACGGATAAATGAAGCACAGACTCAACAGGCCAATGATGGCCATGTAGCCAAATGCCACGTTCATGAACTGGTAATAAAGCCAGGTGTTGGCCACCATCGGGAGTCCAATCATCATGAGTCGGCAGCTGCCCCACCGGGTCAGACTGGGTGCAGGGCTGCCCGTGAGCCTGCGGCGAATGCTGCCGAAACGGAACAGGCGCAGGGCCAAGGGTATCAGGCAGATGGTGACCAGCTCCATACAGAGGGCGGCATAATAGTCCAGGGTCGTGTCGGCTGTCCACGAACCACTCAGCAGAATGTCGTTTTCATAGAGCGTCAGGGGGATGAGACAAGCGAGGACAAGGGTCAGAAACTCTGCCAACAGAATGTTGCGGGTGTGATTCATGATGGAGGAATTAGGACAATGGGATGCGGTTCAGAATGGAACGGCCCAGTGTCACTTCGTCGGTATATTCAAGTTCGTTGCCCACCGAAATGCCGCGGGCAATGACAGTCAGCTTGACGGGATAGGGCTTGAGCTGGCGGGAGATGTAGAAATTGGTGGTGTCGCCCTCCATGGTAGAGCTGAGAGCCAACACCACCTCCTTGATTTCTCCCTGCGCCACCCGCTTG
This sequence comes from Prevotella dentalis DSM 3688, assembly GCF_000242335.1. Classification (NCBI taxonomy): domain Bacteria; kingdom Pseudomonadati; phylum Bacteroidota; class Bacteroidia; order Bacteroidales; family Prevotellaceae; genus Prevotella; species Prevotella dentalis. The sequence goes on from NC_019960.1 coordinate 787,995, forward strand.
ACGAGGGAGTCGATTTGCAGGTCGCCGGGACCAATACCGTCCATAGGCGAGATGACTCCACCCAGCACATGGTAAAGTCCGTCGTACTGTTGTGTGTTCTCCACGGCCATGACATCCTGCACGTTCTCCACCACACACACGGTGGTGGCGTCGCGTCGGGCATCCGAGCAGATGGGGCACACATCAGTATCACTGATGTTATGGCACACCCGACAATACTTAATGTCTTTCCGCACCCGCTGCACGGCATCGGCAAAGGCCTCGGCACGCTCCACGGGCTGGCGCAACAGATGGAGCACAAGGCGCAAGGAGGTCTTGCGCCCTATGCCCGGAAAGCGGCTGAACTCTTCGACAGCCTTTTCGAGTAAAGCGGAGGGATATTGTTCCATCGCCGGTGGCAGTCTTGCAGTTAGAGGTAGATGCCGAAACCGAGTTTCAGTCCGATGGTGGAGTAGTCGGAGTGTTTCTTGAAACTTTGCTGGTAATAGATGGAGGGCTCAATGGTTACCGTGTGGCTGATGAAGAAAGCATAGCCCACTTCTACGCCCGGCATGAGGTCGTTGTAGTTGTGGCTGGCATGGACAAACTTGCAGTTGGCCCCCAGAAAGATGCCGTTTTGGGTGATGTAATAGCGTCCGCCCACACCGGCTTGAAAAGCATTGGCAGCTCCCTTGCCCTCGTGTTGAAAGCCGGCTTCGCCCAGAACCATCAGGTTGTCGGCAGCCATATAGCCGGCCTTGGCCTGAATGCCCAGGCTCAATTCCTTGGAACCGTTGTAACTCAAGTCGAATCCCGAAAGGGATGCTCCGGCATACATCTTGCCCTCTTCAAATTGCGCGTGGGCACAGACGGCCATCGTCATGGCCACAAGGGCCGTAAAAAATCTCTTCATGTTCTTTTTATTGGTGTTGTTGGAATCTGTATTATTGCTGCTGCTTGCGGTGCCACACGGCAAACCATGCACAGGCAATGACGAGTGCGACGGCCGAACCCACATAGCCTATCGTGGTGTTGAGTCCCAGTGCCATGGGCGAAATGAGCAGGAAAGTGAAGCAGACCACCGTCATGAAAACGGCAGGGACAAAGGTAATGAAATAAGGCTTGTGCTGCCGAACCAGATAAACGGTGAGGGTCCAAAGGGTGAAGACGGCCAATGTTTGGTTGGACCAGCCGAACCACTGCCAGATGGTGTTGAACCCATTGGGGTTCTCCATCTGCCATACAAGCAGGGCTATGGCCAGCAGAAACATCGGGACGGCAATGTAGAAGCGCTTGGCGATGCTCCGCTGTTCCAGATGAAGGGCTTCGGCAATAATCAGGCGGGCACTGCGGAAAGCTGTGTCGCCACTGGTGATGGGGGCTGCCACTACACCGAAGACGGCCAGAATGCCGCCGAAGAAGCCCAGCCAACCGGTGCAGACTTTCTCGACCACGTTGGGGGCCGTGAAGAACTGTATCAGTGTCTTGCCCTCACCGTTTTGATATTGGCCCAGAAATTCATTGACGGCCTGTGCGTCTACACACTCGCGCCAGCCTCCATAATAGAAGAAATACATGGAAACCGTAGCCCAAATCAAGGCTACCATGCCCTCGGTAATCATGGCTCCATAGAAAATGGGACGGCCATGCCGCTCGCTGTTGATGCACCGGGCCATCAACGGGCTCTGCGTGGCATGGAAGCCGCTGATGGCCCCACAGGCAATGGTAAGGAAGAGGCAGGGGAAAAGAGGATTCTCGGCCATGTAGGCAGTGGTGCCCAGAAGAGCGGCCGGGACATTGCGATTGCTCTCGCCAAGATTGCTCCAGAGCTCAGGAAGGTCGGGCACTTTAATGAATAGGCATACCATAAGGGCCACGGCCATGAAGAGCAAGGCAAAGGCAAAAATGGGATAGAACTTGCCAATAATCTTATCAATGGGCAGCATGGTGGCCAGAATGTAATAGACAAAAATAGCACTCACCCAGCCCATGGTGGTTCCACCCAGGTCCTTGAGCAGGAGGGCCGGACTGTAAACGAAGACTACTCCCACCATCATCAGCAGAAAAACGGAGAAAACCAGCATGCCGCGCTTAGCCGTTTTGCCAAGGTAATCACCTACGAGCTGCGGCAGTCCGGCTCCGTCGTGGCGCACGCTCAACATGCCTGAAAGATAGTCGTGCACGGCCCCGGCAAAGATGCAGCCCAACACAATCCACAAGTAGGCTTTGGGACCGTACCATGCTCCCATAATGGCGCCAAAGATGGGACCGGTACCTGCAATGTTGAGGAACTGAATCATGAAGACTTTCCAATTAGGCATTGCCATGTAATCCACACCGTCTGCATGCGCTATGGCAGGCGTGGGCCGGTTGTCGGGGCCGAAGACATGTTCTACAAACTTTCCGTAGAGCAAGTACCCTACAATCAGGGCCAGGAGGGAAATAGTAAAAGAAATCATCTCTTTCGTTCGGTTTATAACTCTTGCAAAAGTAATGGTAATTTTTGAAATAACGAAAAATAATCACTACCTTTGTGCCAAATAATATCGAAATGCAAACACGATTTTTTGCCACTATATCTATTCTTCTCCTGTTTTTTGTTTCCGACGCACGCGCATACGAAAGCTCTCCCAAATACGAGATGCGAGCCGTATGGGTGACCACGATTGGCGGTCTGGACTGGCCGCACAGCTATGCGCAGAGTTCACGAAGCATTGAGAAACAGCAGAAAGAGTTGCGTCGTCTCCTGGACGATTATCAGAAAGTAGGCATCAATACCGTATTGCTGCAAACGCGCATACGGGGAACCGTGATTTATCCGTCGGCCATGGAGCCTTGGGATGGCTGCCTGAGCGGCTTCCCCGGGAAATCGCCGGGTTATGATGCCCTGAAGTTTGCCGTGGACGAGTGTCATCGGCGGGGCATGGAACTCCATGCCTGGATGGTGACCATTCCTGTGGGCAGATGGGAGAAGCTGGGGTGCCAGTCGCTCCGCAAACGGTACCCGGGCCTCATCAGGCGAATCGGAACGGACGGATACATGAACCCAGAAAACGCCAAGACGGCAACTTATCTGGCAGACATGTGTGAGGAAATTGTGCGCAACTATGACGTGGATGGTGTTCATCTGGACTATATTCGTTACCCGGAGACCTGGAAGCTGCGCGTTTCGGGAGATCAGGGACGACACAACATCACAACTATAGTCCGGGCGATTCACGACAGGGTGAAAGCATTGAAGCCTTGGGTAAAGATGAGCTGTTCGCCTATTGGCAAGTTTGATGATTTGAGTCGGTATTGGAGTCATGGCTGGAATGCGTACAGCAAGGTGTGTCAGGACGCACAGGGTTGGTTGCGCGAGGGGCTGATGGATGCTCTCTTTCCGATGATGTATTTCCGGGAAAACCAATTTTTCCCTTTTGCCATTGACTGGGCAGAGCAGAGCGAAGGCAGGATGGTGGCACCGGGGCTGGGCATTTACTTTTTGGATCCCAAGGAGGGAAACTGGAAACTGGATGACGTGAAGCGGCAGATGGAGGTGCTGCGGATGTACGGGATGGGGCATGCCTACTTTCGTGGCCGCTTTTTGACGGACAATGTGCAAGGCATTTACGACTATGCCGGGCACTTTGACTCGTATCTGGCTTTGGTTCCGCCCATGACGTGGCAAAGCCGGGAACTTCCTGCTACACCAACCATGCTGACCGTAGGACAGAATGGACTGAGGTGGCAAGGAACCACACCTTATTATAATATATATAGTAGCCGGACGTGGCCGGTGGATACGAAAGATGCTGCAAACCTGATTGCCATGAGGCAACAAGGCGACAGGCTGACGGTTCCTACGGAGAACAGGTATTTTGCAGTGACAGGAATGAATCGCTATGGCTGTGAGAGCAAGGCTTTGCAAAGTGTCAAAGAAGAAGCTGCCGTGCCTTCCTCTCGCTTGTTGCTGCCCTGCGATGGTCGCCAACTTCGGCTCCCTGCCAAGGGCAGCATGCTTGATGCAGACTTGCTGCTGATAGAGTCGCTGCAAGGTTGCATGGTCTGTACACGCCCTTATCAAGGGCGATTCTTGGATGTTTCTCTGGTTCCCGAGGGATGCTATGTGTTGAAATCATTGGGAGCCAAAGGAGTAGCCCATCGGCTGGGCTTCTTCATGATTAGGCGAAAGCAAGGCTGACAGGCCTGGCGAGTGCATTTAGTGCATGTTAGCATCTACGAAAGAGAGCGGCAGCAAATCCTTGATGCTTTGAATACGATAGACACCTGACTCGCCATAGAGCAGAATCTCGACGGGCTGCTGATAGCGGTCTTCTATCTCCAAAATGACTTGACGGCAGGCTCCACAGGGGCTTACAGGCTCTTGGCGCAGCCCACGGTCGTCGCTGGCAGCTATGGCCAGCATTCTGACAGGCTGGTCAGGATAGTTGGCTTGGGCTGCAAAAATGGCTGTACGCTCTGCACACAAGCCCGAGGGAAAAGCTGCATTCTCTTGATTGGCACCAATGATGATTTGCCCATTGGCCAGTAGAAGCGCAGCCCCTACATAGAAATGACTGTATTTGGCATAGGAATTCCTTGTGGCTTCGGCAGCACGCAGCACCAACGTCTTTTCTTCTTCGGAGAGCTCATCCAGCGTGCAGAACTCCATATGAATATTCAGATTGACTTTCTTCATATTGGTTTAAGTTTTGTTCGGTCTATATTCGTAAGCGCCTATGTCCGGACGTGTATCACGTTCGTCCCCGTCGTGGTCGATTGGCAACGTTGTGGCTGGATTGGCCTTGTCGATAGCCGATGACACGCTATCAAGATGAAAGTCGTAACGCAGGAGCTTGGTATCTATCCGTTTGAAATGTTTGACACCGCAGGTTGTGGTGTCCTTGATGTCCTCGTAGACCACGCGGGTGAAGTGAAGGCTGTCTTTCGTCACTATGCGTGGGGTGCGGATGATGCAGTCGGAGAAAGCGTAGTTGGCCACTCGGGTAGTATCTTGCAGATGGGCCATCAGTACATCGTCAGCATAACCTGTAATGAGACTGTTCTGTATGGATAGGTTGACCAGCGGGTGTTGCGACGTGAAACGAAAGGCGGCTCCCCGATTAGAGTCGAAAGGATAGAACTGCGCCAAGGTGCATTGGCTCATCATGACGCTGCCGCCATCAATCCGCATGCAGTCGTTAAGTGTATTGCTGATTTGGGTGTTCTCTATTGTCAACTGACTGTTGATGGCGCGAAGACCGTAGCCTTGACAATTATGGATGGTGGAATTGGCAAGAGAGAGCTTCGGCTTGTCGACAGCCGAGGAATCGATGAGGATACCGTCGTAGGTCCCGTGAATGTCAGTATAGGCAAGAGTGTTGTTGTAGGAGGACGGATAGAAGTGGATGCCTTTCCATTGTCCTGGAACAAAGTCGTAAGGCAGATAGTCAAACATTCGGTCAAGTCGGTCGCCTTTGAGTGTCACGGGCTGGCTGGCTGTTCCCTCGCTCTTCAGACAACCACGCACGTCCAGCCCAGCATCGCCATGAAAATAGAGCGTGGTCCCGGCAGCAAGAGTGAGCGTAGCTGCACTGTCTATCTGAATTCCGCCATAGATAACGACAGGACGAGTGGAACTGTTCAGAGTCGAGTCCTTGGTGATGTGCACGTTGCGCAAAAGCGTAGCATCCCAAGACCAAGCGTTGAGTTGAACCTTTTGCTCTACCCCACTCTCTAATGTGAAAACGAGATTGTCCAAGCTCTGCTGGGGAGAGACAGCGTGATTGGAGGGCGACGTGAGTTCAACAAAGACGCGGATGCTGTCTTTGTTTCTCACCTCAATATCAGAAATGGAATAATCTGTTGCGGCTCCTAAATACTCGCCGTCGACATTGACGCGATAGCCCGAACGGCTCCCGTTTTCCAATCGAACACGGATGGCACGGAGCCCGTCGCCGGATTTGTTGTAGACCCAAAAGGATTTGGCAGCCGAAGGAACATTGGAAAAAACGGTGTCCATCATGACCGTGTCTGTGGAGAAAGTGAGAATATGTGACGACGAAGTGGAGAACGTGTCATCGTCTGCACAGGAACTCGCCAAGGAGATGGCGGCAAACACCATAGGAATCGCCAATATTGATTTCATGGTAAACTAACGAAAACTACCGGCTTTTATTTTGCATATACCAAGGATGGATGGCAAAATTGTAGAGAAGGAATGCGATACCCAAGACCGCAAGTGCCGCTAACAGAACCCAATCGGAGTTGCCCAAGAGATAGCCCAGTGCCAACCCAAGTGCCAGCCCCGTCTCCCATCCCAGGAAGAAGGTGCTCTGCGAGGTGCCCCGTTCACAATGGCAAGCCAGTTTGATGAAGAAAAGCAGAAAGCGTGACCCAATAATACCGATGCCGAAGCCAGAAAACATGGCAGCCAGCGCTTGAGAGGCATTCTCATGGCGCAGGAGCAACAGCAGGATGGCAAACCCTATGAGAAGACTTCCTACTGTAGTTTCGCTCTTGAGTTCAGCATTGGCAAAGACGTATTTCTCAGCCAGAATGGCAACGAGGAATCCTGCAATCATCACCATAAAGAAATAGTTGGAGAGTTGTGTGGAGATAATGAGCCCCATGGTGAGCGTGATAAGAATCAAGTTTAAATAGAGTGGCGTACCGTGAACCAGAAAGAAACGGTCGAGGCTGAACCAATGTCTAAAATCCTCAGGTGCCTTAAAAGGGAACTTGATGCTCATGACCAGTAGTACCGAGAGCAAAGAGCAGACGGAGGATACGAGAATCATTTCCTTGAAGCCGAGGTGAGTATAAATCCAAAAGCCAAGAAAAGGGCCGACGGAAAGAGCCAGCCGCCCGAACCAGGAAGAGGCATGATTGGCCTCTGTTCGCAGGAAAGACTCGCAGGTGTCAATGACCAATGTGCTTGTCATGGTCATTTGGGCAAGCCCGTAGCAGCAGCCCACCCCCATGCCTGCCAAAAGAGTGAGCAGATGATAATGGCTGCCCATGAGGTAATAATACCCCAGAATGGCCGTCTGGGCCAGGATGGCCACGATGCAAACACGGCTGCGCCGGTGACGCTGGATAAGACCGGACAGGAAGCCACCAGGCAAATAGATCCCGACAGCATAAGCTACAAAGCACAGCGCCACGAAGAGTTTGGGGTAGCCATGATGCAGCAAGTGAACTGGCAGGACAGGCAGAAGCATGTACACTGACATTGTAAGCAAAAGATTTGCTAAAGCAATATGCAGGAAATTCTTATGCCACAGACGGAAGTGTATGGGAGTATTTTGAGTATCCATTACTTCGTGTTGTCGTGCCAGACGTTGATTTGGGACAGGGAAAGGTGAGTGAAATCGGCAACGACAGTATCTGCCAACGGGACAATGAGTTCGTGGGGATTGGTGGTGGACAGCCCGACGGTCAACATCCGGGCGGCACGAACGGCACGCAACCCATTCAAACTGTCTTCAAAGCCGGCGCACTCCTTGGGAGCTACTTCAAAAACAGATGCAGCCTTAAGGTAGCAGCAGGGATCAGGCTTGCTGCGCTCAAAGTCTTCGCTGGTAAGGATAGCTTCAAAGTAGTGTTTGAATTCAGGATGCTTGCGGTAGACATTTTCCATCTTCTCACGGTTGCTGCTCGTCACCACGGCACGCTTGACACCGGCCTCGCCCAAGGACTGAATAAAGGATTCAAACCCGGGAATATAGTTGTAGCTCATCTTTTGCTCAAAGTCATTAAGACGCTGCGTGATAAGTTTTTGCTCTTCTTTCTGGTCGGGGAAGTATTGCTCGTAAAGCTGAACCAGAGTCATGCCCTTGATTTTTTGCTCCAATCCATCCTGGTTGGGAAAATAAAGACGGAACAGGGAGCCCCAGAACTGGGTGTATTGTGTTTCGGTATCGAATACCACTCCGTCAAGGTCGAATAAAGCTGCTTTAATCATTATTTCAAGAATTTGGTGACAAAGTTACGAAATTAAGTCGTAACTTTGCAGAGTATCCCAAAGAATTCCTTATAGGAAAGAAAGGGATTGGTCTCCATGATACACAACATGAATAAAGATATTGTCAAAGACATACTCCGGTATTTCCCTAATCTGACGGAAGTACAGATAGAGCAGTTTGCAGCTTTGGACGCACTCTATCGCGACTGGAACAGCAAGATTAACGTCATTTCACGGAAAGATATTGATAATTTGTATATCCACCACGTGCTTCATTCACTTTCAATAGCTAAAGTAATCCGTTTCAAGGCGGGTTCCCAGATTCTGGATTTTGGCACGGGGGGCGGGTTCCCTGGAATCCCCTTAGCCATCCTGTTTCCAGAATGCAAGTTTCGGTTAATTGACGGAACGGGGAAGAAAGTCCGGGTGGCGGCAGAAGTAGCGGGGGCAATCGACCTGCACAACGTGGAGCCGGTACATCGACGAGGCGAAGAGGAGAAGGGCAGATTTGATTTTGTAGTGTCCCGTGCCGTGATGCCATTGATGGAGTTATCCAAGATAGTGAGGAAGAATATGGCCCGAGAACAGCGCAATGCACTACCCAATGGACTCTTGGTGCTCAAAGGAGGAGACCTGCAAGAAGAGTTGAAACCCTTTGCCAAGGTAGCAGAAGTGACCCCTATCTCTGATTATTTTGATGATGAATGGTTCAAAGGGAAAAGCGTGATTTATCTTCCTATTAAGTAGTTTAATCCTAAGTGAACGAATAATTTATTAAAGAAAGATGTTGGAAATCAAGTGCTTTGCATGCAACATGATTCAAGAGAATTGTTACGTGGTTAGTGATGAAACTCATGAAGGAATCATCATTGACTGCGGGGCATTCTATGAAAGTGAGCGAAAGGCTATAAAAAAATACATTTCAGAGAAAGGCATCGTCCTGCGGCATTTGGTCGCTACACATGGGCACATTGACCATAATTTGGGCAATCGGTTTGTTTGGGAAAGCTGGGGGCTGAAGCCCGAGGTGCACCGGTCGGATGAAGAGCTGATGAAAAGTCTGCCAGAGCAGGCCTCGTCATTATGTGGAATCATGATGTCCGATGATGATTTTTCACCTGTAGGCAAATTCCTGGCCGCGGATGATGTGATTTGTTTTGGTTCCCATCAGTTTACACTTCTGGAGACTCCGGGCCATACTCCGGGGAGTGTGTTTGTCTATTGTGCGGAGGAGAATGTCGCTTTTTCTGGTGACACCTTGTTTCATTATAGCATTGGACGTACTGATTTCCCCGGAGGCTCCATGTTCATGCTGATACAAAGTCTGCGCATGGTTTGTCAGTTGCCGGATGAGACACGGATATACCCAGGCCATGGAGAAGAAACAACGATTGGGACAGAGCTGGCCGGGAATCCTTATCTTGACCGTTAGTCTGCACCTGACAATTGCAATCGTATGTCCATATCTAACGGCCTCACCCACGATTCGTATATCCTTGGCATCGATCCTGGTACCAACGTTATGGGATATGGGGTGATCCATGTGCACGGCAACAAGGCAGACTTGGTGGCAATGGGGGTTATTGACCTTCGGAGAATCGAAGATCCCTATCTGAAATTGGGGCGTATATTTGAACGGGTTACGGGCATTATTGATGAATATTTGCCAGACGAAGTGGCAATTGAAGCTCCTTTTTTTGGAAAAAACGTTCAGTCCATGCTCAAGCTGGGACGTGCACAGGGGGTCGCCATAGCGGCAGCCATCCATCGTGACATCCCCATTCACGAATATGCCCCTTTAAAAATCAAGATGGCAATCACGGGCCAAGGACAGGCTTCCAAGGAGCAGGTGGCCGGCATGCTACAGCGACTGCTGCACATTCAAGAGGGCGACATGCCCAAGTTCATGGATGCAACCGACGCACTTGGGGCAGCCTATTGCCATTTTCTGCAGTTGTCCACGCCTGATACGGGGGCTCGCCATTATGGAAGTTGGAAAGACTTTGTAGGCAAGAACCCAAGTAGGGTGAAAGGGTGAGCCTATTCTTAAGATTCCAAAATCATGATATGATGATGAACGAATGTTATTCTGATTCTTCGCAAAAGGTGAATTCGGGACAATCCTTGGTTAAGATTACCAAGGGTATCTGTACGATGCCGGCATGGAGAATGACTTCCCCCGTTGATTTTGAAAGTTGTGAAGGGGAACAAATTGCCATTGTCGGGCCCAATGGAGGCGGAAAATCCATGTTGGTAGACATTATTACCGGGCGTCATCCACTTCTCGGAACCGGGCCCATGTATGATTTCTCTCCGAGTCTGCAGCCTTTGGTGTCGGACAATATCAAGTATATCGAGTTTCGCGATGCCTATGGCGGTGACAACGACCGCACTTTCTTTCTCCAGCAACGATGGAATCAAATGGAAATAGACGAATCGACACCAACGGTGAGTTCAAGACTGGAGGAATCCTATTTGCGGGCAGGCGATGACACAACTGCCCGTCGTGCGTTGCAGCGTCGCCTGTATGAGCTGTTTCAAATGAAAACCTTGCTGGATAAATACATAATCCTGTTGTCGAGTGGCGAACTTCGGAAACTAAAACTCATAGAAGCCTTGCTCTCCCTCCCACGGGTACTCATTATAGACAATCCGTTTATCGGACTGGATGCCAAAACCCGCGAACAGCTTCGCATGCTGTTGGCTACTATTGTCAAGGAACAGTCTCTGCAGATGATGCTGGTTCTTCCCAAAAGCGACGACATTCCCTTTTTCATCACCCACGTTGTGGAAGTAAAAGGCAAGGTGGTCGGCCCAAAGATGACACTTGAAGAATACTTGAACACACAACCGGAAGTTCCTGAGCATGTGCTTGGCCAAGAAGAGGAGAAGAAGATTCTAAATCTTCCCTATAAGGCCGGGGAATATCACTGTGAAGAAGTGGTAAATATGCACAATGTCTCTATTCGCTATGGCAACCGTACCATTTTGAATGCCCTTTCGTGGACCGTCCGTAATGGAGAGCACTGGGCTTTAAGCGGACCGAACGGTGCAGGAAAATCCACGCTTCTAAGCCTCGTTTGTGCAGACAATCCACAGAGCTATGCCTGTGACATCACCTTGTTTGGTCAAAAAAGGGGGTCGGGAGAAAGCATCTGGGACATCAAACGGCATATAGGCTATGTGTCGCCGGAGATGCACCGGGCCTATCGACGGGATTTGCCCGCCATTCGTATAATAGCCAGTGGGCTCAAAGACAGTATAGGACTTTATGTCAAGCCGGATGAAAAAGAATATGCGGCGTGTCGATTTTGGATGGAGGTCTTTGGGCTAAGTGGCTTGGAAAATCAGACGTTCCTTAAATTGTCGAGTGGCGAGCAGCGACTGGTACTCCTAGCGCGGGCATTTGTAAAGGACCCGGAGCTTCTGATACTTGACGAACCCCTGCACGGCCTTGACAACAGAAATCGCCGATTGGTCAAGGACATTATAGAGACATTCTGCCATCGGCACAACAAGACTCTGGTCATGGTCTCCCACGACGAAAGTGATTTGCCGGCGTGCATAGATCATCGTATCCAACTCGCAAGACATTAATTTCTGCCTTTTCACGTCTATTTCAGGCTTTTTTTATACTTTTGCAGCTCAACAACATGAGAGAATCATGAAGAAAACGCTATATAGCAAGTTTGACAAGAAAGAGATTACCGCATTGCCACAAGTCTCTTTTCCCGGACGCATCATCTCCATCATCTCTCCCGGAGAGACGGAAAAGGCTGTGAACTATCTGCTTTCGAGCGATATTCTTGGTGTAGATACGGAAACAAAACCTGCCTTTCATCGTGGAGAACAACATCAAGTGGGCTTGTTGCAGGTGTCTAATCGTACCACCTGTTTCCTCTTCAGACTCAATCTTACGGGTATCACCCCCGCCATCAAACGCTTGCTGGAAGACACCAGTGTCAAGAAAGTGGGCCTGTCATGGCATGATGACCTAAGAGGGCTTCAGGCAAAAGAACCTTTTGCACCAGGCTTGTTCATAGACCTTCAAGACATGGTGCCACAGATGGGAATCGAAGATCTGAGCTTGCAGAAACTCTATGCCAACTTCTTTGGGCGGAAAATATCCAAGCGGCAACGATTGTCCAACTGGGAGGCTCCCATACTCGATGAAAGGCAGAAGCAGTATGCAGCCATTGACGCCTGGGCATGTATCCATCTGTATGAGGAGATCGTCAGGCTTGAGAAAACGCATGATTACGAACTCGTTGTCGTACCAGAGCCGGAGCCTGCTACGCCCAAGGCAAGGGCAAGAGCAACAGGCAAGGATAAGGCGGAGGTTCATCAATCCAAGAAAACAGCGCGAAAGCCAAGGGTAAAAAGTCGGAAGAAAGTCAATTCGGCTGCAAAAACAAACAAAAAGACTGCAAGGAAGAAAGCAGAATTATCAAACCAAGAAAACAAGGATACTCATGTATAAAAGCATTTATCTAAAACGAGGAAAGGAAGAATCTTTATTGCGTTTTCACCCTTGGGTGTTCTCCGGAGCTATTTTGCGAGCAGACGAGGGCATCGAAGAAGGTGAAATTGTAAGAGTATCCACTGCCGACGGCGATTTCATCGCCGTCGGCCATTACCAAATTGGCAGTATTACGGTTCGGGTGCTCTCTTTCCGCGATGTCGTGATTGATGAGGATTTTTGGACAAGCCGCCTGTCTTCCGCCTTGCTTATGCGTCAGCGCATAGGTATTGCAGACAATCCGCAGAACAACACTTATCGGTTGGTACATGGCGAGGGCGACCTGCTTCCGGGGCTGGTAATCGACTGTTACGGCACTACGGCCGTGATGCAGGCCCACAGTGTGGGCATGCACCTGTGCCGCAAGCAGATTTGCGAAGCCCTGCTCAAGGTGATGGGCCCTCGTATTCAGCATGTCTATTACAAGAGTGAGACAACGCTTCCCTATAAAGCCCAGCTCAATCAAGAAGATGGTTTTATCTTCGGTTCCACCGACGACAACACGGCAGTGGAGAATGGTCTCAGATTCCATGTGGACTGGTTGCGGGGGCAGAAGACCGGCTTCTTTATCGACCAAAGGGAAAACCGGGCGCTGCTGGAATCGTATTCCCGAGACAAACGGGTGCTCAACATGTTCTGTTACACGGGTGGCTTTTCGGTTTACGCCATGCGTGGAGGGGCACAACTGGTGAATTCCGTGGACAGCAGTGCCAAGGCCATCGAGCTCACCAATCGTAATGTTGGCTTGAATTTCCCCGGAGACGGACGTCATGAGGCATTCTGTGACGATGCGTTCAAGTATCTTGATGCCAATAACGACAAGTATGACTTGATTGTTCTCGACCCGCCGGCATTTGCCAAGCACCGTGGTGCCCTGCATAATGCTTTGAAAGGATATACGCGTTTGAATGTTAAGGGAATGGAACGGATTAAGCGCGGAGGCATTCTCTTTACTTTCAGTTGTTCGCAAGTGGTGACGAAAGACAATTTCCGCAATGCTGTCTTCACCGCGGCTGCCCAGGCAGGAAGAAAGGTCCGCATCCTGCACCAGCTTCACCAACCTGCCGACCATCCCATCAACATCTACCATCCAGAGGGAGAATATCTCAAAGGATTGGTGTTGTATGTGGAATAAAAATCGTTTCACGATGATTTTCTCCGATTCCATCGAAAGCTATATTCGCCGTCATGACTTGCTGCGTCATGACGGTTTTTACGTCGTTGCACTCTCCGGCGGGGCGGACAGCGTTGCGTTGCTGCGAGTTCTCCTGGCATTGGGGTATCGTGTGGAAGCCGCACATTGCAATTTTCATCTTCGCGGAATGGAAAGCAATCGAGACGAGGCTTTCTGCGTGGCATTGTGCGAAAGCCTACATGTAGGTTTGCACCGGATTCATTTCGAGACAGAAGTCTATGCCCAGGCACACGGAGTGTCCATCGAGATGGCTGCCCGCGACTTGAGGTATCGCTACTTTAAGCAGTTGCGACAGGACATTCAAGCCAATGCCGTGTGCGTGGCCCACCATAGCGACGACCAAGTGGAGACCATTCTCTTGCATCTTTTACGAGGCACCGGGCTTGCCGGGTTACAGGGAATGAAGCCGCGTAACGGAACTGTCGTCCGGCCATTGCTATCGGTGTCACGCCAGCAAATCCTCGACTATCTTGCAGGGCTCTCCCAATCGTATGTGACAGACAGCACAAATCTGGAAGACAACGTGAAGCGCAACAAGTTACGTCTTCGTGTTCTTCCCTTGCTCGAAGAGATAAACTCATCGGCCAGGGAGCATATCCTGCACATGTCCGAGCACCTGCAAGAGGCGGCGGCCATCGTAGATCATGCCGTATCGGATGTTCTCAAGGCGATTCGATTGGACGGTGACGGCTATGATTTAAGGCGTTTGGCCTCCTACCCCGCCCCACACTATGTGCTGTGGCATTTGCTGCACGGCCGTGGGTTTAACTCAACCCAGATCGATGAAATCGCTCGTCACGGACTTGAGCATGGCACGTGGAAGTCGGCAACAACGGTTGTTTTGATCCATCAAGGACAACTTTATATACTGGACAGGGAATCGTGGGAGACCCTGCCCCCCATGCTTGTCATTCCCGAAACAGGCGTTTATGTTTATCCCGCCGGCACTAAGGGAGAGAGTGAAACCAGATTCCGGCTTTGCGTGGAAGACGTAACACCAGATTTCATCATCCGTAAATCGCCGGACGTTGCAGCCGTAGACGCGGCGCGAATACGGTTTCCTTTAACGTTGCGCACGGTGCAAACGGGCGACCGTTTCAGCCCTTTCGGCATGCGAGGAACCAAGTTGGTCTGTGATTTTCTCAAGGACAGGAAGATTCCTTTCCCGGCACGGCGTCATCAATTGGTGCTGACAGACGCACAGGGAAACATCATCTGGGTTGTAGGTCTGCGCATAGACAATCGCTTCGCCATTGTGCCAGGGCGGTCTCAACGTGCCCTGATGATCTCCCGTTGAGGCTCGTATCTGAAAGATTCTGCTGTTTTTCGCATAATTTAAGCCACAGTATGGCACCGTTTGCGAAATATTCTTTATTTTTGTTGAGTCAATCATCAATTCATCTATTTAATCTCAACATCTATGTTTACAGACGCAGACAGAAAACAGATTGAGGGGCGTGGGATGACCATGGCCCAGGTTGAGCATCAGTTGGAGCAGTTTGCCACTGGCTTTCCTTTTCTTCGGATAGAGGCCCCTGCCTCTGTGGGTAAAGGCGTTGTCGCCCCTGACGAGCAAGCCCGTCAGCATGCCGTCAAAGCATGGGAGGCTTACAAGGCCGAAGGACACAAGGTGGTCAAGTTCGTACCAGCCTCTGGAGCTGCCAGCCGAATGTTCAAGGACATGTTTGCTTTCCTTGGCTCCGATTATGATACACCGACAACCGACTTTGAGAAAAAGTTTTTCCAAGACATTCATCAGTTTGCTTTTTACGAGGCCTTGGATGCCCAATGCGTGGCCAACAATGGCAAGACGATAGACCAGCTCATCGCTTCCAGCCAATTTAAGACGGTTGTCGCCAACATGTTGAACCCCGAGGGACTCAATTATGGACAGTTGCCTAAAGGCATGCTCCTGTTCCATCAATATGAAGATGGGGCGAGGACGCCGATGGAGGAGCATCTGGTGGAGACAGCCCTCTATGCAGAATCCCAAGGCGAGGCCTGCGTCCACTTCACGGTTTCTCACGACCATCTGCCTCTCTTCAAGCAACGGGTCGCAGAGAAGCAGGGCGCGTACGAAAAGAAGTTTGGCATTCATTATCAAATCTCTTTCTCCGAGCAGAAGCCGAGTACAGATACCATTGCCGCCAATCCAGACAACACACCATTCCGCAATGAAGACGGAACGCTGCTGTTCCGCCCGGGAGGCCACGGTGCGTTGATAGAGAATCTTAACGACATAGACGCCGACATCATCTTCGTGAAGAACATCGACAACGTGGTGCCCGACAGAATCAAAGGCGACACCGTGAGGTGGAAGCAAATCATTGCAGGGGTGCTGGTGCAGCTGCAACAGCAGGTGTTTGAGTATTTGCACGTGCTTGACAGTGGGGCCTACAACCATGCCAAGCTCGAAGAAATCATTCGTTTTGTCCAGCGCGAGCTGTGTTGCCGGCATGTGGAGCTCAAGGACCTGGAAGATGCAGAACTCGTAGTCTACCTGCGTAAAAAGTTAAATCGCCCCATGCGCGTATGTGGCGTGGTGAAGAATGTGGGCGAACCGGGCGGCGGTCCTTTCATGGCATACAATCCGGATGGCAGTGTGAGTCCACAGATTCTGGAGAGCAGCCAGATAGACAAGACTAATCATGAATACATGGAAATGTTTGCACATGGCACTCATTTCAATCCTGTAGACTTGGTATGTGCTGTAAGGAACTATCAAGGAGAGCATTTCCATTTGCCTGACTATGTGGATGAGCTTACCGGCTTTATCAGTTCAAAGAGCAAGAACGGCCGCGAACTGAAAGCATTGGAGCTGCCCGGCTTGTGGAACGGGGCCATGAGCGATTGGAATACCATCTTTGTGGAGGTTCCCCTTACCACGTTCAATCCTGTCAAGACCGTTAACGATTTGTTACGCGATACGCATCAGTAACCACCAGCTTTTACAATCTATATGCGCATGTCCCCGTCGCTTTATCCGAAGTGGCGGGGACATGTGCTTACAGTTGATGGGCAAGGCAAATCCCATCACATGCTAATTTTCAATAAACTATGCCTGATTTTGTTTTGCAATTCGACGAAAATCCATTAATTTTGCAAGGAGAATCAGTAGTTTCAAATTGAGAATGGCAAGAAAGAAAAGCGGGCGTAGGACAAAGAATTTTGGCGAAGCCATCGGCATACGGAATATATGGGGCAATGAGACCACAGACTTCTTTTTAGGACTTCTACTAATGGCATTTGCCATTTACATGGTTATTGCCATGGTGTCCTATCTCTCAACGGGGCAGGCTGACCAAAGCATGCTTGAGGGAATGCGCCCGGGCGAATGGACTAATACGAATCATGAGTTTACCAATTATTGCGGTTCACTTGGTGCCTTGCTGTCTTATTTTCTGATTACTGCCAATTTTGGGTTGCCCTCTTTTCTCATTCCGGCTTTCTTACTGCTGGTCTCGCTTCAGCTGATGCGGGCATATCGGATGAATCTGCTGAAGTGGTTCTTCGGCATGGCTTTGGTTATGGTATGGACATCTGTAACTTTTGCCAAGTTCGTAACCCCTTTCATGAGCAACCAAGTTTACAATCCAGGTGGCAATCACGGTCTTTTTTGCGTTCAGAAGCTGGAGAATCTGATAGGGCCTCCGGGCCTCACAGCCGTATTGCTTATCGTGGCACTTGCATTCCTGACCTATTTGAGTGCGGAGACAATAGAAGTGATTCGCAAGGCCATAAACCCCGTAAGGTATATTACGGATAAGGTGAAACTGACTGTCACCAACCACGAGCATACCGAGGAGCATCAGTCTGCAGACGATATATTTGAGGTGCAAGATGACGGCGAACAGGAGGGAGACGCTCAGTCTGACGCCGAAGTATCTCCCACAGTGGTCGATCTCACCGACATGGCCCAAGCCCACAAGGAACCGGCTGCCAATGTCGCTTCACTTGATCCGGCTGCTGTCAATGCAGGGCATTCCTCCTCCGAGCCAGAGAATCAACTTGTGGTCGATGCTGTTCACTCTGAAGATTTGGCGGCAGGCAAGGTTCTTGCGGGCGATGACCGTCTGGATACCCCTATCAATCCTTGGGAACCTTTCACCAAATATAAGTTCCCTACCTGCGAGTTGTTGAAGAAATACAACAACAAACCAGTCATTGACATGGATGAAATCAAGGCCAACAACGCACGCATTGTAGAGGTACTCAACAGCTTTGGAGTCAAGATTAGCAAAATCAATGCTACGGTTGGCCCCACCATCACCCTTTACGAGATAACGCCGGCCGAGGGTGTCCGCATCAGTAAGATTCGCGGACTTGAGGCAGATATAGCCTTAAGCCTTTCGGCCTTGGGCATTCGTATTATAGCGCCGATTCCGGGAAAGGGAACCATTGGCATTGAAGTGCCGAACAAGAATCCGCAGATTGTGTCAATGGAGAGTGTGCTCAACACCAAAAAGTTCCAGACCACCAAGATGTCTCTTCCCATGGCTTTGGGCAAGACCATTACCAATGAGGTGTTCATGGTCGACCTGGCGAAGATTCCACACCTGCTTGTAGCCGGTGCCACGGGCCAGGGCAAGTCTGTAGCTCTCAATGCCATCATCTCTTCCTTGCTTTACAAAAAGCATCCCAACGAGCTCAAGTTTGTATTGGTCGACCCTAAGAAAGTAGAGTTCAGCATCTATAATAAAATCACGCCTCACTATATGGCGGCCTTGCCCGAGAACGAAGACGAGCCCATCATCACAGATGTGCAAAAGGTGGTGCGCACGCTGAATTCTCTTTGTAAATTGATGGATCATCGATATGACTTGCTGAAAAAGGCCCAGGTTAAGAAAATAGACGAGTACAACGACAAGTACATTCATCATCACCTCAGACTGACAGACGGGCACGACTATATGCCTTATATCGTGGTGATTATTGATGAGTTTGGCGACCTCATCATGACAGCCGGCAAGGAGATTGAACTTCCCATTCAGCGCATTGCCCAGCTGGCCCGTGCCGTGGGCATCCACATGATTATTGCCACCCAGCGTCCCACCACCAAGATTATCACGGGCAACATCAAGGCCAATTTCCCCGGTCGCATGGCTTTCCGCGTTACTTCCCAGATAGACTCTCGTACCATTCTCGATTGTACGGGGGCCGACCAGTTGGTGGGTCGTGGCGACATGTTGTTCCTGGCGGGTGGAGAGCCGGTGCGCGTCCAGTGTGCTTTTATCGACACACCGGAGATTGAGGCTGTGAACGACTACATAGCCGGGCAGCCGGGCCCTGTCGATTCTATGGAGTTGCCCGAACCCGACGACAATAATGGCGGGATGGGAGGAGCCGCCGGAGGTACCGATTCCAAGAGCCTCGACCCGTTCTTCGATGAAGCTGCCCACGCCATCGTTATCTCTCAGCAGGGCTCTACCAGCATGATCCAGCGGCGTTTTTCCATTGGCTACAATCGTGCCGGCCGCCTCATGGACCAGTTGGCGAGCGCCGGTATCGTGGGAGCCGCCCAAGGCTCCAAGCCACGCGAAGTGCTCATTACTGATGAGAACAGCCTGAATGTGCTGCTGAATCAGATTCATGGTAACTAAATACGCTTGAGAACTGTTTCACAATCTATAATACATTCTTTTAAAAAGATGATGATATGAAGAAAACATATTTATTGATTTTGTTGTCTTTCATAACACTGAGCACGTTTGCCCAGCGGGCAGAAGAGGCGCGAAAGGTGTTGGACAAAACGGCATCCATCGTGGGCAACCGCGGCGGTGCCACGGCCAATTTCAGCATTTCGGGTACCAAAATAAGTTCTGCCTCTAGTACCATTTCCATCAAGGGCAATAAGTTTTACGCCCATACCGGTGACGCTACGGTCTGGTATAATGGAAAGACACAGTGGACCTATCTCAAGTCTACCAATGAGGTAAATGTCACCACGCCAACCGAGGCCCAGCGCATGCGCATGAATCCCTACACGTTCATCACGATGTATAAGAATGGCTATGCACTCAGCATGACCCAAAAGGGTACAAACTATCAGGTTCACATGGTGGCTCAAAACAAACAACGCTCGGTGCAGGAAGTTTTTCTGACTATCGACAGTCGTAGCTATAAGCCAAGCACCATCAAGATGCGCGAGGGGCAGAAATGGATGACTATATCCATCTCCAACTTCCGCACCGGCAAACTGTCCAATGAACTGTTTGTATTCAAGGCCAAGGACTTCCCCTCGGCCGAAGTCATCGACCTGAGATAAGCCTCCGTCCAGTTTCCCACTTCAACCCGTCACCATGTCCCATTTATCTTTCTATCAGCTCTTCTGCATACTGCGTCACCATCGTCGGATCTCCGAGCGTCGTGATGCTATCTTCGAGTCAAACAAGACTGCCAAATGGTTGTTAGGCTTTATGATGACATTCATGGTGCTCTACCTGCTGATGTTTGCCGTCATGCTGTCTCTTGGGGCCAACGCATCCAGCAGATATACAGCTGTCGAGTTTATCATGGGAGCCTCCCCCATTATCATCATGCTTGACTTTTGGGGGCGCTTCGTAGTTCAGCATACACCGGTTCAGCTCATCCGCCCCTACATCCTGTTGCCCATTCCACGCTTCGTCTGCATAGACACGTTTCTAATTAATTCCCTCTTGAGTTGGGGCAATCTGCTTTGGTTTGTCCTGTTGGTTCCTTTCTGTCTCATGTCTGTAATCTTTGGCTATGGGCCGTTTCCGGCTTTGTCTCTGTTGCTTCTTTATTATCTGCTGTTTCTGGCAGACAGCCAATGGTATTCCATTGCACGCACGTTGATTATCTCTCATCCGTTATGGTGGTTGCTGCCTATGGGTGTCACCGCCCTTGTCGCCCTCCCTCTTCTTCCGGGCAACTGGGCCTCCTTTTTTAGATTCTATGCCCATACCGGAACAGGATTGGAGCACGGAAATATCATTCCCCACGTCGTTGTTTTGGCCTTGCTGACCACCCTGTTCATGATAAACCGTCGATTGCAGTATCAGCAGGTCTGGAAAGAATTGGGGCGTCAGCAGACTTCTACACTCAAGCACGTCAGTCGCTTTTCTTTTTTGGAGCATTTTGATGTATTGGGAGAATATATTAAGATTGAAATCAAGTCTTTGCTGCGCAACAGAAATCCGAGAAAGAGTTTTCTGATAGCGACTGCCGTGGTTATTTTCATCAGCTTCATTATTGTCCTGACAGATGTCTACGACACTGCTACCATGACTAATTTCTGGTGTTTCTACAATTTTGCAATTTTCGGAGTAGTCCTGTTGATTAAGATTATGGGCTACGAAGGCAACTATATGGACTTGCTCATGATACATCATGAAGAGCTTCTCAAATTGCTGACAGCCAAGTATTACTTTTTCTGCTCATTGCTTCTGTTGCCCTTTGTGCTTATGCTCCCCATGGTATTTGTAGGCAAATGGAGCATTCTGATGCTGCTGTCCTACGCAGCTTTCACTGCAGGCTTCCAATATTGCTTGCTCATGCAGGCTGCTGTCTACAACAACAAGAGCATTCCCATGAACGAAAACTTTGTGGGCAAGGGCGGCATCGAGACCAATTACATTCAGATTGTTGGCGAAATTCTCGCTTTCTTGGTGCCCATGGTCATCATCAGCGTGTTGGAGTTAGTGGTGAGTCCAGTCTACGCCTGGTTAGTCATGATGGCTATTGGCCTGGGCTTTATTTCTACCCATCGGTGGTGGCTTCGCAGCATCTATCGGCGAATGATGTTGCGTCGATATGCCAATTTGGAGTCCTTTCGCAAGTAGAAAGGCCCACACTCAGACTTCGAATCAGGTCAACGCAAAGTATATCCAGACCAGTATAGCAATGATGATGGCCGTGCACACCAATCTGAACAGACAGCTCGTCACCTTTTTAATAATAACGATGCCTATGATGATGGCAATGAGTGCAGAGAGATAATAGCTGAAGTTAGAGTCCATATTCTTTTAGGAAGCGTCTTTTACTTGTTCGTGTGTAGGAAGAGTTGCTGGAAGTTTTGGGGGATTCGGGTCTGAAACTCCATGGATTCGTGTGTCACGGGATGATAGAAGCACAACGTATAGGCATGCAGACAGAGCCGGCCAATCGGATCGTCGCCATTGCCGTATTTCATATCGCCACATACTGGATGTCCCATCTCAGCAGCATGTACGCGGATTTGGTTCTTCCTTCCTGTCTCCAGTCTGAATTCCACAAGCGAATATTCTTTCGATTCGTCCAGCACATAGAAATGGGTTACAGCATATTTACCGCCATTCTCCACCTGACTACTATAAGTGAAGTAGGCCTTGTTGTCCTTGAGCCAGCTGGCAATAGTTCCTTCACGGTCTTCCATCCTGCCCGAGAGCACGGCCACGTAACGTCGGTCGTAGACGGTGCGATGCCAGTCAGCTTCGAGTGAAAGCTCCGTCTTCTTATCCTTGGCATAAATCATGAGTCCGCTCGTTTCCCGGTCCAGCCGATGTACTACATGAGCCTGACAGGGCTGATTGGTCTGATGGAAGTAGCCATCAAGCACAGTTTTGACATTCAGACTGCTGTGCCCTGCTGCCATCGAGAGAATGCCTACAGCTTTCTCCACTACAACCAGATAGTTGTCTTCGTAGACAATCTTCACATATCGGCTTTTCAGCGTCTCGTTGCGTTTCGTCTTGCTTACGGCAATCTTCATGCCGGGCTTCAGCGGATAGTCATGGCGCGTGATGAATTTCCCATTCACTCGGATGCCGTGTCCTTGGAGGGTCGCTTTCACTTTGGAACGGCTGAGACCCACATGGGCCAGAAGCCATTCCAGCAGAGGCGATTCTTTATCCACGACATAGTGGCTGTATTGCCCCTGTTCGCTGTTGTTTGCTTTCATCATGTTTTTTCTTTCTGTCTTGTCTGGATGTAATCCTACTCTTTCCGTTTCCAAATACGGGCAATCTTACGGCGAACGACAAAGATGTTGCAAATGCTCACCAACACAAAAAGGATGATGCCAAGTGCCAATGCCGGGGCCATGCCGCTACCATCAATCTCTGGGAAAAGAGTCTCGATGATGTTCATATAATAGTCTCTCACTGCATAGAGTGCCAGCCAGGCCATGAGCAGCACTCCCCCATTCAGGCCAATAGTGAGCAGTTGGTAGGGTCGGGCTACCTCGCCAGGGCTGTAGCCAATAAGTAGCAGGTTTTCCAGTTTGGAAGAGTTTTTCTGAACCAACAGATAGATGCTCAGCATGAGAATATAGAAGCTCAGCAACGAAATCACCAGTCCCACCACCATGACCATCGACACCATCATCTTCAGAAAGTAAGTGGCTTTCTCGGCTTCCAGCTTGTCATCTTCCACTTCATAGCCTTTTTTGTCGATATATTTGGCTACAGTTTCGTCGGCAGGATTGGCCATCTGCATCACAAGTCGGCTTGGTTCAGAGTGGCTGTCGGGGGCAAAATAGCCGTTGCTCCAGTCCATGAAAGCCTGCGGCACAAGGATAGTGTTCAGTCTGCTGGAGAAGCCAATGACCTTGCCATTGAACCTTCCCTTGTGTCCGTTCCCCTGCACAAAGATGTCGAAGTCTATCATGCCCACCAGCCCGTCACTGATTTTGGGCAGCGAACGGCTTTGGGCGAACCCGAAGTTATACATGGCTATATAGGTGCGGGGCAGGATAATGGGCACCTCTGTGGCCCCCGGCTTATAGCGCCAGATACGTGGCGAGGCCTTTACAAATTCGTCTGGGATGCTCTCAAAGAAGAGTTCGGAATTGAGCACATCGGTTCCATTCACCCCCATGTGGGCATCCACCTTGTATTCTGTGGAGGTGAACTTGCCCACTTTATCGACAAACTGTTGTTGCTCCAGCTCGTCAACTTCCGAAACGGAAAAGGTGTTGGTTCGCCCTGAGATGGTATTTCCCGTACCAATCTTCTTGCTCAGTATTACATAGTCGGTCTTCATGAACGAGTCTTCTGCCGTGAACACTGGCATCATGTCCTTGTAAAATTGATACCCGAGCAACACGATGAGCATGCCAAACAGGTTGGCCAAGAAGAATCCGGCCAACTGCGGTATGCTGATATGCTGCCTCAATAACTTCCAAACCAGTTTCATAACTTCAATGTCTTTTCGTAGTCCAGGTTCATGTGCTTGCCAATACTCGTCACAATGACCCCCGCTCCTTGCGCTTTGGCCTCTGCCATCATGATTTCTCCCATGATGCGCGAGTTGTTGTCGTCCAGATGCGAGATGGGCTCATCCGCCAGAATGAAGTCGAAAGGCTGCACCAAAGCCCTAATCAGGGCCACGCGTTGCTGCTGTCCAAACGACATTCGTCCTATCTTGGCATCCACTTTGTCACCTATCCCCAACCTATCGAACCAATCCATGATTTGAGCTTCTGTTTTGAATCCGGTGAGCTTATTCTTGATTTGCACATTCTCCATCGCCGTGAGTTCGGGAAACAATCTCAGTTCCTGAAAGAGGTAGCTGATGTGGGTGCGACGCATTCTCACCCAGTCATATACGCGGAAGTCAGAGGTGTTGCGCTCATCAAACAGCACCGCTCCACTGTAATCGCGCCGGTAACCCAGGATATAGCTGCAAAAGGTACTCTTGCCTTTTCCCGATTCAGCCTCGACCAAATAGAGTTTTCCCTTGTCAAAGGTCACGTTATGGTTCCACACCTCCGACACCAAATCTTCACGCTGCGAGAATACTTGTGGGATAACCTTCTGTAAATGAATCCTGTCCATCTCTCTATTTCAGTGTATATACAATGGTGTTGAGCTGCCCGAACATAGGTTTCAACAAGGAGGTCACAGCTTGTGCCTTGCTTCCTTGCATAGCCGCGAGATTGATGACCATCACCAACTTCTGCCCTTTTATCTTATTCTGCAGCGTCTGGGCCATCGGGGTAGCTGCCGTCCTGATGCTCTGCAAGGCAGCTTCCTTGCTTCCTCCGCTCATATATTGCCTGTCGTCGGTCACACCAAAATAGTAGTTGGTCTTGTCACCATGATAATAATAACAGTCACGTCCCCAGTCGCCAATGAAGCCACCTTGGGGGACGCTCTGCTTCCAGTAATCCACATCTGCCAGCCAATCTGCATGTTTCAGCTGGGCCGCCATCATGAGTTGGAAGCTGTCGCTCCCCAATGAGGGGGTGATAATGGTCATGTCACCGTCAATACTTTTGATGATATTGTCCATGTCGATAGCCGAATTGATGCCCGAGAGCATGGTCTTCAGTCCTCGGTTCCGACGCATCAACTCAATAAATTGTCTGCCGTCTACGTTCAGAAACATACCCACGGCATCTTTGTCGGACATCGTGCCGATGTATTTCCCCTCTATGGGGCGATAAGTCTTTGTGGCCTTTTGCAGGGCCTCGTTAATGCGTTTGTTGAAAGAAAAGGTCTCTCCGCTCATCCAGAGACAGCCGTCTTTCACCTCCAGCGTTGCGGCAATTAAAACCTGCGAGGGGTCTGCATCCTTTGGGGCTCCCAGCGTAAAGGGAGCTACAAACTGTTCGGGCAGTGCGCGGGCTTCGCATACCATGGCCATAGGCGCATTGATAGAGTCCACCTTATTATATATAGGTGTGTGACGGATGCCATTCTCCTCGTCGGCCTTCAGATACTTGGCCATCTGTCCCATCATCTCTTCCCGTGCTTCCGCCAGCACCGGTCCCATGAGCAGGGCAGCCTTGTCCGTATAACCTATTATCCATTGATTGGGCAGGGCTGCGAACTGACAGTCTCTTTTTATCACTATGTCCAGCCCGGCTTTCTTCAAGAGTCCTCCCAGTTTGTCGGGATCCTCCATTTTGGCACAGAGACCAAGATTTCCCTGTGCATCTTCAAAAAAGAAAAGGTTGGCCGAAAGATCTATCCCTGTATGGTCAAGATTCGAGATGTGGAGCAACGTTTTCAGCAACGTCTGGCTGCCGGCACCGCTTAGTTTTGCTGTATTCATCGAAATGAGGAGAATACTTTCGCTGGGAATGGCATCCAGATAGTCGCTGTCCGAACACGAAGAAAACATCGCAGCCAATATGGTTACGACAAGATAAGCTATTTTTTTCATGATTTACGTTTTGCAATCTGGCTCATGGACACAGCCATCATTCCCGCAGTCTCGGTGCGGAGTCTGCTGTTGCCCAAGCTCACGGGTTCGTAGCCATGTTCCATGGCCAGCCTCACCTCCTCCGTCGAGAAGTCTCCTTCAGGCCCCACGAGTATGGTTACGGCCTCGTTAGGGGCCGTTTGTTGCAGTTGGTCAAAGAGGTCTTCTCGTTCGATTTCCTGATAACAATGGGCAATCCATTTTTTCCCCTGCCGTGGCTGACGGATGAAATCGGAAAAACTCATCAATCCATTCAACTGGGGCATCCAAGGCTTGCGGCTCTGTTTCACAGCCGACACCACGATGCGCTCCAGTCGAGGCAGTTTGAGTTCCTTGCGCTCAGAGAATTTGCAATTCAGAAAACTGGCTTCGTCAAACCCTATCTCTGTTATCTTCTCCATCATCCATTCCATGCGTTCCATCATTTTTGTGGGCGCGATGGCCAAATGGATGTGTCCGTTCCATGTCTTGCTTTGGGGAAGCGCCTCCACTATTTTATACATGCAGTGCTTGCCCGAAGCCAGCGTCACTTCGGCGCGATAGATGGTTCCCGCCCCATCCATCAGAAAGAACTCGTCGCCACGCTGCAGTCTCAGCACGCGGACGGCGTGATGTGTCTCGTCGGCGGGAAGCTCGGACGACTGGTCTGCATGAGGCACATAGAAATATCTGGCTTCTTTCATGCTTGTTGTTTGTCTTCTGTGGCCCCGTCGTTTTTTCGACTTGTCTGTTGCTGCTTTCGGCGATTCAGTTCATCGCGCAAGTGTGAGGCCATCTCGTAGTTCTCGTTTTTCACGGCTTTTTCGAGTGCACGCTGCAACATTTCATCGTTGATCGTGTTGACAGGCAGGGGAACTCCCGTTGACTCACGGTCGTAGACTGTGCTCTGACGGGCAAACAATCCCTCGTCCATGAGCACGGGTATGTCTCCCCGGCTCAGATACAGCAACAGGACGGCATCCGTGGCATAGAGCGGCAATTCTTCCAAAGTATCGGTATTGCTCAGCACGGCCTGGTATCGCCCGTCGTGCAGAGAGTCGATGTGGATTTCCAGAGACAGGTCTGTTTGCCACTTGATGAGGTTCTGCAACACTTCAGGCAACATCTTATCGGTGTTCCTCCGATGTCCCAGGCGCATGCCGAACTCCTCCAGTATGCGTTTGTCGCATGGCACAGCCACCTGACGCTGTTCGGCACTGTCAGTCAGCACCAGCAGCCCCAGCTCTTTTGACCCGACAATCTCGGAGACGCTTTTGAATATGAGTCTAACCCTTGCCATCAGTCGACTGCCACCTCCTCTTTCTTGGGTCGGAATACCAGAGCAAAGGAAAAGCCTACCCCCAAGGCGTATGCTGCAAAGGTGTACCAGCAGGGTTGCCATGCCGTGATGTTGTTCACGGTGTTCACATCCACCACGGCTTGGGCGGCAAACGACCCGATGGTGGCACCCAGACCGTTGGTCATCAGCATGAACAGGCCTTGGGCCGACGAGCGCAATTTGGGATCGGCTGCCTTATCTACAAATAACGACCCCGATATGTTGAAGAAGTCGAAAGCCACACCATAGATAATCATGGAGGCAATGAACATCCATACACCCGATCCCGGGTTGCCGGCACCCAGCAGTGCAAAGCGCAACACCCATGCAAACATGGCTATCAGCATCACATTCTTGATGCCATAGCGTTTCATAAAGAAAGGTATCATCAGGATGCACAGCGTCTCGCTAACCTGCGAAATGGAATAGAGTATCACCGAATGGTTCACGCCGAAAGTGTCGGCATACTCTGGCATGCTGGCAAAGCTCTCAATAAACGGAGTGGCAAAGCCGTTGGTTATCTGTAGACTCACGCCCAGTAGCATGGAAAAGACAAAGAAAATGGCCATCTTCTTCTGGCGGAACAGCGTGAAAGCACGCAGTCCCAATGCATCGACCAGGCTCTTCTTCCCGCCGTCGTGCGAAATGGGACAGGCGGGCAAGGTGAACGTGTAGAGAAAAAGCACTATGCTTAACACGCCACTCACCACGAATTGCATCTCCGTCGACTTGTACCCCATCAGGTCTACAAACCACATGGAACAGATGAAACCGACGGTGCCAAACACGCGAATGGGAGGAAAGTCTTTCACGGTGTCCATATTCTGTTGCACCAGCGCATTGTAAGCCACCGAGTTCGACAGGGCCAGCGTGGGCATATAGAAAGCTACACTCAGAGAATAAAGGGTAAACAGAATGCCAAACGCAGCGTTGGTTCCCGTGCTGTGTCCATACCATGCGGCTGCGAACATAAACAGACCTGCCGCCAAGTGGCAGAAGCCCAGCAACCGCTGTGCCGGAATCCACCGATCGGCAACGATGCCCATCAGGGCCGGCATGAAGATAGAGACAATGCCCTGCATGGCAAAGAAAGGACCGATATGGGAGGCCATACCGATGCTGCTCAAGTAGATTCCCATACAAGTCAGGTAGGCGCCCCACACTGCAAACTGCAGGAAATTCATCAGGGCCAAACGCACTTTCAGATTCATTCTGTATTCTTTTTAGAATTCATGCTGCAAACTTACACAAAATAATCGAATTTCATGCCGGTTGCAGGAAAAAGTTGAAGTCGGGGCAAAGGTAAAATAAGGAAAGGGGAAATTGCATTGCCGTGCAATTTCCCCTTTCGTCAAGAGCATATTATTAAAATAGGAATGTAGTGTTCACATTTGAACTACAGTTGGGGGTTTGGGTTCCCTGCCAGACTTTTACCGCCATGCACCTCCGCTGAATCCACAGCGGCAGGTGACAGGGGTAGGTCAATCGTCCCAGGCAGAGAAGCGCGGATAGGCCGTATAGCCGTTCCCGTCTTCCATATCGAAGAACGAATTCCTCTTGGCGCCAACCTCGTCATCGTCCGGATCGAACTCATCATTGGAGACACCAGGGCTTGCCGTAATCATTACTTGTTCTGCCGAAAGGTAGATTTTCTCGGCCATCGGAGTCATATATGTCTTTCTTATCATAATGGTTTCTTCTTGTTATTTGACAATAATCTTCTTGCCCTGATGGATATATACACCGCGTGTGGGCTTTTCGATGCGTTGGCCATAGAGATTGTAACAGGCTGCATCTTCATCTTGTTTGGTATCCAGACCGTCTGCCACCTCAATACCAGTCGGCGTCAGCTCCTCGTCATCGGTGATAAATTGAATCTTGACACCTGCCGGTACACCCGGGATCTTGGCGTAGGCCTTGTGGACGGGGAAGTTGGGCAGCGGTGAAGTTCTCCTCTTGAAGATACCGCTGTTCTTCGACATCACGTAGATGGGATCGGTCATGGAGGCTGCCACCGTCTGACTATTCACAGTGATGCCGTGCATGATGTCGTTGGTCACGTCATAGCTTACATCGTCATGCTCGCCGATGGCATAGTAGAAGTCGGCGGGCGTAGCATTCAGATCAAGCACTTTCAGCAGCACGCCGGTGAAGGCCGGCACGTAACCGTAGCTCCCGGTATAGCCGCCATTCATGTCCACACTCGTCATTTTCACCATGTAGGTTGCGTTTCCGTAGTCGCCGGGGCCCTCTTTCACTTCGCCGACCTTGGCCACGAATGCGCCCATGTCGCCGTTTCCTTTCTCGGTTTTGTACACACTGAGGTCTGTATCAAACTCGCGGGCAAAGCTGCCATACTTGTGAGTAATCTCGATGCCCGGAATCTGATAGGAAAGCTGGCCGGTAAAGTTGAACTGACTCTCCTGGTATCCGTGCGTGCCCGAGTCGTACACCTGCTTGTGCCACTGCATCTGGTAAGTGGGCAGGGCCGACTTCTTGACATAGATTTTCGTTGTCGGGGCAAACTCGTTGTAGTTTTCATTGGTCTCGTCCAGCTCGAAGCGGGTGGTGCTCAACATCCGTTTGGTAGGATTGGAAGCCAGGAAAAACACGTTCTTTATCGTAGATGTGTTGGCATTGATATCGGTCTTGAAAGCCTTGGCACCGATGTATTCCACATTCTTTTTCACCACAACCTCCTGCACGGCACTGGTCGTGTTTTGGAAAGCATAGTCGCCAATCAGGTTGACGCTGTAGGTTTTCCCGGCGTGTGCCACGATCTCGGGCACAATGAAAGTATAGTCTGTGCTGCGCACGTCCAGTAGATCCACGCTGTTGTCCGATACCGGCATGTATTCCAAATGGTTCTCTGTGAAAGAGGTGTTGCGGCTCTTGAACTGCTGATAGAACGTCGAAGCGTTGTAATTGCCCAGCAGATTCTTGCGCACATAGATGTCGATGTTGGCAGGCATGTTCGTCGTTCCAGACGAACCGTTGTCGAAACTGCGCTTGTTGTCCTCTTGGTTGATGTTGGCCGGGTCGATCATCAAGTCGCAAAGGAACGTAATCGTGTTCAGATTCTTACAGAGACTGAAAGCGCGCTCACCGATGGAAGCCACCTTGTTGGGTATTACCACATTCTTCAGGCCCGTGTACTCGTAGAAGGCATAGTCGCCAATCTTGGTGATGGAAGGAGGCAGCAGCGTGAAGCGGTCGTTGGCCTTTCCGTGCGGGAAGAGGATGAGCGTCAGCTTGTCCTTGGACAGCAGGTAGCCGTCGATGCTTGAATAATTGGTGTTCTCCTTGTGGACATTGATGTCGGTCAGGTTTTCACAATACTTGAAAGTTTCAGAACTGATGCTCTCCACATTCTTGGAAAGATTCACTTCGGTCAGTGCAGCACAGCCGCGAAACGCCTCTTTCTCCAGCGTCTTCACACTGTTGGGGATGCTGATGGCGGTCAGACCGCAGTCGGCCAAGGCGCCGGCCTTGATGGTTGTAATGACTGCATCGTCGTCGAAAGTGGCCGTCTTCATTCTTTCGCAACGTTGGAAAGCATTGGTACCAATGGTTTTGACACCTTTGGGGAACGCAAAACTCTCCAAAAATTTCAGGTCTTGGAATGCACCGTCTTCTATAGTCTCGAGGTCGCATGCGCCCAAAAAGTTGAAGTGTTTCAGATTGCTCACGGTCTGGAGCACGCCTTTATTGATGGTTTTCAACTTGGAATTAGCGGCTATATTGATGGTTTCCAAAGCCTTGCAATCCGTAAAGATAAGGTTCAGCTCCGTCAATGTCGATGGCAGGGTCACTTCCTGGAGCTTGGGATTCCAGCCAAAGGCACCGCTTCCTATTGTAGAAGTGCTGGAAGGCTCCTCAAAAGTAACAGTGAGCAGTTCACTGAACCCGCCGAAAGCCTGCTTTTTGATGGTTTCCACATTGCCGGGAATGGTCAAATGCTTGATATAGCGGTTGGAAGAAAAGGCAAAGTCTCCTACCGTTTTTACAGAAGATGGGATGGTGTAATTTCCCTCGGCGATGGGCTTTGACGGTGGGAAGAAGTAGAGAAAATCCTTGTTGGGCTTGCTGTACACCACCCCGTCTTCTGCAATAAAGTTGACACAATTGGGAGCGGTTTTGTATTCTTTGATTTTCACACAACTGGAAATGGCACCCAGCGTACCGGCTATTTGAAGGTCCTTGGGCAGGGTTACGGTCTCCAGTATCGGACAGGCATTGATGGAGTTCTCACCCAATTTGGTGACCTGGTTCATCACGATGCTCTCCATTTTCTGGGCCATGTCGATGGCACGCCCCGTAATTTCGGTGATGCCATCGGGAACCGTGTAGTCCTTGGTGGGCTTGTTGCGCGGATACTGAACCAGTGCTTGGCCCAAGAACAGCACGCCCGCATTGACCGTGTAAAGGGTCGACCCGCCTGGAGCAATCTCGTAGGCTTCCAGAGAGTTGGTCTGCGAGAAGCTTGGATATGTGGTTCTTGCATGTTGCAGGTTGGGTGGCAGCACCATTTTCTTCATTCCATTGGTATTGAGGAAGGCCGCAGAATGGATGGTCTTTACTGCCGTGTTTACCGTGTAGGTGCCGTCCGGGTCAAGATTGTCGGGATTGGACGGCACGGCAAACAGCTCGGTCTTGTCATTCGTGTAGAGTGCTCCGTGGCCGTCATCAGAGAAGTTGGTATTGCCCGGGTCTACGGTAATCCATGGCATTTGATTCACCCTGTAGAACACATTGTCGGCAATTTTGGTCACCGAAGCCGGAATGTTCAACGTCGTCAGGCGGGCGGCTCTGAAAGAAGAGTATGCTATTTCCGTGATCCCTTCGGGCAGTGTCACCGCAGTAATATTACGGCAATAGAAAGTTTCATTGCCTCCTACTTTGGTTACGGTAAAAGTAACGCCCTTGCCGTCGCTCCAAGTTGCAGGAATGGTAACGGGCCCACTAACGTTGTCTTCTACGCCTACGAAAGACAATTTGTTGGCACCCACATCTATCACCTGATAGATAATTCCATCGTTCCTTACGATTTCATTCAATGTGTAAGCCAGGAGTTGTGCGGGAAATGCCACAAACAACAGGCTTAACAACAACTGTTTTGCTTGTTTCATTTTAATAATAAATTGTATTTATATCTATAATATCTCTTCGTCTACACCAGTCTTTGTGACCGATTATGTTTTTCAACCATTGATTGGAGGCATATTTCTGAATGGCGGGACAAAGGTAACAGATTCCCGTGACAGGGCCGTTATCCAAAAGGGATTGATAGTTTCCGATAACGGCAAAGGCTTTTCTCTTTTTGATATTCTTTCCAAACAAGGTACGTTTTCTGGCAAAATTGATGTTAATAACAAACCGATTGTGTTAACAAAACAAAACTACAGAGCTGCGCTAATAGATATTTCGTAAATTAGCACAAAGATAAACCGACATGGACAAGGAGAACTTAGACCTAAAAACCACAGTAACGACCTATCAAGAAATAAGAGATTCTATTGCCAATGGGGAACACGGATTTGCAGACAAGTATTTCGCGAATGACAACTATTCCGTGTTACTAGGTGGCAATGCGCTTTTCAAGTCGATGCTGGCCCCCCATGTATCCACGCGTGTAGTGTGCGCGCGTGGGCATCGTTCGTCGCGGCTCCTGCGCGCCGGTCGTCAACAACCGGCGTTATCCCTGCGGAGAGGGCGACCTGCTGTTCATGAACTGGGGCACAATTATTACTGAAGACCATTTCTCTGTGGAAGCCCAGTTCGACGGCATTGCCATGAACGAGACATACATGAAGCACATCTTTGGGGACGAGCTTCCCCGGGCATTCCTGCTGCCAGCCCAGTGTTTCAAGGTCCATCTCAAGCCGGCAGAGCTGCACATCTTCTGCAACTACCTGGAAACGCTGTTCCATCTGGTCACGTTGATGGACCAGGGCATCGACGTCCGCAACGCCGTACGAACGCTGTTTGCCTCTGCACTACATTTCATCGAGACACTTTATCAGAAAAAGGTGGTGCCGCCCGAGGGGTTCTCTCCCCGTCGCCGACAACTGAACAACAGCTTCATGAAGCTCGTTGTGGCCCATGCACGGCAGCAGCACGAGCTTGAATTCTATGCGCAGCAGCTGTGCATCACCCCTCACTATCTGGGAATGCTCGTGCGTCAAGAGACTGGCGAGACGGCCAAGGCATGGATAGACAGGGCGCTTCTCATAGCCATACAGGTGGAACTGAAGCAGACACACAAGTCGCTGAAAGTGCTGGCGGGCGAATTCTTTTTCCCCTCGGTGAGCTCTTTTTGCAAGTTTTTCAAGCGCATGACGGGTAGCACGGCCACCGCCTACCGCACGGGCGGCGCCATCTGATACCGGCAACAAGCGACAGATCCATGGGCTTCGCCCTCCCTTTTCCTTATGGATGCCAAATGTTTACGGCGTTGTCGCCTTGCGACAACGCCGTAAACACGGCTCGATTTCACCGTAAACGCAACGCGATTTCGCCGTAAAAGAAAAGCGTTTCTGCCGTCAATGCAGGACCGCTTCATCGGAATGCCCGCCCGTCCCATGTAAAGGTGCGGGGCGGCAGGGCGGCCTTCAGACGCGGTTTGTCGGCTGCAAGGGCCACCGGGGCCGTGCCCTGCAGGGTGATTGTGGCCGTCTGCGGTGCGAGTGTGGCGGCCACAAGCACCAAGCCTGTGGCGGTGCGCAGCGCGTCAAAATCGGCCACGGCCATGGTGTCGGGCCGTGTCCAAAGTGCGGTGCGCCAATCGGCCCAAGGGCGGTCGCCCACGAGCTGTGGCTGCTCCAGGGGCTGCCAGTCCTGCGTGTAGAGCGTCAGCTCGCTCTCGGGTTCGGGAGCCAGCCACGTCTTGACCACACAGAGCAGGGAGTCGCCCGTGACAGAGGGCAGCCGCTTGAGCTGCATCACCATCGACTCGTTAAGCGTGAGGCGAATGTAGTCGGCCGTAATGGTGTCCATCTTGCTCTTGCCCTGTAGGCCGTTGTCCACGTCGCCGCTGAGTCCCATGCCGATAAACTCGGTCATCTCCAGCCTGTGGTTGCGGTCGATGTAGGGAATCACGGAGTCAGGCATGGCGTTCCACAGCTCCACCATGGACTTGGCCTGGAGCTGAAGTGCGGCTGCGAGCGACAACAAAAGGAGTATCTTTTTTTTCATGTTTCTGAGGAATGGTCGGGATGAAGTGTGTGGGCGCGGCTACAGATGCCACTTGTATCGGCGGCGGGCGCGCTCGGGTTGGGTCATGAAATCGCGGCTGCCGCCCCCTGCACGGGCCGAGCCGCGGTACTGTCCCCAGCGGGCCCGAATCTTCGACACATAGTCGGCCGTCTCCGCTCCGCGCATGTAACCGTGGCGCACCACGGGGTCGTTGTAGCCGGCCGGCGTGCCGAGCTTGAGCACAAACTCCTCCACTTCGGCCCAGCTATGGGGGTTGCGCCCGTTTTTCCGGGCCAGGGCCATGGCGTCGCGGATGTGGAAATGGCCGCCGTTGTAGCTGGCCAGCACAAAGTAGATGCGGTCTGCAGCAGGCACGTCGGCAAAGAGACCACCCAGCTCGCGTATGTATTTGGCGGCGGCGGCAATGTTGTGTTCGGGGTCGAAGAGGCTGCCCTGGTCGAGCCCCAGATGGCTGGCCGTGGCAGGCATAATCTGCATAAGGCCGCACGCCCCGGCCCAAGAGCGGGCCTGCGGATCGAAAGTGGACTCCTGGTAGCACTGGGCAGCCAGCAGCCGCCAGTCCCAACGGGCCAGCGCGGCATACCGCTGGAACAGATGGTCGTAGCGCGAAATGACACCCCCGGCACGGTTGAGCATGGGCGAGTAGACGTGCCGGCGGATGCTCTTGGTAGAGAGCAGGAAGCGCTCTTCGCGCTGCATGGCGGCCATCATGGCGGGCCGGAACCAGCGGTTGAGCGTGTCGGCCAGTTCGCGGTTGCCCGTCTGGACGGCCCAGGCCGTGCGGGCCGAATCGACGCGGGCTCCGGCAAAGGCCACGCCCCGAAGCGTGCGGGGCAGCTGCACGGCCACGATGTCGCCCTCGCCGCGCCTGAGACGACGCACCAGTTCGGTGGTGTCACGGCACACCTCTACCCGCAACGACACCCCCAGCGACTGGGCAAACCGCTCGCAGAGCATGTACTCCACGCCCAGGCTGCGCCCGTGGTAATCGTAGTAAGTGTCGGCACCGGAGAGAGTGAGCACGATGAGTTCGCCGTTGTTCACAATGTCGTTCAGGCCGAAAGCAGCCGTTTGGGGAAGCGAGTCTTCGCCCACTATGGTGCCCCAGGGAGTGGTCTCCCGGTGTGACTGCTCCGTGCAGGAGGCCATCACCACGCAGAGGAACAGCAGGGAAAATACAGGGTATAAAACTCGCATACTCGAATCATTTGGGCACAAAAGTACTATTTTTATTGCACAATAACACGAAAAAGCGTACATTTGCACGTATTTTTAAGATAATTATTAAAAAGCAATCCAAGTTCAAGGCCCTATGTTAAGAATAGCCGTTCAGTCCAAAGGCCGTCTCTATGACGACACAATGAACCTGCTCGCCGAGGCAGACATCAAGGTGAATCCCAGCAAGCGCACCCTGCTGGTACAGAGTTCCAACTTCCCGCTGGAAGTGCTTTTCCTGCGCGACGACGACATTCCGCAGAGCGTGGCCAGCGGAGTGGCCGACATTGGCGTGGTGGGAGAAAACGAGTTTGAGGAGCACCAGGAGGACGCGCACATCATATCGCGGCTGGGGTTCTCGAAGTGCCGCATGTCGCTGGCCATCCCCAAGGGCGTGAACTACTCGGGGCTGTCGTGGTTCGACGGCCGCAAAATAGCCACCTCCTACCCTGGCATTCTGCAGCGGTTCATGAACAAGAACGACATTCGGGCCGACATTCACGTGATTACGGGCTCGGTGGAGATCAGCCCTGGCATCGGGTTGGCCGATGCTATCTTCGACATTGTGAGCTCGGGCTCCACGCTGGTGCACAACAATCTGAAAGAGGTGGAGGTGGTGATGCAGAGCGAAGCCCTGCTCATTGGCAACTGGAAGATGGACGAGGAGAAACACAGCATCCTGAACGAAATGCTGTTCCGCTTCGAGGCCGTGCGTTCGGCGCAGGACAAGAAATATGTGATGATGAATGCGCCCAAGGACAAAATCCGGAAAATCACCGAGGTGCTGCCGGGCATGAAGAGCCCCACCATCATCCCCCTTTCCGACCCCGACTGGTGTGCCATCCACACCGTGCTCGACGAGAAACGCTTCTGGGAAATCATAGGCAAGCTGAAAGACCTGGGGGCGCAGGGCATTCTGGTGTCGCCCATTGAGAAGATGATACTTTGACGAGAAACATGAACACGATAAGATTCCCGCAAAAGAGTGAATGGGCGGCCATTGTGGAGCGGCCCCGCCTGGACGTGTCGCAGCTGGAGGCCACGGTGTGCAGCGTGCTGGACGACGTCAGACAGCACGGAGACGCGGCCGTGAAGCGATACGAGGAGATGTTCGACCACGTGTCGCTCGACGCGCTGGCCGTGACCGAGGCCGAGATAGACGAGGCCATGACACTTGTGGACGACGAGCTGAAAGCCGCCCTCGAACTGGCCCATCACAACATAGCCCAGTTTCATGAAGCCCAGGCTTTTGCCGGAAAGAAGATAGAAACGGTGGCGGGCGTGGACTGCTGGCAGAAGAGCATCGCCATAGAGAAAGTAGGGCTCTATGTTCCCGGCGGCACGGCCCCCCTGTTTTCCACGGTGCTGATGCTGGCCACGCCGGCGAGGATTGCAGGATGCCGCGAGATCGTGCTCTGCACCCCACCCGACCGACAGGGCAAGGTGAACCCGGCCATACTGGCTGCAGCCAGGGTGGCCGGGGTGAGCCGCATCTTCAAGGCGGGCGGCGTGCAAGCCATAGGAGCCATGGCCTACGGCACGGAGAGCGTGCCAAAGGTGTACAAAATATTCGGACCGGGCAACCAATACGTGATGGCAGCCAAGCAGCAGGTGAGCCTGCACGACGTGGCTATCGACATGCCGGCCGGCCCGAGCGAGGTGTGCATCGTGGCCGATGCCCACTGCAACGCTGCATTCGTGGCGGCCGATCTGCTCTCGCAAGCCGAACACGGCATCGATTCGCAGGTGTTGCTCATCACCACGGCGGAGGAGACGATCGAACGGGTGAAGACCGAAATAGACCGGCAGCTGGGCCGGCTGCCCCGCAAGGAAATGGCCGAGCGGGCGCTCGCCAACTCCAAACTGGTGTTGGTACACGACGAAGACGAGGCCATGGCCCTGAGCAACGCCTATGCGCCGGAGCATCTCATCCTGGCTACAGACAACTATGAGGAGCTGGCGGCCAAGGTGGTGAATGCGGGAAGCGTGTTCATGGGCAAGTGGGCCTGCGAAAGCGCGGGCGACTATGCCAGCGGCACCAACCATACGCTGCCCACGCACGGGCATGCGCTGGCCTACAATGGGGTGAACCTGGACAGCTACAACCGCAAGGTGACGTTCCAGTATCTGTCGGAACAGGGCGTGAGAAGCATCGGGCGGGCCGTGGTGTGCATGGCCGAGAACGAGCAGCTCGAGGCACACGCCAACGCCATGCGGCTGCGATTGCAACGCGTGGAGCAACAGCCGGAAGCCTGACCCCAAAGACCCGCCACACCATCAAAAAGCAAAGGAGAACGAAAAGATGAAAAGTTTGGAATCACTGGTCAGACCCAACATCTGGCGGCTGGCCCCCTACAGTTCGGCACGCAACGAATATTCCGGCCACGAGGCGCATGTGTTTCTCGATGCCAACGAGAATCCCTACAACCGGCCTTTCAACCGCTATCCCGACCCGTTGCAGCGGGAACTGAAGGCTCAACTGTCCAAAATCAAGAAAGTGCCGGCCGAGAATATCTTCCTGGGCAACGGGTCGGACGAGCCCATCGACTTGGTGTACCGCGTGTTTTGCCGCCCCGGAATCGACAACGTGGTGGCCATTGAACCCACCTACGGCATGTATGCCGTGTGTGCCGACATCAACGATGTGGAGTACAGGCCCGTGCCGCTGGACGAACACTATCAGATGGATGCCCGGGCTTTGCTGGATGCCTGTGACGAAAACACAAAGGTAATCTGGATTTGCTCGCCCAACAATCCGACGGGAAACAGCATGCAGCAGGAGGCCATCGAGACGGTGGTGCGCGAGTTTGAGGGCATGGTGGTGGTGGACGAGGCTTACAGCGACTTCTCGTCGGCCGAACTGTTCCGTACAAAAATTGCGCGGTATCCCAACTTGATTGTATTCAACACCATGAGCAAGGCGTGGGGCTGCGCCGCCATCCGCTTGGGCATGGCCTTTGCCAGCAGGGAGTGTGTGGAACTGTTTAATAAGGTGAAGTACCCTTACAACGTGAACCTGCTCACCCAGCAACAGGCGCTTGAAGCCCTGAACGGCCGCGAGGATGTGGAGAAATGGGTGACGTTGCTGCTGCAAGAACGCGGCCGCCTGACAGCAGCTTTCAGGGAACTACCCATCTGCCGGGCGGTATATCCCACGGATGCCAACTTCTTTCTGGCCAAAATGACGGATGCCCAAGCCATCTATGACTATCTGGTGGCCAAGGGCATCATTGTGCGCAACCGCACCCGGGTGACACTTTGCGAGAACTGTCTGCGCGTGACGGTCGGCACCAAGAGCGAGAATGCCGAGCTGCTGAGCGCACTGCGGCAGTATCCTCAGGAATCGCGACGGGCAAGATAGTCGTAATAGAACCAATAAGTTTTGCCGTAGCTGTCGCGTAAGGCGGCATAGCGTTCGGGCGAATGGGCATACCGGGCTTCGAGCTCGGTATAGTCGTCATAATCGGCATCCATCACGGCCTCGTGGTAGACGATGTAAGGATGGGCGTGCAGATGGGTGTAGAGCGTGAGGGCCTCGCGATAGTGTTTGGGCAAGGATGCGTTCACTTTATAGTATCGCGGCAGAAGCCTGACGAAGTCGTCGAGCCGCTTGTCCAGCAGACAGGCGCAGAGCAGCCAGTCGTGAGCGGCAGGGGTGGCCCACCGCTTTTCATGCAGTTTGGCCAGATAGGTGGCGGGCCGCAGCTTCTGCCGGAAGACCACGCCCAGGTGACGATAGAGCCGAGACTCGGG
Source organism: Prevotella dentalis DSM 3688 (assembly GCF_000242335.1). Lineage (NCBI taxonomy): Bacteria > Pseudomonadati > Bacteroidota > Bacteroidia > Bacteroidales > Prevotellaceae > Prevotella > Prevotella dentalis. Next base: position 827,284 of record NC_019960.1, read on the forward strand.
CACCATCATGAGTTTGACGGAACCGCCGTTGGGCAGCATGGCGTCCGACCGGCCCGTCAGGGGATACTCGAACAGACGCTCGCCCAAGGCATGCTGCTCGGAGAGGGCCCAGATGCGGAGCATGGTGAGGCTGCTGTCGGTAGCTGCCTCCTTGACGCCTACGCCCGTGGCGGCGGCAAAACGCCCGGCCAAAAGGTGGCTCTCCATGCGCATGCGCATGTGAAACACCTTGTCGGAACAGCCGACGGCACTCGTCGCAGAGGTCATGACAAGCATCAAGAGCATGTTGAGCCACAGCGTTTGCAAAGGCGAGCAACGGCTGTTGGGCACCTGTTCGAGGAAGTCGAACTGGCGGCACACCCACACCGCGACGACAAATACCACGATGAGCAAGGGGAGCAGCCACAGCCAACGGCCCAGATAGCCCTCAATGTCCATATGGGGAGAAACATCGGTGAGCATGGCCAGCAACAAGAGCGAGGGAAAATAGGTGAGTGCATGGAACTGCCCATGGAGCCGGGTGCCGGCGCAGACGCCCACCTGAACAAGTTGCAGCACCAGCGTGATGAGCACGGTGCCGACGATGCTGTTGTAGTGGGTGGCTCCGTGAGAGAGCACGTGCTGGGTGACGGCCAGAATGCTGTCCTGATAGTTCTGGAGGTAGAGAACTGAAAAAAGAATGAAAAAAATGGCGCAGATGAGTCGCTGGACCACTGCGCCATTCTTGCTGTTCCACAACATTGCGTGTCTGATTGGTTGGTCTATACAAGAAAGAGGGAGCCCTGAACGCGGGCACCCCCGGAAAAGTTTAGTTGCGTCTGAGAACCACGGCCGAGCGTGCAGGGATGTAGAGTTTGAGCCACTCTTTGTGATCCTTGGCGTAGAGCTCGTCGTAGTTGGTGAGATGCGTCACGCTGTCATCGGCCAGTCCGTTTCCGCCAAAGGCCTTGGCATCGGTGTTGAGCACCACGCTGTAGGAGCCTGTGGGCACAAGAAAGCCATAGTCGACAAACGAACGGGTGGGCGAAAAGTTGAAAACGAACACGAGATCGCCGCGCATGAAAGCCAGCACCTGGTCGCCGTCGTTGTGCCAAATCTCCTGAACGGGGGTGGTATTGAAGTTCTTCTCGCTCTTGATGACAGACAGCATTTCGCGGTCGAAGTCGCCCAAATAGTGATAGTCAAGCTCTTGATTGTCAACGAGGTTCCACTGGCGGCGGGCATACTTGTAGCTCCAGCCGTTGCCCTCGCGCGGAAAATCAATCCACTCGGGATGGCCGAACTCGTTGCCCATAAAGTTGAGGTAACCGCCGTTGATGGCCGATGCCGTGACGAGGCGTATCATCTTGTGCAGGGCTATGCCGCGGTGTACCACATCGTTCTCGTCGCCTTTCTTGAAATGCCAGTACATGTCGGCATCGATGAGACGGAAGATGATGGTCTTGTCGCCCACGAGTGCCTGGTCGTGGCTCTCGCAATAGGAGATGGTCTTCTCGTCGGAGCGTCGGTTTTTGACCTCCCAGAAGATGCTGCTGGGCTTCCAGTCTTCGTCGCGCAACTCCTTGATGGTCTTGATCCAATAGTCGGGAATGTTCATGGCCAGCCGATAGTCGAAGCCGTAACCGCCGTCGGCAAACTTGGCGGCAAGTCCCGGCATGCCGCTCACTTCCTCGGCGATGGTGATGGCCGAAGGGTTGATTTCGTGGATGAGACAGTTGGCCAGTGTGAGGTAGCAGATGGCATTGTCGTCTTCGTGACCGTTGAAATAGTCACCATAGTTGGTGAATGCCTCGCCCAGCCCGTGACTATAGTAGAGCATGGAAGTGACACCGTCGAAGCGGAAACCGTCGAAGTGGTATTCTGAAAGCCAGTATTTGCAGTTGGAGAGCAGGAAATGAATGACATCGTCCTTGCCATAGTCAAAGCAAAGACTGTCCCAAGCCGGATGCTCGTGGCGGTCACCGGGATAGAAATACTGATTGGGGTCACCGGCCAGATTGCCCAATCCCTCGACCTCGTTCTTTACGGCATGGGAGTGAACAATGTCCATGATGACGGCAATGCCCATCCCATGGGCAGCGTCAATAAGGGCCTTGAGCTCCTCGGGCGTGCCGAAACGACTGGAGGGAGCAAAGAAAGAGCTGACGTGATAGCCGAAACTGCCGTAGTAAGGATGCTCCTGAATGGCCATGACCTGAATGCAATTGTAGCCGTCCCGGGCTATACGGGGCAGAATATTGTCTTTGAATTCGGTGTAGGTGCCCACCTTTTCGGCATCCTGCGACATGCCAATGTGGCATTCGTAGATGAGCAAAGGATTCTTCTGGGCACGGAACTTGGGCTTTTTCCAGACGTAGACTTCCTGTGGGGCCCATACCTGAGCCGAGAATATCTTGGTTTGCTCGTCCTGCACCACGCGCTGGGCCCAGGCCGGAATGCGCTCGCCTTCTCCCCCATTCCACTTGACATGAATCTTGTAAAGATCGCCGTGTTTCATGGCTTTGGCGGGTAGTTTCAATTCCCAATTGCCGGAGTCGGTGATGCGTTTGCAGCGGTATTTTTCGTCTTCCGCCCATCCGTTGAAGTCGCCCACAAGATAGATGTCGGTGGCATTGGGCGCCCACTCGCGGAATACCCAGCCGCCACGACTGCTACGGTGCAGTCCGAAATATTCGTAGCCGTTGGCAAATTCGGAAAGCGGCAGCTTGCCGTTCTGCGTCAATTGATTGATTTTCCACAGCGCATGGTCGTGGCGGCCACGGATGGCCGACTCATAAGGTTCGAGATAGGAATCATGAGCAACGATGCCGATGTGGCGAGGAGACCTGCGATTGGTGGTCTTGGCTGCTGCCGGCTTAGAGGCAGACGTGGATGGTTTGGAGTTCTTTGTTGCCATAGGGTATCATGATAAAAGTTAGTCGATAGGGCTGTTACGGATGGGCATACGGCTATGCCTTGACCTTGAAGATGGCCTTGAGAAGCTGTGGCTGGTCGGTGATGCAAGGGGCATGTCCGTCCTGCGGGAAGAAGATGGCAAACTGCCCGGGGTGGATAGTGACATAGGTTTGACAGGGTGACCCCGGGTATTTGGCAATGTCTTTCTCCTCGTTGAAGCTGGCAGGAGGAAGTGCAGCCACTGGCGTGTAGCCGTAGGTCTCGCTGCCGCTGAGTGGAATCTGGATGTCGATCATGCGGCGATGGCATTCCAAAACGGCCGCTTCGCGGGTCTTGCCTTGGGCCGTCTGTACATTGACAAAAAGGTCCTGCTCCAAGATGGCATGCTTGCCCTCGGGCAAATGTTCCAATGAATGCTGTTTCAGAAACTTGACAACTTCGGGGAAAAGCGGGTTCAGGGCTACATACTTCTCCAAATGGTCTAACGTGTCGATAATCATAACGGTAATATCTTGATGGGATGAATGGGATGCGGACAATGGGGAAAGTGACTTAGTTGTCGTTGAATCGGCGACCGCTTTCGTAGTGGCCGGTGCAGACGACGCGGCCGTTGCCGTCTTTCTCTACAAACCGGCCGTCTCGAATGTCATTGATGTAAGTGCCCTCGAAGCGCTTGCCGTCCTTGCCCTCTTCAATGGCCTTGCCGTTGCGCATGCCGTTTTGGTAAGTGCCTTTGAAGCGAGTGCCGTTGGCATAATGAATGATGACCTCGCCCTCGATCTTGCCTTTGACAAAGTCGCCCTCGAAGATGTCGCCGTTCTTTTTGGTGAGTTTGCCATGCCCGTTCTGCAGGTCGTTCTTCCAGGAACCCTCGTATTTGTCGCCGCTGTTCCAGACAAAGGTGCCAGTCCCGTTGCGGCTGCCCTCGACAAAGTGACCAGTGTAGCGGTCGCCATTGGCATATTTGAAGATGCCCTCTCCGGTGCGCTCGCCCTGGTCGTAGTCGCCCTCATACTGGTCGCCGTTCTGGAAATGATAGATGCCGCGGCCTTGCTGTATATCGTCTCGCCACTGCCCTTTGTAGACATCACCGTCGGCATACTTGTTGATGCCATAGCCCGAGCGTTGGTTGTTGGCCCATTCGCCTTCATAAGTGGTGCCGTCCCCCCAGTCGAAGAAGCCTTTGCCCTCTTTCTTGTCGGCTTTCCATTGGCCTTCGTAATAGGCTCCGCTGGCATAGGTGTAACGGCCCTTACCCTGGCGTATGTCACGATACCAGTCGCCATTGTACTTGTCACCGTTAAAATAATACATAATGCCGTGACCCTGCTGATAGTCACGGAACCAGAGCCCGTCGTACTTGTTGTTGTTGTTGAAGTAATAGATGCCGCGGCCATGCTGCTGGTTCAGCAACCACTCGCCCTCGTATTTCTCGCCGTCGGAAAAGGTATAAATGCCAAAGCCCTGACGTTTGCCTTTGACAAAATCGCCCTCGTAGACGTTGCCGTTCTCAAAGAGCACACTCCCCTTGCCGTGAGGCTTGCCCGACGACATCTCGCCCTTGTAGGTACCGTGAATGCCCATTTCTTCTATCGTGCATGAGCCAAGCGTAATTTTTTGCGCCATGCCGGAAACAGGAAGTAGCAATAGTAACAAATTGAATATCTTATTTCTCACCATTCAAGCGTTTAATTTGGTCAAAGATAGCAATAATAATTGGAACGGGAAAGGGCAGTTGAGGTTTTTATGACAACGGGGAGGCTATTTAACATTATTAAATAGACACCATTCTTCTTTATTTTGTAACTTTGCTTCACACTTTAAAATCGTAAGAGCATGAAGATAACAGCTATTGTTCCAGCCCGGTACGCTTCGTCGCGTTTCCCGGGCAAACCCTTGGCCCTGCTGGGTGGCAAGCCAGTGATAGAGCATGTGTATGAACAGGTGAGCCAGGTTGTTCCGGAGACGTGGGTTGCGACCGATGACGAGCGAATCAAGGATGCCGTGGAGACTTTTGGCGGCAAGGTCGTCATGACGCGCCGCGACCATCAGAGCGGGACGGACAGAATTGAGGAGGCTGTAGAGAAGATAGGCAGCGATGCAGACATCATTATCAACATTCAGGGCGACGAGCCGTTTGTGCAGGCTTCGCAAATCCGGACGGTATGCCAGCTGTTTGAGGATGCCGAAACCCAGATTGCCACCTTGGGCAAGCCTTTCGACACGATGGAAGCCGTGGACAATCCCAATTCGCCGAAGATTGTAACGGACGTGAGGGGCTTTGCTCTTTACTTCTCGCGGTCGGTCATTCCTTTCGTGCGGGGCAAGGTGCACGACGAATGGCTGGAACATTTTCCTTATTTGAAACACTTGGGCATCTACGCCTATCGGCGCGAGGTGTTGCGTGAAATCACGCGGTTGCCCCAGTCGCCACTGGAACTGGCCGAAAGCCTCGAGCAGCTGAGGTGGCTGCAACAGGGTTATCGCATCAAGGTGGGGCTGACCCATGTAGAGACGATAGGCATAGACACTCCGGCCGATTTGGAACGGGCGGAGGCTTTCTGGCGCAAGCAGAAAAAAGCGTAAGGGAGTTAACCCTTACGCATTTCCTGAAGAAGCTCTTTCTGATGTGCGGTGAGATTGGTTGGGAGCTTGACATGATAGGTGATGATGAGGTCGCCATAGGTGCCGTCGCCCCTGTCGTAGCCCTTGCCGCGCAGACGAACCTTGGTGTCGTTTTGCGTTTCGGGCTTGATTTTCAGCTTGATTTTACTGTTATTACGAAGCTGAAGAATCACCTCACCACCCAACAATGCGGTATAGAGATCGATGTTGACCTTGAGGTTCATCTCGCCGTTGTTCATACGACTGCCAGTCTGCCGGGATGCGCGTCGGCCACCCATGTTGCCAAACAGATCCTGAAAGAAGCTGGAGAACATGCCGTCTCCGCCACCTGCATTCGAGAAATCGAAGCCCTCAAAGGGCGAACCGGCGCCTGCTCCCTGATAGGAGCCCCCGCCCTGCCCCGCCTGGCGGAAAGCATCCGCCTCCCGCCAGTTCTGCCCAAACTGGTCGTATTTCTTTCGTTTCTCCGGGTCGCCAATGACATCGTATGCCTCGTTGAGTGCCTGAAACTTGGCTTTCGCCTTGGGGTCGTCAGGGTGCAGGTCGGGATGGAACTGCTTGGCACGCTTGCGGTACGCCTCGCGCACATCTTTCTGTGGGATGTTTGCATCCACTCCCAGTATCTTGTAATAGTCTATAAATGCCATAATCTGTCCTCCTTATAATGGTGATAAGTCTACCCTGTTCTTAGCAAAATACATGCCAAGGTCTTGCATCGGAACATAAAAAAGCTGGACTCCATGAGGAATCCAGCTTGATGAATCTTCTTGTAAAAGTGCACCTTATGCTTCAGCAGGAGCTTCAGTCTGTGCTTCGGCAGGAGCTTCAGTCTGTGCTTCGGCAGGAGCCTCGGCCTGTGCTTCAACGGGAACCTCGGTCTGTGCTTCAGTCTCTGTTGCATTTTCAGCAGCCTTTGCAGCTTCGGCCTCTGCCTTTGCAGCTGCCTCGGCGGCCTTCTTGTCGGCCACTTTCTTGGCAATGGCCTCGTTGATTTTCTTCTCGGCCTCGAGTTCCTTGGCCACAGACTCCTGACGGCTCTTGGCTACAGCATTGCGTGTAGCGGCGGCCTTCTGGTCTTTCTCGGCTTTCCAAGCATCGAACTTCTTCTGACAGGTTGCCTCGTCGAAAGCACCTTTCTTGACACCGCCTTTGAGATGCTTCATCATGTAAACACCCTCGGACTTGAGGATATTGCGCACGGTGTCGGTGGGCTGTGCACCGCACTCTACCCAGTGCATGGCGCGCTCAAAGTTCAAATCTACGGTTGCAGGATTGGTATTGGGATTGTAAGTACCAATCTTCTCTGTAAATTTACCATCACGTGGAGCTCTTACGTCAGCGATAACGATTTTGTAGAATGCGTAATTCTTGTGACCGCCACGCTGTAATCTGATTTTTGTTGCCATTTGTTTAAATAACTTTATTTGGTTTGAACTAATGCCACCAACTCGTGGTAGCGGCTGCAAAGGTACGCTTTTTTATTCTGACCGCATGACCGGGGAGCCGTAAACCGTTGGTGATTACATTTTTTTAAGAAATGCCCGGGAGCCTTGCGGGGCTCCCGCAAGGCTCAAAAGGATCGCCGCGAGCCTTGCGGGAATACCCGAAGGCCTCAAAAGGATCGCCGCGAGCCTTGCGGGAGCCCCGCAAGCTTCAAAGGGAACGCTGGGAGCCTTGCGGGAACTCCCGAAGGCCTCAAAAGGATCGCTGGGAGCCTTGCGGGAACACCCGAAGGCCTCAAAAGGATGGCTGGGAGCCTTGCGGGAACACCCGAAAGCTTCAAAAGGATGGCCGGGAGCCTTGCGGAAACTCCCGAAAGGCTCCCGGGAATGGCCACGAGAAAAACCCCAGCAGTGTTTTCATAGTCCCGAACACTGCTGGGGTTTGCACTTCTCGTTGGAAAGAGCGGGGGATGCGCGAGGACAAAACCCGGCCGCCCCCGCTTACATCAGTCCCCGTTCGCGCAGTTTCAGCTGCCAGTCCCATGCGGAGCGCAGCACGTCTTCCAAGGGCGTGTCTGCCCTCCAACCAAGCACTCGGTTGGCTTTGGAGCAGTCGCCCCAAATCTTTTCGATGTCGCCCTCACGACGGGGACCGTATTTCCAGTTGAGCTTTACGCCGGTGGCTTTCTCGAAAGTCTCGACAATTTCCAAGGTGGAATTGCCGTTTCCCGTACCAATATTGAAGTATTCGATGGGCTCGGTGTCCTGGTCCAGCGTGCGGGCCATGGCTGCCACGTGCGCCTTGGCCAGGTCGACGACATAGATGTAGTCGCGGATGCAGGTGCCGTCGGGCGTATCGTAATCGTGCCCAAAGATAGTCAGCTCCTTGCGAATGCCCATGGCCGTCTGCGTGACGAACGGAATCAGATTGGCCGGCACGCCGTTGGGCAGCTCGCCAATCAAGGCCGTCGGGTGGGCCCCGATAGGATTGAAATATCTCAATACGATGCTCTTGATGTCTGCACCGCTGTGGATATAGTCAAAGATAATCTGCTCGTTGATCTCCTTGGTGTTGCCATAGGGAGAGGTTGCCTTCTGATGAGGGGCGTCTTCGGTGACGGGAAGGTTCTCGGGCTTGGGCTGGCCGTAGACCGTGCAGCTGGATGAAAAGATGATGCCTTTGACGTGATATTTGGGCATAAGCTCCAGCAAGTTGACCAGAGAAACGATGTTGTTGCGGTAGTAAAGCAGGGGCTTCTGCACGCTCTCGCCCACGGCCTTGCTGGCTGCAAAGTGGATAATGCCTTCAATGTCGGGGTACTTCTGGAACACAGCCTCCGTAGCGGCCTTGTCGCGAAGGTCTACCTGCTCGAAAGCCGGCCTGACGCCGGTAATCTGTTCAATGCCATCCAAGACCTGAATGTTGGAATTGGAGAGGTCGTCGACGATGACAACCTTGTAACCTGCCTGTTGCAACTCTACCGTGGTATGGGAACCGATGAAGCCGGTTCCGCCGGTAACGAGAATGGTTTGTTTCATTGTATATGTGGAATAATTGATGAATCTGCCACAAAGTTAAGAAAAAAACTCAATACGGGCAAAGTGCCGTCGCATTTAAATCTAATCCAGACCAAACAATACTTTCAGGCCGCCGTCGACGCCGGAGAAGCCCATGAAAGCCAGCGACAGCAGACCTGCCGTGACCAGAACAATGGCCATGCCCTGCATGCCCTTGGGGATTCTGACCAGTTCCAACTGCTCGCGAATGCCGGCAAAGACCGTCAGGGCAAGGGCAAAGCCCAGGGCCGTTGAGAAAGCATAGGCCACACTCTGAAGCAGGTCATAGTCTTTCTGGATGACAAGGATGGCTACACCCAAGACGGCACAGTTGGTGGTGATGAGGGGCAAGAAGATGCCCAAAGCCTGATAAAGGGCCGGACTCGCTTTTTTAAGGATGATCTCGACCATCTGTACCAAGGCCGCGATGATGAGGATAAAAGTCAGCGTCTGCAAATATTGGAGTCCCAAGGGGTTGAGTATATAGATTTGCACCAGCCAGGTGACGACAGTGGATAGTGTCAGCACAAAGGCCACGGCAGCCCCCATGCCCATGGCGGTCTCGATTTTGCGGGAGACGCCAAGGAACGGACAGATGCCCAGGAACTGGCTGAGAATGATATTGTTGACAAATATCGCGCTGATGAATATTAAGAGATATTCCATTTGGTCATTGATTGAGGGGTACTACGTTAGTTGGCTCTCACCTTATTAAATATAGCTACAAGAAATCCCAGTGAAAGAAATGCACCTGGAGGCAGCACGAAGAGGAGTATGTTGGTTGTCTCGGGCAGCAGCTGGAAGCCAAAGAGGCTGCCTGCTCCGAGAATCTCGCGCATGGCTCCCAGCAGCGTCAGCGCCAACGTGAAGCCAAGGCCAATCCCCAGGCCGTCGCAGAAGCTCTCCAAGGGTGTGTGCTTGCAGGCAAAGCTCTCGGCACGTCCGAGGATGATGCAGTTGACCACTATCAGCGGGATGTAGATGCCCAGTGCCTTGTTAATGCTGTCGGGAGCATAAGCCGACATGAACATTTGCAGGATGGTGACAAAGGCTGCTATCACCACGATGAAGACAGGAATGCGCACTTTGTCGGGGGTGACGCTTTTGATGCACGAAATGACGGTGTTGGTGCAGACCAGCACCAGCATGGTTGCCAGTCCCATGGACAGACCGTTGACGGTGCTTGTCGTCGTGGCCAGCGTGGGGCACATGCCCAGCAAAAGGACGAAGGTGGGGTTCTCCTTGACCAGGCCGTTGGTTATGATTTGAAGATGATTCATGATTTATCCCTTTCTTTTACTTGTTGGCATTGACCGTCCGATGTTCATGCGTCACCAACTGGCTATAGGCTGCATAGGCCTGATTCACAGCCTTGAGAAAAGCACGGCTTGTAATGGTAGAGGCTGTAATGGCATCCACCTGTCCGCCATCCTTGCTCACGGAGAGGAGCGCCTCGTTGGGACGCATGCCAATGATGTCGCCCTTGCCTCCTTTCTGGAACCAAGTTTGGGCCTTGGCTCCCAGACCGGGTGTCTCCGATGTCTGCAAAATGGTGTAGCCCAGTATGGTGCCTTGCGGATTGAATCCCACCAGCACCCTGAGGTCTCCGCCGAAGCCCAGTGTCGTGCTTTCCACAGCGGCGCCGAGAGGGCGTCCGTTTCGGTCGGCAGTTTGGTGAACAACGAAAGTAGCCTCCTTTCCATCCATGGATAGTTTCAGCGTATCGTTGGCCGTCACGGTGAGTCCTGTCGTCCCCATGACTTCCTGAATGCCGTCGGCCAGCGTTTTTTCAGCCTTTTCGGCAATCGGGCCTTCGGTGATATGATTCACCCACGCCAGCAGCACACCCGTGATTAGCGCACAGCCCACGAGCACAAGTATGAGGTTTTGCAGTGAAGAACTGATTTTTTTCATGACATTTCTCCTACTTGTTATTGGCCGGCACTTCACCAAAGCGCTTGGGTTTCACATAAAAATTGATAAGCGGGGTGCAGGCGTTCATCATCAAGATGGCAAACGACATACCTTCCGGATAGCTGCCCCAGTTGCGGATGACCACTGTCAGGAAGCCAATGACGACTCCATAAATCAGCTGTCCCCTGTGGGTCATGGGCGACGATACGTAGTCGGTGGCCATAAAGATGGCTCCCAGCATGAGTCCGCCGCTCAGAATCACTTGTATGGGATTGGCGTAAATGGGGTTGACTGCATGCAAAAGTCCGCTGAATATGAAGACGGTGAGGATGATGCTTACAGGGATGTGCCATGTGATGATGCGTTTCCAGAGCATGTAGCCCAATCCCAGCAACAGGGTCAGCGCACATATTTCTCCCAACGTGCCTGCACCGAGTCCGTTTCCTGCATTGCCCAGCAACATATCCATCGCACTGGGCACCTTGTCGAGCAGACTGGAATCGCCGCTTTTGATGGCCTCTTTCATGAGGCTCAACGGGGTGGCGCCCGTCGTGGCATCGGTATAGGCAGTCTGCTGTCCGCCTATGGGCCAGCTGGTCATGGCCGCCGGAAAACTGACCAGCAAAAAGCAACGGCCTACCAATGCCGGATTGAAAATGTTGCAGCCCAGCCCGCCAAAACTCATTTTGCCCACGCCTATGGCCACAAGTGCCCCAACCAGAATCATCCAGATGGGGAAGTTGCTGGGGAGGTTCATACCCAGCAGCAAGCCAGTAAGCATGGCCGAGCAGTCGGTGAGCGTGGTGGGACGGCGGAGCAGGTATTTGGTGATCGACCACTCAAAAAACATGCAGGCGGCCACACTTGTCAGGCAGACGACCACAGAACCGAGCCCGAAATAGTAAAAGGAAACCAAAAGCGTTGGGAGAAGGGCAAGAATGACTCCTCGCATATTCGCCTCGATGCTGTCCGTGCCATGGACATGCGGCGATAGTGAAACGACTAATTTACTCATGTCTAAATCCGATTGTATGCAATCGTTGATGTTTCTTTTATTTCTTGTTTCTCGCTTTGATAATGTTCATGACAGCAGCTTTGCCCTGCAGGATATTGTCCAGCAAAGGACGATGGGCCGGGCAAGTGAACTGGCAGGAGCCGCAGGAAATGCAGCTTGTCACCGCCTCGGCTTCGAGCCGCTCATACTTCTGCAAGGCCGACAGTGTTGCAATGAGGTAAGGCTCCAGCCCCATGGGGCACACTGCAACGCACTTGCTGCAGCGTATACAGGGCTGCACAGGTTTGCGATGCGCCTCCTGCCCAGTGAGTACGGTAATCGAATTGGTGCCTTTGCACACGGGCACGTCCAGACTGCTGACAGCCTTGCCCATCATGGGGCCACCCGCCAACACCTTGTTGTCGCCTTCGGGCATGCCTCCACACGCTTCGATGAGCTGGCCAAAGGGGGTGCCCATACGCACCAGGAAGTTGCCCGGCCGGGCGATTCCCTTGCCTGTCACCGTGGTGTAACGCTCGAAAAGAGGCTTGTTCTTCATCACGGCTTGATAGACGGCAAAGGCCGTTCCCACGTTATGCACCACTGCACCTACACTGACTGGAATGGCCGGCGGGGCCGGAACCTGTCGGCGTATCACGGCATCCACCAGTTGTTTTTCTCCTCCTTGTGGATATTTTTGCGCCAAAGGCACCACCTGGATGCGAGCATCTTCGCGTGCTCGTTCCGTGAGCAGCCGAATGGCTTGCGGTTTGTTCTCTTCAATGCCGATATAGCCTTGGTCCACGCCAACGGCTTTCATCAGCAGCTGTATGCCTACCATGATCTCGCCGGCGTGCTCCATCATCAGCCGATAGTCCGAGGTGATGTAGGGTTCGCACTCCACCCCATTGATGATGACACAACTGGCCTTGCTGCCGGGCGGCGGTGTCAGCTTGATAAAGGTAGGGAATCCGGCGCCGCCCATACCCGTAACGCCGGCCTCCTTGATACGGGCCACGATCTCTTCTGGGGTAAGCTCCGGATGGGCGGCCAGCGTCTCCAGCCGCTCCGAACGGTCGATTCGTTCCTCCCACTCGTCCCCCTCCACGTTGACATAGATGGCCGGTTGGCGATACCCCGTGGCATCTATGGCCATGTCCACTTTGGCCACAGTGCCCGACACCGAGGAGTAGATGGGAGCAGAGACAAAGCCTCCGGCTTCGGCAATCAGTGTGCCCACCTTGACTTTGTCCCCGCGACGGACAACCGGTTTGGCTGGTGCTCCGATGTGCTGCCCCAGGGGGAATATGGCTGTCTTGGGCAGTTCGGCTGCCACGGTTACGGCATCGGTCGACAATTTGTTCTCTTCGGGATGGATGCCTCCAATACGGAATGTGTGCAATTTCATACGGCTGCCTCCTTGATTTCAATCTTCTTTTTCACGGGAAAGTTCACTTTGACGATGGCCCCTGTCGGACATTCGTCGACACACTTGGTGCACAGACGGCACTTGTTGAAATCGATATAGGACAGGTTGTTCTCAATCGTAATGGCATCAAATGAGCACGCTTTCTCGCACTTGCCACAAGCGATGCAAGCCACCTGGCACGCTTTGCGTGCCGCGGCTCCCTTGTCTTGGTTCACACACTGCACGTAGACGCGGCGGTTCTTGGGTCCTTTCTTGCGCAATTCGATGATATGACGCGGACAGGCTTTGACGCATGCACCACACGAAGTACATTTGTCATCGTCCACTTCGGGCAGCCTGGTTTCCGGGTTCATGCGGATGGCATCGAACTGACAGGCCTGCACGCAGTCGCCACAGCCCAGACAACCATAGCCGCATGCCGTCTCGCCGGCACCTGTGGCGTGCATGGCGGCACACGTCATCAAGCCGTCATATTGGGCGATGCGCAGCCGATGCTCGCACGTACCATTGCAGCGCACCACGGCAACCTGCGGTTCCGTATTGGCCACGGCCATGCCCAACAAGTCGGCGACCTGTCCCATCACTTCCTGCCCACCGACAGGACACATCAGTCCGTCGATGGAACCCCGTTCAGCACCTTTGACAAGAGCGTCGGCCATGCCCGAACAACCGGCAAAACCACACCCGCCGCAGTTAGCGCCGGGCAGTGCCTCCTGCACCTGTCCGATGCGCGGATCTTCATCCACAGCAAACTTCTTGGAGACCATGTAGAGCACCACGGCTGCAACCAGTGCAATGGATCCAAGAACAATGACTGCATTCAAAATAAAATCCATAACTTTTTTGTATTCGCTTTTCTTGATATAAGTAGGTTTGTTGTTTTGTATTCCTGTATCTATTCGATGTAGAATGAAAGTTGGTTGCGTATCTTGTGGCGTAACAGATAGAGCAATATATAATAAGGTATAAGTGCACCGATGCTGGCCAAGGCGGCCCATGCCTCTCGGCCGGTCAGCAACATGACGGCGACGAGGGTGCCTGTCATCAACGCAAGCGGGAAGCCGAAACCCCATGTCACGGCCCGAAACCCAGACCGGACATCCGTGGAGACCGTTACCTGCTCCCCCACCCTGCGCCCACCGGTGTCTGCCGTATAGACGTCTATCAGTTTCTCGGCCGATTCCGATGTCGTGCAATGGCCGTTCGCCTTGCAGGTGGCGCAGGCTGCCGTTTGCACGATGCGCACCGTCAATCGCTGCTGCCCGATGTCCGTGATAACTCCCGAGTGTGTTATCTTATTGCTCATTCGCTATTTTGTAAGGTCGACTTGACAAATGCAAAAGTAACAACAATTCTCTAAACGAACAATTAAAAAGCCAGTTTTTTCAGTCTCTTCACCAAAAAACCAAGGCATCGAGAAAGCCTTGCACTCGGACAGTCCGGGTGCAAGGCCTTCTTGATGCTCGTCAGTTTGTCGCCGTTACTTGACGACAATCTTTCTTCCGTTCTGTATATACAGGCCGTGAGGCAGATGCTGCGTGCCATTATCCGACACCTTTTGGCCGGAGACCGTATAGACCGCCGATGATGTACCACGCTGGTCGGCCTTCGTCATGCTGATGCCTGTAGCATAGGCTTCGGGAAGCAACAGGCGGTAGACCTCTGGCGAACCAGCCTTTACTTTCAGATAAAAACTGTTGCGAGGGATATACTTGCCGGTAGATTTCTTCAGCACCAGCACGCCGTCTTCCACAGCCAACACCCGCATGGTGGCCGGATCGTTCCTGACATAATTCTCGTGGTTGAGAATTTGGTCGTAGCTGGCCACCAAATCCTTGGACGAACAGAAGTACACACCGGTCAGCTTGTTGTCGGTCAATGGCGATGACACTGTCCTCTGCAAGAGGATTCGGTTGTCCGAAGCGTTGCCCGATGCAGTCTTGACGATAATGGGTGTGGCTCCCGGAATGACTTCTGTTGCCACCTCCCTAAGCTCAGCGATGGCTTTTTCATCGCTGAATTTGTCCACGTAGTAGGCTTTCATGCCCGACGAATAAAACGAGAATGGGAAATCTGCATAGAAACTTTGATAGTAGTCGGAACCTACTTGAAGGTCGGGTGAGAATCCGAAATAATTGCTGTCGTCATCGGCACTTACTGGCTTGACAAACCAATACTTGTAGGCTTCGCCACTCGTCAGCATGTAGCCCATGGAATCATAGGGCTCCGTATATCCTTTTCTCTCGTTGTCGAACACCTCGTCGCTCAGGAACACACTGACTCCCGAGTAGGTGCCGTAGGCCATGTAGGTCTTGCCCACAGGCTTGAGCTGCAGGTAATATTCGCCCAGCATCTTGGTGGTGTTTGCCCCTTGGGCAGCCAGCTCGTATCCCTTTCCCTTGATGTTTTTGAAGTAAATGATGGATGCAGGATCAGAGACGATGCGATTGTAATCGTGGAATGAGCGGATGGCTTTCAGATCGGCATCGGTAGCCACCTTGTCCAATTTGGCCTTGTTGTCGTATAGGGCCATGTAGCGCTTGGTCTTTGTGTTCTGCACACGATAATAGCCATCAGCAATCTGGGCTTTAGCCATGAGAGTCATACCCAGCAGTAGGGCAAACAAAGAGACTTTTTTTCTCATTTCATATCTATATAAAAGGGCCCTGCCCAAGACTTTCTTTCATGTTGAAAGTCGGGCAGGGTCCCTTGGATTCTATTTATAAAAAGGACTATTCTGCAATACAAATGGACACACGGTTCTTGTCATTCTCCTGGAAAGGCTGAACATAGGCACCTTTAGAGTCTGCCGTGATACGGGCCTGCGCAATGCCATATTTGGTACGGAGCAAGGTCACTACCGACTGAGCACGCTGTGCTGCCAGGCGGTCATTGATCTTGTTGTTACCCGTACCGGCATCAGCATAACCGGTCACAGAAACCTTGGCATCGGGATGGCTGTTCAGGAAGTCGGCCATTTCTTTCACTTTAGTCTCTTCGGCTGCGGTCACATTGTACTTGCCAATCGTAAAGAACACGTCCTTGCGCAGTTGCTCCACCACCTTTTCAGGTGCAGGAGCCGGCTTCTCGACGATGCGCTCCACAATGCGCTCCACAGGCTGCGGAGGCATGGGAGCTTCTACGCGACGTGCGGTATAGGTTTTGCCCAAGTTCACCTTGATGCCAGCCAGTGCATTGAAGTACCAGTCGGGGTTGCCTGCCTGCTTGGAATTGTAGCGATCGCTCAGCGCTGTAGCGTTCACCTCAATGCCCACAGAAACTGCCTTGCTCACGCGGAAATCGAAGTCCATGCCTGCACGGCCGAAGAAACGGGTCTTGGTGCCGTCCCATAGGTAGTCAAGATTCTGGTGGCTGAAGGGGAACACTGTACCCAGTTTGGCAGCCACGTCCTTGGCCTCATCGTTGTCGAAACCGATGTTGGCACCTGCACCCACGAAAGCTGACACGTTGAACACACGGTTGGGGTTGAAACCTGCAAAGACATTGCTCAAGTTGAACATCAGGTCAAGCCCCGGTGCCACGTACTTGTACTTCCACTTGTAGGTGTTGTTGCCAATCTCCCAGCCGCCCCGGCTCTGCCAGGCATTTGCTGCCAGGCGGAGACCGAACTCCGGCGTGAAGTTGTAACCCACGGCCAGCTGTGCGTTGGGCGAAACCAAATCCTTGAATTTCACCTCACCCAATGTGTACTGACCACCAACCTGTCCCTGGATATACCAGTGAGGATTAAAATCGTATACCGTCTTTGCCTCGGGCTCCTGTGCAGATGCAGTCATGGCAGCCATCAGCATCAAGCCGGACATAAATACTTTATTGAGTTTCATATCGTTGAGTCTATTATGTATTTACCTATGTTTATTACTTACCTCTTACGTAGTACTTGCGGGCTGCCACCTTACCGGAGTAGTCTACGGCACTGTAAGAAATCTCGTAAACCTTGCCGCTCTGGAGAGTGCCGAGCTTGGCATGACGGATGGTACCGAATACCACCTTGTTCATGTTCTCACCACCATTGGCAGCCCGGAGGGCAGCCTGAAGGGCGGCACTACCGTTCTGGGCACTGGTAACGCTCTGGTTGAGGACCACATCCTTAACGGCATCGTTGGAGTTTTCCCAAACATTGGTCACTGCAATCCATTTCTTATAGGCGGGAGCCAAATACTCGAAAGAATGAGTGGTCAGCAGCAGACTGGAACCCGTAGCCAAGGCATCAGCACCGTAAGGCGTACCGCTCACCTGATAAAGCTGGGCATCACCCTTGCCGCAGAGCAGAGAGGGCTGCAGGTAATCGTTGATATGGGCAATGAAATGGTTAAAGCGATTGGCAAACTTGTTGTACTTGCTAATCAAGCTGTTGGCCTTGTTCACATAATTGTTGCCCTTGTTGTTCAGCTTGTTCTCGGCATTGTCGATCTGCTCGTTCACGTCCTTCTCCAGATCACCAAGGCGCTTGTTCAGGTCGTCTACGAGTTTGTCCACACCCTCTGCGGTGTACTTGGTCTTGTCACCGCTGGCATTCTCCACAACAATGTTGTAGTCACTGCCGGTGAGTTTCTCCACAGTTATGTTCTTAATATTGAGGTTCAGCTGCTGCAGGGCGCTGATGGTGGGGATGCGATAAGAGATGTTTCTCAGAGAGCTGAACGAAAGAGGCTTCACTGCAGTGGCGGCAACAACATACTGCGAGAGTACGCTCTGGTTGCCGGTGCCGTCGTTCCAAGTGGTCTTCAGGGCCAGTGCGGGAAGCACGTTGGTCATGTTGTTGTAAACGAGGCTAGATATCTTGGTCAGGCTCAAGGGCTTGTTGTGGCGTAATTCCTTGAGCAGGGTGGTGGCAGCTTCTTTCAGTTCGCCAAGGTTCACGGCGGGCTTGATGCTCTGCACATCGGCAGCTTTCACGGTAGCCTGGGACTCATAGAAGCCGTTGGTGTTGGCACGGGTATAGCCGAAGTTGAGCACAGCATCAGAAGACTTCACTGCTGAGAGTGTCACGGGCGAGGCTTCGCCCTGGCTGTTCACCAGTGCAAACGTCTTGCCATCAAGCGGAGTGCCCACGGGGTTCAGGGTCATGTAGACTGTTCCTGCATTACCCACGGCACCGTCTTCGGTCACAATAGTACCGCCGCCCAGAGTCTCTGAGGTTACGCCGGTAATGTCGAGATCGACAGCAGAGAGTTTAGAGGTGGCGTCAGCATAGTAACCGGCATTGGCCGTCGGGAACTGGAACTGTGCGGGGGTGCCATAGTAGGCAGCAACAATCGTAGAACGCACGTCGCCCGTAGGAACGGCATAGTAGCCGAAGAGCGGATTGATGGCACCATTCACCATGATGCTGGTCACCTGCTTCTTGTAGGCGTTCTCCAAAGCCTCCACACGACTGCTCAAAGCGTCTATCTGATTCTTCAGCACTTTGTCGGCATCCTTGTAAGCCTGTTCCAAGTTGGCGATGGTTACATTCTGTGCATTGATCTTGTCAAGATTCTCATTGGCCAGCTTGGCGGCACTGTCGGCCAAGGTATAGGCCTGGGCAGCCAGCGTGGAGTCGGCCAGTGCTTTCCGGAAGAGCTCAGCCACTTGGGTCTCCAGACCAGTCACCGTGCCTTGAAGCGTGCTAATGAGTGTCTTGTTGTCATTTGCTTTGGTCAGAGCTTCGCCGGCAGTGGCCTCTACATTGGTCAGCCGCACGAGGGCGCTTGCCAGTGTAGCATCGAGCGTGTTCACCTTGTTCAGCACGTTGAGAACGGTCAAGTTCACCTCGTTGATGGCGTTCACCACGGAGTCCGTGCGCGTGTTCAGCGTTGTACTCAGCGTGTTGATTTTCTGATCCAACACCTGATCGGCACTTTCCAGAGCCTGCACGCGGGCAGTCAGACTAATGATGTCGGCACTGTTCTGGGCAATGGTCCGGCCATTGGCAGCCACAGTCTGGTTGAGCAGGTCGATAGCATCTTTGTGCTGGGCGATGGCTTGCTCAGCGGTCTGGATGGAAGCCTTGTTGGCAGCAATGTCGGTAGAGTTCTGATTGATGAGTGCTGTCAAGGCATCAACGCTGGTCTTAATGTCCGTGGCATTCTTGTTGATGGCAGCTTCGTTAACCTTGGTAACGGCGGCCAAAGAGTCCTGCGTGGCCCTGCACTGTGCCTTGCAGTTTGCCTGGGCTGTTTTCAAACTGTTCACCTGCTGGGTCAGCGCTTCGATCAGGCTTGTGTTCTGGGCCGTGCGCTCGTTCCAAGCAGAATCTCCGTCATAGTCCTTGCAGGAAACAAATACTCCTGCCGTTGCCGACAACATAGCGGCAACAAGAAGGCAATTAGTAATTCTCTTTTTCATTGAAACTTAATTTATGTAACTACAAATTATCCGTATGTTTATCGTTTATATACATTTTTTATATCACTTCGATTTATGGTTGCCAAGCCGGAAAAGTATTTTTGGCATTTCTGTGCGCAAAATTAGGTATTTTTTCTAACCTGCCAAAGCATTTTGACCAATTTTTCATAAGAGCACATTAAAATATTGATAAACAATAATTTTTCAAGTAGCTTTCGTTGGAAATCATTGATTTTTTAATGTCAATAGCTCGTATTGTCTTCACCTTATTATATATATTGTATTGCCGTCTGCACAAGCAAGGCGTGTTGCCTTCATCTGCTTGCACTCTGAGTTTTAGCCATAAGGCCAAGCTTTAAGAATACTTAAAACAATTTCAAAAACGGATTCTCTTCAAAATATTCGTGTAACTTTGCAACATGTTTTTCATGGTATTAGATTATTTAGGTTAATTTTGAGGCCGGCAGACTCGTGAGAGTCTGCCGGCCTGTTTGTTGAAAGCAGGCCCGTTTGGCTGTGACAGGGATGTCTGCTGCCGGAACCGTTGGCTGCTCGGGGTGAAAACGGCCTTACCGTTACGCCGTAAAGGCAGACCCGTTTGGCCGTAGACGCACCGCCATTACAACGCAAACGCAACGCCATTACGGCATAAAGGCAGCACCGTTCCATCGTAATAATTCGGGCAAACTGCCGGAACGAGGGCTGTTCACCAACGAAATCACCCCGCCTTGAGGGCGAGGTGAACTACGAATGATTACTTGAAGATACCTTTATGAAAGGTTGATAATCAAACAAAAAACTGTCTAATTAACTGTTCATCCCAAGTACTGCCGCAGCGTGGAGGCGTAGTTGCTGTAACGAATCTTGCGCAGGGCTTTCTCGCGCACCTGGCGAATACGCTCGCGTGTCATGCCCATTTCGTCGGCAATCTCCTCCAGACTCTTCTCCATCACTCCGATACCGAACGACTCCTTGATGATTTTCTGCTCGCGTTGATTGAGCACCTCCTTAAGCAAGTCGCTGACAAACTGGTTCATCGACTGGCGGTCGAGCTGGCTGTCGGACTTGGAACCGATGTCGTCGGACGAGAGGATGTCGGCCATCGAAGTATCGTCTTCGTTGCCCAGCGGGGCGTCAATGCTGGTGGTATGCGAGGCGGCATCCATCGCTGCCTCTATTTGTGCTTCCTCAATTCCGGTGAGTTGGGCCAGCTCATGAGTGGACGGAATGCGGCCGTGTTGCTGGAGAAACTGCTCCGTGGCCCGGTTCACCTTGCCGGCAATGCCCACTTGATTAAGGGGCACGCGCACAATGCGGCTCTTCACCGCCAGTGCTTCCATGATGCTTTGACGAATCCACCACACGGCGTAGGATATGAATTTGAAGCCTCGCGTCTCGTCGAATTTCTCGGCTGCCTTCACCAAACCCATGTTGCCTTCATTGATTAAATCGGTGAGAGTAATGCCTTGATGCTGATACTGTTTGGCCACAGAGACAACAAAACGCAGGTTGCCGCTTACCAGTCTGTCGCGCGCTTTCTCTCCCTCCTTGCCGCCTTTGTGGATGGTCTGGGCCAGGGCCGCTTCCTCGTCGGGCGTGAGCATGGGCTCGCGCGCTATCTCCGTGAGATAGCGATCGAGGGCCTCGCTGTTGCGGCTGGTAATGTTTTTGGTGATTTTGAGCTGTCTCATTGTGAATAGGTTTATAGGGGAAGTTTCTAAAGTTTCTTGGACAAAAGTACGAATAAATCTTTTAACGCCCAAGCATATCCCGGAAAAAAGACGGCGACAGCCCCCATTTTCTGTGTCGGCTGGGGGCTGTCGGGGATTTGACGGATTGGTTACAGGAGGATTTTCTTGCCGCCCTGGATATACACGCCCCTCGTGAGGTGCGCCACTTTCATGCCTTGCAGATTGTAGGTGGCAGGGGTGCCGGCTGCATGGGGCAGCCGAATGCCGGTGGCTGCATCGACATCAGCCACAAAGTCGATGTCGTGGATATAGGACGTGCCGGTGGTCGAGGTCAGGCCGAAAATGGTCTGGCCCAGGCAGATGTCGGTGTTGCCGGTGGTCGAGATATTGTCGGCGATGCCGCTTCTGGCCATGTCCCAGGCAATGACCTGGTAGGCTTCCCCGTTGAGCGTGACGTCCCGGGCAATGGTGGGAGGTACCTGTGTGCCCCGGTTCTTGCCGTTGAGCCACCACAGGTAGGAGGCGCCGGCGCGCGTACTGAGGTTCCGGCCCAGCACCATGAGGTATTTCTGCCGGGGCGAGATGCTGTAGTTCAGGTTGTTGTAGTCGAGCATCAGGCACACGTTGTTGTCGCCTCCCTGGTTCACGGTGATGATATTCCGGCCCGCATCATAGCTGATGTTGGCGGGCTGCAGCCGGCCCTTGTCGCCCGACTTCCAGTCGCCGGCCGTGAAACGATAGGTATAGTCCGTGTGGTTGCGCATGAGACGGAGGTAGTAGAGTCCCGGGCACAGGGTGCCGGACGATGCCGACAGGCGCACCACAAACTTGTCTTTGGCCTTGCCCTTGACGGTGGCGAGACTGGCGGGGATGGCAAACTCCACGTTGTAGAAGCCGTTGACGGCCCCCTTTACAGAGGACGGAATCACGATGTCGGCCAGCTTTTCGCCATCGACGGTGAGCGTGGCCCTGCGGCCCGCATCGGCCGTGGTGAAACGGCAGAGCACGGCCAGACTGTCGGTCACGCCGCCGGGATTGAAGAGCGAGTACTGAATGTAGCCTCCGGCCTTAGCATCACGGTAGGTCTCATCATTGTAGCTGCCCGTCGAGGAGTCGTCGCTGTAGCTGTACTCATGGCCGGCCTCGCTCTGCTGTTCACCCGTGGCCACAAAGTCGATGGTGCGTTCCTGCAACTTCTTGTTGGCCTGTTCGCTGGCCGCCATGTCGCTGGCGGCATAGTTCTCGGCGGTCTGCTGATACCAGTAGCACATGTAGCGGCTGTGGTGAATCTCGTAGAAAGGCTTAAGAGTCAGCCTGTTCCACTTGTAGTCCGGGGCGTCGCTTCGGCTGGCGTCAATGCTGAACTGCAGCCGTGAGGGCTGTGTGGAGGCGATGCGTTCCAGCACATGGGCACGCTCGCCAATGAGCAAGGGTGCAGCCGTGAGGCTCCGACTGGAGGCCATGGCACTTGGGGCATGGTCCATGCGGCCCTCGCCGGCAAACTCGTTGGGCAGTCGTTCGGCAGTGAGGCCGGTGGTGTCGGCATCGGTTGCGTCCACGGCCGTGGTTTGTGCGGCGAGCAAAAGCGGGCCGTACTCAAAGGCCACGTAGTCGGTGTAGTTGGGGCACTCGACAGTGCGGAGCTGCATGGGCAGCGCGACGGTGACCACGTCGCCCCTCTTCCACTTGCGCGTGAGGCGGGCATAGCCGGCCTTGCCCGGCGTGACGGCCACCTGCTGCTTCTCGCCGTTCACGAGGATGGCATAGCCCTCGGTGGTCCACCAGGGATGGCGCACGGCGAGGGTGTAGCTGCCGCCCTTGTCGATGGTGATGCGGGTTTGGGGCTCATAGGGATAGGCGGTCTGCTGCGTGAGGGCAAACTTGGCGTTAGCCAGCTTGCTGGCTGTGAAGAGATTGACGTAGATGACGGAGTCGCCGTCGTGCGTATAGACAAAGTGCCCGTACTTGCTGTGGTTTTCCATGCCGGTGCCCACGCAGCACCACATGCCCTGGTTCACCTGCGAGTAGATGCGATAACCCTGCGGGCGCAGGGTGGTGAAGTAGACGTAGCCGCCCGTCTTGGGGTCTTGGGTGGAGAGAATGTGGTTCCAAGTGGTGTATTCGTAGAAGTCGGCGTAGCGTGCGTCGTGGGTATTGTCGCTGAGCATCTCCGAGAGTTTGAGCATGTTGTTGGAGTTGCAGCTCTCCGGGCCGTCCAGATGGTCGATGTATCGGTGGCTGTTGGCTGCCGAGAGAAAGTGCTCGGCCACACTGTTGCCGCCGATGCACACCGTGCGGTTGAGGGCCACGTCGTTCCAGAAGTTCCCGGCCGCCAGCTCGTATTTCTTCTGCAGTTCGCTCCCACCCTGCTCTCCTATCCGTTCAAAACCGATATACTTGGGCACCTGTGTGTTGGCATGCCGATTGTCGAGAAAGGTGGCATTCTGCATCTGCATGCCGTTGAGCATGGTCTGGTGGGAGTATTTTTGAGCGGCATCCATATATTTTTGGTCACCAAAGAGGGTGTAGGCATCAGCCAGGCTCTCGTTCATGCCGCCGTGTTCGGTGTCGAGCACCGACTGCATGGCTGCGTTATCGAGCCGGGCCACCACGTTGACACTCCAGTCGGCCAGCTTGCGGAACATCTCCCGAGCCTCCTTGTTGCCGGCATAAACATAGGCGTCACGGAGGCCGGCCAACACCTTGTGCTGGCAATAGAACGGCACCCAGCCACGCACGCTGCGGAAGCCCGACACGTCGCCGGCATAGAGTTTCTTCCAGGCTTCGTTGATAGGCTGTCCGCCGATGAACCCGCGGAGGCCCTCTGTGTTGCCGTCGTAGGCATCCTGACAGTCTTTGAGAACCTTCAGCATATACTCGAGCCGCTGTTTCAGCCGGGCTTTCATGCCTGCATCCCGACAGGCTGCATAGGCCAGGGCCAGGGCCGACAGGTAGTGTCCGCCCACGTGGCCCGACAGGTCAAAACCGTTTCCACCCCAGTTGGCAAAGTTGGGATGCAGGGTCTGCCAGCCGGCATAATCGCCCGTATTGAGCCCTGCCTGACGCACAAAGGGGGCCAGCAAACGGTCGGCATCATAGTCCAACAGCACCTTGAAGTTCAGTTCCATGGCGGTCTTGAACGGGCTGTCGAACAAGGTGACCTCGCTCAAATCGAAGTGATGGGGATAAAGCATGCTTTGGGCATGGACGGGGGCGGCGGCGCTCATGGCCAGCACGGCAGACAGCAATAGTCCTTGAGGTTGTTTCATTTTAGGATTGGATTGAATGGAGGACTGGTGTCCCGATGGTTGAATAACAAGTTGATTGGGTGCAAAGATACACTATTTCTTTGAAGTTCTTCCATGTTTTTGCCGTAAAATACGGTGCAATTGTTGCAGAAACGCGATAAATTCAGTAACTTTGCCCCAAGCGTTCACGCTGTTATGACACGTTCATCATGAATAAAGACATCAAGAAAATAGTACTTACCGGCGGTCCCTGTGCCGGCAAGACCACGGCCTTGGTCAAGGTGATAGACCATTTTTCCAGCATGGGCTTCAAGGTTTTCACCATCCCCGAGGTGCCCACGCTGTTCTTGCAAGCGGGCATGGATTATCTGACCAAGAACCGCAACTTCTTCTATGAGGGCGAGAAAGCCACGCTGGAGATACAGTTGGCTCTCGAAGACAAGTTCATGAAGATGGCCGAACAGGTGAACGAACCGTCTGTCATCGTGTGCGATCGGGGTGCGATGGACATCTCGGCCTATATGGATGCCACCATGTGGGAGGACATTACAGGGCTGGTGGGTACTTCCACACAACAGCTCATCGGGCGCTACGATGCCGTGCTCCACCTGGTGTCGGCCGCCGACGGCGCCGAGGAATTCTACACCACGAGCAGCAACGCCCAGCGGCTGGAACAGAAAAACGAGGAAGGACTGCGCGTGGCCCGGGAGCTGGACAAGCGCGTGGTCAATGCCTGGAGCGGGCATCCGCACCTGCGTGTCATCAACAATCACCAGGACTTCGACACCAAGCTCAACCGGGTACTCATGGAAATATCGGCTGTTCTCGGGCTGCCGCAGCCCATCACCGAGGAGCGCAAGTATATCGTGGAGGTGACAGGAAGCATGCCGGCCACCATTGACAGCGACATCACGCAGACCTATCTCGTGGCCGACCCCGACAGTGAGGTGAGGCTTCGTCGGCGCAACTGGTCGAACGGCAAGCGCGTCAACGTGCACACGATGAAGAAAACGGTCGAGGGCAACAAGCAGGTGGAGACCGAGCGGCAGGTGAGCAATGCGCTCTACGACTCGCTGCTTTCCCAAGCCGACCCCTACCGCCACACCATCACCAAGAAGCGTCGCAGCTTCATCTGGAAAGGCCAGTACTTTGAACTCGACACCTATCTGAATCAATTGCAGGGACTCGTCATTTTGGAGACCAAAGGGATTACCAGCACCGAGGATGTGAACTTCCCACCATTCATCAAGGTGGTGAGCGACATCACGGGCGACCGCAACTATTATAATTACAATCTGGCCCTGAGAAAGTAGGGCCGGAACTACTCACAGCACATGCACATTGTTATTGCAGGAAACATCGGAAGCGGGAAAACCACACTCACCCACAAGCTCGTGCAGCATTATGGATGGGAACCACGGCTGGAGAGTGTGCAGTTCAACCCCTACCTCGGTGACTATTATAAAGACATGAAACGCTGGTCACTCAATCTGGAAGTGTTCTTCTTGAAAGAGCGTTTCCGCGATCTTCTGGAGATAGTCCGCTCCCCAAACACCATCGTTCAAGACAGGTCGATATTCGAGGGAGTCTATATCTTCACGGCCAACAACCACGATATGGGCAACATGAGCGACCGCGACTATGAAACTTACATGGGGCTCTTCGAGTCGATGATGATGGTGGCGCGCGAGCCAGACCTCATGGTCTACCTGCGTGCCTCGGTTCCGCATCTTGTGGAGCACATTCACCAGCGTGGCCGCGACTACGAACAGAACATGCAGTTGGACTACCTGAAGAACCTGAACGACCGCTACGAAGACTTCATTCAGAACAAATACAAAGGGCGCGTGCTCACCATAGACGTGGACGATCTCGACATACTTTATTCGCGGGAAGATTTTGCTTCGGTCATCAGCAGGATAGACCGACAGCTGGCCGAAATAGAGCACAAGGAGAATTTGTTGTTTGCAACATAGCCCGCCGCCCCTCTCACATTCATTATCCACCCTTTAATTCTCATTAGACACTTCTACAATGCACATTGCTATCGCAGGAAATATAGGCAGCGGCAAGACCACACTGACCCGCATGCTCGCCAAACGCTATGGATGGACACCCCGTTTTGAGCCCGTGGACAACAATCCTTATCTGGACGATTTCTATCACGACATGAACCGATGGTCGTTCAATCTCCAAATCTATTTCTTGAACAAACGCTTCAAGGAAGTAGTGGAAATAGCTCAAAGCAAGGAGACCATCATTCAGGACCGCACCATTTTTGAGGATGCCCGCATCTTTGCACCCAACCTGCACGCCCAGGGATACATGAGCGATCGCGACTTCGAAAACTACTCGAACTTGTTCGATCTGATGATGTCGCTGGTAAAATTGCCGCAGCTCATGATATATATCCGCTCGTCTATTCCCACACTTGTGAACCACATTGAGAAGCGAGGGCGGTCGTTCGAGAAGAGTATTCGCATAGATTATCTCACGGGATTGCAGCAGCGTTACGAGAACTGGATAGCCGGTTACAAGGGTGATCTGATTATTGTTGACGGCGACAAAATCAGCTTTGAGGATACGCCCGAGGATTTTCGCAAGGTCACCGACATGATCGATGCCAAGCTCTATGGCCTCTTTCCCATGGACGAGTCCGGGACTGCCAACGCCAAAGGTTGAACCGCAACAGAAAAAGATAATGCCATGACAGAAACAAACGAAATCAAGACAGCAGGAATCAATGCCCTCGTGACAGGCAAGGAGGAGGGCCGCGAGGTGCTGCTCGTAGGTCTGAAAGCAGCCTATTGCGACAAGCCGCAGTACCAGAAGGCTTTGAAACGAGAGTTCGATCAGTGCCATGAGACGGAACATCCGCACATCCTGCGATATTTGGAACAAAAAGATGTGGCTGGATTCGGCCATTGCATTGTGATGGAATGGGAGCCGGCACGTCCGCTGTCCGACTATATGCAAGAGGCCCATACCGAAGAGGAAAAGAAGAAAATTGTACGCCAAGTGGCTGAGGTCGTGGGCTTCATGCACCGGATGGGCAAAGTGCACGGCGCACTGACGCCCGCCGTGGTGTTTGTCACCACGAAAGGAGACGAGGTCAAGGTGCTGAACTTCAGGTTGCGCTATGCCGACAATCTCAATGAGCCGGCTGCAACGCTCAAGTTTCGGGCTCCCGAGGCCAAGGATGGAACGGTGGCCATCGACCCCCGTGCCGACATCTTTTCACTGGGTGTCATGGTTCGCGAAATGGGGCTGGGCGACGACTATCAGCAGGTGGTGGCCGGCTGTTGCAGCTATGGGCGCAGTGAGCGTTATGCCGACGTGGATGCCTTTCTCGATGCACTTGAGCATCGTCACTATAGCCGAAGCACAGCCCGCAGCTCCTCTTCGGGAAACAAGAAACTGGCCATCCTTATGTCCGCTGTCGTGGCAGTACTGGCAGTGGCCGTACTGCTTTGGTTCAATAAAAACAATGAAACCGCTGGAATGTCCCAGCCCACTAATGAGCTGGCCGACTCTGCGCAAGCGGCTCCAGGTGAGGAAGCGGCTGCGGCAAATACTCCGGCCGAAACGGCCCAGCCTACAGACGATGCTCCGGCAACGTCCGAACAGGCCACATCCGCTGGTCAGACAGACGGAAAGTACACCGGCGACATGGAATTTCTGAACCGCCTCGTACCGCAGATGCACATTGATTTGGACAAGATTTATGCGCGTGGCGGTGATGCCGCTGCCGTGCACAGGCGGGTCGCAGCTTACTATAAGGGACTGCGCCGCACGCTCGGCAACTTGAGCCAAGAGCAGTTTGCTGCTTTCGACGAGGCTTTTGCCAGCTACGTGACGGCCAAAAAGGCAGGGCAAGAACCCTAATTCCGAGGTTCATGAAGCGTCATGATGCCACAGGATATGGAGTTTTGGCAATAGCTTCTATCCTGTGTTCAGGTTCACTTGGGGCCCAGACCGTGCAAGAACCCGCCGGTCACCGATTGCCCAACATAGGAGTCGGGCTGAACCACCACCATGATTCCCTGCTTTGTAGTCGGCTCAATGTGGGTCTGCGCACCGAAGTGGACAGTCTGCATGGACTTCAATTCGGACTGTTCTATGGCGGTATCCATAGGGATGCCCAAGGCTTGATGGTGGCAGGAATAGCCAATGCCGCCCATGCCATGAGCGGCATCCAACTGGCCGGTTTCAGCAATATTGTCTTCACGCCAATGCGTGGGCTGCAGCTCAGCATGCTCACAAACATCGCCATGGGTGTGCGCAAGGGAATCCAGATCTCCACTACAGCCAATGTCAGTTCCGGGCAGATGCACGGTCTTCAACTGGGTGCTTACAACTATGCAGACACGCTGACCGGTTCCCAAATCGGCATCATCAACGTAGCACTGAGCCATCCGCGTGGGGTGCAGGTGGGCTTCTTCAATTACACACGCGACACCATTGCCCGCAAGATAGGGCTGGTCAATGTCAATCCCAAGACGCGCATTGACCTGCTCGCCAGCTTGGGCACCGCCTCAAAACTGAACGCTGCCCTACGTTTCCGCAATCGCAGCACCTACAGCATCGTGGGCGTGGGGTCGCATTACATGGGATTCGACGAAGGCTTCTCCGGAGCCATCTATTACCGTATCGGGCAGTACTTTACGCTTTCTCCACGTTGGACCATCAGCGGCGACTTGGGATTCTACCATGTCGAGAGCTTCAAGAAGAATTCAGAAGATGCCCCAGAGCGGCTTTACTCCCTGCAAGGACATGTCAATCTGGACTATCAAGTGACTCCGACACTGGGTGCATTTGTTTCTGCCGGCTACGGAACGACACGCCTCTATGGCTCCAACCACAACTATCGGACGCGTCCGATCCTCCAGGCAGGCCTGAGTTTCCGCTACCATCACAATGCGACACAGGAAGAAAAATGGCTATCAGAGCGGCTGCGTGACCAGCAATACCAGCTGGGACAACTGCGCGACACACCCGCCGACCGCCTGTATCGAATGACCGATCCTGCCTACACCCGGCACCGCTGGTGGCGTGCCGCAGCCGAAACGGCAGGCATCAACGTGTTTGTGCATAGCTTCGACCGCTTCGTTCTCAACGAAGAGTTTGCACGAGTCAACTTCAAAAGCATTGCCCACAACTGGCGACACGCTTTCGTTTGGGACAATGACCAGTTCTCTACCAACCTTTTTGCCCATCCTTATCACGGAAATTTGTATTTCAACTCGGCGCGCAGCAACGGACTTGGCTTCTGGCAGAGCACACCATACGCACTGGGAGGGAGTGCAATGTGGGAACTTTGCGGTGAGGTGGAACCACCCGCCATCAACGATCTCATAGCTACAACCTTTGGCGGAATCTGCTTGGGCGAGATTACCCACCGCATTTCGGCCCTCATTCTCAACGACCGCAGCCGGGGCTTCTCCCGTTTCCTGCGCGAAGCGGCGGCCATGGTGGTCAATCCCATGCAGGGACTCACCCGCATCATGGACGGTGATGCCTGGCAGGTTCGCCGCAACAAGTATCTCTATCACGACTTCAGTCGCATCCCGGTGGAGTTTACAATGACCTTGGGGGGCCGTTATCTGGCCGACAATGGTGGGCTCTTTCGGGGAGAACGGTTGCCCTATCTCTCATTTAACTTAGAGTATGGTGATCCTTTCGAGGAGGCCGACACCCAGCCTTACAGCTATTTTTGTGCCAATGTCAGCATGGGGTTCTCGGGCAGTCAGCCGCTGTTCAGCGGCCTGCACCTTATGGGACGTCTGTGGAGCAGCATTGTTTACAGTGGCAAGGAAGGACAAACGCTCGTCGGATTGTTCCAGCATTTCAACTACTACGATTCCAAACCGGTGAAAGATGGCACCACGCTCACGCCTTACCGCATATCCGAAGCAGCTGCTTTCGGCCCCGGCATCATCTGGCAGTTTCCACGCGTGGGTAATCTCTCACGACTCGAACAACGGCTGTTTGCCGACCTCATTCTGTTGGGCGGCACTAAAAGTGACTATTACAACATCATCGACCGCGACTATAACATGGGGTCAGGCTTCAGCCTCAAGACCAACACACTGATGGAATTTCCCCGTCTGGGACGCTTCGTTCTCCACGTAGACTACTACCGTATCTTCACTTGGAAAGGCTATGAAGGCAAGGATCTGACCACCGTCAACCCACTCTATCTGAACGCTCAAGGCGACCGGGGCAATGCAGAACTATTGGTCATCAACCCCATGTTCCTGTTCCATTTGAAGCACAACCTGGGCATAGAACTGGCAGGAGACTATTATGCACGCAACACCCATTACAAATATCACGACGAAGTGCGGGCCCGCACCTTTGAGGTTCGGGCCGGACTGGTTTATCGTTTCTGATATTGATTTTCTATTGGACGTATCCAAGGACAGCCTGACCGACAACATGAAAGGGAGCCTTACCCCTCTACCGTCAGTCACTACCGCCTGAAGTCAACGCACATTCAGTGTCGTCAGTCGGCGATGATGCTCCAAACCAGGAAAGAAATCACCGCTATGGCTATCAAAGAAAGCAGTACTGTGAGTACGTTTTCTGCAAAAGCCTCATGGCGTTGCTCCCGGATTTTTGCTTGTTTGTCTTTTTCTGCTTGGTCAGTATGACGGCTCTGTTCCTGTGTCATGTTTATAAATTTTCTTACTTGTTGTCGTGAAGTAAGCCCTTGCTTCTATTACAAGAGTTTGTTTGTAGGGGGACTGCAAAATTAATACTATTTCTTTTACCCCGCAACGATATTGCCAAATAATTGCAAAAATAGTGTGCAACGACACTGAAAAAGACTTTTTTAACAGCAGAAAGCACACTCTTTGCCCAGAGAACACGTAACTTTGCACTATATATAATAAGGTATGAATACTTCCCACACCCTTACAGCCCTGCTCCTTGTTCTAGGAGTCACCCTACCTATACAGGCCCAGAACAATCGCAATCCCCTGCGCGACAGCCTGGCCAAGGCCACCGACGCACTGGCTTATCATCCCGACTCCATCGACTTGAGACTGAAAAAGGCAGCTTGGAATGTGGAATTGGGGCAATGGCAATACGCCAAAGACGAGTACGACATCGTGTTACAGCACCAGCCCAACAGCATTGCTGCGCTCTACTATCGGGCTTACGTCAACGGCAAACTCCATCGCTACAACTTTGCCCGCCTCGATTATGAGCGTCTTTTGGAGATGGTGCCGGGCAGTTTCGAGGCCCAGCTGGGACTGGCTCTGCTCAATCAAAAAGACCGTCATTATACCGAAGCGATGGACGGCATCAACCGACTGGTGGCGGCTTTTCCAGATTCAGCTTCCGCCTGGGCGGCGCGCGCGGGCATCGAACAGCAGCAGGACATGCTCGAACCGGCAGACTATGACTTTACCGAAGCCCTAAAGCGCGACCCGCAGAATGCCGACTACCTGCTCTCGCGGGCCGACGTCCGCATCCGGCTCCGGCGGTTCGGCCAGGCGCGCCGCGACCTTGACGCCATTGTCAAGCTGGGCACACCGCGCCTGGCCCTGCGCGAATGGTACGACCGTTGCAAGTAATCGGCCCGTCAACATGAGCGCACTGTCGGCACCCATCTTCGCTGACCGGGCATTACTTGCCCTGTATCTTGGTCATGTAATGCTCCCGCACGTCTTTCCAATGATAGTAAGGCGCACAATCCGTTGACAGCGGAAGCGTTGCCTCGTCTTCGTTCAGCAACACCTTGACCAGTATGTCGGCCCCGTCGAGCCTGCCTTTTGTCGGCTTGTAGAAAATGAACTGGACGTTGCATCCCATGGGATAAATGTCGAAATTGTTCCATCCCCTGTCATCCAGCTCCTCCAAATCGTCTATGGTTTCGCCGTAGCGGTTCAGGTTAAGGAGGCACACCAGCGGCATCACGTCCGACTCATGGGCATAGCGCAATGTCGCTCCGGGGTGCGGCAGCCTGATGCAGCTGTCGGCCGTGGCCAGGATGTTGCGCAGCAGGTTCACCTGCGTATAGATGCCGGCCTGCCCTGCCTGCTTGCTCGGCCCATAGTAGGTGTACCAGAAAGCATTGGTCCGTTGCCAGAAGTCGTAGACCTCCTCCTCGGTAAAAATGTCCCAAAGCGAGAGCTTGTGGCGCAGTTCCGTGCTCTGCACATTGGCGGCCAGGCGCAACAGATGGTTGGCCAGGCTGCTGCCATTGATGCTGCGGACAAAGGCCGTGTCGTTGAAAAGCACGGTCATCAGATGGGCATGGCTGTCGTGGTTGCGGTTGAATGCCTGCACGGCCTCCCGGGCTTCTGGAGTATCGCGCAGCTTGTTGTAGCGGCTGTTCTCGTCATTCATGTAGTACATGTCGTGGTAGCTGGCATCGTGGCGGATGCGCAATTTCGGATTGATGCTGGCCAATTCCTGCAGCGCATTCTCCATGGAGAGGATGCAACGAATCACAATTGTCGACTTCGCGTCGATGTTTGTCTCGCCGGCAAACACCTGCGGAAAGCGTCCGATCATGCGGCGCGCAATCTGCCGATGCTGCTCGGCCCCGAGCTGTGTCAGCTCGCCGTCCCGCCCCATGGCCTCATTGCGAATCATCCTCACTTTGTCCAGCACCTCACGTCCCCGAGCCGTCAGCTTGCCCAGCGAGTCGGCTTGTTGCAGCGTTTCATAGGTCTTGTCGTAGTCGCCACGGCCTATGAGGTAGCGCGACCCATGTCGGCCGTAGTGGCTGATGTAGAAAGGCTCGTAGCCTTTCGGTGTGGGCGTGAGAGCCTTCTTCGGTCCGGGATAGGCCAGATAGTTGCTGGCCGCCAGGTTGATGTTGGCTTGGATTCGCTGCCGAGCCTGCTGGGCGTTTGCCCCCCAGGCCGTCACAACAGACAATGCAACGATCAGAACAGTTCTTTTCATCATTCTATGTTTTGTTTTATAGGTAAGTCGGGCATTCGTCGGGCTGCCTGAACCCTTGTGCAGCACAAATTTACCGATTCTGTCCGACATTCTTCCCGAGGTCTGTTTTTGCGCTTTTCCTTTTAACTTTTTTTATTGCACGCGTCCCAAAACAGGACTCAATTACCCGTAAAAAAGCGGGGTAAAAAGTTGTTTAACCCATTTTTTGGCCGTAACTTTGCACAAGATAAGAAAAGGACTTATTGTTATTCATTAATTATAAAAGGTAAAACGATGAAAATTGAAAAAGTGCACGCTCGTGAGATTCTCGACTCACGCGGCAATCCTACAGTGGAAGTTGAAGTAACGTTGGAGAATGGAGTCATGGGCCGTGCCAGTGTTCCGTCTGGCGCTTCTACCGGTGAGAACGAGGCTCTGGAGCTCCGCGACGGCGACAAGAACCGTTTCGGCGGCAAGGGTGTCCTGAAAGCCGTGGACAATGTGAACAACATCATCGCTCCCGCCTTGAAAGGTTTCTGCGTGCTCGAGCAGCGCAAGATCGACTACAAAATGCTTGAACTCGACGGCACCGCCACCAAGAGCAAGCTCGGCGCCAACGCCATCCTCGGTGTTTCCCTGGCTGTTGCCCAGACCGCTGCCAAGGCACTCAACATTCCTCTCTACCGTTACATCGGCGGCTGCAACACTTATACCCTCCCCGTTCCCATGATGAACATCATCAACGGCGGCGCCCATTCCGATGCTCCCATCGCTTTCCAGGAGTTCATGATTCGTCCGGTTGGCGCTGCCAGCGAGAAAGAAGCCATCCGTATGGGTGCTGAGGTGTTCCACGCTCTGGCCAAGAACCTGAAGAAGCGCGGCCTCTCCACGGCTGTAGGCGACGAGGGTGGCTTCGCCCCCAACTTCGACGGCATCGAGGATGCACTCGACACCATCATCGCTTCCATCAAGGATGCTGGCTACGAGCCCGGCAAGGACGTGAAGATTGCCATGGACTGCGCAGCCTCTGAGTTTGCCGTACAGGAGAACGGCGAGTGGTTCTACGACTACCGCCAGCTCAAGAACGGCATGCCGAAAGACGTGAAGAACGGCAAGAAGCTCACTGCCGAGCAGCAGATTGCCTACCTCGAGGAGCTCATTACCAAGTATCCTATCGACTCCATCGAGGACGGTCTTGACGAGAACGACTGGGAGAACTGGGTGAAACTCACCGCTAAAATCGGCGACCGCTGCCAGCTCGTGGGCGACGACCTCTTCGTGACCAACGTGAAGTTCCTGGAGAAGGGCATCAAGATGGGTGCTGCCAACTCCATCCTGATTAAGGTGAACCAGATTGGTTCGCTCACCGAGACCCTCGAGGCCATCGAGATGGCACACCGTCACGGCTACACCACCGTCACCTCTCACCGCTCCGGCGAGACCGAGGACACCACGATTGCCGACATCGCCGTGGCCACCAACTCGGGCCAAATCAAGACAGGTTCGATGAGCCGCACCGACCGCATGGCCAAGTACAACCAGCTTATCCGCATCGAGGAAGAGCTTTGCTGCTCTGCCAAGTACGGCTACACCAAGCTGAAGTAAGCACTTTCCAACCACACATCCGGAGGGTATGCCGACAGGCATACCCTCTTTTTGTTGCCATTTACCGCGGTTCGTACACTTTTCATATGCCGTTCCTTGCTCACGTCCCCCTATTTTCGTACCTTTGCCCCACGCTAAAACGTCTTTCCATTTATGGTCAAGAATATTGTATTCGACTTTGGAGGCGTGCTCGTGCAGTACGACTTCACGGTTTTCTTTACGTCCATC
This sequence comes from Prevotella dentalis DSM 3688, assembly GCF_000242335.1. NCBI lineage: Bacteria > Pseudomonadati > Bacteroidota > Bacteroidia > Bacteroidales > Prevotellaceae > Prevotella > Prevotella dentalis. The sequence continues at coordinate 862,164 of NC_019960.1, forward strand.
CTGGGCAGCCGCGAGCGGGCCCGATGGTTCATGCAACATGTTTTCACAGGCGAAATCAATGCCGAGATGGATCGCGGCGAGCACGAACCGGCCTACTTTTTTGAGCAGCAGAAACGCCTTTGGCCCGACTATGCCGATGCCTTGCAGCAGTTCGACGAGCACTATACCGACATCTTCACCGCCGAAATGGAGGGCATGCGCACGCTCATGACCGAGCTCCGCGCCCAAGGTTACCGCCTGTTGGGCCTCTCCAACTGGTCGTCGCGGGTCTACGAAGTGATGCAAAAGTTCAGCATTTTCGACCTGCTCGACGGCTACCTGCTCTCCAAGGACGTGCACCAACTGAAGCCCGAGCCCGCCATTTATCACAGTTTTTTCGAGAAATTCGGCGTGGAGCCAGCCGAGTGTGTCTTCATCGACGACAAGCCCGAAAACATAGACGGGGCCAGAGCCGTGGGCATGCCGGGGTTGGTATTCCGCGACACTCCCCAGCTGCGCCGCGACCTGACGCCCCTGCTCCAGACCTCCATCTGATACGCAGCAACCGCCACGGCACGGCCAAGGTGTGCCGCATCGAGAAACGTATCATCACAGTATAACACATAAACATCCCACAACTATGAAACAGATTACCGACAAGGTATATTACGTTGGCGTCAACGACACCAACAAGGCCTACTTTGAAGGCCTGTGGCCCCTGCCCGCCGGCGTTACCTACAACGCTTATCTCGTCGTCGACGAGAAAGTATGCCTCATGGATACCGTCGAGGTGGACTTCTTTCCACAGTTCCTTGCCAACATCCGCGAGGTCATAGGCGACCGCCCCATCGACTATCTCGTCGTGCATCACATGGAGCCCGACCACAGCGGCTCCCTCTCGTTGCTCCGCCAGTTCTATCCCGACGTGCGCGTTGTGGGCAATAAAAAGACTTTCGACATGATGAACGGCTTCTATGGTATCAAAGACGGCGGCATCGAAGTAAAGCAGGGCGACACCCTCTCGCTGGGCTCACGCACGCTCTCTTTCACGCTCATTCCGATGGTGCACTGGCCCGAAACGATGGTCTCCATCGATGTTGACGCCCACGTAGCCTTTACCGGCGACGCCTTCGGCTGCTTCGGAACGCTCAACGGCGGCGTGCTCGACGACGACATCCACACCGAAGATTACTGGCTTGAGATGGTGCGATACTACTCCAATATCGTAGGCCGCTATGGCACTCCGGTGCAGAATGCGCTGAAGAAACTGGCCGGCGTGCAGCTCGATTACCTCTGCCCCACCCATGGTCCGGTGTGGCACAAGCATGTCCAAAAGGTGGTGGAGATGTACGATAAGATGAGCAAATACGAGACCGAACGCGGACTCGTCATTGCCTATGGCACCATGTACGGCAACACCGCACAGATGGCAGAGGGCATCGCCCGCGCCGCCTCGCAGGCCGGACTCACCAACATCAGCCTGGTCAACCTCTGCAAGACGCACTATTCCTACGTGCTGCGCGACATCTTCCGCTACCGCGGCCTCATTGTCGGCGCCCCCACCTACAACAACAGCCTCTTCCCCAAGATGGAGCTTCTGCTCTCTGCCATCGCCAACCGCGACATCAAGAACCACCTCCTCGGCTGGTTTGGCAGCTACTGCTGGGCCGGCAAGGCCGTGGCCACCATCGGCGAGTGGAACGAGAACAAGCTCCACTTCGAGCCTGTAGGCACGCCGGTAGAGATGAAGCAGTCGCTCTCGCCGGAGACCACGGCCCAGTGCGAGGCACTCGGACGAGCCATGGCCGAGCGCCTCTTGGCCGAGTAGAGTGGCAACCATTCCGCAGCAAGGGCTTTGCCTTCACGGCGCAACGGCCCCGCGAAAACGCCGCAAACGCGTTGCGATTACGGGCTGATCGCGACGCGTTTACGGTGTCGTCGCACGCCGTCTGCACGTTTGTCGCCCACACGGCAGCGTATCAACGCAACAGCCCGCCTGGCTCTTCGGAAGCCAGGCGGGCTGTTGTCATATAAAAAGGGGCTTAGTCTTCAACGGGGCTGAAGTCCTCCTTGCCCACTCCGCACTCGGGGCACACCCAATCTTCGGGCAGGTCTTCAAAGGCCGTTCCGGGTTCAACACCATTGTCGGGGTCGCCCACTGCGGGGTCGTACACCCAGCCACACACGTCGCATACGTACTTCTTCATAATCTTTTTGTGTAATTTTTAAAAATAATATGTTCTTGTTCGCTTGTCGTTGTTGGGATGGTCGCTTGTCCGGCTGGCGTTCCAGCAGACACGACAACCCTTCAACGCTGCAAAGATAAGCGATTTTTTTCAGATTCAAAACGATTTGGAGACTTTTTGTTTTGTAAATGTTACAAAATAAAAAACCACCCCATCTTTTCGCCGAATCTCTTGCTTCGTCGTCTCTTTTTCATTATTTTTGCACCCCACTTCGAGTGGCACACTTTTCAATAATCAGCCTCGCGAGAGGCGCAAAAACAAGCAAGATGATGAATTTAGACAAAGATTTCATGTGCAATCCCGACTTGGGACTGCTGGTTCTCCGGCTGGGCATAGGCGTGCTCATGCTTTTTCATGGCATGCACAAGGCACTTTACGGGTGAGCTGGCCCTCTGCTTCACGGGTGCGGGCAGGTATGCCCTGACCCGTGGCACGGTGCTCGACTGAGTTCAGGGCCTGGCCGTGAGGCCGTAGTCGTTGCACAGTGCGTGCATCTCGCGCGCACTCAACGCCCGATACGTGCTCCAGCCATACGAAAGGCTGTGGTCCGAGCGCGTGCCGATAAAGTCGACGGCACTTAAATACGCGTTGTCCCCCTTTGCCGGAGGAACAATCTGCCATTGCCTATAGCCATTGATGTAGACGCCATTGTCGGCTGCACGATAGCTGTAGGCATATTTTTTGGTGCGCCGCCCCAAGTTGATGTTGGCGTGTGCGTCGTCGTAGTAGAACATGGTCACCGAGTCGGCGTCGAAATAATAGTGTGTGGGGCCCATGCCGATCATATCTTTCCAGATGTTCATTGCGAGGGCTACGCCCTTGTCGTTTATCTCGTATGTCGCCTCACAATACCAGCAACGCCCCACGATGTGTTGTCGAAACTCCTCTTCCGAATAGGATTCCAGATGGGGGATGCTCGCCACACCCGCCGTATCCAGCACGACATAGGGCTCGATAGGGTCGATGATGAGTTGTGGTTTGTCGTTTTCATCGGTGAGGCAGGCGCCGAAAAGAGCGATGGTGGCCAAGGCCACCATGCTCCCCATCATTGATTTTGAGAATACCTTCATGGTTCGTACTTTTTAGGTTACGCTATATAAATAAGGAGAAACAGGCCGAAACCTTGCACGAAAAAACGAAGGAAGCTCGGGGTTTAACTTTCCTTAATCACTTCGCTCCATAGGTGCTGTGCTTGCCTTTGCCGTCTACTAAATGCCAGAAAGGCAAAACGTTTATAGCAAACGGCATCGACAACGATATACGACAGGGAAGACGAAATCCTCAAAAAAAACGTCCATGCGCAACACGGGGCTTTGTAATTGCGCTTGAACGTATCGGAGTTACAATGCTGTGAAAGCAGCAACGAAGCCGAATATGATGCCAGGAGTGTTGGCTATGGCAAGGGGAAGGTCGCGCTTCTCCTTAAAGAGTCCATAAGCTACCCACAGTGTACAGTTGACGCCTGCCATAAATGGCTGAATGAAAGTACCTTTGTGCCCGGCTAAGTTGTTTTCTATTTGTGGAAAATAAAAGATGTACATTAATACCGATGTCGCCATACCGATCCATCCCATAGTTCCAAAAAACTTTTCTTTCGTCATGTTATCTTCCTTTTGTCAGTGGATAAATTAAAACAAGGCAAAGGCTGTCTTTCTTCCAAAACCTTGCTTTTGCTGCCATCACTATATGAATTTATTGTTGCAAAGGTAGAAAAATTGAGAGCAACTGCAAAGCCTTGTGTTTTGTTTAACCAATCTTTAACTCCCTGTTTAGGCTATGGCGGCCTATCAATTGCGGCAGGATGTCGGCCAAACATATAGCCAGAATTTTAATGTACTCCCCTGCCCCGTATGTACAAGCATGCCCCAGTGGGACATTCCCCAAGCCCCTTGCACTGACAAACGCTTGTTCCAACCGTATGGATCGGCACATAGGCCGGCCCATACGGTTTCATGTTGATGTTTGTTGTTTCCGTTGTCGTCAAATTCAACACCATGCCCTCGGGGGTTCGGGACACGCTCCCCCACTCCCATCGGCACGCGGCACACGGCAGCCTCAACCCACAATCTGGCCGTCGAACAGGCGGATGATGCGATGGGCCCGCTGGGCGTCGTGCTCGTTGTGAGTCACCATGACGATGGTGGTGCCCTCGGTATTGAGCTCGGTGAGCAGCTGCATCACCTCCGCTCCGTTCTTCGAGTCGAGATTGCCGGTAGGCTCGTCGGCCAGAATGAGCTTGGGGCCGAAGACCACCGCCCGCGCAATGGCCACGCGCTGCTGCTGTCCGCCCGAGAGCTGGTGTGGGAAATGCTTGGCGCGATGGCTGATGTCCATGCGCTTCATCATGGCCCGGACGCGCTCCCGCCGCTCGTTGCGGGGCACGCCAAGATAAGTGAGCGGCAGTCCGATGTTCTCCTCGACGTTGAGCTCGTCAATGAGATTGAAACTCTGGAACACAAAGCCAATCTTGCCCTTGCGCACGTCGGTGCGCTCCTTTTCTTTCAGTCCGCCCACCTCGGTTCCGTCGAGCCGGTAGGCCCCGCTCGTGGGATTGTCGAGCAGTCCGAGGATGTTGAGCAGTGTGGATTTGCCGCAACCGGAAGGCCCCATCACGGCTACAAACTCTCCGTCGTCCACGCGGAACGACACCAGGTTGAGTGCAATCGTCTCCACTTCTTCCGTGCGAAACGACTTGCTGAGATTCTCTACTTCTATCATTTTGGTTGTTGTTAGTGTTGTCTTGTTGTTGTTTGCCGCTTCAATGCCAGCCTGTTCGACACGGCTGACGACGTGGGAAGGCACGGCTATTCCTGCTGGAGGAACACCGCTGGATTGCCCCAGGCCACCCGGCGGCAGTTCAGGGCCACCACGATGGCCACAATGACCAGCACCGACAGGGCGGCGCCGACGAACAGCCACGGCGAGAGCGTGATGCGATTGTCGAAGAGCTGAATCCACTGGGCAGCCACATAGGCGGCCCCCGTCGCGCCCACCACCACGGCAGGCACGGCCGTGAGCATGATGCCGCGCTCGAAGAGCCGCAGGATGTCGCGGCCTTGGGCACCGTTCACTTTGCGCAGGGCTATCTCCTTGTGGCGGTGGTTCACCTCGTCGGTCACGTATCCCACCAGGCCGACCAAGGCGATGAGCAGGGTGACAAACCCTGCCGTCATGACTCCGTTGCGGAAATGGAGCTGGGGCGCATAGGCATTGTTGCGCAGGTTTTCCACGTTCTCCACCATGATGGTCTTGCCGGGAAAGAAGCGTTGCAGCCGGTCGTGCAGGGCTGTCAGCGTCTCCGTGTCCGCATGGTCGAGCCGCAGGAGCAGTGTCTGCGTCATGACATGGTCGGCGCGTCCATAGAACATGGCCGAGGGACGGTTGACTGCATTGCTGGTGGCATTGCCCACATGCACGTCGCGGTACACGCCGATGATGGTGAGCGGACGGCCGTTTTCGCTGTGCTCGCTGATGACTACCTGGCGCCCCACCACGCTCTTCCACTTGCAGAGTTTCCGCATTTGGCGTGCAAACGACTCGCTCACCATCACCTCGCGCAGGCTGTCGCCCCCTTGGGTGAACGTGCAGCCCGCAACGACAGGTATCTCCATGAGCTCGAAGTAGTGGTCGCCCACGGTATAGAAATCAGCTATATTGAACAGTTGGTCGTCCTGGCCGGGCAGCGACACGTTGTTGCCCGAATGGCTGTAGAGGGGCAGATCGTGGCATACCGACACTTGCCGGATGCCCGGTACCCGGGCCGCCTCTGCAGCGGCCGTCCGTTTCTCGGCTGCCGAGAGGGCACTGATGTTCACCATACTCACGTCGTTGCAGCGATAACCCAAGTCGTAACCCGTGAGCAACTGGTACTGGCGGCCGGTAACCAAGAGCAGGGACAGCAGGAATCCCACACCCGCAAACTCCACGCCGAGCAGGAGCACCTTCCAGCGATGGCGTGCCGTGGCATAGCCGCGAAAGGCTGCGGTCACGGGCATGTGGTTGTAGAGCCAACCCGGTACCCAGCCGCCAACGACGAGCACCAGCAGGGCAAGGGCGGCCAATATCCATGCCCCACGGTTGAAGATGAGTACGGAGAGCGGAGCCGAGAGCAGTTGCTCGATGGTGCCGTGACAGGCCCACAGCAGTGCGGCAGCCAGCAGCACGGCCAGTAACAAGTGAAGGGCCGCCTCATGGAAAGTGAGGCTGTAGACAATGCCGCGGCCGGCACCGAAGCACTTGCGCACGGCCATTTCGCGGGTACGGGTAATGAGATTGCCCACCACGATGAGCACATAGTTGAGCACGGAGGTGACCAGCAGCACGCCGGCCAGCAGCGAAAGAATCCAGAACATCTGGTGCACGTTGGGCTGACTGGTGTAATAGGTGCTGATGGGCGTGAGCAGATACGTCATCCAGCAACCGGCTTTCTTGAGGTCTTCCATGGGATAATGTGTTTTCATCATGGCCTGGATGGACTTGGCGAGACTGCCGGACGAGGTGCCTTTGGACAGCCGCACGAAGCTCTGGTAACGATCGTTGCCCACAAGATTGTCCTGCCCGTCGTAAACGAAATTGCGCTGGGTGCTCATGGCTCCTATGACATCGAAATCATGGAACGTGGAGTTGTGGGGATAATCCTCGTACACGGCCACGATGGTAAACCGCAGTCGGGGGAATTGTCCGGGAGAGATGCTGCGGCCCACCACGCGGCCTCCCAGCCGCTCGGCTGTGGAACGGCTCACGGCACAACAGCCTGGAGCCGTGAGAGCCTTTACGGCATCGCCCTCCAATATCCGGGTGGGGAACATGCGGAAGAAGCAACTGTCGGCCGTATAGATGCTGGCTTTGATGCGGTCCATGCTGTCAAGGACGAGCTCTTCGTTTCCCACGATGACATTGGTACGCGTCGCCAACTCTACCTGCGGAATGGTTTTCTGCATGAGTGGGCCCACGCCTCCTGAGGTGTTGGCGCTTTCCATAAGCTCGCCTTGGTTCAGACGAAACCTCTCCTGCACGCGGCAGATGCACTGATAATCGGGATAACACTGGTCGAAAGTCTGCTCGTAATAGACTTCGGCAATGATAACGGCACTCATAGCCAAGCCCAAAGCCAGGCAGACTATCTTGGCCACATTGTGCTGGCCACGGCGGGGCAGGTTGAGTATGGCCGAGCGTAATTCGTTGTATGTGTTCATGATTGCAGTAGGATTTACTGGTTTTCCTTGATGACGTTCACCGGATTCTCATTACTGGCCGCCCAACTTTGAATCGCCACGGCACAGAAACTGACGGCCAAGACGATGAGCCCGGCCACGGGAAGCCAGGGCCACCAGGTGATGCGGTAGGGATAACGGCTCAGCCAGTCGGCCATGAAATACCAAACGACAGGCACAGCAATCACGAAAGCCATGCCCACATAGGCGAGGAAAGAGGTGACGAGCCGCATGCGAACCTGACGACCCGACGAACCAAACACCTTGCGGACAGCCAGTTCGCGACGGTGTTGCTGAATGTGATAGGTGGACATGGCCACCAAGCCCAACAGGGAAATGACAACCGCGATGAGGGCAAACAGGCGCACAATGGTGGCAATGCGCGTCTCCGATTTGTATTCGGCGGCGATTTTCTGGTCGAGGTAAGGCTCGTCAAGATCAAGTTCTTCATGAAAAATACGCTTGAAAAGTTGCTGCACCTGCTGGTAGGCCTCTACGGGGTCGCCCTGTATCTGGATGACTGTGGCCCATGGTTGGAAGCTGCCCCGCCGAGCAATTTTGACTACCATGGGGTGCTGACGCGAGCCGAGTCCGCGGATATTAAAATCGTGCACTATACCGCTCAGGGTCTCACGCTCGCCCACTCCGTGCTTGTCGGCCCACTGATAGAAAAACTTGCTCGTCAGCGGCAGACCCTCGTCAGCCAGCATACGCCGGTTCACATAGTATTCGCCATTCCTGCCGCGTAGGCCGGTGCTCGACTTCAGCGTCAGTCCGAAAATCTTCATATACTGTTCGTCGCCGACAAGCCACTGGGTGGAGAGCGTCTTTCCGTTGAAGTTGAACGTGATGTTGTTGCCGCCACTATGAGGCGTTCCGCAACAAGTGGTCAGGTTCTGCACACAGGACAACTGCTTCAGACCGTCGTACCAAGCTGCCATCTTGGTGGAATCGTCCATGACGTAGACCTCCATCAGCCCCTGTGTGTTGTAGCCGCGGGGAATGGCGATGAGGTGTCTGATCTCGCCCGACATGATGAAAGCTGTGGCTATGAGCACTATCGTCACCGTGCTCTGTACCACAATGAATGCCTTGCCCAGCCATTGGTGGCTGCGGAATCGGAAAGTTCCCCGCACCACATCGATGGGCTTGCTGGCCGACAGCATGGTGGCGGGGATGAGTCCGGCCAGCAGTCCCAGCAGCAACACAAAGGCCACAAGCAGCAACAGCGTAACGGGATGGAACAGGACGGAAAGCAGAAGCGTGGTGTCGAGCAGCCGGGCCACATAAGGTGTAGCGGCCCAAGCCAGCAGCAGGGCTACAGCCATCGAGAGCGTGCAGAGTATGATGCTCTCCAGAATGAGGCGCACCACGATGTCGATGCGCTGCGAGCCAAGCAGCCTCAGCATAGCCATCTCGCGGGCCCGATAGGACGACTGGGCATTGGTGAGGTTGATATAATTGAACACGGAGAACAGCAGGATGACAAGCCCAACCAGGAAGAGCGTGTGCACGAGCTTGCTGTCACCCTGCCTCAGCGTGTTCTCCATTTCACCCTGAATCCCCGAGAAATAGTAACGGTTGAGAGGAATCAATCTGGTATAGACGGGCATGTCGTCTGATTGGAATATCCAAAAGAACTTCTTCTGGTACTCGTCCATGTCGTTCTCTTTCTGCGTGAAGTTGGAACCAGGGCGCACAAGGAAGAAAAGCTGTGCTCCGGTGGCATTGCTCAACCGCTCGTTGAACATGGAAGAATTGATAGATTCGATGTTTTCAAAACGGATGAAGGCATCGGCCGGCTTCAGGCACGTGTTCTCTTTCACCTGCACCACGCCAGTCACGCGGAAAGCCTTGCCGTCGCGAAAAAACACCTTGCGGTTGATCGCAGCCTCCGGAGATCCGAAGAGACGCGTGGCCATGTCGGTGGTGAGCACGATGGAGGCACGGTCGGCAAGGGCCCGGCGGCGGTCGCCCAAAACGAATGTCACATCGAACATATCGAAGAAAGTGCTGTCTGTAAGTGACGTCAGGCAGTTGGTGGGCATGTCGCCCTGACGCGTAACCACGCCCTGATAGTAATTGGCCAAGGCACACGAACTCTCAATCTCGGGATAACGGCTGCGAAAATACTTCTGCAACCGCCAGTTGCCACCGGTGTACAGCTCTGACACGCCCTGGGCGTGCATCTCCAAGCCATAGATATAAATGCGGTCGGCCTTGGTGAACTGGCGGTCCACCCGGCTCTCCTGCCAGGTGTACACGCCGATGAGCAACACGAAAAGCAAGGACAAGCTCAGGCCAAAAACGTTGATGGCCGTGTAGGCCTTGTTGCGCGAAAGGAAAATGAGATAGGAGGAAAGTCCTCTATGTATGGTCTCAAAAGTCTTCATGGGAAATGGGTTGTTTGGAAAATACAGAGAAATTATTTCTTTCCTATCATCACGCCAGTGTCTTCATCACGGTTGCTGATGCGCTTCTGCTTCCCTTCATGCTTCTTGCCGAAGTCGAGATTGAGCGATGCATTGACAAAAAAGAGGTGGCAGAAGTCCTTGGAACGTGTCACCTTGCGTGCCGGAGCAAGACGGGAGAGGTCGACATTGGTCAGCGAATAGTGGTTGGAGAAAGGATTGTAAACTTCCAGACTGATGCTCCACCGACCGGGGTTGTAGCCCAAGGCAAGGTTGTGCCCATTTTCTGTGTCGGTGATGGTCTCGCCCCAGAGCGATTTGTAGCGGGTGCGGAAAGACATTTCTGCCACCCAATGCCTGTATATGGCGGTGATGTATCCACGCAGTCCCCAGTTGCTGTAGGTGTGGGTATAGGCATGTCCAAGGCTGATGTATCGATTGAAGAACGGCGTGAGCCGGATGGAGAGCCCGTCTTTCCAAGGTTTGTAGGTGAGGGAAAGCTGCGTTTGCAAACGGTGAAAACCGAGCTGGTTTTCCGTAGTGCGGACAAAAATGCCGCCCTCATCGTATGTCGACGCCATCATGGGCCGATGGTCATAGCTGTAACGCCCACCCGCCATGAGGCGGAGATGCGGCGTGTTCCAGCTAATCATGAGGTCGTTGGAGACGAACGTAACAGTCTTCAGGTGGGGGTTACCACGCTGAATCTGGTAGGCATCAATGGGTTGGGAAACGTCGTTCAAATCGGAAAGCGAGGGCGAATAGGACGAGACATAGCCGTGGTATTTCAGGTATACGTGCTTGCCGATGCCATAAGCAAGCATCCAGTTGGGACGCGGCACATAGGTGGTGCGCTTGTTTCCCTCCTGATTGTAGGCAGAACGGGTGAGGCCCAATCCCACATTCCACGTAAGTGAGCCGAGCTGCCGCTGGTACTCGCCGTAGCCGTAGGTGTCGTCTGTGTGCATGCGCACATTGGCCTCCACGCTTCCAGCATAGCTGTTGCGCACATGTTGCCAGGTGTGTTTCAGTCCGAACGAGAGTTTGCTGTTGCCCCAGAACTTCTCGTAGATGGCTTCGCCGATGAGCGAATATTTGTCTCCACGCGTGTGGCTGGTGATGGCAGACGAGATGTCGGTGTCGCTGGTGCCCATCGTGTAGTCACGATCGCTGCGGCTGTCGATGTAGGTGCCCACGAGGTCGAAATAAAGATGCTGGTTGCAGGGCAGGTCGGTCTGCCAGTACAGGTCGAGCGAGGGGCTGTTGGACCAGGTGGAGAGATGGTCGTTCACATGGTAGGTCTTGCCGCCCTGATGCAGCGTACTGACGCGGCTTGACATCTCGTCGGGATTGTTGTCGAGTTGGTCGCGGAGGGTGATACTCACCATGTTTTTCTCGCCGGTGTGGATATATGCAGCGGACAAATCGACATTGTCGTAGCCCACAGGGGTGGGTTCTCCGAGTTCCTGATTATATAAGGTGTCCGTGGGATAGACAAAGGTTTCGTAGTTCTCGCGTGTCCATTTCAGCCGTCGCCGACTCCAGTTGCCGGAAGCCTTCACTTCCGACCGACCGTTGTGCCAGCTGCCATTGGTCTGGTAATCTCCGGCTCCAGGCAAAGAAACACCCTGTCTGCCACTGACCGAGAAGCTGCCACCCGCCGTCTTGTGTTTCACGATGTAGTCGAGCACAGCAGCTGCATTGCCATAACGCAGCCCCGGCATGTCGTGATATTCGATGCGGAGCACGTCGCGGGGCTGCAATGCCTGCACCTCTTTGATGGTGGCCTGTACGCCATTGATGCGCAGCTGAACGGCTTCGCCGAGCGTGGTGGTGATGCTGCCTTTGAGGGCATCCACCTGAATACGGTCGAGCTGCATGCGCTGAAGCAGCGACACGCCGTTGTTGGAACTCGCGATCTGCGCTTTCGAGGGAATAAGCAATTGGCGGTCTATCTTGTTGACCTGCCGCGAGGCGGTGACCTCGACATCGTTCAGCATCTTGCCCTCCATGGAGAGAGTCACCTGCCCGATGTTCACGTCGCTCTCCACATTGTTCAGGGACAGTGTCGCCGTTTCGTAGCCAAGGCAGGATATGGACAACAGATAGTTGCCTTTGTCCAAGTCGCGCAGACTGAATGTACCGTCGGCATTGGCCGCAACGCCTGTGACCAAAGTTGAGTCCGGACGTATGAGCCGCACCAAGGCTCCCGCGAGCGGCTCGCGCCCATCGGTCACCGTGCCTCTTATTCTGTGTGCCGGTGCAAGGGGCGTGGGGGTGTCTACGGCCCAAGACGTGGTTGCAGCAAGCAGGGCCATCATGGCCGTCAGTAAGTGGATGATACGCTTTTTCATCTTCCGTATGTCGTTCTATTGTTTTATGCTATCTTCTATTTTAGAGGAGTTGCCTCACTCCAGTACCAACACTTCGTTGTCCTTATAGCCCTCGTACCCACTCACGATAACACGTTCGCCAGGCTCCAGACCTTCGATGACTTCATAATATTGTGGATTTTGCCGGCCGATGACAATCTTGCGGCGGTAGGCCTTGCGCCCACTCTTGTCGAGAACGAATATCCATTGGCCTCCGGTGACGCTGTAGAAAGTGCCCTTAGGGATGAGAACGGCAGGCTTGGCCTCGCCCAGTTGCAAGTCAATGTAATAGGTCTGGCCGGTGCGAATGTTGGCTGGGCGGGAGCCATGAAACACAAAATCGATGCGAAAACGACCGTCGCGCACCTCGGGATAAACCTTTCGGACGGCAAGCTGATACTTGCGACCGTTCTGCTCGAAGACAGCAGTGAGGCCGCTACGCACACGGTCGATATAGTGCTCGTCGACCTGAGCCTCCACCTTGTAGTCGCTCAAATCGTTGATGACTCCTATTTTCTGCCCTGGCATGATGCTCTGTCCCAGTTCCACATCGAGCAGCCCCACCTCGCCATCGATGGTGGAACGTACGTCGAGACGCGCCTTGCGGGCACGCACGAGCTGCACATTGCGCTGCATGGAGTTGAGGTTGTCGGCCATCTGATCCATCTGCGCCCGGCGTAACTGTTGACTCTTTTGAAGTCGCTGCTGGATGAGACGGTTCTTCTTCACAGCCAGATCGTAGTCCTCCTGGGCACGGAGATAGTCTTCACGCGAGTTGAGCTGCTCCTGCTGCAGGGCTTTTTGATGGCTGTAGGCACGATGCTTGGCTTGCAGATCCATGGCCAGCTGCGCCGCCTCGTTGCGGTTGTTGAGCTGGTCTTGTTCCATCGAAATCTGAGTATTGCGCAGCATGTCCTGCTTCTCGGCCAGTTCGCTCTCGGCATTGAGAATCTCAAGGTCAAGATTGCTGTTGCTCAGTCGAACGATGATGTCGCCCTTGTGGACGCGTGCTCCCTCATCGATCACTTTCTCAGTAACGATGCCCCCCTCCTCTGGACTGATTTGTACCACCTGGATAGGCACCACGTTGCCATCGACAGACACATAGTCATCGAACTGTCCTCGCTGTACATTGCCGAGCGTGAGTCCACGCCGATCTATGCGCAGGGTAGATGCGAAGTTGGAAAAAGCCAGCCAAAGCAGGATGGCGGCCAGCAGGCTTCCTCCCGCTATCCAAGCCCAATACTTACGGGGAATGAGAAATTTCTTTTGTTTTATTTGGATGTCCATAGCGGTTCTCCTTGATAATAATTGACAAGTTTCTGTTTCAAGACAAGCATCAGTTGCATCTGCAGCAGCCGAATGCGACTTTCCTGCAGGGTTTGGGCTGCCGTGTGAAGGTCGAAAGTGGAGAGCATGCCCTCCTCATACTTGCGACAGCAGAGGTAATGGGCCAGACTGTCGGCCACCACCTTGCGCTCCATCTGTCTCATCTCGCGGCAATAACCATCGCGATCCATCACGGCCTTGGCTATGTCGTCGTGCAGTTGCCGTTGCACCTCGACAAGGTTGAGCCGTGCTTTCATCCAGTCGGTCTTGGCCCGCCGGGCCGAACGCCACCGACCGGGGGCGAAGATAGGAATGGAAAGCGACAGGTAGACATATTCGCCCAAGTTGTTGTGAAACTGCCGGCCGAATGGGTTCGCACTGCCACTTTCCTGAGAGAGATTACGGTAATAATTGGTCGACAAGCCGGCTCCCACTTTCAGCAAGGGTAGCTGCTGCGCACGACAGATGAGCCAGTCGTATCGGGATTGTTCTACAGAGAGCTGGGCTGCCCTCACGGCGGGCGACAGGCTTTCAAAAGAACTATAGAGCCTTTCAGCCCCAGCAATTGTCGATGACAGGGAAGCGGAAGACAAGGCTGTGGCAACCGTGGTGTCGAGACACAGAGAATCGGCCGTGGGGTAATTCATTTCCGCTTTCAGGGCCAGCAGGGCCTGGCGGGCCACATTCTGCTGATGAAGCAACTGGTAGTCGTCATCGGCTACATGGCTCTCCATCTGCACCACATCGGGCCGACTCTTCTCGCCCAGCTCAAAAAGGCGGCGTGTCTTGGCCAACAGGGCTTGGCTGTCGGCCAGCTTGCGGCTGGTCAAAGCCACACAACAACGGCTGTACACGGCCTCCACAAATCGAGCCATTACGTTAATGGCTTTGTCGTCGGCCAATTTTTGCAGAGTGGTTTCGGCCTGGGCACGGGCAAGGCGGGCACGACGCAGGGCCTTGATGGCCTGTCCGCCATCAAAAAGATTGAGCACAGCCCCTACATTATAATAGTTATTGAATGTGGTAATGGTGTTGTAGGTGTTGGTTTCCGGGTCAATGTTGCGGCCCCAGCTGTATTGCCCTGTCGTCTCGGCGGCTATCGTAGGTAGCAGTTCCAGCCGGGCCATGCGGACATCGTAATGACTCTGTTCAGTCTCCACCCGTTGCCGGCGCAGGTCGATGCCATGCTCCACCGCATAGCCGACGCAACGCTCCATGGTCCAGACAGAACTCTGGGCAACAACCGGCATGTGGACGGCGGACAATAGGAAAAGTTGAAATATTCTGTTCATACACGATTTACAGGGCCAATGCCATGCCAAAAAACTATATCGCTGTAACATAGACGGTTATTAAAAAAGGATGGTTGCAGGGGATGTCCAAGAATTAGACACTCCCGTCCAAGTATTGGACAATGCAGATGATTCGGACAATACGGGATAGCGAGCCGGCGGCCGGACGTGTATGCAAAAAAGCATACCCTTTGTTTGTCTGTTCAACAAATAATGGCTATTTTTGTTGCAAAGTAGAAATCATGAACCAAGGAACCCTTCTGATTGTAGACGACAACCGTAATGTACTTGCATCGGTAAAAATGCTTGTGGCCGGTGTCTTTGCCCACGTAGTGGCAATAGCCAGTCCTACCCATATTCCAGCCCGACTGCGCGAAGTCCAGCCCGACGTGGTATTGCTCGACATGAACTTTCGCAGCGGCATCAATAATGGCAACGAAGGACTGTTCTGGCTTCGCGAAATCAAGCGGCTGCGCCCTGCGACAGAAGTGGTGCTCTTCACGGCTTATGCTGACATTGAGCTCGCCGTATCAGGAATTAAGGAGGGAGCGGCCGACTTCATCGTCAAGCCCTTTGAAAACGACAAGCTCATCGAAACGCTTGTCAACGCTTATCGCAAGACACAGAAAGGACGGAAACAGCATGCCACGGACAGGAAGCAGACAGACAATGGCATGTTCTGGGGTGAATCGCCGGCCATGCGCGAGCTGCGCACGATGGTCGAGAAAGTGGCAGCCACCGATGCCAATATCCTCATCACCGGCGAGAACGGGACGGGCAAGGAAGTGCTGGCCCGAGAAATTCATCGACTGTCACACCGCCACGAAGCCCAGCTCATGCCCATCGACATGGGTGCCATCACGGAAACCTTGTTCGAGAGCGAACTTTTCGGGCATGTCAAAGGAGCTTTTACTGATGCCAAGACCGACCGCCCCGGCAAGTTTGAACAGGCCGAAGGCGGAACACTCTTTCTTGACGAGATAGGCAACCTGAGCTATGGGCTACAGGCCAAATTGCTCACAGCCCTGCAACGGCGGAGTATCGTACGCGTAGGCGGGTCGAAACCCATTGCCATCGACGTGCGGCTGGTCTGTGCCACCAATCGCGATCTGTCCAAGATGGTATCCGAAGGAAGTTTCCGCGAAGACCTGCTCTATCGCATCAATACCATTCACTTGCACCTGCCTCCCTTGCGCGAACGGCAGACCGATCTCATTCCTTTGGCCCGACTCTTTCTGAATCAGTATGCCGATCGGTATGACAAACAAGGCAAGACGTTCTCGCCTACAGCCGAACAAAAAATAGCCATGCTGCCCTGGTATGGCAACATCCGCGAATTGCAGCATGCCATCGAGCGGGCCGTGATTCTAAGCAGCGGGCAGATGGTGGATGCCGAAGACATCAGCGGTGACACGGCCCGACAAGAACGGGACCCGATGGAGGAGGCACAGACACTCGACGAAATGGAGCGGCTGCTCATTGAGAAAGCCATACGCACTTGTGAGGGCAATCTCTCGCAAGTGGCCATACAGCTGGGCATCTCGCGCCAGACCCTCTATAACAAAATCAAGAGATACGGTTTGTAATTCAAAATTTAGAATTCTAAATTCAAAATTTGGATAGAGGTAAAGATGATGGAGATGGAGGGATGGCTGATTGTGGTACTCGTCGTGATGCTGGTCGGATATGTGCGGTTGCTGAGACGGTACCGGCGAAATATCCGCAAGGTGGCTTTCATGTTCGACGCACTGGACAACGGCGACTATACTTTTCGGTTCCCCGAAGACAAGAGACAGGCCGACGAACAACTGCTCAACACCTCGCTCAACCGCATCAAAACCATCTTGCAGCATGCGCGCGAGCAGCAGATTGAACATGAGAAATATTTTGAACTGATTCTCAACAGCGTGGATACTGGCATCTTGGTCGTGGACGATGAGCGTGGCATCGTACTGCGCAGCAACAGGGCCGCGCTAACATTGCTGCAGAGAGAGACTGTCTCTCATATTCAGCAGATTCGGGAGCAGCTGGCAGGATTTTCCATTCGCCAGTCGCACACGATGCTCCAAGGCCGTCGGGTCACCATCATTGGGTTCAGTGACATTCACGGAGAACTGGCCAACCAGGAGATAGACAGCTGGGTGAAGCTCACACGTGTGCTCACCCATGAAATAATGAATACCGTGACCCCCATCATCTCACTGAGTGACACCCTGCTGCGCAAGTCGACGGGAGAGCAGCACGAGGGGCTGCACGTCATCAACCAAACCAGCAAAGAGCTGATGGCTTTCGTGGAGAACTATCGCAAGTTTACCCACGTGCCTACGCCCACCCCTACATTGTTCTATGTAGAGCCATTCCTGGAACGCATGGCCCGGCTGACGCAACCGCTGCTCAAGCACGATGCCCGGATACACATTCAGGTGGAACCCAAGGAGCTGCTGGTCTATGCCGACGAGGGGCTTATCACACGCGTGGTCACCAACATCATGAAAAACGCCGCCCAGGCCTTGGGCCCGGGCGGCAACATTTGGCTGCATGCCTACAGCAATGCACAGGAATCGGTGGTCATAGACATCAGCAATGACGGTCCGCAGATTCCGGAAGAAGTGGCGTCACATATCTTTATACCTTTCTTTACTACGAAAAACGAGGGAAGCGGCATCGGGCTCTCCATTTCGCGGCAAATCATGCGCGTGAGCAATGGTTCTGTAGTGCTCATCAGCATCCCCGACCGTTGCCTTACCACTTTCCGGCTGACGTTCAACTAAAAGCCGGTTCCCCACCGTCTTCATGATTTAATCAGCGTTGCAGCGTAAGGGCCATGAGCCCCAACACCACATCGTTAGCCACAGCGGTGACGGTGAGGCTGCGGAGTTTCTTGCGGGCATTGAGCGGAAGACTGAGAAGCTGGGCAGCCCCGCCGGGAATGTCGAGCACGGGCTTCTTGCCACTGGGCAGGTCGGCAGAAGAATGCCTGATGCCCGTCGTATCACCAGGCTGCGCCGATTCCTTGATTTGCGAGATGGCCAATGTGCGGCTCACCCGGCCTGTCTGGAGCGAGAGACGCAGCGGCCGAGGCTTGGGCAGACGGAAAGCCAAACCGTCGTCATCAAAATCCTGTTCTATGGGGCACCAGTTGTCCGGGCTACGCAACACCAGCGTGTCTGCGGTTCCGTCGGTATAGCCGACACGCACGATGCCCTGCACCATGGCATACTGCATGGGGTTGGTGGAGCCGGCCATCAGCAGCAGAGCTTGGTTGGCGTGCCCATGTAACGGTACGGTTACACTGTCGGGATAATTGTCCCACAAACTGGCAAATATGATGTTGCGCCCCTGGGCCGGCGTGGCAAATGGCACTCCGGCCAGCATGACCCACCCCCGTGGGCCGGCCAGTGTGCGCAGACCAGAGTCGTCGATGTCGGCCGTGCGCATGGTGGAGCACCAGTCGCCGATGCCCTGCGTGGGCAGGGCGAGCGTCGTATAGGGCGATCGTGGCGAGAGATAACTGTTGCGGAAAATGTCGGTCACATTGGCATTGAAGTAGCGGGCGAGGCGCACCGGTGTGAATTGAGCTGCACTGTCCACGCAAAAAGCCGTGCCGCTGACTTCCGGCAGGGGCTGCGGCCACGTGTCTGAGGGCTCGTGCAGGGAATCGGCGGGCACCGATGTCAGGGTGATGGTCTGCACGCTGTCGATCGTACCCACCACATCGCGGCAACGACCGCCGCCCAGATTCTGCCGAATCACCATTTGAAGCGGCCGGGCGAACCGTTGGCTCACGGTATAGATGTCGTGCCCATCCCGCCGCTCAAATCGGTAGTCCAGGTAGGGCGTGTGGATGGCTGCGCTGTCCCATTCGGCCGGGAAGCCAGGGCGAATGACACATTGGCCGTCGAGAGCCTGGGGCGTAATGCCAAAGAGACCGCCCACGACGGCCCTGCTGCAGATGCCCGTCACGTCGGCAAAGTCACGGTAGCCCTCACCCGTATTGCGGTCGAGGGCCGAGAGCTGCCCCAGGTTGCCCGGCGACTTTCCGGCATACATGAAGTCGACGATATTGCTCCGCAGCAGTCGTGTGGCCGTCTCGGGCCGTCCCGCCTCATAATAGGCCAAGGCGGTGTGCATCACTTCGGCCATGGCCACATTGTTCAGGCTCCACTCGTAGGGGCCCCAGTCGCTGGTGCTCAGCGTGGCATACGGCTGGCCTTGATAAGTAAAAGGAATGTGGGGGATGTGACGATCCACATACTGCATGGCACGCCAAGCCTGACCGGGCGTGCAGACCCGGCTGTCCACGGCGGTGTAGATGGTCCACAGGGCGGCGTCCGGGTGCACCAGCCTGTGCCCCATCATGTCCTGAAACTCGGCCCAGTGTCCCTGTGGCTCCATCCACAAGCGGGAGTTCATGGCCTGCAGAATGGCCTGTGCCTCATGCCGATAAGGCTCCGGGTCTTCGCCGACAAGTTCGGCGATGCGTGCAGCCAGGCGGTTGACCCGGTAGTTGTAGGCCGAGGCATGGGTCACTGCTCCGCTGTTGTATTGCAGGGCATCGCTGGCCCAGATGCAGCAATAGGCATCATAAAGATGGTCGCCGTCGGGGTCCCATGTGCGTTTCTCCCAATCCAGATGCCGCCGGATGACGGGCCAGAACCGGCGCATCATCGCCGTGTCGGCATCGAACTGAAAGTGCCACAGCAGTTCGTCGATGTAGACAAGATTCATGTCGTAGTGGTGAAACTGGTGGTTGTTTCCCGGTGTGCAGCAGATATAGCCGTCCGAGTACATCGGCGTGCCCCATCGGTATGCCCCGCGGGCCAGCCGGTTGGCCGTGTCCGGCAGATGGGGCAGCACGGCGGGCACGCCCGTAACCTGACTGCGGGCATAGGCCTCAAAATGACTTTGCTGCCGTTCGGACCAGCCCAGGAAGTCGCCCGCATAAGCCCCACGCCATCCGGGCAACTGCGACCGCCAGCCCACGGCCCCGTGGAGCCACGTCTGCCCGTCCCAGGCCCCGTCGGCCGCCGTCGTGAGGATTCCGCCCACAGGATTGAGCCAGACATCGGGCGTGGAGACGACGACGCGGCTCGCAAGCGCCAGTCTGTGGCGCTCGGCCCGGTCGTAACGCCGGGCCAGTGCCGGCTGGTCGGTCACGGTGAGGGCCGTGGTGTCGAGGGCCACATAGGCCGGCTGGTCTGCAGGTAGTGCCAGACCGACGGTTTGCAAAACGGGCGGTGCGGCCTCGAAAGCGTCGTCACGGTCGAACCCGCCGATGTCTCCGGCCCGACGGAACTTCTGCACCCGGGTGGCCGACAGCCGAGCCTCCACCGTCACCGGCGCGGCAAACCCCGTGGCCCATAGCTGCCACACGGCTCCTTCGCGGTCGGCATCGGCCAGAGCCGTGACGTGCAGCTCTCCCCCGCCCCATTGTGGGTCACGCAGCCGATAAGTGCGCCGGCCACCCTGATAGCGGGCCTCGCACCATGCCGTGGAGTCGAGTGGCAGTTTCGCCGTTCCCACACGAAGTGCAAAATCGATGTGCCGATGACCTCCCTTATTATAATAGGTGGCGAAAACCGGCCTGTCGCTCGTCTCCAGCCGGAAAACGGTGGGGCCGCCATAGAGGGCCCGCGTGTAGCGCTGCCGGCCGTTGATGCACACAATGTCGAGCCCGGAGGGAAGATAAGACGTAGGGCGCGCCACAGCAGCCGTGTTCTGCGCCCTTGCCGGGGCTTCCGATATGAATATGCAGACGAGAAGTGCAAGGAAGAGTAGATTGTTTCGTTTCATTTCTGTTTGTTGAATAAGTGATTTGCGCTGTAAAGTTAATCAAAAGATGTCATTTTCGTGATTATTTCAACTTTCTTTTGCCCGTTCCGCAAACTTTCACTACCTTTGCACCGCATTTGTCGCAAAACATGTACACCATTAAGAGATACAACAGAGCTGAAGAGGCGCAGGGAACCGCAAAATTTCCTGCAAATTTTTCGTCGAATTGTTTGGTAGTTCCAAATAATTTGCTACTCTCTCTCTCTCTCTCAAGCCACTGGCGTAACCTCTCTCTAAAACATACACGCGTACGCGCGCGAGGCGAACCTCGCGCAACCCCAATAGGCAAAGGACTCCCCGGAGTTTCCTTTGCCCCACTTTTTGTGCTCTTTTCGCAGCCGGACGAAAACGGAAATAAGCAGCTTTTAAGCACTCAAAAAGCAAGTTAAATCCAAACTAAAATGAAGCGTATAAACGTGAAAACAAAAAAAGAGCAAGACAAGCACAGGCAGCCCTATGTCTGTCCCAACTGCGAGGTCGTCGCCGTGGAGAACGAAAACACCATCCTTGCCGGTAGCCCGGCGGTTCAGCCTGGTGGTGGAGGACCCGTAGGCAACAAAGGCAGCGTCAGCATCGAAGACCTCGTAGAGGACGATGACGACACGGAAATCTCCGGAGCCAAAAAGTCCACCGTCTGGGACGCGTGGGAAGAGTGAAAAGGTAAAAGAGTAAAAGAGTAAAAGGTGCTGTCGCGATCCCTCCTTTCCTCTGCGCCTCTGCGTGAGCCATACTCGTGTAGCTCCCACGCAGAGACGCGGAGGAAAGGAGAAGCAAGGACAGAGCCTCTTTTAAGACAAGCAGGCCTTTAAGAAAACAAGCAAGTGAGTTAGCAAGCAAAAGGAAAAGCAAGCAAGCTGACAAGTAGACAATGATTAAACAACAAGCAACAACCATGATAAGATTCAAGGAATATCTGGAGCGCAGGGCCCGCAGGGCGGCGTTCGTGAGTGTGTGCCTTGCGGGGCTCACAGGACTTTCCCTTGCCTCGTGCGCCAACGAGGATCTGGGCAAAGACAATGACAAGAATGGCGGCGACAAGGGAGCCGCCGTAAGTTTCAATGTGAGTGAGGCGCAGAACGATGCACAAGAGGCCGCCGCCAAGGCCATGCCGGGCGTGCCTGTGACGCGTGCGGCATTCAGCGAGCAGCTGGGCATGATGAACCTCACGCCCGAGGACCTCACCACACAGAGGCTCGCCGTGAAAGGAGCCGCCGGGGCCGACCTCTGCCTCATTGAGACCACAATAGCTGGCGTCAACCCCATGCGACAGGACAACCGCACGGCAACCGCCGCGGAGCGTGCAGAGGCCTCCGGCAACGGCAGCAAGACCAGCACCGATGCCGCGACTCGCGCCAACATCACCACGATGACCACACTGGGGCACTTTTCCTCCTATGGCTACCGTGATACCAGCGCCACGTCTTTCTCTACCACACCCAATTGGTTCTACAACAAGGACACCAACCCCGACGGCACACTCGTCGATCCCGTCTACTGGTCGTGGACCAGCCACCACTTTGGCAGATTCTACGCCGTCTCCCCGCTGGTGACCGCAGGCTACACCAGGCTCACCGTCTCGCCCGAAACTTATGCCTCCACTCCTTATGTGGACTTCGAGGTGGAGCCCGATGTGAAGAACCAGAAAGACCTCATGACGGCCTGTTCGGGCGTGGTGGAATATGCCTCGTTCGGCGTGCCTCCCACCACCAACCTCAAGTTCCGCCACGCCCTGACGGCCGTGCGCTTCAAGGTGGGCCAGAACCTGTCGTACAGCAAGACCATCACCAAGGTGGAAATCATCGGAGCCATGGGCAAGGGCCGCTACACGCTCTCCGCCGACGAGACCGGCACGGGGGCGGCATGGAGCAACCTCTCTGCCCCGCAGACCTTCACCCTCGGCGGCGACGGCACGGTGAACGTGAGCACCACAGCCGCCGTGAACCAGATTATTCTGGGCAACAACGGCGACAACTACACGTTCTACATGATTCCGCAGCCGCTCTCGGGCGTGAGCGTGAAGATACACTTCTCCGACGGCTCCACACCCATCACGGCCAACCTTTCGGGCACGTGGAAACCCGGCACCACGAAGACCTACGCCCTGTCTCAGAACAACTCCGACTGGCAGTACCAACTCACCACCACCAGCCCTGCCGCCGTGGCCTACGACCAGACCTCAACCGACAACTATACCGTGCAGAGCTACCGTGAAGATCCCGTCACTCACGTGCAGCAGCCCGTGAAGTGGAAAGTGATCAGCTACAGCGAAAGCATCAATGGCGGAGCAACCTGGGGCCCCGAAACGCAAACGAAACCCACATGGCTGACCAACCTCACCACCGAGAGCGGCAACGGCGGCACAGTAGCCGAAACCGGCAAGGCCACGCTTAAACCGGATTATACCGATCAACTGGCCGCTTACAACAACGTACTGAAAACCGCGCCGGAAAAAGGCAACAACAGCAATTACTACAACCTAGCCAACCAGACCGACGGCGGCACCACAATTCAGAACACGGCCAACAGCTACCTGATCTCCGCTCCGGGTTACTATCGCATTCCGTTGGTCTATGGCAACGCTATCCACACCACAACGGCATCGCCCACTGTCGGTGTCGACAATCCAAGTTCGTATAAAACGAGTAACAGCGGCACTTACATTCTGCAACACTTCAAGGATCACAATGAGGCTGACATCACCTCTCCCTATATCAACGTGCAGAATGCTGGTGCTCCTGCCACCCAGGCCTCGATCGTGTGGTCTGACCACAAGGGCATCGTGAAGGATCTGTCCGTAACCGGCAGCGGAAATAACTCTTTTGTGAACTTCCACATCCCGGCCGACAAAATCTGTAACGCCAATGCCGTGATCGCCATCAAGAACGCAAGCGGCACCGTGATGTGGTCTTGGCACCTATGGTTCGACCACGCCGAAGCCTTAGACGTCATCCCCTGTACCAATTTCCAGAACTACATCTACAAGTTCACCAAGCGCACCTTGGGCTTCGCCAACCTCAAATGGGTCGGCTCTACCTACGACAAGCCCCGTGTAGCGCGTGTCAAGGTGGAGCAGGAAATCCCCAACGGCAGTGTCAAACAAACTGCTGTCATTGACATCACGCAGAATCCCGGCAGCGTCAAGGAGATCTCCTCCACGCTTTACCAATTCGGTCGTAAGGACGCTTTCCCAGGCACCAATCCCGTTGCCGAGGGTTCTTTCAACGAAAACGGTGGTGACAATATGTCTATCCGAAATAGTATTCAGAACCCCAATGTGTTCTACTTCCAGGATTCAAGTTGGTATAGCAATTACAATCAATATAATCTCTGGTCTATGGACAACACCACAACTGGATTGAATGACAATGCCGTCATCAAAACCATCTATGATCCTTGTCCTGCTGGTTTCAAGATGCCCGCCAGTAATGCCTTCACCGGGTTCACTAAAACAGGTCAAAGCGGCGATCCAATAAACGCCACCGGTGCTTGGGATTACGGATGGAACTTCAACAATAAGGTCTCTTCTCCCGACGCCACTGTCTACTTCCCCGCTTTGGGGTGTCGTAACTACTACAGTGGTTTGTTGTTGTACGTTGGCTACCAAGGCTACTATTGGTCGGCCGTTCCGAGATACACGGGCCTCGGTTGCTACCTGAACTTCAGCAATGGGTACGTGAATCCTCAGGGCACCTACACTCTATCGTTCGCCTTCTCCGTTCGCCCTGTTGCAGAGCAATAATAATCATCCGATTGCGGGCGGCCCGCAAAGCCGCCCCACAATCCCCCTCGCTCTTTGACATACTGACACACACGACGGAAACGAAAATCCAACGGCGGAGATTTGGAACTAACAGGGAAAAGTGGTATATTTGCAGAAAATTGGCGGCAATCGGCAAATTGAAAGTAAACTCTCTTTGCACTTGCTTGCACAATTTTTACATCGGAACAATCAAAGCATAAGGAGGCAAAACGATGAGACAGATTCTGGTAACGCTCAATGAAGACTCTGCTACGCAGAGCATCCGCCGCGCCATCGGCATGCTTCGCGGCGTGGCCTCCACCTCCATTTACAAGGGAGGGGAGCAGACCCGCAAGGCGTATGTCAAGGAGACGTTGACACGCGCAGTCGCCGAATTGAAAGCTGCGAAAGATAAAGGCATGAAAATGCAAAAGGCTGACGATTTCGTCAGGGAATTTGAGGAAAGCGTATGACGGCGGAGATTTATCTGGGCGAGGAGTTCAAACGCCAGTTCAAGCGGCTGGCCAAGAAATACCGCTCACTCCCGGCTGATTTTAAGGTACTCCTGCAAAGTCTGGAGGCCGACCCAATACAGGGGGCTGACCTCGGCAACGGCATGCACAAGGTGAGGATGGCCATTGCCTCGAAAGGAAAGGGCAAGAGTGGCGGTGCAAGGGTGATAGCCTACCATGTGTTTGCGACACACGACCACCTCGAAATCACCCTGCTCACTATTTACGACAAGGGCGAACTCGCCAATGTCTCAGATTCCTATCTCAAGAGCCTGTTGGCAGGTCTGCTCTGACCGCAATTCCCTTTTCCAAGAAAAAAATCCGTCCTACGCTTCACTTCGATTGGAGCGTGGGACGGTCGTTTTCAACCGCTACCGAGATTTTTCGTTTTCCGTCGTGTTGTATGTACTGAATCAACCGTTCCCTGCCCATCTAAGGGCTTGGACGGACGGAAAAAGAGAAAAAATGCGTTTCCAACCCCTTGGAAAGCGCAAAAAGGAGAAAAAATGGCCGTCAGCGGCTGATGAAACATTGAATCGACAAAAAAATGGCCGTCAGCAGTTGATGAAACACTGAACCGAAGAAAAAATGGCTTTCAGCAGCTGATGAAACATTGAACCGAAGAAAAAACGGTCGTCAGCAGCTGATGAAAGGCCAAACAATCAAAATCTTTTAAACCTGAACGACGATGGAATTGAGAAATGTAAGAAAAGGACAGCTCCAGCACATGGAGCACTATCAGTTTGCCGACCGCGTGCTCACGCTCTGCAAGGAGGCAAAGACCGAGAAGCTCACCGCCGTGCTCGGGCCGCTTGAGGCTGCCGTAGCCGCCGAGGACAAGGCTCTGAACCAGCCGCGCACGGAGCCCAACACGCAGAAGATGCGCGAGGCCGACGAGCCGAGCACGAGGCGCATCTGCGGCCGGGCTTCGCCGCGCTGGAGCAGCAGCTGGGGCTTACGGCCGGCAGCCTGTCGTTCACGGGCAAGACGGAGGGAACGGGCACGAAACGGCACTACGAGCTTGCCGTGGCGGGCCAGACCACACCCGACGGCCAGCCCAAGACCATCTGGGTGGGGCAGAACAAGAACGGCTCCCTTTTTGTGTACGAGAAAGTAGAGGGGTGAAGCGCACTGCATTCGTAGGGCCGCACCGCATTGGATTCAAAAGACAACGACATATTGCATGGATTCAAAAGACAACGGCGTGTCGCATGGGTTCAAAAGACAGCGACAAACAACCATAAACAACGCTGCGCCACGGCATAAATGTTGTTATCCGTTGTTTCCCGTTGTCTTTGCCAACCCACCAATGACGGTTGTATGAACGGACACGCGCGGGGGCAAGAACATTGCACACTCCATCGGATTCAAAAGACAACGACAAACAACCATAAACAACGCTACGCCACGGCATAAATGTTGTTATCCGTTGTTCCCAGTTGTCTTTGCCAACCCACCAATGACGGTTGTATGAACGGACACGCACGGGGGCAAGAACATTGCACACTCCATCGGATTCAAAAGGCAACGACAAACAACCATAAACAACGCTGCGCCACGGCATAAATGTTGTTATCCGTTGTTTCCCGTTGTCTTTGCCAACCCACCAATGACGGTTGTATGAACGGACACGCGCGGGGTGCCGGCCATCCCTTTACGCAGACAAGGTAACTACAATACTCTCAATATCATGTGTTTTTATAATATCTCTTTTTGCGCGGGCTGTGTCGTGAGACACGGCCCGCGATTCTTTTAGACAGAACAACAGAATGGACAATATGGCTGCACAGTGGAGTTTTAGGCAGAACAACATAAAGGACATATAGCTGCGCAGTGAAAGGGGCACGCGGATTCCACGCGTGCATGCTATTTTCTCGCAGATTCCATGCGTGGCTTTTTTTCTCACAGATTGCACGGATTTCACAGATGCTGCGCGGTGGGTGTGCGCTCGTCCGCCCCATGCACTAAACGCGATAGAGCAGACCATTCTTCAGGTCCTCCTCGGCGGCTTCCTTGATTTTCACGTGCAGCTTCTTGCCCGTGGCACTGAACAGTATCTGAGACACGAAACAGTAGAAGCGCGGACGCTTGAAGTTGGCCATGTCGGGGCTGGCCTTGCAATAGTCGTCAAGCTCCTCGGGCGTGAGCGAATCGTCGCTGCGTACCACGTAAGCCGTGACCATCTGGCCCCGCATCTTGTCGGGCACGGAGGTGACGATGCAGTCCTTCACCTTGGCATGAGTGTTGAGCACGGCCTCGATCTCTGCAGGATAAATGTTCTCGCCCGACGAAATAATCATGTCGTCCTTGCGCCCCACGATGGTGATGAACTGGTGCTCGTCCCAGGTGGCCAGGTCGTTGGTATAAATAAAGTCCTTGTAATACTTCCGGTCCGTCTCCTCCTCGTTGTTCACGTAGGCGTAGGGCGACTTGGCCGGCGAGCAGATAATCACCTCGCCCACCTCCTGGCCGTCGGTGCTTGCCAGGTCGTCGGGCTCGGCCCGATGGTCTTCGTACACCTTGACCACACGTACATCGTCGTCCACACACGAGGCCCCGGCCGTGCCGGCATTGTCGGGAAGGTCGAAAGGTCGCAGGAATGTGTTCCAGAAAGTCTCCGTGGTGCCGTAGCCGTTGAAGATGTTCAGCGTGAGCACTTGCTGGAAACGGATGCAGGCCGACCGCTCCAGCGGGCTGCCCATGGTCACGATTCCCTTGAGCGTGCTCAGGTCGTAGCCCAGGCGTTCCTGTGCGTCGGCCAGCTCTTCCAGCACGGTGGGCACCCCCACGACGAACGTAATCCTGTACTGTGCGATGTACTTCAGCGTCTTCACAGCATCAAACTTCCTCATGATAATCATCGTGCCGCCGGCGTAGAGCGTGGGGCACGGGCCGGCGCAATGCAGTCCGCCACGGTGAAACCACGGCGTGGTGTTCATCGTCACGTCCTTGTAGCTCATGGGAAAATGTATCATCACGTCGTGGGCCGACAGCACTTCGTTGATGCTCGTCATGGCCACACCCTTGGGCTGACCCGTCGTACCCGAGGTGTAGAGGCGCGTGGTTTCATCGTAAATGTTGTAGTTGCAAACGGGAACAGGCTCGCCATCTGAGGCCCCGGCCACGTAGTCGGCATACGACAGCACCTCGCCGTCGCTCTCTCCATCGGTCACAACGAGCCGCTTGGGCCGAAATCCGGAAAGGGTCAACGCCTCCAGAATATACGCCTTGTGGTCCATGTCGAAGATCAGCACCATGGGCTGCGAGTCGCCAATATGGTGGGCGAGCTCGCCGGGGCTCAGCCTATAGCTCACCGGACAGCACACGCCGTGGGCCTTGTGGGCGGCCAGATAGGCAAAGACAAACTCGGGACAGTTGAGCAACTGCACCATCAGCACGTCGCCTTTGCCGAATCCGTCGGCCGCCAAGCGGTTAACCAGGCGGTTGCACGACTCGTTCAGCGCTCGGTAAGTCCACGCCGTTTCGGTCTCGGGACATATCATGGCGGGTTTGGAGGAGTAGCGTCTCACATTGCGCATAAAGCCTTCCAGCCACGTGTAGCGGCTCTCGAAAATGGATTTAAAATCTGTCATCATTCTTGTTTTGCACCGTGTAGGGTTCATTTAAACAGCCACAAAAGTACGAATTTTTATCAGAAACGACCGCCGGGGCCGCAAAGAATTGCCCATGCAGCATCTTTTCCCTTTCCCGTTTCGGGAACTAATAAACCACATGTTCCTTGGGAATGGCCTGCAGACGCTCTTCGGCGAGGCGTTCTTTCTTGCCGAGAATCAGCTTCATGTACCACGGTTCGGGCAGGTCGATATAGGCCGGCCCGTCAGCATCGACGGCCGGGCTGAGCGTCAGCTCCGCCTCATACGATTCAAACCTGCGGCCGGCAAACCTGCCCTTGGCGGATTCGGCAAGGAGGTAGGCCTTGTAACGGCACACCGACGGATAGCACGACACGCTGTCCACATGGTAGCGCGTCTCCGAGCTGACCAGCCACTCCGAGTACCTCCAGCCCGTCAGCATACCCACGGCACCGCGGGTAAAGCGGTTCGTGTGGTTGTCCACGTTGTACCGAAGTCCCGTTTCCCGACTTACGGCCAGCACAGCACGCATCGCCGTGTCCACCGTGAGGTAGCCCCTGTCCTCCTTGCCGTATTTGGCGGATTTGAAATAAAGCTGCACGATGTTCCTGTTTCCCGATCGGAATGCGTCGTTCACCCGGAAGACGTGCTGCCTGATGAACCTCGCGTCCAACTCGTCCACAAAGTCGTGATAGACCATCCGTTTCAGATTGGAAAAGTCGCAGCCCGCCGTCACGTCCTTGAAATGGATGTAGCCCCGCTCGGGTTTAATCCGAAAGAGCTGCTTCTCCCGAAAAGCCGGAATCCGCATTTTCCCCTTGTTCTCAAACCAATATCCACTGCTGTCGCTCGTGCTGCGGGTGGTATAGTCGTAGTCGTAACAGGCCGCGGCGGCCCTGTACCGCCGCCGCTTCTCGCCGACCAGCCTTTGCAGCCAAGGGCGAATCCACTGCGGTTCCTCGTCCCTGACCACCACCTCGGCCAGCTGGTTCTCCTTGGATGTCAGGAAGATGGTGTCGGGCAAGACGGTGAATGCACAAGACTGGTAACCTACATGGCTCACCCGGAGCCTGTGAAAGTCGAAGTCTATCACGGCCACGCCGTTGCCGTCGCTCGTGGTGCCTCTGAACGTTCCACCCTCTGCCTTGTACACATTGGCGTAGGCCACCGGCACGTTCTGCATCCGGTCGTAGACCAGCACTCGCCTCTGCGCTGCCGCCTGGGCCGCCGGCATCAGCAGCAAGCCCGCCAACAGGCCAGCCATTCCGTTGTGTTTCATAAGTCGAATGGTATCATTGGCTACCCAAGTTTCCGTAGTTTGTCTTTCAGAAACCAGATGACAATGCCACAAAATGGATAATATTCCATGCGGTTTTCTTCCTTGTCATTACTTTTGTGCATCTGGGAATACTTCTGCAGGAACTTGTTCAACAATGCCTTGTCCCAGCCATTCTTCTTCCTGCATTGCTGATTGATACGCTTAATCACCTCGTCAAGCATGCTCCTGCGATTAAGAACCAGCATGCTGGTATTCAGGTTCAGCACCTCGTCCATCTCTTTATTCCACTGCCTGTTGGCAGAAAAAATCTTGCCGGAACTGGAATAACGAATTGACTCTATTGCCGCTTCCTCCATCGGCGAAAAGGATATGGCGAGATCTTTCTTGCTGCGGTCGCAGTGGTCCTCATCCCCAATATGGCCCGGACAACAGGCAATCATGTTGGAATAATCCAACTCAAGCTCCGGGTAAAACGTTCTGCATTTGACGTGTTCTATACGGTGATCCTCCTGAGTAGCCGCTCCACTCAGTTTGTCTTTCCGTGGAATGCGCCGCATGCAATAGCCACAGATATATCCCTGCTCCCTCATCAGGGCCTCCGTCAGATAGTCTTGCGCCTGATAATGAGCCCCCGGTGTCTTGCGGTATTGCGTCCATTGCAGCGGCTCCTTAGTCTTCGTTATCTTAATCATCGCCTCACTCCATGAATGAAATCATGGCCTCTGCACGGGCCAACTCCGGGTCTCCATTCTCCATCACCTCATACAAACGATGCAAAGTCTCCTTGGCTTCGGGCAGTTTCTGTTCGTCTATCTGCTGAAAGAGCCGTTCCAAATCCTTGGCCACATCAAGGTCGCGCGGCACTTGCCCCATGGACGAACCCAAAATCGTAGACGCGTCAAGCCCATAAGTATTCAGCTCGCGATGTGTGTATCTGCCGCTTTCCTGATGATATTCCAGCTTATACACCACATTCTCCGGGCACCGGTCGACAGACGACATCACCATTGGCGCATGCGTGCTGACAATAAACTGTATCATGGGAAACGTGGTTTGCAAGGCTTTCAAGACCCTTACCTGCAAAGCCGGATGCAGATGTTCGTCTATCTCGTCTATAATAACCGTGCCGTGTGTATGCTTGTAACACTCATCGCCAAACTTCTCTTTGTTCAGCAATGCGCAGCGAAAGGCTATGTCCATCACAATATTGATTAGCCTCCGATAGCCATCCGACAAGAGATTGGCCTCCACCATGCGATGGTCTGTGTATCTGAAGAAGACTTTTCCACGCCGCGGCCGAATGATGAGCTCCTCAACAATGCCACAGCCTTTGGCTCCAAGCGCTTCGGCAATGGCCTTGCGCACCGTTTGAATCTCCAGCTGCCCGACCTCCGCTTCTTCCAAAACAAGCAACCGATCCACCCAATAATCGAACAGCCCCTTGCAATCGTAACACTCATAATATCCGAACGAAGTCTTGTGGTTATACTCCTTGAAACGCTCTCGGTTGATTTTTCGGGAGCTGTGAATATCCTCTGTAGAGAAGTAGGCATATACGGGCAACACATTATTTTGACAGACACGTCCGCCTGCCATAACATGTGAATGCTGTTGCAACAAGGCGGCATAATCCTTCAGCACCCTTAGTCCGGTCACCAGATTCCTGCTGTTTTTCTTCGATGTTTTCTCTATTCTCAGTTCTTCGTCAGGCCCAACCCCAGCTACAGTTTCCATCTTTCCTCCTGCCATGACGGCTACAGGAGGAAAGTCCCACTCGCCCGCATGAAACGAGATGGCAATAGGACGTTCTGGGAGTATGGAGCCTTGCTCGCTGACCTGCAGCATGAAATCATCGTCTTCAACGCTTTTCCAAACCGTGTTCTCGTCACTATACCCGGAAAAAAACGAATTCATGACGAAGTTGCAAGCACGCAGCAGCGATGTTTTGCCCGCGGAATTGTCTCCTATCAGCAAATTGACGCCACGTCGGAAAGTCATCTGTTTGTCCTCATAACAGCGGAAGTTATGGATAGTTATATCTTGCATAAGGCTATCATTGTTTATCGTTTTACTCGATTCTGGCAACTTATTTCCCGGCAAATTTAGGCAAAAAATCTGAGAATGGCCGTATATTTTAACTAACTTTGCAGCCGATGCGGGGATATGTCACCCGCCAGACACGACCATGCCCATCATTCACATCGACTCATTAGACCATCCCGGCGTGCAGCCGTTCAGCAAACTCACCGACCATCAGCTGCGCAACCGGCTGCAACCCGACCGGGGTCTCATCATCGTGGAGAGCCCCAAGGTGATTCGTGTGGCCCTCGACACCGGGCACGAGCCCGTGGCCCTGCTCTGCGAGGAACGCCACATTGCGGGCGACGCAGCCGACCTGCTGGCCCGCTGCCCCGGCCTACCGGTCTATACGGGCAGCCGCGAACTGCTGGCCCGGCTCACGGGCTACACCCTCACGCGCGGCGTGCTCTGTGCCATGCGGCGGCCGCAGGAGCGCGAGGCGGCCGAGGTGTGCCGGGGCGGGAAGCGCGTGGTGGTGATCGACGGTGTGGTCGATACCACCAACATCGGGGCCATCTTCCGCTCGGCGGCCGCGCTGGGCATTGACGGCGTGCTACTCACGCGCGACTCCTGCGACCCCTTCAACCGGCGCGCCGTCAGGGTGTCGATGGGGTCGGTGTTCCTCCTGCCCTGGGCCTGGCTGGACGGGCCGGTGAGTAGCCTCGGCCGGTTGGGCTTCAAGACGGTGGCCATGGCCCTCACGCCCCACTCCATCGCGCTCGACGACGCCCGCCTCAAGGCCGAGCCGCGGCTGGCCATTGTGATGGGCACCGAGGGCGACGGGCTGCCCCACGACACCATTTCGGCCACCGACTATGTGGTGCGCATCCCCATGGCCCACCAAGTGGACTCTCTCAATGTGGCGGCCGCAGCCGCCGTGGCTTTCTGGGAACTGTGCGGGGCGCACGCGGCCGCCCCGCAGCCATAAGGCCGTCGTCGCATTTTCATTACGCCGTAAAGGCGAGGCCGTTACGGCGCAATCGCATCATGATTACACCGTAACGGCCTCGCCTTTACACCGCCATCGCAGGGCCCTGGAAGTCTCGTCGCGCAGACTCCTACGAGCCACGCACGGCATGGAGCCGCCGCCTGAAGAACAGGTAATAGAGCCCCCCGGCCACGCTGAGCCCAAAAGGAAAGGCAGACCACACGCCCACCAAATCGCCGTGCATGGTGATGCCGAAGAGGTAGCTCAGCGGAATGGACACCACAAAATAGGCTACGAAAGCCACGAGCATCATCGGCTTCACGTCCGACAGCCCGCGCAGGGCGTTGGCAAAAGTGCACTGCAGGCCGTCGCTCAGCTGGTAGACCACGAGCGGAACGATGGTCAGGGTCACGATGTGGGCCACCTCGGCCGAGTCGGTGAAGAGCCATCCCATCTGGTGGCGAAGCAGCCACACGGGCACCGACACCAGGACGGCCACCAATAAAATAAGGTGGAAGCCGGCCCAGGCCGTGGGCGCAATGTGGTCGAAATTGCGCTGGCCGTGGAACAGACTGATGCGGATGGCCACGGCTGCACCGATGGCATAGTAGACCTGATAGAAGAGTTGGCTCACCGAAAGCATCACCTGATGGGCGGCCAGCGACGATGCTCCTATCCACCCCACGATGATGCTGCAGAGCGTCCACGCCCCCGTCTCCATGCCCATCTGGAGCCCCAGCGGCCAGCCCATGCGCTGCAACCGCCCGAAGACCGGCCTACTGCAACGGCTCTGGGCAAAGGCACGGCGCAGCGGCCGGTAGCGGCGGCTGTCGAAAAACACGCCCGCGATGGCCGCCGTCATCATGATTCGGGCCAGCAGCGTGGACAGGCCGGCACCGAGCAGCCCCAGCTCCGGGCACCCCAGATGGCCGTAGATGAGCGCCCAGTTGCCCACGATGTTGAGCAGGTTGCCGCCCAGCAGAATCCACATGGGCGTGCGCGTGTCGGTGGTTCCGTCGGCCGTCTGCTTGAAAACATTGAACCAACACACAAACGGCAGCGACGCCAGGTTGACCAGGAAGTAAGGGCGCATGTGGGGGATGAGCGCCGACGGCTGGCCCAGCCGATCGAGAAAGAGGTAGAGCACGGTGTAGGCCGCCACGAGCAGCGCGGCCAGCAGCGTGTTGGCCAGCAGCCCGTTCTTCACCACGGCCCCGATATGGGCCGTCTCGCCCCGGCCGTAATGGTTGCCCACGATGGGCGTCATGCCGTAGGAGAAGCCCAGCGCCACCAGGATGCCCAAGGCAAACATGTTGCCCACAAAGGCGGCGGCGGCCAGCTCGGGCGTGGAGTGATGGCCTATCATCATGGTGTCGGCGAAGCTCAAAACCACCGTGCCCACCTGGCCGATGACGATGGGAATGCCGAGCATGACGATGGGCCGGTACTGCGCGCGCAGCACGCGGCGCGCCTGTAGGCTGGCCTGTCCCGTCATCTTCTCACCACCTTTTGTGCGCCCGGTTCCACAGGTCCGGTCACGTCGGTCAGGTCATCGCCCGTCACGTCGTCCAGAATCACCATGTGCCGATGGTCGGGGCGCAGCGTCAAGAAGTGCACGTTACGCACGCTGAGCCCGTCCACATGGCGCGCAAAGAGGCCGTAGGCCGGCGTGGGCCCGGCCCATCGGGGCTCGGGATAGTTGGCGGCCTGCTCGCGGTAGTCCCTGTCACGCAGACCGGCATTGCCTCCGCCTCGATACTGTATCCGAATGTTCTGTAGCGTGATGTTGCGTAGCGGCTCGCCGGGCATGCCCGTCACGATGATGCCGGCCAGCGAGTCGCAGTCTTGTGCCACGACATTGCTAATCATGATGTCGCCGCCATAGCTGCGCGCGGTCACCTCCTTGGGCCCCCGGTTGCGGCATCCGGTGGTGATGTAAATGGGGTAATGGTGCACGTGATTCATCGAAAGGCCCGTCACAACAACGTTTTCCATGCGCCCCTGGTCCACCTCTTCGAGAGCCAGTCCCGAGGAGTACATGAACGTGCAGTTGGCTATTGTGATGTTGCGGTAGCCGCCATTGCTCTCCGTGCCCAGCTTGATGCGCCCGCACACCCAGTTCACCTGCTCGGGCACGAAAGTGCCGTCGAGGAACGTGCCCACCTTGTAGCCCGTGACCAGACAGTTGTTCACGAGCACGTGCTCGGTGACGACGGGCCGCTTCAGGGCGTAGCTCGACTTGAGCACGATGCCGTCGTCGCTCGGCGTGTTCACCTTGCAGTTGGTCACGGTGAGGTATTTGCAGCAGTCGATGTCTATGCCGTCGCGGTTGGTGTCAATGGTCACATTGTCGATGTGGCCGCGCTCACAGCCCGTGACGATGATGGCAAAGTGGCCGCCGCGGATGATGGTGACGTCGCGGATGAGAATGTTGCGGCAGAGCTTCAGGGCAATGGCCTTGTCGCCTGTGCCGATGCTTCCGCCCTGCACTTGCCCGGCACGCTCGGTGTCGTGCTTGGTGAGGCCCCGGCCATCTATCATTCCCGGCCCCGTGATGGACACGTTGTGCTGGCCCTCGGCCCATATCAAGCTGTTGTGAAAGTAGGTGTGCCCGCCATCCTGATACTCGGAGAAGTCGAATGGCTCGCTCGCGTCGTAGGCTGTCTTGTCGGACGTGGCCAGGAGCACGGCCCCGGGCTCGAGGTGCAGTTCGACATTGCTTTTGAGGCGGATGGAGCCGGAGAGGTAGGTACCTGCGGGCAGCACCACGCGGCCACCGCCGTGGAACACGGCCGTGTCGATGGCGGCATTGATGGCCCGCGAGTCGAGAACGGTGCCGTTGCCCACGGCTCCAAACTGACGCACGTTGTAGTCGGCCGCCCACAGTCCCGGCGCAAAGCAGAGCATGAGGGCGAGAAGAAAGGACTTGTTCATCGGTAATGGGTTGTTAATTCACCGCAAAGGTAAGAAAAGGTTAAGAAAAAGAGGCGGCACGAATCAAGTTTTCAGCTATTTCCGCCACTTTTTAATGCTTCGGGTGGCGCGGTGGTGTGGTTCTGTCCCGACAGGGCCAACAAGGAACCGGGCGGGACGAAGCTGCACGCGTGCGCTACACCAGCTTGGCCAGCTGATGGCCCGCCAGCACGGCGACAAGGCCAAGCGCGAGGCTGCCCAGCAGGTAGAGAGTCACGTAGAAATACTGGCCGTCTTTCACAAGGGCCGTGTGCTCGCTCATGAAAGTGGAGAAAGTGGTGAAGCCGCCACAGAAGCCCGTGGTGAGCAGCAACCGGGCGGCAGGCGACAAATGGCCACTGCCCACGGGCTGTCCCGAGAAGAATCCGATGAGCAGACAGCCCAGCACGTTGACGGTGAAAGTGCCCAAAGGGAAAGGTGTGGGCACCCATGCTGTAAGCAGCCGGGAGACCAGGAGGCGCATGCCGCCGCCCAAAAAGCTGCCCGTGCCGACCAGAAGAAAATCTTTAAACATAATTTGGTGTGATTAAATACGCACCCCAGGGCAGTCCCGGAGCATCGGGCCGGGGCTCAGCCCAGCCGGGTCATGTGGTAGCCCATGCGGTGAAGCTGCATGTAAGCTCCCATGAGGTACATCTGGTGCAGGGCGGCCACAAAGGCATAGAAGGCTTCGGGCGATGCGGGCACGAGCTGGAGATGGTGCAGACGGCCGTAGGTGCGCGAGGCACACTCGGCCACGATATCCTGCAAACGCCCGGCGTCGGGTGCGGAGAGCCGCAGCACGCGTTCGCGGACATAGTCGTCGAGATGGTCGAAGTCCTGCTTGTCGCGAAGATAAACATAGAGATTCTCCACCTGGGCATAACGTTCCCAGTCCTCGTCCCAGTACTTGGCCACGGCCATGCCCACGTACATCACCCAGCCGAGAGCCACGGTTGGATAGGCCTGGAACTCGCGCATGGCATCGGGCAGATAGGCCTCGCCTATCCGGGCCCACTGGCCTTCGATGTCGGGCGCATCGGGCAGCATGTCGTCCACCTCGCCCAACCGAAGCAAATAAGCCTTCAAGTCCGTCTGGAACGAGGACTCGAAGGCTTGCTGTTGTTCTGTTCTGCTTGTCATGCCGGCACTATTTTTTCAGTCGGAGACCGCACTGCATGCCGTCCATGCTGCCTATCAAGGAGGATGCGCTCTTGAGCGTGGCGTTGCCGCTGAGTGCTCCAATGGTCTTCATGTAGCCCAGCAGCTTGGTAGTGTTCATCACGATGAGCAGCGAACCGCCCTCCACCTGCGTGGTGCCGACCACCTGTTTCACTTGGCCGCCATAGGCCAGGTTCACCGTGTTGCCGGTCACCGTGTAGGTGCCGCCCAGCTGCTTGCCCAGTCCGCTCTGCGTGAAGGTGCCGTCATTCTTGAAAGTCATGGTGAACATGCCCGGCTTGATGCCCATAGCGGAGAGCTTGCTCTGGAGCTGCTTTTCGATGACAGCGCTGGCCATCTTGCCGCCGGCATTCTTCAGTGCCGACGATGACGAGAACACGATGGCCGGTTCCTGATAGGTCCATGTGCCTACAAGATCTTTGGCCTTGGCCACTTTGCTGGCCGAGAAAATAGAGGTGAGGCCGGAGAGCATACCGCCGTTCGCACTGCCTGAAGACTTGCTACGGGCAGCCCCGGACACCTGCCCGGCCGCATTTTTGAGCACGCCGTCCAAATCGATTTGAGCTTGAGCCACGACGGGGCCCATGCCGAGGAATGCCGTGAAGAGCATCCTGAATACACTTTTCTTCATTCTTGAATCAATGTTTAAATGCTAAAACGGGTGCAAAGTTACAACTTTTCCTACAATTGAAAGCGGCGGAACCTTTATTTTAGGGTTCCGCCGCTCTTGACTTTTCTTCGCACCCGCGGTGCGGAAAACAACTTAATAGTTCTCGGCAGCAATCTGGAAGAAGCTCTGCGGATGGTTGCAAACGGGGCAAACCTCGGGAGCCGCCTTGCCGACAACGATGTGTCCGCAGTTGCGGCACTGCCAGATGCAGTCTCCGTCGCGCGAGAACACCACCTTGTCCTCTATGTTCTTCAGCAGCTTGCGATACCGCTCTTCGTGACGCTTTTCAATGGCAGCCACCGCGCGGAACTTGGCCGCGATGCCGGCAAAGCCCTCTTCTTTGGCCACGCGGGCCATTTCGGCGTACATGTCGGTCCACTCATAGTTCTCGCCGGCAGCGGCATCTGCCAGGTTCTGCATGGTGCCGGGGACGTCGCCTTCATGGAGGAACTTGAACCAAAGTTTGGCGTGCTCCTTCTCGTTGATCGAGGTCTCGGTGAAGAGTTCGGCTATCTGCTCGTAGCCGTCTTTCTTGGCCTTGGAGGCATAGTACTGGTATTTGGTGTGAGCTTGGCTCTCTCCGGCAAAGGCGGCCTGGAGGTTGGCCTCGGTCTTCGTGCCTTTCAGGGCAGCAGCATCAAACTCTTGGAACTTGTCTGCCTTGGCGTGGCAGACGGGGCACTCCTCGGGAGCCTCTGCGCCCTCATGGACGTAACCGCATACGGTGCATATAAATTTCTTCTTCATAATGTGTTTGTATATGTTTGAATCAACGGTGCAAAGATAGGCAATTCAGAAGTAGACTCCAAGCCTTTTTACAATTATTACATCTTGGAAGTTGTGATTTATACAACGAATAAATTAGAAACGGCTTCCCCGGCAACGCCTGAAGTCCCAAGAACCACATATTGGAAAAAAGCAGAGGGCCGGCTGGCCGTATTCGCTCGAAAATGTGTACTTTTGCAGTTGACAAGCCTCAGCAACCATCACAACATTTCATAAGCATCATGAACAAACTCATAGACTGCTTCGTGCCCGTGGGCAACGAAGAAGAAACCGAGCGTAATGTCCAGGCCCTCGACGCCCTCGACATCACCAACGACATCACCATCGTGGAGACTTCCATGACCAGCACCGAGACCTTGCAAGCCATTGCCAGCATGGTCAAGACTCCTTACACCTTATTATATTTAAAGCACCAGTTCATCCGCACAGGCTATCTGGCCTTGGAACGCATGGTGCAGATAGCCGAAGCCACGGGGGCCGGCATGCTCTACGCCGACCATTACAACGTGTCGGCCGACGGGTTGCGCACGGAAGCTCCGGTCATCGACTATCAGCTGGGCAGTCTGCGCAACGACTTCGACTTCGGATCGGTGCTGCTCTTCCGCACCGAAGCCTTCAAGGAGGCCGCCGGCCGCATGAAAGCCGACTACCAGGCCGCCGGCCTCTACGACTTGCGTCTGAAGCTGGCACAGAAGCACGGCATTGAACATATCAACGAATACCTTTACGCTGAAGTAGAACTCGACACCCGCAAGACGGGCGAGAAGCTCTTCGACTACGTGGACCCGCGCAACCGCAAGTCGCAGATAGAGATGGAGGCGGCCTGTACGGAATACCTGAAAGAGATGGGGGCCTACCTGCCTCCGACGTTCCGAGACGTGGCCCTCACCGAGGGAACGTTTGAGGTGGAGGCCTCCATCATGATACCCGTGCGCAACAGACTGCGTACCATCCGCGATGCCATCGACAGCGCATTAAGCCAACAAACCACTTTCAAATACAACATATTCGTAGTGGAGAACGGGCCGGAGTGCCACTCCACCGACGGTACCACCGAGGCCGTCGATGCCTACGACGACCCGCGTATCATCCATATCATCCCCAACCGAAACGACATTGGCGTGGGCGGCAGCTGGAACATGGCGGCCCATCACCCGCAGTGCGGCCGGTTTATTGTGCAGCTCGACTCCGACGATGTGTACTCGGGCCCCGACACCCTGCAGAAGATGGTCGATGCTTTCTACGCCCAGCAGTGTGCCATGGTCATTGGCACGTACATGCTCACCGACATCAACCTCAACACACTGCCCCCCGGCAAGATTGACCACAAGGAGTGGACACTTGAGAACGGCCGCAACAACGCCCTGCGAATCAACGGGCTGGGCGCGCCGCGCGCTTTCTTCACGCCAGTGCTGCGCCAGGTGAACCTGCCCAATGTGAACTACGGAGAGGACTACGCCCTGGGGCTGGCCATCAGCCGTCACTACCGCATCGGCCGCA
Source organism: Prevotella dentalis DSM 3688 (assembly GCF_000242335.1). NCBI lineage: Bacteria > Pseudomonadati > Bacteroidota > Bacteroidia > Bacteroidales > Prevotellaceae > Prevotella > Prevotella dentalis. Next base: position 902,058 of record NC_019960.1, read on the forward strand.
TCTACGACGTGCTGTACAACTGCCGCCGATGGGACGACAACTCCGATGGCGACCTGAGCCGCGACAAGGAGAACCGTAACAACCTCTACAAAGACCGCATCCGCACCTGGGAACTCAAGGCCAGAATGGGGTTGAAACAGAGGAGCTGACCCCTCGAACCACCTTTTCCTCCAAAAACAAGACCAGGATGAATCACAAACTTTGGTGGTGGATACCAACGCTTTACTTTGCCGAAGGCATCCCCTATTTCATCGTCAACAACATATCGGTGACCATGTTCACCAAGATGGGAGTGCCCAATGGCGACATGGCGCTCTTCACAAGCCTGCTTTATCTGCCGTGGACCATCAAGCCGCTGTGGAGTCCCTTTGTCGACATCGTACGTACCAAGCGCTGGTGGATTCTGGCCATGCAGCTGCTTATCAGTGCTGCTTTCGTGCTGCTCACCCTTAGCATCCCCCACCCCGAGGCGGCCGTCATTGCCGCCAAAGGCACTCCTGTGAGCCTGTTCACCTTTACACTCGTACTCTTTGTCATCACAGCCTTTGCCTCGGCCACCCACGACATTGCGGCCGACGGCTTCTACATGCTGGCCTCCAATCAGGAGGAGCAGAGCTTCTTCGTGGGGATACGCAGCACGTTCTACCGACTGAGCAGCATCTTCGGGCAAGGCGTGCTGGTCTATGTGGCCGGCATGCTTGAGCGGTCGACGGGCAACATTCCACAGGCCTGGCAAATCACCATGGCCATTACGGCCGTGCTCTTTGCCGCCATCACCGTCTATCACCTCTTCGCCTTGCCGCGGCCCCGGGCCGATGCACTGCGTGCGGGCAACGGGACAACAGCCACGGCCCGCGACATATTCAGCGAATTCGGCCGCACCTTTTCCACCTATTTCAGCAAGCCGGGCGTGTGGCTGGCCATTGTCTTCATGCTCCTCTACCGGCTGCCCGAGGCTTTTCTGCTCAAGATGGTCAATCCTTTCTTGCTCGACCCCACCGCCAAGGGTGGACTGGGACTGGCAACCGACGAGGTGGGCATTGTCTACGGAACAATCGGTGTACTGGCCCTCACCGTGGGAGGCATCGTGGGAGGCATCGCCGCCTCGCGCTGGGGGCTGCGCAAAGCCCTGTGGCCCATGGCGGCTTGCATGACACTTCCCTGCGCCACCTTCATCTACCTCAGCCTGGCCCAACCCACCAGTCTCGTCGTGATCAGCGTCTGCGTGGCCATCGAACAGTTTGGCTACGGTTTCGGATTTACGGCTTACATGCTCTACATGATGTACTTTGCCGAGGGCGAATTTGTCACCGCCCACTATGCCATCTGCACCGCATTCATGGCCCTGAGCATGATGATTCCCGGCATGTTCGCCGGCTATCTGCAAGAGCTGGTGGGCTATGGCTGGTTCTTCTGGATAGTCATGCTCTGCTGTCTGGCTACCGTGGTGATGACCATTCTGGTGCGACGCGGCATCGACCCGACCTATGGGCGCAAACACGAAGCACAATCTTAAACATCATGAACATGGAATTGAATCATCCCAGAACTCATTATCAGCTCATTGCCGACAGCGGTTCGACCAAGACCGATTGGTGCGTGACGGCCGATGGCCGCCCCATTCAGCAGGTGCGCACCAAGGGACTGAACCCTTTTCAGCTCTCCGAAGAAGAGATGGCCGACGAGATGTGCCGCGCCCTGAGACCTGCCCTGCAGACGGCGGGGGCGGACAACGCGCCCATTGACGTGTACTTCTACGGAGCCGGATGCACTACAGAGAAGCAGCCCATCGTGGAGCGGGCTCTGCGCCGCAGCCTTTCGGGCATCGTTCGCTGCGAGGTAGCATCCGACATGCTGGCGGCCGCACGCAGCATTTGCGGCCACGAGGCGGGCATTGCCTGCATTCTTGGAACGGGAAGCAACTCGTGCGCCTTCGACGGAGAACGCATTACACACAACGTCTCCCCCCTGGGCTTCATCCTCGGCGACGAGGGCAGCGGGGCCGTGCTGGGCCGCACTCTCGTGGGCGACATCCTAAAACGACAGCTGCCCCAGCCCATCATCGACCGGTTTGAACGGCAGTACCGGCTCACCGCGGCCGACATCATCGACCGCGTGTACCGCCAGAAACTGCCCAACCGCTTCCTGGCCAGCTTTGCCCCTTTCCTGGCAGAGAACATCGGTGAGCCGGCCATTCACGAGCTGGTGACTGAGAGTTTCCGCCGCTTCCTGCGCCGCAACGTGATGCAGTATGCGGGCTGGCAACAGCTGCCCATCGGTTTCAACGGTTCCATTGCCACCGTTTTCCGCCAGCAATTGCAGGAGGTGGTGGAGGCCGAGGGCATGCACCTGGGCCGCATAATCCAGGCTCCGATGGAGGGTTTAGTGGAGTATCACGCCGCCCGCCAGGCATAACCCGCAGCTCCGCAACATGCTACAGACCGAGCAAGAATCCCGTTACGACCACTTGGAACAGCAGAGCGTGCACGAGCTGCTCGCCCACATCAATGCCGAAGACCAGCTTGTAGCCATGGCCGTGAACCGGGCCCTGCCACAGATTGAGCGGCTGGCCACGGCCATCGTGCCACGCATGCGGATAGGCGGCCGACTGTTCTACGTCGGGGCGGGCACCAGCGGCCGTCTGGGTGTGCTCGACGCCTCGGAGCTGCCTCCCACTTTCGGCGTGCCTGAAACGCTGGTCGTAGGAATCATTGCCGGGGGCGACCGGGCCCTGCGCCACGCCGTGGAGCATGCCGAAGACGACGCCCGCCAAGGATGGCTCGACCTGTCGGCCCATCACCCCACACCGCAAGACACCGTGGTGGGCATCGCTGCCTCGGGCACCACGCCCTATGTGGTGGGTGCGCTCAGTGGCTGCCGCGAGCACGGCATTCTCACCGGATGCATCACCAGCAACCCCGACACGCCACTGGCCCGAGCGGCCGACGTGGCCGTGGAACTGGCCGTGGGCCCCGAGTTTGTCACGGGATCCTCGCGCATGAAATCGGGCACTGCTCAAAAGATGGTGCTCAACATGCTCTCCACCACCCTCATGATACAGCTGGGACGCGTACAGGGAAACCGCATGGTGAACATGCAGCTTGCCAACGACAAACTCATCGAACGCGGCACACGCATGCTGACCGACACGCTCGGCATGGGATACGACGCAGCCCGACGGCTGCTGCTCGCCTGCGGATCGGTGGAAAAGGCACTGGTCCAAGCCCGCAAATCAACCGACGGAAACTTTGGCCATCTGCTGCAAAATACGTAATTTTGCACCACAATCAACCCTTTATAGCAACAGATTAACCAACTATAACGATAAAATGGAGAAACTCATCATCAGCTCCTACGAGGAGTTTGCTTCCCATTTGGGACAGCAACTGGGCGTGTCCGACTGGCTGCCCGTAGACCAGGACCGTATCAACAGCTTTGCCGACGCCACCCTCGACCACCAGTGGATACACGTGGATCAGGAGCGTGCCCGGCGCGAAAGCCCCTACAAGAACACCATTGCCCACGGCTATCTGACGCTCTCTCTCCTGCCACATCTGTGGAATGAGATTATCGAGGTGAAGAATTTGAAGATGATGGTCAACTACGGCATGGACAAAATGCGCTTTGGTATACCCGTGCTCTCGGGCAGCAAGATCCGCCTGGTGGCCAAGCTCGAAAAGATTGAGAACCTGCGCGGCATCTGCAAGACCTACATCAACTTCCGCATCGAGATAGACGGCGAGCGCAAGCCGGCGCTGCAGGGCGAGGCGCAATTCCTCTATTATTTCAAGTAATCCTGCCCGGCGGCACCTTCCCGTCCGGCGAACACACATCGGGTACAGTCCTGCAAGGGTCTGTACCCGAAACATTACGGGGCATGGCCCTACAACCTTTCAGGCACGAACACAGCGTGCGGTTGTAGGGACATGCCCCTTGCATGTCTGCGAATCTCTTATGCTTGTTCTGCCGTCTTGGGCTTGTTCTTCGAGCCCGGCTTGCGCCCGCGCTTCTTGGGCTCCTCCATCATCTTGGGATGGAACTCCAATTGCTGCATCTTGTAGTCGCGCGGCGTGATGCCGTTAATCTTGTAAAACGAGGCGTAGAACGACTGCCGGTTGGAGAATCCCACCATATCCGAGATCTCCTCCATCGTCAAGGCACGGTAGCGCTTGTCCACCAAGAGCGTCATGGCCTCCCGAATACGATGGGAGTTGACAAAGGAAGTGTAGTTCATGTGGAACCGCACATTCACCACAGCCGAGATATATCGGGTGTTGGTGCCCAAGTCTTCGGCCAGCTTCTTGGCCGAATAATTCTTGTCCCTGTACTTTTTCTGGATGATGATAATGTTGTTGATTTTGGACTCAAGCTCATCCATCATCTGCGGGCTGACCAGAGATCGATAGGTGGCCTCCTTTTCCTTGATTTCCGTGATATTGTACTTTGCCATAACTACGCGTTTTGAACCAAAACTTATATTATTGCAAAGATAATAAAGTTAAGTATATTTTCCAATTATTTTAATATTTTTTTACGAAGATATTTATTTCCCGTTGTTTGACCACCATCGCATGTGCAGAGAGCAAGGAACGGATTGGCCAATTCAAATAAAATGCTTAATTTTGCACCTGCAAACCACGAAATATGGATATAGACGCTATCTTCAGAACTTTTTATCGCCCACTTTGCCTCTACGCCATGCACTATCTGGCCGGCAACGTGGAGCTGGCTGAAGACATCGTGCAGGATTGCTACGTCAAGTTGTGGCAGCGCAGGCCCGAGCAGCCCCGCAGCTTTCTCTACACGGCCGTGCGCAATGCGTGCATCGACGAGCTGCGGCGACAGAAAGCCGCCCCGCCCAACGTGCGCCCGCAAGACCTCGACGGCTATATCTCTGACGAGGAGGCGCAGCAGCGGTCGGTGCGCGAGGCCGAACTCTGGACGGCCATCGACAGTCTGCCCGAACGGTGCCGGCAAATCTTCCTGATGAGCAAGCGCGACGGCATGAAGTATCGGGAGATTGCCGACGAGCTGGGCCTCTCGGAGAAAACCGTGGAACACCAGGTGAGCAAAGCCCTGAAACGACTCAAGGCACGCCGCGGGGAACTGTTGTTCCTCGCCACGTGCCTTGGGTGAAAATCCTGCGGGAGCCGGCCGCACGGGCAAGCTCCCGTCAGGCCTTATGACAATGCAGCCTGAATGTCGGCCACGATCTGCTCCTCGGTCAGGTGGTTGTCCACCAACAGTTGGGCTACGTCATAACGGTCGTAGAGCTGTTTTTTCACTCCGAAGCAAAGCACTTTCATGGTTGAGGGACCGTAGAAACGGGCTATGCGCTCGCCGAAACCGCCGTCGAGCACACCGTCTTCGATGGTGGCCACCACCTCGTGGTCGGCCTTGAGTTCCTCAAGCAACGGCTCGTCCGCACCCGACAGGAAGCGCGGGTTGATGAGCGTGGCGTCTATGCCCTGCCCGGCCAACCGGGCCACCACAGCCTCTCCTTTCTGATAGAAGTCGCCGGCGGCAATCACGGCCACGCGCCCTCCACGATGGGTCACCTTGAAGGTGTCGATGGCATCGTAGCTCTCGTCCACGGGCCCTGTGGCGTGTGCAGCCCCGAAAGCTGGCACGCGGATGGCCACCGAATGCTTGTCCTGGGCAATGGCCCAACGCTCCATGGCAATGAGTTCCTCGCAGGTGGTAGGGGCCAGATACACCAGATTGGGGATGTGGCTAATCATGGGAATGTCGAAGAAACAGATGTGCGTGAAGTCGTTCATGCCGTAGATGGACGAGCCCAGCACGTTGAACACAGCCGGGGTTCCATTGACGGCAAGGTCCTGTGAGAGCTGGTCATAGGTACGTTGGAAGAACGTGGCGTAGGTGGAAAACACGGGGTGCGCCCCACGCTTGGCCATGCCCGAAGCCAGGGCCACGGCCTCTTCCTCGGCAATGCCCACGTCGATAAACTGCCGGCCGGCCGCAACGCGCCGCTCTTTGTTGAAACCGATGGCGGCCGGAACCCCCGCAGCGATGCACACCAGTTTGGGGTCGCGCTTCATCTCCTCGAAGAGCCAGTCGCCCAGCAACATGGGCATCGACTCGCCGTCCATGGCTTCGAGCAGCGTCCCGTCCTCAAGATGGAAAGGCATGTGCCAGTGCCAGGCCTCCTTGTTGTCCACGGCAGGCTGGTAGCCGTGCCCTTTCTCGGTGTGGATGTGCACCACCACGGGATGGTCGATGCCCTTTACCTGCCTGAACGCCTCCACCAGGCGGGCCACGTTGTTGCCCTCCTCCACATAGACATAGTCCAGTCCGAAAGCCTTGAAGAAGTTGTTCTCGGCCTTGCCCTGCGTGTCGCGCAGCAGCTTCAGGTTGCGGTAGAGGCCGCCGTGGTTCTCGGCAATGCTCATCTCATTGTCGTTCACCACAATGATGGCATTGGTGCCTATCTCGCTCACGGTGTTGAGACCCTCGAAGGCTTCGCCGCCCGAGAGCGACCCGTCGCCAATGACGGCGATCACGTTTTCCTTGCCGCCCAAAATGTCGCGGCCTTTCATCAGGCCCGACATCAGCGAGACTGAGGTGGACGTGTGGCCTATCTCGAAGTTGTCGTAAACGGGACTTTCCAGCGGCGAGGAGTAGCCTGAAATGTGGTCCATGCGGCTGGAATCAAGAAAACCATCCTTTCGACCGGTGAGCATCTTGTGGGGATAGCTCTGGTGGGAAACGTCGAAGACGATGCGGTCTTCGGGCGTGTCGAACACATAATGCAGGGCAACGGTGGCTTCGCAGAAGCCCAAGTTGGGGCCTACATGGCCGCCATGCTGGCTCACACGGTTGAGCACGCCCTGGCGCACCTCCTCGGCCAGCACGCCAAGCTGGTCTACTGTCATGCCTTTCAAGTCGGCAGGACTGTTGATTTTTTCTATATACATATCTTTATACCTTAATAATATCACCCCTGTGGAATATCAAACTACAAAGTTACAACTTTTTGAGGATGATGCTTGACCTTGCAACCATAAAAATTTGCCTACGCCCATGCAGACCTTATACCAATCCGACACGCTGCGACAACGGCGCGAACGCACGCCGACAACAGCGTAAACGCACTGCGACAACAGCGTAAACGCACTGCGACGACGGCGTAAACGCACTGCGACAACAGCGTAAACGCAGCGCAGCAACGGGCCGGACGCATCCCGGTGATAACGGGCCGGCATGCCCCTGCCGCCCTTGCACGGTGACAGGAACCGCGCCAACCTGCGGCGGACGCAAAGAGCCGCACGGCTGCCGAGCCCCCAAACCTGTTAACAAAATCCAATGACGAATAAGAAAAGTTAGAGTTGACGCATGCGCACGGCCCCTCTAAACTATTTCGAGTAATTTTGCATCTATGAAGAAACTCGAACAGATGATCCTCTTGCTCACCTGCCTGACGGTGATGGCCGTGGCCGCCATCCAGCGCGACGGGCGGGTGTGGGGCCATGCGCTGGCAGACACCGCACAGACCACGGGGGGCCGGCAGTCCGCCGTGCAGACGTTGCGCACGCTCGACGACGGCACCATCGTGGTGAATACCACGGCCATCGGCAAGGACATTGCGGGCTACGGCGGACCGGTGCCGCTGGAAATCCGTCTGAAAGACGGCCGTGTGGCGGGCGTCAAGGCACTGGCCAACACGGAGACTCCCGACTTTTTCGACAAGGCCAAGTCGCTGCTCACGCGCTGGGACGGTAAGACCATCGAGGAGGCCGAGGCCCAGAAAGTGGACGCCGTGAGCGGGGCTACATTCTCTTCGCGGGCCATCATCGGCAACGTGCGGCGCGGTCTGCAGTTTGCCTCGAGCCATGACGTGCAGCCGTCTTTGCTCGACAAACTCGACCTCAGTGCGAAGAGCATCGCCGGGCTTGTGGTGGTGCTCATGGCGGCTGTCATCCCCCTGTTTTTCAAGAACAAGGGCTACCGCACCGTGCAACTGTCGCTCAACGTGGTGGTGCTGGGCTTCTGGTGCGGCACTTTCCTGAGCTGGTCGCTCTTTGTCAACTACATGTCGAGCGGCATCAATCTGTGGACATCGCTCATCCCTGTGGTCATGCTCGTCACGGCATTTGTCTATCCTCTTTTCGGCAAAAAGAACTACTATTGCACCAACATCTGCCCTTTCGGCTCCATTCAAGACCTTGTGGGCAAGGCCAACCGCCGCAAATGGAAGATGGGACAGGCCACGGCCAAGCGGCTGGAGCAGCTGCGCCAGTTGCTTTTCGCCGTGCTCATGGTGCTGATGCTCACGGGCACGGCCGCGCAGTGGATGGACTACGAGGTGTTCACCGCCTTTATCTTCCGGTCGGCCGCCGCGGTGGTGGTGGCCATGGGAGTGGTGTTTGCCGTGCTGGCCGCCTTTGTGCCGCGCCCCTACTGCCGTTTCGTATGCCCCACCGGCACCCTCTTCAAAATGGCCGAAAACCGCAACTAACGCATAAAAGATATGAAAGCAAACACATGGTTGAGTCTGATTCTGGCCGTGGCACTGGCCATTGTCAGTGGAAAAATGGTGCTGGCCAACCACGCCAAGAGTGAGGAAGCGCAAAGGGCAGAGGCTGCACGGGCCGCCCAAAAGGCAGAAAATGCCGCCATCGACAACATCATGACGCGGGCAAGCGTGCGCTCTTACCTCGACAAACCCGTGGAGGACGAGAAAGTTACGACCCTGCTCAAGGCTGGCATGGCGGCTCCGACGGCCATGGACAAGCGGCCATGGCGGTTTGTGGTCGTAACCGACAAGGACCAGCTCAAGGCTTTGGCCGGGGCCAACCCCCATGCGGCGTTCGCCGCCAAGGCCCCGCTGGTCATCGTTGTGTGCGGCGACATGAACAAGGCCATCGAGGGTGCGGGCAGGGACTATTGGATTCAGGATGCCGCTGCTGCCACCGAGAACATCCTGCTGGCGGCTCATGCTTTGGGACTGGGAGCCGTGTGGACGGGCAATTATCCGGTCGCCGACCGCTGTCGGGCCATTGCCAAGGTGCTCGAACTCCCCGACCACGTGATTCCGCTTGCCACTGTTGTCATTGGCTATCCCGACAAGACCGTCAAGGCTAAGGACAAATGGGATGAAGACAATGTGTCTTACGACGCCTACGATGAGTAGTCCGCACGCTGCAGATTGACCCCGCCTCATGGGCTCCCTATGCGAATCCATTTTATGGGATCCGATGGGATTGGGCGGGGCTTTTCCTGTCCAAGCGCTTGCCCATTTGGAAAACAATCACTACTTTTGCACCCGATAAAACACTATTTTAAATTCAACCGTTCAAACTTTTATGACGAATAGAGTCTGCTTTTCCTGCATCACCCTCCTGTTGTGCACCCTGCCGATGGCTGCACAAACCCAAGAACAGTCGCCGATAAAACCCTTCCGCAATCTCGATGTGTCCGTATCTGCCGGCACCACAGGACTTGGACTGGAAGTGGGCTCCGACATATCGGAAATGGTTCGGCTGCGCGCCGGTTTCTCTTTCATGCCTCATTGGAGTGACGACATGAAGTTTGGCGTGCAGGTGGGCGACAAGCCCGAGTCGAAATACGACGCTCAAGGCAATCGCGTGAAGACCAAATTCGACCGGCTACAGGCCCGCATGAAAGAGCTTACGGGGTTCAACGTAGACGAGACCATCCACTTGCAAGGCAAGCCCAAGTTCTATAATTTCAGTCTTCTGGTAGATGTCATGCCTTTCGCCAACAAGCAGTGGCATCTCACCGCCGGCTTCTATTGGGGCAACAATAAGCTGGCCGACGCCGTGGTGTCACAGGAAGACATGACCACGATGCTGGCTGTAGGCATCTATAATAATATGTATAGCAAGGCCATCAACAACCAACCTTTCGTAACGATCAACGGCAACGATGTTTACAATGAATCGCTGGCCAACAAGCTCATCAGCTACGGACGCATGAAATATCGCATAGGCGACATGAAGTCCACCGGAGAGGCATGCTACGCTGAGCCGGACGCCAATGGACTGATTAAGGCCGAAGCCATCATCAACAACTTCAAACCTTACTTGGGCTTTGGCTACGAGTCCCAATTGGGACGTGCAGATAATCACTGGAAAATCGGCTTTGATGCCGGCATTCTTTTCTGGGGCGGCAGACCTCGCGTCTATACCGAGCGCACCATTGAGCATATTACCGAAGACGAAGAAACAGGCATCAAGACCTACAACTACACCAAGGAGAAAGTCGATATTGTCCGCGACGTCACCAATTATCGCAAAAATATCAAGGGGAAAATCAACTTCCTTAAAGCCCTCCCCCTCTTTCCCGTCCTCAATGTAAAGCTCACCAAATCTTTCTAAACCCTTTCTAAACAGAAGAAATTTATAGTAAACTTAGCACGCCGCCATAACAGCCTATCCTCCATAAGTTCCTATCCCGCCCTCACTTCCTGTAAAGTCCTATCAACTCCTATCTATAATCGGAAAATTAGGACCCTTTCCAAATAGAAGTGCAAAATCTCGGTGGTGTTTGACACACTATGAAAAACACCACTGTGGCTTGCCTTGCGGCCGGGGGCGTGCCCCCCCGAAGTTCCGCCTCAGGCACAGAATGGATAAATGACAATAATCAATCGACTATGAACAAATCAGCTATCGTCAGAATGGACAGTGAGCTTAGGACTTTTTGGAACAGGGCATTCTGCTTTAACTGGAAGTTCGGACTCTTCTTGGTTATTGCGGTTTGCATCCCACGGTTCATGTTGGTGCTCCATGCCAATGCTTCCGGGAGTTATGGCACTATGGGGCTAATCATGACGCTTTCTGCAATCGTGCCGTTCCTGTTTTTGAACAAACATGGACGACAAGAGATAGGAATAACAAAACCTCAAAAGTACAATTGGCTTTTAATTGCTTTTGTTTGCGGACTGATTGCGAGCCTTTTTCTTTATTTCTTAGGACAAGTCTTATACGGGGACTCTTATGAAAATTGGTACAAGTATATCGGAAAGTCTTATCAAATTCCGATGGAAATAAGCCAGAGTGACAAAAAAATATTATTTGTTATCATGGCAATTACTGGAATGACATTTAGTCCAATCGGCGAAGAATTGTTTTTCAGAGGAATTGTTCATTCAAGTTTTGCAAAATCAATCGGAGAGAAAAAAGCATCAATAGTTGATAGTTCTACGTTTGCAATAACTCACATTTCACATTTTGGCTTGGTATTTATCAATAATAACTGGAGCTTTTTCACTATTCCAACTATAATTTGGGTATTAAGTATGTTCTTGGTAAGTATATTGTTTTTCAATTTTAAAAAACATTCCAATTCACTTTTAGGGGCAATAATCTGTCATTCAGCATTTAATCTGGGAATGATTTACTGTATATTTTATCTAATGTAATGGGACAAGGAAAGTATTAAAAAGTTTGTGACCATAGATTTTTACCCTATTAATAGCCCAAAAACAGGCGAACTTCTCGATTCTCTAATAAATGTATGGGAGAAATCCGTGCGTGCAGCTCATATTTTCTTGACAGAGCAAGATATTCAAAACCTTATTCCTTTCTGCCGAAAAGGACTGAAATTGGTTGATTTATTCGTTGTGAATTACAATACGCTCCCTGTTGCGTTTATGAGCATTTCGGACAACAAGGTAGAAATGTTGTTTGTGTCGCCCGATTATTTCAGGAAAGGCATAGGACAAAGACTTGTTCGGCTTGCCATTGATGAATACAAAATACACTATATTGATGTAAACGAGCAAAATCCCAACGCACTCGCATTCTTTTATCTGAAAATGGAGTTTCAGGTTTTGGAGCGAACGGAAACAGATAAACTGGGTAATCCTTTTCCCAATACTTAAAATGAAATGAGTTCATCCAAACCATCTCCAAGGACGAGCATCACTGAGTCATAGAAGCTACGGGAAACTACAGTGCTCTGCTTGTCTATCTGCTTTCCGAGGCAGGTATTACCACCAGTCTGGAGAATCCCCTCAAGGTGAAGAACTTCGCCCGTGTGATGCTCTCTACCGTCAAGACCGACGAAGTTGGACGCCCGCCTTATTGCCCTCTATAGTGAGAGGATGCAGCCAAAGCCTTATGTGATGTGATGCGCAGCGATGCCATTCTGACTCTAAAGCAGAAACGCACAGTCATCCGCCAAATCAAGAAGCAACTCATTGCCCTAAAGAACCTCGAGGGCTCCATGGAAGTACCGCCGTTCTTTGATTTCATGTGCAGGAAGTCCATCGAGCAGACTGTCGCTTTCCTTGAAAAGCAGATCAGAAATCTCGAAAAGGATCTTTGTTGTCAAAGAAACAATAAGCAGCAAGAGTGCTACACATAGATTCATGATGAAATTGTGTATCGACCGATGCCGGGAAATGGACGAGATTTGCCTTAATCTTCAGCAGGTCGTTGATGCACTCGATAATATATCTCTTACGCATGAGTATCTTGTCCCACATGGGTAGGAGTTTGTTCTTCATGTTTGAGTTCAGACCATACACCAGATGGATACCTTATTCAAAGATCCTTTCAAAGAGTTCTTTTTTGATGTATCCCCTGTGTCTGCAAACACCTTTCCGAAGAGTTCCTTGAAGAAGACACTCCATACTCTCTCATCCCCATCATCTACATTTTCCCCTGTAAAACAAAATGTTATGATTTCTCCAAGGTCGTTGCAGAGCAGGTGCAACTTGAAGCCATGACACCATCCCATCTTACCCTTTCCTTTCCATTCTTGGCAAGGCCGGCAAAGACCTTGTTGTAATATCGTCGTACATTGTGACATATGGGTATCATGGTGCTGTCAACATAGGAGATTCCCGAACAACGTCCGAAGGCAAAGAGCTTCATGAACAGCATCAGCCTGCAGAACACTCTTGGCATGAGTTCAACAAAGCGGTTATAGGAAACTGCGTCAAGCAAATCCTGACACATTATACCCCTTTGACCCAATTCAAAATAATACTCCTTGAAATTGCGATATGTGCCGAAATGATAGTATACCAGAATGGTCATAATCCCACTTTTCAAGAGTCTGGCCTTGCGGTTTCGGTAGCACCTATCCCCGCCTATAAGTTTCTATCACCTCTTATAATTGCCTATCCCCGCCTATCCTCTTCTCTCCCCTTTCTCTTTCCCCAACCTCCCCCACCCCAAAAAAGTCCCCCGCCCACACTTCCTGTGGACGGGGAACCAAAAAGCAGGCAGCTCCCTACTCTCCCGCATTGCATTGCAGTACCATCGGCGCAGACGGGCTTAACTTCTCTGTTCGGAATGGGAAGAGGTGGGACACCGCCGCAACAGCCACCAAAAATAACGAATGACCATCGGCACAAGGCAGGACTGAAAAAGAAAAACAAAGACATGCGCCCGGACACCGCATCAAAGCGGGACAGGGAACGCCACGGCTGAAAAAATGGGGCCCGAAGAAAGCGCTCGGGCAATTAGTAGCGCTCGGCTTTGACGTCGCCGTCTTTACACCTGCGCCCTATCTACGTCGTCGTCTGCAACGACCCTCTACGGAGTTCTCATCTTGCGGAGGGCTTCGCACTTAGATGCTTTCAGCGCTTATCCCGACCAGACGCGGATACCCGGCGGTGCACCTGGCGGCACAACCGGCAAACCGGAGGTCTGTCCGTCACGGTCCTCTCGTACTAGTGACGGCACCACGCAAAACTCCTGCGCCCACGATAGATAGAGACCGAACTGTCTCACGACGTTCTGAACCCAGCTCGCGTGCCACTTTAATGGGCGAACAGCCCAACCCTTGGGACCTTCTCCAGCCCCAGGATGTGACGAGCCGACATCGAGGTGCCAAACCACCCCGTCGATATGAGCTCTTGGGGGGGATCAGCCTGTTATCCCCGGAGTACCTTTTATCCTTTGAGCGACGGAGTTTCCATACACGTCCGCCGGATCACTATGCCCCAGTTTCCTGCCTGCTCGGCATGTCTGCCTCCCAGTCAAGCGCCCTTATGCCATTGCACTCCATAAGGCCGGTTACCAATCGGCCGGAGGGCACCTTTGGAAGCCTCCGTTACGCTTTTGGAGGCGACCACCCCAGTCAAACTACCCGCCAAGCGGTGTCCGCGCATACGCGCGTTAGACCTCAGACAGCCGAAGGGCCGTATTTCAAGGAGGGCTCCACATGCACTGGCGTGCACGCCTCAAAGCCTCCGGCCTATCCTACACATCGGATGACCAAGGTCAGCGCTAAGCTGTAGTAAAGGTTCACGGGGTCTTTTCGTCCCATCGCGGGTAATCGGCATCTTCACCGATACTACAATTTCACTGAGCTCATGGTTGAGACAGCGTCCGGATCATTACACCATTCGTGCAGGTCGGAACTTACCCGACAAGGAATTTCGCTACCTTAGGACCGTTATAGTTACGGCCGCCGTTTACCGGGGCTTCAATTCAACGCGGCACCTTGCGGATGACGTCTCCTCTTAACCTTCCGGCACCGGGCAGGTGTCAGGCTGTATACGTCCACTTGCGTGTTGGCACAGCCCTGTGTTTTTGTTAAACAGTTGCCTGGACCTATTCTCTGCGCCTCCCAAAAAAGGGAGGACCCTTTATCCCGAAGTTACAGGGTCAGTTTGCCTAGTTCCTTAACCATGAATCTCTCAACGCCTGAGTATGTTCTACCCGTCTACCTGTGTCGGTTTGCGGTACGGGTACCACAAGGGTTGAGCTTAGCGGATTTTCTCGGGAGTATGATTACCAGCGCTGTTACCCCTCCCCGAAAGGAGGGGCATACTGTCAGGGTCGGCTCGGAGGGTGGATTTGCCTGCCCTCCTCGGCGCCTACGCCCTTCAACGGGGATTTCCGTCACCCCGCGGCTGTGTCACTGCTCCGTCCCCGCGTCGCCCCATGTGGTAGTAACGGAATGTTGACCGTTTCTGCCATCGCCATCGCCTGTCGGCTGAGGCTTAGGACCCGACTTACCCCGGGATGACTGGCATTGCCCGGGAAACCTTGGACTTGCGGCGGGGGGGGATCTCACCCCCCTTGTCGTTACTTATACCTACATTTGCTTTGCCGTACGCTCCAGGATCAGTCATCTTCACCATTCTGCGCATACGGCATGCTCCCCTACCGATACTTTATTCAATGCTATCCTGCGTCTTCGGCGTCCGCCTTATACCCGATTATTATCCACGCCCGGACCCTCGACCAGTGAGCTGTTACGCACTCTTTGAATGAATGGCTGCTTCCAAGCCAACATCCTGGCTGTCACAGGGACAGGACTTCGTTAGACTAACTCAGGCGGAACTTCGGGGCCTTAGACGGCAGTCTGGATTCTTCTCCTCTCGGGGACGGACCTTAGCACCCGCCCCCTTACTGCACGGCTGCGGCGCATGAGCATTCGGAGTTCGTCAGGTCTCGATAGGCGGTGAAGCCCTCTCGACCTATCGGTCGCTCTACCTCTCATGCGGAACACCGCACGCGGCACCTAAATGCCTTTCGGGGAGTACGAGCTATCTCCAAGTTTGATTGGCCTTTCACTCCTACACACACCTCATCCAGAAGCTTTTCAACGCTTATTGGTGCGGACCTCCATCCGGTGTTACCCGGACTTCATCCTGGACATGTGTAGATCACTTGGTTTCGCGTCTGCCACCACCGACTGAAACGCCCTATTCAGGCTCGCTTTCACTGCGGCTCACGCGTCTCATGACGCTTAACCTCGCCGGTGACGGCAACTCGTAGGTTCATTATGCAAAAGGCACGCCGTCACTGCTATAAGCAGCTCCGACCGCTTGTAGGCGCATGGTTTCAGGAACTATTTCACTCTTCTCATGGAAGTGCTTTTCACCTTTCCCTCACGGTACTCGTTCGCTATCGGTCTCATCCGAGTATTTAGCCTTGCCGGATGGTCCCGGCGGATTCACGCAGGATTACTCGTGGCCCGCGCTACTCAGGATACCACTATGCCGACAAATGCTTCGGGTACGGGGCTATCACCCCCTGCGGCACCGCTTTCCAGCGGATTCCCCTCGCAACTGCCGTGCAACGACGTGGTCCTACAACCCCCAAGCCGCGTTGCCACGGCGTGGGTTTGGGCTCTTCCCCGGTCGCTCGCCACTACTGGGGGAATCATTATCTTATTTTCTTTTCCTGGAGGTACTAAGATGTTTCAGTTCCCTCCGTTAGCCCCCGGAAAAAACACCGGGTGACAGTCCTTCAGACTGACGGGTTGTCCCATTCGGATATCCGCGGGTCAGGGGTCATTTGCACCTCACCGCAGCTTTTCGCAGCTTATCACGTCCTTCCTCGCCTGGATGAGCCAAGGCATCCGCCATGCGCCCTTTCCTACTTTCTTCGACTTTCCCCCATGACAGCTTATCTGCCAGGGGGACGCCCATACTTTCAGCTGTATCGTCCCGCACATGAACACGCACCTCTAAAAAGGCGCGCCACGCGCGGCAAGTCTTCACTTTTTCTTCTTATACAGTCTTGCTTGTGTCAATATGTCAAAGATCTTACGGCGCAAAGCGCACGTGGTGGAGAATATCGGATTCGAACCGATGGCCTCTTGCATGCCATGCAAGCGCTCTAGCCAGCTGAGCTAATCCCCCTTGTCCAATTCATAATTCAAAATGCAAAATGCAAAATTACAGGCCTGCACCGACGGATGTCGGCATTGCGCCGGCGGCATTCCGAACCGGGAACTACAGGGAGCGTACAATACAAAAAACATCGTCCTCGCCCAACCGCACGCCCTCGCCGGACGGCAATCTTGAATTTTGAATCCTGAATTCTGAATTGCAAAAGTAGTCCCAGGCAGACTTGAACTGCCGACCTCCACATTATCAGTGTGGCGCTCTGACCAACTGAGCTATAGGACTCTCTAGCGCCCCACCGGCCCTTGTCAAAAAACGGGGACCGGAGGCAGCCCGGCTTCCTTCTTCCCTTGCTTGTCAAAAACAGGGCAGCAGCAGCAAGAAGATTGGGAACGGCTGGACGAACCGTCACCGCCATACGGCCACACAGGCCAAACGGCGTCATCCCTTCAGAAACACAAGGCATACACGCCCCACAGGGACACACATGCCTTAAGGCTGAACTTTTCATCACAACGTACACCTCACAGGCGACAGCTCCAGAAAGGAGGTGTTCCAGCCGCACCTTCCGGTACGGCTACCTTGTTACGACTTAGCCCCAATCACCAGTTTTGCCCTAGGCCGATCCTTCCGGTCACGGACTTCAGGCACCCCCGGCTTTCATGGCTTGACGGGCGGTGTGTACAAGGCCCGGGAACGTATTCACCGCGCCATGGCTGATGCGCGATTACTAGCGAATCCAGCTTCGTGGGGTCGGGTTGCAGACCCCAGTCCGAACTGAGGGGGGATTTCAGGATTGGACCGCGTTTGCACGCGGCCGGCTTGCTGTGCCCCCCATTGTAACACGTGTGTAGCCCCGGACGTAAGGGCCGTGCTGATTTGACGTCATCCCCACCTTCCTCACACCTTGCGGCGGCAGTGTCCACAGAGTGCCCGGCATGACCCGATGGCAACTGCGGAGAGGGGTTGCGCTCGTTATGGCACTTGAGCCGACACCTCACGGCACGAGCTGACGACAACCATGCAGCACCTTCGCAGAAGCCCCGAAGGGCCTCACCATCTCTGGATCGTTCCTCTGCAATTCAAGCCCGGGTAAGGTTCCTCGCGTATCATCGAATTAAACCACATGTTCCTCCGCTTGTGCGGGCCCCCGTCAATTCCTTTGAGTTTCACCGTTGCCGGCGTACTCCCCAGGTGGGATGCTTAATGCTTTCGCTTGGCCACACGCCCAATAAAAGGGCGGACGGCGGGCATCCATCGTTTACCGTGCGGACTACCAGGGTATCTAATCCTGTTCGATACCCGCACCTTCGAGCTTCAGCGTCAGTTATGCTCCCGTCAGCTGCCTTCGCAATCGGGGTTCCTCGTCATATCTAAGCATTTCACCGCTACACGACGAATTCCGCCAACGTTGCGCACACTCAAGCACGACAGTTCGCGCTGCAATCCAGGTGTTGAGCACCTGCATTTCACAACACGCTTGACATGCGGCCTACGCTCCCTTTAAACCCAATAAATCCGGATAACGCCCGGACCTTCCGTATTACCGCGGCTGCTGGCACGGAATTAGCCGGTCCTTATTCATACGGTACCTGCAAAACACCACACGTGGCGCACTTTATCCCCGTATAAAAGCAGTTTACAACCCATAGGGCCGTCATCCTGCACGCTACTTGGCTGGTTCAGGCTTACGCCCATTGACCAATATTCCTCACTGCTGCCTCCCGTAGGAGTCTGGACCGTGTCTCAGTTCCAGTGTGGGGGACCTTCCTCTCAGAACCCCTACCGATCGTTGCCTTGGTGGGCCGTTGCCCCGCCAACAAGCTAATCGGACGCATCCCCATCAACAAGCGGATAAACCTTTCTTCCAACACGGAGGACCTCGTTGGAATACATAGGGTATCAGACCGCATTTCTACGGATTGTCCCCTGCTTGAAGGTAGGTTGGATACGCGTTACTCACCCGTGCGCCGGTCGCCATCGGCAGATGCAAGCATCCGCCATGCTGCCCCTCGACTTGCATGTGTTAAGCCTGTAGCCAGCGTTCATCCTGAGCCAGGATCAAACTCTCCATGGTAAAATATAACATTGTACGTGCCTACAATCACCACAAGGCCAATGCCCCACGGCAAATGAAAGCACGACGTCTTGCCTGTCACAGAACGCCTGAAAATGTATCGAAGTTCAAGTAAAACCTGTGAATCTCATCCAAAATGAATCGGACGGTTCTCATTCATACCCAATTCCCCGAAACCCAATAAAAACAGGAACGGGGACTTGCTTCTTGTACTACTACTCTGTCTATGTAAATACTTTCAAAGAACTCTTTCCTAAACGCAAACCGCCACACAGGCGGAAAGCGAGTGCAAAGGTAGACATTGCAACCAAAACAACCAAACAATCAAGCAAAAAAATACAGATGAAAAACGAATTTTTCGCTTTAACGGACAAAACAAGGACACAAAAACAGAACTCACATTATTATATATATGCGAGAGAAAAAGGGAAAGACCAGATACGCTTACTCATAAATTTCATCTATTCCCAAATCTCCCGTCTCCTCCGCTTCTTTTTCACAGGGGTTGAAATCGTCAGGTACATCAAAGACTGCAGTGGGATCATAAGGAAGACTACGGTCCTGATAGACTTTCTTCATGTAATAGGCCCAGATAGGCAGAGCCATCGTTGCACCTTGTCCCATCCTCATGGAATCGAAATGAATGTCCCTATCCTCGCCGCCTACCCATACACCACTGACCAGTTGAGGCGTAAAGCCCATGAACCACGCATCCGAATTGCGGTTGGTGGTTCCCGTCTTTCCCCCAATTTCTCCTGTGATATTATACTTGTGGCGCAGACGTCCGGCAGTGCCCTCATTGACAACAGCCATCAGCTCTTCCAGCATCTTATAGGCGCTGACCGAGCTAATCACCTCATTCATTGCCGGCTGGAATGTTGCCACCACATTTCCCTCACTGTCTTCTATCTTGGTTACGAACATGGGTGCCACATGAATTCCATTATTGGCAAATGTGGTATAGGCGCTCACCATCTCTCCCACCGAGGCCTCACAAGGCCCCAAACAAAGTGACAACGACGGATAAATATCAGGATTGTTCAGTCCAAACTGATGCAGCATACTCACAAACTGTCTGGGATTCAACCTGCTCATGAGATAAGCTGAAATCCAGTTGTTCGACTGTGCCAATCCCCATTTCAAAGTCACCATCTCTCCATATCGCCTCCTGTTGGCATTGCGGGGAGTCCAAGGCTTGCCGGCCACCATATACGTCTTCTGCACATTGGGAGCCTTATCACAGGGCGACGCCCCATTCTCCATAGCCAAAGA
Source organism: Prevotella dentalis DSM 3688 (assembly GCF_000242335.1). Classification (NCBI taxonomy): domain Bacteria; kingdom Pseudomonadati; phylum Bacteroidota; class Bacteroidia; order Bacteroidales; family Prevotellaceae; genus Prevotella; species Prevotella dentalis. The sequence continues at coordinate 921,989 of NC_019960.1, forward strand.
ATAGAGGAAAGGCTTGATGGTCGAACCTATTTGCCTACGTCCGCCCATCACCATATCATATTGAAAATGCTCAAAATTGATACCTCCCACATACGCTTTGACATACCCTGTGTGCGGGTCCATGCTCATGAAGCCCGCCCGCAAGAACGATTTGTAATAACGAATAGAATCCATCGGCGTCATTACCGTGTCTATATCTCCATGATACGTAAACACCGACATATCCGTAGGCGTTCTGAAAGCCCGTTCTATTTCCTCGTTAGAGGCCCCGGCCTCTTTCATATTACGGTAGCGTTCGCTCTGAACCACAGCCCTGTTGATAATCTGGTTCACTTGCTTATGTGTCAGTTGATCCGTAAAGGGAGCATTCGGCTTATTGCTGTTCTCCTTATTGAATGCAGGCTGCAAGTATTTAGCCACATGCCCATAGACGGCCTCCTCTGCATAACGCTGCATGCGGGAATCCAACGTTGTGTAAATCTTCAAACCGTCCGTATAGACATTATAGAAGCTCCCATCTTTCTTGGTATGCTTCTTGCACCATCCGCAAAGCGGGTCATTAGCAAAAGCAATGGAGTCTATCACGTACTGTCTTTTATTCCATGCCGGATAGTTTTTCGGCTCCGGCCTATCCATCATCATGTACTGGCGCAGGAATTCCCGGAAATAGACGGCTGTCCCATCCTTGTGATCAGCCCGATGGAAATGCAACTCAATCGACTCGGCGCAACAGGTTGCATATTCCGCTTCGGAGAGATAACCGGCTTTCAGCATCTGTCCCAACACCACATTTCGCCGGGCTTTGCTGCGTTCCGGATAACGTACAGGGTTGAACAAGGACGGATTCTTGCAAAGACCTATCAGCAGTGCGGACTCCCCCACCGTCAAATCCTTGGGTTCCTTGCTAAAATAAGTGTTTGCTGCTATCTTGATTCCCACGGCTCCATGCAGAAAATCAAAGTAATTCAGATAAAGGGCTATGATTTCCTCCTTGGTAAAATTCCGCTCCAATTTGATGGCCGTCACCCACTCTATCGGTTTCTGCAACAGTCGCTCCATGGTCGATTTGGCCGGTGCGGAATACAACTGCTTGGCCAGCTGTTGCGTAATGGTGCTTCCGCCGCCGGCACTCTCCTGTCCCATCAGCCCTCGTTTCACGACTGCCCGCCCCAATGCGTAGAAGTCAATGCCCGAATGATCGTAAAAGCGTTCGTCCTCGGTAGCCACCAATGCGCGAACCAAGTAGGGCGACAACTTGGAATAGGCCACAGGAATACGGTTGGCCCGGTCTATATTATAGGTTCCGATAATCTTGCCGTCCGCAGAAAAAACCTGGGAAGCCGATTTGTTAATGGGATTCTGCAGATGAGCTATATCCGGGGAATAACCGATGATGCCAAACCATATCAGGGAAAAAAGCGAAGCGGCAATTCCAACCAAAAGGGCCAGAAAAAACCACAGCATTTTCACGAATGTCTTTCTCATGACAGTGCCAAATATTATTTGTGCAAAAATACAATATTTCTTTTGAAATCGCACTAAGGAATAAAAAATTATGAGTAACTTAGCCGTCGAATTCGTAACAATCAATCAAAATGTCAATGGAGAAGCATAATTTTGTGACGATTGCCGATCTGTCCAAGGAGAAGATTCTATACCTGCTCGACATGGCGCAAGAGTTCGAGAGACATCCCAACAGAGAATTGCTGAAAGGAAAAGTCGTCGCCACACTGTTCTTTGAACCATCCACACGCACCCAACTCAGTTTCCAGACGGCTGCCAATCGCTTAGGAGCCCGTGTCATCGGTTTCTCTGACGCCAAAACTTCCAGCACCACCAAAGGCGAAACCCTGAAAGACACGATACTCATGGTCAGCAACTATGCCGACATTATCGCCATGAGGCACCACATAGAGGGAGCAGCCCAGTATGCCAGCGAGGTTGTTCCCATCCCCATCATCAATGCCGGCGACGGAGCACACATGCACCCCTCCCAATGTATGCTCGACCTCTATTCCATTTACAAGACGCAGGGCACGCTTGAAAATCTGAACATCTACCTTGTCGGCGACCTAAAATACGGCCGGACCGTTCACTCGCTGATTACGGCCATGCGGCACTTCAACCCCACCTTTCATTTTATTGCTCCTGAAGAGCTGGCCATGCCCCAAGAGTATAAAATTTATTGCAAGAAGCATAACATCGAATTCCACGAGCACACCGCATTTACCGAAGACGAGATTGCCCATGCAGACATTCTCTACATGACCCGCGTGCAGAAAGAGCGCTTCTCCGACTTGATGGAATACGAACGGGTTAAGAACGTCTACATTCTCCACGAATCCATGCTGCACAAGGCCAGGCCCAACATGAAAATCATGCACCCACTGCCTCGTGTCAACGAAATTGCCTACGACGTGGACAACAATCCACACGCCTATTACATCCAGCAAGCCAAGAACGGGCTCTACGCCCGCGAAGCGATTTTCTGCTATTGCCTCGGTATCACGCTCGACGATGTGCGCAACGACACGACCATCATCCGCTCCGAGTATTGATTTTCACTCGAACCCATAACTGCAACATACATGGCTAAGAAAGAATTACAGGTTGCCGCCATTGAGAACGGAACCGTCATTGACCATATTCCGGCCGACAAAACCTACCAAGTGGCCCGGCTGCTTCATCTGCACGAACTCGACGAGCAGATCACCATCGGCTACAATCTGCCTTCGCGCAAGGTGGGACGCAAGGGCATCGTCAAGGTTTCCAACAAATACTTTACCGAGGAGGAAGTGAGCAAACTCTCGGTCATCGCCCCTAAAATCGTGCTCAACATCATCAAAAATTACGAAGTGGTGGAGAAGAAGACCGTCGAGACACCCGACGAGCTGCACGGCATCGTGAAATGCAACAATCCCAAGTGCATCACCAACAACGAGCCCATGCAGACCTACTTCACCATCGTGGACAAGGCTGCGGGCATCGTCAAGTGCCATTACTGCGACAAAGAACAGGACATCGACAAGGTGGCCATCCTGTAAACCCGTCCACAAACCAACACCAATCATTATCAACCCTATAATAATCGACATGATGAAAAGAGACCAAGAGATTTTTGATTTGATCGAGCAAGAGCATCAGCGTCAGCTGAGAGGCATGGAACTCATTGCCTCCGAGAACTTCGTAAGCGAGGAAGTGATGGCTGCCGCCGGGAGCTATCTCACCAACAAATATGCCGAAGGACTGCCCGGCAAACGCTATTACGGCGGTTGCCAGATTGTCGACCAGGTGGAGACGCTGGCTATCGAGCGCGTCAAGCGGCTCTTCGATGCAGAATTTGCCAACGTGCAGCCTCACTCCGGAGCTCAGGCCAACCAGGCCGTACTGCTGGCCGTGCTGAAGCCCGGCGACATCTTTATGGGCCTCGACCTCGACCAAGGCGGCCATCTCTCTCACGGCAGCGAGGTCAACACCTCGGGCATACTCTATCGGCACGTCGGCTATACGCTGAACCGCGAGACCGGACACGTGGACTATGACGAGATGGAACGGCTGGCCCTGGAGCACAAACCCAAGCTGATTATCGGCGGCGGCTCGGCCTACAGCCGCGAGTGGGACTACGAGCGCATGCGCAAGATAGCCGACGAAGTGGGAGCTCTGCTGATGATCGACATGGCCCACCCTGCCGGACTCATTGCCGCCAAACTGCTAAAGAACCCCGTAAAGTATGCCCACATCGTCACCACCACCACGCACAAGACCCTCCGCGGCCCTCGCGGCGGTGTCATCCTGATGGGCAAAGATTTCGACAACCCCTGGGGCTACACCACCAAAAAGGGAGTGGTCAAGCCCATGAGCATGCTACTCAACTCCGCCGTATTCCCCGGCAACCAAGGCGGTCCGCTGGAACACATCATCGCCGCCAAGGCCGTGGCTTTCGGCGAGAATCTCATGCCCTCATGGATTGACTATGCCAAGCAGGTCAAGGTCAACGCCGCCGTCCTGGCCCAAGACCTCATCGAGCACGGCTTCAGCATCGTCAGCGGCGGCACCGACAACCACTCTATGCTGCTCGACCTGCGCCAGAAATACCCCGACCTCACCGGCAAAGTGGCCGAGACGGCCCTGGTGGCCGCCGACCTCACGGTCAACAAGAACAAGGTGCCCTACGACGAACGCAGCGCCTTCCAGACCTCGGGCATCCGTCTCGGCACTGCCGCCATGACCACCCGTGGCGCCAAGGAAGACATGATGCACCTCATTGCCGACCTGATTGACGAAGTGCTGGCCGACCCTGAAAACGAGCAAGTCATCAGCCGCGTGCGCCAAAAGGTGAACGACACCATGAAGAACTATCCGCTCTTCGCCTATTAACCATCCGTCGGGGGGCGTGCCAAGCCCCCCGATTGGTTGCCAAACTGTAGGAACATACGCCCTGTATGGGCGCGCCTGCCCCTCACCCCATTCCCGTCATACATCAGACAACCGCCGCGCGCAGATGGCTTCGTGCGGCGGTTTTTTAGTGCCGGCCGACGCCTCACGCGCTATTCGCCGACCGTCCAACGGCTGAACGCCCTGCGAAAAACCCGTCGCGGCCTTGCGATTAGCCCTGTTTCGCCCCGCGAATACGGCGTGCACGGCCGGCGTTTAACAACCTTTTGCACCGCCCCATCCTCATTCATAGATTATTTGCTTACCTTTGTGGCCATTATATTGGAGCCCATTGATTAAGCAAATATCATGATAGAGGTCAAAGTCAGCGACGCCGCCTTGCGCCAAGCAGCCGGCGAAGACATGGACGCATTCATCAAAGTCTTCACCGATGCCATCCATCAGGCCATCGGTGGAGAGCTCAATGCCGACAACATGGCCGAGCTCAATGCCGACCAAATCACCCTAATCACCTACGTAGCCATGCGCGACGAGCTGATGGAGGGCGGTTTCGTGCAGCTCATCCACAACGGTCTGGGCAGTTTCATTTTCCGCAACCCTTTCGACAAGGCCATGCGCAACTGGGGGCTCCAAGGCCTTTACAAGCTCATCAACAAATGCCACCGGCTCTACAATCTCCACCATGAGGCACTCGAAAAAGACTATACACAGGAGGAGTTCGACGCGCTCTACGAGCAGTACAGCGACTTCGACGACTTCGATAATGCCTTTATCGAGGAAGAAGAAAACTTCACCAACATGGTGGCCCACTACGTGGATGAGCACATTACCAACTTTGCAACGATAGAGAATGAATAGAGACCAGCAGGAACTCCGCAGAAAGAGTCCGGTACAGATACGCAACAAGAAAGCCTCTTTTGAGTACGCTTTCATCGACACCTACACCGCAGGCATCGTGCTGACGGGCACCGAGATCAAGTCCATACGCCTGGGCAAAGCCTCGTTGGTCGATGCTTTCTGCTACATCCACAACGGAGAAGTGTGGGTCAAGGGCATGAATATTTCGCCCTATTTCTATGGTTCCTACTCCAATCATGAGGCCATGCGCGACCGAAAGCTCCTGCTCTCCAAGCGCGAAATCCACTCACTCATCGAAGATTCCAAGGCTCCCGGCTTCACCATTGTCCCCATTTTGGTGTTCATCGACTCCCACGGCCGGGCCAAAATAGACATTGTGCTGGCCCGGGGCAAAAAGGAATACGACAAGCGGCAGACCCTCAAGGAGAAAGAAGACCGCCGGGAAATGGACAGGGCCATGAAGCATTACTAAACAAACCACAAGACCATCCCATTGTGAATTCAGGATTACTGGACAGTATTGCGAGAGAGAAGATATTGATTCTTGACGGCGCCATGGGCACCATGATTCAGGACTGCCGCCTGACGGAAGCTGATTTTCGCAGACGGCTTTTCCGTGACGTCCCCGGTCAGATGAAAGGCAACAACGATGTGCTCAACCTGACACGCCCCGACATCATCAGCGACATACACCGCAAATACCTCGAAGCCGGCGCCGATATTATCGAGACCAACACGTTTTCCAGCCAGCGCATCTCCCAGGCCGACTACCACTTGGAGGCCCACAGCCGTGAGATTGCCCGTCAAGGAGCCGTACTGGCCAAGGAGGCCGCCCGCCGGTTTTCCACCGATGCCTGGCCCCGCTTCGTAGCCGGCTCCATCGGCCCCACCAACAAGACGTGCTCGCTCAGCCCCGACGTGAGCAGTCCGGCCGCCCGTGCCATGACCTACGACGAGCTTCTTGCTGCCTACGTGGAACAGGCCGAGGCCTTGATCGACGGCGGCGTGGACCTTTTTCTGATTGAGACCATCTTCGACACGCTCAACGCCAAGTGCGCCATCGACGCCTGCAACCAGGCCATGGCCAGCCGGGGCGCCGCACTTCCCATCATGCTCAGCGTGACGGTGAGCGACCTTGCCGGCCGAACCCTGAGCGGACAGACGCTCGAAGCCTTCCTGGCCAGCGTAAGTTGCTACGACATTTTCTCCGTAGGGCTCAACTGTTCGTTTGGCGCCCGCCAGATGAAACCCTATCTGAAGCAACTGGCCCAAAAGGCCCCTTATTACATTTCGGCATACCCCAACGCCGGCTTGCCCAACTCCATGGGAGAGTACGACGAGACCGTCGAGAGCATGTCGCCCCAGATAGCCGAGTTTGTCGACGAGGGGCTGGTCAACATTCTCGGCGGATGCTGCGGCACCACCGACGCTTTCATCCGCAGCTACTACCAACTCTCGCAGGGCAAACGCCCCCATGTGCCGCAGCCCAAACCCCGGACACTGTGGCTCTCGGGCCTCGAACTGCTCGACGTGACACCCGAGGTCAACTTTGTAAACGTGGGCGAACGTTGCAACGTGGCCGGGTCGCGCAAGTTCCTGCGGCTCATCAAGGAAAAGAAATACGACGAAGCCCTCGACATCGCCCGCAGGCAGGTCGAAGACGGAGCCCTCGTCATCGACGTGAACATGGACGACGGACTGCTCGACGCCGAGGCCGAAATGGTGACTTTTCTCAACCTCATCGCCTCCGAACCCGACATTGCCCGCGTGCCGGTGATGATAGACTCGTCCAAGTGGGACGTCGTCCTGGCCGGCCTCAAGTGCGTACAAGGCAAGTGCATCGTCAACTCCATTTCGCTCAAGGAGGGCGAAGAGACCTTTCTTGCCCATGCCCGCGACGTGAAGCGTTTCGGGGCCGCCGTGGTGGTGATGTGCTTCGACGAGCAAGGACAGGCCGCCACCTATGAGCGGCGCATCGAGATAGCAGAACGCGCCTACCGGCTACTTACGGAGAAAGCCGGCTTCAATCCGCTCGACATCATCTTCGACCCCAATGTGCTGGCCATCGCCACGGGCATGGAAGAACACGACGACTATGCCGTCAACTTCATCCGCGCCACCCACTGGATCAAAGCCAACCTACCCGGCGCCCACGTCAGTGGCGGCGTGAGCAACCTGAGCTTCTCCTTTCGCGGCAACAACTACATCCGCGAAGCCATGCACGCTGTGTTCCTCTACCACGCCATCCGCGAAGGCATGGACTTCGGCATCGTCAACCCGGCCACCAAAGTAACCTATTCGGACATCCCGGCCGACCATCTGCAAATCATCGAGGACGTGGTGCTCAACCGCCGCAAGAACGCCGCCGAAGACCTCATAGAGCTGGCCGAGCACATCAAGGCCGAGCAACTTGCGCTCCAGGAAGCCAGCCAAGGGAACGGCGCGGCCACCCCCCTGCCCACGGTGGAAGCGTGGCGACAGGACGATCTGCACGCAAGGTTGGTCTATGCCCTGCGCAAGGGCATCGCCACCCATCTCGACGAAGACCTGCACGAGGCACTGGAACAATACCCCCACGCCGTCGACATTATCGAGGGGCCGCTCATGGATGGCATGAACAAGGTGGGCGAGCTGTTCGGTTCGGGCAAGATGTTTCTGCCCCAGGTAGTGAAGACGGCCCGCACCATGAAGCAGGCCGTGGCCATCCTCCAGCCCTATATCGAGGCCGAAAAGGCGGGCAGTGCAGCAAGTGCCGGGCGAATCATTCTGGCTACGGTCAAGGGCGATGTGCACGACATCGGCAAAAATATTGTGTCCGTAGTGCTGGCTTGCAACAACTTCGAGATGGTCGATATGGGCGTCATGGTTCCTCCCGGACACATCGTGAAAAAGGCCATTGAGACCCAGGCCGACATCGTTGGACTCAGCGGACTCATCACGCCGTCGCTCGACGAGATGGTCAACACCGCCGTCGAAATGAAGAGAGCGGGGCTCACTATTCCCATTCTCATCGGTGGAGCCACCACTTCTCAACTCCACGTGGCACTCAAGATAGCGCCCCACTACGACGGTCCTGTGGTCTGGACCAAGGACGCGGCCCAATGCGTCCTCGCCTCAGCACGGCTGCTCAACCCCACCGAACGCCCCAAGTTCGAGCAGGAACTTGCAGACAAGTATGAGGTGCTGCGCACGCAGTACGCCCAAGAGCAGCAGCACATCCTCTCGCTCGAAGAGGCGCGCAAGAACAAGCTACAGCTGTTTTGAGCGGGGGCGCCGGCATTTTTGTCCGCCACGCAACGTTTTCCGGGGACAGACATGGCCCCTTTCGGCATAATATTGTAACTTTGCATTGCAAAATAAACACATCTATATGGTTTTCAAGAAAAAGAAAAGATGGCACTGTCTGCCCGGCGGCCCAATCAGTGAGCTCGACAAGAAAGTGATGTATTGGGAGAACCGGGGCAAGGAAGTGCCCACCCGCGAGATGGTGAGAACACCCGAACAGATAGAGGGTATCCGTTTGGCCGGCAAGCTGAATACGGGTTGCCTCGATGCCGTGGAGGCTGCCATCCGTCCGGGCATGACCACCCAGGACATTGACGACATCTGCATGAAATATTGTGAGGACAATCATTGCCACCCTTCTTGCCTCAATTTCGAGGGATTCCCCAAGAGCGTGTGCACCAGTATCAACGAAGTGGTGTGCCATGGCATTCCCAAGAAAGAGGACGTGCTCAAAGAGGGAGACATTGTCAATGTGGACATGACGCTCGACTTCAACGGCTACTACGGCGATGCCTCGCGCATGTTTATCATCGGCGGCAAGACCACTCCTGAGAAAGAGCAGCTGGTGCGGGTGGCCAAGGAATGTCTCGAAATCGGTGCCGAAGCCGCCAAGCCCTACTGCTTTGTGGGCGACATCGGTCATGCCATTCAGAAGCATGCCGAGAAATATCACTATGGTGTGGTGCGCGACCTCTGCGGCCATGGCGTAGGTATGGCCATGCACGAGGAACCCGACGTTGTGCACTACGGGCACAAAGGCACCGGCATGCTGCTGGTTCCGGGCATGACTTTCACCATTGAGCCCATGATAAACATGGGCACGTGGGAGGTGTTCATCGACTCGGAAGACCCCTACGGTTGGGAGGTTATATCAGGTGACGAACTGCCCTCTGCCCAATGGGAGCACACGTTCCTCATGACCGAGACCGGCGTAGAAGTGCTGTCTTACTAAGACACGCACCCGCACACCAACCAACTTTTCATTGACTTACGACAACTTGCTTCGCTGAATGAACGATATATATATATTAGGTATAGAGAGCAGCTGCGACGATACGTCGGCAGCTGTTCTGAAGAATGGAGTGCTGCTGAGCAATGTCACGGCTTCGCAGGAGGTTCATCGGGCCTATGGCGGCGTGGTGCCCGAGCTGGCCAGCCGGGCCCATCAACAGAATGTGGTGCCCGTAGTCGACCAAGCCATCAAGCGGGCCGGCATCACCAAAGAACAACTTTCGGCCGTGGCTTTCACTCGGGGGCCGGGGCTCATGGGCTCGCTGCTCGTGGGTGTGAGCTTTGCCAAGGGGTTCGCCCGCAGTCTGGAGATTCCCCTTATCGATGTCAACCACCTGCAAGGACACGTCATGGCCCACTACATCAAGGAGAGCGATGACGACCATCACATGCCGCCTTTCCCCTATCTCTGTCTGTTGGTGTCTGGCGGCAACTCGCAGATAGTCAAAGTCAATGCCTACAACGACATAGAAGTGCTGGGGCAGACCATCGACGATGCCGCCGGCGAGGCCATTGACAAATGCTCCAAAGTGATGGGGCTGGGCTATCCCGGCGGCCCCATCATCGACCGCCTGGCCCGCCAAGGCAATCCCAAGGCCTATCAGTTTGCCGAGCCCCACATCCCCGGCATGAACTATTCGTTCTCGGGTTTGAAGACTTCTTTCCTCTACAACATGCGCAAATGGGTGGCCGAGGACCCCGACTTCATCGAGCACCACAAGGAGGACATTGCTGCAAGTCTGGAGCATACCATCGTGGACATCCTCATGAAGAAGTTGCGCATGGCTGTAAAGGCAACGGGTATCAGCCACGTGGCCGTGGCCGGCGGCGTTTCGGCCAACAATGGGCTGCGCAACGCATTCCGCGAACATGCCGAAAAATACGGCTGGACCATCTACATCCCCAAGTTCAGCTACACCACCGACAATGCAGCTATGATTGGTATCGTAGGCTATTTCAAGTTTCTGGACCACGACTTCTGCCCCATCGATGCCCCGGCCTTTTCCAAGGTAACCTTTCAGTAATGTTTTATCTACAGATTCATCAATACTCAGAATATGGAATTTGAAAGCAAAATGTTGAGTCGTGGAATCCAGGAGATTCTGTATGACAACGACCTCACTCTGGGCACGGCCGAGAGTTGCACCGGCGGCCGCATCGCTGAAGCCATCATCTCCGTACCAGGAGCCTCACAGTATTTCAAAGGTGGCATCATCTGCTATACCAATGAAGTGAAAGAGAATTTGCTCCATGTGTCCCATCAGGTACTCGAGGAACAGACCGCCGTGTGCGAAGAGGTGGCACGCCAAATGGTGCTGGGCGCCTGCGATGCCCTGAACTGCAAATATGCCATCTCTGCCACTGGCGTAGCCGGTCCCACAGGGGGCACTGCCGAGATTCCCGTGGGTACCATCTGGATTGGCTATGGTTCCAAGGACGACGTGCGCACTCTGAAACTCACCGAGGACTTCGGCCGCGACATCAATCTTGCCATTGCCACCAACAAGGCCCTCCGTCTCTTTCTTGAATACCTGAAAGAAAAAGGGGTGGCCAAGGCAAAGACCGAAGAATAGGCTCCCTCCTCATCTTTTTATTATCACAAGTAGAGGATGTGTCATAATCGCTATGGCACATCCTCTACTTGATTTGCCCCATGTTGCTTTCACGCATGGGGCAATCTGTTTCTGTAGTCATAAGAAAATGAAAGACACGTGCCATATCACACGCCAACCACTGCCCTATCTTGCCATGGCCCTGCCAAAATCATCAGTCCTCCTATCCCTCAACTCCATGTTAACGTATGTATATTCAAGGAATATCGCGGACGATACATAATAAAGGATGTTAAACCTTTGATTATATCGTTTACGATTTAACAGAGAACTCCTATCTTTGCATTGTCAAAAGGAACAGGAGATATTTCCTAAGACAAAGGATAGGGAATATATTCGACCCTAAAAATAAAAACAATGGATGCAAGGGCAAGATGAAAGAACTTGCAGACATAAACAAAGGACAAGCGATTATAATTAACAGACCATTTATTTCATAAACATCATTATGGCAACATTATTTGATTTCAACCTGAAAGATAAGAAAGGTAACGAGGTAAGCCTCGAAGCCTACAAGGGTAAAGTGCTCCTCATCGTCAATACGGCTACAGGCTGCGGCTTCACGCCCCAGTATGAAGAATTGGAAGCTATGTACAAGCGCCTGAAAGAAAAGGGACTGGAGATTCTCGATATACCTTGCGACCAGTTTGGTCATCAGGCTCCCGGCACCGATGAGGAGATTCATGAGTTCTGCACCATGAAGTTCGGAACAGACTTTCCACAGTTCAAGAAAAGTAATGTCAACGGTGCTAATGAGCTTCCTCTCTACACTTGGCTGAAGAGCAAGAAAGGCTATGCCGGCGGTGCCTACGAGGAAAAACTGGCAGCCATCATGGAGGATCTTTACAATAAGGCCAACTCTGAACCCCGTAAACAGGACGACATCCAATGGAACTTCACCAAATTCCTCATCGATCGCAACGGCGAAGTTGTAGCCCGTTTCGAGCCGACCGTCGACCTCAAGGAAGTGGAAAAAGCCGTTGAGGAACAGCTATAAAAGACAAACTCTATCACAAAGACAGCCGGCAGGAATCATCCCGCCGGCTACTTTTTCGTATGATTCCCAGAATAGGAACCAACATGTATAAACCCATCAGCCAATGGCATACGAACAGTTAAGACTCAATCATCAGCTTTGTTTCCGACTCTACGCGGCATCGCGACTCATCACCCAAGCCTACGAGCCTCTCCTACGTCCTTTGGGCATCACTTATACGCAGTATCTCGTGCTGATGGTACTGTGGGAGCAGGACGAGCAACCCCTCAACGACATTGGCAAACGACTGCTTCTGGGTGTCAACACCGTGTCGCCCCTCATCAAGCGCATGGAGAATCTCGGACTGCTATCACGCCGTGACAATCCCGCCGACAAACGTCAGCAAATCGTATTCCTCGCCCCCAAAGGCAAGGCACTCAGGCGCAAAGCCGCCAGCTTGCCAAAGTGTATGGTTGATGGATTCCAGTCATGCAACATCGATCCCGCCGCTTTGACCACTATGATTCCCATACTCGATGACTTCATTGCCAAGATGTCGGATACACGAAATAAAACTATCAATCAATAGGGAAAGCGTAGGCATCCATACCATAAAAACAACCGCCCAAGACAATGTCCTGGGCGGGTCTCTCTTTTTTCAGTTCGAGCTGATGCGTCGAATTACATAGCGGCAGTGTCAGCAGCAGCAGTGTCAACGGCAGCTGTATCAGCAGTGTCGCTAACAGCAGTTGTGTCAGAGTCGGAAGCAGGAGCTGCGCTCTGGTTCTTGTTACCACATGATGCGAAAGATACAGCTACAACAGCTACGAAAGCCAAAACTAATTTCTTCATTTTTCTTTGCTTTTAAATCTGTAAAACAATCATTTGTTTATTAAAACGATGCAAAGTTAGCCATTTTTTCAATACGACGTTCTTTTTTTTGAGCTTTTTTTTCACTCTCTCTGTAACTTTTTCGCAACGCTTTGAATACCAAATGATTACAAATACTAAACAAAAGTTAAACATCTTGTTTGCCCTAACAGTTCATCAAAAGCATCGGCCAAAGGCACGATTATCTCTATTCAAATGCCCCTTATTTCGGCATAAACCGCTACCTTTGCAGGAAAGAAAGAAGATGTTATCATGATAGATACAAGTGCTTTTCAAGGTAAAAAGGCTGCTTACTATACGCTTGGATGCAAGCTAAACTTCTCCGAGACCTCAACATTCGGCAAATTGTTGGGCGACATGGGAGTGACCACGGTCGGCAAGGGCGACCAAGCCGACATCTGCCTCATCAATACATGCTCGGTCACCGAGGTCGCCGACCACAAATGCCGACAGGCCATTCACCGGATGGTGAGGGAAAATCCCGGTGCCTTTGTTGTGGTGACAGGCTGTTACGCCCAGCTGGAGAGTGAAGCTGTGAGCAAGATCGACGGTGTAGACCTGGTGCTGGGATCCAACGAAAAAGCCAATCTGGTACAGTTTCTGTCCGAGGCTTGGACACAGCCTCGCAAAGGGCATCTGCACCAATACCACCATGTGAAGACGCGTGACATCAAGAGTTTTCAACCCTCATGCTCGCGAGGCAACCGCACCCGCTACTTTCTCAAGGTACAGGATGGCTGCAATTACTTCTGTACCTACTGCACCATCCCCTATGCACGCGGTCTGTCGCGCAACCCATCCATCGCATCACTCGTGGCCCAAGCCGAAGAAGCGGCCCGTGAAGGAGGCAAGGAAATTGTGCTCACGGGTGTCAACATCGGCGACTTCGGTAAGAGCACCCATGAGCGTTTCGTCGATCTGGTGAAAGCATTGGACCGGGTTGAAGGCATCGAGCGGTTCCGTATCAGCAGTCTGGAGCCTGACCTGATCGACGACGAGCTCATCGAATACTGTGCCCGGTCGCGTGCTTTCATGCCCCACTTCCACATCCCATTGCAGAGTGGCAGCGACGAGGTGCTGCGACTCATGCACCGCCGCTACGACTCAGCCCTCTTTGCCCACAAGATTCATCTTATCAAAGAGAAAATGCCCGATGCTTTCATCGGTGTGGATGTGATGGTGGGCTGCCGTGGCGAGCAACCCGAATACTTTGAGACATGCTACAATTTCCTTGATGGCTTGCCCGTAACACAGCTCCATGTCTTCCCTTACTCTGAGCGGCCCGGCACGTCAGCCCTATCCATACCCTACATCGTGAGCGATCAGGACAAGAAGCAGCGGTCACGACGGCTACTGGAACTTTCCGACCGAAAGACCCAAGCTTTCTATGCCAAACACATCGGGCATGAAGCAAAGGTGCTCTTTGAGAAAGCCGGCATAGACAAGGCCATGCACGGTTTCACCGACAATTATATTCGCGTGGAGCTGCCGGCGCGGCTGGCACACGAGGAATACGACAACCAGATACGGCGCGTACAACTATGCGATTTCAATCACAACCGCACTGCCCTGCGCGTCGAATTGCTCGACTGACGGAGCATCTGGAACTCTCACAAACCCTTTAATACAAGAAAGAAGAGACAGATGAAAGTAGCCATTGTCATATTGAACTGGAACGGCGAGCAGATGCTCCGCACATATCTACCCACCGTCCTGAAATACTCTCGGGCTGAGGCCGACACCTATGTAGCCGATAATGCCTCGACCGACGGCTCCATGCAGTTGCTTGCCGATCAGTTTCCTGAGGTCAAGACCATTCTGCTCGATCGCAACTATGGGTTTGCTGAGGGCTATAATCGGGCCTTGGCTCAAATCGATGACGATTGCTACGTGCTACTCAACTCGGACGTAGAAGTGACACCTCACTGGCTCACACCCCTCATTGCCCTGATGGAACGCGATTCCGAAGTGGCAGCCTGCCAGCCCAAGTTGCTGGCAGAATTCCAAAAAGACCACTTCGAATATGCAGGGGCTGCGGGGGGATTTCTCGACCGCTACGGTTATCCTTTCTGTCGGGGCCGCGTGTTTGAGGAAGTGGAGGCCGACCATGGACAGTACGACCAGCCAGCTGATGTGCTCTGGGCTACAGGGGCCTGTCTCATGATTCGCGCCCAGGACTATTGGCGGGTGCATGGATTCGATCACCGCTTCTTTGCCCACAATGAGGAGATTGACCTGTGCTGGCGGCTGCGTCAACGGGGCCGCCGCATTATGTGCGAACCCTCCAGCCACGTCTTCCACGTGGGTGGGGGAACACTACCCAAGGGAAATCCGATGAAGACTTTCCTGAATTTCCGCAACAATCTCACCATGCTCTACAAGAATCTACCCGCGAGCGAACTGGTACGTGTGATGGCTGCGAGATGGGTGCTCGACCATATGGCAGCCTTACAGACCTTACTGGTGAATCACAATTGGAGCGACTTCGTGGCCATTCTCAGGGCTCGGCGTGCCTTCTGGAAATGGAGACACGATTTCGACGACGACCGCAACGAGATCCGCCGCACACGCGTCGCAGCCCCCATTGCCGAACGAAAGCCCTACAGCATTCTGTGGCTCTATTATATAAAAGGTATAAGAAAGTTCTCCCTATTCGGCTAAGACTGTTTTGCCACTACATCCCAAATGCGTTCGAATATGGAACGCAGTCGGGCCGGATCGGCTATGGTGGCTCTTACTTCACGAATCTTTTCCTCATTGGGCGAGTTGGGGATCCAGAGTTTAATGTACCCTCGGGCACTATATTTTTCCTCCATGTGTGCACAGAACCGCTTCCACTGTCCCTCCTTGTCAAGCTGGGGCTGGTGTTCAAAGCCGTATTCAATGGCCCGTGTAAACACCACCTCCGGATCCAGATCACGGTCTGCTTCGGCCACAATCTTGCCGTAGATGCTGCGCGGTTCATGCGAGGCCGAAGCCCGATGATCCTCCACCGCCTCTTTCATAATACTGATTTGCGTCGGTGAAAACCACTTGCGCAACCGGGCATCTGCTGCCAAAATCTTGCCGCCGGTCACATGATGAATAGCCCGCGGACCGCTCATGCCCAAGTCATGATAGGCCGCAATAGCATAGACCATATTGATGTCGGCCCCAAGTCTGCGGGCCAGCATCAGCGAGTTGGCTATTACACGTTGCACATGCCCCAGTCCATGAGAATGTCCAAAAGCGGTGTACTTAGGGAGAATATTGGTCTCTACAAACGACATCAAGTCGAGACTCACGTCCATCATGCAGTTGTTTTCTTGTTGATTTGCTTTGCAAATATAGCAAATAATGTTTATTTTTGCAAGCAATTATGGACGAATCTCACGTAAAAACAAATTCCTTGCGGGCGTGGGTGCTGGCCGCTCGCCCCAAGACACTCATAGGGGCCGCCGTACCTGTGATGGTCGGGGCAGCACTGGCCGTAGCCGACACCGGAGGGCATATCGAGTGGACACCCTGCTTTCTGTGCTTTCTCTTTGCTTTTCTGATGCAGATTGATGCCAACTTCGTGAACGATTACTTCGATTTCCGACGTGGCAACGACGCTACAGAGACCCGTCTCGGCCCCCGCCGTGCCTGCGCCATGGGATGGGTGACACCGCGTGCCATGCTGTGGGCCATAGCCATAACTACGGGTGCAAGCTGCCTTGTGGGCTTGCCTTTGATAAGATATGGAGGTTGGCAGATGATTATTGTGGGAGTGCTCTGTGCGCTGTTTTGCTTTCTCTACACCACTACCCTCTCCTATCATGGACTGGGCGACGTGCTGGTACTCGTGTTCTTCGGGCTTGTCCCCGTATGTCTCACCTACTACCTCTCGCTACCTACCGCCATGCAAACCATCACTGCCGAGGCGGTTGTGGCCGCGCTGGCCTGTGGCTTCGTCATCGACACACTGCTGCTCATCAACAATAACCGCGACATCGACAATGACCGCCGTGACGGCAAGCGCACACTCGTGGTACGTGTGGGCCACCACTGGGGCATGACGCTCTACCTCTGGTCAGGGCTGGTGGCCTTGGGATTGGGTATCTGCTTCGTGTTTCGAGGCCACTGGCCGGCTTTCGTGCTGCCCGCGTTGGCCTATCTCTGGCCTCACCGCCAAGCTTATCGCCACTTGGTGAGTATCGACCACGGTCAGGCACTCAACGGCGTGCTGGGCGAAACGGCCCGTAACATCTTCATCTATGGAGCAGCCACAGCCGTGGGCTTCCTGCTATCTATGGTCATGGAATAGCTTCAAACAATGAACGAGGAGCGGCGTTGTCACAGTATGACAACGCCGCTCCTCGTTCATCTTCGGTCTATCCAATAGATAGCTAAACCTTTAGATATGGTTTACTATCCACTCGCCAATCTCTTTGGTACCGTACGCCTTGCCACCCTCAACCTGAATCTCGGGCGTACGGATGTTGGACTCCAGTGCCTCATCACAAGCCTTACGGATAGCTGCCCCTTCCGCATTGAGACCGAAGTGCTCAAGCATCATGGCAGCAGAGAGAATCTGCGCCAGTGGATTGGCAATGTTCTTGCCGGCTGCCTGGGGCCAAGAGCCATGAACCGGCTCGAAGAGCGGCGTATGTTCGCCCAGTGAGGCCGAGGGCTGCAGACCCATGGAGCCTGTGATGGCACTGGTCTCGTCGGTAAGAATGTCTCCAAAAGTATTCTCCGTAACTATCACATCGAAGAATCGAGGCTCGGTGAGCACGCGCATCGAAGCATTGTCGATGAACATGTAATCCACGTTCACGTCGGGATAGAGAGACTCCATCTCCTGAGCGATCTGCCTCCACAGGCGCGAGCTGGCCAGTACATTGGCCTTGTCGACCACGGTGAGGTGCTTATTGCGCTTTTGCGCAAACTCAAAGCCAACCTTCAAGATACGTTCTATCTCGGGCCGGTAGTATATATCAGTGTCGTAGGCCTTGTCGTTGTCTTGATATTTCTCGCCGAAGTACATGCCGCCCGTGAGTTCACGAATCACCACGAAGTCGGCCCCTTTGATGAGTTCTTCCTTGAGCGGCGACTTGTGCAACAGACAATCGAATGTAGCCACGGGACGCACGTTGGCAAAAAGGCCTAGCTTCTTGCGCATGGCCAACAGACCGGTCTCGGGACGCACTTTCAGTGTGGGGTCATTGTCGAAGCGAGGGTCGCCCACAGCGGCAAAGAGCACGGCATCGGCATCCATGCACACCTTGTAGGTCTCCTCTGGGAAAGGATCGCCCACCTCGTCGATGGCATGTGCACCACACAAGGCTTCGTGATAGACAAACTCATGGCCGAATTTCCGGGCTACAGCATTGAGCACATTGATAGCCTGGGGCATGATCTCAGGCCCGATGCCGTCGCCGGCCAGAACAGCAATGTTCAGTTTCATACTTATCTTTGATTATAGGGTTGATACTTACTTGACGGTCTTTTCGCTCTCAATAATGTTGAGCATCTTGAACGTAGCTTTGATCGCAGCCTCGGTTTGGTCGGCATCCAGGCCGTGTGTACGGATGATGCGTCCGCCCTCCTCGTGCCACGTAATGATGGTCTGCACAAGGGCGTCGGTGTGTCCACCCGGCGGAATAGTCACCATATAGTTGGCCAGCCGGGGGAAAGTACGCCCGAGTTTGGCCTTGTAGATGTCACGCAAAGCCTTGACAAAGGCATCGTACTGGCCGTCACCCGTAGCGTCGGCCGTATAGACCTGCCCGTTGATTTCCACCTTGATGCTGGCAATGGGCTTGAGTCCATAGGATGTGGAGACCATGTAGCTGAGCAGCTTCACCCGGTCTTCTTGCGTGTCGTGCTTCAGCACATCCGACACGATATAAGGCAGATCGTCCTGTGTCACCACCTCCTTGCGGTCTCCCAGTTCGGTAATGCGCTGCACCACCTTGCGGGTCTGCTCGGCAGTAAGTTCCATGCCCAGTTCCTCCAAATTGCGCTCAATGTTGGCCTTGCCCGAGTTCTTGCCCAGCGCATACTCGCGCTTACGACCGAAACGCTCCGGCTTCAGGTCATTGCAGTACAGGTTGTTCTTGTTGTCGCCATCGGCATGCACGCCAGCCACCTGGGTAAAAACATTCTCACCAACGATGGGTTGATTGGGCGCCACGGCTATTCCACTGTAGTCCTCCACCACGCGGCTAATCATGTTCAGCTGGCTCTCCTTGATGTTAGTCTGCACGTGAATCTGATCTTTCAGGATGGCTTGCACACTGGCCAGCGGCGCATTCCCACAGCGTTCTCCCAGTCCATTCACTGTGACATGCACGCCTGAGCAACCACACATGACTGCTGCCAACGTGTTCGATACGGCCAGGTCGTAGTCGTTGTGGGCATGAAAATCAAAATGCTTGTCGGGATAACGGCTCAGCATCTGCTGCATATAGTCCATGCACTGCAGGGGGTTCATGATGCCCAGTGTGTCGGGCAGGAGGAACCGTTCGATGCGGGTTCCCTTCATGGCCTCCATAATTTGATAGACATATTCGGGCGAATCTTTCATGCCCGAACTCCAGTCTTCCAGATACAGATTCACGCGAAGGCCCTGCCGTTCGGCATAATCGAGCACATCGAGAATATCGTCAATATGCTGCTGAGGCATCTTGTGGAGTTGCTGGGTGCAGTGTTTCAGCGAGCCCTTGGCCAGCAGATTAATGACCCGACCGCCGCAGTCGCGAATCCAGTCCACCGACTTGTCATGGTCTACAAACCCCAGCACCTCGATACGGTCAAGGTAGCCCTCGCGTTCAGCAAACTTGCAGATGCGCGTCACAGCATCTTTTTCGCCCTCAGACACGCGGGCCGAGGCCACTTCTATCCGGTCTACATTGACATCCCTCAACAGCATGCGGGCTATCATCAGCTTCTCGTGCGGCAAGAAACTCACGCCATTGGTCTGCTCGCCGTCGCGCAGCGTGCAGTCCATGATTTCTATCGTGGCCCTTTGCCGGCCTGTCTGACCCATATTCATATTATGCTTGTTTCCGTTCATAGGCTTCCACTTTGATACGGTTCTCCACCAGGAAGTCCACATCGTCGAGACCGTTCATCAGGCAGTGTTTCTTATAGCCGTTGATGTCGAAATGCTCGCTGTGCCCCGTAGCCAGGTTGGTTACCGTCTGGTTGGGCAGATCCACGCGCACCTCAGTCCTGTGGTCCTTGTCAATGCTACGGAAGAGTTCCTGCAGGAATTCCTCGCTCACTACCACCGGCAACACGAAGTTGTTGAGCTCATTGTTCTTGTGAATATCGGCAAAGAACG
This sequence comes from Prevotella dentalis DSM 3688, assembly GCF_000242335.1. Lineage (NCBI taxonomy): Bacteria > Pseudomonadati > Bacteroidota > Bacteroidia > Bacteroidales > Prevotellaceae > Prevotella > Prevotella dentalis. The sequence goes on from NC_019960.1 coordinate 942,327, forward strand.
AGCTGATGACCACACGGAAACCATATCCGGCAATGGCCCAGGCCGCATGCTCGCGGCTGGAGCCGGAACCAAAGTTCTTGCCGGCCACAAGGATAACACCCGAGTAGCTGGGATCGTTGAGCACGAAGTCCGCCTTCAGACTGCCATCCTTGTTGTAGCGCCAATCGCGGAAAAGATTGTCGCCGAAGCCCTTCTTGTCGGTTGCCTTGAGGAAACGGGCCGGGATGATTTGGTCCGTATCTACGTTTTCGAGCGGCAAGGGGATGCAGCTCGATGTGATAATATCGAATTTCTGTTTCATCGTTTTCTGTTTTCGCCTTTACATGAAATCTCTGGGATCGGTAATCTTGCCGGTAATAGCCGCTGCCGCTGCCACAAGCGGGCTGGCCAGAATGGTGCGCGAATCCGGCCCTTGACGGCCCTCGAAGTTGCGGTTGGAGGTGGACACGCTGTAGAGTCCGGCCGGCACCTTGTCATCGTTCATGGCCAGACAAGCCGAGCAGCCCGGCTGACGGATGGCAAAACCAGCCTCGTGCAGCACCCGGTCGAGCCCCTCGTCCTCTATCTGTTTGGCCACGGCCCAAGAGCCGGGCACAAGCCAAGCCACCACGTCGGCCGCTTTCTTGTGTCCCTTTACCAGCGAGGCAAAGGCCCGGAAATCTTCGATACGGCCATTGGTGCAGGCCCCGAGGAACACGTAGTCTATCTTGTGTCCCAGCAGTTTCTCGCCGGGCTCGAAGCCCATGTACTTGAGACTCTTGAGGAAAGAAACCTGTTCGGTCTCATCGATTTCGGCCAGCGTGGGCACGCTGCCACGGATGCCGATGCCCATGCCGGGATTGGTGCCGTAGGTGATGCGCGGCTCAATGTCGGCGGCATCAAAGACAAGTTCTTTGTCAAACACGGCATCATCGCCCGAGCGCAACGTCTTCCACCGGGCCACCGCCTTGTCCCAATCGGCCCCCTTGGGTGCATACTTGCGGCCCTTGATGTAGGCAAAGGTGGTCTCGTCGGGGGCGATGAAGCCGCCGCGCGCACCCATCTCGATGGAGAGGTTGCAGAGTGTCAGCCGGCCCTCCATGCTCATGTCGCGTACCACATCGCCGGCATATTCCACAAAAAAGCCCGTGGCTCCCGAGGTGGTGAGCTTCGCCATGAGATACAACGCTACGTCCTTCGCCACCACACCGGGGCGCAGTTTGCCGTTGATGCTGATGCGCATCGACTTGGGTTTCTGCTGCAAGATGCACTGGGACGAGAGCACCATCTCCACCTCCGACGTGCCGATGCCAAAGGCCACGGCCCCCATCGCTCCATGGGTAGAGGTGTGCGAGTCGCCGCACACGATGGTCATGCCCGGCAACGACAGGCCCGTCTCGGGGCCCACCACATGGATAATGCCGTTCTCCTTGGTGTTCATCTTGAACTCCGTCACGCCAAACTCTTCACAGTTGCGGTCGAGCGTCTCTATCTGCTTGCGGCCCACGGCATCCTCCACGGGCTTATCCTGGTCGTGAGTCTGGATGTTATGGTCGGGCATGCAGTAGACCTGGTCGGGGCGGAACACCTTGAGTCCGCGCTGACGAAGCCCGTCGAAAGCCTGTGGCGACGTGACCTCATGGCAGTACAGCCGGTCAATGTAAAGCTGGGTGGGACCGTCTTCCACAACCTGCACGACGTGGCTGTCCCAAATCTTGTCAAATAATGTATTCATGTTCGCTATAATTCGTTCGCTTTTTATTTTCTGAATTTGTTCACACAGTCGAGATAAGCCTCCACCGAAGCCGTCACAATGTCGGTGTTGGCGCCGAAACCGAAGTAGACATTACCGTCATATTCCACCTGCATGTGCACCTTGCCCACATCGTCCGAGCCCTTGGAGATGGCCTGAATGGTGAATTCCTTAAGCACCATGTGCTTGTGAATGATGCGCTTCAGTGCCTTGATGGCAGCGTCCACCGGGCCGTTGCCCGACGACGATTCCTCGAATTTCTGCCCCGCAATGTCCAGTCCAATGCTGGCCACATTACGCACGCCCTTGCCGGCCGTCACCTGCAAGTAGTCCAGTTTCACGGCATGATTGGCCGCCGTGTCGGCACCGGCCAGCATCAACACATCGTCGTCGGTTATCTCTTTTTTCTTGTCGGCCAACCGCAAGAAAGCTTGATAGATGTTGTCCAGCTTCTCTTCATCGTCCACGTCTACGCCGTTCACCTGCAGCCGATACTTCAGCGCGGCGCGGCCCGAACGGGCTGTCAGCACGATCTCGTTGTTGTCCAAGCCGATGTCCTTGGGGTCGATAATCTCGTAGGTCTGCACGTTCTTCAGCACGCCGTCCTGATGAATGCCGCTCGAATGGGCAAAGGCATTACGCCCCACGATGGCCTTGTTGGCCTGCACAGGCATGTTCATCAGCGACGACACCATGCGCGAGATGGGATAGATCTTGCGCGTATTGATGTTCGTATCGATGCCAATGTTCTTGTGACACTTCAGTATCATGGCAATCTCCTCCAGCGAAGTGTTGCCCGCGCGCTCGCCGAGACCGTTCACAGTTACCTCCACCTGACGCGCGCCGGCGAGCACGCCGCCGATGGTGTTGGCAGTGGCCATGCCCAGATCGTTGTGGCAGTGGGTCGAGATGACGACCTGGTCGATGTTGCTCACATGCTCTTTCAGAAAGCGAATCTTGGCTGCATACTCGTCGGGCATGCAGTAGCCAGTGGTGTCGGGAATGTTCACCACCGTGGCTCCGGCCTTGATGACGGCCTCCACCACACGGGCCAGATACTCATTGTCCGTGCGTCCGGCATCCTCGGCATAGAACTCCACGTCCTCCACATACTTCTTGGCGTAGGCCACGGCACGCACTGCACGCTCGATGATTTCCTCGCGCGTGGAGTTGAACTTGTACTTGATGTGGGAGTCGCTGGTGCCTATTCCTGTGTGGATGCGCTTGTGCTTGGCAAACTTCAGCGAGTCGGCAGCCACGTCGATGTCTTTCTCCACCGCACGCGTGAGCGCACAGATGGTGGGCCATGTCACGGCTTTCGAGATTTCTACCACCGAATTGAAGTCGCCCGGCGAGGAGATAGGGAACCCGGCTTCAATCACGTCCACGCCGAGTAGCTCCAGTTGTTTGGCCACCTGTATCTTCTCCACCGTGTTCAATTGGCACCCCGGCACTTGCTCGCCATCGCGTAGCGTCGTGTCGAAAATGTAAAGTCTGTCGCTCATGCTGTTGTTATTGTTTTGTCCTTTTAAACGAAAAAAGCCTTCCCACTCAACGGAAGTGGAAAGGCTCTGCTATGTCGTCGCTCGTCAGACACACGTGCACACATTCTCACTTCCGGCCACAGGATGCAGTCGAATGCTAATCGCAATGCTTAGAATGATGTATGAGCGTGTCATCTGTTCTTTCTCTTTTATCTGCTTGCAAAGGTAAACAATTCAGCCGACACAGGCAAATAATCTGTTACTTTTTTGCTTGTTTTCATGATAAATCAACATCATCTAAAAGGGATTCACCGTCGGAATGCCGCCGAAAGGGTCGCCGTCGTCCTGGTTCAACCGGGAACTGATGATCTCTCCACCGCCAAAATCGGCGGGCAGCGGGGCCAGCATGGCGTCCTCGGGATTGGCAAATCGGGTGTACTGCCCCTGGAAAGCCAGCAGCACATCGCCCGTAGCACCCTTACGGTGCTTGGCTATAATGATCTGTGCCTTGCCGCGCAGGTCGTTGCCTTTCTCGTCTTCATAGATATGATAGTACTCCGGACGGTGCACGAAGAGCACCAGGTCGGCATCCTGTTCAATGGCTCCCGACTCTCGCAAGTCGCTCAACTGGGGTCGCTTTCCCTCCAGTCCTTCACGGTTCTCCACCGTTCGGTTGAGCTGCGAGAGGGCCAGAATGGGGATGTCGAGTTCCTTGGCCAGGCCCTTGAGCGAACGCGAGATGGTGGATACCTCTTCCTGCCGGTTGCCAAACCGCATGCCGTTGGCATTCATGAGTTGCAGGTAGTCTATCATGATGGCTTTCACTCCTTTCTCGCGCACCAGCCGCCGCGCCTTGGTGCGAAGCTCGAAGATCGACATGCCCGGCGTGTCGTCAATATACACTGGTGCTCCCGTCAGCTTGGCCAGATTCTTGTCGAGCCGCTCCCACTCGTCGCGGGCAAGCTGGCCATTCATAATCTTCTTGCCCTCGATTTCGCACACATTCGAGATGAGTCTGTCCACTAGCTGCACGTTGTTCATCTCCAAAGAGAAGAAAGCAATAGGCGTTTGATAGTCCACGGCAATGTTCTTGGCGATGGACAAGGCGAACGAGGTCTTGCCCATGGCAGGGCGTCCGGCAATGATGACAAGGTCGCTCTTCTGCCAGCCCGAGGTCATATCGTCGAGCTTGGTAAAGCCCGACGGGATGCCCGTGAGGCCGTCGGAGTTGGCCGATGCCTTCTGCAAGATGTCCACAGCCTGGCGTATCACGGGGTCGATCTGGGTGTAGTCCTGCTTCATGTTACGCTGCGAGAGCTCGAAGAGGTTGCCCTCGGCCTCCTGCATCAGCTCGTCCACGTCGACTGTGGCATCGAAAGCCTTAGTGCCGATATTGCTGGCAAAAGAGATGAGCTGGCGGGCCAGGAACTTCTGATGGAGTATCTTGGCGTGGTATTCTATATGGGCCGACGAGGCCACCTGGGCCGTGAGGTCCACCACGTAGGTGGCCCCACCCACGTCGTCGAGCGTGGCCTCGCGCTGCAGCTCGTTGGTCACGGTCATGATGTCCACCGGCGTCTCGTTCATGTTGAGCGTCTGGATGGCGGTGAATATCTTCTGGTGGCGCGGTTCGTAGAACGTCTCCGGCCGCAGCATTTCCGAGACCACCGAGAAAGCGTCCTTGTCTATCATCAGTGCACCCAGCACCACCCGCTCCACGTCGGGGGCCTGCGGCTGCAGGTGTCCGTAGGCCGGATCGATGGGGGCCGGGGCTTTGCGGCGGTTGGCCACAGGCCTGCCGCTATTGTTGTTTTCTGGCATGTCGTCTTGATTTTATAGTCGCAAAATTACGAAAAAAACGCCAATCTGCCCCCGGATTCAAAAAAAATAAGAACAGGGATTCGCTTCTCGTCAGATTTTGCGTATTTTTGCATAGACTAAAACCCGAATGCCATGCTGACATTTCCCTGTGCAAAGATAAACCTCGGACTAAATATCATCGCCGAGCGTGCCGATGGTTTCCATGACTTGGAAACCGTGTTCTACCCCGTTCCCCTGACCGACGTGCTCGAAATCAAGCACATGGATCCCGACTTTCCCTCGGCGACACCCTGCGACCTCAAGGTGACGGGCAATGCCGTGGACTGCGACGAAGCGCAAAATCTGGTGGTCAAAGCCTACCAATTGCTGGCCGCCGAGTACGAGATACCGCGCATCCATGCCCACCTCTACAAGCGCATCCCCTCGCAGGCCGGGCTGGGCGGCGGCTCGTCCGACGGGGCATTCATGATTCGACTGCTCGACGAGCGCTTCCGTCTCAACATTGGCATTGCCGAGATGGAGCGTCATGCCGCCCGTCTGGGCTCAGACTGCGCCTTCTTCATCACCGCCGAACCCTCATTCGCCACCGGGCGCGGCGAAGTGCTCGAACCGGCCGACGGCCCACGGGGCAATCTCAAAGGCTACTGGCTGGCCCTGGCCAAGCCCAACGTGGCCGTGTCCACCCGTGAGGCTTACGCCCAGATTCGCTGCCAAAAGCCGGCCAAGAGCTGCCGCGACATCGTGCGCCAGCCCATCGAAACCTGGCGTCGGGAGCTCACCAACGACTTCGAGACACCCGTGTTCAAGGCCCATCCCGTGCTGGCCGACATCAAGCAGCGGCTCTATGACCTTGGGGCCGTCTACGCCCAGATGAGCGGCAGCGGTAGCGCCATCTTCGGCATCTTCCGCCAGGAACCCGCGGGGCTGGCACAAGCCTTCCTCGGCCTCTTCACCCACTGCGCCCGGCTCTGACTCTATATATAAAAGGTGGAGCCTTATATATAATAAGGTGGAAGCCCACCCACGGCAGACAGTCGGCTCCGCAAACTGGCTGATACCACAACGCCGCGACATCTTTCTAAGAGGATTGTCGCGGCGTCTTCGTGTTATCATAGCAGTGTAATCGCAGGGCCGTTACGGCGTAATCGCAGGGCCGTTACGGCACAATCGCGGGGCCGTTACGGCACAATCGCGGGGCTGTTACGGCGCAATCGCAGGGCTGTTACGGCGCAATCGCAGGGCCGCGGCGGGCTCATCGCCAGTTGGGGCGCGGCCGATGGTGCCCACGCGGCCCGGGACAGCCGTCGTGACGGTCGAAGCGCGGCCCCGGATCCATGCCGTGACGGGGCATGGGGCGCGGAGGCTCGGCATGCCAGCGACGGCCCCCACCCCGATAGACGCCAAAGGCCACGGGACGGCCGCGATAGAAACGACCGCGGTCGTAACGGCTGTATACCAGCCAGTTCCAGCGGTTGTGGGCCCAGAACACCGGCCTGTAGAAATAGTCGGCAGCGGCATAAGCCCGATATTGCAGCGTGGCCAACACGCGGCGCAACTCGCGGTTGCGCCAGTCCCAGGCAGGGCCATAGACCGTCCGGCGGCCGTCGAGCCCCATCAGATAGTCGAGGTTGATTTCATAAACAGCCTCGTACTGCTCGTCGGTGAGGTCCAGTTCGTAGGCCATTTTGTCGGCCAGAAAGAGCGCCCGGTTGCGGGCTTCGTGGTATGACATGGCGCAGGTGGCAACGGCTACGACTGCCAGCATCACCATCATCATCGTAAATCTTTTCATGGTTGCAGCGTTTAAAGGGTTCAACATCGGGTTCTTGTTTTCTCTGTGGCAAAGATAATGGCTGCACGCCGAAACAGAAAACAGAAATACCTAAAAGGGCGACGGCATTTCCCTATTGCTGAGCGGGGAATCCCCCGACGGGGCAGCCTTTTGGAGAAAAAAACGACATTTTTAACCCTTTTTGCATGGCAGTAACGTTTTTTTTCGTAACTTTGCACCTCGTAAAGTATATAAACATCATTTCTATATTAATAAATTCAATCACTTATGAAGAAAATTTTATTTGCCGCTGCCATGCTTTTCATGGGTCTGGGCAGTGCTAATGCGCAGATAGCCTACGAGAAAGCAGGCTTCTTCGACAACGTGTATTTAGGCGTTGAGGCCGGTGTGACCACTCCGCTGACTTTCGACCACATGTTCCCCATGAACACCACAGCCGGCGTGAAGGTGGGCAAGCTCTTCAGTCCGCTCTTTGGCGCCAACCTGGAGGCCCTCGTGGGCTTCGGCGACAACGGCATAGCCAACAGCCATACATTTGCCCGCGTGTTCAACATTGGCCTGAACGGTACCGCAAATCTCACCAACATCTTCTGCGGTTACAGGGCTGACAGGACTTTCCAGGTGAGCACAGAGCTCGGCGTCGGCTACTCCATCATCTACGGTGACCCGTATCTCATCTCAGTGAACAACATGGGCGACGACACCGAACTGACCGGCAAGAGCGGCCTTATCTTCGCTTGGAACCTCGGCCAGAAGAAGGCTTGGCAGCTGTATGCAGAGCCCGCCATACTGTGGAACCTCACTCCGGGTCCCGGCGACGCCATCCACTTCGACAAGAAATTTGCCCAGCTGGGTCTCTTCGTAGGCCTGAACTACAAGTTCCTGACCTCCAACGGCACCCACAACTTCAAGGAGTGGAACATTGGACAGCTGAACGACGAGATCAACTCGCTGCGCGCCCAGCTGGCCGAGAAGCCCAAAGTGGTGACCAAGGAAGTGGTGAAGGAAGTAGTGAAAGAACTGCCCGGCAAGGAGATCAGAATCGAGAATCTGGTGTTCGTGACTTTCGAGCAGGCCAAGTACTACCTCACCCCGCAGGCCAAGAAGGCCCTCAACGCCGTTGCTTCCGGCAGCCACGTGCAGATTATCGGTACCGCCTCGCCTGAGGGTTCCAAGGAGTTCAACGACAGACTGTCTCAGAACCGTGCCAACATCGTGGCCGAATACCTGAGCTCCAGAGGCGTGATCGTGGACGAGGCACTCGGCAAGGGTGTGCAGGGCGTGACCTCCAACCGTCTGGCTATTGTCTACGTGAAGTAAGCTCCGCCGCTTGGCGAAACCATCAATCAGCAATCCCCTGCTTGCCATGGCAAGCAGGGGATTCTTGTTTTCCTGTCTCACTGCCGCAAGGCGGTGGCGGCAAGGGCCGGCCTCAGTCCGGCAGACAGAAAAGAAAGTCGGAGAGACGGTTGAGATAGACCAGCAGCACGGGCGGCAAAGCATCCTCCCGTTGCAGGGCCACCAGCCGCCGCTCGCAGGTGCGCACCTTGGCACGGGCCATGTGGATGGCGGCGTCGGCCAGGCTGCGGCCAGGCAGCACGAAGTCGAACCGACGGCCCTCGGTGGCCGTGCGAACAAACTGCTCCATGCGGTCTACGGCGACCGAGAGCACATCCGCTGCGGCCGGATCCGGGCGGCGGGCCACCACGGCCATGAGCAGCATGAGCTCGCGCTGCACGGTTTCGTAAGGCTGCGACTGCCCGGTGGCAGCCTTGCAGAGGCCCAACAAGGCGTTGAGTTCGTCGAGCTGGCCATTGAGCTCGATGCGGGCATCGTCTTTCGGCACACGGGTGCCGTCGTAGAGCGAGGTGGAGCCTTGGTCTCCTTTCTTGGTTGTAATGTTCATAGGGATAAGGTTTTCAGGGATGAGCCGTCGTCAGGATCGACTGACGATGACATAAATAATGATGGGCGCACCCACCAGCGGCGTGACGGCGTTGAGCGGCAAGGTGCCGGCTTCGCCGGGCAGACTGGTGAGCACGTTGCAGAGCAGGGCGATGGCACTGCCCGAGAGGATGGTCATGGGCAGCAGCTGCCGATGGTCGGCCGAGCGCAACAACAGGCGAGCGATGTGGGGAACAGCCAGTGCTATAAAGGAAACGGGGCCGCAGAAAGCCGTGACCACAGCCGTAAGCAGACCGGTGACCACGAGCAGCACGTTACGCACGCGACGCACATTGACACCCAGATTGCCGGCATAACGCTCGCCCAGAAGCAGGGCATTGAGCGGCTTCATGAGCAGCAGCGAAGAGCCGGTGGCGGCCACCGTGACGGCGGCAAAGAGGGGCATCTGGGCGGCAGACACGTTGCCGAAGTTGCCCATGCCCCACACGGCAAAGCTCTTGACCCCCTCCTCGGTGGCGAAGAAGTTGAGCAACGTGATGGCACTCGAGGCCAGATAGCCTATCATGATGCCGATAATGATGAGCACCACGCCGCTGCGCACCATGCGGCTGAACATCCACACCAAGGCGGTGACACCGATGGCCCCCACAAAGGCGGCAGCCACCGACGAGAGATAAGAGAGCGCAGGCGGGAGCAGTGCGGCGGGAGCCAATGTGAACAGGGCCACCGCCAGACTGGCTCCGCTGGTCACCCCGAAGATGTCGGGGGCCGCCAGCGGATTGCGGAAAGCGGTCTGCAACAGCAGTCCGCTCGCTGCCAGTGCGCCGCCGGCCAGCAGGGCGGTGAGCGCCTGGGGCAGCCGGCTCTCAAGAATGATGAACCGCCAGCTCTCGCGCTGCCCGGCATCACCGCCCAGAATGGCCAGCACACTGCGCAGGGGGATGGCCACCGCCCCGTGCACCAGGCTCAGGACGAAGAACAAAGAGATGGACAGCAGGAGCAGAAGATAGGTTCGTTTCATCGTGATGGGGAATGGACGGGCGGCGACGGCAGCCTTTGCCGCCGGCCGGCACCGCCGTGTAAACAGGATGGGAAATATCAGGAGCCGAGGCGGCGATAGTAGCGTAGCCCGCCCAGATCGGTCTCGGGATGCAGCAACTGTATCATCTCGCGCAGCAGATAGTCGGGCCGAAAGCTCACCTCCTCAAAGTAGGGGGTGAACGAGGTGCCGCACTCGTAGATGTCGCCCGTGCGAAAAGCCTTCAGGGCCGCGTAGCCATGAAACTCCCGCAACAGGTCGGCACGCGTCAGCATGCGCGGCCCGCTATACTTGAAAGCCCACACATCGCTCTCGCCCGCCCGGTCGATGATTTGCTCGAATGAGAGGGCCAGGCTGCCGCCGTGGCGGTCGGCCGAGAAAGCGTAACGGCCATGGGCGTCGCGAATGATGGTGCCGATGCTGCTGGATCCGCCGGGCGTGTACCAGGTGGCCCCGGTCTTGCGTTCGGTAAGGATGCTTCGACCCAAGGGCAGACGGGCGGCCCGGAGGCGGAGCGACTGGTAGGTGGAGTCGACCACATGGAAGAGCGAGTCGGCGCGCTGCCCAAAGTCGAACAGCCGGCCGTAGTAGCGCATCCATTCGGCACGGCCCAGTGCCGAGGTCTCCATATAGTCGGCGGCCTGGATAATGGGGATGCCCAGCTTCTCCAACCGGCCGAAACCGCCGCTCCCTTCAAAGGGACTCACGATGATGGCATCGGGTTGCAGTTCGGCGATTTTCTCAATATCGGGGCTCATGGCATCGCCGCAGTCGGCTATCTGGCCGCTGCGCACCCGTTCCTGAATGTCGGGAATGAGCATGTATTGCAGGTCGCACACACCCACGATGCGGCTGGCCAGCCCAAGGTCTTCGAGCAACTGGCAGTGCGAGGTGGTGAACACCACGACGCGACGAAGCGGCTGGACGATGGTATAAGTCTGGAGCGTTCTGCCCTGATGCCAGGGATCTGCCACGGTCACCTCGGTGCCCTCGTCGCCCCGATCGACCAGCGTGAGCAGACGGGCATGGCGCAGGGCAAGGGTGTCGCCCGGCCCGGCGGCCCGCCGTGTGGCTGTACCACACGAACCGAGCAGCAGGGCCGCGACACCCACGAGCCATAGGAAACGGTGTCTCATTCCGCTGGATTACTTGATTTCCTCGTCGTAACTCCAGAAGACAATGGTTCCGGGGCTCACGCCGCAGGCATGCTTGCCCAGGAACGTACCGTCTTTTTTATAGACGGCGAAGTAGCCGTCGGTGGTGTAGCTGGGCGTGCCGGGCTTGTCGGGATTCTCATTCTGCGAGCTGACGTAGACGTTTTCTGTCCACGGATCAACGGCAATGGCATAGGGGTTGAACAGTTCGCTGCCGACAATCCACTTGCTGACGGTCTTGGCTTTGAGGTCATAATAAGAATAGGTGGGCGTGCTGCCGTAGGGTGCATTCACCATGTAGAGGCGGTCGCCGCCCACGGCAATCATCGTGGCGTTGCCGATGGTGGTCACGGCATCGGTCGTCGTATTGATCTGCTGAACGGTGGCCGACACGTCGTTATAGTTGCCGGTGCTCACCAGAAAAAGGTCTGAGCCACTCACGACAAGCTGTGTGGGGTTGTCGAGCACGGCTATATCCTTCACCTTGTCAAGCCCGGCACTGAGCTTCACCACGTTCTTGTTGTAGGTGTAATCGGCGTTGTAGGCATTGCAAACGTAGACATTTCCGCCCACCACGGCGATGCCCTCAAGCCGCTGGCCCACCACTTCGGAGCTGTCGACCACCTCGTGGCTCTTCTCGTCAATCTTGTAGACGCGACCAGTATAAGAGGAAACATAGACGGCATTGTCGTCGTAGGCCAGCTCGCGCGGCTGGCGAATCTTGGCCACTGCAACCGACTTCATCGTCTTGGCATCGACGATTTCGACGCGATTTTCATCGGTCGTCGCGATATACATTTCGCCTTTACGGTTGATGACGGCATTGTTGGGCGTGCCACCGAGAGAGCGTCCGTTCACCGTCTGGAAGATGTTGCGGGTGGGCGTGAGCTGGTTGTCGGCACCAAAGGCATAGTAGTCAAGGCTGCCGTTCACCTTATTAAAATAGCTGCCTTCGTTGAGCACATACACGCCAGCAACGGTGCGCATGGGCACGGGCTGGTCTTTCTTGTTGTTGTCATCGTCACCGCAGGAGGTGAAAGCAAGCAGCCCAACTGCCATGCAGAGGGCGAGCGATAAATACTTCTTCATGTTTGTTGTTTGAATATGGAATGATTGATGTTATAGTGTCCAGCCCGCCGACAGCCGCCATGAACGGCCGGGCATCGGGTAATGGGCTACAATGTCGTATTGCTTGTCGAGCAGATTCAGGAGTGCACAGCGCAGCGTGAGACTGCCCCGGCGGATGGAGAAAACGCGGTAGGCCGAGAGATCGAGCGTGGCAAAGCCGGCCATGCGGGTGCCGTCGGCGTGCTCGTTGGTGGCCCAGCGGCCGTCCATGCCGCTCAGCGTAGCCGAGACGTTGACCCAAGGATTCTGCCAACCCAGCGTGGTGGCAAAGGTCTGGCGCGGCACGTAGGCTATCCGGTTATTATAATAAGGTGAAGCACGACGTGTGTGGTTCAGCACATGCTGCAGACTGTAGTTGGCCGTGAGTTCAAGTTGGTGGCGGGCCGAGGGGTGCCAGGAGGCCGCGGCGGTGAGGTCGAGACCGCGCATGGCCACGCGTGCCATGTTCATCATGCGCCACACGAACATGTTGAAAGGGATGGCTACTATCTTATCGGAGACGCTGGCCACGTAGCCGTCGGCCGTGAATTGCAGCGTGGCGGGCCCCACGGAGAGGCGGCCCGTCAGTCCCAAATTCCACTGGCTGGTGCGCTCGGGGCTGAGATCGGTACTGCCAATATGGTAATAATAAAGCTCGTTGAACGTGGGCACACGGAAGATGCTCTTCCAGAAAGCGCGGACATAGAGGGCCCGGGCGGGCAGCAACTGCCACGACACCGCCAGCGAGGGCGACCATCGGTGGGCATCGGTAGCGGGCGTGCCCTGCCCCACCCCGTTGAGATAGTTGGACCAAAGCAGCCGGCCCGTGGCCGTGAGACGGCCTGTGGCAACCTTGACGGCCAGCGACTGCAGGATGCTGTGACGGTAGGGATGCACGCGGACTGCCCCGCCCACGGTGCTGGTGGGGGTGGAAAGCGTGCTGTTCAGATTGTTGAATTGGTAGTCAATGGCGTAGTCGGCCGACAGCCATTGTGTGGGGACGTAGAGCCAAGAAGTGGTGGCATAGTACTCGCGCTGCCAGTAGCGTTCGCTCTTGATGCCGCCGCTGGCAATGCCAACATCATAGATTGAAGCATTCCAATTGGCCTTGCCGGCGGCCTTAAGCAACCAGCTGGCGGACAGCCGGCCCGTATATTGCACTTGCGCAAAGGCGTTGCGCTCCTTGAGTCGCTCGTCATTGTCCTGCGTATAAAGATGGACAATGCCCGGCAACCGGCGGGCGTGGTCGTTGTAATAGACTTTGGCACGGAGCTGTTGTCCGACTGCGGGCAGCCACTGTACGTTCAGTTCGCCCCGTCCACTGCCCAGCCTACTGTTCTGTCTGCACTCACGGGTGACGAGGTTGACATTGGTCAGCGTAAACGGATAGTCGTTCTTGGCATGGAGCCAATCGCCTTGAGCACAGAGCTTCCATCGGCGGCCAAACTGTCTCCGCCAGTAGAAAGAGGGCTCCACCATGCCCCAGGAGCCTGTGGTGAGCCCTGCCCGCAGGGTAGGTGCAGCGGCTGTAGGCATGCCCCAGTCGGTGTCCATCTGCAACGTAGAAGCCGCAGCCATGTTGCGTGCCGGCACAAAAATGTCATCGCCGTCGCCGATGATGAGATCCAGCCGCTGCATGTTGGCCAAGGAATAACGGCTCAGGTCTATCTCGCCCGTCTGGCAATCGGTGAGGGCAATACCGTCATAAATCACCGCGGTATGCTTGGCCCCGATGCCCCTTACCGACACCGTCTTCATGCCGCCAGCCCCTCCATAGTCTTTGACGACGATGCCAGCCACATGCTTTAGGGCATCCTCGATGCCGAATACACCCAGCCGCAGCATCTCCTCGCGCCCCATCTGCTGACGCGGCACGGCCGAGGCAACGCTGTTGCCGGGGGCAACAGCGGTCACCTCCACGCCGTCAAGCGAAATGGAGTCGGTCTGGGCCGCAGCCCCACAAGGGCACACCGCCAGCGGCAACAGGGCGAAATGTCTCTTTCTCATTCTTCCTCGAGAACTGGAAATGAACCGTAGGCAATGGCAGGTCTTCTGACTCACGGCCTCCGGCATGCGCCTTCCCGAAAAATGTTCAGTGGCTTGTGCATGCCGGACTAATGCCGATTACAGCAGCGGGACTGTTCGGGACTTTCACCCGATTCCCATTTTAATCCCCTCGAAACGGGGAACCAATTGCGGTGCAAAGATAACAAAAAATCAGCAACCGACGGACAAAAGCCTCACCGATTGTTGATCTCCTCGATCAGTTTCACGGCATCAACATACTGGGCAATGCCTTGAGCCACCTCCTTGGCGGCTTTCATGGCCAACACAACGGTCTGTGGACGATGCACCACGTCACCGCCGGCGAACACGCCGCGCCGCGTGGTCATGCCAAAAGGGCGCTCCAGAATCTTGACATAACCTTTCTCGTCGACCTCGATGCCCTCGGTGGTCGAGACTATGCGGTTGGCCGGACGCGATCCGATGGCTAGATAAATGCGGTCGAAAGGCTCGATGCGGTCGCCCTCGTCGGTGTGTACCATGACACTGCCCAGGCGGCGGCCATGGCCTGGCATGAACTCCGTGACGCTCGACTGCCACCAGAATTTCACTCCCTCCTTGACGGCTTCTTCGTACTCGCTGCGGATGGCGGGCATCTCTTCTTCCGTGCGACGATAGATCACTGTGACGTCGGCTCCCAGCCGGATGGCCGTACGGGCGGCATCCATAGCCACATTGCCACCGCCAATCACGCCCACACGCTCACCCTCGCGCAACGGCACCATGTCGCGGCTGATGGCTCCCTCATTGTAGGCGGTGACTTGATGCAGCAGGTAAGTGGACTGGCTCACACCGCGCAGCTGGGCTCCTTTCACATGGTTCATGTCCTGCGGGACGGCCGTTCCCGTGCCCATGAAGATGGCATCAAAGCCTCGACCGAACAAGTAGTCCACGGTAACACCGTTCTCTCCCACCATGGTCTTGGTGACAAAGTCCACGCCAAGCTCGCCGATTTTTTCGATTTCGGCCCGCACCACGGCCTTGGGCAACCGGTATTCAGGGATACCAAACATGAGCACGCCGCCGGGTTCGTCCTGCCCCTCGAAGATGGTGACCGAGAATCCCTGGCGTGCCAGGTCGCCGGCCACGGTAAGCCCAGCAGGCCCCGACCCAATGACGGCCACCTTGCCACGGCTTTTCTGCGGCAGTTTCTCACGGGTAAGCCGCATCTCCGTGTCGAAATCGGCAATGAAAGACTCTATCCGCCCAATCTGTATGGGCTTGCCCTTCTTGTTCAAGATGCAGTTTCCCTGGCACTGTTTTTCGTGCGGACACACCCGTCCGCAGATGGCCGGCAGGTTGGATGTCTCGTTGATGACCGACATGGCATCGCCGATATTGCCCTTGGAAAGCTGGTGGATGAATTCTGGGATGTTGTTGTTGATGGGACATCCCTTGCGACATAAAGGCACCTTACAGTTCAAACAACGCTTCGCTTCCTCGACGGCTTCCCGCATGGTAAACGCTTGATGAACCACCTGAAAAGCATCATTCTCCTCTTGTTGACTCATACCTATTTCCTCTTTAAATGCTTGTACGCTATGCTTTGTTTTGTTATCTCCAGATTGCAAAAGTAAGAATTAATCGAGGTTTACGGAAATTTCAATAACAATCCTTAACCTATTTTAAGCTCACTGCCACTTTTTCGGGTGCCCATGAACATTCTTTACTCATTCGAGACCTTTTTTATTTTAATTTGTTACCTTTGTCATCAAATACGAACCGCAATGAAAACCATCCGTCACCTTTTCCTGTTGCTGGCCCTGCTATTGGGCCATTCAGGCATGCTGGGCAAGAATTACACCGTCATCATCTCGCTCGACGGTTACCGCTGGGACTATCCACAATGGTACGATACGCCCTTCATCGACTTCATGGCCAGCCAAGGCGTGGCTTCAGGACTCATTCCTTCGTTCCCCTCCAAGACCTTTCCCAACCACTACACACTGGCCACCGGCCTCTATCCCGACCACCACGGCATCGTGGCCAACGAGTTTCTCGACCCTGCCAACGGCCGCAGCTTCTCGCTAGGCACAGCTGAACAGAAGATGAATCCCGACTTCTACGGTGGCGAACCCATCTGGAACACCGCCCACCGACAGGGTAAACGCGTGGCCGTGTTCTACTGGCCGGGCTCTGATGTCAAGGTGAACGGACGCTACCCGGACAAGTATTTTCCTTACGACCAGACGCCAAGGCTCACACTTTCACAGCGCATTCAGGGTGTGCTTCAGCAGTTGCAGCTGCCTGCCCAACAGCGTCCCGACCTCATCATGGCCTACATGGAGCAACCCGATGCCCACGGACACACTTACGGTCCACAGGGAAAACGCACCCGCCATGCCGTACAGATCGTAGACTCATTGCTCCAGTCATTGTACGACGGCATCCACCTGTTGCCGGATGCTTCACACGTAAATCTCATTGTCGTTTCCGACCACGGCATGGCATGGGTGGCCCGAGACCACACCATCGGCATCCGTCAGCGGCTCCGCCCCGAGTGGGTGCGGATGGCCAGCGGCAGCGTTCCTTGCAACATCTATGTGCAGCCGGGCTGCCAAGACTCCGTGTTCCAAGCCCTTCAAGGACTTGACCACGCCAAGGTGTGGCGGCGGCAGAACATCCCCTCCTACCTGCACTACGGAACAAGCCGGCGCGTGGGCGACGTGGTGGTGTGCCCCGACTTGGGCTACGTGGTCTACGATGACAGCATCACGCCCGGGGGCAACCATGGCTACGACCCCACGTTGCAGGACATGCACGCCCTGTTCCGCGCCATCGGGCCCGACTTCCGCCATACCGAGATTCCCCACTTCCGCAACGTGGATGTCTATCCCCTGCTCTGCCGATTGCTGGGCATCATTCCCGCGCCCAACGACGGCCGGATAGACGAAATTGAGACCATTTTATATAAAAACAAATAGCATCACAAAAGGATTTGGCAGTCAAAGTCTTATCTTTGCAGCCAGAATCATAAATCCCAACTTCATCAAACAAGTCAAAAATGGAAAGAACATGGAGATGGTTTGGCAAGAACGACAGGATCACGCTTGCCATGCTGAAGCAAATCGGCGTCGAAGGCATTGTCACTGCACTGCATGATGTGCCTCTGGGCGAGGTGTGGACCCGCGAGAAGATACACGAACTGAAGACCTATATTGAGGGCTGCGGACTGCGCTGGAGCGTGGTCGAGTCGCTGCCTGTAACCGAAACCATCAAGTATGCCGGCCCCGACCGCGACCAGCAAATCGAGGTCTACAAAGAAAGCATGCGTAATCTTGCCGCCGAGGGCATCCACACCATCTGCTACAATTTCATGCCCGTGCTCGACTGGGCACGCACCGACCTGCTCCACGCGAACCCCAACGGCACAAGCAACCTCTACTTCAGCATTCCCGAGTTTGCCTATTTCGACATCCACATCCTCAAGCGCGCAGGGGCACGCGAGAGCTGGGCCGACTTCAAGACACTCGGCCCAGACGGCAAGCCCAACGGCCGAAACATCCTGAAAGAGGTGGACGAGCTGGCCAAAAACATGACTCCAGAGAAAGACCATGCGCTGATAGAGAACATCGTCATCAAGACGCAGGGCTTCGTTTCGGGCAATTTCAAGGAGGGCGACGAGCATCCGGTGGAGCTCTTCCGCGAGCTGCTCCAGCTCTATCGAGGCATCACACGCGACCAGTTGCACGAGAACATGAAGTACTTCCTCGAAGCCATCATGCCCGTGTGCCGGGAGTGCGACATGTACATGTGCGTGCACCCCGACGACCCCCCCTTCCAAATCCTTGGCCTTCCACGCATCGTAACCTGCGACGACGACATCAACTGGTTCCTCCAAGCCGTACCCGACAAGCACAATGGACTCACATTTTGCGCCGGTTCGCTCTCGGCCGGGGCCCACAACAACGTAGTCGAACTGGCCCGTAAATACGCTTCCCGCACATGGTTCGTCCATCTGCGCAGCTGCCATGTGTTCCCCAACGGCGACTTTACCGAGGCCAGTCATCTGGGCGGGCGGGCCGACCTCATCGAGCTGGCCCGCATTTTCGAGCGCACCAATCCGGCCCTGCCCATGCGCGTAGACCATGGCATGACCATGCTCGGTGACGAGGCCCGCGGCTACAACGCCGGCTACAGCTTCCTCGGCCGTATGCTCGCCTTAGGGCAGGTGCAGGGCATTCTGGCCACCGTGGACCGCGAACTCGGCATCGCATACAAGCAGCCGGGCTTCTTTGACTGACCCTTTTACAACCACACAAATGGCCGGAGGGCATGCCTTTGCCCCTGGCCGCTTCTGCCTGGAGAAACTCTACGAAACACCAATACCCAAGACATGAAAAACCTATTCGACATTCAAGACTACGTGGTAGTCATTACCGGCGGCACCGGCGTGCTGGGCCGCTGCATCGCCAAGTACCTCGCACTCAACGGAGCAAAGGTTGCCATCCTGGGCCGCAAGGCCGAAATGGGGCACGAAATCGTGGCCGACATCGTGCGTGAAAGCGGCATAGCCAAGTTCTACAAGACCGACGTGATGGACCTCGACACCGTAAGACAGAACCGTGAAGCCATCCTTCGCGACTTCGGGCGCGTGGACACGCTGCTCAATGCGGCCGGCGGCAACATGAAAGGAGCCACCATCGGACCCGACCAGAACTTCTTCGACCTCGACCCGGCACAGTTCCAAACCGTGCTCAATCTGAACCTCACAGGCACCGTCATCCCCACACAGGTGTTCCTTGAACCCATGGTCAGGCAGGGCAAGGGCTCGGTCATCAACTTCAGTTCGATGGCTGCTTTCCGCCCCATGACCCGTGTCTGCGGCTATGCCGCCGCCAAAGCCGGCATCTCAAACTTCACGGCTTACATGGCCCACGAGACGGCAAGAAAGTTCGGCGAGGGCATCCGCGTGAATGCCATAGCCCCAGGATTCTTCATCACCGAGCAGAACCGCGCCCTGCTCACCAACCCCGACGGCAGCTACACCCAGCGCGGACAGGACGTGATTCGCCAGACGCCGTTCGGACGCATGGGCAAGCCCGAGGAGCTGTGCGGCACCATCCATTACCTGATGAGCGATGCCTCCGCCTTTGTCACCGGCACGGTGGCCGTGGTAGACGGCGGTTTCAACATCTTCGCCATGTAACGTTTGCAGCCTGCTCCCCGTTGGGAGCAGGCCGCAAGCCTATTCTACCGCAATGTCAATCGTGCGCTCCAGCCGTGCCCGCTTGTCGGCCACGGCGAGCCTCAGCACGCCGGGCGCGGTGCCGGCCTGCACCGTTACGACCAGCTTGCCACTGAAAAGTTTCATCCGGGGCTGCACAAACGACTCCAGCGACGTGGCATCTCCATTGCAGATGCCGCGGAACCGCCCCGTCCCGCTCACGCTCACCTCGATTTCATCGGTTGCCGTAGGCAGCTCGGTGCCGTTCTTGTCGACCAGGCTCACCGTGACATAGGCCAGGTCTTCGCCGTCGGCATGCAGCTGCCGGCGGTCGGTCTCCAGCTTGATGCCACTGGCCCGCCCGGCCGTCTTCACACTCGTCTCGGCCGCCCGGTTGCCCTGTGCGTCGTAGGCCACGACGCGCAGTTCGCCCGGCTCGTACCTCACCTCGTCCCACATCAGCCGGTAACGGCGGGCACGCTCACGGGCCACACTGCCCGTGGCCGGCTGCTGATCGTCCACCTGCAGCCCCGCAGCCTTGCGCACGCGACCCTGCGAACGGCCGTTGACAAAGAGCTCAGCCTCGGGATAATCAGTATAAACAAACACCGGCGTGACCTTGCCCTCGCGCCCCGGCCACGTCCAGTGGGGCAGCACGTGCAGCGTGTGATCCTGCCGGTTCCACTCCGAGCGGTAGAGCCAGTAGCGGTCTTTGGGTAGGCCCGCCAAGTCCATAATGCCGAAGTAACTGCTGCGCGAGGGCCAGTATTCATCGTAAGGCGTGGGCTCGCCCAGATAGTCATAGCCCGTCCAAACGAACTGTCCGATGTCGTAATCCTTGTCTTCTTCGGCCATGAAATCCTCCTCGGGCAGGTTGCTCCACGAGCACCACTCCGTGTCGTAGCTGGAACATTGGCCGTCGGCATAGGCGCGGGCCACCTGGAAAACCACGGGAAACTTGTACACGCCACGCGAGCTCACTGTCGACGCCGTCTCCGAACCGAGCAGGAACCGCTGGGGCAACTGTCGCAGATTGCGATCATACTTGTACACCCGGTAGTTGAATCCCGGCACGTCCATCACCTGTGCAAAGCCCGACTTCAGCGCGGCCTCGGCGCGGTCCATGCCTTGGGTGACGGGGCGTGTAGGGTCGAGCCGGTGGCACAAGTCCTGCAAACGGCGGGCAATGTCGCGCCCCTCCTCGCTCCACTGCTCGGGTATCTCGTTGCCGATGGACCACATCACCACCGAGGGATGGTTGCGGTTGGCCAGCACCAGCTGGGCGATGTCGCGGTCGCTCCACGCGTCGAAGAAGCGGGCGTAACCGTTCCGGCACTTGGGATAACGCCACATGTCGAAGCTCTCGGCCATCACCATCATGCCCAGAGAATCGTAGATTTCCATCTGCATTTGCGAGGGCATGTTGTGCGCAGTACGTATGGCATCGGCCCCCATGTCCTTGAGTTGCTTCACCTGGCGCACCAGGGCGGCCCGGTTGACGGCGGCTCCCAGCGGCCCCAGGTCGTGGTGCAGGCACACCCCCTTGAGCTTGCGGCTCACGCCGTTGAGCCTGAATCCGTGCACCGAGTCCACGCTCACCGTGCGCACGCCCGTCTTCATCACGGTCTGGTCCACCAGCCGACCGTCCTCGTACAGGGCCATCTCCACCTTATATATATAGGGCGACTCGGGCGACCACAGATGCGGACGGGGCAGCACAATGTCGGCCGCGGCCCGTCCCTGCCCGTCCACGCCCACATGAGCGGCCCGCTCCACCCAGCCGCCAGGGTGCATCACCGACACCTCCACGGCCAGATTCTGCCGCCCGCCGGCCCCGTCTATCTGCGTCTCCACCTGCAGCGTGGCCTCCTGCGGGCTGGCCGCCACAGTGCGCAGGGCCGTGGCCCAAGGGTCGATGGCCAGCCGGGGCGTCAGCGTAAGCCTCACCGGCCGGTAGAGTCCGGCCCCGGGATACCAGCGGCTACTCTCCTCTACATTCTGCAGATGCACGTCGATGCGGTTGTCGCCCGCGTGCAGCAGCGATGTCACATCCAGGCGGAACGGCGTGTAGCCATAGGCCCAGCCGCCGGCCCGCCGGCCGTTTACATAGACCTCGGGCTCGGCCATGGCCCCGTCGAACTCGAGCAAGGCGCGCCGTCCGGCCAGTTGCGGCAGACTGATGGTGGTGGTATAGTGGCCCCGGCCTATCCAAGGCAGGGCACCCGAACGGCCCGACTTCTCGGTCTTTTCCTTTTCGCCATTCTGCTCGATGGCCACAATCTGCAGGTCCCACTTCTTGTCAAAGGGCCCCTCGATGGCCCAGTCGTGGGGCACCGACACCGGCTTCCAGTTGATGCTGTCGCGCGAAAAGTCCCACGCGCGCAGCTCATACACCTGCCGCTGCTGGGCTACGGCCGTGAGCGGCAAGGCCAGAACTGCCGCCAACCAGAGTGAAAATTTCTTCATGATGGTTTTGATTCGTTAGCAATATGCCACAAAGTTAGTGAAAAATAAATGGAAATCAGGGCTCCTCCAAAAAAAAGAGAGCTTTTTCTTGCCGTTTCAAAATTTTATCTTATCTTTGCAATCGTTATCCTGAAAACAATCTTTTTGCCTTGATAAAGGCTAATACCTATTGAAGAAGAGAAGCGGCAGCCTGTGAAGGACGCCGCTTTTTTGTTTGCCCACACCTGGGCGCCGCTCACCCGCGACAAGGTCGCCACATTGCCTCAAAACGGTAGAAAAACTTACTTTTTCACACTTTCTTATTAAAAAAACTTTCTTTTTGCTTGTTTTTCAAACAAAAAGCTATACCTTTGCAACCAGTTTTGAGGCTGCCTCCAAGGGCAGAAAGAATGACGATTATACACAATTAATAAACACATCATTATGAAAGCAACCGAAGTTGTAGAGAAATTGCAGCAGCGTTTTCCCAATCAACCTGAGTACATTCAGGCAGTAAGCCAGGTACTCGGAACCATCGAGGAAGAGTACAACAAGCATCCGGAGTTTGACCGCGCCAACCTGATTGAGCGTCTCTGCATCCCCGACCGCGTCATCCAGTTCCGCGTAAACTGGGTGGACGACAAGGGCAACGTGCAGACCAACATGGGTTACCGCGTGCAGCACAACAACGTTATCGGCCCCTACAAGGGCGGTCTGCGCTACCATGCCTCCGTGAATGTGAGCATCTTGAAGTTCCTCGCCTTCGAGCAAACGTTCAAGAACTCGCTCACTACCCTGCCCATGGGCGGTGCCAAGGGCGGCTCCGACTTCTCTCCCCGCGGCAAGTCGAATGCCGAGGTGATGCGCTTCTGCCAGGCTTTCATGAGGGAGTTGTGGCACTACATCGGCCCCGACTGCGACGTGCCGGCCGGCGACATCGGCGTGGGCGGACGCGAAGTGGCCTACATGTTCGGCCAGTACAAGGCCCTGACCCACCAGTTTGTGGGCATCCTCACCGGCAAGGGGCAGGAGTTCGGCGGCTCGCTCATCCGTCCCGAAGCCACCGGTTACGGCAACGTGTACTTCCTGGAGAACATGCTCAAGACCAAGGGCATCGACCTCAAGGGCAAGAAAGTGCTCGTGTCGGGTGCGGGCAACGTGGCCCAGTACACCATCGAGAAGCTGCTCCAGCTGGGTGCCGTGCCCATGACCTGCTCCGACTCGGACGGATATATCTACGATCCCGACGGCATCGACGAGAAGAAACTGGCCTACATCATGGAGCTGAAGAATGTGGAGCGCGGCCGCATCAAGGAGTATGCAGAGGAATATCCCAATGCCAAGTACGTGGCCGGCGCCAAGCCTTGGTTCGAGAAAGCCGACATCGCCACGCCCTGCGCCACGCAGAATGAGATAAACGGCGAGGCTGCGCAAGCCCTTGTCGACAACGGTGTGATAGCCGTGACCGAAGGTGCCAACATGCCTTCTACGCCCGAGGCCGTGAAGATTTTCCAGAACAACAAGATACTCTACTGCCCGGGCAAGGCCAGCAACGCCGGCGGCGTGGCCGTGTCGGGCCTGGAGATGAGCCAGAACTCGGAGCGACTGAAATGGAGCCGCGAGGAGGTGGATGCCAAGCTGCACGACATCATGAACGACATTCACGAGAACTGTGTGAAGTATGGCACTGAGCCCGACGGCTACGTGAACTACGTGAAAGGCGCCAACGTGGCCGGCTTCCTCAAGGTGGCCCGTGCCATGATGGCCCAGGGCATCGTGTAACCCGACCGCCGCAACGACCCTCCGCAACGCCCCCGGCCAGCAAGGACAGGGCGGCCAGCATCATAGAAGCGCACCTCCATGGAGGTGCGCTTTTTTGTTGTTACCCGCGCGAAAGCAGTGTTTCCGCGCTGCGTTCCCGGCGTAACCGCAAGACCGTTGCGGTGTAATCGCAAAGCCGCTACGGCGTAATCGAACCGCGATTTCGGCCTGAACGCGCGGCCGTTCCAGCGTTGCCGTGCGGACCACACGGAGCCGTCGGTCGGCGGCCGCCGTCATTCGGCCCCAAGGACGGGGCCTCCACGCCCATGCCGCAGCCCCAAATGCAGAAAGCCCCAACCCGGCCAGTTGTCGGATTGGGGCTTTCTGCAGAGCCGCATCATGAGCTGCGGCGGGCAGCAGAAGCAGGGCAAACCTACTTGATGATGCCCTGCTCTACAAAGATTTTCTTCAGAATCTGCACGCCGCGCTCCACATGTTCCTCCGTGTGCGACGCCATCAGGGCAAAGCGCACCAGCGTGTCGGCGGGGGCACAGGCAGGCGGAATCACCGGGTTGATGAACACGCCGTCCTCATAAGCCAGCTTGGTCACCTTGAAAGTCTTGTCGATGTCGCGCACGTAGAGCGGGATGATGGGGCTTTCCGTATCGCCAATCTCGAAGCCCTCCTCGCGGAAACGCTTGAGCGCATAGTTGGTCACGTCCCACAAATGCTGGATGCGCTCGGGCTCGTTCTGGATGATGTGCAGGGCCTCAAGGGCGGCAGCCGTGGCGGCCGGCGTGTCGCTGGCCGAGAAAATATAGGTTCGGCTCGTGTGGCGCAGGTAGTTGATGGTGTCCCAGTCGCCGGCAATGAAACCGCCGATGGAGGCCAGGCTCTTGGAGAATGTGCCCATGATGAGGTCCACCTCGTCCTGCAAGCCGAAGTGATGGCACACGCCACGTCCCTGCTCGCCGAAGACACCGAGGCCGTGTGCCTCGTCAACCATGATGGAACAATTGTACTTATGTTTCAGCTCTACTATCTCGGGCAGCTTGCAGAGGTCGCCCTCCATGGAGAACACGCCGTCCACCACGATGAGTTTCACGGCCTCGTGCGGCAGCTTCTGGAGCACGCGCTCCAGGTCGGCCATGTCGTTATGCTTGTAGTGCAGCTGGGTGGCGAAGCTCAACCGGCGGCCATCCACGATGGAAGCATGGTCGCGGTCGTCGCAAATCACATAGTCGCCGCGCCCCACCACGGTGGGGATGACACCCGAATTGACGGTAAAGCCCGTAGAGAAACAGAGGGCCTCGTCCTTGTGCTCAAAGGCGGCCAGCTCCTTTTCGAGCTGCACGTGAATGTCGAGCGTTCCGTTGAGGAACCGGCTTCCGGCACAGCCCGAGCCGTATTTGTCCAAGGCTCGCTTGGCGGCCTCTATGACACGGTCGTCGCCCGTAAGGCCCGTGTAGGCATTGCTACCGAACATGAGCACCTCGTGGCCGCCCATGGTGACCTCCGGTCCCTGCTTGCTGGTGATTTCTCTAAAATAAGGATACACGTCCGCCTCCATGTATTGCTGAGGCACACGATAGTTTTTGTATCTGTCTTGTAACTGTCCCATTTCGATAAATAGGTGTAGAATCTCTACAGTGTGATGTAATTAGGCTGCAAAGGTACGAAAAAGAAGTCATACGGGGAGCAAAAAACGGATAAATCATCAAAATATTAAAAAACAAGCATGCAATGAAGAAGAAATCCTCGGAAAACCCTTATATTTGTGCCAAGAATTGGTTATCGCATGAAAAAGAGCATTCTGTTCATCATCAATCCCATTTCCGGTACTGTGAGTAAAGCACGCATACCCGATGCCATCGAGCGTTTTCTGGATAAGGACAAGTTCGACTACGAGATACAAGAAACCCAGCATGCCGGCCACGCCACGGAGATAGCGCGCGAGGCCGCCGGGCGGGGCACGGATGTTGTAGTGGCCATTGGCGGCGACGGCACGGTAAACGAGGTGGCGCGTGCCATCGTGCACACGCGCACGGCACTGGGTATCATTCCCTGCGGGTCGGGCAACGGGCTGGCCCGCCACCTGCTCATCCCCATGAGCGTGCGCAAGAGCATCGACGTCATCAATGCGTGCGACATACACGAACTGGACTACGGTGTCATCAACGACTACCCTTTCTTCTGCACCTGCGGCATGGGTTTCGACGCCTTTGTGAGCCAGAAATTTGCCGAGTGCGGCAAGCGCGGCCCCATCTCCTACGTGCAGAAAGTGCTGGAAGAGGGCGTGCGCTACAAGCCCGAGACCTACGAAATACGCGAGGACGACGACACCATGCGCTACAAGGCATTCCTCATTTCGTGTGCCAATGCCTCGCAATACGGCAACAATGCCTACATAGCCCCACAGGCTTCCATGAGCGACGGCCTGATGGACATCATCATCATGGAGCCATTCGACGTGCTGGAGGCACCGCAGATTGCCATCGACATGTTTGGCAAGACGCTGGACAAGAGCTCCAAAATCAAGACTTTCCGCACCAAGCGTCTGCATATTCACCGCTCGCAGCCGGGCGTGATCCACTACGACGGCGAGCCCGTAATGACGGGTGCAGACATTGACATACACACCGAAGAGAAAGGCATTCGCATCCTGGTGAACCCCAACGGCGACAAAAACATGCGGCGGCCCAACATGATTCAGACGGCCGCGGCCGAGCTGTTCAACGAAATCAACGACATCCGCGACGGCATAGCGCGCCACTCGCGCCGTGGCATCGCCCTGACACGACTCATCCAAAAACGCATCGAACGCACGCTGCCAAGCATTTAGCATGGGTCGGCGACATACTATCTGATGTAAAAATCTTTAGTCAGTTCTTGATACCAGTCGCTCCGCGACCCGTCGGGGTTGAGCAGCGTGTGCACGGCACGCTCCACCGTCTCTCCGTGCAGCCGGTGAAAAGCCACCAGGCAGCGACGCACAGGCTTGCGTTGCGTAGTTCTCAAACCCACCCTGCGGGAGAGACAAAGACCTGAAAGATAAGCATCAGCAACAAACTGTTCCACCACCTCTGCAGGGACAATGGCACTCAGCTCGCCGTCGGGCGTGAGCCATCGGACGGCAAAGCGGAACAGCACGGCGAAAGGCAGGTTCTCGGCATGACGGGCCATGCGGCGGCCGGCATCCGGATTCTTCTCGCCGTTCAAGAAAAATGGCGGGTTGCTCACGATGGCCTCATAGGGGCCCGAGGGCTCGAAATCCTGCAAGGCAACGGGCCACACCCCTACCCTGCCCGCAAAAGACGAGGCCGAAAAGTTCTCGGCGGCCTGGCGCGCAGCCGCGGCATCAATCTCCACGCCCTCTATGCGGGCCTCGGGGAAGCGTTGGGCCATCATGAGTGAAATGAGTCCCGTACCCGCCCCGACGTCGAGCACGCGCCTCCCACCATGGGCCCACGCCCCCAGCAACACGCCGTCGGTGCCCACCTTCATGGCGCAGCGGTCATGAAAAATCGTGAACTGCTTGAATTGAAAACCGTCTGTCATCTGTCCCTTAACGCCGAAAACGCCGTTTTGTTTCATGCCGAACAGGCCTAAAAGGCACTTTTCCGGCCTTTCTTTCTCCCATGCGCCGCCGCAGCTTCATTTTTATTTCGCGAAGCCACGAGAATGTGCGGGAATATTCGTACCTTTGCACACTAATCATGAAGAGTATCAACTCAAGCGAGTTTAATTCGGGGCGGACGCAGCCCCACAGCATCCGGCAATGAGTAAAAAGCAAAATACTTCTATCCAAATGTTCGCCGATTTCGACGGCGACATCTCCGCACTCCTCAACACCGAAGCCCCCGCCGAAGTGCCCATACTTGCCACACGCAACATGGTGCTCTTTCCGGGCGTGCTGGTGCCCATCCTCATCGGCCGCAAGGCCAGCATGAATCTGGCCAAGAAGCTCAGCAAAAACGGCAGCGACAACCTCTGCGCCATCTTCTGTCAGAAGAACTCTGACATCGACGTGCCCTCGGCCAACGACCTGTACGGATATGGCGTGTATGCCCGTCTGGTGCGCATCATCGAGATGCCCGGCCAGGAGAACGTGACCACCATCTTCCAGTCGCTGGGCCGGTGCCGCCTGGAGAAGATTACCGCCACAAGGCCTTTTTATCGCGGCATGGTGAACGCCGCCCCCGACGTACTGCCCGACGAGGCCGACAGGGAGTTCCACACGGTGCTCGACGACCTGCGTGGTTCCACCGAGGAACTCATCAAAAACAGCGAGGAAATTCCCGACGACATGCTGCTGACACTCAAGAATCTCAGCAACGATGTGATGTTTGCCAACTTCGTGTGCACCAACCTGCCTTTCTCGGTGAAAGACAAAATCAAGCTCCTCACCATCGACGACATCAAGGAACGCGTCATCGAACTGCTGAAGATTGAGTACCGGGAGTTGCAGCTGCAACAGCTGAAGAACCAGATTCGACAGAAGACACGCGAGGATCTGGACGAGCAGCAGAAAGAGTATTTCCTGCAGCAACAGATGAAAAACATCAAGGAGGAACTCGGCGGCGCCGAGGGATCGCCCGAGAAACAGGAACTGCTGGAAAAGGCCAAGGACATGAAATGGCCGGAAGAGATAGGCAAGGTGTTCAGCAAGGAGCTCGACAAGCTCGACATGTTCAACCCGCAGAGCCCTGAATACAGCGTGCAGCTGAACTATCTGCAACAAATGACAGCCCTGCCCTGGGGAGTCTACACGCAGGACAACCTGGACCTGAAACGGGCGCAGAAAACCCTTGACCAGGACCACTATGGCATGGAAAAGGTGAAGGAGCGCATCCTGGAATACCTGGCTGTGCTGCAGTTGCGCGGTGACCTGAAGTCGCCCATCATCTGCCTCTACGGCCCCCCGGGCGTGGGCAAGACGTCGCTGGGCAAGAGCATTGCCGCCGCCATGAAGCGCAAATACGTGCGCATGTCGCTGGGCGGGCTCCACGACGAGAGCGAGATACGCGGACACCGCCGCACCTATGTGGGGGCCATGCCGGGCCGCATCATCAAGAGCATCCAGAAAGCCGGGGCCTCCAACCCCGTGTTCATCCTCGACGAGATAGACAAGGTGACGCAGAACACCATCAACGGCGACCCGTCTTCGGCCCTACTCGAAGTGCTCGACCCGGAACAGAACGCGGCTTTCCACGACAACTTCCTCGACGTGGACTACGACCTCTCGAAAGTGCTCTTCATCGCCACGGCCAACGATCTGAACACCATTCCCCGGCCGTTGCTCGACCGCATGGAAATCATCGAGGTGTCGGGCTATATCACCGAGGAGAAGATAGAGATTGCCAAGCGCCACCTGCTGCCCCGCGAACTGAAGAATACAGGCCTCGACACCAACGAGCCGAAGATTAAATTCACGAAGCAGGCCTTGGAAAAGGTCATTGAACAGTACACCCGTGAGAGCGGCGTGCGCCAGCTGGAGAAGCAGCTGAACAAGGCCATGCGCAAGATGGCATTCCGTAAGGCCATGGACGGCACGCTGGAAACCACCAACGTGACGCCCACCGAGATAGAAGACCTGCTGGGCAAACCGCCTTTCTATCGCGACATCTATCAGGGCAACGCCTATGCCGGTGTGGTGACAGGACTGGCCTGGACCAGCGTGGGCGGCGAGATACTCTTCATCGAGACCTCGCTGTCCAAGGGCAAGGCAGGCAAGCTGACGCTCACCGGCAATCTGGGCGACGTGATGAAAGAGAGCGCTGTCATCGCCCTGCAATACGTCAAGGCCCACTGCGACAGCCTGAAAGTGGACTACCGCATCTTCGACAACTGGAACATCCATATCCATGTACCCGAGGGTGCGACGCCCAAGGACGGCCCCTCGGCCGGCATCACCATCGCCACTTCCATCGCCTCGGCCATCACCCAGCGCAAGGTGCGCAAGAACGTTGCCATGACAGGTGAGATTACGCTGCGCGGCAAAGTGCTGCCCGTGGGCGGCATCAAGGAGAAGATTCTGGCCGCCAAACGTGCCGGCATCACCGACATTCTGATGTGCCGTGACAACCGCAAGGACATCGAGGAAATACCCGAGAAGTACCGCAAGGGCGTGGAATTCCACTACGTGGAGAACGTGCAGGATGTGTGGGATTTCGCCCTGACCGACGAGGTGGTGAGCAATCCTGTGGACCTGACCGTGCGCGAGGGGCAGGAGTCCCGGCGCGACAGCCAGGCTACGGAGGTGGTTGAGCTGAAAAAGAAATAGGCCATGACATTTGAGTTGCAACACACCGACAAGGGCAGCGACGCCCGCACGGGCCTCATCACCACCGCCCACGGACAAATCAAGACTCCGATTTTCATGCCCGTGGGCACCTGCGGCAGTGTCAAGGGAGTGCACTTCAGCGAGCTGCGCGAGCAGGTCAAGGCACAGATTATTCTGGGTAACACCTATCATCTGTACCTGCGGCCGGGGCTCGAAGTGCTGCGAGCTGCGGGCGGTTTGCACGGGTTCAACGGCTGGGAACGCCCCATTCTGACCGACAGTGGCGGCTTCCAGGTGTTCTCGCTGACCGGTATTCGCAAGCTGCGCGAGGAGGGTTGCGAGTTTCGTTCGCACATCGACGGCTCGAAACACATCTTCACTCCCGAGAACGTGATGGACACCGAGCGCGTGATTGGCGCCGACATCATGATGGCCCTCGACGAATGCCCGCCGGGCCAGAGCGACTACGCGTATGCCAAACGCTCGCTGGCCATGACCCAACGCTGGCTCGACCGCTGCATCCGCCGCTTTGACGAGACGGAGCCTCTCTACGGCTATCAGCAGAATCTCTTCCCCATCGTGCAAGGCTGCACGTTCAAGGACCTGCGACGCGAAGCCGCCAAATTCGTGGCCGACAAGGGGGCCGAGGGCAACGCCATCGGAGGATTGGCCGTGGGAGAGCCCACGGAAGTGATGTACGAGATGATTGAGGTGGTGAACGAAATCCTGCCCAAGGACAAGCCGCGCTACCTCATGGGCGTGGGCACGCCCCAGAACATTCTCGAGGCCATCGAGCGTGGCGTCGACATGTTCGACTGCGTGATGCCCACCCGCAACGGCCGCAACGCCATGCTCTTCACCTATGAGGGCACGATGAACATGCGCAACAAGAAGTGGGAAATGGACTTCTCGCCCATCGATTCGGACGGTTGCGACACCGACCGCATCTATACCAAGGCCTACCTGCACCACCTGTTCAAGGCCCAGGAACTGCTGGCCATGCAGATTGCCAGCATCCACAACCTGGCTTTCTACCTGCGGCTCGTCGGCGATGCACGCCAGCACATCGAGCAAGGCGACTTCGTGCAGTGGAAGGCTTCGGTCGTCGACCGGTTGGGACAGAGAATCTAACGGAGGTTCACGACGCTTTAGACATCAGCCATGAAAAGTTACAGCAAACTACGCAGACACATCAAGCGCTACAAGGCAAGACGCTGGCTGAGCCGGCATCCGGCCTGGTTTCATCGGCTGTTTGCATGGACAGACCGGCACACCCGGGGGCTGCAGAGGGTCTGCAAGTGGATGGGACGCAAGCTGAACTTCCTGCGGCGGCTGAACCCGCTGCGGTATATCAAGCGCATAGACAGGTATATCATCAGGAAGTTCATCGGCACCTACTTCTTCTCCATCCTCCTGATTATCTCCATCTCCATCGTCTTCGACGTGAACGAGAACCTGGCCAAGTTCTCAGAGTACCATGCGCCGCTACGGGCCATCGTGTTCGACTATTATGCGAACTTCGTGCCCTACTTCGCCAATCTCTTCAGTGCGCTCTTCGTTTTCATTGCTGTGATTTACTTCACCTCGAAGTTGGCGGGCAACTCCGAAATCATAGCCATGCTGGCTACAGGCATCTCGTTCAGGAGATTGCTGCGCCCCTATATGATTTCGTGCGTGCTCATCGCAGGTATGTCGTACTATCTTTTGGCCTATGTCATCCCCCACGGGACGGTCATCCGGCAGAACTTTGAGTCGATGTACAAGAACAAGAAGAAGAACACTTCGGCCGAGAACGTGCAGTTGCAGGTGGGGCGTGGCGTGATTGCCTACATCCAGCACTACGACAACACCACCAAGAAGGGCTACGGATTCTGTCTGGACCGCTTTGAGAACAAGAAGCTGGTGTCGCACCTCACGGCCATGGAGGTGCAGTACGACACGGTGTCCGACTCGAAGTATCACTGGAAACTGCGCAACTGGAAAGTGCGCCGGCTGCAGGGGCTGCGCGAGCACATCACCAGCGGCATGGAGAAAGACTCGCTCATCCAGATGGAGCCCACCGACCTGGTCTACTCCAAAGGACAGCAGGAAACCTTTACTTCGCCCGAGCTCAAGGACTATATCTCGAAGCAGATAGACCGTGGCTCGAGCAATGTGGTGCAGTATCAGGTGGAGTATCACAAGCGCATCGCCTCCTCGTTTGCCGCATTCATCCTGACCATCATCGGGGCTTCGCTGTCGTCGCGCAAGCGCAAGGGCGGCATGGGCATGTACCTGGGCATTGGCCTCGCCCTGAGTTTTGCCTACATTATGATGCAGACGGTGTCGGCCACGTTTGCCATCAACGTCGGGTTCCCGCCCATGCTGGCGGCGTGGGTACCCAACATGGTGTTTGCCATCATCGCTTTCATCTGCTACCGGCATGCACCCAATTAACAACAAGAAGAATTTAAAGAACATGAAATTTGAAGAATTAGATTTGAACGATAACGTTCTCGACTCACTCTATGACATGCAGTTCGAGGACTGTACACCCGTTCAGGAGAATTGTATTCCTGAGATTTTGAAAGGCAACGACCTGCTGGGCGTGGCCCAGACCGGTACCGGCAAGACGGCCGCCTACCTGCTGCCCATCCTGTCGAAACTCGACGATGGCGGCTACCCCAAGGATGCCGTGAACTGCGTCATCATGTCGCCCACACGCGAGCTGGCCCAGCAGATAGACCAGGCCATGCAGGGATTCTCCTATTATGTGCCGGGCGTGTCGAGCGTTGCCGTATATGGCGGCAACGACGGCAACCGTTACGACCAGGAACAAAAGAGCATGCGACTGGGGGCCGACGTGATTATTGCCACCCCGGGCCGCCTCATCTCGCACATCAGCATGGGCAACATCGACCTGAGCCGCGTGAGCTTCTTTGTGCTCGACGAGGCCGACCGCATGCTCGACATGGGCTTCTCTGAAGACATCATGAAGATTGCATCCAAGCTCCCCAAAACCTGCCAAACCATCATGTTCTCGGCCACAATGCCCAAGGATATTGAGAAGCTGGCCCAGTCGCTGCTCAAGAATCCCGCCGTGGTGAAGCTGGCCGTGAGCAAGCCCGCCGAGAAAATCAAGCAGAGCGCATACATCTGTTACGAAACGCAGAAGCTGGAAATCATCAAAGACATCTTCAAGGCCGGCGACCTGAAACGCGTCATTGTCTTCTCGGGCAGCAAGCAAAAGGTGAAGCACATCAACCAGGCCATGCAGCGGCTGCACATCAACTGCGGTGAGATGCACTCCGATCTGGAGCAGGCCGAACGCGACGACATCATGTTCAAATTCAAGAGCGGACAGATCGATGTGCTCGTAGCCACCGACATCGTAGCCCGTGGCATCGACATCGACGACATTGCCATGGTCATCAACTACGACGTGCCCCACGATGCAGAAGACTACGTGCACCGCATCGGCCGCACGGCCCGTGCCGAGCGCGACGGCGTGGCTATCACCATGGTAAACGAAGACGACATGTTCGCTTTCCGCCAGATAGAGAAGTTCCTGGAGAAAGACATTCTGAAGAATCCGCTTCCCGAGGGTTGTGGCGAAGGGCCGGAATACACCACCTCGCGCCGTCCGGGCAAGACCTCGGCCAAGAGCCGCCGCCGCAAGGACCGCGACAACACCGCACACCGCGATGCCAAGCAGCATGACCGTGCGCCCCGCCGCGGTGACCGACAGAAACAAAACAATGACCGTCAGAAACCGAACGACGATGCACAGAAGCAGGGCGGCACGCAGCAAAAACAAGACAACGCCTCTCCCAAAAGCGGAGACAGGGCCAACAAAGCCGGTCAAGACCTGACCAACGACCAGCGTCAGGGACAGGACGCTGCACCCAACAAGGAGCAAGGCGCCAACCAGCGAGGCAACCGGAGGCGCAACGGGCAGCGTGGCAGCAACCGCAACGCCGACAACGGCCAGCATGCCGACCGCAATCCCAACGCCGAAAGACCGGCTGTCGACGAGAACCGGCAGAGGCGTCGCAACAACAGCCGCAAGCCGAAAAACCGTCGGCCCAACGCCGAGAACGGCAGTCGCCGCAACGACAAGGCTGCAGCTGCATCAGCGCGCACGGAAAAGAACGACGGCGGCATCAAGTCGTTAATCAAAAAGCCCTTGAAATGGCTCAGGTCATTAGGCAAGAAATAAGCTCGGAAAACAAGAAAATACAAAAGGCATCGGCCGTCTGTAGACGGCCGATGCCTTTTTCGTTAGCAGTTCTATTCCTGGGTATAGACCCACAACACCCCCAGACTCACCAGCGCGGCCAGCACGCACGCCAAGATGTAGAGCATCTTGACAAACTGCTTACGCCGCTGCACAACCTTGAGCTGATACTCCTTAAAGAGGTCGGCCTCATCCTTGTGATGGTGGCGGTGGCGGCGATGATGATGGTGCGCCGCCCGTTCTATATTCTCTGTCATAAGTTGAGAATCGTTTTAATGAATGCTTGATGGATAACTTTTCGTGGTGCAAAGCTACTAAATATTTTGCAGAATCGCGCCGTCTTCACCCTTTTTTTCGGTTTTCCTCCGCCTTTGCACGGTCTGTCTGTACTACGGCTTCGTCTGTCTCACGGCAGTTTTCGATGCGGAGCCGATATTTGTCGGTACAGCTGATACGCATGATGCGACGGGGTGATAGGCCGTCGTCCGCCAAGGCCAATGCGGCATGCCCCATCGTCATGCGCAGGTTGAGCTCCACGCAGGGATGCACCAAGAACCTGCGCCCCTGCCGCACCACCATCATGTCCACTCCGAACCGGCCCTGATAGCATCCGCCGAACGCCTCGCCCAGCACCTCGGCAATGCGTTTCCGCAGCTGCCGAATCAGCTGCACGCTGACATACCGCACCAACTGCTCCTCCTTGCGCTCCTCGGTATCGACCACATTGCCCACATAGGCTCCATTCACCGTATGGAAGAGCGACAGACCGCTGTAGTCCACCCCGCCAAGCCCGTCGCTCACGAACTCCATGCCGAAATCCACCACCTTATTATAATAAGGCTCGGCCATCAGGCAGCCCTGCCGCTCCAGCACATGGGCAAACCAGTTGGCCAAGGAAGCAGGAAGTGCAGACCCATGAACTTCCTCCACCAAGCTCTCGGACACATATCTCACGCCCCGCCCGCTGCTGCTCCATGGCGACTTGAGCACGAGGCCGCAACCCGTGCGGGCAACTTTCCGCATCTCGTCGACCCCGTGCAGCGTCCACGCTTCGCCCACCGTGCCTGGCAGTTCGACAAGCCTGGGCAACAGATGAACGGCCGCCCAGCCGCGATGGCTCATCTGCCTGATTTGCTCCAATGCGGCCGGTGTGGACAGCCACGAAGTCGAAACGCCGCACTCGCACAGCAGCTGCCGCACCGCCACGTCCCATCCCCAAGGACGAATCTCAATACCCTCGCCTTTCACGGCACGCATGAGCCGTGTCAGTGTGGCCCGGTCAACAAACATAGGCCGTAGCGGCAACCCCAGATGGCGGAAGCTCTCGGCGGCTGCCCCAACGTCGTCCACCAGCACCATATCGCCCGGTTCGGCCCACAGCGCGGGCAGAAATCCCAGGTCATGACGCAGCTGCCGGCCGGCATGCGGAGGCGTGAAATGCGCCAGGTTGGCCGCAAGAGCCATGTCGTGTTCAGGGTTGAAGATATGCAATTTGGTCATTATTCACTTGTCTTTTCCAGTCAAAATATCGCTGTATTCGGCAGCCATGAGCAAGTTCACTCTATACTCACCGGCTATATTTTCTGCAAAGTTACGAAAGAAAGCCAGAATTTCGCTTGATTATTCTCACATTCTCTTGCCCGTTTCGCAAACATTCGTTAACTTTGCAGCGCATTTTAAATATATGTACCCACAACATCCATACACGAGCGAGCGCGGAGAGCGGCAGGGAAAGACAACTTTTCCTGCAAATTTTTCGTCGAATTGTTTGGTAGTTCCAAATAATTTGCTACTCTCTCTCTCTCTCTCTCTCTCTCTCTCTCTCAAGCCACTGGCGTAACCTCTCTCTAAAACACTTACGCGTACGCGCGCGAGGCGAACCACGCGCAACCCCAATAGGCAAAGGACTCCCCGGAGTTTCCTTTGCTCCACTTTTCGTGCCCTTTTCGCAGCCGGACGAAAAGGGAAATAAGCAGCTTTTAAGCACTCAAAAAGCAAGTTAAATCCAAACTAAAATGAAGCGTATAAACATGAAAACAAAAAAAGAGCAAGACAAGCACAGGCAACCCTATGTCTGCCCCAACTGCGAGGTCGTCGCCGTGGAGAACGAAAACACCATCCTTGCCGGCAGTCCGGCAGTTCAGCCTGGTGGTGGAGGCCCCGTAGGCAACAAAGGCAGCGTCAGCATCGAGGGCCCAGTGGAGGATGACGACGACACGGAAATCTCCGGAGCCAAAAAGTCCACCGTCTGGGACGCGTGGGAAGAGTGATAAAAGTAAAAGAGTAAAAGGTGCTGTCGCGATCCCTCCTTTCCTCTGCGCCTCTGCGTGAGCCATACTCGTGTAGCTCCCACGCAGAGACGCGGAGGAAAGGAGAAGCAGGAACGGAGCCACTCTTAAGACAAGCAGACCATTAAGAAAACAAGCAAGTGAGTCAGCAAGCAAGCTGACAAGTAGACAACGATTAAACAACAAGCAACAACCATGATAAGATTCAAGGAATATTTGGAGCGCAGGGCCCGCAGGGCGGCGTTCATGAGTGTGTGCCTTGCGGTGCTCGCAGTTTTCGGCGGGCTCTTCCTCGGCTCGTGCGCCAACGAGGATTTGGGCAAAGACAATGACAAGAATGGAGGCGACAAGGGAGCCGCCGTAAGCTTCAACGTGAGCGAGGCGCAGAACGATGCACAAAAGGCCGCCGCCAAGACCATGCCGGGCATGCCCGTGACGCGCGCGGCGTTCAGCGAGCAGCTGGGCATGATGAACCTCACACCCGAGGACCTCACCACACAGAGGCTCTCCGTGCAGGGAGCCGCCGGCACCGACCTCTGCCTCATCGAGACCACCACGCCCGGCGTCAATCCCATGCGACAGGACAACCGCACGATGACAGCCCGCACGGCGGCGACCACAGGCAAGGAAGACACCGATGCTGCGACCCGCGCCAACATCACCACGATGACCACTTTGGGGCACTTTACCACCATCGGCTACCGCGGTACATCAGCAACCAGCATCAGCAACACACCGTGGTTCCATGACAAGGACACCAACCCCGACGGCACCCTCGTCAGCCCCATCTACTGGTCATTTCAGATACCCTACGGCAAGTTCTTCGCCATTGCCCCGCGCGAGGCCTCAAGCTACGCCAGGCTCAAGCTCTCGCCCGACACCCATGCCGGCACGCCCTACGTGGACTTCGAGGTGGAGCCGAACGTGAAGAAACAGAGAGGCCTCATGACGGCCTGCTCGGGCGTGGTGCAGTATGCCACGCAGTTCGTGCCTCCCACCACCAACCTCAAGTTCCGCCACGCCCTGACGGCCGTGCGCTTCAAGGTGGGCCAGAACCTGTCGTACAGCAAGACCATCACCAAGGTGGAAATCATCGGGGCCATGGGCAAGGGCCGCTACACGCTCTCCGCCGACGAGACCGGCACGGGGGCGGCATGGAGCAACCTCTCTGCCCCGCAGACTTTCACCCTCGGCGGCGACGGCACGGTGAACGTGAGCACCACGGCAGCCGTGAACAATATCATCATGGGAAAGAACAACGACAACTACACGTTCTACATGATTCCGCAGCCGCTCTCTGGTGTGCAGGTAAAAATATACTTCAACAACAGCTCCACCCCGGCTATCACTGCCAGCCTTTCGGGCACATGGAAGCCCGGCACGACGAAGACCTACGCCCTCTCGCAGAACACCTCCGACTGGCAGTACCAACTCACCGTGACCTCGCCCGCAGCCATAGCCTACGACCAGACCACAGCCGGGGCTTATACCATCACTTCCTACCGCACTGACCCAGCCACCAGTACCCAGCAGCCGGTGAAATGGAAAGTCGTGGGGTATCAGGAAAGTGCCGACGGCGGAGCAACCTGGGGCAGTGAAACGCAAACGAAACCCGCATGGCTGACCGGCCTCACCATCGAGGGCGGCGACGGCGGCACGTCTGCCGAGAGCGGCTCCGCCACGCTCACCAAGGACATCACCGATCGCCTCGCTCTCTACAACAAAGTATTGCAGGATGCCACACCGAAAGGTTCTGCGGGCAACCACTGGAACCTTGCCAACGCTACGGGTGGAGCCTCCGTAGAGAACACGGCCAACTCCTATCTGATCTCCGCTCCCGGTTACTATCGTATTCCGCTGGTATATGGCAATGCCATCACGGGTGGCACCACCAACAGCCATGCCTACATCAGTCAAGCACCGACCGGCACGCCGAACGAATCATATATACTGCGCCATTTCAAGGATCACGCTGGTCAAGACATTACCTCTCCCTATATCAACGTGCAAAACACCGGTAATCCTGCCACGCAGGCAGGTATTGTGTGGACTGACCAAAGCGGTATCGTAGACGGACTGTCCGTAACGGGTAGTGGGAATAATTCTTTTGTCAATTTCCATATTCCTGCCGATAAAATTCGTAATGGCAATGCTGTGATTGCCGTAAAGAATGCTTCGGGCACAGTGATGTGGTCCTGGCATCTGTGGTTCGAGCACGACGACGTGCTTACTACCATTCCCTACACCAACCTCCAAGGTGTCACTTATAACTTCACCAAGCAAACTTTGGGCTTCGCTTATCGTAAATGGATCGGTTCTGCTTCCGACCAGCCCCGCGTAGCGCGTATCAAGGTGGAGCAGGAGATCGCCAACAGCGGTATCAAACAAACGGCGTTTATCAACATCACGCAGAATCCCGGTAGTGTCAAGGAGATTTCCTCCACGTTATACCAATTCGGGCGTAAGGATGCTCTCCCCGGTACAGACGCCATTGCTGACGGTTCTTTCACCCCTAACGGTGGTGACAATATGTCTATCCAGAATGGCATTCAACATCCTGAAACGTTCTACACCCAAGGTTCAAGTTGGTATAACGGTTACAATCAATACAATCTCTGGTCAATGGACAACACCACAACCGGCTTCAACGACAACGCTGTCATTAAAACCATCTACGATCCCTGTCCTGCCGGCTTCAAGATGCCCGCCAGCAATGCCTTCACCGGTTTCACAAAAACAGGTAACAATACAACTACTCAATCCAACCTCAACATCTCCGGTGCTTGGGATTATGGATATAATTTCAACAACAAAATCTCTTCTCCCAACGCCACCGTCTACTTCCCCGCCTCGGGGCGTCGTGACAACATCGATGGTTCGTTGTACAGCGTGGGCAACTTCGGCTACTATTGGGCGGGTGTTCCGTACTACGCGAGCCTCGGGTGCAACCTGAACTTCGGCTCAGGGCGCGTGAGCCCTCAGTACGGCGGCACTCGGTCGTACGGCGGCGGTGTCCGTCCCGTCTCAGAATAATCCAACAACCATTCGATTACAGGGCGGCCTTGAAAGCCGCCCCGTCAAAACCGACAAAGGATGGACATATGTGGAGATATCGGGGTATGGTTCATATGGATCGTAAAAAGCTATGCTCCGTAGGCTAAAAAGCTATGCTCCTTGCCGTAAAAAGCATAGCTCTTTACAGCAGGGAGCACAGCTCTTACAAAACAATATATTAACCCATTAAAAATCAAACAGTTATGGCAGTAAAGTACAAACTCTACCAAGAGAAGCGGGCCTCAAGCGCCAACTTCGGCAAATGGTACGCCCGCGCACTGGTGACGGACGTTGTGAGAATGGAAGAAATCAGTCAGGAAATTCAGGACAACACCACGGCCAAGCAGGCCGACGTGTATGCCGTGCTCAAGGAGCTGGTCAACGTGATGGGCCGACACCTAAGAAACGGCGACCGGGTGGTACTCGACGGCTTCGGCTCGTTCAAGGTGGGCCTGAAGACCACGGCAGCCGCCACCGCCAAGGACTTCACCCCGGCCAAGAACATCACCGGCGCACGCCTGAACTTCCAGCCCGAAACCCACTGGACGGCCACCGACAAGACCCGCCGCAAGCAGTTCATCCAAGGCATCGAGGTGAAGCTGGCGGATGACAAGAAGACCGGCGGTGCGGCCGGAGGAGGAGCATCGGGTGGTGGTGCATCGGGCGGATGAACACGACACACCGTATCGGATTGAAAAGACAACGACCAACAACCATAAACAACGCTGCGCCACGGCATAAATGTTGTTATCCGTTGTTACCCGTTGTCTTCCACGGCATAAATGTTGTTATCCGTTGTTTCCAGTTGTCTTTGCCAACCCACTAATGACAGTTGTATGAATGGACACGCACGGGGTGCCGGCCATCCCTTTACACAGACAAGGTAGCTACAATACACCTCTATATCGTGTTTTTATAATATCTCTTTTTTGCGCGGGCTGTGTCGTGAGACACGGCCCGCGATTCTTTAGACAGAACAACAGAATGGACATGTAGCTGCGCGATAAAAGGGGGACACGCTGATTCCATGCGTGGTATTTTCTCACAGATTGCACAGATTTCACAGATGCTGCGCGATGAATGCGCATGCGAGGTTTTGATGTAGGGGCCGGTCTCCGTGCCGTCCCACACGCCAAAACCACACTACCCCCCTATGCCATTCCAACACGCAGCATCTGTGAAATCTGTGCAATCTGTGAGAAAATACCACGCATGGAATCTGTGTGCCCTTTTTCATCGCGCAGCTATATGTTCAATATGTTGTTATGTCTAAAACCCCAACGCGCAGTTTCTGTTGTTCTGTCTAAAAACACAGCTTACGCCCCTTGTTTTTGGTCGGGACTGGAGGGGCTGTCCGCACCCACTTTTCCGCCGTATTCATTATGCAAAAAAAGCTAAAACGCAAAAGTTTTGCTATGCAGAGTTTGCAAAATCCAAATAATGTATCTATCTTTGCAACGACTAAACGTAACGCAAAAAGACAGTAGATGGAAGCTTTCTTTCGCACCCACGCCTACCTCGTAGAACATACCAACGTGCCGGTTCGTCGCAGCTTGATGGACGAGATCGACTGGAACGACCGTATGATAGGCATCAAGGGAACCCGCGGTGTGGGAAAGACCACTTTTTTGCTGCAATACGCCAAGGAACATTTTGGGAAAGACGACCGCAAGTGCCTCTATGTGAACATGAACAACTTCTACTTTCAGGGGCGCGGCATAGCCGATTTTGCCCGCGATTTTGTGAAGCAAGGGGGGCGCGTGCTGCTCATCGACCAAGTGTTCAAGCAGCCCAACTGGAGCCAGGAGCTGCGCAGCTGCTACAACGAGATTCCGCAGCTGAAGATTGTATTCACCGGTTCCAGCGTGATGCGGCTCAAGGAGGAGAACCCCGAACTCAACGGCATTGTCAAGAGCTACAACCTGCGCGGCTTCTCGTTCCGCGAGTTTCTCAACCTGCAAACGGGCAACCACTTCGCTCCCTACACGCTTGACGAGATTGTGAACAACCACGAGCACATTGTCAAGATGATTCTTCCGCTCGTGAGTCCGCAGCAATATTTCGCCGACTATCTGCACCACGGCTTCTACCCTTTCTTTCTGGAACACCGCAATTATGCGGAAAACCTGCTCAAGACGATGAACATGACGACCGAGGTGGACATCCTGCTCATCAAGCAGATTGAGCTGAAATACCTCACGAAGATCAAGAAGCTGTTCTACCTGCTCGCCGTCGACGGGCTCCATGCACCCAACATCAGCCAGCTGGCCACGCAGATAGACACCAGCCGCGCCACGGTGATGAACTACATCAAGTACCTGGCCGACGCACGCCTCATCAACATCATCTACACCCCCGGACAGCATTTTCCCAAGAAGCCGGCCAAGGTGATGATGCACAATTCCAACCTCATATATGCCATTTATCCCATCCAGATAGACGAGCAGGACGTTATGGAGACGTTCTTCGTCAACTCGCTGTGGAAAGACCACACCGTGAGCGAGGGGAACAAATCGCACTACTACATGATTGACGACAGCCGCAAGTTCCGCATCTGCGACGCCCACGCGCCGGGCAAGCAGCGTTACAACAGCGAGGTGACCTATGCACGCTACAACACAGAGGTGGGCCACGACAACCAGGTTCCGCTGTGGCTCTTCGGCTTCCTCTACTGAATCAAACAATGACAAGAACATTATAAACTTTTATTATCTATTTAAAATGGCAAAAGAAAAGAAATTTATGACTTGTGACGGCAATACCGCCGCTGCCCATGTAAGCTATATGTTTACCGAGGTGGCCGCCATTTACCCCATCACTCCGTCTTCTCCCATGGCAGAACATGTCGATGAATGGGCTGCCAAGGGTCGTAAGAACATCTTCGGCCAGACGGTATCCGTGCAGGAAATGGAGTCTGAGGGTGGTGCCGCAGGCGCCGTCCACGGCTCGCTGCAGGCCGGTGCCCTCACCACCACGTTCACGGCATCGCAGGGTCTTCTGCTGATGATCCCCAACATGTACAAGATTGCCGGCGAACTGCTTCCCTGCGTGTTCGACGTGTCTGCCCGCACACTGGCCAGCCACTCGCTCTGCATTTTTGGCGACCATCAGGACGTGATGGCCTGCCGCCAGACGGGCTTCGCCATGTTTTGCTCGGGCTCCGTGCAGGAGGTGATGGACCTCAGCGCCGTGCCCCATCTGGCCTCGCTCAAGAGTTCGGTGCCTTTCATCAACTTCTTCGACGGTTTCCGCACCTCCCACGAGTACCACAAGATTGAGGCCATTGACCAGGACGAGGTGGCCAAGCTCATCGATCCCGAGGACATCAAGCGTTTCCGCGACCGTGCCCTCTCGCCCGAACGCCCCGTGACCCGCGGCACGGCCGAGAACCCCGAAACGTTCTTCACCCACCGCGAGGCCTGCAATCCCTACTACGATGCTGTGCCCGAGATTGTGGAAAAATACCTTGGCGAGATTTCCAAAATCACCGGACGGGAGTATCACCTCTTTAATTACTATGGTGCCAAGGATGCCGAAAACATCATCGTGCTCATGGGCTCGGCCACGGAGGCAGCCCGCGAAGCCATCGACTTCCTCGTGAAACAGGGCAAGAAAGTCGGCATGGTGGCCGTACACCTCTACCGTCCGTTCTCCGTGGAGGCCATCAAGAAGGCCAT
This sequence comes from Prevotella dentalis DSM 3688, assembly GCF_000242335.1. NCBI lineage: Bacteria > Pseudomonadati > Bacteroidota > Bacteroidia > Bacteroidales > Prevotellaceae > Prevotella > Prevotella dentalis. The sequence continues at coordinate 985,316 of NC_019960.1, forward strand.
CCCCGACACCGTGAAACGCATTGCCGTGCTCGACCGCACGAAGGAGCCGGGCGCCGAGGGCGAGCCGCTGTACCTCGATGTGAAGTCGGCCCTCTACGACGATCCGCGCAAGCCCCTCATCGTGGGCGGCCGCTATGGTCTGGGGTCTTCGGACACTACGCCGGCGAAAATCATCTCCGTGTTCAATAATCTGGAGCTGCCGATGCCCAAGGATCACTTCACCGTGGGCATTGTAGACGACGTGACTTTCACCTCGCTGCCCGAGGTGGAAGAGATTCCCATGGGCGGCGACTCGCTCTTCGAGGCCAAGTTCTACGGCCTGGGCTCCGACGGAACAGTGGGTGCCAACAAGAACTCCGTGCAGATTATCGGCAACAATACCGACAAATACTGCCAGGCCTACTTCTCCTACGACTCCAAGAAATCGGGCGGCTTCACCTGCTCTCACCTGCGTTTCGGCGACGAGCCCATCCACTCGGCCTACCAGGTGAACACGCCCAACTTCGTGGCATGCCACGTTCAGGCCTACCTGCACATGTACGACGTGACGCGCGGCCTGCGCGACAATGGCACGTTCCTGCTCAACACCATCTTCGACGGCGAGGAGCTCGTGAACTTCATTCCCAACAAGGTAAAACGCCACTTTGCCAAGCACAACATCAAGGTGTACTACATCAACGCCACCAAGATAGGCCAGGAGATTGGTCTGGGCAACCGCACCAACACCATCCTGCAGTCGGCATTCTTCCGCATCACCAAGGTGATTCCCATCGAGCTGGCCGTGGAGCAGATGAAGGCTTTCATCGTGAAGTCTTACGGCAAGAAGGGTGAAGATGTGGTGAAGCTGAACTACGCAGCCGTAGACCGCGGCGGCGAGTACAAGGAGCTGCCCGTGGATACTGCATGGGCCAACCTGCCCGACGACGCTGCCACCGACGACGGCGCACCCGCATTCGTCAACGAACTGGTGCGTCCCATCAACGCACAGGCCGGCGACCTGCTCAAGGTGTCCGACTTTGTGAAGCACGGCACCGTGGACGGCACTTGGCAGAACGGCACCGCCGCCTGGGAGAAGCGCGGCGTGGAAGCCTTTGTTCCCGTGTGGAACTCGGACAACTGCATCCAGTGCAACAAGTGCGCCTACGTGTGTCCTCACGCCACCATCCGCCCGTTCGTGCTCGACGAGACCGAGTCTCAGGGCTGCGACGTGCGCACGATCGACGTGCTGGCGCCCAAGCAGCTCAAGGGCATGCAGTTCCGCATCCAGGTGTCCGTGCTCGACTGTCTGGGCTGCGGCAACTGCGCCGACGTGTGCCCGGGCAAGAAAAACCGGGAGACCGGCAACGTGGAGAAGGCTCTCAAGATGGTGCCCTTCAACGTGGACACCCCCGAAATGCAGCAGGAAATGAAGAACTGGGACTACATGGTGAAGAACGTGAAGTCCAAGCAGGACCTCGTAGACATCAAGCAGAGTCCCAAGAACTCCCAGTTCGCCCAGCCGCTGTTCGAGTTCTCGGGCGCATGTGCGGGCTGCGGTGAGACTCCCTATGTGAAGCTCATCTCCCAGCTCTTCGGCGACCGCGAGATGATTGCCAACGCCACGGGCTGCTCGTCCATCTATTCGGCGTCCATCCCCTCCACGCCTTACACGACCAATGCCAAGGGCCAAGGCCCGGCCTTCGACAACTCACTGTTCGAGGACTTCTGCGAATTTGGCCTCGGCATGGCCTTGGGCAACAAGAAGATGCGCGAGCGCATCACCGTGCTGCTCAATGAGCTTATGGCCGACGACACCACGCCGGCAGCCATGAAGGAGGCCGCCCAGCAGTGGATTGAGGGCAAGAACGACGCCGACGCTTCCAAGGCAGCCGCCGAGGTGCTGAAGCCGCTCATCGCCGAGGGAGCCGACAAGGGCTGCCCCGTATGCGCCGAGCTGAAGACGCTCGACCACTATCTCGTGAAGCGCAGCCAGTGGATCATCGGCGGCGACGGTGCCTCCTACGACATCGGCTACGGCGGTCTCGACCACGTGCTCTCCACCGGCGAGGACGTGAACATCCTTGTGCTCGACACCGAGGTGTACTCCAACACGGGCGGCCAGTCGTCCAAGTCGACCCCGCTCGGCGCCATCGCCCAGTTCGCCGCCTCCGGCAAGCGCATCCGCAAAAAGGATCTCGGCCTCATGCAGGCCACTTACGGCTATGTCTACGTGGCCCAGGTGGCCATGGGCGCCGACAATGCCCAGACGCTGAAAGCCATCCGCGAGGCCGAGGCCTACCCCGGACCGTCGCTCGTCATCGCCTACGCCCCGTGTATCAACCACGGCATCAAGGGCACCAAGAAGATGAAGCGCAGCATGGGTACCTCGCAGACCGAGGAGGCTCTGGCCGTGGCTTGCGGCTACTGGCACCTGTGGCGCTTCGACCCGCGCCTGGCCGACGAGGGCAAGAACCCGTTCCAGCTCGACTCGAAAGCCCCGAATTGGGCAGACTTCCGCGACTTCCTGATGGGCGAGGTGCGCTACTCTTCGGTGGCCAAGGCCTATCCCAACGAGGCCGAAGAGCTCTTTGCCGCCGCCGAGCAGATGGCCAAACTGCGCTACCAGTCGTACGTGCGCAAGAGCAAGGAAGACTGGAGTCTGGAAGAGGCATAACCCCTGACACACCGTCATAACCCAAGTGGCCCGGCACAACTACGTTGTGCCGGGCCACTTTCTTTCTCTTCGGGCAACCCGCCCTGTCCCGTCATTGTGCAGCGGCAAAACAGCCGCCGTCGCGACCCGCCGCTATCGCCGCTGCACCATCAACCCGCAAACGCAAAACAAAGACGGCGTTATCGCCACGCGACAACGCCGTAAACATGAGGCGAAAACGCCGCCATCGCGACGCGTTGACAGCCTTATCGTCCCGCGCTTTCCCAATACTTGCGTTACAAATACCGCCCGCAGAACTGCTCGCCCAGCCGGAAACCCTCCTCGTAGAGCCGTTCCAGCCGCTGCGTGTCTTTCTCGATGCGGTGCACCTCCATGGGCCGTTGCGGACGAATGCAGACGATGCGGCCGTCGCGTTCCAGGTCTTCGATGAGCTGCAACTGGCGGTTGTAGACCTCGATGCGGTGGCTCAAGGCCACGCGCAGACGCGGGTAACGCTTGTAGACAAAGGCCGGGATGCGGCGGTCGCGCCCGGTGTTGCGGTAGCCATAGTTGCGCGTGGAGACCACCACGTTGGTCTCGTGGCCCATGGCCATGGCGTGCTCCACGGGAATGGAGTCGGTGATTCCGCCGTCGAGCATCGGCTCGCCGTCGATGTCCACCATCTTGCTCACATAGGGCAGACTGCTCGAAGCCCGGGCGATGTCACAGGTGCGCTGCCGGTCGTGGGTCTCGCTCAGATACACCGGACGGCCCGTCACGCAGCTCGTGGCCACCATCTCGAAGCCGCCCGCATGGCGGAAATAGGTGTCATAGTCGAAAGGTACCAGCTCGTTGGGGAACCGGTCGTAGAGCAGCCGCTGGTCGAAGATGCAGCCCTGAGTCACCAGATGCCGCAGCCCGATGTAGTCGTAGCGGGCCAGCAGGTCGATGTTGGCGATACGGGCGCGGCGCGGTTGGCGCGAAATATAACTCATGCCGTTGCATGCGCCGGCCGACACGGCCACCACGTAACGGAAGTAAACGTCGTGCTTCATCAGGGCGTCGAGCACGCCGCTGGTGAAGACGCCGCGCATTCCGCCGCCTTCAAGCACCAGGCCTGTGTTTCTGTCAATTCGCATAAAATACCTAAATTTTACTTGCAAAGATACTCATTTTCATGGGATATTTCGTAACTTTGCCATGCAAAGCGTTAAAAAATACCCCATGTTCAACAAAGAAACATACGTCGGCCGCCGGGCCGAACTGAAGCGGCTCGTGGGCAGCGGCATCATCGTGATGTTCGGCAACAACGAGTCTCCGGCCAATTTTCCCAACAACGGGTACTATCCTTTCCGCCAGGATTCCTCCTTTCTCTACTACTTCGGACAGAAGCGCGACGGCCTGGTGGGCGTCATCGACATAGACCAGGACCGGGAGACGCTCCTGGGCGACGACATTTCCATCGACGACATCGTGTGGTACGGGTCGGTGGACAGCGTGGCCGACATGGCCGCCCAAGTGGGCGTGACCCACTCGGCTCCCATGAAAACGCTGAAGACCATCTGCAACGACGCCATGCGAAACAAGCGTCAAATCCATTTCCTGCCCCCTTATCGGGCCGACATCAAGATACAGATTTTCGACCTGCTGGGCATTCATCCCAACCAGCAAAAGGAGAGCGCATCGATGCAACTCATCCGTGCCGTGGTGAAAATGCGGTCGGTAAAGACGGCCGAGGAGATAGCCGAGCTGGAGCGTGCAGCCGCCATTGGCTACAAGATGCACACCACGGCCATGCGCCTCATACGGCCGGGAGTGACCGAGAAATACGTGAGCGGGCAGGTCGACGGCGTGGCCCACTCCTACGGTTCAATGGTCAGTTTCCCCACCATCTTCTCCCAGCACGGCGAGATTATGCACGGCAACCCCTCGATGGCCCCGCTCGAAAGCGGTCGCCTGGCCCTGTGCGACGCCGGTGCGGAGACCATGGAACACTATTGCTCCGACAACACCCGCACCTGCCCCGTAAGCGGCAAGTTCACGCAACGGCAGCTTGAAATCTACTCCATCGTCGAGGATTGCCACGACCATGCACTGGAGGTGGCACGCCCGGGCGTGAAGTATGCCGACGTGCACTTCTCGGTATGCCGGCTCATGTTCGACCGGCTCAAGGAGCTCGGACTGGCCAAAGGCGACACCGAGGAGGCCGTGCGGGCCGGCGCCCACGCCATGTTCCTGCCCCACGGACTGGGCCACATGATGGGCATGGACGTGCACGACATGGAATCGTTCGACCAAATCAACGTGGGCTTCGACGAGGAGACGCGACCCAATCTGGAACAGTTCGGCACCAATTGCCTGCGCATGGGCCGTCGGCTCGAGGAGGGATTCGTCGTGACCGACGAGCCGGGCATCTACTTCATCCCAGCCCTCATCGACGAGTGGAGGGCCAGCGGCCACTGCGCCGAGTTCCTCAACTTCGACCGTCTGAAGACTTACAAGGACTTTGGAGGCATCCGCATCGAGGACGACCTGCTCATCACCGCCGACGGCTGCCGCTTCATCGGGCAAGACCGCATACCTTATCATCCCAAGGATGTAGAGGCCTACATGGCCGGTTGAGCCGCCATGCACCCCTGCAATACCAATCACATCAAAACAATAAACAGAAGAATGAAGAAAATTATCGTACTGGCCGCCCTTGCCGTGACAGCAATGAGTGCCAGCGCAGAGGCCAAGAAAGACAGCGTGAACCCCAACAAGCCTGTCTTTACCGTCGTCAAAGAGAACCCCATCACCAGCATCAAGAACCAGAATCGATCGGGCACTTGCTGGGATTTTTCCACGCTCAGCTTCTTCGAGGCCGAGATACTCAAGGCCACAGGAAAGACTTACGACCTGTGTGAGAGCTTTGTAGCCAACAAGACTTACATGGACCGCGCCGTCCAAGTAGTGCGTCTTCACGGCGACTGCCAGTTCTCACAAGGCGGCAGTTGCTACGATCCGCTCTACGTAATCCAGCACTACGGCATCTGCCCCGAGACTGCCATGCCCGCCGCCGGCAGCCTCTACGGCGACTCGCTGAACAACTACAATGAGTTCTTCGCCGTGATGACCCCCTACGTGGAGAGCGTGGCCAAGAGTGATTCCAAGAAACTTTCCACCCAGTGGAAAGTGGGATTGCAGGGCATTCTCGACGCCTATCTGGGCCGATGCCCCGAAAACTTCACCTACCAGGGCAAGAGTTACACGCCGCAGAGCTTCGCAGCCAGCCTGGGTCTGGACTGGAACAACTACACCACCTTCACCTCCTACACCCACCATCCTTTCTGGACATCGTTTGCCGTAGAGGTGCAAGACAACTGGCGCAACCCGCTCTCGTGGAACGTGCCCATCGATGAGCTGGCCAAAATCATCGACAATGCCATCATGAACGGCTATACCGTGGCTTGGGGCGGCGACGTGAGCGAGGACGGCTTCACCCGTCAAGGCCTGGCCTATATGTGCGACATCAAGAAGCTCGAAGGCATGGAAGGCAGCGACATGGGCAAGTGGTTGAAGCTCTCTTCGGCCCAAAAGAGGAACATTGTAGACTCTCTGGGCGTGAACGTGCCCGAGCTAACGCCCACGCAGAAGCAGCGGCAGGAACGCTACGACAACTGGGAACTCACCGACGACCACGGCATGCTCATCTACGGAATTGCCAAGGATCAGAACGGCAAGGAGTACTACATGGTGAAGAATTCGTGGGGCGAGACCGGCGACTACAAGGGCATCTGGTACATGACCAAGAACTTCATCGTGGCCAATACCATGGACTTTATGGTCAACAAGAACGCCGTGCCCAAGGACATTAGAAAGAAAATCGGCATCTGACGCCGCCGCCATACGGGCTCCGCAAGGGTCCGCCATCAGAGGGGACACGCCATTCGCTTGGCGCGTCCCCTCTGTCATTTAAGCCGAGCAGGGCCAACTTTTACATGGAATCTGTTAGCATTCTCGGTGAAAATTCGTAACTTTGAGGCAGAAATAAAGGAAAAATCAAATGCACTTCAAATGGAAATATGACCCTCCTACACCAGACCACATCCAGCAAGCCAGGGAGTTGGGCGAGAAGCTCAGCATGAATCCCATCCTGGCGCAACTGCTCATCAAGCGGGGCATCACCACAGAAAGCGCCGCCAAGCGGTTCTTCCGGCCTCAGCTGGCCGACCTCATCAACCCGTTTCTGATGAAAGACATGGACGTGGCCGTCGACCGATTGAATGATGCCATGGGGCGAAAGGAGCGCATTCTGGTCTACGGAGACTACGACGTGGACGGGTGCACGGCCGTCGCGCTGGTGTATAAGTTTCTGCAACAGTTCTATTCAAACATCGACTATTACATCCCCGACCGCTACGATGAGGGGTACGGAGTGAGTCGCAAGAGCATGGACTTTGCCCACGAAACGGGCGTCAAGCTCATCATTATACTCGACTGCGGCATCAAGGCCATCGAGGAAATTGCCTATGCCAAGAGCCTGGGTATCGACTTTATCATCTGCGACCATCACGTGCCCGACGATGTGATGCCCCCCGCCGTGGCCATCCTCAACCCCAAACGCCCCGACGACACCTACCCTTTCAAGCAGCTGTGCGGCTGCGGCGTGGGCTTCAAGTTCATGCAAGCCTTTGCCAAAAACAACGGCATTCCCTTTTCGCGGCTCATCCCTTTGCTCGATTTCTGCGCCGTCAGCATCGCCGCCGACATTGTACCCGTGGTCGACGAAAACCGCATTCTGGCTTTCCACGGCCTCAAACAGCTCAACCAGAATCCCAGTGTAGGCCTGAAAGCCATCATCGACATCTGCGGACTCAACGGCCGCGAAATATCCATGAGCGACATTATCTTCAAGATTGGCCCACGCATCAACGCCTCGGGACGCATAGAAAACGGCAAGGAGAGCGTGGTTCTGCTCGTTGAAAAGGACTTCGCCACCGCCCTCAAGGAGGCACGTCACATCAATGAATACAACGAGCAACGCAAGGATATTGATAAGCAAATGACCGAAGAGGCCAACCAGATTGTGGCCAAACTCGAAAGCCAGAAGCACCATTCCAGCATCGTGCTCTACGACGAACATTGGAAAAAAGGGGTCATCGGCATCGTGGCCTCGCGGCTCACGGAGATCTATTTCCGCCCCACCGTGGTGATTACACGCGACAACGAGCTGGCCACGGGCTCGGCCCGGTCGGTCATGGGCTTCGATATTTATGCGGCTATCAAGAGTTGCCGCGACCTGTTGCTCAACTTCGGGGGCCACACCTACGCCGCCGGGCTCACGCTGCGATGGGCTGATGTGCCCGAGTTCCGCCGTCGATTCCAGCACTTTGTAGAGGAGCACATCATGCCCGAACAGACTGAAGCCTACCTCGATCTGGATGCGGAGCTCGACTTTAGAGACATTTCCAAGCGGCTGTACAACGACTTGAAGCGCTTCTCCCCCTTTGGGCCGGGCAACCCCAAACCGGTTTTCTGCACCAAGGGAGTCTACGATTACGGCACGAGCAAGGTGGTGGGACGCGCGCAGGAACACATCAAACTGGAGCTCGTCGACTCCAAATCGGGGGCCGTGGTCAACGGCATCGCCTTCGGACAAAGCGCTTCGGCCCGCTACATCAAGTCGAAACGCTCGTTCGACATTGCCTACACCATCGAGGAAAACGTGTTCAAGCGCAACCAGGTGCAGCTGCAAATCGAGGACATCCGGCCGGCCGAGGACGAGCTGTAAAGGGCTGCAACCCATGGCCGACCAGTATCAGCGCATCCTCAGGGAGTACTGGGGCTACGACAATTTTCGTGGCATCCAGCACGATATAATCCGCAGCATCGGGGCGGGCAACGACACCTTGGGGCTCATGCCCACGGGCGGCGGCAAGTCCATTACCTTTCAAGTGCCCGCGTTGGCCCAGGAGGGCGTGTGCCTTGTCGTCACGCCGCTCATTGCTCTGATGAAAGATCAGGTGCAGCACCTGCGGACCAAGGGCATCGTTGCCTCGGCCATCTACTCGAGCATGTCGCGTGCCGAGATTGTGAAGACGCTGGAAAACTGCATCCTCGGCGACGTCAAGTTTCTCTATGTCTCGCCCGAACGCCTCTCCTCTACCATCTTTCTGGAGAAGCTGAAGCGCATCCGCGTGAGCTTCATCACCGTGGATGAAGCCCACTGCATCAGCCAGTGGGGCTACGACTTCCGCCCCTCCTACCTCCAAATTGCCGACATCCGCCGGCTCAAGCCCGAGGCTCCCGTGCTCGCGCTCACGGCCACGGCCACACCGCAGGTCGCCGACGACATCCAGCAGCGGCTGTCGTTCCGCCACCCCAATGTGTTCCGCATGAGCTTCGAGCGCAGAAATCTGGCCTACGTGGTGCGCGAAGCCACCGATAAGGAGGCAGAGCTCGCCCGCATTCTCACCGCCGTACAGGGCTCGGCCATCGTCTATGTGCGAAGCCGCCGACGATGCAAGGACATCTCGGCCCTGCTGGAGCAGCAGGGCCTTTCCCCCACTTTTTACCATGCCGGACTGGAGCCCGCCACCAAGGACGAGCGGCAACGGCTGTGGCAGCAGGGGGCCAAACGCGTCATCGTGGCCACCAACGCTTTCGGCATGGGCATCGACAAGCCCGACGTGCGCCTCGTCGTCCACGTGGATTGTCCCGATTCCATCGAAGCCTACTTCCAGGAAGCGGGGCGGGCCGGCCGCGACGGGCAGACGGCTTATGCCGTGCTACTGTGGAACAACAGCGACCGGCGCAAGCTCTGCAAGCGCATCGACGACAACTTTCCGCCCAAGGATTACATCCGCGACGTGTACGAGCACCTGGCCTATTACTACGTCATCGGCACGGGTAGCGGCGGCGGCCACACGTTCTCTTTCGAGATAGACAAGTTCTGCCACACCTACAAGTACTTCCCGCTCACGGTGGACGCCGCCCTGCGTCTGCTGCAAAGCGCGGGCCTCATCGCCTACGAGACCGACCCGGATGCCGCAGCCCGCCTGATGTTCCTGCTGCGGCGCAACGAGCTCTACCGGCTGGAGGAGACCTCGCCCGACGAAGATGCCGTCATCACGGCCGTGCTGCGCAACTACGGCAGCCTGTTCACCGACTACGGTTACATCGACGAAGCCCTCATCGCCCAGCAGGCAGGGCTGGGCCGCGAACGCACCTACCAGGTGCTGCGGGGCCTTGACCACAAGCACATCCTCAGCTTCATTCCCCAGCGAAAGACGCCTTTCATCACCTACTTGCGCGACCGCGTGGACCGCGACGACGTGGTTATCCCGCCCAGTGTGTACGAAGACCGCAAGACGCAGTTCACCAAACGCATCGACGCCATGATGGAATACGCCACCAACGACAGCGTCTGCCGCAGCCGCCAGCTGCTGCGCTACTTCGGCGAGACCGGCAGCCACGACTGCGGCGCATGCGATGTTTGCCGGGCTGTCGTCGCGTCCTCCAATCCCCAACCCGGCACCGGCGAGGCCGTGCGGCTCATCCTCGGCCTGCTGTCCGACGGCCGGCGCCACGCTCTCGCCGAGCTCTCCCGGCTGCCACTGCCCAAGGCCCGGCTCGACGAGGCCCTGCACCAGCTGGCCGCCGAAGAGCAAATCCACGTAGAGGGAGCCTGCATTTTCATATAATGCCCCGCCTCACCGGCGACCGGCGGCCATTTTGCCGTCGTGCGTCCACGGGTTATTCGCCACGCGTCCACGGGTTTTTCGTCACGCGTTTACGGGTTTTTCATCATGCGTTTACGGGTTTTTCGCTGTGCCTCCACGGCTTTATCGTGGGGCGAATACGGCTTTATTGTCCAGCGTCCAAGGGCTTCCAGTGACACGAACACAAAGAGCCCCGAACCTCTTCCAAGGTTCGGGGCTCCCGCTTGTCTTCTGTTTTGAATGGCCGCTTAGTTGTTCTCGGGGCGGAGCTGACGCACCGTCTCGGCTGCACGCCACATTTCCATGTCGTGCATTTCCTTGAGTTCGGCATTCAATTTCTCGCGATAGTCGGGCTGAGAGTTCTTGTCTATGGAGATTTGAGCCTCTGTTCCGTTCTCCACGCTCAGGTAGAGCCACTCCATGACAGGCTTGATGGCCGCCTTGAAACGGGGCCGCCAGTCGAGTGCGCCGCGCTGGGCCGTGGTCGAGCAGTTGGCATACATCCAGTCCATTCCCTTTTCGCCGAACAGCGGGCCAAGGCTTTGGGTGAGCTCCTCAACGGTCTCATTGAAAGCCTCAGAGGGGGAGTGGCCGTGCGAGCGGAGCACTTCATACTGTGCCTCCAGCAGTCCTTCGATGGCCCCCATCAGTGATCCGCGCTCGCCGGTAAGGTCGGATGTGGCCTCCTTGTGGAACGTAGTCTTGAACATGTAGCCAGCGCCGATGCCGATGCCAAAGGCTATGGTCTTCTCCTCTGCCTTGCCCGAAGCGTCCTGATAAACGGCATACGAGCAGTTCAGACCGCGGCCTTCGAGGAACATCGTGCGGAGCGAGGTGCCCGATCCCTTGGGAGCCACCATGATGACATCGATGTTTTCGGGGGGCACCACGCCCGTGCGATCCTGCCAGTTGATGGCAAAGCCATGCGAGTAATAGAGCGTTTTGCCCGGCACGAGATAGGGTTTGATCTTGGGCCACACAGCAATCTGGCCGGCATCGGAGAGCAGCATGCAGATGATGGTGCCACGCTGCACGGCCTCCTCGATGGAAACCAGCGTCTTTCCGGGCACCCATCCGTCGGCCACCGCCTTGTCGTAGGTCTTGCCCTCGCGCTGGCCCACAATGACATTGAAGCCGTTGTCGCGGAGGTTTCCGGCCTGGCCGGGACCCTGAATACCGTAGCCGATGACTGCGATCGTCTCATTCTTGAGCACTTCGCGTGCCTTTTCCAAAGTAAATTCCTTGTTGGTGACTACATTTTCAACTACGCCACCAAAGTTCATCTCTGCCATAATGATATGTATTTATAACGTTAAACTTCCATGTTTCTTTCCTCGCGTGCACGCCGACGCTTGTTTTCGCGCACAAAGGTAACGATTTAAAAGCAAACCGCAAAGGTTTCTTTCAATCTTTTGCAAACCTTATCAAACTTCTTACAACCTCTACCTCGTCGTCCGTTCCCTTGGTGATTCTCACCCCATACTCGTCTTCGCCGGTCTGCTCCCGGTAGAAATGGAGTCGATCGCCCTGGTGGCTCTCGGCCACATAGGCTATCTCGAAACGCTGCAGCCGGTGCAAACGGTACCATGGGAGGTCGAACAAGTCGAGCACATGCTCGATGTATTTCACCGAGTTGACATGGCCGTTGACGTCAATGTCGTTGTAATAGGTGTCGAGGCTGTGCACCAGCGGGGCCTCCTTGTCCATCCTCACGCGCGAGGGCTTGCTGATGGGGCACGCCTTGTCGCGCTCCACATAGGCATTGATAAGCCCGTCGCGCACGGCCAGCAAGTCCACCGGCTGCCGCGTTTCCGTGTCGATCATGGCCCAAATGCTACGGCCGTAGCCCAGTGTGCGGCCGTCGGGGCCGGTCACGGCAAAGTTTCGGCTCGTAAAGAACTTCATGGCACTCTCCACCCAAGTCTCCACCGAGAAGCGGTCGTAGGCCGTAGGCATCTCCTCCATCTCTATGGCCAGGCGCGAGAGCACCCAAGTCTTGTGCAAACCATTCAAGTAGCTCATACCGTAACCGCGGTCGTTACTGTGGAAGTCGGCCGCGTTGAGCATGGCGTTGCCAAGGTGTCCCATGAACAGCCGGTTGCTGAAATCGCAGTGGAACGGCTCGGCCATAAACTCGTATTTGCCCGTCTTGGGCAGCATCTTCTCCATATCCTTGTGCTTTCTGCACATGCCGTCCGGAAGACCGCATGTGGCTGATTTACAGATTGTCCTGCCCGTTGAGGAAGTCGGTCACGGGCTCTTCGAAGCTCCGCGTCACGGCGATGCGCCCCGAACGCGTGTATTGCAGTAGGCAGTTGAAGCTGTTGAGCCGCGTATAAAGGTCGAAGATGTCCTCGGTGAGACCGGCCAGCAGCACCGTGGAATAGGTGGGGTTCACCTCCATCATGCGTGCGTCGTGCTTGCGGATGGTGCGCGAAATCTCGGCATTGTCGAGCAGTACGGGCGTTGAAATCTTGAAGAGCGCCACCTCGTGAATGAACAATTCATCGTCGGTATAGTAGTCGGCCTTGATGACGTCTATCTTCTTCTCGAGTTGTTTCGTGATTTTTTCTATCTCGTTTTCGCAGCTCCAGCAGGTGATTGTGTACTTGTGGATGCCGTCAATGCTCGATGCCGACACGTTGAGACTCTCTATATTGACCTGCCGACGGGTGAAAACGGCCGTCACCTGATTGAGGATACCGGCCACGTTCTCACTGTAAACGAGCAAGGTATAAAACTTCTTTTCCATAATTCTTATATGTCCAAATGCAACATCATTTCGTCCACGGCACTGCCGGGAGTCACCATCGGGGTGACGTTCTCCTCCTCCTTGACGGCGCACTCCAGCAGGTAGGGCCCGTCGGTGGCCAGCATACGGGCCACCTTGGCTTCCAGATCCTTGCGGTCGGTCACCAAATCGTAGGCGATGCCATAGCCTCGGGCAATGTCCTCGTAGCAGGGATTGAGCATGTGAGTAAACGAACGACGCTTGTCGTACATCAGGTCTTGCCACTGCCGCACGTTGCCCAAATAGTTGTTGTTGAGCACGATCATCTTCACCGGAACTTGCTCCTCCATGATGGTTCCCAGCTCCTGGATGGACATTTGGAAGCCGCCGTCGCCCGTGAAGAGGCACACCGTGCGGTCGGGTGCACCGAAGACGGCACCCACGGCAGCTGGCAGACCGAAGCCCATGGTGCCCAGACCGCCGCTGGTGACGATGCTACGCTTCACGCCAAACTTGAAATACCGGCTGGAGAACATCTGGTTCAGGCCCACGTCGTTGGCCAGAATGGCCTGGCCATGGGTGGCTTCGGCCACGGCGTTCACCACCTCGCCCATGAGCAACGGCCCCTCAGACGGATGGATGGAGGGGGCGATAACCTCGCGCTTCTCCTCCTCATAGAGGGGGCCGAACGAGGCTCGCCATGCGCTGTGGTCGGCCTTGTCCACAAGCGCGGAGATAGCCGCGAGGCTCTCTTTGCAGTCGCCCACCACGGCCACGTCGGTCTTCACGTTCTTGTCTATCTCGGCAGCATCCACGTCGAGATGGATAATCTTGGCCTGCTTAGCATAGCGGTCGAGCCGGCCAATGACGCGATCGGAGAAGCGCATGCCCACGGCAATAATCACGTCGGCCTCCTGCTGCTTCACATTGGGCGCGTAGTTGCCGTGCATGCCAAGCATGCCCACGTTGAGCGGATGGCCCGAGGGCAGCACCGAGAGGCCCAGCAACGTGCAGCCTGCAGGGATGTCGGCTTTCTCCAGCAGGGCCGTGAGCTCCTGCTGAGCATCGGCAATCTCCACGCCATGACCCACCAGAGCCATCGGTTTCTTGGCCTGGTTGATGAGTGCGGCGGCGGCTTCGACAGCCCCCGTGTCTATCTTGGGGCAGGGGCAATACGAGCGCACCGCGTCGGCCTTGCCGGGCATCCACTTGGCCTTGCCCGTCTGCGCGTTGCGCGGAAAGTCGAGCACCACAGGGCCGGGACGGCCGCTTCGGGCAATGTAGAACGCCCGGTTCACGGCCCATGCCACGTCTTCGGGCCGACGTATCTGGTAGCTCCACTTCGTGATGGGCTGGGCCATGCCCACGAGATCCACCTCTTGAAAGGCATCGGTGCCCAGTGAACTGATGCCCACTTGGCCGGCAATCACCACGATGGGAATGGAGTCCATCATGGCATCGGCCACGCCCGTGATGGTGTTGGTGGCGCCCGGACCCGAGGTGACCAGGGCCACACCCACCTCGCCGCTCACGCGGGCATAGCCCTCGGCGGCGTGTGCTGCCGCCTGTTCGTGGCGCACAAGCACGTGGTGGAACCAGGGATCCTGCTTGTGGGTATAGGTGTACAAGGCGTCGAACACTGGTATGATGGCGCCGCCGGGATAGCCAAAGATGGTGCGTACACTCTCCTGATAGAGTGCGCGCATGAGTATCTCTGCCCCCGTGCATTCTTCGCCGATGCGGATTCCCGCCCAAGGGGCCTCGGGGCCGCGCTGCCTGACGGGAGTGAATGGGGTGGTATTGTGCTGCTTGTTTGTAGGGTTCATGATGCTAAAAGTTCTGTTCTGTTATCCTTATTCTATGATTCTCACGCCGCCTTTGTCGGCCGAACTCACGCTCTGGGCATAGGCGCGCAGGGCCTTGCTCACCACACGCCGGCGCTTCAGCGGCTGCTGGGGCCGCGCGGCAAGCTCCTCTTCGGAGAGCTTCACGTTGATGCTGCGGCCCGGAATGTCTATTTCAATGATGTCGCCATCCTTGATTTTGCCGATGTTGCCCCCCGAGGCGGCCTCGGGCGAGACGTGTCCGATGCTCAGTCCGCTGGTGCCGCCCGAGAAGCGGCCGTCGGTAATCAGGGCGCATGCCTTGCCCAAGTGGCGACTCTTGATATAGGAAGTGGGATAGAGCATCTCCTGCATGCCGGGGCCTCCCTTGGGCCCTTCGTGGGTGATGACCACGCAGTCGCCGCTCTTGACACGGCCGCCGAGGATGCCCTCACAGGCATCGTCCTGCGAGTCGAACACCACGGCGGGCCCCGAGAAGTGCCACAAGGCCTCGTCCACACCGGCTGTCTTGACCACGCAGCCGTCCTGGGCGATATTGCCAAAGAGCACGGCCAAGCCGCCGTCCTTGGTGTAAGCATGCTCCAAACTGCGGATGCAGCCGTGCTCGCGGTCGGTGTCGAGCGTGGGCCACTGCTCGTTCTGGCTCCCCATCCGGGTGGAGAAGCGGCGGCCCGGCGCGCTGTGGTAGATGCGGGAGGCCTCGGGCGAGACGTCGGGACCCGTAATGTCGTACCTCTCCATGGCCTCGCCCACGGTCATGCCGTCCACCCGACGCACGCTGTCGTCGATGAGTCCGCCCTTGTTCAGCTCGTTCAGGATGCCCAGAATGCCGCCTGCACGGTTGCACTCCTGCACAGAATACTGCTGCGTGTTGGGCGACAGCTTGCACAGGCAGGGCACCTTGCGGCTCAGCCGGTCGATGTCGCTCATCTGGAAGTCCACCCCACCCTCCTGGGCCACGGCCAGCAGATGGAGCACGGTGTTGGTGCTGCCACCCATGGCAATATCGAGTGTCATGGCGTTGAGAAAGGCCTGACGCGTGGCAATGTTGCGGGGCAGCACGCTGTCGTCGCCGTCTTCATAATAGGCCAATGCGTTTTTCACGACCTGCCGCGCCGCCTGACGGAACAGCTCGATGCGGTTGGCATGCGTGGCCAGAATGGTGCCGTTGCCGGGCAGCGAGAGGCCAATGGCCTCGGTGAGCGAGTTCATCGAGTTGGCCGTGAACATGCCCGAGCAGCTGCCGCAACCGGGACAGGCACAGGCCTCGATCTGCTGCAGCTCCTCGTCGCTCACCTCGGGGTCGGCACCTTTAACCATGGCCGTGATGAGGTCGGCATTCTCGCCGCGCCAGCGGCCGGCCTCCATGGGGCCGCCCGAACAGAACACTGTCGGGATGTTGAGCCGCATGGCGGCCATGAGCATACCCGGCGTCACCTTGTCACAATTGGAAATACAGACCATGGCGTCGGCCTTGTGGGCATTGACCATGTACTCTACGGAGTCGGCGATGATGTCGCGCGAGGGCAGCGAATAAAGCATGCCGTCGTGCCCCATGGCTATGCCGTCGTCAATGGCTATCGTGTTGAATTCGGCCGCATAGCAGCCCATCTTCTCGATTTCCTGCTTCACAATCTGCCCTATCTCGTGCAAATGCGTGTGTCCCGGCACAAACTGGGTGAACGAATTGACCACGGCAATGATGGGCTTTCCAAAATGTTCGTGCTTCATGCCCGTGGCCACCCACAGGGCGCGGGCGCCTGCCATGCGCCTCCCCTCGGTGCAGACGGAACTTCTCAACGGATGCTTCATATACCACAAATTACAATTTTCATGCAAAGGTACGGATTTTATTTATAACCGCAACGGATTATCGGCCGAAAAATGAGATATTGAACAAACCTGTAAGACAAAGCCGCGAAATGGCGACAATCTGAAATTTGAAGTGCGACGCCCCAAGAATCGCTCCGCCATTGCGCCGTCAACGCATCGCCGTTACGCCGTAATCGCACCGCCGTTACGCCGTAATCACGACGCGTTTGCACTGTCATCACACCGCCGAAAGCCACCAGTCGCGGCTCCGGGAAGAAGCGCGCGGCGGGCGGCTACAAAAAATCCCGCTGCACCTGACGGGCAGCGGGACTCGAAATATTGTCGTTGTGAGGGTTACTTCACGTAAACTACGGCCAGACGGTTGGAGGTAGTGCCCTGCACACCCTTGCCTGTAGCCTCGTCCACATTCACGCCCTTGGTCTTGAGGTAGTTGGCCACCACGTCGGCACGAGCCTGGGACAGACGGTCGTTAACCTCCTTGGAACCCTCGGGAGAAGCGGTACCTACGATCTGAACGTGCTTGCCGGCGGCAACAACATCGAGGGCTTTCTTGGCCTCTTTGGTGAGTACAGACTTGCCCTGAGCAAAAGTAACGAACACGAGATTCTCAACCTTCACCTGCTGAGGAGCCGGTGCTTCTTTCACCACGGTCTTCACGACCTCTTTCGGCTTCTTGGCCAACTCGTTGCGCAGGTCGTTGATGGTGGAGTTCAGCGCATCGATCTCGCTCTGGTCGCGGAGCTGGGCGATGGTGAAGTTGTGCGTTCCGTTGGAGTTCTTGAACTTGTAGACAACACCGGCGTTCAGCTGAACGAACGACTTGTTGATGTTGTACTGTGCGCCCTCGTAGCCGAGACCGTTGAGGCCCCAAATCACAGCGGGCTCCACATATACCTGCCAAGCCTTCTTCTCGCCGAGGTTGAAAGCGAAGTCCAGACCGGCCTTGGAGGTCAGGCTGTTGGTCTTCACGATGTTCTGCTTGCCGGCGAGGGCGTTCTTCAGCTGGTCGTTCTGCTTGAAGTCGCTGCCGATATACTTGTTGCTGTTACCGAACACGTGACCCCAACCCAAGCCATACACGGCGCTCACCTCGAATGCACGGGGCTCGCCCTTGTAGCCGCCGAACCAATTGCTCAGGTTCACGGTACCCAGCAAGCTGGTGTTGATGGCACGCACGGTGGTGCCGACAGAAGTCCAAGGCTTGTTGGAGAAATAAGCGTTGCTCTCAACAGCCAAGCCGAAAACCGGCGTGAAGTAGCGGCCCACACGGATGCCGGCGTTGGGATTGAGGTCCTTCAGCCAAGCGTGGCCCGTGGTCTTGGTAGCTACACCACCGTTGATGCCTACGTAAACATTGTCGAATGTCTTGCTCTCGGTTACCGTCTGAGCAGACAAGGAAGCAGCCATCGATGCAGCTGCCAGCAAAGTAAATAACTTTTTCATACTCTCTTGTTTTAATATTTAACTGTTGATTTGTTATCTTGTCAACTTTTCGGGATGCAAAATAATAAAAAAAGCTTGATACCTCCAAATGTTTTTCGCATTAACGCAACAATTTACACATTTATTGATATAAGTCATGACGCTTTTTCAATCTTTTTAACCAAAACGCCCATTTTGGGCATTCCGAGGCCGCAATCCGGCTTAATCGCCGGATTGCGGCCTCGGAATGCGTACAGCATCAGAGCTCGATCACGCGCACGGCATACGGGGGAAGCACGAGGCGGGGCCCCTCGGCGGCAGTCCGTTCCACGCGCACACGGCGGTCGGTCACCTGTCCGTGGAAGCCCTCGACAGGGGCTCCGGCAGGTATCGACAGGCCGTCGACGGTGAGCGTGAGCTGCGACGGCAGAGCGTTGACAAGTTTCAGATAAGTCTTGCCCGTGGCAGTGTTGCGTACTACGCTGGCCGCCAAGCGATAGCGCAGCTCGGGAGCGATGGCCAGTTCGGAGGCCACATACTCATCGCCGCAGTAGGTGCCCCAAAGCCGCTGCGTCTCATAGCTGGGCGTGAGGGCAGTGATGGTGTCGTTGTTGAAGTAGATCATGTCGGGGTTCCAGTTGGCGTGGCCCTCCTTGCACAGCAGTGGCGCATAGCTCGACATGGCCACAACGTCGCCGTTGCGCTCGAGGGCGCACAGGTGCATGGCCTCCACGAGGGCGCTCTCGTGAGTGGTACTCCTCGACGCCCACTCGCCCAGATACACCTGGGGACCCGTTCGGTCGTAGTGGTCGTAGTAGTCCTGGTGGTGCATGAACCAGCCCGTCGACTCATAATAATGCTCGTCTACCATGTCGAACAGCTGGGGATGGGCCTTGGCAAACTTCCATCCCTCCACATAGTCGGGCGAGGGATCGTGGAACGGGCCCACCGTGCCGCACACCTTGATGTGGGGGTAACGCTCCTTGATGGCCCTGCATATCATCTCGCAGCGCTCCTCGAAGGCCGTGGAAATGATGTCTTCGTTGCCTATACCGATATACTTCAGGTTGAACGGGGCGGGATGGCCGGCCTCGGCACGCAACCGCGCCCAGCTGGAGGTGGCGGGGTCGCCGTTGGCCCACTCGATGAGGTTGAGCAGCTCCTGGCAGTAGGCTGGCATCTGGTCCATGGGGATGCCGCCCTGCTGGCCGCCGTAGCCGTCGGCATTGCAGCGCGAGTTCTGGCAGGGCACGCCGGCGGCCAGCACGGGCAGCGGCTCGGCCCCGATGTCTTCGCAGAACTGGAAATACTCGTAGAAGCCCAGGCCGCGCGTCTGGTGATAGTTCCAAATGTTGGGGGCCGGCGTGCGGTCTTGCCACGGACCCACGGTCTGATTCCAGTGATAAATGTTGTCAATGCCCTGGCCGTGGCTCATGCAACCGCCGGGAAAACGCACAAACTTGGGGTGCAAGGCGGCAATGGCCTCGGCCAGATCCTTGCGCAGACCGTGGCCGCGAAAGGTTTCGCGGGGGAACAGGCTCACCATGTCGACGGCCAGCTGCCCCTCTTTCAGCGGGGTGAGGGCCAGGCGTACGCGCCCCTTCAAGGCTTTCCTATCGACCACAAGGGGCAGTGTGTAGCGGTTCCATCCCTGCCCCTCTATCTTGAGCTTGCCCTTGGCCACAGCGGTGCCGTCGGCTGCAACGAGGGCCACGAGCAGCTGGTTGCGGAGGCCCGACTCGTTGCGCACGTAGACCGAGAAGTCGAACGCCGACTGCGGTGCGGCGGTGATGCTGTCCCACCCTATATTATATAAGGTGTCGCGGGCGGCCAGCACGGCATAGTGGGGATTGGCAGTGCTCAGCGGCACGTCGGTGGCAATCCGTATCTCGCGGTTCGACTGCCACGCCGTGGTGGCCGTCCACCCGCGGCGGTCGGCCGGGGAATATTCGAAATCGCGGTTCTGCACCAGTTCGGCATAGAGGCCGCCGTCGGCCGCATAGCTGATGTCCTCGAAGAAAACACCCAGCAGCTTGTCGCTGATGCGCTTAGTCTGGGCGGGCTTCACGGTGAGCGTGGCCTCCACGTTGTTGCCGATGCGGGCAAAACGGCGGGCGTCGTCGCGCATGGTTTCGCGGCTCAACTCGTTGTCACGGTCGATGGCCGCAAAATACTGGCGTATGTAGTCGAGGTGCAGTTTGGGCACGTCGAACTGGTTGCCCTGCTGCACACGGCCGCCCACGGTGGCCGTGTCGCGCATCCAAGCCATGTCCTCAATGGTGCTCGGGCCGGGCTGTTCCGTGAACTTGCGGAAGTCTTCGCTGGCCTGTACGTAGTGGCGGGTGCCGTCCTTGGCCTTGAAATAGATGTCGAAAGTGCCGTCGTCCATCTGGAACATCACGGGCTCCGCCACCCCTTTCTCGGCCACGCGCGGATAGTCCTGCGGCCGCCATGTCACCAAGTCCTCGCTGTAGGCGGCTGCGAAGCAGGGCGAATAGTCGTTCACCCCAAAGAGCAACCGCCATGTGCCGTCACTGGCATGCACCACGTAGGGATGGTGCATGCGCTTCTCGGAGCCCCACTCCGCATAGTCGGAAGCGCAGAGCTGGCCCACGTCCTGCCAGTGGTCGTTGTCGGTGAGATAGGCCAGATGCAGGCCGTCTTTCTCTCCGGGCGAGTAGACAAAGATTTGACAAGTGGTGTCCCTGCCTATGATTTGATAAGCCGGAACGGGCTGCTGGGCGCGCGTCTGCGCCGCCAAAGCCGCGGCGGCCAGCAGCAATAAAGATTTCTTCATGATGTTGGTTCAAGTCGGTTTGTGCTTGCAAATATACGCAAAAACAGCGTAAAGGCAGAACTTTCCTACGGCAAAAGTCCACAACGGGGATAAAAAAAGGCAGGTTGCAATCACTGCGACCTGCCTCCCAAAATTAGAGAGTTATAAAAAATCAAGTTATTACGAAATATCTTTTGCCCCGCCCCGCGCGGCATTCAGGCCGCCGGGAGGTGGGTTGTGGTGCTTACTTGTAGTATTCGTGCTTGCCCGCGGCGAGCGTGTTCTTCATCAGCGAGCAGATGGTCATGGGGCCCACGCCGCCCGGCACGGGCGTGATGAAAGCGCACTTGGGGGCCACCTCGCCAAACTTCACGTCGCCATTGAGGCGGAATCCGCTCTTGCGGGTGGCGTCCGGCACGCGTGTGGTGCCCACGTCGATGACCACGGCACCCTCTTTCACCATGTCGGCGGTGACGAAATCAGGGCGTCCGATGGCAGCAATGATGATGTCGGCCTCGCGGCATTCCTCCTTGAGGTGGGCCGAATGAGAGTGGCACACGGTGACCGTGGCATCGCCATACTGCTTCTGCATCATGAGCTGGGCCATGGGTTTGCCCACAATATTGCTGCGCCCCAGCACCACGCACTTCTTGCCCGAAGTGGGTATTCGGTAGTGCTGCAACAGGGTGAGGATGCCCAACGGCGTGGCCGAAATGAAACAAGGAAGGCCAATGGCCATGCGGCCCACGTTGATGGGGTGGAACCCGTCCACGTCCTTGCGGTAGTCGACGGCCATGATAATCTTCTGCTCGTCGATGTGCGCGGGCAGTGGCAACTGCACAATGAATCCGTCCACATCGGCATCACGGTTGAGCCGATCCACACAGGCGAGGAGCTCCTCCTCGGTGACGTCGGCCTCGAAACGTATCAGCGTAGACTTGAAGCCGCATTGCTCGCAGGCAATGACCTTGTTCTTCACATAGGTTTCCGAGCCGCCGTCGTGGCCCACCAGCACGGCAGCCAGATGGGGCTGCTTGCCGCCACGGGCCGTCAGCTGCTTCACTTCGTCGGCAATCTGCTGCTTGATAGCTGTTGCCGTAGCCTTTCCGTCTATCAGTGTGTACATGGTTTGTGTGGGTTGGCGGGCGTTGTCCGCGGTTACATGCCGGGCATGCTCCCGGGCATTCCGGGCATGCCTTTCATATCTTTCATGCGTGCCATCATCGACTTCATCTGGTTGCCAGTGACCATCTTCATCATCTTACGGGTCTGGTCGAACTGCTTGATGAGCCGGTTCACCTCCTGAATGCTCGTGCCCGATCCCTTGGCAATGCGCAGACGGCGGCTCTGATTCAGTATCTCGGGGTTGACTCGCTCTTTCGGCGTCATGCTGCGGATGATGGCTTCGATGCCTTTGAAAGCGTTGTCGTCTATGTCGACATCCTTGATAGCCTTGCCCACACCGGGAATCATCGAGGCCAAATCCTTCAGATTTCCCATCTTCTTGATTTGCTCTATCTGGCCCAGGAAGTCGTTGAAATCGAACTTGTTCTTCTGGATTTTCTTCTGCAAGCGCTTGGCTTCTTCCTCGTCGAACTGCTCCTGCGCACGCTCCACGAGCGACACCACGTCGCCCATGCCGAGAATACGGTCAGCCATACGGTCGGGGTGGAACACGTCGATGGCATCCATCTTCTCGCCGGTGCCGATGAACTTGATGGGTTTCGTCACCACCGTGCGGATGGAAAGGGCCGCACCGCCACGGGTATCGCCGTCGAGTTTGGTCAGGATGACACCGTCGAAGTCGAGGCGGTCGTTGAACTCCTTGGCCGTGTTCACGGCATCCTGGCCGGTCATCGAGTCGACCACGAACAGGGTTTCGTCGGGATGCACGGTCTCCTTGAGCGAGGCTATCTCGTTCATCATCTCCTCGTCCACGGCCAGTCGGCCGGCCGTATCGATGATGACCACGTCGTTGCCCTTGGCCTTGGCTTCCTGAATGGCATGAAGCGCAATCTCGTTTACCTGTTTGTTGCCGTCCTCTGAATAGACCGGCACGTCGAGCTGGGCGGCAACAACCTTGAGCTGCTCGATGGCTGCGGGACGGTAAACGTCGCAAGCCACGAGCAGGGGCTTCTTGTTTTGCTTGCTCTTCAGCATGTTGGCGAGCTTGCCGCTGAACGTGGTCTTACCCGATCCTTGCAGTCCCGACATCAGGACAACGGCCGGCCGGCCCGTAAGATTCAGCTCTGCCGCCTCGCCGCCCATCAGCTTCACCAGCTCGTCGTGCACAATCTTCACCATGAGCTGACCCGGCTTCACGGCCGTGAGCACGTTCATGCCCAGTGCCTTCTGCTTCACCGTGTCGGTGAAAGTCTTGGCCACTTTGAAGTTGACGTCCGCATCGAGCAAGGCCCGGCGCACGTCTTTCAGGGTTTCGGCAACATTGATTTCTGTGATCTTTCCCTCTCCTTTCAGAATCTTGAAAGAGCGTTCCAGACGGTCTGTTAAGTTCTCAAACATGCTGTTTTCATCGTTCTTTGGTATCGGCAAACCGTGTCAAAAGCTATACGCACGCCGTTTGCCCGCACCTAATTTGCTGCAAAGTTACAGAATAATCAGGTGAAAAAAGAACACTATGATGAGTTTTTGGAAAAATTAATATCGGCTTTTTATCTGGACACATTGCGGCGAATCTTCTCAAGATAGGCTTTCATCCCCTCGCCGTCCTTGGTGTCGATAACCTCGAGCAACTGCTTCAGCTCATCGCGAATCCGCGACACCTGGTCATGGGTATAGGGATTGAAAAGCACCTCCTGCAGCAGATAATCGTCCTCTGACAGCACTCCCTTGGCAATGCGCATGTGCCGTTTGAACGTGGTGCCCGGCGCATCCTGATGCTTCATGACGGCGGCGAAGACAAAGGTAGACACAAACGGAATGCTCAACGAGTAGGCCACGATCCTGTCGTGCTCCTCGAACGTGTATTCGTAGATGTTGAGCCCCAGCTTCTGATACAGGTCTTTGAAAAAGATGCGACCCATGTAGTCGCCCTCCTTGATGATGATGGCGTTCTCCTCGGAGAGCTGGTTCAGATTGGCAAAAGTGGGTCCGAACATCGGGTGCGTGGACACATAGGGATGCCCCGACTGCTCGTAGAACTCCCGAAGATTGGTTTTCACCGATGCGATGTCCGAGAGGATGCAGTCGGCGGGCAGCACAGGCAGCACCTCCTTGAAGGCAGCAAGCGTGTACTTCACCGTCACGGCATTGATGACCAGCTGGGGCTGGAAAGGCTCGATTTCGCCAAGCTCGGTGAAGCGTTGGCAGTTATAGGTGAAGCGGAGCCGCCGGGCATCTTTCTCATAGACGGCCACCTCGTGCTCGAAACTCAGCAGGTCGATGAAGAAAGAGCCCATTTTTCCGGCTCCCATAATCAGTATTTTCATGTGGCGTGCAGGGGTTATCGGTTAATGATTTCGATTTGCTGGCGCACGCTTTCCTCGTGAATCAGCTCGAAGATATGGGCCGCACATTCCGGCTCGATGCCGAGCAGGCTGGCCTGTGCCCCGCGTTTCTCAAGAATTTCACTGTAGCGGTTGGCTTGGAACACGGTCATGTTGTGCTCTTTCTTGTACTGACCGATTTCGCGGCAAACCCGCATGCGCTTGGCCAGCAGGTCGAGCAGCTGGTTGTCGAACTCGTCAATCTGTCCGCGCAGCAGACGTATGCCCTCGGTGGTCGACACCTCGTCGCGCACTACAAGCAGGCTGAGCACGTAGTCGAGCACGTCGGGAGTCACCTGCTGGCGGGCGTCGCTCCAGGCGGCATCGGGCGTGCAGTGGCTCTCGACAATCAGTCCGTCGAAGCCCATGTCCATGGCCTGCTGGCAGAGCGGGGCTATGAGCTCGCGACGGCCGCCAATGTGGCTGGGGTCGCAGATGAGGGGCAACGCGGGGATGCGGCGGTGCAATTCCATGGGAATCTGCCACATGGGCAGGTTGCGGTATATCTTCTTGTCGAAGCTGGAGAAGCCGCGATGGATGGCTCCCAGCCGCTTGACGCCCGCCTGGTTGATGCGCTCCAAGGCTCCTATCCACAACTCCAGGTCAGGGTTCACAGGGTTTTTCACAAAGACGGGAATGTCCACTCCCTTGAGCGAGTCGGCCAGGTCCTGCATGGCAAAGGGGTTGGCCGACGTGCGTGCGCCCACCCAGAGGATGTCGATGCCATACTTCAGGCAGAGCTCCACGTGCTCGGGCTTGGCCACTTCGGTGGCCGTGAGCATGCCGGTTTCTTCCTTCACCTGCTTCATCCAAGGCAAGGCGGCCTCGCCGTTGCCCTCGAATCCTCCCGGCTTGGTGCGGGGCTTCCACACGCCGGCACGGAACATGTGGCAGCCTTTTTCCTTCAGCTGGCGGGCGGTGGTCATCACTTGCTCCTCGGTCTCGGCACTGCAGGGACCTGCAATGACGATGGGGCGTTCGTTGTCACTTGGCAAATTCAATGGTTCCAGTTCGAGTTCCATATCATCTTGATTTGATAAAGTCTCTCCCGCAGAGGGGCCGGGACTGTCGTTTTTATACTTTATATACTGTTATTGGGGGTGTCGGGTCGCTTGGGCCATGGTGCGAGACGCTGAATGCGGGCCAAGGCCTCCTGCACCTTCTCGTCTTTGGCACAGAGCGAGATGCGGATGTAGCGCGCTCCGTTCCGCCCGAAAATGAATCCCGGCGTGATGAAGACGCGGGCCTCGTGAAGCACGCGCTCGGTGAGTTCTTCCACATCACGGCAAGCGTCGGGGATGCGCCCCCAGAGAAACATGCCCACCTGCGTGGGGTCGAAAGTGCAGCCCAGGGCCGTCATGATTTGCTCGGCGATGGCACGCCGGCGGGCATAGTTCTCAATATTGTTGGCCAGATGCCACGCCTCATCGTTGGCATTGAGAGCCTCGGCGGCGGCCAGCTGAATGCCCCGAAACATTCCGTTCTCGATGTTGCTCTGTATCTTGAACATCCACGAGATATACTTCGCATTACTTACCATCATGGCCACGCGCCAGCCGGGCATGTTGTGGCTCTTCGACATCGAGTTGAACTCGATGCAGCAGTCCTTGGCCCCGGGCACCTGCATGATGCTCTGCGGGCGACGGTTCAGGATGAGCGAGTAGGGATTGTCGTTCACCACCACGATGTCGTGGTCGCGGGCAAACTGCACCAGCCGCTCCAGCGTCTCGCGGCGGGCATTGCCCCCGGTGGGCATGTTGGGGTAGTTGGTCCACATCACCTTGACGCGGCTCAAATCCATCTGTTCCAGCCGGTCGAAGTCGGGCTGCCAGCCGTTGTCCTCGCGCAGGTCGTAGTTCACGATTCGGGTACCGAATATCTTGTTGATGGCCGTGTAAGTGGGATAGCCGGGGTCTGGAATGAGCACCTCGTCTCCGGGATTGCAGAAAGCCAGCGTGGCATACATGATGCCCTCTTTCGAGCCGATGATGGGCTGCAGCTCCGTGGCCCAGTCCACCTCCACTCCGTACACACGCCGATAGAATCCGGCCATGGCCCGGCGCAGCTCGGGCAGCCCCGCGGTGGGCTGGTAGCCGTGGGCCTTCGGGTCGTGGGCCACGGCGCACAACTTGTCCACCGTCTGCGGCGAGGGAGGCATGTCGGGCGACCCAATGGCCAGCGAAATGATGTCCAGGCCCTCGGCATTGAGCCGGGCCACCTCCTTGAGTTTGCGACTGAAGTAGTATTCCTGTATTGCGTTTACTCTTTCTGCTGGTTGTATCATGGTGCGTGTTCTGCTTGGGATTTATACTTGGGCCTCGATGTATTCGCCTATGATTCTGATGTCCTTGGTCAGGGGGGTGATGGCGTCGATGGACTGCCGGTAGCGGGTCAGGTCGTCGAACGTCACGTCCACATAGAACAAATACTCCCACTCGTGCCCGATGACGGGCAGCGACTGTATCTTGGTGAGGTTGATGTCGTAGAAGCTCAGAATGGTGAGCACCTTGGAGAGCGAGCCCTCCGAATGGGGCAACGAGAACACCAGGCTGGCCTTGCGCGAGGCATTGAGCGGACGCAGGAAGTCGGCCTTGCGCGGATCGCTCACCACGAGGAACCGCGTAAAATTGTGTTTGTTGTCCTCGATGTGGTTCTCCAGCACTTTCAACCCGTACATTTCGGCGGCATCCGCATGACAGATGGCGGCCCAGCCGCGACACCGATGCCGCTGAATGTAGGCTGCACTGCCGGCAGTGTCTTCCCCCTCCACGGCCTTCAGGTCGGGATGATTAGCCAGAAATCCACGGCACTGCATCAGGGCAACGGGGTGCGAGTGCACCTCGGTGAGGGTGCTCCAATCATCGTCGGGCAGACAGCAAATGCTATGGCAGATGTGCAGTTTGTGCTCTCCAACGATGGTGGTGTTGCTGGCCCGCAGCAGGTCGTAGTTATGGAGCAGCGAGCCGGCGATGGTGTTCTCGATGGCCAGCATGCCAATGACCGTAGGGTCGCGCTTGATGTTTTCAAACACGTCCTCGAACGTGGAGCAGCAGATCAACTGTATCTGCTCGCCCTCGAAATACTGTCGGACCGCGATGTCGTGAAACGACCCGGGAATGCCTTGTATGGCTACTCTTTTCATCTTTTGTGTCCTGTTTCTTGGGTCAAGGGCCGTAAACACCGAGTCCCGCCTCATGGACATGAAGCGGGACTCAGCGTAAACCTCTTGGTTTAATCTCTTGGTCTTAAGTTGAAATTACACGCAACTTCCCGCTTCACAATTGCTTGCAAAGTAAAAGTAGAAGTAGAGATAAGATGCGTAAGACTTCATTTTCTTAACCTTTTCGAGTTCTGGGTGCAAAAGTATCACTTTTCCTCGAGACCGGCAAACATTTCATAAGAAAAATGCCGCACGGCCTCATTCTTTCAATTATTTTTTAGACAGAACAACAAATAAGGATATATGGCTGCGCAGTGAGGTTTTAGACAGAACAACATATTTGAACATATAGCTGCGCGATGAAAAAGGACACACCGATTCCATGCGTGGTATTTTCTCACAGATTGCACAGATTTCACAGATGCTGCGCGGTGGAATGGCACAGGAGTTTAGTGTGGTTTTGGCGTGCGGGGTGTCACGGAGGCCGGCCCCTACAGCAAAACCTCGCATGCGCATTCATCGCGCAGCTATATGTTCAAATATGTTGTTCTGTCTAAAACCCCAACGCGCAGCCAGATGTCCATTCTGTTGTTCTGTCTAAAAGAATCGCGGGCCGTGTCTCACGACACAGCCCGCGCAAAAAGAGATATATAAAAAACACAATATTAAGCGTATTATAGTTACAAGGGGATGGACGATGCCCATACGCGTATGTGCCCGTTCATACAACCGTCATTAATGGGGTTGGCGAAGACAACGGGGAACAACAGATAACAACGGCAATACCGTGGCGCAGCGTTGTTTATGGTCGTTGTCTTTTGAATCCATGCGATGTGTCGTTGTCTTTTAAATCCTCATGCACCGTGGTTTGGACGGTCGGCCACACAGAGCATGTGGCCCTGCGAATGCGCCGCGGTTCATGCCTCCACTTTCTCGTACACAAAGAGGGAGCCGTTCTTGTTCTGCCCCACCCAGATGGTCCTGGGCTGGCCATCGGGCGTGGTCTGGCCCGCCACGGCAAGCTCGTAATGTCGCTTCGCACCCGTCCCCTCCGTCTTGCCCGTGAACGACAGGCTGCCGGCCGCGAGCCCCAGCTGCTGCTCCAGCGCGGCGAAACCCGGCCGCAGATGCGCCTCGTGTTCGGCACGCCGGCGGTCGCGCGCCGTCTGCGACGTGCCCGCGCGGTGGGCCAAGAGCGTGCGGCGGTTGTCCACCAGGTTGTTGTACTGCGTGATGAGCGAGGCGATGGGTGCCGAGGGCTCCAGCTCGTCCAGCGCCTCAACGCGGCGCAGCACGGCCGACAGCGCACGGTCCGTCGCGGCCCGCAGCTGCTTCACGTCGAACGCGCCGGCCGTCACGCCCGTCTTGAGCTGCGCGTGGAAGAGCTTGTCGAACACCGTGTTGTCCATCTCCAGCCGGTTCA
Organism: Prevotella dentalis DSM 3688; assembly: GCF_000242335.1. Taxonomy (NCBI): domain Bacteria; kingdom Pseudomonadati; phylum Bacteroidota; class Bacteroidia; order Bacteroidales; family Prevotellaceae; genus Prevotella; species Prevotella dentalis. Next base: position 1,014,346 of record NC_019960.1, read on the forward strand.
CGTACAGGTCGGCGTCGATCTTCGTCACGTGCTGTGCCACGTCGTCCGTGCCCAGGTCGGCCACGAGGTTGCGGATGAGCCCCGTCTCCTTGTCGTAGTTCGATGCCGTGACGTTGGGGTAGGCCTCCATCACGCGGTTCACGGCCTCGGCGGCGGCCAGCACGGCCGCGTCCGTGCTGTGCAGGTGTAGGGCCACGGCCAGCCGCAGGGCTTGGTACGACCTGTCGCGCCGCTCGTCGGCCTCGCGCATCTTCTGCGTGTTGGGCTCCGTTCGCGGCTGGTTCAGGGCCTTGTCCTCCTCGGCCACGGCAGTCTCGAGGGGCCCGAGCACGGCGGTGAGCTTCTCCGTCTTCGCCTCCTTGCAGAGCGTGAGCACGCGGTCGGCAAACTGATAGTGCTCCATGTTGTGGAGGCGCGAACGTTTCATTTCTTTCAATTCCATGTTTTTCGTTTTAGAGGGTTAATAAAGATTGGATACATTCAGGTATTGGCGTAGGGGAGGTTGCCACGAATATGTGTTGTTTTCATTGCCATGGATGTTTCGCCCTGGGACGACGGCCGTTTTTTCGTCGGTTTAGCGTTTCGCCTTGGGACGATGGCCGTTTTTTCGTCGGTTTAGCGTTTCGCCCCGGGACGACGGCCATTTTTTCGTCGGTTTAGCGTTTCGCCCCGGGACGACGGCCGTTTTTTCGTCGGTTTAGCGTTTCGTCCCGGGACGACGGCCGTTTTTTCGTCGATTTAGCGTTTCGCCCCGGGACGACGGCCGTTTTTCCGCCAGTTTAGCGTTTCGCCCAAGAGCGAAAGTCTGTTTTCTCCATTTTGATTTTGCACCACCAATTGGATTTGCCTACAGCGGCAGACATCAAACGACACCTGCCGCTATCATGACAAAGCACGTCCAAAAGTAGGGGGTATGTTATTCAAATGCTATGAACACATCGCCTTCCCATCGCCTTCTTGGACGCACGACCAGCGTATCCTTGGCAAAAAGCAAGGCGTAAGCATATTTGTCAGTTCCGTTTGTGGGTGTGGATGCCCAGTAGGTTCCATATTTTCCCACGGGCCACCAGTTACCTTCATCCATATTGTCGAAGGCGGGGAGATAGAAGTACTTGTCCCGATCGGCATCGGCGATGGCCGTCGTTTTGATACGATCTGACATGTCGAGATAAAAGTTCGGATGATTTATGACACGCCAGTCTTTTTCATCCCACCATTTTTCCGAGTTGAAAATGGGGATGTTGGCTCTCTTGAGGAGCCACATGCCATTCTGATAAAGGTGTCCCCATACGCACCATATCTTCGTGGCATCCCAGTGAGCGTCTCCATTGGATATATACCACATCATTTCGTTGATATTGGGGCACTGGGCGCAGAGGTTGACTGCTTGGGCCGGTGAGTTGCTGTACCAGCGAGGGTCGCCCCACGCTGTCGCAAAGCCGGTGCCAGTTTCACCGTTGACTCTGGGCTGTGTGCTCTCGTGTCCCTGCCAGTAGGTGTGGTGCGCATCCCACATCGCCCACTTCGTGTCGCTGTAATTGGGCACATCAAGGTCGGGGGCAATCTTCTTGTTCCTTCCCACGTGACAGTCAACGCTGCCATAGTTCTTCTTCACCGTACCGGTTATGTTCGTCACCTGGTCGTGTAGGGTGTATTCCACGGTGAAGTTGGTGTACGAGCCGGGAGCGACAACCATGATGGCAGCGTTCTTGCCGTATTCTGTGGCAACGGGAATCTCGAAGCCGTTGGTGCCGCCGCCCGCGAGCGTGATGGTGATACTTTTAGAGGTGGCAGTGGCGGTGGACAGCTTGAGGCCCGTGTCGTCGAAACTGTAGGTGCCGGCGAGAGGCTGGTCGGCGCTGACCTTGATTTGGGTGAGTTTTACGCTTGATGCGAATCCCGGATAGTCTGGGTCGAGATTGCTGCTGTAGCAGGGCATGAACGTGAGGTAGGATGCCTTGTGGTCGAGCGTGAAGAGGTATGAGCCGTCGCCCTGGCGGTGTGCCGTTGCCGTGCCGCAGTCGCCGTCGGTGCCGATATGCGCGCCGTCGTTGGGCGCTTGCTGCGCCTGTGCCGACTTGATGATCACCTTGTCACCCGCAGTGTTGCTGTTTCCCGTATAGCGCACGGGATAGTCCGGGGCGGTGTAGCGGTCTTCAAACCAGAACTTGGCGGTGGCCTCCTTGCCGTTCGGGGTGGGGATGGTGGAGTGGTTGCTTGCTTTCAGGGGCGAAGCGGAGGCGGTGTTGTTGATCCACAGTTGGTCGTTCGACGTCCAGTAGAATTTCACCGCCGCCCCGGTGTACTCGCCCGAGGTTCGTGTGGCGACGGCATTCACATCCTGTTCAACCATGGCAAACTCTGTCATTCCTTTCGTGTCCGGCTGCTGGCCTTGCTGTCCGGCCGGTGCCTTTTCGTCTCCGGCACAACCGGCGAGCGTGGCGGCGATGAGCAGTGATGCCGCCTTGGACAAATGCTTGGTATTCATTTTCATGTTTTCTTTTTCTGATTGTTCCGTACTTTTATTCCTTTTAGTCTTAGCTCCAAGCCCTCCAGCCGTTTGTCCCGACCTCGTCCTCGTGATCGAAGAATCTGTTCCGCTTGGCATTCAGTTCCTCGCCGTCGCCGGCATCGTTGTGCCCGCCCGAAACGGGGGAGCTGACCAGCAAGGAATATTCTACGTTCACTGGAATCACTTCGGTGAATGGCGCGAGATAAGCGCACTTCATTGTCTTTTGTCTGTCCATGTTTATAATCTTGATTTTAAATTAGGGATTTACTTCTTTTTAAGGCCTTAAAGGCTGCTTATTTCCCTTTTCGCTCAGCTGCGAAAAGGACATGAAAAGTGGGGCAAAGGAAACTCCGGGGAGTCCTTTGCCTATTGGGTTGCACGAGGTTCACCTCGCGCGCGTACGCGTGTATGTTTTAGAGAGAGGTTACGCCAGTGGCTTGAGAGAGAGAGAGAGAGAGAGAGAGAGTAGCAAATTATTTGGAACTACCAAACTATTCGACGAAAAATTTGCAGGAAAAGTTGTCTTTCCCTGTGCTGCGCACATCCCTTTGCTCTCGTTGTGGAAATGCTGCGGACGCTGATGTCTCTCTATGATGTTCAATACCAAAAACTTGGATTTGGGCGCAAAGGTAGCGATAAAAACAGAAATACGCAAGAGAAATGGCAATTATTGCGCGCTATTCTGCCCTAAAGTGTCTATTCATATACCCTTAAAACGTCTATTCATGCCCCAAACCATCAAATCGTGCTCTGCCTCAATCTTTCAGTTTCTCGAAATGGACGTTGGGGATGGCGTCGGCCCGCTCGAAGCGGGGCCAATAGCCTTCAGGTATCACCCAAGCCTTGCCGGGCTCGCGCGAGCTCTTGAACTGATAGCGGGCATTGATATATCCGTCGGTGCCATCCTTGGCCAGCACGTAGCAGTAGGCCCGGCGGCGGTAGGCAATAATCTTTCCCCGCTGCTTCACGGCAGTCTCCGTCCACGACCGCTGCGGAATGGCCACACTCACAATCTGGGCGCGGGCATAGCGTCGCGCAAAGTCCTTGCGGCAGATTTCGCGCAGACCCTCGGTATCGTCACGGAAAAGATTGACCCTGTACACAGGCATATACTTCACCCCGTCTATCTCCACCTCGTCGCTGTCGCCGCGATGATGCAACCCGAAAAAGTCGCCCACGTTCTTCCCGGCTTTCTTCATGCCCTTACGGGCCTGACCGTAAAGTTCGGTCACGCGCGACTTCACGCTCCTATTGGTGTCCTTATAGACTTGAGCTTTCGCCGGGGCTGCCAATGCGAACAGCACCACGGCCATGAGACAATTCTTTTTCATCGGCATGTTGTTCTTATCCGAAGGCAGGGCAACATCGTCCTGCCGGATATGGGGCAAAGGTAGCAATTCTATGTAGGGAGAGGTTTTCCCGTTAGCGTTTTTTATACAAAAGTATAATAAAAAACCGCTTCTCCCTCCCTGCCTCTGCCCGGGAATGCGTAATTTTGCGGCATAAGCATTTGAAGATTCAACCATACCGACGATGAGAAAAACGGCCTATATCCTCTTGGCTGCGGCTTTCTGCCCGGCCCTTGCAGCCCATGCCCAACACCTGCAACCGCTGGCCCCTGTCCCCACTTTTGCCCGGCCGGCCCTGCCCGACTCGGCCTACAGATACGGTTCGCTCCATCAGGGACTCAATGCCAGCCTTGACTTGAGCGTGTTTGCCCAGTTTGGCAAGCACGCACGCCACGGGGCCGGATTCTCCCAAAGGCTCTCGGCCACTTGGCTGCAACCCTTGGGCCGACGCGCCTGGTTGGCCGTGGGCGGATACGTGAACCATGTGAATTGGAGTGGTGACAGCTATACCACCGGCGGCCTTTACGGTGAACTGGGCTATCAGTTCAACGAACACTGGTCGGCCTACCTGTACGGACAGAAGTCGCTTGTCGACAATGGCGTGGGGAGCTACGGCTATCCCTACGGCCGCGGGCTGGACTATCTGGGTACACCTTATTTATATAATGACTTGGGCGACAGGCTGGGGGCTGCCGTGCGATGGACGCCCAACCCCAGCTTCTCGCTCCAACTCTCGGTGGAAAGGAACTGGTTTCCCTCCTACCACGTCGGCTATGCCGACCGATACAAGTACAACTACCCCACCCCACAACAGTAAGCGGAGCCACAACACGGCTCAATCCATCAGCTTGAGCCGCAAACTGTTGAGCACCACACTCACACTCGACAGGGCCATCAAGGCCGAGGCCCACATGGGTGTAATCTGGAAGTCGATGCCGAAGATGTGCAATATACCGGCCGCCAGCGGAATGCACACGATGTTGTAGACGAAAGCCCAAAACAGATTTTCCCATATCATGCGCACCGTCTTGTGGCTCAGCGTCACGGCTTCGGGAATGGCCCGCAGGTCATCCGTCATCAATGTCACCTGTGCCACGTCCATCGCGACGTCGGTGCCCTTGCCCATGGCGATGCTCACATCGGCCAAGGCCAAGGCCTGTGTGTCGTTGATGCCGTCGCCCACCATGGCCACCCGCTTGCCGTCGGCCTGCAACCGCCGCACTAGATTCTCCTTGTCCCGTGGCAGCACCTTGCTCCGATAGTGGGCAATGCCGGCTTGCCGGGCCCAGTAGCGGGCCGCCTCTTCCTTGTCCCCGCTCATCATATAGACCTCGATGCCGCGTTTCTGCAAGGCCTGCATGGCCTCGCGGGCATGCGGTTTCAGCGTTTCGCGCTGCTCCATAGGCAGTGCATCGGCTTGTGTGAAGTCCACATTCTGATTGGGAATCGTGAGCGTACCCGTCTTGTCGGTCACCAGCACGTCCACCCGTCGCAGGTTCTCCAATGCCGTGGCATCCTTGATGAGCACTTGCTTTTGGGCGGCTTTGCCAATGCCCACCATGAGAGCCGTGGGCGTGGCCAGGCCCATGGCGCATGGACAAGCCACCACAAGCACGGCCACCGCACTGAGAATGGCCTGGGGCAGGGCCGCCGTACCGCCAATGGCCCACCACGCAAGAAAGGTCAGCACCGCAATACCCGCCACTACGGGCACGAATACCAAGGCGGCCCGATCCACGATTCGCTGCACGGGAGCCTTACTGCCCTGTGCCTCCTGCACCATGCGGATGATGTGGGCCAAAGCCGTATGCTCGCCGACTTGGCTGGCACGCATGCGGAATTTGCCCTGGCTGGGGATGGTGCCGGCCAGCACCCGCGTACCCGCTTTCTTCTCGGCGGGTGTAGGCTCACCGGTAATCATGCTCTCGTCCACGTAGGCAGCATCGCCTTTCATGAACGAGGCGGCCCAGGTAACCTCGCCGTCCACGGGCACCTTTTCGCCCGGCCGCACCTCCAGCAGGTCGCCCACCTCTATAGCCGAAACCGGAACATCCTCGCCATCGACCACAGACTGCGGCTCCGCTTCGCCCTTTCCAGCGGAGGGGACGGGGGAGGCCACAATTCTCGCCGTCTTGGGAGCCATGCCCATGAGCTGGCGAATGCTGCTGGCCGTGCCGTCCTTGGCCTTCTCTTCGAGCAGACGGCCGGTGAGAACGAAAGTAATAATCATCACGCTGGCATCGAAATAGGTGTGCCACACGATGCCCCGGCTCCCCCATACCACGTTTCCCCAAAACGTGTTGAACGCGCTGAATGCAAAGCTGATGCCCGTAGACAGGGCCACCAGCGTGTCCATATTGGCCGTGCCGTGGCGCAACTGCCGCCAGGCCGACACGTAGAACGTCCGACCGCAATACAGCATATTGGCCAGTGCAAGCAGCAGACTGACCTGGTTGGCCATGCTGCGGCTGCCCACAGAGAGCCAATCCATGGAGATGCACATCACCAAAAGAGCGGCCAACCACGACACGACGGTCTTGCGACGCAGCAGCACATACTCACGCTTCTGTATTTCTTCGGCCGAGCGGTCTTGTTCTATCACGAGATCGTAGCCGATGGCATTGATCTCTTTTTTCATGGTTTCGAGCGAGATGCGTGCCGGATCGAAATCCACAAGGGCAGTACGGCCGGGCAGGTTGACCGAGGCACTGGCTATGCCCTCCAGCTCGTTGAGCCTACGCTCCACGTTGGCCGAACAGGCCGAACAGGCCATGCCGATGACAGGAATGGTTTGTTTCATATCCAATCAAATTTTTTCCAGTCCCCTATCCCTTAGGAAAGGGAAGCCGGGCAACTACAAACTCAGTTCGTATCGGCCGCTGGCGGCCACGCTCTCTTTCATCCAGGCTGGGCTGACCTGCCCCTCGTCATAAGTCACGGTGACGCTCTTGTCTGCCAGACTGCCCTCCACAGCGCTCACTCCCGGCAGCGATTTGAGAGCGTTCTCCACCTTGGCCAGGCAATGTTCACACTTCATTCCACTTACTGCAAATGTCTTTGTTTCCATCATGATGTCTGTTTTTAACGATTTGAAAATGGCAAGGAACTGCCATATTACCATTCACCCTGCAAAGGTACGGCCTTTACAGGGTGAGTCTGTTACGGAATTCTGGATGTTCGTTACAAGTTTCCATCCTCCTTTCTTAAGGAGGACAAACGGCGGGGAGGCTATTTCAGCACTTTGCGCACGGTACCATCAGCCGAGCGGATGATGTTCAGGCCCTTGCCCGTGCTCGTCCGGCGCACGCCGTCGGCACGATAATAGCTGTCTGTGCCCGTACCGTTATTATTGTGTACAGATATGCCCGTAGCATTTTCCCACTCGAAACTTATTGTCTCATTTTCCTCAGGGCCGGTTTGAACAGCACTGACAACTTCGCCCTTTGCATTTTTAGTATAGGCTAATTCAAAGTCATCCCTGGGATCCCAATCATAGGAATGGCTCACGTGTTCCGTGTATTTCACGCTGCGCATGGCATACTTCACCGGCTCTCCATAGCTGTCTTCCAGCAGTTGCCCATACGGCAGGATGGCCTCATAGTCCAGCACATGCAAGAAAGGATTGGTTATTGCAATGATGTAGGGGTTGGTCACGGAGGTGTCGTAGGTGAAGTTCATCTCACCAACAAGCACGCCCTCCCGATAGGTCTTGATATTGGACGGACACCCGTCGGCCCATGTCACTTCATGAATATTGATGTTTTTCCCAGACCCCGCAAGCGTTTCCACCTTCACCAACTGGTTGTCGGCATTATAAGTAAAGTTGAGTGTGTACGTACTTTTGGGCAAACCGCTTTCGTCATCATTCATCACGACGGTCTCTTTCACGATTTTTCCATCCTTGAGTATACTGGTACGCGAGTCAGTATCCATGAGGCTTCCCTCACTATAACGCTGCACAATCTTGTTCATGCTATAGGCATAGGTGTTGGTGCGAAACTCCACTCCCTCTTCTGCATCCTCTGAACTGTACACATCTCTGACGACTCTGCCGAGCGCATCATATTCAAACTTGAGAGACTGTTGCTGGGCTGTAAACCTCAACAACCTGGGGCTGCGCTGTGCCAAGGCACTCCCAGCCAACAGCAGCATGGCTGCAAACACTAAAATTCTTCTTTTCATCTTGTGATTTTATGGTTTAATATTCATCGTTTTCCCTTGCGGGGCATGCTGGCTCACGGCCTATGGACACAGATTAAATGGTGTCGAGGCCTTTCCGGCCCTGCCGCCTCAGCGTCTTGAACTGCGACGGTGTCATGCCCGTGACACTCTTGAACTGGCTCGACAGATAGGCCACACTGGAGTAGTTCATTTGTAGGGCTATCTCGGTGAGCGTCTTCTCGTCGTAGGTCAGCAACTCTTTCACCCGCTCGATACGCTGCTCTATATAGTAACGCTCGATGGTTTTCGAGGTGTATTCGGAGAACAGTTTGGAGAGTGTGGAGTAATCTTGATGGAGTTCCTGCTGCAAGAAGCCCGAGAGATTGAGCGACGTCTGGTTGTCGAGATAGTGCACCAGCTTGATGATGCCGGCCTTGATCTGCTCAATGGTCTGCAAGCGGCGGTTATCGAGCAGCCCGAATCCCAGAGCCTCCAACCCCTCACGCAGCTGGGCCAACTGGCTCTCGCCGGGCACTCCGGCCACACGAACCACGCCCAAATCCACCTCGACGGGTTCCAGCCCCACTTGGCGCAACGTCTTGTCCACTGCCATCTTGCAGCGGTCGCACACCATGTTCTTGACGTATAAAGTTGTTTCTGACATACCTTGATGCTTTAACAGGTTTTCAGGCCGCCCTCATCGGGGTGGCGCGCAACTCCCGGAAGAATCCCCACACGATGGGAACGGTGAGCAAGAGGGCCAGCACATCGCTCCACGCTTGGCACATTTCCACCCCCAGCAGACCGAAATAGCGGGGGAGCACTACCACCAGAGGCACGAAAAACAGTCCCTGGCGGGCGGCGGCCAGCAGGTTGGCACGCCACGGTTTGCGGCAAGTCTGCATGAGCATGTTGCTGCAAATGCCAAACGCATTGACGGGCCACGTGATGAGTTGCAGACGCAGAGCCTTCACGCCTATGGCTATCACGGCCGGGTCGTTGCGGAAGATGCCGATGGAACTCCCGCTGAACAGCATGAACGCCACGGACACAACCACCAGAAAAGCCGTGCCCAGCTTCACCGTGAACCAGAAGCCTTGGCGCAGACGCGGGTAGAGACCGGCCCCATAACAGAAGCCGCAGAAAGGCTGAAAGCCCTGGCCCAGGCCGATGACCACCGACATGACGAGCATGGAAATGCGGCCCACGATGCTCATGGCCGCAATGGCGGCATCGCCGTAACGGCCGGAGGCCACGTTGAGAGCCCACGTGGCCACGGCTCCCAATCCCTGCCGACTGAGCGACGGGCTGCCGCCAAAGAAGATCTCCTTGAGCAAGGCGGGCGACGGACTGAAGCTGCGCAGACGGATGGGAATGTTCTCGCCACGATAAGTCATATAGAGCAAAATGGCGAAGCTCACCACCTGCCCCACCACCGTGGCCAGGGCCGCGCCGTCAACACCCATGTCCAGCCCAAAGATGAAGAGCGGGTCGAGCCCTACGTTGAGCACAGCACCAGTGACAATGCCCACCATGGCCAACGAGGCGTTGCCCTGAAAGCGCATCTGGTTGTTGAGCGTGAGCGAACTCGTGAGAAACGGCGCACCGAGGAGCACGATGCCCATGTAGCGTTCGGTATAGGGCAGGATGGTGGGCGTGGAGCCAAGCCACCGGCTGAGCGGCGTGAGCCACAACTCACCCAGCGCCAGGATGACCACCCCCGTCAGGAACGACCAACAGAAGCCCGTGGCCGCCATGCGTGCAGCCGTATCGTGCCGACGCGCCCCCAGTTCGCGTGAAATAAAATTGCCCGAACCGTGTCCAAAGAAGAAACCGAACGACTGAATGACAAACATCATGCTGAACACAATGCCCACGGCGGCCGTGGACTGCGTGTTGATATGGCCGACAAAGAAGGTGTCGGCCATGTTGTAAAGGTTCGTCACCAACATGGAGACGATGGTGGGGACGGCCATCGTGATGATGACACGGTGGATAGGCGCCGAGGTGAGAAAGGTGTAATTGTCAGTATGTCCGTGCATGGAGCAACGTCGGTTTAGCGATTGGCCTTGCGCGCATACTCGAAGAGCGCCTTGGGCAGATGGCAGTAACCGTTGGGGTTCTTGTCGAGATAATCCTGATGATAGGTCTCGGCGGCATAGAAATTCTTCAGCGGTTTCACCTCCACGACGATGGGACGGCCCACCTTTTGCTGCTGCCGCGCCATGACCCTACGGATAACAGGCAGGTCGCTTTCGTCGGTATAGTAGATGCCCGTGCGGTACTGTGTGCCGCGGTCGTGGCCCTGCTGGTTGAGGCTGGTTGGGTCGATGGCCAGAAAATAGAGGTCGAGCAGCTTCTCAAGCCCTATGCTGGCGGCATCATAGCGCAGGTGCACCGTCTCGGCAAACTGCGTCTTGTCAGTGCACACCTCCTCGTATGTGGGGTTGGCGGTGATGCCGTTGGCATAGCCCACCTCGGTCTCTGCCACGCCTTTCACTTGTTTGAAATAGTGCTCAGTGCCCCAGAAGCAGCCACCGGCAAGATAAATTTCTTTCATCGTTTTCTGTTTTTTGCCCAACAATTTCAGGTAGGCTCCATAGCCTTCGGCCTCCATCTGCGCCTCGGGCACGAAGCGCAGCGAAGCACTGTTGATGCAGTAGCGCGTACCTCCACGCTCGGCAGGGCCGTCGTCGAACACGTGGCCCAGATGGGCTCCACCCAACTTGCTGCGTACCTCGGTACGCACCATGCCGTGCGAACGGTCGGTGACGGTCTCGAGCAGACCATCGTCTATGGGGCGGGAGAAAGCCGGCCAGCCGCATCCCGAATCGTACTTGTCGGTCGAGACAAAGAGCGGTTGGCCCGTGGTGACGTCCACATAGATGCCCGGCCGGAACTCATGGTCGTAGGCATTGGCAAAGGGACGCTCGGTGGCTGCGTGCTGCGTCACCTCGTATTGCTCCGGGGTAAGCGTCCGGCGAAGCTGGGCTTCGCTGGGTTTGACATACTGATGGGTGTCGTTGATTTCCATACGCGGCGTTGTATTATGGCCGTTCTTCTTGGTCTGCCCGTTGACGTGGCAGGCCGAGAACAGTAGCGGCAAGGCTAAAAGTCCAAAAATACTCGTTCTCATGTTATCCTTCTTGGGTTAAAAATGATTCGTGGCTTAGGTCTGAACACCGCTTTCGGCCAAGATACGGACGATGCGCTCGGCACTGCGGCCGTCCCAGCGGTCGGGAATGCCAGCCGTCTTCCACTCGCCCCGCACCATGCGGCCCACGGCATCCGACAGCTGTGCGGCATCCTCGCCCACGAGCACATTGGTGCCCACCTTGACGGTTTCGATGTGCTCGGTGTAGCTGTTGAGCGTGATGCACGGCACTTGATTGAACGTGGCCTCCTCGGCCACGTTGCCCGAGTCGGTGACAATACCCATGGCATGGGTCGTGAGCCAGCAAAATTCGAGGTAGCCCAGCGGGTCGATAAGCTTGATATGGCTGCCACCCGTCTTGGGCAGACAGGCCTCGACAGCCTCGCGCGCCGGCCCGCGCAGCGGAGCCACGACGGGCACACCGTCGGCCCGGGCGTCGAGCGCGCGCACCATCTCGCGCAGGTTGTCGGCATCGTGGATGAGGGCCTTGCGGTTGAGGGTGAAGACGATGTAGCGGCCCTCCTTGAGTCCCAGCTCGTCGCAGACGGTGGGGCGAACGAGCCGTCCGTGATTGAAACGCAGGTTGTCGATGAGCACATTGCCCACCATGAACACGCGCGAGAGCTCCGCTCCCTCGCGGTTGGCAATGGAATTGTTGCTGATGCCGGCCGTGAAAAGCATGTCGGACAAGCCGTCGATGACCAGTCGGTTGATTTCCTTGGGCATCGAAATGTCGAAACTGCGGGTGCCGGCAGCGATATGTGCCAGGCGAATGCCCTGCTTCTTGGTCACGATGGACACGGCCATCGTGGAGGCCAGGTCGTCTACAACGACCACCACGTCGGCCGGCTGCTGCTGCAAATAACGCTCGAAGGCAGCCATGACCCGGCCCGTCAGCTCGTTGAGATTGGAGCAAGTGACACCCAGAAACACGTCGGGGCGGCGTATCCGGAGGTCGTCGAAGAGCGTGCCGTCGAGTGTCGCATCGTCGGCTGCGCCGGTATAGACCAGCTGATAACGGATTTGCCGGCCCCGGGACTCAGCCGTCTCCATCGCTCTGATGACCGGAGCCACCTTGATCAAGTTGGGGCGAGCCCCACAAACTATGCAAATATTCATGGATTTTCGACTTATAACTCTTGCAAAAGTAATAAAAAAAAGAATGACTGCCAATAGATTTACAGTCATTCTTTCCACAGAAATTGCTCTTCGGACGGGCGCAAAGACCCGCGGCCGCTACTTGAACAACTCCTTGATTCCGCCCAGACTGCCCATCAGGTTGCTGGCTTCGTAGGGCAGGAAGACGGTCTTGTTCTTGTCGCCCGTGGCCAATTCCTGCATCATGCGGATGTATTTCTGGGCAAGGAGGTAGTTGGCGGGATTGGTTGACTGCCCCACCGCCTCGGTAATCTTCCCTATGGCAACGGCTTCGGCCTCGGCTTTGCGGATACGTGCCTGGGCTTCGCCCTCGGCGCGAAGGATGGCCTGCTGCTTGTCGGCCTCGGCACGGTTGATGGTTGCGGTCTTGTCGCCCTCGGATTGCAGAATCTGCGACTGCTTGTGGCCCTCCGAAGTCAGAATCGTGGCCCGCTTGTCGCGCTCGGCCTGCATCTGTTTTTCCATGGCCTGGAGCACGCTTTTGGGAGGAATAATGTCCTGCAGCTCCACACGGTTCACCTTGATGCCCCACTTGTTGGTCGCATCGTCGAGCACGCCGCGCAGTTTATTGTTGATGGTATCGCGCGAGGTGAGCGTCTGATCCAGCTCCATCTCGCCAATGATATTGCGCAGCGTGGTCTGCGTGAGCTTCTCAATGGCGTTGGGCAAGTTGCTAATCTCATAGACAGCCTTGAACGGATCGACGATCTGGAAGTAGAGCAGGGCGTTGATTTGCATCTGAATGTTGTCCTTGGTAATCACGTTTTGCTTGTCGAAATCGTACACCTGCTCCCGCAAATCAATGGAGTTGCTATAGGTGTAACGCCCTTGAACAAGGGTGATGATGGTCTTGGGCCGGTCGATAAACGGGATGATGATATTGATACCCGGCTTGAGGGTAGCATAGTACTTGCCGAGCCGCTCGATGATCTTGGTCTCGCTCTGGGGGATGATGACCAGCGACATCTTGGCAAAAAGAAGCACAAGGACGATGAGTCCTATCAAAACATAGGTTCCAATCATGATATTTAAAGTTAAGATAATGGTTTGTCAGTGGTTCAGAGCCGTTCCACGGAGAGGATGATGCTGTCGCGCGCCACGACCCTCACCCGGTCTCCGCTGACCGCAGCGCCGGTATAGGCGTCCATGCGCGCCTGCCACATGTCACCGTCTATCTTCACATAGCCGGTGGAACGCTCCGGAATGTCTTCCACCACAATGCCTTCGCGCCCGATGAGGGCGTCGGCATTGCTCGCCTGCTCCCTGTCGCTGCTGTGCAGATAACGCACGACAAAAGGACGCACGCCGAGCACACTGCCGGCCGAAAAGACGATGAAAGCCAGGACCTGAACCCAGAACGGCGCGGCAAACAACGACACCACGACGGCGCAAGCCGCGCCAATGGCGAAACACATAATATAGAATGTACCCGAGGAAACCTCCAGGATGAGGGCCAGAACACTAATCAGCGTCCACACCAGCCACAGGTTATGCGTAAGGTAGTCCATCGTGATTTTGATGTTTGATATGAGTCTTTTCGCTTACAAATATAGGCAAAAAAATAATGGCAGCAAGGATTTGCCGCCATTATTTTGCGAATATGCAGCCGAAAAGCCCCGATGACGCTTCCGGCAGATGCGTCTTGTCCGACGACCGGCTCCCCGCCGGCTTATCTTCTTTTCCGGGTGGCCTTGCGCGTCGGAGCCGGGCGTTTGGCAGTCGTCGTGACCGTCTTGGCCCCGCTGGCGGCGTAATATTTCTCGGCCTCGGGGAGCCAACCCCGAATGTTGGCAATGCGCTTGGCGTCGCTGGGATGGTCGCTCATGAAGTCGGAAGTCTTGCCACCCGAGCCCGCCGACATACGCTGCCAGAACGAGACGGCGTTCTGCGGGTCGTAGCCGGCCATAGCAGCAAAGATGAGTCCCATGTAGTCGGCCTCGGTCTCATTGTCGCGCGAATACTTGAGATTGCGGAACGAGAACACGCCGCTGGCCACTTGCGAGGCAATGTCGCCCACGCCGCTGCCCACTACACCGTTGAGCACGGCACCGCCAATGGAGGTCAGCGCGCCCTGATTCTGCTTCTTGGTGAGCTGTTCGGCACTGTGCTTGGCCACGGCATGGGCTATTTCGTGTCCCAGCACCACGGCCAGCGAGGCCTCGTTCTGCGTGTAAGGCAGCAGTCCCTCATAGACCACGATCTTGCCTCCGGGCATGCAGAAGGCGTTGGCCTGGTTGTCTTGCACGAGGTTGAACTCCCACTGGAAGTTCTTCAGCTCGCCCGCGTAGCCGTTGTTGCGCAGGTAAGTCTCCACGGCCGAGGCCAGTTTCCGGCCCACGCGCGTCACCATGGCCGTGTTGGCCGCATTGGAAGACCGCTTGGCCGAGGCCATAAACTTGGTGTATTCCGCGTTGCTGAGACTCAGAATCTGGGCATCGGAATAGCTGCCCGAGATGCGATGGGTGCGCCCCGTCAGGGGAACCTTGGAGGCTGTGCCGCAGCCAGCCAGCAGTGTGGCGGCCAGAAACACCGTCAGAAAAAGCTTCATACTTCTCATTCTCTTCTTGAATTTGATTTTTATAACTGTCTTTCCGAACTTCCGTACTGGGTTGCAAAGGTACGGATTAATCCGTAGAGCAGACCGCTCGAGGCCGCATCTTTTGCTTTTTTTTAATCTGCACCAGGGGCAAACCGGGGTTACACCTATTATTATATATAGGAGGAGACTGCCGCCCCGACCGCCCTGCCGCAACGGGCGGAATACGGGCTGTTCAATCGATTGCACAAGGAAAAGGCCGTTTCGTGCCCTCTTTTGCGGCGGCCACACGGATTTTCTGCCTATCTTTGCAGCGGACTCAAAGCCAAGGGCAACAACCGCGGCCTGTGGGTTCCGGTCAGTAGAAAAAAAAGTGTAAGAGCAGAAGCCGACAGGCCCGCGAGGCCTCGAAGCATACCATTTACCAAATGGTTGTTAGATTTGATGATTGGTTTAACAAGAAAGAAAGTTAAGATTAGATTGTTTTAGGTTGAAAAGGCGGCAGACTGTCTTCGGACGGTCTGCCGCCCTTGTTTTGTCGGAGCGGCGGCGGTCATAGCCGCAAATGGAGGCAAGGCGACGCCGATGTAACACGAATGTAAAAAGGAGAAACATTTCTTGTTAAACCGAAGATTATTTCGTACTTTTGCTTTCAATATGTAAAACAAGAGCGAACAAGATGAAAATAACGCTGCTCCAAACCGATATAGCATGGGCCCAACCCACTGCCAACCACAAGACTATAGCCGCCTTGCTCGACGCCAACGCCGGGGCCGACCTCTACGTGCTGCCCGAAATGTTCTCCACGGGCTTTGCCACAGCCCCCCGGGGCATAGCCGAGGCCCACGGACAGAGCCTGGCATGGATGCAGGGCGAGGCCCGCAAGCGCGGCTGTGCACTGGCCGGCAGCGTGGCCACCGAGGAGCAGGGGCGGTATTACAACCGCTTCTACTTTGTGTTTCCCGACGGCAGCGAGCGTCACTACGACAAGCGGCACCTCTTCACCTACGGCGGCGAAGACCGGCAGTTCACGGCCGGGCGGGAGCGCGTGGTGGTGGAATATGCCGGATTCAGAATCCTGCTGCAAGTGTGCTACGACCTGCGTTTCCCCGTCTTCAGCCGCAACCGCAAGGACTACGACCTCGCGCTCTACGTGGCCAGCTGGCCCACCGCTCGCCTGTCGGCCTGGACCACGCTGCTCCACGCCCGCGCCATCGAAAACCAATGCTACGTGGCCGGCGTGGACCGCACGGGCAACGACCCCGCATGCAGCTACAGCGGCGGCACGGAACTGATAGACCCTTACGGCAACACCATCGCCGCATGCAGGCGCGGGCAGGTGGACGTGGTGACGGCAGATCTCGACATAGAGCCGCTGAAAGCCTTTCGCAGCAAGTTCCCCGTGCTGGACGACGCCGACCCGTTGCCCTGAAGCCGCTGCGCCACAACGCCGTAATCGCCGCGCCGTCACGGCGTAATCGCAACGCCAAAACGCCGTAATCGCGAGGCCAAAACGGTGCAATCGCAAGGCCGTTACACCGTCATCGCGACACCGGCGGGCCGCACACCACCCCATCCAACCCCAGAAAACCCATTTGAACACGAATAACATGACAGAAAAGAAACTGCTGCTCGGCGACGAAGCCATCGCTCTGGGTGCCATCCACGCCGGTCTCTCGGGTGTCTATGCCTATCCGGGCACGCCCTCGACAGAGATTACAGAGTTTATCCAGAACGACCCGACGGCCGCGCAGCGCGGCATACGCAGCCGATGGTGCACCAATGAAAAGACGGCCATGGAGGCCGCACTGGGCATGTCGTATGCCGGCAAGCGCGCCCTGGTGTGCATGAAACACGTGGGCCTGAACGTCTGTGCCGATGCCTTTGTCAACTCAGCCATCACGGGAGTGAACGGCGGCATCGTGGTGCTCGTGGCCGACGACCCCTCGATGCACTCGTCGCAGAACGAGCAAGACAGCCGCTTCTATGGCAAGTTTGCCATGATTCCCATCTTCGAGCCGAGCAACCAGCAGGAGTGTTTCGACATTCCAAAGCTGGCGTTCCGCACGTCGGAGGCCCTGAAACTGCCCGTGCTGGTGCGCATTGTGACGCGTCTGGCCCACTCGCGCGCCTCGGTGACCATCGGCAGCGAACTGAAAGCGCCCAACGCGCTCCGCCCCGACGAGGGCAAGCACTGGGTGCTGCTGCCCGCCATCGCCCGCAGGAACTACGCCGGCCTCATTGCCAAACAGCCCGAATTGCTGCGCCTCTCGGAGGAGGGCGGCCGCAACCAGCTGGAGCTGCAAGAGGGCAAGGGCGTGGGCGTGATAGCCTGTGGCATTGCCTACAACTATGTGAAGGAGGCCGGGGCCACGGGCGTGTCGGCCATTCTGAAACTGAACCAGTACCCCCTGCCCGAGAAGCTGATTGCAGAACTGGCCGCCATGAGCGACCGAATGCTCGTGGTGGAAGACGGGCAGCCCTTTGTCGAAGAGAGCCTCAAAGCCCTGCTGGGCAAGGATTACAAGGTTTGCGGCCGCCTCACGGGCGACCTGCCGCGCACCGGCGAGCTCACCCCCGACAACGTGGGCAAGGCACTTGGCCAGACCATCGACATGCCGTTCGCCCCCATCGACGACGTGGTGGGGCGTCCGCCGGCCCTTTGCCAAGGCTGCGGCCACCGCGACGTGTACACCGCCCTGAACGAGGTGGCGGCCGAATACGAGGGAGCACGCATCTTCGGCGACATCGGTTGCTACACGCTGGGCGCGCTGCCCCCGTTCCAGTCCATCGCCAGCTGCGTGGACATGGGGGCCAGCATCACCATGGCCAAGGGCGCGGCCGACGCCGGACTGTTCCCCGCCATTGCCGTCATCGGCGACTCCACCTTCACCCACAGCGGCATGACGGGCCTACTCGATGCCGTGAACGACAGGGCCAACATCACGGTCGTCATCTCCGACAACCTCACGACGGCCATGACCGGAGGGCAGGATTCGGCCGGAACCAACAAGTTCGAGGCCATCTGCCTGGGGCTGGGCGTGGAGCCGGAACATGTGCGCGTGGTGACGCCGCTGGCCAAGAACATGCCGGAAATCACGCAGACGCTGCGCGAAGAATTCGAGTATCAGGGCGTCAGTGTCATCATCCCACGCCGAGAATGCGTGCAGACACTGAGCCGCAAAGCACGTAAGAACAAAGCTGAAAAGAAGTCATGAGAAAGAACATTATCCTGTCGGGCGTGGGCGGACAAGGCATCCTCTCCATCGCTACAGTCATTGGCGAGGCCGCCACGGCGGCCAGCCTCCATCTGAAACAGGCCGAGGTGCACGGCATGAGCCAGCGCGGCGGCGACGTGCAGAGCAACCTGCGGCTGAGCACCGAGGAGATATACAGCGACCTGATACCGCAGGGACAGGCCGACATCATCATCGCCATGGAGCCCATGGAGGCCCTGCGCTACGTGCCGTTCCTGAACAAGGACGGATGGGTGATTACCTCGTCGGAGCCCCTCGTCAACATTCCCAACTACCCGGACGCGCAGCGCGTGGCCGACGCTCTGCGGCGTTTGCCCCACGTCAAGGCCCTGCCCATCAACAGCATGGCCAGGGAACACCACATGCCCAAGAGCGCCAACATGCTCCTGCTGGGCATGGCAGCCGACACGATCGGCATACTTTCGCCCGAGCAACTACGGGCCGCCATCGGCCGTATCTTTGCCGCCAAGGGCGCGCGCGTGGTGGAAGACAACTACAAGGCCTTTGATTTGGGATTAAAAGAAGAGCGATGAAGATATTCAGTGAACAGTTGGTCAACGAGGCTTGCGCACAGTCGCACGTGGCCAACCTCTCGCATGCCACCATCGGCGAGACGCTTCTGGTGGCCCAGTATCTGGAACAAAAGACGGGCATCCCCTTTGTACGCATGGACCAAGGGTCGCCGGGACTGCCCGCCAACCACTACGGCATAGAGGCCGAAAAGCGTGCGCTCGACCGCGGGGTGGGCAGCCAATATCCGCCGGCCGCCGGGGTGAGAGAGCTGAAAGAGGCCGCCCACGAGTTTGTGAAAGCCTTTGTCAACGTGGACGTGAGCGCACGCAGCTGCGTGCCCACCACGGGCAGCGTGGCCGGGAGCTTCGGCGCTTTCATCGCCACCACCCAGCGCATTCCGGGCAAGGACAAGGTGCTGTTCATCGATCCGGGCTTCCCCATCCAGAAGTCGCAGCTCCGCGTGCTGGGCATCAAGTGGAAAGAGTTCGACATTTATCCCTACCGCGGCGAGAAGTTGAAAGCCAAGCTCGAAGACGAACTCAAAGACGGCGACGTGGCGGCCATCGTCTACTCCAATCCCAACAACCCGGCATGGATATGCCTGGAGGAGCCCGAGCTGCAAGTGATAGGCGAGCTGGCCACCAAATACGACGCCGTGGTGCTGGAGGATCTGGCCTACTTCTGCATGGATTACCGGCGCGACCTGGGCCATCCCTACCGGCCGCCCTACGTGCCCACCGTGGCCCGATACACGGAAAACTACGTGCTGATGCTCTCGTCGAGCAAGATATTCAGCTACGCCGGCCAGCGCATGGCGCTGGTTTGCATCAGCGACGCCCTGTTCGACAAGCACTATCCCGCCCTGCAGCAACGCTACCATGACGCGGGGGTGTTCGGCAGCACGTTCATCGCCGAGATACTCTACATGATGACCAGCGGCTGCACCGCCTCCACGCAGTACGGCTATGCCGAGATGCTGCGACTGAGTTGCGAGGGCAAAATCAACTTCGTGGAAGACACGCGCGAGTACGAACGGCGGGCCAACAAGATGAAGGAGATATTCTGTCGGCACGGTTTCCGCGTGGTCTATGACCGCGACGTGACACGCGAAGTGGGCGACGGCTTCTTCTTCACGCTGGGCTATCCCGGACTCACGGGCGGTCAGCTGGCCAAGGAATTGATGTATTACGGTGTGAGTAGCATCTCTCTCGACACCACCGGCAGCCGTCAGGAGGGTGTGCGAGCCTGTACCAGCCGCATGCGCGACGAGCTCTATACTGTGCTCGACGACCGCATGCGCCAGTTCCACGACGACCATCAGCTGTAGCCTACTACCTTAATTACCTATTATGTTATGAACCATTCTCCCTACTTTAACCCCGAGCTGGAGACCATGCCGCGCCCGCAGATAGAGGCCTTGCAGCTGGAACGTCTGCAAAAGACGGTGGCCCGCTGCATGCACTCCCCGTTCTACAAGCAGCGGTTTGCCGAGGCCGGCCTCTCGCCCGACGACATCCGGACGCTCGACGACTTGCGCCGCATTCCCTTCACCACCAAGCAGGACCTGCGCGATACCTACCCTTTCGGCATAGCTTCTGTGCCGCTGCGCGACTGCGTGCGCCTGCACTCGTCGAGCGGCACCACGGGCAACCCCACCGTGATACTCCACACCCAACGTGACCTGGACGAGTGGGCCAATGCCGTGGCCCGCTGCCTATGGATGGTGGGAGCGCGCCCCGACGACGTGTTCCAGAACACCTCGGGCTACGGCATGTTCACCGGCGGACTGGGATTCCAGTATGGAGCCGAGCGGCTGGGCATGCTCACCGTGCCCGCTGCAGCCGGCAATACCAAGCGGCAAATCAAGTTTATGACCGACTTTGGCACCACGGTGGTGCACGCCATACCCAGCTATGCCACCCGCATCTACGAGGTGATGCAGCAGGAAGGCGTCGATCCCAGACGCGACACACGGCTCAAAATCCTAGCCATCGGCGCAGAACCCCACAGCGACGAGCAGCGCAAACGTATCGAAGAGATGCTGGGCGTGAAGGCCTACAACTCGTTCGGCATGTCGGAGATGTGCGGGCCGGGCGTGGCTTTCGAGTGTCGGGAGCAAAACGGCATGCACATTTGGGAGGACTATTACTTGGTGGAAATCGTAGATCCGGAGACGCTGGAGCCTGTGCCCGACGGCGAAGTGGGCGAGCTAGTGCTCACTACACTGAACCGCGAGGCCATGCCGTTGCTGCGCTATCGCACGCGCGACCTCACGCGAATCATCCCCGGAACATGCCCCTGCGGCCGCTGCCATCGCCGCATCGACCGCATGAAAGGCCGGTCGGACGACATGATTGTGCTCAAGGGCGTGAACATTTTCCCCATCCAAATTGAGCAGGTTCTCATGCAATTCAGGGAGCTGGGCAGCAACTATCTCATCACACTCGACACCGAAGAAAGCAACGATGCCATGACGGTGGAGGTGGAATTGGAGCAGGGTTTCACCGACAACTTTGCCGTGTTGCAGCAACTTACACGCAACATTGCACATGCTTTGCACGACGAGATACTGCTCACGCCTCATGTAAAACTGCTTCCTGCCGGCACGTTGCCCGCAAGCGACGGCAAGGCTGTGCGCGTGGTGGACCGCCGGGCATTCCTTGGCGACAGGCGGTAGACTCCGTTTTTCTTAACCCAACAACCCACAGACTCATGGTAAACCAGATTTCAATCTTCATACAAAACAAGGCCGGCACGCTTGAAAAGGTGCTGCGCCTTTTCAAGCAATCACGAATACAGCTCATCACCACCACCGTGGCCGACACGCAGGACTTCGGTATCTGCCGTGTCATCTGCACGGAGCCGCAGCGCGCCTGCCTGGTGCTCAAGGAGGCTGGCATCACTGCTACGCTCACGCAGGTACAGGCAATCAGCCTGGACAACACGCCGGGCATGGCCGCAGATGCACTGGAAATCTTTGCAGCCGACGAGATAGAGATAAACTATCTGTACTCTTTCCTGCTGAAAAACCGGGGCGTACTCATCTTCAAGACCGACAACAAGGAACGGGCCGACCGGATCATCTCAGAACACCGGCTCACAGCACTCGACGACAAAGACTTGCTGAAACTGGCCGAATGATGGACACATTGACTTATTTCCAGAGCGACCGTTTTATCAATCACATTGACGCCCGGTTGGTGGAAGCCCATGAGGGATATGCCAAGGCCGTAATGACCGTGGCCGAACACCATCTCAACGGCTATGGAGTGTGTCAGGGCGGTGCCCTGTTCACCTTGGCCGACCTGGCCTTTGCCGCCGCCGTGAACAGCCATGGCATCAGTACACTCACCACGAACGCCAGCATCACGTATGTGAAATCGGCCAGACTTGGCGATCGGCTCACGGCCGAAGGACACGAGGTGGTGAACCACCACAAGATGCCATTTGCCGAAGTTCGTGTGTGCAATCAGCACCAGGAGTTGCTCGCCGTCTTCACGGCCAGCGGCTATCGAAAGGAGAAACACGGAGAAAGGAAAGGGTAGATTCCTGGGAATCTACCCTTTCTTTTGCTTCCACCACACTTTCAGCCGCTTCACGCCCTCGACTCCAAGGATGGTGAGACCGGCATACTGGAAGCATTTGGCCAAGCCAAAGAGGATGAACCAAAGCACGCCTTTAGCCACGGCAGAGGTAACAAAGGCCAGCTGGGCAAAGGAGAGGATATAAAAAGGAATGCAGAGCAACAGCGTCATGACACCGGTACGAAAGGACAGTTTGCCGAGATTGCGCCGCGCGGCAACAAGAATGGTCTTCATAAAAAAGAGAAAGTCAAATCCATAACATACAAAAAACAATTGTCGCCCCAAGGCTCTGATAGCCGCCATTGTCGCGACGAAAGCATTACAACCGGGCTATCTCCTCTATGGAAAGCCCTGTTCCCTCGGCAATCTGTTCGGCTGGGAGCCCCATGGCCTTGAGCTTGCGAGCCGTTTCCGTCAAGGCTTCGGTTCGGCCTTCGGCCCGCCCTTCAGCGATTCCCTCGGCTCTACCCTCAGCGATTCCCTTGGCTCTACCCTCGGCGATTCCCTCGGCCCGGCCCTCTAATTTACCCTCTCCACGTGCCGTGGTGATATTGTCGCGCAGAATGACTACATTGTCCAAATGACGGTAATAAGCGCGGAGCTCCTCGCGTGTCATGTGATCCAGCTTGAGCTTCTGCCGGGCCTCGTCCAAGCCCGGAGCGTCGGCATCGTCGGGAATCTCGCCTGTATTGAGGAAATAAATCCACTGCTCCAGCGGCACGCGGCTCCAACGGCTGAAGTCGTTTACCTTGAGAATCCAGTACTCGGGATAGAGATCACTCACGGCATCGACGCTGAATTTCTGCTGTTGAAAGGGCGAGAGCCGCAACACTTCGTTGTCGTGAATGCCCCGAAACTCCGTCTTGCCGTGATAAACATAGTCGCTACCTTCGCCAAGTTTGAAGTAAACGATGTTGATGGCATATACTTTACGGATGTTTTCGTAGCCCTGTCCACGGTTAATATACTCGGTGACGAGCTTTGAAGTGCCGAAAAGCATACGCTGAAAATAGGCAAACTCGGTCTCGTTCTGTACCTCAATGAGGTAGAGTGCGCCGCTCTCATCCTCGGCAAGCACGTCCACACGGTTCTGCTTGTCGTCTTCATGCTCCTGGTTGCTCTCGCTCTCCAGCAGCTTTTGAATCTTGATACGCTTGCCCAACAACGTGGTGATGAGTCCTTCGAGCACCCCATAGTTGGCCTTGTCGCGAAGCATGCGCTTCATGGCCCAGTCGAATCTGATATAGCTTGCCATAATCTTCTGTCTTTGTTCCTCGTGGCAAAAATACGGAAAAATACCCAACGCGCCAAGGATTGACTGCTTTTCGGCATACGGAGAGCACGCTAAATTTGGTTAAAAAGCAAGAGTACACCAACTTTTTCGCCCACTTTTCACTATCTTTGCACCCTAAACGTACTTTAGCGTGAAAATAAAAGAAGTGGTGAATGCCCTTGAACGATTCGCGCCTCTGCCCCTGCAGGAAGACTATGACAATGCCGGTCTGCAGCTCGGATTAACAGAAGTGGAAGTCTCAGGGGCTTTATTGTGTCTGGATGTAACCGAGCAAACGGTAGATGAGGCCGTGGCCTTGGGCTGCAATCTCATTGTGTCGCACCATCCTTTGATATTCCACAAACTGCGTCGCATCACGGGCGAGGACTACGTGCAGCGCACCGTGATGAAAGCCATAGAGCATCATGTGGCCATCGTATCCATGCACACCAACATGGACAGTGCCCGCGGCGGGGTGAATTACAGGATTGCACAGAAGCTGGGACTCGGCGATCTGCACTTCTTCGGACGGCAACAATCGGTGCCCATACCGGGTGCGGACGGACAGGAGTCTTCCGAAACGGTGGCTGGAGGAGAAGGCGTTATCGGCCGGTTGGCGGAGCCCATGGCAGCTGATGACTTTATCCTGATGCTGAAGCGGACATTTGATGTAGAATGTGTTTCGGCCAACCAGTTGCTGCGCCGCAGCATCGAACGGGTGGCCCTGTGCGGCGGAGCGGGTTCTTTCCTGCTGCCCCAGGCCATTGCTGCCGGGGCCGACGCCTTTGTTACAGGTGAGATGCACTATCACGAATACTTCGGACATGAGCAGGAAGTGCAGATTGCCGTCATTGGACACTACCAGAGCGAGCAGTTCACCAACGAGGTGTTCCGCGATGTCATTACCGCGGCCTGCCCGGGTGTAACGTGCCACCTGACGCGGACGAACACCAATCCGATTATCTATCTGTAACATTTTAAATCACATACCCACACATTATGACGAAGAAAGAACCCACAGAGCTGTCTGTCGAAGAGAAGCTGAACGCACTCTACCAGCTGCAAACCACGCTGTCGGCCATCGACGAAAAGCGTGCCCTGCGCGGCGAACTGCCCTTGGAAGTACAGGACTTGGAAGATGAAATTGCCGGCCTGAACACAAGACAGAGCAAAATTGAGAACGACATTGCCGACTTTCAGCAGGCCATTGCCCAGAAACGCAACGAGATTGAAACTGCCCAACAGAGCGTGGAGCGCTACAAATCGCAGCTCGACGAGGTGCGCAACAACCGCGAATACGACACGCTAAGCAAGGAGATTGAGTTTCAGAGTCTGGAGATTGAACTCTGCAACAAGAAGATCAAGGAGGCTACTGCCAAGGTGGCCGAACGGCAGGAGGACCTGGCTCAAACCCAAGCTACCATTGCCGATCGTCAGCAGGACTTGGACCACAAGCGCAACGAACTGGCCGAAATCATGCAGGAAACGCGCGAGGAAGAGGAGAAACTGAAAGAACGCGCCAAGGAACTGGAACTGAAAATCGAACCGCGTCTGCTCACGAGCTTCAAGCGCATACGCAAGGGTGCCCGCAACGGACTGGGCATTGTGTACGTGCAACGCGATGCCTGTGGCGGCTGTTTCAACAAGATTCCGCCCCAGCGTCAGCTCGATATCAAGATGCACAAGAAGATTATTGTGTGTGAATATTGTGGTCGTATCCTTATTGACCCGGAACTGGCCGGTGTCAAGACAGAGGCTGCCGTGGAGGAAAAGCCCAAGCGCAAGCGTACCACACGCCGCACCAAAAAGGCAGAAGACGAGGAAACCACCGAAGAGGCATAAGCCTCGCCAAGCAGTTTTACCACATCAATCATTGAAGCCCCATCACGGCCAACAGGCTGTGGCGGGGCTTCAACGTATAAGAAAAAGGAAAAAGAAAGGGCACCTGAAACTACATGCCACGGGCTTTCCACACCGTTTCCTTGGCAGCATTGATTTCCTGAAACTTCCGTTCGGCAGCCAGCCGCACGTCCTCGCCCAAGGAAGCCACCTTGTCGGGATGGTTCTGCAGGGCCAACCGCCGGTAGGCAGCCTTTACCTCAGCGTCCGTTGCCGTGGGAGCCACGCCCAAAACCTTATAGGCAGCGTCAAGATTGGAACCTCCATCGTGCAGGTTGAGCATGGAGTCTACGTCGCCTTCGGTCAGTCCCAAATACCGGGCACACTCGCGCAGGGCATTCACTTCCTCGCTGACCACCACGCCGTCGGCTTGGGCAATCATCACCAGAAAGTTGAGCAACTGCAGCCGCTGCTCGTAGGTCATGAGCTGGCGTAGCTGCTGGCAGCTGCTGAGCACAGCCGAACGATATTCGGCGTGGCCGAGCATCTTCTGCTGTTCAAAGAGTTTGCGCATCACCTGCTCCCCCTCGGCCACGGCTGTTTCGCCAAAATTGGTGCGCAGCCACTGGCGCACAAGGTTCATCTCTGAATGCATCACGCGCCCATCTATACGAATGATATAGGAAGCCAGCACGAGGAGAGAGAAACGAAACGTGCTGCGCACGCCTTCAGTAGAATCGTATCTGCCGGTGCCGAATCCCTGCTGCGAGAAGCCACTGCGGTGTCCACGCTGGGAGTCACCGGTGTATTTGTCATCGGCTGTGTCGGTGTCCGAGTCGAAGAGGGCGCCCAGCGCGAAGCCGGCCAATGCGCCTAAAGGACTGCCCGTAGTGATAAAACCAAAGAAACCTCCTATCCATTTGCCTAATTTTGCCATATCTTTCAGTCTTGTTCTAAACGGCAGCAAAGGTAGCGTTTTTCTGTTAAAAAACTGGCTATAGGTCAGCGTTTTGGCAAAAATTCACTAACTTTGCAACACGAATACCAACAAAACAAGCAACCATTATGAATATAGCAATTGCTTTCATAGCTTTCCTCGTTGTAGCCGTGGCCCTTTGGGGTATAGGCGAGTTGAACTACAAGGGCTTCCACTATGAGGAGGACAAGCCTCATCACCCGGATCCTACAGCTCATCAGGACGGTGATTACAAGGAGCTGAACATCCGGGACATCATGCGTGACAACAGCACCAAGGGTTTCGATGCCGTAGGCTGACCCTCCCGTGTCCGTGCGCCCGCAGGACGTATTGCGGCTCTTTCCACCCACACAGCACAAATCCCGCATGCAACCATACATGGTTTCATGCGGGATTTGGCGTTTGGAGAGCGTTCAAAACGTCAGATTTCTTCATATCTCGGAATGTGATCCATAAATAAATATTTTTTATTTGGATAATCCATTCGGCAGCAATGGTGCTGCAAGCCATTGGAGATGATGAGATAATCTACGTGGAGCAGCAAGTTGTAAGCAGAGATTTGGTCGAACACTTTCTGTGTAAGCTGGACGGTTGGAGCCTTGTATTCAATAATCATGCGCGGCTTCAGGCGGCGATCATAAAGCACACTGTCGGCCCGCAACTGCTTCTGCCCCACTTGCAGACTCACCTCATTGGCCAACAATGCAGCTGGATAACCCAAGTGTTCGATGAGGTAATGCACGAAGCTTTGACGCACCCACTCCTCTGGAGTCAAGGCTACATAGCGCCGACGCAACACGTCGAGAATGCGTGGATGCTCCCGCGAGCCCTGCAATTTTATGTCGAAGAGGGGTAGGTTTAATGGAATCATTTTATTATCTTTGCACGGAAATCTTCTTGGTGCAAAGGTAGCAAATTGCACCGAGAAACAGAAAATACCACTCAGAATTATGCCGGAAAAGAAAACCGCAACCACCTTTGACGCCATCATGCACACGCTCAAGGCTGGCAATTTCTCACCTATTTATATATTGATGGGCGACGAATCTTACTACATCGACCAGATTAGCGACTACATCCAGACCCATGCCTTGAGTCCCGACCAACAAGCCTTCGACCAGACCGTAGTCTTCGGAGCCGATGTCAACGCCGCCCAATTGGCCGACCTGGCCATGCAATACCCGATGATGGCACCGCGCAAAGTCATTATCGTGAAAGAGGCACAAGGCCTGCGTTCGTTCGACAGACTGGAAAAATATTTGGAGAAACCACAACCCAAAACGATTTTGGTGATTTGCTATAAGAATGGAACGCTGAATCGTCGAACCAAGTTTGTATCGATGGCCGAACGTTTGGGGGTGGTGTTTGAGAGCAAGAAACTGCGCGAATGGGAGCTTCCGGCCCACATCCGGGCCTACCTCACCAAGCACCAAGCCACCATTGACGACAAGAGTTCCAGCATGATTGCAGAGCACATCGGCGCCGACATGAACCGGCTGAAATCGGAACTCGACAAGCTGCTACTCTCCTTGCCCGACGGTGACCGGCGGGTAACGGCCGAGCTGGTAGAGCGCAATATCGGCGTAAGCAAGGATTTCAACGCCTTTGAACTACGTCATGCCATCGTAAATCACCATGTTTTCAAGGCCAATCAAATTATTAATTATTTTGACAAGAACCCCAAGGCCGGTTCCATTTATGCGTTTCTCCCGTTGCTCTTCAATTACTTTCAGAATCTCATGATTGCGTTCTACGCACCCAACAAAGCCGACAAACAAAGCGTCGCCGACTATCTGGAGCTCCGCAGTATTTGGGGTGTCAACGACTATATGACCGGCATGCGAAATTACTCGGGCACGAAAACGTTGGAGATATTAGAGAAAATACGCGAGGTTGATGCCAAAAGCAAGGGGCTGGACAACCCAAATACGAGTGCCGGAGACCTGATGAAAGAGCTTATTTTCTTCATTTTACACTGATTCCTTGACATTTTAACGCATTATTTTCTCTGGAAGAAGCATCCTCAAAGGATGCTTTTTTTGCTTTAACTCCACTGTTTTTCCGTGAGTTAAACCCATTTTACCCCCTTTGAAATTCGCGTATTTCAAAGTTCGTGCATCGTCATTCGCTATAGGCTCAAAATCACAAATAACAGCCTTTTTCCAGAAGCGCGAATTCACCGTTAACGTTTGTTTTAATTCGACAAGCTGAAATCCAAAGTGTCAAATTGAAGATTTTGCAGCTCGTGGTTCATGTTTTAAAACTCAAATGGCATAATCTTTATCTTCTGTTCAGTTTGTCAAATTCAAGGTTGCAAATCTTGGTTTGCAATTCAAAAACACAAATCGAATCTTCATGCAATCTTATAATCACAACACAAATGGCTAAGAATCAGATATTTGAAGCTCTCATTCGTATAAATTCAACAGTATATTGGGCCAAGGTCTGCCCGTTTATTGCATAATCGCATTGTAGTACAACATATAACATTGTATAGTAGCATACATGTCAATCCATTAGCTATTTATGTGTCAGAAACTCTTTGTCTTGATTTGAGCATGCGAATTTGGATTTGCGAATAACGGCTATACGTCTTGCGATTTCCCGTTATTCCCTGCGCGAATACGGGTTTTTAAACTCGAATTTACACCGTAAAACTTTTGCGATTAACCGTTGGAGATTTCAAATTTTCACTTTACCTTTGCAAATAGAAGCAAAAAACGGCAAAACGGTCTCCCAAGGCTCGCACTGCCACAAAAAGGAGCTTATGAAAGATAGAATCAAGAAAATTATGGAGAGCCAACACATGTCGCAGAAAGTGTTCGCCCAGTTCACCGGAATTTCAGAGGGCTCTCTGAGTGGCGTGTTCAACGGAAGGACCCGCCCCACCATACAGATGGTGGAATCGATCCATTCGCATCTGCCCAACATTTCTGTGGAATGGATGCTGTTTGGAACGGGCCCCATGTACACAGACAGCCTTTCAGTGGCTTCAGGCGAACAGTCACCCGGAACAGATGCCCACCAAGAGGGCCAGCAAAGTCTCCTCTCCCCCTCCCTTTTTGAAGGTCAAAGTGGCGATGCTTATGGCGGTGTCGCCGCGACACCCAACCGTATTGATAAAACGATCACTAAATATATTGACAAACCGGAACGGCGCATCACCGAGATTCGCATCTTCTACGATGACCAGACTTGGGAGACTTTCACTCCCAAGAGCTAACGGAAAGAGCATGGCACACACCAGAGTCCAGACCTTGGTATTGGGCTCCGGCTTCCTGTTGTTTGGCACCTTATTATATTGGGCTGCGTTTCCGGCTGTCCGTTCTCTAATATCCTGTGGCTTTAGGAATGGTTTCTGGCTACCCGTTCTTCGAGTGCCGATTGTCTTAGCTTCGAGGGGCTGCCGTCTTCAAGCGGAGCGTACGGGCAACGGATGTCCGGCATTTATGATTTCTATGACGGGCACAGATGGGCTGTTGTAGGAGACTTTCGCGTGCAAACACAAACTTTCCGCGCCCCCATGTCGCCCCTTCTCTAAAAAATCTCTAACTTTGCAGTGAGCTAACAATCCATCAAAGATAAACCCATGAAGAAATACTGTCTTGACCTGACCGTCAGTTCGACAGAGGCTTTGAGTGCCAAACACGCGCTCATCAGGCTTACCCACGAGGAGCCCCTGCCGGAAATGCAGCCAGGTCAATTTGTTGAAGTACGGGTCGACCACTCGCCCACCACTTTCCTGCGCCGGCCTATTTCCATCAACTGGGCAGACCCCTCGCGCAACGAACTCTGGCTGCTCGTGGCAGCCGTAGGCGAAGGCACACGCCGGCTGACCCGGCTCAAGGCTGGCGACAAGCTCAACTGCCTCCTGCCCCTGGGCCGTGGATTCATCAGCGCCGACGAGTCGGGGGCACGGCGCGTGCTCCTTGTTGGCGGCGGTGTGGGCGTGGCCCCACTGCTGTATCAGGGCGAACAGATTCGTCAGGCAGGCGGCCGACCCATCTTCCTGCTCGGTGCACGCACGGCCGCCGACCTGCTGGAACTCGACTGGTTCAAGCAGGTGGGGCCTGTCCATATCACCACCGAGGACGGTTCAGCAGGAGAGAAAGGCTTCGTGACCAACCACTCCATCCTGCAGCGTGAGCACTTCGACCTCATCCAAACCTGCGGCCCCAAGCCCATGATGGTGGCGGTGGCACGCTACGCACGCGAGAAAGACATTGCATGCGAAGCCTCGCTGGAGAACCTGATGGCTTGCGGACTGGGGGCCTGTCTGTGCTGTGTGGAAAAGACTACAGAGGGTAATCTCTGCGTGTGCAAGGAGGGCCCGGTGTTTAATATCAAGAGGTTGTTATGGTAGACTTAAGTGTAAAGATAAATCAATTGCGGTTGGCCAATCCCGTGATGACGGCCAGCGGCACCTTCGGCTATGGGCTGGAGTTTCAGGATCTCGTGCCTTTGGAAGAAATAGGAGCCATCATCATGAAAGGCACCACGCTCGAGCCGCGCGAGGGCAACGACTATCCGCGCATGGCCGAAACGGCTTCGGGCATGCTCAACTGCGTGGGGTTGCAGAACAAGGGGGCCGACTACTTCTGCCAACACATCTATCCTCAGATTGCCCATCTGCCCACACCGATGATTGTCAACGTGAGCGGGCACTCGCCCGAGAGCTATGCAGCCTGTGCGGCCCGGATAGGCACACTGGAGCATATACCGGCCATCGAGCTGAATATCTCGTGTCCTAACGTGAAGGATGGCGGCATGGCTTTCGGTGTTACCTGCGAAGGAGCGGCCAGCGTGGTGCGTGCCGTGCGGAAGGTTTACCACAAGACGCTCATCGTGAAGCTCTCCCCCAACGTGACAAGCATTGCCGACATTGCCCGTTCCTGCGAGGCAGAGGGAGCCGATGCCGTGTCGCTCATCAACACGCTCATGGGCATGGCCATCGACATTGAACGGCGGCAGCCCAAGCTCAGCATCCGCACGGGCGGCCTCAGCGGCCCTGCCGTGAAGCCCATAGCCGTGCGCATGGTGTGGGATGTGGCCCACGCGGTAAAGATTCCCGTCGTGGGACTGGGCGGCATTATGACCGCCGAGGATGCCATCGAGTTCATGATGGCGGGGGCAACAGCCATTGAAATAGGCACCGCCAACTTCATCGACCCGGCCGTTACCGTAAAAGTGAAGAACGGAATGGCCGACTGGCTCGAAAGCCACGGCTGCCGGAGCGTCACCGAAATCATAGGCACCGTGTAGTCTGCCTCCACCTTATTATATATAAGAACACTAAAAACTATCCATGAAAAAAGCAAATCTCCTCCTCTACTTGCTGCTGGCGGCACCGCTGGCAGCAGCTCCTGTCCTTGCCAAGACCAAGTCCTCCGCCCGTCCCATCGCCGGCGAGAAAGGCATGGGGGCCTATCTTATGGTGTATCACAAGGATGCCACGTCGAGCCTCTATATGGCAACCAGTCGTGACGGACACACGTTTACCGACGTGAACGACGGCCGCCCCATCCTCGACGGCGACACCATCGCCGCCCAGCACGGCGTGCGCGACCCACACATCTACCGCGGCCCCGACGGCTGCTACTACATGGTGGCCACCGACCTGCACGTAGACGGCAAGGCCAAGGGCTTCCGCACCACCCAGTGGGAGCGCGACGACAAGTATGGTTGGGGCAACAACCGCGGCATCGTGCTCATGAAGTCGCGCGACCTCATCCACTGGACCCACCGCGAAGTGTTCATCAACGAGCGGTTCCCCGAACGCTTCGGCGACATGGGTTGTGCCTGGGCTCCCCAGACCATTTACGACCCAACCACGGGCCGTATGATGATCTACCTCACCATTCGCGCCACTCCCGACGGCAAGACACGCTGTTACTACACCTACGCCAACAGCAGTTTCGACGACCTGGAGACTGAGCCACAGCTGCTCTTCGACTATCCCGACCCCAACATCCAAGTGCTCGATGCCGACATCACACCCATGCCCGACGGCCGATTCTTCATGACCTATGTGGCCCAGGAACAGCCCGGCGGCATACGCTACATGATTTCCGACCGCGTGAACAGCGGCTACCAGTACACCGAGGGACAGATAGACAACGAGAAACGGGGCTGCGAGGCCCCACAGATATACAAGCTCATCGGCCAGGACAAGTGGGTGATGATGTACGACGTCTACAGTCTCCGCCCGCACAATTTCGGTTTCATGGAGACCTCAGACTTCAAAACCTTCACCCCATTGGGCTATTTTGGCAAAAACCAGGGCACCATGCGCCACACCAATTTCCAAGAGCAGAAGCACGGTGCCGTGTGCCAAATCTCCGAGAAAGAGGCACGGCGGCTGGAGCAATACTGGGCCGACCAACAGGCCCGACAGGAAAAAAAGATGGGGGCTTACCTGATGGTGTACCACAAAGATGCCGACCATGGCATCCACTTTGCCCTGAGCCGAGACGGCTACAGCTTCACCGCACTCAACGAAGATAGGCCTGTTGTCAAGGGCGACACCATAGCAAGGCAGCGCGGCGTACGCGATCCGCACATCTATCGAGACGCTGAAGGCAACTTCTACCTGGCCGCCACCGACCTGCATATCTATGCCCAACGCGAGGGTTTGCGCAGTACAGAGTGGGAGCGTCCCGGCGAAAAGTACGGCTGGGGCAACAACCGAGCCCTCGTGTTGATGAAGTCGCGCGACCTCATCCACTGGGCCCACACCTCTGTTTGCCTGGACTCCCTCGACGCCTCGCTGCGCGAAATAGGCTGCGCCTGGGCCCCCGAAACGGCTTATGACACCGAGACCCACCGCCTCATGGTCTACTTCACCATGCGCCAAGGCACGGCCCAAGCCAGCCTTTACTACGCCTACGTGAACCCCGACTTCAACCGCTTCACCTCGCTGCCCAAGCCCCTCTTCACCTATCCCAAGCCCGGCATCACCGCCATCGACGGCGACATCTGCTGGGGCAACGGGCAATATCATCTGTTCTATGTGGCTCACGACGGCACGCCCGGCATCAAACAGGCCACGAGCAGCAGCATCACCGGCCCCTGGACCTACGACGATCGGTTCTGCGATGAGGAGAGCGTCAGCTGCGAAGCACCCCATGTGTACAAGCTCATCGGGCAGAAGAAGTGGATGCTCATGACCGACGTCTATGGTCAAAAGAAGCACAACTTCGGCTTCTACGCCACCACAGACTTCAGCCATTTCACCAATCTCGGACACTTTGGCGATGCCGGAAGCCCCATGCGCCACACCAATTTTGAGGAACAGAAGCACGGCGCCGTTTGCTGGCTCACCCAAGAGGAGGCCCGTCGTCTGGAGCAATACTGGAAGAAGAACCGCCGCTAAGCACTGTGTACCACAGCTGCGTTTGGGCCGGTCTGCCGTTTGGGCAGACCGGCCCAAACTGTTTCCAGTCCGCCACAACCGGCTGCTCGCAGTCCCGGCAAGCACTGCCGGCCTTTCCGCAAGCCGCCAACGGGACATGGAAATACAAAAAGTGGGAGCTGTGCAGAGACAGCCCCCAACCAACACAAAAACTAAACTAGACTTAACTAAACCGATTCAGGGTTTTCGCAAATCCCTCTTCGGTGACATTGCAAATATACGATATTATTCCGAAAACCCGTGTTTAAATACGTTAAATTATTGGGCTCATCCAAAAATATCACATTCGTGTAGTCTTGTTCAGCAGGTAATGGTCCAGAATGACCATGGCCGCCATGGCCTCCACCACCGGTACGGCACGCGGCAACACGCAGGGGTCATGGCGGCCACGCGCGTCGAGCATCGTGGGGCGGCCCTGCAAATCCACCGTGTGCTGCGGTTGCAGGATGGTGGCCACAGGCTTGAAAGCCACACGGAAATAAATGTCCTGCCCGTTGCTGATGCCGCCCTGGATGCCGCCACTGTGGTTGGTCCGAGTGGTGATGTGCCCGTCGCGGCTCTCGAACACATCGTTCTGCTCGCTTCCACGAGCCGTCACACCGGCAAATCCCTCACCGTATTCAAAACCCTTCACGGCATTGATGCTCAGCATAGCCGCCCCCAGCTGGGCGTGCAGCTTGCCAAATTCGGGCTCGCCCAAGCCCACCGGGCACCCCTGAATCACGCACCCAATGATGCCGCCAATGGTGTCGCCCGCCTCTTTCACCCGGAGGATGAGCTCTTCCATCTGCCGTGCTTTCTCCGCATCGGGACAGCGCACGATGTTGCCTTCTGCCTGTGTCAGGTCGTAGTGGCGGTAGCCGCGCTCCAGCGCAACGGGCCCCACCTGGGCCGTATAGGCCGTCACCGTGACGCCCAAACGGCGCAGGGCCAGGCGCGCCAACGCACCGCCCACACACCGGCTGATGGTGATGCGTGCCGACGAGCGGCCACCCCCGCGATGGTCGCGCAGGCCATACTTCTGGAAATAAGTATAGTCTGCATGTGAGGGCCGGAAGAGTTGGCGCATGTTGTCATAGTCTTTGGAATGCTGATTACGGTTGTGCACCACGAAGCCGATGGGAGCGCCGGTGGACCTCCCCTCGAACACACCACTGAGCAGTTCCACCCGGTCGGGCTCGTTGCGCGAGGTGGTCACCCGGCTCTGGCCGGGCCGCCGCCTGTCCAGTTCGTGCTGAATGTAGTCCAAATCTATCTCCACGCCGGCCGGCATGCCGTCGACCACGCCACCCACGGCCGCCCCATGGCTCTCGCCAAAGGTGGTCAGCGTGAACACATTTCCAAACGTATTTCTCATGATTTGCCCCTTTGTCAGTCGTCGTGCCTGTGCTTTCCGCAGCATTCCCCCTCGCCGTGGTGACGGCAGTGATGGCCCTCGCCATGGCCTTCATGGTCATGATGGCCGCAGCCGCCCTCGTGATGGCCGCAGCCCTCGCCGTCGTGACCGCAGCCACCATGGCCTCCGCAGCAGCAGCCCTCGCCGTGGCCCGAGCTGCTGCTCACGAAAGCGGCCACCTCCTCATTGGTGGCCTCACGGCTCTCCAATATCTTGCCGCAGAAGTTCAGACGGCGGCCGGCCAGCGGATGGTTCAGGTCTATCGTCACCTTGTCGGCCGTGAGCTTCACCACCCTGCCGTTGAAACGGTTGCCAGCCTCGTTCTGCAGCGGCACGATGGCGTCGGGATAGATGTGCTCCTCGTCGAAATGGCCGTCCACAAAGAAGATTTCACGGTCGAGCTCAAGCACGCGCTCCTCCTCGTGCCGACCGTAGGCCTGCTCGGGCGCAAGGATGAAATCGAACGTCTCGCCGGCCGCCAGGTCTACCACCTGCTCCTCGAAGGCCTCCAGCAGGAAGCCCATTCCGCTGACGAAGCGGAAAGGGCGGTCGGCCGTGGTTTCCTCGATGAGCGTGCGCCCGCCGTCGGTTACGTCGTAGAGTTGGTAAGAAGCGTCGATGTACTTGTTGGGTTTCTTGTCCATATTCCTTTTTCTATTGTTATATACCTTATTATATAGCGCCCTACATGAGACGGTGATGCAAAGATAGTGCTTTTTTCCCACAATCGCGGCCAGCGCCCCACAATTGTTGCTCTGCCGTCTCCAAACGCCGGCTGTACGGCTCGGTTTGACCTATATCAAAATTTACAGCTGTTTCCGTACACAGACTATCAGATTGCTTGCAACGTGCCGCGAAAAGCATTAACTTTGCAAAAGAAATCGTGAGGATTTCGTTAGGATAACATGTTTAACGGCTGGCACACCCCGCACGACGGAGCGGCCGGCCCTCAAAAGGTAAAAAGATGAAAAAGATTGTATTGACAATGGTAGCTATGCTAAGTATGACCATGGCCTTTGCAGGCAATAACGAGAAAGACGCCAACAAGTCGGTGAATGCAGCCCAGGCCGTTGCCGTGGCTGCTCCCAACTATGACATGACGGTGAACTACCGTGTTCTGGGCACAACCCTCGGGCTCGACGACTATCAGATGGAGGCCGTACAGATTGTCCACAACAACTTCGTGCGCGACATGGACAAGGCCGCCCAGGCCGATGCCGCCCAGCGCAAGGAGCTGGTCAAGGCCGCCGCAGCCCGCGAACTGCAGTACATGGGCTACGTGCTCAACGACAAGCAGTACAGCAAGTTCAACACCCTGCTCAACCTTACACTGAGCAACCGCGGCCTGTTGGACTAAGCCAACAGCGGCTTCCAACGCAGAATAGGATATGCAGATTCCCGCCGGGAGTCTGCATATTTGCGTTTGGGGCGCACGCCCCATGCAGCCCTGCACTCGCCGTCCGTGGAGAAACGCTGCGCGATTCCACCGCCAACGCCGTGCGATTACGCCGTCGTCGCTGCGCGATTACACCGTCATCGCCACGCGATTTCACCGCTAACACAACGCCGTTTCGCCGCCGCCGAACCATCAACTCCCCGTCATGGCCCCACGGCCCCGCAGCCCTCGGGCCGTCACCATTTGTAGGTATTTCGGCGAAACCCTTATTTTTAGGTATTGCACGATATGGAAAAACCGCTTATCTTTGCAACCGTAAACATCAAAAGACGAATAAAAAGCAAACAGAAATGAGTAAGACGATTGTAGTATATGGCTCTACAACCGGCACCTGCGAGAGCATCGCGCAGACCCTGGGCGACAAGCTGGGTGCCGAAGTCATCAATGTAACCGACCTGACCGCCGACAAACTGGAGGCCGCCGACCACATTCTGCTGGGCACTTCCACTTGGGGTGCCGGCGAATTGCAGGACGACTGGTACGACGGTGTGAACGTGGTGAAAGGTGCAAACCTCGCCGGAAAGCAGGTGGCCATCTTCGGATGCGGCGACTCTGCCTCCTATTCCGACACGTTCTGCGCCGGCATGAAAGAACTCAGCGACGCTGCCGAGGCTGCCGGTGCAACCGTTGTGGGTGCCGTGTCGACCGACGGCTACACCTACGACGACTCCGACGCCGTGGTAGATGGCAAGTTTGTTGGCTTGGCCCTCGACGACGTGAACGAAGACGACAAGACCGCCGGGCGCATAGATGCCTGGGTGGCTGCACTCGGATTCTAAACCGCAAGGTATCGACAACAAGGAAACACCCCTATTCCTCACCCCTACCCTTATTTGCATTTAGACCGACAAATACACAGCCTTATGTCTGATGTGCCCATAGAGATGAAGGTTCTCATGAACCACATCTACGAATACCAGAAAGGTGTGCGCCAGATGGTGCTCTACACTTTCAACCGTCGCTATGCCGATTTTGCCATCAAGCGGCTGGAGCATCAGAACATTGGCTACATCGTCCAACCCGCCGGGGCCGACACCATCAACCTCTTCTTTGGCCGCCAGGAGTGCCTGGATGCCATCCGGCTTGTAGTCAACAAGTCGCTCAGCGAGCTCTCGCCCGAAGAGGATTTCATGCTGGGTGCCCTGCTCGGATACGACATTCGCATGCAGTGCGAGCGCTATTGCCAACGCAAGAGCCGCTCCTGCCACTGCTCCGGCTGCTGAGAAGCACCCATTCTAAGCACATATCACAATACCATAAATTACATCTTGTTCGCTATAAAATAGAAATTCATAATGTTTTTGTATAGTATGTATTAGGCTGGCTGTGAAGTCAGCCTTTTATCTTTTTGCCGTCTTTGCCGGCGCTCTGCCCTGCGGAGAGAGCCGCGAAAGGGGGCGGAGAGCTGCGGAACAGGCTGGGCACGGCTCGAAAAACATGCGTATAAATTTGCCCATGTCTCGGTTTATCCGTATTTTTGCAACCGTACAACTGTGGAAAAGGCATGTGCCGGTCGATTACGACACATGGGAAAGACACTTGTTTCCACAGGCAATCCATTCAGAAAAATCATGATGAAACAAAACCGTTCGTTTCTTGTCGGCCTTGTCTGCTGTGTGTGTCTGGGCTTGACGCCAAGTGAAACCAAGGCACAGCAACTGCTTCCCTTGCCCAACCAGCTCGTTTACGACTCGGGAAAATTCCGTATTCACGAGCAAACAGGCGTTTATACCAACCTGGAGTCGTCCCAAGACCGCCGACTGACCAAAACGGCAAGCGGGCTGTTGGGCATGAATCTGACAAGCAGTGAGGGGAAGAAGAAGAAAGGTCAGCTCCGCCTGTTGCTCACGAATCCGGCGGCCGACCCGGAGCAAGTGCCGTTCGACAAACAGCTTCAAGGCTATACGCTGGATGCGACGAAAGAGGGCGTCACCATCAAGTCGCGTTCCGAGGCGGGCCTTTATTATGGTCTCCAGACCTTGCGGGGGCTGCTCACGGGGGGCGAGGTGCCGTTCGTGCATGTTGAAGACACCCCTCGTTTCGCTTACAGAGGCTTTATGCTCGACTGTTCGCGCCATTTCTGGACGGTGGATTTCATCAAGAAGCAAATCGAAATGATGGCTCGCCTGAAGCTGAACCGCCTCCATCTGCACCTGACCGACGCCGCCGGATGGCGCATGGAGCTCAAGCATTACCCCGAGCTCACACAGAAAACAGCCTACCGCACCCACTCCCATTGGGACAAATGGTGGAGCAGCGGCGACCGGCGCTACTGCGAGGCGGACGCCGCCGGGGCGTATGGCGGCTATTATACGCAGGATGATCTGCGCGAGATCGTAAGCTATGCGGCCCTGCACCACATCACCGTGATACCCGAAATAGACATGCCCGGCCACAGCGAGGAAGTGACGTTTGCCCTGCCCCAGCTGTCCTGCGACGGCAAAGTGTACTCCGATCTGTGCATCGGCACCGAAGAAACGTTTCGGTTTGCAGAGAACGTGCTCCGCGAAGTGATGGACATATTCCCTTCCAAATATATTCATATCGGCGGAGACGAGGCGGCAACAGAGCATTGGAAGACGTGCAAGCGTTGCCTGCAGCGCATGCAAGACCATCATCTGAACGACGTGTCGCAGCTGCAAGCCTATATGATGAAGCGCATCAATGCCTTTCTTCAGGCGCACGGGCGCAGTCTCATCGGATGGGATGAAATGATAGACGGCGGGCTTCCGCAGGGTTCCACCGTCATGGCATGGCGTAGTATCGACAAGGGTGTAGAGGCCATCAAGGCCGGGCACCATGTTATTATGAGTCCGGCAGACTGGTGTTACCTCAATTTCTATCAAGACAACCCCTTTACCCAACCGGAAGCCATGGGCGGATATACCCCCTTGAAAGTCACCTATGCCTTAGAGCCCGTGCCTGAAGCATTGGCCGACAGTGCTGAAATCAGCCTGATCGACGGCGTTCAGGGCAATCTGTGGACAGAATATATAGAGCATGCCGACCGTGTGGAATACATGGCATACCCCCGGCTGATGGCCATTGCCGAGATAGGATGGAACGGCGGAGCGAAAGACTATGCCGCCTTCAGAGAGCGGGCACAGGCCCTGGCCGACCAAATGCGCACGGCCGGTTATCATCCTTTCGACTTG
This sequence comes from Prevotella dentalis DSM 3688, assembly GCF_000242335.1. NCBI lineage: Bacteria > Pseudomonadati > Bacteroidota > Bacteroidia > Bacteroidales > Prevotellaceae > Prevotella > Prevotella dentalis. The sequence goes on from NC_019960.1 coordinate 1,054,076, forward strand.
CACCACGAGAGTGGGCCGCGCAAGGAGAGCCTTACCAGCGTGTCTCATGCCGCCATAGGCAAGAAAGTAACCTATCTCTCGCCCTACTCGGAGAAATACGCTGCGGCCGGCGATGCCACCCTCACCAACGGGAAGCAGGGCGACTGGAGCCATAAAGACGGCCAGTGGCAAGGCTTCATTGCCGACAAAAAGATGGATGTGGTCGTCGACATGGGGCAGGAAACGGAGCTGATCGACATATCCGCCGATTTTATGCAGTTCGCTGAACTTTGGATATTCCAGCCTTGCGAGCTTACGATCTCCGTGTCTTCCGACGGCAAGAACTATACGCCCATCGATCATCGCCCGTCTATCAAAGACGAGGATAAGCTCAGCATTCGCACTTATCAGTGGCGGGGACATGCCAAGGGACGCTACATACGCTACGAGGCCAGGACCGACAGGGACGGCGGATGGCTCTTCACCGATGAGATTGTAGTAAACAAACAGTAAGCGGCGACATTTGCAGATATGCTGCAAGGCACGGTTGAGGCTGTAGTTGTGGCAGGAGAAAAGAGAAAGGCAGGGGATGCGCCGATGGAAACCAAACGGTTTGAGGCGAATACGTCCCTGCCTGTTTTGGATAGATGCCAGTTGTTACACGGAATAAAAAGAACTTTCTTGTGCTCTATTCTGGCTTTCTTTTAAGAGTGTCCACCACATGGTTGAACGCTTTTACAATATCATTTAGTCTGGGATTTTTTCTCTGTACAATAATGGCAGCAAAATTTTCTATTCCGTCCGCTTCCATTTCCACCGTGTCAAAATAGTAAAGATGGTGCTTGGCATACTCCCTGAACCATCTGATAAAAAGCCTATTACGCGATGCTTGCTTACCATCTCCCGTTTCGCAGAGGTAGAGTAGTATTTCTGGATTAGCCTTGAAAAAGTCTTCTATAATGCAGAAAATGGTCTCGCGCAGTTGCGTGTCATTAGGAGAGGGAGTATTGTTTTCATTGACGATGACGAACTGATAAGCTCCCCTTTCCCAAATGGTATCATCATCCATGAAGCCAATCTTATAGATGGCTCCATGTTTTGTACGGAAATAATAATAGCTTGCCACACTCCAAACAGAATATGGCGCATTGAGATTGATAGCAGAAATGTCGAGTGCGTTCATAGGGCCTCTTTCAGTTCCGCTCCTCGTCTACGCATGTCTGCAAACTCTTTTTGGGCCTGTTCTTCAAATTTCCTTTTGCGATCAATCGCCCGCTTGAATCCCGCTATAAGCTCTTCTCTTGTCTTTTCCTTGAAACTAATCATATATTCCACTCCTTTTACATGGTGCAAATATAGCCCTTTGTTTCCATATCGGCAAGAGAAAAAACGGAAAAACACCAAAAGAGCATGCTCAAAATGGTGTTTTTCGTTGAAAGATGAAAAGGCAGTGGCAGCTCAATTCTCCTCCTTGCTCTTGCCGAAAGCCGGGTCTATCTTGAGAAAAGCCGTTACGAGCACCATCACAATGCAGCTTACGAGTGTGAAGATGAAGAAGTGGCGATAGCCCATCTGCTCCTGCAACGTGCCGGCCAGAACGCCCGGCAGCATCATCGAGAGGAACATCATGGCCGATGCCAATGCGTAATGACTGGTCTTGAACTCACCGCGACTATAATAAATAAGGTATAGCATATAGGCCGTGAGGCCGAAGCCATAGCCAAACTGTTCGACAAAAACACAGGCGTTGACCACGAGCAGGCTGGAAGGCAGTGTGTAGCTGAGGAATACATAGACCACTTCGGGCAGCATGAAAGCGAAGACCATGGGCCACAGCCAACGGCGCAAACCGTCACGGCTGGCCACCACTCCGCCCAGGATGCCACCCAAGGCAATACCAATGATACCCACTGTTCCCTGCACAAGTCCGTACTCCTGGGGCGAAAGTCCCAGCCCGCCGTTGTGCCCGGCATCTATCAGAAACAGCTCGGACACCTTGGAAAGCAACCCCTCGGGCATGCGGAAAAAGAGGATGAAAAGCACGGCATACACCACCTGCGGCTTGGTAAAGAACGAACGGAAAGTGTCCAGAAACCCACTCCAAATGGTACGGGCGTTGATGTAACTACGGCGCACGTCCTCGCGTGCATAAGGCAGGGCATGGCTGTGCCACAGCCATAGGGCCAGAAACAAGCCGGTGACGCCATAGAACATCAGGCTCCATGAATAGGAGATGCTGTTGCGAAAGATGACCTGCAGGTTGCCGGCAATCATCACGAGAATGCCTTGTCCGAAGATGGTGGCCAAGCGGTCGAAAAGCGTGCGGATGCCCATGAATCCTGCTTGCTGGTGGCCATTGAGACCGAGCATGTAGAAACCGTCGGCCGCCACGCAGTGAGAGGCGCCGGCAAAGGCCATGAGCCAGAAGAAGAAGAGCGACCCTTGCAGCCACAACGAGGTGGGAATGGTAAAGGCAATGCCGCCAAAGGCTGCTCCGATAAGCACCTCCATGGCCAGAATCCACGTGCGCTTGGTCTTGACAAGATCGATAAACGGACTCCACACGGGCTTCAACACCCACGGCAAGTAGAGCCAGGAGGTATAGAAAGTAATGGCCGCATTGCTCAGTCCGAGCTGCTTGTAGAGAATGACGGAGATGGTCATCACGGCCACAGAGGGCAGACTGTCGCTAAAGGTGAGCGAGGGAACCCACAGCCACGGCGAGCGGCTGGGGCTGCCCGGAGTGTGGCGAGGTGGTTGAGGTGTTGGTTTCATAAAAGGGTTATACTGTCTAATTGTATATTCTGGTGATGTTGGCACCAGGATAATAGTGGGTTAGAATCTGGTCGTAGCCATAGCCTTTCTCTCCCATCATGGCCGCGCCAATCTGGCAAAGTCCCACGCCATGACCCCACCCTGCCCCTGTAAGCTCGAAGCGGGCGGGCACTCCGGTGGCGGCATCTACCTCCAGCTTGTCTACGACAAAGGCCGAACTGTAGAGGTGGGTGTCGCTTAACGCACGCCGAATCTCCAGTTCCTTGCCTATGGTGAAAGTGCGGTCGGTACCCATTATCCTGAGTTGGGAGATGCGGCCACTGCGGCCACGCTCCACGGGAACGAGGTCGAGAATGGCGCCAAAGTCCATATTGAGGCGGCTACAAAGTAGCCGGGAAAGTTCTTTTTGTGTGTAGCCGACGTGCCAACGGTAGAAATCGGTGGTCTCTTGGTCGTAGTCGTTGAGCACCTGTGAGAGCACATGGTGGTCGGATGTGTTGCAGAAGCTGCGGGGAGCAGACCGTATCCAGCGATCGGCATTGGCTTCAACGGTGAGGTCGGGCAGCCGGTCGGGACTGTCAGTGTCGGCCACAGCCTGTAGATAAGACTTGGGCACGTCTTCCCAGCAATACTGAAACTCCTCCGTGGCACCGCCGCAGCATTTGGAAAACCGTGCGTCGCATATCCCGCCCTCCGACGTGAGGATGCGGCCACGTGTCTGTCGGACGGCCTCGGTCACGTGCGGACTGGTCCTCCGCGTGATGCCCTGGTATCGCTGGCAATGGTCGTCTGCACAGACGTCGAAGATGGCATGGTCTTCACGATCGTACCATCTGATGAAGGCATCCTCCGTTTTTACAAAAGAAAAAGGGCGGCTGTCGCCCTCCTGTTCCTGCCGGCGTTTCTCCATCTGGGCCAGTAGCCACGATCTCGAAATCACAGCGTGGGCCTTGAGCAACTCCAAGCTCGACGTGCCGCTCATCTCACTTGAGATGACGCTCTCCAGATAATGCTCCACGGGCAACTCGTTAATGGCACATACCTTGCCCTCATCCACGACAAAGCGCAAGGCCCCCAGAAACGTCTGGGTCTCCTTGCGCTCCCAATGAAAATCGATGCCAATGGTGACATTGCGAAGCGAGAACGATGCGCCGCTTCCTCCGGGCCGAAAAGCCAGCTCGCGGTAGAGGCTGCCATGCCAGCGGATTCCGCCCTCGGCAAACTCCACCTCCTGCTCGCCCGTTACAGTGTCGCCCTTGGCCTCGTAAGGGGCATTCAGGGCAAAACAAATCTTCTCACCACTGACGATGCCCACGGCCACCTGGAGCTCACGCCCATGAAAAAAACGGGGCAGAGCGGGCTTTCCTGCCGGCTGCTGCTTCGTTCTGTTTTTCTTTTCTGTCATGTTCCGTTCGCAATGGGCGTGCCGTGGGCACGCCACCTTTATCATCTTTTGCAAATTTACATAAAAATCGTGATTTATAAGCCAGTGGTAATAAAAAACCAAAAATAAATTCCCTGACGGCTTCCCTTGTACCGGTAGAAGTGTCAAGGCCAGCATAGATTTCCTTGTCCTAAACACATGCTCGTGGCACAATTTGTATTATCTTTGAGAGGTATTAATAATCCTCAAAATGTAGGCTTATGAGAATCGTATGCGGCCTTGACGTGCACAAAGATAGCATTTATCTTTGTATTTTGAGCAGCACAGGCGAAATTATTGAGAAAGTTTTCGGTGTTCTGACCTGCCAGTTACAGGAAATGCGTGATCTGATGCTCACACATCACGTAGAGGAGGCCGGCATGGAAAGCACGAGTGTCTATTGGATTCCTGTATGGCGTGTGCTTGAGCCGCACTTCAAGCTGAAGCTCATCAACCCCTACTTCATCAGGCAGCTTCCCGGCCACAAGAGCGATGTCAAGGATGCCCGGTGGATAGCGGAGTGCATGATGAAGGAACTTGTCCGTGGCAGCTTCGTCCCGCCCGAGCGCATCCAGCAGCTGCGCCAGTATGACAGGCGCATCTACGACCTTGACGATGAGATTGTCCGAAAGCTCGCCAAGCTCGACGCCGTCGTCCAGCGGTGCAACATCCGGCTGGGCAACTACGTGTCCAACACGGACAGCAAGAGCTACAAGTCCGTCATAGACAGGATCTGCGAGGGCGTGACCGACCCCAAGGTGCTTGTGGAGGAGATTCACGGCCGTATCATCAATCGCCACGGGAAGGACACCATCATCTCCTCGCTCACGGGATGCGTCACGGAATGCGACATGGACATCCTGCGCCAGCTCAAGGCCGAGATAGACATGGCCGGGCAACATAAGCAGGAATGCATGGACAAGATGCAGGCCGTCTGTGAAAGGGAATACTCCGCCGCATTGCAGAACCTACAGACCATACCGGGAATAAAGATGAGGGCCGCCACCTCACTGATTGCAGAAATCGGAACGGACATGGGCCATTTCCAGACGGCAAACCATCTTACTTCATGGAGTGGCCTGAGACCACGCAACGACCAGTCGAACAAGACCATAAAGTCACGCTGCATCACCCATGGCAACCGCTACCTGCGCCGCACCCTCATCCAATGCGCCTGGGGCGCGAGCCGCACCCAAGGCTGTTTCTTCAACCGCTTCTCCTATCATCAGACACAAGTCCGCAGAAAGAACAGGATGAAAGTACAGGTCGCCATTGCGCGCAAGATGCTTGTCTGCGCATGGCACATACTCAGCCGGAACGTCCAATACAAGGACTTCGACAACAGAATCGGGACTTCCGACGAAAACGGATGACACGATATACCGGTCATGGAAAGGCTATTATCTTTGTGATGGCACGCGACCTCGCTTTGCAAATTAACCCACGACATGGCCGGCGATGGAACCCAGTGTGAGCCCGGAGCTCGAAGAGGAAAGTATCATTATCGTTTATGCAGGCCTGGAGACGGGCCTGTACGCAACCAATATGGAACGAGGTGGCGAACTCCGGGTGTTTGAGTTACCTGGAAGGGCTTTTATTTTCGGTTTTATAGAGGAAAGATAACGATTTTAAGGCACAAAACACAGACTTTACTTAAAAAGTTTGTATCTTTGCATTATGAACAAGAAAACACTTCTCGGCATGACGCTGGCCGAGCTCAAAGGCGTAGCCAAGGAGCTCGGCATGCCCGCTTTTACGGGCGGACAGCTGGCCCAATGGATTTACACGCGGCACGTGCGTTCCATTGACGAGATGACCAACATCTCCAAAGCCAACCGCGAGCGGCTGTCCGAGCAGTACGAAATAGGCTGTGCCAACCCCATCGATGCCCAGTATTCCAAGGACGGCACCATCAAATACCTCTTCCCCGTGCACACAACATCGGCCGACTCCGGCGCGCTTTCCACCAAGTTTGTTGAGACAGTCTACATCCCTGAAGACGATCGCGCCACGCTCTGCGTGTCGTGCGAGGTGGGCTGCAAGATGAACTGCCTCTTCTGTCAGACGGGTAAACAGGGCTTTGAGGGCTACCTCTCGACCGCCGACATTCTCAACCAGGTGTACAGTCTGCCCGAGCGCGACAAGCTCACCAACATTGTCTTCATGGGACAAGGAGAGCCCATGGACAACCTGGACAACGTGTTGCGCTCCACTGAGATACTCACGGCCGAATACGCATACGCCTGGAGTCCTAGGCGCATCACGGTGAGCAGTGTGGGCCTCAAAGACAAGCTCAAACGATTTCTTGAGGAGAGCGAGTGCCATGTGGCCGTCAGTCTGCACTCCCCCATCCCCGAGCAACGGGCCGAACTGATGCCCGCAGAGAGGAGTATGCCCGTGGAGCAGCTCGTGGAACTGCTGCGCAACTACGACTTTGCACACCAGCGACGGCTCTCGTTCGAGTACATTGTCTTCGGCGGAGTGAACGATTCCATGACCCACGCCCGCCAAATCGTACAACTGCTCAAGGGGCTGCACTGTCGTGTCAACCTCATCCGCTTTCATCCAATTCCCCATGTAGACCTGCACGGGGCCAGTGAAAAGCAGATGGAAGTCATGCGTGATTATCTCACGGCCCACGGCATTTTTACCACCATCCGGGCCAGCCGAGGCCAGGACATCTATGCCGCCTGCGGTCTGCTGAGCACCTCGGCACAGATGGACAAAGACCGCAAGGAGCAAGCCTGACACCGTCGCCTATGGCTCGCCAACGCTTCTTTCCCCACCCGGCCCGCACTCTGCTATGTGTCGTCACCCTCCTTATGATGATGGCTTGCACTGGGCACGACGGACTTCTGCCCAAATCGGGCGGACGGGCCTACGAGGTGTTGGTGGTGGGCGACCGCCAGAAGGCCGTGGCACGCGCCCTGAGTACCGATGTGGACTGTCTGCCACAGAGCGAGCCCGAGTTCGATATATCCAACGTGGACAGTGCCCATTTCACAGCCGCCTTGGCTTTGGCGCGCAACATCGTGATGGTGCACATTGACCCGCAGCTCTATACCGTGACCCGCATCCGCTACGAACGGAATGTACATGCCACCCCGCAGCTTGTAGTGCATGTCGGTGCTCCCTCGGCCGCTGCCCTCCAGACCGGCATGCAAAGCCAAGGAACGGCCTTGCGCCGACTGCTGAATCGCACCGAGCTTCAAGCGGCTATCGCCCGACTGCAACACCATCGCAACGTACAGATGGAGAAGCAGCTGCAACGGCAATTCGGCGCAACCATGTGGATACCAGCCGACATGACCGCCAGCAAGAGGGGGCGCAGCTTCCTCTGGATGAGCAACAACACTGCCTCCGAACTGCTGAACATCGTGGTCTACCGGACCCGTCGCTGCCGCACCATACAAGCCTACACGGCCCAACGGGACAGTATTATGGGCGCCAACATCAAGGGCGAGACAGACCGCATGGCCATGCAGACCATGCCGGGAAGTGTCCGCCGGTACACGGCAACCTACAAGGGGCGGCCAGTTGTGGTACACCGCGGCCTATGGGAGATGGCGGGCGACGACATGGGCGGCCCTTTCGTGAGTCACACCGTAGACGACATCACGGTCGAAGCATTCGTCTATGCCCCGGGCACCAAGAAGCGAAACAAACTGCGGCAACTTGAAGCCGCACTATATACTTTAAAATATTAAGCAATGGACAACAACCGCAAGATACGCGTGGCCATCACCCACGGAGACACAAATGGCATAGGCTATGAGTTGATTTTCAAGACTTTTGCCGAGCCCGAAATGCTGGAGCTCTGTACTCCCATCGTCTACGGCTCGCCCAAGATAGCCGCCTATCACCGCAAGGCACTCAACATTGAGGGGAACTTCAGCATCATTGCCGATGCCCGCGAGGCGCAGGAAGACCGCGTGAACCTGCTGACCGTGTTCGACGAAGACATCAAAGTGGATTTGGGCACGCCTACGGATGAGTCGGGACACGCCGCCGTCAAGGCACTCGACAAGGCCATCACCGACTACAAGGACGGACTCTTCGACGTGCTTGTCACCTGTCCCGTCGACCAGTCTCACCTCAGCCTTGAGGGCTACACACTGCCCAACAGTGACAAATACATCGAGACGAGCATTGGCGAGGGCAAAAAAGGCCTCGACATACTGACTAATGAGAACCTGCGCGTGGCCCTGGTCACCGACAACATTGCCCTGAAAAATGTGCCCGCAGCCATCACCTTGGAGCGCGTCATCGAGAAAGTGGCCATATTTTTTACCACGCTTCGCCACGACATGCGCATCTCCAGTCCGCGCATTGCCATCCTAGCCCTCAACCCCAACGACTGCGACGATCGTCCCGGCAAGGAAGAGAGCGAGGCCATTATCCCCGCCGTGCAGAAGCTATCCGATGCCGGAGTCAATGCCTTTGGCCCCTACCAGGCCGCAAGTTTCTTCGGCAACGGCGAGTTCACGGCCTTTGACGGCATTCTGGCCATGTACCACGACCAAGGTATCGCGCCGTTCAAAGCCATGGCTCCCGAGGGCAACATCCATTACTTGGGTGGGTTGCCGCTTGTGAGTACCGCCCCCGACATGGGACCATGCTACGACATTGCCGGGCAGGGCACGGCCGACCCCACGGCACTCCGCCGCGCTATCTATCAAGCCATCGACGGTTTCCGCAACCGCGCCTACTATGACGCACCCCTGGCCAATCCGCTGCCCAAGCTCTACCATGAACGCCGCGACGAGAGCGAGAAAGTGCGCTTCTCCATCCCCAAGAAGCACGAAAATGCCATCAAGGAGCGTCAGAAGTAGGTTCCGGCCACGAACCATCCTCCGACCATCACCATGAACAAGAAATATCAGAACGGGTTCTTTGTCTTCGGGCTGCTGGTGCTCGTCATCATGATTACCCAGCTCGACTTCACCCAAGTGTGGCAGGGGCTGCGGCATGCAGGCTATTGGTTTTTCGCCGTTGTCGCCTTATGGGCCTTTCTCTACTTGTTCAACACCGCCGCCTGGTACCTCATCATCAAGGGCGTATGCAGCCAGCCATCGGCCGACGCACCCGCCCCGAAGCGCATTCCCTTTGCCTGGCTTTACAAGGTAAGCGTATCGGGTTTTGCCCTCAACTATGCCACCCCGGGCGGACTGATGGGCGGCGAGCCCTACCGCATCATGGAACTGGCCCCCAAGATAGGCACCGAGCGAGCCTCTTCGTCGGTGATTCTCTATGCCATGACCCACATCTTCAGCCACTTCTGGTTCTGGCTTTTCTCCGTCTTGCTCTTTCTTTTCACCCAGCATGCCGGCCTATGGATGGGCTCGCTCATGGGTGCCATCCTTGCGTTCTGCCTGTTGGGCATCTGGTTTTTCACCGTGGGCTACCGCAAGGGACTGGCCAACCGCGTGATGAGTCTGCTGCGGCACCTCCCCCTTATCAAGAAATGGGCGCGTCCTTTCGTGGACAAACATCGTAGCCAGCTCGACACCATCGACCGCCAGATTGCCGCCCTCCACAGCCAGAATCCCTATAACTTTATAGGCGCCGTACTGCTGGAGTTCTCATGCCGTATCTGTTCTGCCCTTGAGATTTTCTTCATTTTGCTGGTGCTCATGCCCGACGTGAATTATGTAAACTGCATCCTCATCCTGGCTTTCACCTCACTTTTTGCCAACCTGCTGTTCTTCATCCCGCTTCAGCTGGGCGGTCGCGAGGGCGGCTTCCTCATGTCCACGGCCGGCCTGGGCATCAGTGCAAGCGCCGGCATTTTCGTGGCGCTCATCGTGCGCATCCGCGAACTGGTGTGGACAGGCATCGGTCTTCTCATGATTAAGATGGTGCGCAAAAACTCGTAAAGCAACCCGTAAACGCCATCTTTTTCTGCCATTTTTGCAGGTATGTCGATTTAATTGCGTAATTTTGTCACGCATTGATTACAGGCAAATGAATACATCCGAACTGCAAAAGATAAAGCAACGCTACAACATCGTCGGCAACAGCGATGGGCTCAACCATGCGCTGGACGTGGCCCTGCAGGTGGCATCGACCGACTTGAGCGTCCTCATTGTGGGCGAGAGTGGCGTGGGCAAGGAGATTATTCCGCGCGTCATCCACGACAACTCGCCGCGCCGCCGCGAGCGTTACTTTGCCATCAACTGCGGTTCCATCCCCGAAGGCACCATCGACAGCGAGCTTTTCGGCCACGAGAAAGGAGCCTACACCGGCGCCATCGGCGAGAGCGAGGGCTATTTTGGCGTGGCCAACAAGGGCACCATCTTCCTCGACGAGGTGGGTGAACTGCCCATTGCCACCCAGGCGCGCCTGTTGCGCGTGCTGGAGACGGGCGAGTACATCCGGGTAGGCGGGCAGGAAATCCGCAAGACCAACGTGCGCATCGTGGCCGCCACCAACGTGAACATGCGCAAAGCCATCTCCGAAGGCCGTTTCCGCGAGGACCTCTACTACCGGCTCAACACCATCCCCATCCAAATGCCGCCCCTGCGCGACCGCGGCAACGACATCGTGCTGCTCTTCCGCCTCTTCGCCATGCAGATGGCCGAGAAGTACCATTTGCCCAAGATTGCCCTCACCGAGGATGCCAAATCGCTGCTGCTCCGCTATAAATGGCCGGGCAACGTACGACAGCTCAAGAACATTACCGAGCAGATGTCGGTGCTCAGCGAGGCCCGTGAACTTGATGCCGCCCAGCTCAGCAAGTACATTCCCGACAACCCCGACAGCACCCAGCTGGCCCCCATCAACCAGGGCGGGCAGCACTCCTACGAGAGCGAGCGGGAGATTCTCTACAAGATTCTCTACGAGCTACGGGGCAATGTCTCCGACCTGCGCCGCGACATGACAAGCCTGCGCAAGCAACTCGACGAAGCCCATGCCCTGAACGAGGCCGCAACTTTCCAGCACAGCAAGTTCATCAACACCGCACAGGCACCGATGCCGGCCCTCCGCACCGACCACGCCACCCTTGAAAGCTATGCACCGGCATCGGCCGAAGAAGCCGAAGCCGAGGAAATCAAGGCCGAGCCCGAAAGCCTCAACCTAAGCGACCTGGGCCGCCAAATGGTGGAGAAAGCCTTGGAACGCAACGACGGCAACCGCAAAAAGGCCGCCCAGGAACTGGGCATTTCCGACCGCACCCTTTACAGAAGAATCAGACAATATGGGCTCGACAAGAAATAATCCATTGCCCAACGGCCGCCGCCTGCCCGCCATTTGCCGGGTCGACGGCGGGTTGCTGCTGCGGGCAGCGGGCGTTTGCCTGTGCGTCTTCACCCTGCTGACGGCATGCAAGGTGAACTATGGTTTCAACGGGGCCAGCATCGACTACACCAAGACCAAGACCATCCAGATTGCCGATTTTCCCATTCGCAGCAGCTACGTTTGGGGGCCCATGGGCCCGCTTTTCAACAACCAGCTGAAAGATACATACGCCAACCACACCCACTTGCAGCAGGTGAAGCGCAACGGCGACCTTGTGGTCGACGGCGAAATCACGCAGTATTCGCAGCGCAACAAGTCGGTTTCGAGCGAGGGCTACTCGGCACAGACCGAACTCTCGATGACGGTCAACGTGCGGTTCACCAACAACACCAACCACAGCGAAGACTTTGAACGCTCGTTCACAGCCACGCAAACCTACGAGACGACCAGAAGCCTGAACAGCGTTCAGGAAGAACTCGTCACCCAAATGTGCAAGGATCTGACCGACCAAATATTCAATGCCACCGTGGCCAACTGGTAACGACATGGACATAGCCGACCTCATCAAGCATCCCGAACAGCTGGACAGCGAGACGCTCTACGAGCTGCGCAGCCTGCTGGCCCTGTACCCATACTACCAGACTGCCCGGCTGCTGCTGCTCCAGAACCTCTATCTGCTCCACGATCCCACATTCGACGAGGAGCTGCGCCGTGCCGCCATCTACATCACCGACCGCAAAGTCATCTTCAACCTGGTGGAGGCCGCCCACTACCGGCTCAAGATAGACCGGCCCCAAGGCTCCACCCCACCGGCCACCGCCGCCAAGACGGCCGGCGCCGACCGCACCATCTCCCTCATAGACCACTTTCTGGACTCCATCCCCGAGGAGGAGAAGCAGGAACAGCAGAAGACCCACCGCAAGCCCACACCCGCCGATGCAGCAGTGGACTACGTTTCCTATCTGCTGGAGACCAGCGGGGAAGAGGAGCTGCAAGCGCCATCCGCCCCTCTGCTGAAAGGCCAGAGTTTGATAGATAATTTCATAAACAATGAGGGTGGAAAGATAAAACTCAAGGAAGAGCCCGAATACATGCCCGACCTTTTGCCGGCCGAACCCGAGGAAGAAAGGGAGGGAAACGAGGGCTATTTCACGGAAACACTGGCCCGCATTTACATCAAACAAGGACGATATGGCAAAGCACTCGAAATAATTCAACGCTTAAATTTGAATTATCCGAAAAAAAATGCTTACTTTGCAGACCAGATTCGCTTCTTGGAAAAGCTGATATTAAACAACAAAAACAATAAGTAAAGTATTATGTACACATTTTTTGTAGCTCTCATCGTCGTGGTGTCACTGTTGATGATCGGCATTGTACTCATCCAAGAGTCCAAGGGAGGCGGCCTTGCCAGCAACTTCTCCTCCTCCAACGCTATTATGGGCGTACGCAAGACCACGGACTTTGTAGAGAAAGCCACTTGGGGCTTGGCTGCCGCCATGGTGGTGTTCAGTATCATTTGCGCCCATACCGCTCCACAGGCTTCGGCCGACCAGAGCGTGCTCGAGCAGAGCGCCACCGAGTCGCAGGCCACCAATCCGACCAACACGCAGGGCTTCCAGGCCGGCCAGCAGACTGCTCCCGCACAGGGTTCAGGCAGTCAGGGTGCCGCCCAGGCTCCCGCCACAGACGCCCAGAAAGCCCCCGTGGCACCGGCTGCACCTGCCAAATAAAAGAATTATTGAAAAAAGAGAGGGATTTATTTGGCCGTACCAGATAAATCCCTTACCTTTGCACCCGCTTCCAGAAAGCAGCCAACACGGTGGATGTAGTTCAGTTGGTTAGAGCGTCAGATTGTGGTTCTGAATGTCGTGGGTTCGAGTCCCACCCTCCACCCCAAGCGGAAATCCTTGAAACAAGGGTTTCCGCTTTGTTTTTGCCCTGTTCCCGGCACCCCCGGCTCCCGCTCATACAGACTCCGCGACCCGGCCCTCCTGCCCCGTCCATCCCTCCGACACAGCAACTGCGCGGCACAGAGGCCGGAGCATAAGGCCGCAGACGCAGGGCGAATACGCCATAAACGCCATGCGAATACGCCGCAAACGCGGGGCGAATACGGTGTAAACGCCACGCGGCAACGCCGCAAACGCGGGGCAAATACGGTGCTGCATTCTCAACAAAGGTTAATTTTCGCACGTTTTTTTCGTTTATATAAGGAAAGGTTGTACTTTTGCAAGTGCATACATTTTCCTATGGGAATCAACAAACATAACACCAAACGCACGTTCGTTGCCTGGCTGCTGTTGCTGCTCTTTATGCTGCCAATCGTAGCCAAGGCGGTGCATGTTTGCCAGATTCACCCCAATACCGAGGCCGGCACCGGCAAAGCCGACGGCCACCACAGCGACAACTGCGCCATCTGCCACTTTGCCTTTCTCAGTTTCGACAAGGCAGAGTTCATCACCTTGGGCGTCATCGTTGCCACAGTGGTCTTTACGCTGACCGTCTTCTTCCAGACGAGCTACGTCTCGAAGAAGCTCGCCACGGCCAGTCTTAGGGCTCCTCCCTATTTGTTCTAACCCCTGCTTTTCAGCGGGTTACACCTTATGGCCACAACCATAGGGGGTAGCCATGTCCTCACGTGTCCGGCACCGGTGTGCGGCAATAGGTTGCCGGCACCCTCCACATGCCGCACGCCGAGCGGCATGGCAACCACACAACACTACGCTTTCAGACAACAATCAGACAAGGAATTAGGCTATGAACAAGTTTCTATGGGCCTGGGTTCTGCTGTCACCTGCTGCTTTGTGGGCTCATGAGCCGGCAATGCCGGCGGGGCTGCCGGTCAGCACACCCACGCCGGCCGACTCCGCTCGCACAGACTCCGCGACCACACTGCAAGAAATCATGGTGTATGGCAACCAGAAGAAAGAGTTCCAGATGCAGTCTTCGGTCAACCGCATACTGGTAGACCGCGGTTATCTGTCGACCCATTTCGCGGGCAGCCTGATGCAAACGCTCAGCGGAATCCCCGGCATCAAGGCCATGAGCATCGGCTCGGGCCAGTCCAAGCCCGCCATTCGCGGTCTGGGCTTCAACCGCATGGTGGTGGCCGAGGACGGCATCAAGCACGAAGGACAGCAATGGGGCGACGACCACGGGCTGGAAGTAGACCAGTTTGCCATCGACCGCATCGAGGTCATCAAGGGCCCCGGAGCCCTGCTTTATGGCTCGGATGCCATTGGCGGCGTGCTCAGCCTGTACGGCAACTACGTGCCCACAGCCCCGCTACAGGGCAGCGCCTCGCTCTTTACGCGCACCAACAACGCCTCGCTGGGCACGTCGGTGCGGCTGCAGGGGCGCAGCAACCGGCTGTACTGGCGCACCCACCTGACGGCCATCAGCTATGCCGACTACCAGGTTCCGACCGACAGCATCGAGTACTACTCCTACCGCATCGGGCTGCACCGCCGCCGTCTGCGCAACACGGCGGGGCGCGAACTCGACGGCAGCGTGACACTGGGCTACGTGGGCCGCCGCGTGAGCACGTCGCTCAAGATCTCCGACTCCTTTGCCAAGAGCGGCTTCTTTGCCAATGCCCATGGGCTGGAGGTGCGTCTGTCCGACATCGACTACGACCGTTCCGCCCGCGACATAGACCTGCCCCGCCAGCAGGTGAACCACTTGAAGGTGGGCAGCCACACCGTATGGCAGCTCGAACGGACGACACTCGAGGCCAACCTGGCCTATCAGAACAACCGCCGCCGCGAATACAGCGAGCCCGTGTCGCACGGCTACATGCCCCGCCCGGAGGGCACGCTGGAACGGCAGTTCGACAAGCACACGCTCACGGCCAACCTGGGCATGTGCCTCCGGCAGTCGGAGCGCAACGAGCTGCACGCGGGTCTCTGTACCGAGTACCAGCACAACCGGCGCAGCGGCTGGGGTTTCATCATCCCCGATTTCGAGACGGCATCGGCCGGCGCCTACGTGCTCGACCGGCTCACGCTCTCGCCCCATCTGATTCTGAATGCCGGCTTGCGCTACGACCGTGCCCGCACGCGCATCCACAGTTACCGCGACTGGTACCTCACGCCCACCGGGCCCACGGACTCGGTGTACAAGGAGCGGTCGGCCGAGGTGAACCGCTCGTTCGGCAGCCTCACGTGGTCGGCGGGCGTGAACTATGCCCATGGCGGCTGGGTGCTCAAGGCCAATGCGGGCAAGAGTTTCCGCACACCTATCCCCAAGGAGCTGGGAGCCGACGGCGTGAACTACCACATCTTCCGCTACGAGCAGGGCAACACCGAGCTGCGACCCGAGGTGTCGTATCAGCTGGACGCCGGCATCAGCTGGAGCAACCAGGCGGTGAGCGTGGAGCTGGATCCCTATCTGAATTATTTCCCCAACTACATCTACATGAACCCCACGGCCGGCTACTACGAGGGTCTGCAGATGTATCACTACACGCAGAGCCGCGTGCTGCGCTACGGTTTCGAGCTGCAGGCCACGTGGCACATCGTTCCGGCCCTCGAGGCCGAGGCCAAGGGCGAGTACCTCTACGCCCGGCAGCAGTCGGGAGAAAAGAAAGGATTCACCCTGCCTTTCTCCACCCCGTGGTCGGCCGACGCCACCGCTACCTACCGTTTCTGCCGCCGCGAGGGTCGCGAGGGCTATGCCTCGCTCAACCTGCACGTGGTGGGGGCCCAACACCAGATAGTGCCCCCCGAGAAGCCCACGCCGGGCTACTGCACACTGAACCTCACGGCGGGCAAGACTTTTGCCCTGGGCGAGGACCGCTCGCTACGGCTCAGCCTCAACGCCGACAACCTGCTCAACCGTCGCTACTACGACCACACGAGCTACTATCGGCTCATCGACGTGCCCGAACCGGGGCGCAACATGGCTCTGATGGCCACACTAAACTTTTAACATAACATCAAATTTCAATTACGAACCAGAGGCCTCGGCCTCACTAAAAAAACAAAATCATGAAAAAAACGATGAAAAACAAATGGATGATTGGAGCTTTCGCGCTCCTGAGTTTCTTCACCCTGTCGCTCACTTCCTGCGACGATGACGACAAGCCCACGGCCGTGGCCAACGTGACTTTCAGCGACGTGGAGGTGGGAAAAGAGAACTCGCGTGAGGCCATGGTGGGCAAGGACCTGCACGTGGAGTGCGGCATCAAGTCGGAAGCAAAGATTAAATCCATCGAGATGTCCCTCATCCAGAAGAACGGAACGGGCAGCGCCTACCGGATTTATACCGACGGCAAGTACGTGGGCGTGCTCAACACCAAGTTCCACGAGCACCTGGAGCTGTCGGCCGGACTGGCTGCCGGCACCTACCACTTCACGCTGACGGTGACCGATGCCAACAATGCCAAGAAAGCTTACGAGACCGACGTAACGCTGAAAGCCGTGGATGCTAACGCCCCCAAGGTGGAGATTCTGAGCCCCAGCGCGTCGGCCAACAGCGGCGTGGCCGGCGGAAAGTTCACCGTGAAGGCCAAGCTCACGGTCAAGAGTGCCGTGAAAGGCATCGAAATTGAGTTCCACGGCGACAAGGAATACCCCATCAAGGTGGACGACTTCAACGGCAAGACGGGCAGCATTGACTTCGAGAAGGAGATCACCATTCCGGCCGAATGTGCAGCCGGCAAGTACCATGTGCACTTCACTGTAGAGGATGCCGACGGCCGCTCGACCACGGAAGAGTTCAAGGGTTTCAACATCACCAAGTAACGCTCATCCGTCACACGCATGATTCGAGTTGCCAACAAAGCCGTGTTCTCTCTCCTCGCCTTGCTCTCGCTCGCTGCCTGCAGCGGCGAGAACGAAGAGGAGAAAGACATGGAAAAGCCCGTCATCACCGACGCAGGAATCACTGCCAATCCCATCGACTGCCAGGTCTACAGGCGCGGCGACGTGATTCCTTTCCAGTATGTATTCCAGGACAACAAGGCCCTGGGCAGTTACAACATCGAGATTCACAACAATTTCGACCACCATACCCACGGCACATCGGCCACCGACTGCCCGCTCGACGCCAAGAAAGCCCCCGTCAAGGCTTGGGTCTACAACCAGGACTTCAGCATCCCGGCCGGCACCAAGACTTTCACCGGCCGGCAGGACATCCGGATTCCGGCCGACATCGATGCCGGCGACTACCACTTCATGATTCGCCTGACCGATGCCACCGGATGGCAAGAACTCAAGGCCATGAGCATCAAGATTGTGGAATAGGGATACGCCGGAACCGGCCCCGCGGTTCAAAAAAAGGTGGTCTCGCCATGCAATAATCGGAGTTGCGGCGAGTTAAATAAGAACAGTTATCATTGACAAACAACAAAAAATGAAAAAAACAGTATTTGTAATCATCGCTTGCGCCGCTCTGACGGCTGCATGTAACAACGGCAAGAAAGCCTCCAACACTACCGACGCACAGGCAGACACCACAGCCACCGCCGACTCTATCGTCTACGAGGGTGTGCTGCCCGCCGCCGACTGCGCCGGCATCCGCTATCGTCTGGCCGTGGCCAACGACTCCACCCAGGGCTTCAGCCTCACAGAGAGCTACCTCAAGTCGGAAACCGAGGTGGAGAACACCTATGCCTACGCCGGCAAGCTGGAGGAGCAGAAAGCCACGGTAGGCGGCAAGGAGAACACCTACTACAAGCTGCCGATGGGCAAGAACGAGCCCACGACCAACTTCCTCGTGGTAAACGACTCTACCCTGCGCCTGGTGAACGACCAGCTGGAAGAGGCCGCCACCAAGGAATTGAACTACGACCTGAAGCTCGTCAAGTAATCCATACGTGTCCCTGCAAACGCTTTGTTTGCAGGGACACGCGTTTTTTAGCATCCCTCCCCCAGGTGCTGCATGATATAGTCCACCGTCTCCAGCCCGAGCCGACGCGGCGACCGCGGAGCCCCCGACAGTCCGTGGGCACGCAGTTGCACCAGTGTGAGTGCGGGTGAAGACAGTTCTTTGAGTAGCCCGTAGCGTACATAACGGCACTGTTCACGGCGGGCCAGCCAGTCGTCATAGTAGGCTTGGGAAATAAAATAGGCGCCGTCGTCCACCGTTTCCTCAAAGCGCATGTCCACTTGCTCCACCTCCATCATGAACGTGAGGCGGCTTTCGGGAGCCGTGGCATAAAGAAACAGCAGGTCGCCCACGGCATAGCGGTGGCGCATGCCCCAGTCGATGAAGCCATGGTCACGGATGAAATCGGCCACACGATACTGCTTGTGATTGTAAGCTCTAATCCAGTAAGTCATCTCTTTTTGCGTATTCCGGCAGTGCGCCAAGCTCAAGCCGTTTGTCCAAATCCTCTTTTTACAGTCAACTGGAGGAGGCAGTGTTACTTCTCGAAGTGCTGATAGTCTTTCACCGTACACCATGCCCCACCCCATTTGAAGCCGTGCTGCACGAAGAGCCGGTAGGCCAGGTCGTGGCGATCTATCTTGTAAGGAAAGGTGGCCGAGCGGTCGCAGTAGGCCCGGGCCGTGGCGGGCTGCACGATGATACGGTCTCCGCGCTGGCGCACACAAGGGTTGTAGAGCGTGTTCAGGTCTACGGCCATGCCGCGGGCGTGGGCCGAAAGCCGCTTCGCGCCCTTGACCACACGATAGCAGAAACAGCTGGAGTTGTTGGCTCGCATAGACCGTTCGTCGTCGGCCCCGAAGTCGTCGATAAGCCGCAGACTGTGAATGGGGTACCGTTGCCGGTAGAGTTCGTGGAAGATGGCCAGCAGGTCGTCGGCAATAACCCGGTTGCACACCAGTTCTCCCATCCGCACCCGGCCGTCCACATCATAGTGGATCACCCGCAGATAGCGCAGTTCAGACCGCGCCACGGAGCAGTCTTCCGGGTACGAGTAGCCCCTCATGCGTGCAAAAACACCGTCGGGCAAAGGCTCCTGCGAGAACCAATGGGACTCGCCGGCACGCTTCACCGCCTCGGCCGTGACCACTCTGCCCGCCTTCCATTCGGGGCTGGCGGTTTGTGCCCGACAGCCCGGAGCCATCACCGCAAGGGCCGCCAGGCACCCGCAAAAACGTTTGAACAGCTGTTGCATACCATTTTGAAAAAGGGTTTCCGCACGCAAAGGTAGTGCTTTTCTTCCAGCCATCGGCCACCGAACGCCATAAATCAGAGGAACCGTGAGCGGCAACAGGGACAGGAATTGACATAAACAGGGACAGGAATCTGCATAAAAAGGGCCGGAAATCATCATAAACAAGGATAGCCAGAGTCCTGTCTTCCAACTACCTTTGCACCCGAACCATGCGTTCTTGCCCCAGGCACGGCACCGGCTCCAAAGCCCAATGGGCAGACCTCCGCACGGTGCCGCCTGCAAAAAACAAGATGAATTTCATCGGGAAATGCCATCAATGCGAACAAAAAAGTACCCGAAACCCTTTTCATGAAACGAGATACCATCGTGATAGGAGCCGGCATTACCGGCCTGACCTGCGCCTTCCAGCTGAGGCGCAAGGGCGTGGACGTAGCTGTGCTGGAGCGTCAGAATCGGGTGGGCGGCCAGATAAACACCCATCGTGTAGACGGTTTCACCTTTGAGAGCGGGCCCAACACGGGTGTGGTGAAACATGCCGAGGTGGCCGAACTCTTCGAGCAATTGGGGGCGAACTGCCGTATGGAGACGGCCCGCGAGTCGAGCAAACGGCGGCTTGTCTGGAAAGGAGACCGCTTCCACGAACTGCCCTCGTCGCTGGCCGGCGCACTGGCCACGCCGCTTTTCAGCTGGAGCGACAAGCTGCGCATCTTGGGAGAGCCCTGGCGACACAAGGGAACCGACCCGAACGAGTCGGTGGGAAGTCTGGCCGAAAGGCGGTTGGGCAAGTCGTATGTGGACTATGCCGTAGACCCGTTTCTCTCTGGTGTCTATGCGGGCGACCCTTACCGGCTGCCCACGCGCCTGGCCCTGCCCCGGCTTTACCAGCTGGAACAGTGCTACGGATCGTTCATTCGCGGTGCCCTGGCCAAGGCACGACAGCCCAAAACCGAGCGCGACCGCAAGGCCACGAAGAAAGTTTTCTCGGCCCGAGGCGGCTTCGGCACACTCACTGAAGCCCTTGCCACAGCCATCGGCAGCGACCGCATCATCACGTCGGCCCGCCACATTGTCGTGAAACCGACGGCCGAAGGCTGGCGCGTGACCTATGAGCACAACGGCGAACACTGCGAACTCACGGCGCGGCGAGTGGTTACCACCTGCGGGGCCTACGCCCTGCCCCACCTGCTGCCCTTTGTAGACGGCGAGACAATGGGCCGTCTGAGCAATCTCTATTACGCCCCCGTGGTGCAGTTGGGAGTGGGGCTGCGCCAGACAGGCGGGGTCGATTGGCCCGCTTTCGGCGGACTGGTGCCCTCGTGCGAACGGCAGCAGGTGCTGGGAATACTCTTCCCTTCGGCCTGCTTCGACGGGCGGGCCCCTGAGGGCGGGGCGGTCATGTCCTGTTTTCTGGGCGGTGTACGCCACCCGGACATGCTGCGCATGACCGACGACGGACTGACACAGCTGGCCAACCGCACGCTCCACGACATGCTGAAATACCCGGCCGGCACCGAGGCCAGCCGCGTGTGCGTCTTCCGTCACGAGCGTGCCATCCCGCAATACGAGCTGTCCACCGACGACCGGCTGGCCGCCGTGGCCCGGTTGCGCGAGCAGTTTCCCACGCTGACCATCGCCGGAAACCTGCGCGACGGCATCGGCATCGGCGACCGAATCAAGCAGGGCTTCGACATTGCCAACGACGAACGGGCCTGACACCCACGCCCGCACGGCATGGCTCCAACCGCTCATGCACGGGCCGACACCCACCCTCCATCACGCAAACAGGCCCGCCATCCATGGCGGGCCTATCTCTTAAACCGTTGGGATACCAGGACTCGAACCTGGAATGACAGGACCAGAATCTGTAGTGTTACCATTACACCATATCCCAATGTCTGTTGCAATCGCTTCCGTATTGCGGTTGCAAAGGTACGGCTTTTTTCTGAACCTCCAAAACTTTGGCCCATTTTTTTGCAAGAAAAATGGGTCGCGACCCCTTTTTCACCCGTTTGCCTGACCGCCGGGCACGGCAGGAGACACTTCCTAAAAATTCCAAATAATACGCCGAAAGGTGCTCCTTTTCCACAAAATCGGCGTACCTTTGCCACCGATTACCGGTTATACCTTAATAAGGTACAGCAAACAAAGTAAACCATACCGGGCATATCGCCCGCGGTATGCCTCATTCACGATTATCCATGACAGAATCAACAAAGCTCGTAGAGACCATTACCCAAGGAATTCAAGAAAAGAAAGGACAGGACATTGTTGTCGTAGACTTGAGCCCGATAGACGGTGCCATCGCCCGTTATTTCGTCATTTGCCAAGGCAACTCGCCCTCGCAGGTCGAGGCTATAGCCGAGTCGGTGGGCGACTTTTGCCGCAAACAGATGGGTGAGAAGCCCGTTGGGGTGAACGGATTGGGCAACAATCAGTGGGTGGCCATCGACTTTGTGGACGTGCTGGTGCACATCTTTCAGCCCGAGGTGCGCGCTTTCTACAACCTCGAAGACCTGTGGGAAGATGCTAAATTAACTAAAATCCCGAACATCGACTGACCTTTGGCACATCGTTTGATAGCCAGCAAGATGATGTAACCATACAACATTCCAACGATGGACAACAACAAAAGACCATTCCCCAACAACAACGACAATCAGCCGAAGATGCCCCGGTTCAACATGAACTGGATTTACATCATCATCGCGATTGCCCTGGCCGCCCTGCTTTTTACGGGTGGCGGAGAGTCACTTGCCAAGGGTTCGGGCGCAAGCCGGGAAGCCCAGTACACCGATTTCAAGCAATACGTGGAAAAAGGCTACGCGCAGCGCGTCGTCGTGAACAAGACCGACAACACGCTTCGCATGTATGTCAAGCCCAAATATATCCGCAATGTGTTCCACATGTCGGCCCAGCAGGTGGGCAGCAATCCCTATGTGAGCGTGCAGTTCGGCTCGGTGGACGAGCTGGAACGCTATCTCACCGAGGCGCAGCAAAAGGGCCGTCTGGCCAGTTTCAGCTACAACAATGAGAAGGGCAACGACTTCACGGCCCTGCTCATCAACCTTTCCCCGCTCATCATTCTCTTTGCCCTGCTCTGGTTTTGGGGCCGCCGCATGGGCGGTGCAGCCGGTGGCGGCGGCGTGTTCAGCGTGGGAAAGAGCAAGGCCAAGCTCTACGAAAAGGCCGGCGAACTGGGCGTCACGTTCAAGGATGTGGCCGGACAGGAGGGCGCCAAGCAGGAAGTACAGGAGATTGTGGAGTTCTTGAAGAGCCCGCAGAAATACACCGACTTGGGCGGAAAGATACCCACCGGCGCCCTGCTCATCGGCCCCCCGGGTACGGGCAAGACGCTGCTGGCCAAGGCCGTGGCCGGCGAAGCCGGCGTGCCTTTCTTCTCGATGTCGGGTTCCGACTTCGTTGAAATGTTCGTCGGCGTGGGCGCGAGCCGCGTGCGCGACGTGTTCTCACAGGCCAAGCAAAAGGCTCCCTGCATCATCTTCATCGACGAAATAGACGCCGTGGGCCGTGCCCGCTCCAAGAATCCGGCCATGGGCGGCAACGACGAGCGCGAGAACACGCTCAACGCCCTGCTCACCGAGATGGACGGATTCGGCACCAATTCGGGCGTCATCGTGCTGGCAGCCACCAACCGGGTCGACATGCTCGACCAGGCCCTGCTGCGTGCCGGCCGCTTCGACAGGCAGATTCACGTGGACCTGCCCGACCTGGCCGAGCGCAAAGCCATCTTCCAAGTGCACCTCAAACCGCTGAAGACCGACGAGAGCCTCGACATCGACTACCTGTCGCGACAGACTCCGGGCTTCTCGGGCGCCGACATAGCCAACGTGTGCAACGAAGCAGCCCTCATCGCCGCACGCCACGACAAGAAGTCCGTTTCCAAGCAGGACTTCCTCGATGCCGTGGACCGCATCATCGGCGGACTGGAGAAAAAGACCAAGGTCATGACCGCAGAGGAGAAGCGCAGCATCGCCATACACGAGGCCGGACACGCTACCATCAGCTGGTTCTGCCAGCACGCCAACCCGCTGGTCAAGGTCACCATCGTGCCCCGAGGCCAGGCTCTCGGCGCCGCCTGGTACCTGCCCGAGGAGCGCGTCATCACCACCAAGGACGAAATGCTCGACGAAATGTGCGCCATCCTGGGCGGCAGGGCCGCCGAAGACCTCTTCATCGGCCGCATTTCCACCGGCGCCATGAACGACCTGGAGCGCGCCACGAAGAGCGCTTACGGCATGGTTGCCTATGCGGGCATGAGCGACAAGCTGCCCAATATCTGCTACTACAACAACCAGGAATACCAGTTCCAACGCCCCTACAGCGAGACCACGGCCAAGGTGATGGACGACGAGGTGCTGCGAATCATCAACGAAGAGTACGCCCGCGCCAAGCAAATCCTCACCGAGCACCAGGAGGGACACCGACGGCTGGCCGAGCTGCTCTACACCAAAGAGGTGATCTACGCCGAGGATGTGGAGCAAATCTTCGGCAAACGCCCCTGGGTGAGCCGCACCGAAGAGCTGCTGCGCGAGAACAAGGCCCTGGAAGAGGCCAAGGACAAGGCCGAGGAGCCGCGGCTGGAAGACATGCCCGAATCCGTGCGCCAAGCCCAGGCCGAGCACGAGGCGTCCACACAACAGTAAAGCCAAGAGCCTCTCCCCGCCCCCTCGCCGAGGGGAGCCGGGAGAGGCCTTAAACGTATAACACAATGACAGCCAAGCAGAAAAATCTCGTCGTAAGAACCATTACCGGCATCTTGTTCGTCGCCATCATGGTGGCAGGTTTTCTCAATCCCCGGGCCATGACGGCACTCTTCGCCCTCATCACCGGCCTCACCCTGTGGGAATACACGGGGCTGGTGAACGACCGCGTGCCCGAAGTGCAGGTCAACCGCTTCATTTCCACCGTGGCCGGAGTCTATCTCTTCGTGGCCGTGGCGGGCTGGCGCACGGGCCTGGTGAGCAACTTCATCGTGATGGTGCCCTATGTGCTCACCGTCATCTACCTGTTTGTCAGTGAACTCTATACGGGCAACAAGAACGCCGTGCACGACTGGGCCTACACCATGCTCGGGCAGATGTACATCGCCCTGCCCTTCTCGCTCATCAACATTCTGGCTTTCGAGGTGGCCCCCGACGGCAGCGGCGTGCACTTCGACACCCTGCTGCCGCTGAGCGTCTTCGTCTTTCTCTGGGCCAACGACACCGGCGCCTACTGCTCCGGCTCGCTACTGGGCCGCCACAAGCTCTTTCCCCGCATCTCCCCAGGCAAGTCGTGGGAGGGCAGCATCGGCGGCGGCATCCTCGTGCTCATCGTAGCCGGCGTGACGGGCTGGCTGGCCGGGCAGGGCCCCGAGCCCCACACGCTGGACATCGTAGGCTGGATGGGGCTGGGCTTGGTGGTGGTGTTCTTCGGCACCTGGGGCGACTTAGTGGAGAGTTTATTCAAGCGCACGCTCGGCGTCAAGGACAGCGGCAGCATCCTGCCCGGCCACGGCGGCATGCTCGACCGCTTTGATTCCTCGCTGATGGCCATTCCTGCGGCCGTGGTCTACCTGTACACGCTCACGCAGTTTGCCTGAGCCAGACGGGCCGCCACCGTGCGGCGCGCCACACTTGGCGGCTTCATGGGCCCACCATCACGGCGTAATCGCATCGCCGCCACGCCGTAATCGCCGCGCCTTTGCGGCGCAATCGCACCGCCGTTACGGCGTTATCGCCAGGCCATTACGGCGTTGTCAAAATGCAAGAAGGCGTTTCCCTATTTGCGGGAAACGCCTTCTTCGTTGATTGTCAGCCTGTTGCCACGTCTCATCGGGCCCGTTGCCGCAGCAGTTCCACCATCTGCCGGGCCGCCTCGTCCGAGGCCACACGGTCTCCCAGCCGGCGTCGCACCTCCCCGTAGGCCCGGAGCATCGGCTCGCGGCCGGCCCCTCCGGGCAGGATGCGGGCCAGCTCCTCGCGGATGGACCGCACGCTGAAACGGTCGGCCAGCAGCTCGGGCACCACCTCGGCATCGGCGATGAGGTTCACGAGACTGATGTATTTCACCTTGATGACATGGTCGAAAGCGAAGCGGATGAGCCGCGGCACGGGGGTCTCGTAACACACCACCTGGGGCACGTCGAACAGTGCCGTCTCCAGCGTGGCCGTGCCGCTCGTCACGAGAGCAGCCGTGGCATGGCTGAGCAGCGCATAGGTTTCGTTGCTCACCAGGCGCACGGAGTGGCCGCCGACAAACGGCTCATAGTATGCGTTGTCGATGGACGGGGCCCCGGCCAGCACCATCTGGCAGCCGTCGGGACCGGTGCAACAGGCTGCGGCGGCCTCGATCATGGCGGGCAGATTGTCCTTGATTTCCTGCCGCCGACTGCCGGCCAGCAGGGCTATGATGGGCCGTGCAGGGTCGAGGCCGTGGCGTTGGCAGAAGTCGGAAAGCGTTTCGCGATAGCCGTTGCGGAAGCCGCGCACCTCCTCGGCCGTGGGATTGCCCACGTAATGAATCTTGTAATGATGTTTCTCTTCAAAAAAAGGCAGTTCGAAAGGCAGGATGGAGAAGAGCTCGGCCACGTCGCGACGGATGGCCTTGATGCGCCATTCCTTCCACGCCCAAATCTTGGGCGAGATGTAATAGTAGGCCGGAATGTGGGTGTGGGCCCGCAGAAACTTGGCGATGTCGAGGTTGAAGCCTGGATAGTCCACCAGTATCACTACGTCGGGCTGCCAGTCCACGATGTCGCGTTTGCACAGGGCCATGTTGCGAAAGATGGTGCGCAGGTGGAGCAGCACCGGCACAAAGCCCATGTAGGCCAGCTCGCGGTAGTGCTTCACACGGGTGCCTCCCACGGCCGCCATGAGGTCGCCGCCGAAGAAGCGGAACTCGGCCGCCTCGTCGTGCACGCGCAGACGGCACATCAGGTGGCTGGCGTGCAGGTCGCCCGAGGCCTCGCCGACTATCAGGTAATAACGCATTTGCTTGACTTTTAACCGTTTGTCCTTGCGCCCCGGCCCTTATCCGAGGGCGGCGCGCAGCTCGTCCATGCAGGCGTAGGCCGTGACGTCGATCTGCGTGGGCGTAATGGCCACGTAGCCTTGGCGCAGGGCTTCCTGGTCGGTGCCCTCCACGCCGGGCTCGTCGTTCACGTAGGAACCCACCACCCAATAGTAGTCGTAGCCGCGCGGGTGGCGCTCTTTCACGATTTCTTTCATCCAGCGCCCCATCGTCATGCGGCACACTTGGATGCCGCGAAACGTCTCGGCGGCGGGGAAGTTCACGTTCAGGCAGACGCCCTTGGGCAGTCCGTCGGCCAGCACCTTGCGCACGATACGCTCCACGTAGGGGTGCAGCGGCTCCAGGTTGGCGTTCTCGTCGTAGTAGCAGCTCGAGAAAGCGACGGAAGGAATATACTTCATGCAGCCCTCCTTGGCCGCGCCCATCGTGCCGCTGTAATGATTATTCGTAGTGGAATTGTCGCCGTGGTTGATGCCGCTGAGTATCAGGTCGGGCTGCCGGTCGCGGCAAAACTGGTCGAGAGCTATCTTCACACAGTCCACCGGCGTGCCGCTGCACGACCACACCTCGGTGTCGCCCATGTTGTGGCGCGGCTTGAGACGCAGATAGTCGGTGGCCGAGAAAGCGCACGAGTAGCCCGAACGGGCACTCTCGGGAGCCACGACAAGCACGTCGGCCAGTGGCTTCACGATGTCCACCAGCTTCTTGATGCCGTTGGCATGATAGCCGTCATCGTTGGAGATAAGGATGAGAGAACGTTTGTTTTCTTTGTTCATGATGTTGATTTTGCGGTGCAAAAATACGAAAAAACCTTTAATTATCTTCTTTCTCGCAATAAATATGTATCTTTGCATTCAATACTTATTCGTGCCCGGCAAGCGCGTAAACAGCGGGAAAGGACAGCCTTTCCAGGCCGGGCCAACCAGAAAATCTGAATAAAAAATGGCGAAAATCATTGCTTTAGCGAATCAGAAAGGCGGCGTGGGCAAAACCACGACCACCATCAACCTGGCCGCCTCGCTGGCCACTCTGGAGAAGACTGTGCTCGTGGTCGACGCCGACCCGCAGGCCAATGCCTCCAGCGGACTGGGCGTAGACATCAGTGAAGTGGACTGCTCGCTCTACGAATGTATCATCGACCATGCCGACGTGCGCGATGCAATCTACACTACCGACATCGAGGGGCTGGACATTATTCCCAGCCATATCGACCTGGTGGGGGCCGAAATAGAGATGCTTAACCTGGAGTCCAGGGAGAAAGTGATCAAGAATATCCTCGAGCCGCTCAAGAGTGAATACGACTATATCCTCATCGACTGCTCGCCCTCGCTGGGCCTCATCACCGTGAACTCGCTCACGGCAGCCGACTCTGTCGTCATCCCCGTGCAGTGCGAGTACTTCGCCCTCGAGGGCATCAGCAAGCTGCTGAACACGATTAAGATCATCAAGAGCAAGCTGAACCCGAAGCTCGAGATAGAGGGATTCCTGCTGACTATGTATGATTCGCGCCTGAGACTGGCCAATCAGATCTACGACGAGGTGAAACGGCACTTCCAGGAACTGGTGTTCAAGACTGTTATCCAGCGCAACGTGAAGCTCTCCGAGAGTCCCAGCCACGGCCTGCCCGTGATTCTCTACGACGCAGATTCCACTGGAGCCAAGAACCATCTGGCGTTGGCCAAGGAGATTATCGGCAAGAACGTATAAAGGTAAAAGAGAAAAACCATCATGGCAGTACACAAGAAATACAACGCGCTGGGCCGCGGGCTCGACGCTCTTATCTCGACCGAGGCCGTGCGCACCCAGGGGTCGTCGACCATCAACGAGATTCCCGTGGACCAGATAGAGCCCAATGCCGACCAGCCGCGCAGTCTTTTCAACGAGGACGCCCTGCAGGAACTGGCCAACAGCATCTGTGAAATAGGCATCATCCAGCCCATCACGCTGCGGCAGACGGCCGAAAACCGCTTCCAAATCATCGCCGGCGAGCGGCGGTGGCGCGCCTCGCAGATAGCCGGACTGAAGACCGTGCCCGCCTATATACGCACCATCAAGGACGAAAACGTGATGGAAATGGCCCTCGTGGAGAACATTCAGCGCGAGGATCTGAACTCCATCGAAATCGCCCTGGCCTACGAACACCTGCTCGAACAGTCGGGCATGACCCAGGAGAAAGTGTCGGAGCGCGTGGGCAAGAGCCGCACGGCCATCACCAACTACCTGCGCCTGCTCAAGTTGCCGGCCCAGGTGCAGATGTCCCTGCAGAAGAAAGAGATCGATATGGGCCATGCACGGGCCCTGTTGGCCATAGACAGCCCGTCGATGCAACTGAAGCTCTTCCGCGAAATCCTGAAGAATGGGTGGTCGGTGCGCAAGGTGGAGGCGATGGCCCAGCAGCTGAAAAACGGCGAGGACATCGAGAGCGGCAAGAAGAAAATCATGGCCCGCAACCCGCTGCCCGAGGAGTTTAATCTGCTGAAAAACCGCCTGTCCACCTTCCTCAACACCAAGGTGACGCTCTCATGCTCGAGCAAGGGCAAGGGGAAAATCAGCA
Source organism: Prevotella dentalis DSM 3688 (assembly GCF_000242335.1). Taxonomy (NCBI): domain Bacteria; kingdom Pseudomonadati; phylum Bacteroidota; class Bacteroidia; order Bacteroidales; family Prevotellaceae; genus Prevotella; species Prevotella dentalis. The sequence goes on from NC_019960.1 coordinate 1,083,164, forward strand.
TTCCGTTCAACAACGAACAAGACCTCGAACGCATCATGAACGTGTTCGACAAACTCAAGGAGCAACAATAGGTGAACATCCTGAAGACCGTCCTTTCGTCACTCCTGCTGGCCGGCCCGCTGTGGCCGGCCCCGCTCACCGCCGCTGCCCGGCAGGAGGATGGCGGTGTGCACCGTCTCCCGCCCGCCGGGACGGAGGGAGACACGCTCCGGGCCGACAGCACACGCAGCATGGCGGCCGCCCTGACGCGCCTCGATGCGGCTGCCGCGGCTCCCGCAGACAGCAGCCGCAAGCGGGCCAAACGCGACTGGACCACGTGGCGGCCCACGCCCAAGCGGGCCCTGTGGCTGGGTCTGGTGCTGCCCGGAGCCGGACAGATATACAACCGCAAGTACTGGAAGCTGCCCATCATCTACGGTGGATTTGTGGGCTGCGCCTATGCCATGCGCTGGAATAACATGATGTACCGCGACTACAGCCAGGCTTATCTCGACATCATGGACAGCGACCCGATGACGCAAAGCTACAATCAGTTCCTGCATTTGGGCAATCAGATCACGCCCGAAAACATGGGGCGCTGGCAGGAAATCTTCCGCAAACGCAAGGACCGCTACCGTCGGTGGCGCGACCTGAGCTTCTTCGTGATGCTGGGTGTCTACGCCTTGTCGGTGATCGATGCCTATGTGGACGCCTCGCTTTCAGAGTTTGACGTCTCGCCCGACTTGAGCCTGCACGTGGCCCCCGCCCTCATCGGCGGCGGACCGGAACGCGGCGCCATGCGTGCCGCGGGCATCGGACTACAGTGCAGTCTGACCTTTTAACAAGAACGACAACAAGATTTATGAATTACAAACATATACTGACAGCCGGACTTTTGCTCCTCGGAGGCATGTGCTCCGCACAGGCCCAGACCAACGAGAAGACCATCACTGTGACCGGCGCCAATGGAGAACAGGAAGAGATAGACCTGCCCGAGTCGATGAATCAGGAACTCGACAGCCTGATGAACCTCTACAATGCTAAGACTTTCCTGCGTCCCGACTCGAACTGCAACATGCCCGACGTGAACCCGGTGTACGAGCCCGGCGTGTTCAAAGCACGCTTGGGGCAGCTCCCTACCGTCATTGAAATGCCCTATAACGACATCGTACAGAAGTTCATCGACCGCTACAGCGGCGAGCTGCGCCGCTCGGTGGCCTACATGCTGGGGGCTCAAAATCTCTATATTCCCGTCTTCGAGGAGGCGCTGGAAGCCTACGGGCTGCCGCTGGAACTGAAATATCTGCCCGTCATCGAGTCGGCTCTCAACCCCCAGGCCGTGTCGCACGCGGGGGCTACAGGCCTGTGGCAGTTCATGATTACCACCGGCAAACGCTACGGGCTGGAGGTGAACTCACTGGTCGACGAGCGCAAAGACCTGGTGAAGGCCTCGTATGCCGCCGCCCACTACCTGAGCGACCTCTATAAAATCTTCGGTGACTGGAATCTCGTCATAGCTGCATACAACTGCGGGCCCGACAAAATCAACCATGCCATCCACCGTGCCAAGGGCGAGAAAGACTATTGGAAGATCTATCCGCGACTGCCGCGCGAGACGCGTGGATACGTCCCTGCTTTCATCGCCGCCAACTACATCATGAACTTCTACTGCGAACACAACATCTGTCCGCTCTACACCACGCTGCCCGCCAAGACCGATACGGTGATGCTTACACGGGATGCACACTTTGAACAGATAGCCCATGTGACGGGCATCAACGTTGAGGAGCTGGAAGATTTGAACCCGCAGTACCGCCGGAACCTCGTCAACGGCAGCACCAAGCCCTCGCCGCTGCGGCTGCCGGCTATGCTCATCAACGACTTTATCGACCGCGAAGACTCGGTCTACGCCTACAACTCCGACTTGTATCTCACCAAGCGCAAGGAGGTGCGAGTGGTCGACGATGCCAGCTATGTGGTGAATCGGAATCAGGTGACACGCATTGCCCGAGGCGGAAACGGGGCCGACGAGGATCTGGACAGTGCCGATGGGGCCAGCGTGAAGAAGTCGGGCGGGCGGCGTTCGTCGTCCCAAGCCCGCAAGAGCCGCAGCTCGAAGCGGCAGCGGCGTGAGCGTTCGAGAAGTGTTACCGTGCGCAACGGCGACACGTTGAGCGAGATAGCCCAGCGCAACCACACCACCGTGAAGAAGCTGCGCAAGCTCAACGGCATCAGCGGGAACACCATTCGGACCGGCAAGAAAATCAAGGTGAAGTAACAATCCCTCCTTACACATATCTATACGACTATGGACGAACAAGAGCTGAAGAGCCGCGAACGTGAGGTTGCCGATAACAAACTCATCACCGATGCCTACAACCGTCTGCTGGAGACCTACCTCAACTCAAACCATCGCAAGAAAGTTGACATCATCGCCAAGGCCTTCAACTTTGCCCGCCAGGCCCACAAGGGGGTGCGACGACTGTCGGGCGAGCCCTACATCATGCACCCCATCGCCGTGGCTCAGATAGCTTGCGAGGAGATGGGGCTGGGCTCGACGAGCATCTGTGCCGCCCTGCTTCACGACGTAGTAGAGGATACTGACTACACCACCGAGGACATCCAGAACATCTTCGGCGAGAAAATCGCACAGATTGTAGACGGTCTTACCAAGATCAGCGGCGGCATCTTCGGCGACCATGCCTCGGCCCAGGCCGAGAATTTCAAGAAACTTCTGCTCACCATGAGCGACGACATCCGCGTGATTCTCATCAAAATCTGCGACTGTCTGCACAACATGCGCACCCTCGACTCCCAGCCGGCCAACAAGCAATACAAGATTGCCGGCGAGACGCTCTATATCTATGCACCGCTGGCCAACCGCTTGGGGCTGAACAAAATCAAGACCGAACTCGAAGATTTGAGCTTCCGCTACGAGCATCCACAGGAGTATGCCGACATCGTGGCCAAGCTCTCGTTCAGCGAGAACCAGCGCAACAAGCTCTTTTCCGACTTTACTGTGCCCATCCGCGCGTCGCTCGACGCCATGGGTTTCCAGTATGTCATCAAAGCTCGGATAAAGAGTCCTTACTCCATCTGGTGCAAAATGCAGAACAAGCACGTCACCTTCGACGAGATTTACGACATTCTGGCCGTGCGCATCATCTTCACCCCGCAGGACCGCAAGAACGAAATCAACGACTGTTTCCGCATCTATGTGGCTCTGAATCAGATTTACAAGAGCCACCCCGACCGTCTGCGCGACTGGGTAAACCACCCCAAAGCCAATGGGTATCAGGCCCTGCACGCCACGATGATGTCGCGTCAAGGACAGTGGATTGAGGTGCAGATACGATCCGACCGCATGGACGAACTGGCCGAACAAGGCTTTGCAGCACACTGGAAATACAAAGAGGGCGAGGAGACTCGAGACGACGATGAGGAGCTGAACAACTGGTTGAGCACCATCAAGGAGATACTCGACGACCCGCAGCCCGACGCCATGGACTTCCTCGATTCCATCAAACTGAACCTCTTCGCCTCGGAAATCTTCGTCTTCACACCCAAGGGCGAGGTGAAGACCATGCCCGCGGGGTGCACCGTGCTCGACTTTGCCTTCCAGATACACACTTTTCTCGGCAGCCACTGCATCGGGGCCAAGGTGAACCACAAGCTTGTGCCCCTGAGCCATAAACTGAAGAGCGGCGACCAGGTGGAGGTGCTCACCTCCAACTCGCAGCACGTGCAGCCGGCGTGGGCAGGCTTTGTTTCCACCGCCAAGGCCAAGGGAAAGATACAGGCTATCCTGCGTCGCGACAACCGCGAACAGCAGAAAAAGGGCGAGAAAATCCTCGACGAATGGCTCAAGAAAAACGGTCTCGACCTCACCAACACCCTGCTCGACCGCCTGTGCGAACTGCACGACGTACGCAATCACGAGGCTTTTTTCCTGGCCTTGGGCGAGCACACCATCCTGCTCAGCGACAAGGACATCGAAGAACTCCACGGTAACGGCAGGAAAGAGGGCGGCAGCACGGGCTGGCGCAGATACGTGCCTTTCCTTGGAAAGAACAAGAAAGACAAGGACGACGACGGTCAGACTCCCCCACAGCGCGACCTGCTCATCGTGGGAAAAGACTTCAACAAGAAGAAGCCCTGCGTCATTAGCGAAGACACTATCGGCATGTACATCTTCCCGCAATGCTGTCATCCCATCCCCGGCGACGACATCTTGGGCTTCATCGACGGCAAGAACAGGGTGGAGATACACAAGCGCTCGTGCCCCGTGGCCAGCAAGCTCAAGACGAGTTTCGGGCCTCGCATTCTCGATGCCAAGTGGAACATGCACAAGGAACTCTTCTTCGACGCCACGATAGAAGTGCATGGCATCGACCGAAAAGCCATGTTGCACGACGTGGCCGAGGTCATATCCAACAAGATGAACGTGAACATTCACAAGGTGAGCTTCACTGCAAATCAAGGCATTTTCGGCGGCACCATCGAAATTCGCGTGCACGACCGCGACGAGGTAAAGGTTATCATGGCCCGCCTCAAGAAGATTCCCGACCTGAAAGAAGTGCAACAAATCATCTGAACCATGGCCAAAACGTTCCTGCTTCTGCTGGCCCTCGCGGCCCTGCTGCCTGTTAGCGCAGCCAACAAATACGACAATCCCGACACGCTGTTTGTGGCCCGCGACGGCACGGCCGAGTTCCGAACCATCGGCGAAGCCCTCGAAGTGTGCCGCGCTTTCATGGAATACCACAAGGTCATCTTCGTGAAACGGGGCACCTACAAGGAGAAGCTCGTGGTGCCTTCGTGGCTCACCCACATCGAGATTTGCGGCGAAGATCGCGACCACACCATCATCACCTACGACGACCACGCCAACATTCGCCGGCCGGAGACGGGGTTGCCCATGGGCACTTTTCGCACCTACACGCTCAAGATAGAGGGCAGCGACATCACGCTCAGGAACCTCGCTGTCGAGAACAACGCCGCCCTGCTGGGCCAGGCCGTGGCCCTGCACACCGAGGGCGACCGTCTGGTCTTCGTCAACTGCCGCTTCCTGGGCAATCAAGACACCGTCTACACCGGGGCCGCCGGCACGCGCCTCTACTTCAAGGACTGCTACATCGAGGGCACCACCGACTTTATTTTCGGGCCCAGCACGGCATGGTTCGAGCACTGCACGGTACACAGCAAGGCCAACAGCTACGTCACTGCCGCCTCGACGCCCGCCTCGCAGCCCTACGGCTACGTCTTCAGCCACTGCCGTCTGACCGCTGCCCCCGAAGCCACGCAGGTGTACCTCGGCCGGCCGTGGCGGCCTTATGCCTACACCTTATTTATATATAGCGACCTCGGGCGGCACATCCGCCCCGAGGGATGGCACAACTGGAACAATGCCGACAACGAGCGCACGGCCCGCTATGCCGAGTTCGGCAACACGGGCGCAGGGGCTTCCACCGCCAGCCGCGCCCCCTGGACCCGGCAGCTCAGCCGCAAGGAGGCGGCAGCCGTCACCCCGGCCCGCGTCTTCGACAGCCACACGACGTGGCTGCCCGCCGAGTGATCGGGCGGCGCACGGCCCGCCCGTCGCCCGCCCCGCACCCGTCTGTCCCCGACCGAAACTTTCCCACAACTACTTAAATAAACCTTTCAACACATGCAATTCAAGACTCTCCTGGTCCTGGCAGCGTCAGGACTGTGCAGCCCCACATGGGCGCAGGCGCCGGCATTTCCCGGTGCCGAAGGCAACGGCCGCTACACCACGGGCGGCCGCGGCGGCAAAATCGTGCACGTCACCAACCTGAACGACAAGGGCACAGGCTCCTTGCGCGCCGCCGTGAGCGGCAACGGCAAGAAGATGGTGGTGTTCGACGTGGGTGGTGTCATCGCCCTGGCGTCCGACCTCAAGATAGGCGCCAACACCACTATCCTGGGCCAAACGGCCCCCTACCCCGGCATCACGCTGCGCTACTACACCGTGGAGCCCGGCTCAAACAACATCATTCGCTTCATCCGCGTGCGCCGCGGGCAGGAGAAAAACGTGAACGACGGGGCCGACGCCATCTGGAACCGGCACCTCACGGGCGTGATGCTCGACCACTGTTCGTTCTCCTGGAGCATCGACGAGGTGGCCTCGTTCTACGACAACAACAACTTCACCATGCAGTGGTGCACCGTGGGCGAGAGCCTGAACAACGCCGGACACGGCAAGGGCGCCCACGGCTACGGCGGCATCTGGGGCGGCAAACTGGCCAGTTTCCACCACAACATGATTGCCCATGTGAACAACCGCGCACCCCGGTTCAACGGCGCCCGCTACAACTGGACGGGCTACACGGCCAACGCCGAGTACGCCAAACATGGCTGGCAGAACGCCGTACAGGCAGAGAATGTGGACTTCCGCAACTGCCTTGTCTTCGACTGGGGCGGCGGCGGATGCTACGGAGGGCCCGGCGGCGGCTACATCAACATGGTGAACAACTACTACAAGGCCACGCCCGAAACCAGTGCCAAGGACCGCGTGACACAGGTTTCGGTGGCCAATTCCACCACCTCTTCCGACGACAAGACCTATCTCGACATGACCAGCCGCTACTTCATCAGCGGCAACTACGTGCATGGCTACGGCGCTGACTACGACTGGCGGGGCGTGAAATACGACAGCGGCGTGCAGACCATCGGCGGCCAGCCCTACACGCGCGACTCGCTCTACGCCTACGGCCGCGACGTGGCCCACGTGCGAAATGCCGCCGGCGTGCCCTGCGTCAGCATCAAGCTCGACACGCCCCACGCCCCTGCCGGCGAGGTGACCACCCACAGCGCCGAACAGGCCTACGCCAAGATTCTGGCCTTCGGCGGCGCGTCGCTCTTCCGCGACGACGTGGACCATCGCTACATGACCGAGGCCCGGAGCGGCACCTCCACCTACACCGGCTCGAAGACACACGTCAAAGGCCGCGTGGACGTGGTGGCCGACGTGGACGGCTACACCGAGAAGAACTTCCCCAGAGGCTCCCGTCCCGCAGGTTTCGACACCGACGGCGACGGCATGCCCGATGCTTGGGAGACGGCCAACCGCCTGAATCCCAACGACCCGGCCGACGCATCGGCCTCCACGCTCGATGCCAAGGGCTACTATACCAACCTTGAAGTCTATGCCAACGCCCTCGTCGAAGACATCGTGCGAGGCGGCAACGCCGACGCGCAGACCGCCGTGGACGAATACTTCCCCGGCTGCCAGAAGGCCAGCGGCATGGACTACTACACCGGGCGACTGGTGGAACGCGTGACCGAACAGGACACCACGAAGACCGACACCACCGACAACGTGCACGAAATGGCCATCTACTCCACCACCTTCACCGACTGGACCGACGCCAAGGCCACGGCCACGGAGTCGACCGTGGCGAAGACCACGCGCTACAGCCACGAGCCGCTCAGCTTCACGCTCTACGACACACAGGTGAGTTCCACCAACCAAAACCCCGCTAAGTTTCCCAATTGGGCGGGCGGATACCTCATGTGCAGCAAGAGCAAAGACCCTTACGTGGCAACCTCTCCGCTGGCCAGCATCACCAAGGTGCACTTCATCCACGGGGCCACGGGCAGCAACCGCGGCTGGAAGCTGGAGGCCAAGGGCGACGGCGACGCCGACTGGGTGACGCTGAGCGAGGCCGTTGCCACCAAGCCCGCGGGCACGGAGGTGACCGTCGAGGTGAACCGCACCAACTGCCGGCTGCGCTTTACCAATCTGAACGGCACGCAAAACGCCTACCTCTTCCAGCTCGACATCTACGGAAAAGTGCACATGGGCGACACGCCCATGCCCCAATACACACTCACTTACTACGACACCGACGGCACCACCGTGCTGGGCACGCAGCGCGTGGAGCAGGATGCCGCCATCGGTAGTTTCGCCTACGGCAGTGCCGACGCCACGGTGGCCGAGGGCTGTGTGTTCCGCGGCTGGTTCAAGGCTGCCCGGGGGTCGGGCAACCGCAAGTACACCGTGGCCGACGCCGTGACGGCCGACATGGCCCTCTACGCCGTGGCCACCGAGCGCGAAGGGCAGAGCACCACGCGCCGATATGTCTTCGACCTGACCGACCGCTACTTCTACGACGAAGACCACGAGGCCTTCCAGCTCGTGGGCGCGGGCCGCTTCCACGACAGCAACCACGGCTGGCAGATGGCCAAGGGCGACTCGCTCCACCTGCTTGTGGGCGGCAACGCCTACATCATGGCCCGGCTGTGCCAGTATGGCAGCGCGGCCAACGTGCGGCTGCTCGACGGTCAGGACCGGCTGCTCACCACCATCAGTACCCCGGCCGCCAAGGACGGAGCCGTGGCCTCCTACTACTACCAAGGCCCGGCCGGCCGCCTCACGCTGGTGTTCGACGGGGCTCCTTACGTGCATGCCATCACCGTGGCCAACGTGCAGGAGGCCGCCGTGGCCAAGAATGCAGCCGGATACTACGTGGTGAAGGCCGGCGACGCCGACAACCTGCTCACCACGCTCGACGTGGCCAATGCCGCTGCCGGCGAGGCCCGCACCTACATTTTCCTGCCCCGCGGACGCTACGACCTGGGCGAGAAGACGCTCACACCCATCGCGGGCGACAACATTTCCATCATCGGTGAAGACCGCGACGGCACCGTCGTGGTGAACGCACCCAAGGTCGAGAACGAGGGCATCGGCCGCACGGCCACCTTTCTCATCACCGGCCGCAACGCCTATTTGCAGGACCTCACCCTGCAAAACGCACTCGACTACTACGCCAGCGGCAACGCCGGGCGCGCCGTCGTGATACAGGACAAAGGCCACCGAACCATCTGCAAGAACGTGCGTCTGCTGTCCTATCAGGACACTTATTACAGCAATGCCGACGGCCAGTACTATTTCGAGGACGGCGAGATACACGGCACCGTGGACTTCATCTGCGGCAGCGGCGACGTGTTCTTCCGCCGCGTCACGCTGGTGAGCGAGTCGCGCTCGGCCAGCGGCAAGACGGGCAGCAACGTCATTGCCGCCCCCTATCCCGGCGGCAACGTGGCCCATGGCTACGTGTTCGACAGCTGCACCGTGGTGAACCGGGCCAAGGAGCTGAGCCTGGGCCGCTCGTGGGGCGGGCAGTCGCGCCTGGCGTGGCTCAACACCACGCTCATGCAGCCCGCCGAAATCGTGGCCACGCGCTTCACCGCCCGGGGCATGAACACCCCCGCCTACAGCTTTAAAGAGTATGCTTCGGTAGACAGCAAAGGCACCGTAGTGACCCCCGCCAGCAACGTGGTGACCTTCACAAAAGGCGACGACAGCCGCACCTACGACACCACCCTCGCCGCCGACGAGACCGAGCAGTATGCGCTGGCGGCCGTCTTCCCCAACTGGAACCCACAGGCTCTGGCCGCACAGGCCGCCACCACGGGCCTCACGTGCTCGGCCGGGCGCCTCACGTGGAATGCCGCCGAGGGTGCGCCCGGCTATGCCGTCTTTGCCGACGGCGTGTTCCAAGGCATCACGACCACGCCCTCCTTCGAGGCCCCGAGCGGCGCAACACGCTGCACCGTGCGCACGGCCAACGCCATGGGCGGCTTCGGCCCGGCCCAGAGCGTGGGCGGCGCCACGGCCGTGCAGTCGGCTGCAGCCGGGGCCATCGCCCGCTACTACTCGCCCTCGGGCGTGCAGCTGGCACAGCCCCGGCGCGGTCTCAACCTGCGCGTCAGCACGTTGCCCGACGGCCGGCAGCTCACGGAGAAAGTGATGGTGAGATAAACCGGCACCGCCAAACAAAACCAATTGCGGCATGAAACCTTGGGTTTCATGCCGCGATTCATTGTGGGAAGATCTGCCCCGAACGGGCCCACGTTTTCCCCGCAAACAGCCATCGCCTTTTCTCCACGCCGCAAACACCTGGCCATCAGGCCGTAAACGCGATGCGAACACGCCGCAAACGCGCGGCGAAAAAGCCGTCATCGCCGCGCCTTAAACCCGCCGACGCAGAGCCCGCGCACGGCAGACAGCGAGGCACACCCCGTTGGGCGGTCCGGCGCGGCGGCGCGCGGCGGCCGTCAGACAATGCCGTCAAGATGCCGTTTCAGCTCTTTCAGCTGGTCGCGCACGCCGGTGAGCGTCTCCAATATCTCGGAACTGCGCTCGGCGCTCGCCCGGTTTTCGTGCATGTACTTGCGGGCGGCGGCAATCTTGAAGCCGCGCACCTTGATGAGATTGTAGATGACCTTAATCTCGTCGATGTCTTTCTCGGTGTACTGCCGCACCTTGGTCGAGGCCACCGTCTTGGGCCGCAGGTTGGGAAATTCGGTCTCCCAGTAGCGCAGCGTGCTCTCGTTCACGCCTATCATCTGCGCCACTTCCTTGATGGAATAGTAGAGTCTGGTGGGGGGAGTTGTCTTCAATGCCATAGCAGATTTGCTTTTATCTTGTGCAAACTTACGAAAAAACGGCGTAACAGCCACCGTTTTTGCCAAGAATCTGCGGCCGCCGCCCCGTGCCCGTTTACAAATAATCGCGGGAGCCGCCCGTCGGTCTGCAATCTTTTTAGTAACTTTGCAACGGAATTTTCAGAACATAAAAACAACAAAAGCATAATAGCAAGATGATGACAGCAAACGAAATCCGCGACTCGTACAAGAAGTTCTTCGAGTCGAAAGGACACGTCATCGTTCCGTCTGCCCCGATGGTAATCAAGGACGACCCGACGTTGATGTTTACAAATGCAGGTATGAACCAGTGGAAAGACGTCATTCTTGGCACCAAGGATCCCGCACCACGCCGCCGCACCGACTCGCAGAAGTGTCTGCGCGTGAGCGGCAAACACAACGATTTGGAAGAGGTGGGGCACGACACCTACCACCACACCATGTTCGAGATGCTGGGCAACTGGAGTTTCGGCGACTACTTCAAGGAGGGCGCCATCGACTATGCCTGGGAGTATCTGGTGGATGTGCTCCACCTGAATCCGGCCGATCTCTACGTCACTGTCTTCGAGGGCGCACCTGAAGAAGGCATTGCACGCGACGAGGAGGCCGCCCGCTACTGGGCCAAGCACGTGCCTGCCGACCACATCATCAACGGCAACAAGCACGACAACTTCTGGGAAATGGGCGACACAGGGCCCTGCGGACCCTGCACCGAGATACACGTGGACTCTCGCCCCGACGAGGAGAAGGCCCTCGTGCCCGGCCGTGAACTCGTGAACAAGGACAACCCGCAGGTCATCGAAATATGGAACGTGGTGTTCATGCAGTTCAACCGAAAGGCCGACGGCACGCTGGAACCGCTGCCCATGCACGTCATCGACACCGGCATGGGATTCGAGCGACTGGTGCGCATGCTGCAGGGCAAGCACTCCAACTACGACACCGACATCTTCCAGCCCATCATCAAAGAGATCGAGGCTCTCTCAGGCAAGACATACGGCTTCACCACGCCCACGGGTCCACAGGGCGGCGAAGCCAGTGCGCAGGAGAAGACAGACGTGGCCATGCGCGTGGTGGCCGACCATCTGCGGGCCGTGGCTTTCAGCATTGCCGACGGCCAGCTGCCCGGCAATGCCAAGGCTGGCTACGTCATTCGCCGCATCCTGCGCCGTGCCGTGCGCTACGCCTACACCTTCCTCGACCAGAAAGAAGCCTTCATCTACAAGCTGGTCAACGTGCTCGTGCAGGAGATGGGCGAGGCCTATCCCGAGCTGCCGGCACAGCGAGAGCTCATCAGCCGCGTGATGAAAGAGGAAGAAGACAGCTTCCTGCGCACGCTCGAGAAAGGCATCCAGCTGCTCAACGCCGACATGGACACCCTGCGCAGCCAGGGCCGCAACCAGCTCGATGGCGTGAGCGCTTTCCGTTTGTTCGACACCTATGGCTTCCCCCTCGACCTCACAGAACTGATTTGTCGGGAGAACGGATTCACCGTAGACGCAGCCGGTTTCGACGCTGAAATGTCCAAGCAAAAAGCCCGCGCCCGCAACGCCGCCGCCGTGGAGAACGGCGATTGGGTGGTGCTGCGCGAGGGCGATCAGGAGTTTGTGGGCTACGACTACACCGAGCACGAGTGCCACATCCTGCGCTATCGCAAGGTGACGCAGAAGAAAACCACCTTCTTCGAGCTGGTGCTCGACCACACGCCGTTCTATGGAGAGATGGGCGGACAGGTGGGCGACCAAGGCGTGCTCGTGTCCGAGACGGAGACCATAGACGTCATCGACACCAAGCGCGAGAACAATCAGAGCATTCATATCGTCAGGCAGTTGCCCCAGGAACCCACCGCAGACTTCATGGCCTGCGTGGACACGGACAAGCGCAACGCCAGCGCCGCCAACCACACAGCCACCCATCTGCTCGACTATGCCCTGAAACAAGTGCTCGGCGACCACGTGGAGCAGAAAGGTTCGTTCGTGAGCCCCGACACGCTGCGCTTCGACTTTGCCCACTTCCAAAAGGTGACCGACGAGGAGTTGCGCCAGGTGGAGCGGCTCGTCAACCGGATGATTCGCGAGGACTATCCCCTCGACGAGCATCGCGACACGCCCCTCGAGGAAGCCAAGGAGATGGGGGCCGTGGCGCTCTTCGGCGAGAAATACGGCGATAAAGTGCGCGTAGTGCGCTTCGGCCCGAGCTGCGAGTTCTGCGGTGGCATCCATGCCCGCAGCACGGGACGTATCGGATTCTTCAAGATTGTGGGCGAGAGCAGCGTGGCAGCAGGCGTTCGCCGCATCGAGGCCATGACGGGACAGACCTGTGAGGAGGCCCTCTACGCCCTCGAAGACACGCTGAAATACGTGCGCAGCATGTTCAACAACGCCAAGGATCTGCAGTCCACCGTGTGCAAATACATCGAGGACAACGCCGCGATGAAGAAAGAGATAGAGGGCTTCCGCGCCCAAGCCGTGGACCGCACGGCCAAGGCTCTCGTCGAGCGCGTGCAGACAAAGGGCGGCGTGAACGTGGTGAAGGCCGTGATTCCAGTCGATCCGGCATCGGCCAAGGACATCGTGTTCAAGGTGCGTGAGCGGCTTCCCGAGAAGCTCGTTTGCGTGTTGGGCTCCGTCCATGACGACAAGCCCATGCTCTCGGTCATGCTTTCCGACGACATGGTGAGCGAGGGCAACCTCAACGCCGGCAAGATGGTGCGTGAGGCCGCACGGCTCATTCAGGGCGGCGGCGGCGGTCAGCCCCACTATGCCCAGGCCGGCGGAAAGAACGCCGACGGCCTTTCGGCCGCCGTCGACAAGGTGATCGAGCTGGCCCAATTGTAGGGTCGGCTACCTCCTTATACCGCGAAGCCATGTTTGAAGAAGACATCCATCGTTACGACCTGCTGGCCAAGGAATACGTCCGGCAGGTGGTGGAGCCCATGGGAAAAGCCGGATTCCAGAAGTATTCGGAGATTATGCTCTCGTGCCACAGCTGTGGCATCGAGGGCTCTTCGTTCTCTGTAGACGACACCCGGGCCCTCTTCGAGGAGGGCCTGGGCTACCGGCCCGTGGGCAAGTCGCTGCTGGAATGTCAGGAAATGGCCGACCATTTTGCCGCCTACGAGTGGATGCACAGCCAGCTTGACCACGCTTTCGACGTGGAGCTGGTGCCCTTTTTCTTCAAGGCTGCCATGGAACAGATGCGCGACGAACTGGAACAGAAACTGCAAAGAGGCCGCGACCTGTTCTTCTTTTAAAACATATTCAACAACATGTGGAGACTTGTTTTTCTTGTGCTGCCGCTGGCCGGTATCACCTATAGCCTCTGGCGCACATGGCATATCCTGCCGCTGCCGCAGGCCTACAAGTGGATTGTGCTGGCGGTGCTAGGCTTGTGCGTGTTCCTGCTCTTTGCCAACTTCGGCTTTTTCCATATTGACCGATGGCCCATGCCGCTGGCTACGGCCTCCTACGAGGTGGGCAACTCCAGCCTTTTCGTGATGCTCTATGCCGTGCTGCTCTATCTGGCGCTCGACCTGGGGCGGCTCGTCCACCTCGTGCCGCGCAGCTTTCTCCATGACAGCTGGCGGGGCACGCTCACGGTGGCGGGCGTGCTCGTCGTCGTGTTTGCCTATGGCTACGTCCATTATATGAACAAGGTGCGCGTGCCGCTAGAGCTACACACGGCCAAAGCCACGCCCGAAGCCCGGACCATCGTCATGTTGTCCGACCTGCACATCGGCTACCACAACCAGCGACCGGAGCTGGCCCGATGGGTCGATCTCGTCAATGCGGAGCGCCCCGACCTGGTACTCATCGGCGGAGACATCATCGACGGCCACATGAGACCGCTCTGGGAGCAGGGCATGGCACAGGAATTCAGGCGCATCCAAGCCCCCGTAGTGGCCTGCTTGGGCAATCATGAATACTTCGGCGGCGAGCGCGAGGCCGAGGCTTTCTACCGTGAAGCCGGCATCACACTGCTGCGCGACCGGGCCGTCACCGTGAAAGGCATCAACATCATAGGCCGCGACGACCGCACCAATGCCCACCGCAAGCCCCTGGTCCAGCTCATGCTGGGAGTCGACCGGAGCCGCTACACCATCCTGCTCGACCATCAGCCCTATCACCTCGAGGAGGCGCAGCAGGCCGGTGTGGACTTCCAACTGAGCGGGCACACCCATTACGGGCAGCTGTGGCCCGTCAGTTGGATAGTGGATTTAATCTATGAAAAAGCCTATGGCGGGCTGCAAAAGGGCCGCACCCAATACTATGTGACCAGTGGTATAGGCATCTGGGGCGGCAAGTTCCGCGTGGGCACACAGTCGGAATACGTCGTGGCCCGACTGCAAAAAGGAGCCCAAGATGCAGATTGACATGGGCTGGCTGCGGGAGAATTTCGCCCGCTTCAACACCCGCTACTTCTCCGACACGCTGCCTGTGCCCCGCTTTCATGTGGGGCACTCGCGCACAAGGCTCGGCTCCATGTCGTTCAAACGCAAGGTTCAACCCTTTGGACGCACCCGGCACTACGACTTTTCCATCTCGCTGAGCAACTTCTATGACCAGACAGAATACCAGTTCCAGAGCGTGCTGCTCCATGAAATGATTCACCTGAGCATAGCTTGCAGCGGCATCAAGGACACGTCGCCGCACGGCGTTGTCTTCCGCGGCATGATGCAACGACTCAACCGTGAGGGTTGGAACATCCGGGTAATGACCTCCACCAAAGGCTACAAGAAAGCCCATGCAGGCTCTGCCACCGTCATCAGCCAGTACTTGGTGCTGGCCATCGAGACGCGCGACGGGTATCATTTCCTCTCTTCTGTCAATCCCAAATTTGCCCGCGAGCTTCACGCCAAACTGCATTCGGCCCGCGAAATTACCCACTTTGCTTGGTTCACCACCTCAGACCACTGGTTCGAGGACATGCCCAAGGTGCGCAGTCTGCGTGGCCGCCGCGTCACCCCGGAGGTCTACACCGACAAGACTGCGGCCATGACACCCGTCAGTTTCTAAGTGGCACGCGGTGTTCGCCCTCGTCCACCTGCGTCATCGGCCAGTTCACCAGAAAGAGTTTGGACGTGGCACGGGTGAAGGCGGTGTAGAGCCAATGGATGTAGTCGGGGGTGAGCATGTCGTCGGTCATGTATCCTTGGTCCAGATACACGTGCTGCCACTGCCCGCCCTGCGCCTTGTGGCAGGTCACGGCATAGGCAAATTTCACTTGCAGGGCATTGAAATAGATGTCCTTGCGCAAGGCTTTCAGGCGGTCAGCCTTGGTGGGCAGGTCGGCATAGTCGGCCATCACCTGGTCATAGAGCTGCCCGATCTGCTCGCGTGTGAGGGCCGGCGCATCGGTGGAGAGCGAGTCCATGATGACCGTGAGCTGCATCTCGAAGTCGTCGTAATCGGGAAAAAGCAGCGTCACGTCAGCGAAGCGGAACCCGTAGAAGTCGCGCACGTTGCGGATGCGCTGCACCCGAGCCCGGTCGCCGTTGGCCAGAAAGGCGGGCCCCGACAGAGCCGAGGGTTCGCCGCCCTGCCCCACAGGTTGCCGGGGCTGCAGCCCGTCGGCGGCCGTCGCGGCGGCCAACCGCTCTGTCCAGAAGTAATTGTTGCGCACCACCATGAGCATGTCGCCCGAGCAGAGCTCGTCGTCGCGGTCGATGACACGGTTGCGAATGCCCTGGTTGTACACGTTGGCCCACTTGTTGGAGCGCGTCACCACGATGGTTTCGTCAATGCCCACCTCAGCGTAGCTGGACGCAAGGCTCTCGATGAGCTCGTTGCCGGGCAGCCGCACCACGTCGGCAAACCCGTCGAACACGATGCGGGGCAGCTCGGTGGCCTCGTCGTGGGTGATGAGATGACGGATGAAAGTGGCGTTGTAGAGGATGCCCGACTCGCGGCTCTGACGCAACACGGCGTTCAGGTCGCACTCGTACACGCGCAGTCCGTAGCCGCCAAGCACGCCGGCGCTGAGGGCAGGGGCCTCGGCCTCGCCCACGGGAGGCAGCTGCGCGCTGTCGCCAATGAGCATGAGCCGGCAGTTCTCCCCGCTGTAGACATACTGCACCAGGTCGTCGAGCAGGCTGCCCGAGCCGAATGCACTCCCGTCCGTGGGAATGCTGCTCACCATCGAAGCCTCGTCGACCACGAAGAGCATGTCGCGATAGCGGTTGTCGTTCAGGCAGAACTGCCCGTCAATACCCTGATAGGCTTTCTCGCGATAGATGCGCCGGTGCACGGTGTAGGTCGGCAGACCGCTGCCCAGCGACAGCACCTTGGCCGCCCGGCCCGTGGGCGCCATGAGCGTGAGTTTCTGCCCAAGCCGGTGCAAAGTGCGCATCATGGCCCCGGCCAACGACGTCTTTCCCGTGCCGGCCGAGCCCCTGAGAATCATTGCCACGCGCTCCCCGCGGTCGGCCAGGAAGCGGCCAAAAGTGCGTAGGGCCAGCAGCTGGTCGGGGGTGGGCTCGAAGCCGAACTCCTCCTTGATGCGGTCAATAAATTCTGCTATCGTCAACGAATTTCGTCTTTAGTGGGCTGATTTCAAATTGTTATTGCTAACTTTGCAAGGCCATTACGGCTTTTTCACAGACAAAGGTAACGATAAAAAACGAGAAATGAAGTCCGGTCTGAAGAATAACTTCAAAAACATCCACCTGCTCACGGTCTGCACGCTGGTGCTCTGCGCCATTTGTTTTCTGAGCGTCTACAGCCCCATCCGCTTTGAACGCGAGCGGACGCAGCGCGAGCAGGCTGTGAAGCAGCGGCTCGTGCGCATCCGCACGGCCGCGGAAGCCTACAAGGCCCGGCACGGTGTCTATGCCGACCGACTGGACAAACTCGTGCACGCCGGGCTGTTGCCCGACTCGCTGCAGCGCATTCCCTATGCCGGCGGCAAGCGGTTTGCCCTCTTCACCACCACCATCACGGGCAAGAGCGGACGGCACATCCCTCTCATGGAGTGCAGTGCCGGCTATGCCGACTACCTGCAGGGGCTCGACCCCGACGCCGTGGCCGCCCTCACCCGCGAGGCCAGCCAGGCCGGGCGCTTCGCCGGACTGAAGATAGGCGACCTCGCCGCCCCCAACAACAATGCCGGCAACTGGGAGTAGACTCCCGACTGCCGGCCCATCCACCACAACCTCCCAGAACTCCCCAAGACCCATGGACAACAACAAGCCACCCCGCATGACCATCCGCGTGAGTAAGGGCTCGCTGGCCTTTGCCATTGCCGACAAGACGGCGAAAGAGCAAATGGTGTACCGTCCCTACACGGCCAAGAGCGGCGTGTCGATGGCCGCCAACCTGCGTGAAGCCTTCAAAACGGCCGACCTGCTGCAGCGCGACACCTACCGCGCCCAGCTGCTCGTGGACTCTCCCTCGCTGCTCATTCCCATCGAGGAGTACGAGGAGGGCCATGGCGACACGCTCTACCAGCACAGTTTTCCCGACACCGAGGGCTGCTACGTGGAGAGCCGCATCCTCCCCGACCTGAATGCCGTGGCTCTTTTTGCCGTTAACAAAGACCTGCGCCTCGTGGTCGACGACCACTATAAAGACGTGAAAGTGCTGCCGATCATGCAGCCCGTGTGGAGCTATCTGCACCACCGCAGCTTCATTGGAACCCGTCGCAAGCTCTATGCCCACTTCCACGACCACCGGCTCGAGGTGTTCAGTTTCGAGCGAAACCGGTTTGTCTTCTGCAACAGCTTCCCGGCCAAGCACACGCAGGACGCGGTCTACTTCATCCTCTTCGTGTGGAAACAGCTGGCCCTCGACCAGCTCAAGGACGAGCTCTACCTCTCGGGCGCCATCGTAGACCACGGCCAACTCACGGCCGCCCTGCAGCAACACGTGAAGAAAGTGAGCACCATCAACCCCGGAGCCGACTTCAACCGCGCGCCCATGACGGCCATCCGCGGCATCCCCTTCGACCTGCTGGCCCTCTATCTGGGCTGACAACGGCATGCCGACGCGGCACAGGGCGCATCCCGTCAGCCGGCCCCCGGCACCCCTCCAGCCACCCTACAACACCTGTAATCATGCGCATCATCACCGGAATCTACAAGGGCCGCCACTTCGACATCCCCCGCACGTTCAAGGCCCGCCCCACCACCGACTTTGCCAAGGAGAACATTTTCAACGTGCTCAACGGCTACGTCGACTTCGACGGAGCCGCCGCCCTCGACCTCTTTGCCGGCACGGGCAGCATCTCGCTGGAGCTGCTCTCGCGCGGCTGCACCGGCGTGGTGAGCGTGGAGGCCGACCGCGACCATGCCCGCTTCATCGGGCAGTGCATGCAGAAACTCAGCATCCACGGGCACGTGCTCGTCAGGGGCGACGTGTTCCGCTTCCTGAAATCGTGCCGCCAGCAGTTCGACCTCATCTTTGCCGACCCTCCCTATGCCCTCGAACAGCTGTCCTCCATCCCCGACCTCGTCTTCGAGCACCAGTTGCTGCGCGAAGACGGTATCTTCGTTCTGGAGCATGGCAAGGCCCACGACTTTGTCCGGCACCCCCATTTTGTGGAGCACCGCAGCTACGGCAGCGTGAATTTCAGCCTGTTCAAATAGGCCGTCCGCCGACTGCCACTCCCTCCCCGCTTTTTCATCACGCCGCAAACGCATCGCCATCACGCCGTAAACGCATCACCGTTACGGCGTAATCGCGGGGCGATTACGGCCTCAACGCACAGCCATTGCCGTGCCGTCGCGCAGCCGCGACAGCACCCTCACAGCCCCACCCCGCCTCGACGGCACGGGCAGGGCCCTACAACAATGGACTGAGAAGACGGAGCAGGCTCTCCCAGAGGCGGCGGAAGAAGGTGCGGCCCACCACGCGCCGCACCTCGTCGATGAGTACGCTCGACTGCTGGTCGGCCAGGAAGATGCGCTTGAAACGCAGGGCCATGCCCTCGTCGTAGAAGAAAATGTTGGATTCAAAGTCGTGCTCGAAGCTGCGGAAGTCCACGTTGGTGCTGCCGCAGGTGGAGATACAGTCGTCGCTGACGAGCAGTTTGGAATGGTTGAAGCCCCCCTGATACAGGTAAACCTTGACTCCAGCCTCGAGCGTCTCCATGACATAGGAGATGCTGGCCCACTCCACAATCCTCGAATCGCCCCGCATGGGAATCATGAGGCGCACGTCCACGCCCGTCAGCGCCGCCGTGCGCATGGCAAAGAGGATGGGTTCGGTGGGCATGAAATAGGGGCTCTGCATGTAGACGTAACGCTTGGCCTCGAGCAGCACGCGCACGTAACCCTGCATGATGTCGGGCCAGGGCGAGATGGGGCTGCTCGTCACCACCTGGGCCAGACAGTTGTTTTCGATGAACCTTGCGGGCTCGGGGTAGTAGCGGCGGTTGGTCACGAGCGTGCGATCCACGAAGTACCAATCGACGAGGAACGCCCGCTGGATGCCGTACACCGCGCCGCCGCGCACGAGCAGATGGGTGTCGCGCCACGGTTGCCGGCCGGTGCCCTTGACGTAGCGCGTGGCAAAGTTCATGCCGCCGATGAATCCCACCTGGCCGTCGATGATGATGAGCTTGCGGTGGTTGCGGTAGTTCACCTTGGAAGTAAAGGCCGGAAACTTCACCGGCATGAAGGCATGCACGTCGATGCCCGCCTCGCGCATGCGCTCGAAGAAGCGGTTTCGCACGTGCCAGCAGCCCACATCGTCGTAGATGAGCCGCACCTCCACGCCCGCGCGCGCCTTGTCCATGAGGGCGTCGGCCAGGAGCCGGCCCAGCTCGTCGTCGTTGAAGATGAAGATGTCGATGTGGATGTGGTGCCGCGCCTGGCCTATCTCGCGCAGCAACGCCGGGAAGAAGCCATAGCCGTCGGTGAAGATTTCCACCTCGTTGTCCTTGAAGGGCAGGGCCATGTTCTGGTTCTTGAAGAGCTGCATGAGGGGTTGGTGCGACTTAGGCAGACGCAGGTCGCGCTGCTCGGCAAAGCTCGTCATGGCGCGTTTGGTGAGCTGGTCGAGCGAGCTCTGGCTGATGAACTTCTCCTTGCGCGTGTTCTGGCCGAAAAAGAAATACAGCAAAATGCCCAGCAGGGGCAGGAACCAGAGCACCAATATCCAGGCCATCGTCTTGGAAGGCTGCCGATTGTCCATCAGCACCTTCAGCATGACGATGACCACCACCAGCCCGTAGGCCATTACCCAAAGCCAATGCAAGTATATCATGACGTGTCGCTGTGTGTGCCCTGCCCCCCTACTTGGCCCTCATCTTCTGTATCCAGGCCAGCTCTTTCAGGGCGAAAGTGCTGTTGGCCGGGTCGCCAATCAGCTGTTTGAGCAGTTTCTCGGCCTCGTCGTAGCTGCCCTGCCGCACGAGCAGGTAGGCCTTGCGCCGCTGCAGGAATGCGCGGAACGAGGCCACGGCAGGAGCTTCGGGGCGGGCGGCGGGCTCGTCGTCGGCCTCGGGCCGGGCGGGCTGCAGGTCGTCGAGAAAGCTGTTGATGTAGTCCATGGCCCGGAAGTCGCCGCTGTTGACCAGGCAGTTGATGTACTCTTCGGTATAGGCAATGTTGTGGATGGGGAGGGTGATCTGGAGATAATAGCAGGCCCGGGCATACTGGTGCAGGTGGGCATGGCACGCACCCACCAGGTAGCACACCTCGTAGAAAGCGGCAAGCCGTTGGGGCGAGAGCTTGTGCACGTGGGCCTGAATGGCCCAGTAGACATTCTCCAGCAGCAGGGATGCCTCATAGAACCGCTGCTGTCCGTAGAGCGTACGCCCACGGAAGAGCAGGTAGCCATGGCGGGGAGTCTGCATGCCGCAGAGCAGTTGCTCCTCGCGCGACATGTCGCCGGTGTTACCTGAACGCTGTTTGGCCATGGCCTCTTTCCAAAGATAGCGGAACTCCAGCATGCGGTCGGCGGCCGGGGTGAGGTCGAATCCCAGGAGCACACTGGCCGTCTGGCGGCTGGTTTCGGAGCTGTCGGGACTCACAGCCTCGCCCGCCGACAGCGGCACGAGGGCAAGCGTGATGCGGTAATAAAGGGTGTCGGGGGTCTGGGTCTCCTGGCAGAAGTCCAGTGAGAGATGGCGCAGCCGCACGGGATTGCGCGGGTCGTAGAAGTCGAGACGGGCCATGGCCGCCGCGGCCACGAAAGCGCCGTCGGCAATGAGCGGCGTGGAGATGTCGAAATCGAGGATGGCATCCACGTCGTCGAGCGTCGATACCTGCGTGCCTACGGTGAGCGTGAGGCGGGCAGGAACCACGTCTGCCAGGGCCATGGCCGAGGCCAGTAGCTGCCGCAGACGGATGGGAGCCGCCTGCGAGGCGTGCCAGTCGGGGCCCTCGTCCTGGTGTATCATCTCCTGCTCGCGGATGAGGAACTGCGCCCGGTACCACGTGGCTTCGTCTTTCTCCTCGTCGCGCGAGCTGCTGCGCTCGTTCTCGGCGCACAAAGCCTTGTACTTGTCGGCAAAGCTGTACTGCCAGCGGAAGCACTCTTTCATGGCTCGCTCGAGCACGTCGGCCGCCGTGGCGGCGTCGATCAGCAGGATGCTCACGATGTGAACATCGACCATACCCGTCTCCTTGTTGAGCGAATAGACCAGCCGGCAGGTCTCGGTGTTGAGGTTACACAGGTTGCAGACGTTGCGGACGTGCTCCAGATAGTCGGCCTCGGCCTCGAAAAAGAAGAGATAGGCCAGCCGCACATAGGGCGAAGCAGACTCCAGCCGGATGCGGAAATGCCCGCTCTGGTAGTCGTAGCGCACGATGAGGTCACTGCCCTCCTTGTCCCACCGGCCCTTGCAATTGAGCCTTTTCAGGGCCGTTCTGATGCAGACACGGTTGTCGTCCATCGAGCGGTCGCCGAGGCTTCGCCCCGTCTTGTGGCGGCGGTGCCACAGGAGGAGGTACACGAAAGCCCCGATGGAGGCCATGGCCCAAAGAAGGAGAATAATCGCGACGTATGCCATATTGCTTGACTGACAACCAGCCGTTTAGATGCGCAAATATAGCAATAATAGGCGGAACGTGCGTGAAAAATTAGGATTATTTAATGCCGTCGCGCCGCAATGGCGCGACGGCGCAGGGACGGGCAGGGACTACACGATGATGTTGTTGCCCAGCTGCCGGGCCAGTTTGTTGCGGATGCCCTGCATGTCGCGGTATTCTTCCATGAGGTGGCGCAGCCGCTCCATGTCGCCGGCAACGCGTGCCATCTGCGCCTGCAGGTCCTTGAGGTGCTGCTCCACATAGTCCATGCGGAAGTCGAGCAGCAGGTGGACGGTCTGGTTGCGCAGGTCGCTCGTCTCGTTTTCCTCGCGTTGGCGCAGGTCTTCCTCGTTGAGGGGGTTGGAGGTGTCACGGCGGGTCAGGTGGTAGCTGTCGGTCGTAAGGGGTGCGCTCACCTGGCTCACGGCGATGTCGTCGTGGTTCAGGAAGTGGGTTTCGGCCTTGAAACCCGGCTGCGTGCTGCGGTCGGCGGCCTCGGCCAGCATACGATTGTACACGGGATTGTGGAACTGCAGATGGTCGGCCCCCAGGCTGTAGTGCACGTATTGCGCCACGGTGAGGTTGTAGACGCGGCCTTCCTCATCCTCCACATTCTCGAAAATGATGCGCTCGCCATGGCGCACAATGAGCTGCATGAGCATGTGTTCCACCTTGGAAGCCTGCTGCATGGGCGTGGAGGGCTGGGCAGCGGAATCCGAAGGAACCGCCGACGGCTGGGCCGCGGGTGCGGCGGACTGACCAGGCGACGAGCTGCCGGCACGGCGGCTGCGGATGAAATTGTTCATCTGATTGATGAGCGTGGTCTCGCTGATGCCGATGCGCTGGGCGCAGTCGTGGATATAAGTGTCGCGCAATATCTGGTTCTGGATGACCGAGATGGACTCCACGATGGAGCTGATGCCGTCGGCCCGCTTCTTGGGATCGGTCACGCCCCGGAGCAACAACGAGGTCTTGAACTGGATGAAGTCGGCCTGATGGTCTTCGATGAACTGGCGGAAGTCAGCCGCCGTGTGGTTGCGGGCAAACTCGTCGGGGTCTTGTCCGTCGGGTAGCAGCAGCACCTTGAGGTTCATGCCCTCGGCCAGCAGCATGTCGGTGCCGCGCAGGGCGGCATGGATGCCGGCGGCGTCGCCGTCGTAGATGAGGGTGATGTTGGACGTAAAGCGGTGGAGCATGTGAATCTGGTGCTGGCTCAGGGCCGTGCCCGAGTTGGCCACCGTGTTCTGCAAACCGCACTGGTACATGGCAATCACGTCGGCCTGGCCCTCCACCATATAGACGCGGTCTTCCTTGGCAATGGCCTTTTTGGCCTGCCAGATGCCGTAGAGCTCATGGTCTTTGTGGTAAATGTCGCTGTCGGGCGAGTTCACATACTTCTGGTTCACGCCCTTGGTGCGGCTGTCGAGTACGCGGGCCGTGAAGCCCACCACCTTACCGCTCACGCCAATCCACGGGAAAATCACCCGGCCGGAATAGCGGTCCAAGAGTTCGCCGCGGTCAGTTTTGTAGCACAAGCCGGTCTTCACGACAAACTCTTCCTGGTAGCCTTTCTGCCGGGCGGCACGTCCCAGGGCCAGCCGGTCGGGTAGATCGTAACCCAGACGGAACGCCCGAATCACGTCGTCGCGGAAGCCGCGGCTGCGGAAATACTGCATGCCGATAGCCACACCGTCGGCATGATTGTGGAGCAAATCCTCAAAATAGCTGCTGGCCCACTCGTTCACGATGAACATGGACTCGCGCTGGCTCTGCTCCTCTTTCTCGCGGTCGGTCAGCTCGCGCTCGCGTATCTCGATGTGATACTTGTTGGCCAGCCAGCGCAGGGCCTCGGGATAGGTCATCTGCTCGTGCTCCATAATGAAGTTTATGGCGTTTCCTCCCTTGCCACAGCCAAAGCAATGGCAGGTACCACGCGCCGGCGACACGATGAACGAAGGCGTTTTCTCGTTGTGGAACGGGCAGAGACCCTTGTAGTTGGCCCCGGCCCGTTTCAGCGTGACAAACTCGGACACCACGTCCACAATATTGGCAGCATCCTTGATTTTCTCTACGGTCTGGCGGTCTATCATAGGTCTTTGTGTGATCCTTGGTGCTTAAAACTATCGATTTACTTGACAAGTTGCCTAAACTTGCCCGACGGCAAGGCGGCCAACGCCTTGGCAATGATGCGGGCATTGGTGCGCGCGCCCTTGAGCGAGGTGTGGGTGTGGTCTTGCTTGAAGTACTCGGCGGCTTGCTCCTTGTTCTTGTAATGCTTGTCCAGATAGTCGGCAATGAGGTTGTGTGCATCCACGAAATCCACGCCCGTAGCCTCTACCACCTCACGGTACCACTGGCCATAGCTGTCATTGCGACGCTCCACCTTACCATTGGGCCACTCGTTGCGCGTGGTGAGCGACACGAGAACGGGCGTGGCTCCTTTCTCGCGGGCATCGTCGATCATCTTCCGAAGATACCAGCCAAAGCTGTAGACCAGTTCGTAGCGGCCGTCTTTCTCCATTTTATAGACGTGGCAGGTATCGCCCGTGCCAGGAATGACACCGCGCTCCTTGGCATCGGTGATGGGGCAGATGTCGTTGTGGCCGAACTGGATGAGCACGATGTCGCCGGGGCGAAGCGCATTGTACACTTTCTCCCAACGGCCTTCACGGATGTAGCTACGCGTGGAGCGGCCCGCCTGGGCAGCGTTGTAGGGGGTGCACTTGCGGGTATCGAAAACCGTCTCGGCCAAGGCACCCCACCCCCACATGCCGTCGCTGTCCTTGTCTTTGTTCTTCACCGTGGAGTCGCCCGTTATCCAGACCACAGGCTTTCCCGCCTCGCGCCTGACGGGCCAAACGGGCAGCGACGTGCCCACCATCATGGCCTGCAGGGGCCGAAGGTCGGGATTGCGGCTGGCCATGAGCCCCTCGGCCGCCGAACGTGCATTCATTTCGGCCCCCCAGTAGCTGGTATGGATGTGGTCGCCATAGAAGTGGTACTTCTCCTTCCACGGGCTGTAGGAGTCGAGTTTCCGGCCGCTTATCTCGTTGAGATCCACGAAAGGCACCCCCTCTTCGGCGGCCACCAGGGCAGCCCAACCCGTCTGCGGCTTGCGGATGATGCGGTGCTGCTCGTCGTAGGCATCGCGGGGGGTGAGGCTCATCAGGACGGGATGGGCTCCGGCAGCACGGCAATTGGCAATATAGCGGCGCAGATAACCGCCGTAAGTATAGACCGTTTCGGTTTCGCCCGTCTCCTTAATGGTCACGCGGATGCTGTCTTCTGCCGTGCCGGGGAGCACGGCGCGGGCCCGGCCGGAATCGTAGGGGCCGTTGTCGTTGTGCCCGATGGAGATGATGACCCAGTCGCCCGGACGCAGGGCCTGACGCACGTCGGGCCACAGTTTGCGGTAGAACGTGCGGGTGGACATGCCGCCTAAGGCCTGGTTTTCTACGCTGATCTTGCTGCCATTGAAGTATTGGCTGGCATAGTATCCCCAGCCCCACTGGCCGTTGCTGCCGTCGCCACGAGTGCCATTGCGCATGGTGGAGTTGCCCACCAGAAAGAGTACGGGGTTGCTGCCCTGCCGCGTGCTGCCGGGAGCAGGACGCGACATCAAGGCTTTGGCTATGGAGTCGGGCGTGTTGTCCACCACCTTGTTGACGTCCTCTACAGGCGTGGGCAGATTGTCAAAGTTCTGGGCCACGGCCATCGACAGGGCTGCAGCCATCATTATCATAGTAGATAGTATTCTCTTCATATGGAGTTATAGTTGGTCGTTGACAGTGCAAAGGTAGTCATTTTTGGCAAACGAAACGTGCACATTTCGGTGGATTTTGTGCCATTTGTTTGGCAGGGAAGTAAAATCTTCGTATTTTTGCCTCCGACTTAGACGACTTCACATTATATAATAATAGGATATGAAATTAAGAATTGTTGTACTTGCCAAGCAAGTGCCCGACACAAGAAACGTGGGCAAGGATGCCATGACCGCGGAAGGAACCGTGAATCGTGCCGCCCTGCCCGCCATCTTCAATCCGGAAGACTTGAATGCCTTGGAACAGGCTCTCCGCCTGAAAGACCAGAACCCCGGCTCCACCGTGGGTGTTCTCACGATGGGCCCTCCACGCGCAGGCGAAATCATCCGCCAGGGACTCTACCGCGGGGCCGACACGGGCTGGTTGCTCACCGACCGCAAGTTTGCCGGAGCCGACACGTTGGCCACCTCGTATGCGCTGGCCACCGCCATCAAAAAGATTGGAAACGTGGACATCATCGTGGGGGGCCGCCAAGCCATTGATGGCGACACGGCACAGGTGGGGCCGCAGGTAGCCCAGAAACTGGGACTGAACCAGGTGACCTACGCCGAGGAGATTGTGAAGATCGAGGACGGGCAGGCCACCATCCGCCGCCACATCGACGGCGGCGTAGAGACCGTGGTGGCTCCGTTGCCCGTGCTCGTGACGGTGAACGGCACGGCGGCACCGGCACGGCCCTGCAACGCCAAACTGGTGATGAAGTACAAATATGCCACCTGCCCCATGGAGCGCAAGGGCGACGAGCCTTGGGCCAACCTATACGAGGAGAGGCCTTACCTGACCCTGAACCAATGGAGCGTGGCCGACGTGGACGGCGACGAGGTGCAGTGCGGCCTCTCGGGTTCGCCTACGAAAGTGAAGTCGGTACAGAACATCGTGTTCCAAGCCAAGGAGAGCAAGACGCTTTCTGGCAGCGATGCCGACGTGGAGAGCCTGATGAAAGAGCTCCTGGCAGAAAAGATTATCGGCTAACGAAAGAATCGGAAGACCCAAAACGATTCTTCACCATTTAACGACAAAGACATGAACAACGTATTTGTATATTGCGAAATAGAGGGAACCGCCGTGCAGGAGGTGTCCCAGGAACTGCTGACCAAAGGCCGCAAGCTGGCCAACGAGCTGGGCGTGGAGCTGGAGGCTGTCGTGGCCGGAGCCGGCATCAAAGGCAAGGTAGAAGACCAAATCCTGCCCTACGGCGTAGACCGCCTGTTTGTCTTCGATGCCGAGGGCCTTTTTCCATACACTTCTGCACCCCACACTGACATTCTCGTGAATCTGTTTAAAGAGGAGAAACCGCAGATTTGCCTCATGGGCGCCACGGTGATCGGGCGCGACTTGGGCCCGCGCGTGTCGTCCTCGCTCACGTCGGGTCTTACGGCCGACTGCACCCAACTGGAGATTGGCGACTACGACGACAAGAAGAACGGCAAGCACTATGAGAACCTTCTGTTCCAGATTCGTCCGGCATTCGGCGGCAATATCGTGGCCACCATCGTCAATCCCGACCACCGTCCACAGATGGCCACCGTGCGCTCGGGTGTCATGCAGAAAGCCCTTTACGAGGGTCAGGCCCGTGCCGAAGTGGTCTACCCCGAAGTAGCCAAGTATGTGCCCGAGGTGGACTATGTGGTGAAAGTCATCGACCGCCACGTGGAAGCAGCCCAAAACAACCTTAAGGGCTCGCCCATCGTCGTGGCCGGAGGCTATGGCGTGGGTTCCAAGGAGGGTTTCAACCTGCTGTTTGACTTGGCCAAGGAGCTTCATGGCGAGGTCGGAGCCTCACGTGCCGCCGTCGATGCCGGATGGGTTGACCACGACAGGCAGGTTGGACAGACGGGAGTTACCGTGCACCCGAAAGTATATATCGCCTGTGGTATCTCCGGCCAAATCCAGCACATCGCCGGCATGCAGGATGCCGGCATCATCATCTCGGTGAACAGTGATCCCGACGCTCCCATCAATCAGATTGCCGACTACGTAATCAATGGAACGGTGGAAGAGGTGCTGCCCAAGATGATTAAGTATTACAAGCAGAACAGCAAATAATCAAGATAAACAGTCATGGCCAATTATTATACCGACCACCCGGAGATTGCTTTCTATCTGGACAATCCCCTGATGAAGCGCATCGTTGAGTTGAAAGAACGCAACTATGCCGACAAAGAAAACTATGCCGATGCCCCCGTCAACTACGAGGATGCCATCGAAAACTACAAGCGAATCCTTGAAATTACGGGCGACGTGGCAGCCAACGTGCTGGAGCCCAACTCGGAGAGCGTGGACCAGGAAGGTCCGCATCTGGAAAACGGGCGCATGATCTATGCCAGCAAGACCAAGGAGAACATTGGCGTGACACGCCAGGCTGGCTTGTGGGGAGTGTCGATGCCACGCCGTTTCGGCGGACTGAACCTGCCCATCACCGTCTTCTCCATGCTCTCCGAGCTGGTGGCGGCGGCCGACTCCGGCTTCCAGAACATCTGGTCTTTGCAGTCGTGTATCGACACGCTCTACGAGTTTGGCTCCGAAGAGCAGCAGCAAAAATACATTCCACGCATCGCCGCCGGCGAGACCATGTCAATGGATCTCACCGAGCCCGACGCCGGTTCAGACCTGCAACGCGTGATGCTGAAAGCCACGCAGGACGAGGACGGCACGTGGAGACTGAACGGTGTAAAGCGTTTCATCACCAACGGCGACTCCGACATTCACCTCGTGCTGGCCCGCTCTGAAGCCGGTACCAAGGACGGGCGCGGCCTCTCCATGTTCATCTACGACAAGCGAGACGGCGGTGTCGACGTGCGCCACATAGAAAACAAGCTCGGCATCCACGGCTCGCCCACCTGCGAGCTGGTCTACAAGAATGCCAAGGCCGAGCTCTGTGGCGACCGGAAACTGGGCCTCATCAAGTACGTCATGAGCCTGATGAACGGTGCCCGGCTGGGCATTGGAGCCCAAAGCGTAGGCTTGGAGCAGGAGGCTTACAACGAGGCCTTGGCCTATGCCAAGGAGCGTGCGCAGTTCGGCAAGAAGATTATCAGCTTCCCGGCAGTCTACGATATGCTGTCGCGCATGAAAGCAAAAATCGATGCCAGCCGCGCCATCCTGTACCAGACGGCCCGCTACGTGGACATCTACAAGACGCTGGACGACATCTCCCGCGAGCGCAAGCTCACACCCGAAGAGCGTCAGGAGATGAAGAAATACAACCGTCTGGCCGATGCTTTCACACCGTTGACCAAAGGAATGGCCTCCGAATATGCCAACCAGAATGCCTACGACAGTATCTCCGTGCACGGCGGTTCTGGCTTCATCATGGAGTACAAGTGCCAGCGTCTCTACCGCGACGCCCGCATCTTCTCCATTTACGAAGGCACGACGCAGCTGCAAGTGGTGGCCGCCATCCGCTACATCACCAACGGAACCTACCTCGGCATCATGAAAGAACTGCTGGACGGCGAGGTGTCTGAGGACATGAAGCCGCTGCAGGAACGCATGGCCAAATGCGTGGAACTCTACGAACAGGCCCTCGACAAGGTGAAAGCAGACGACAATCAGGATGAGCACGACTTCCTGGGCCGTCGCCTTTACAACATGACCGGCGACATCGTCATGTCGTTGCTGCTGCTCGACAATGCCTCGAAAGCTCCCGAACTCTTTGCCAAGAGTGCCAACGTGTACGTGCGCATGGCCGAAGAAGAGGTTGTCGGGCACGCTGCCTACATCCAGGCTTTCAAGGCTGAAGACCTGCAACATTTCGTGCAGACCGAGACCGAAGCATAATTATCCTATCGCCAAGGTGCGGCCGTGCTCCCCAAGGAGTGCGGGCCGCACCTTGCCCTTTTCACGTCATGAAATCACTAAAAGAACTATACCGCATCGGCAAAGGCCCTTCGTCCAGCCACACCATGGGCCCGCAGAAAGCGGCCCAGCTCTATCTTTCCAAGCATCCGGATGCCCGGAACTTCCGTGTGACGCTCTATGGCAGTCTGGCAGCTACGGGCAAAGGACACATGACCGACACTGCCATTCAGGACGTGCTCCAAGCCACGGCCCCGGTAGAGATTGTCTGGTGTCCCGACACTTTCTTGAATTTCCATCCCAACGGCATGAAGTTCGAGACCGAGAAAGGCGAGACCTGGACGGTCTACAGCATCGGTGGCGGTGCACTTTCTGAGGGCGACCAACCCACAGGACTGCTTCCGGAATCGCCCGACATCTACCCGTTGACCCATCTCGCGGACATTCAGCACTGGTGTGACAGCCATGGGCGCACCTACTGGGAGTATGTGCAGTCGAGCGAAGCCCCGGCCGTATGGGATCATCTACAAATCGTTTGGGAGGCCATGCAAGCTGCGGTGGAACGTGGCATCGACCGCGAAGGCGTGCTTCCCGGCCCTCTGAATCTGCAGCGCAAGGCCTCCACCTATTATATTAAGGCCAAAGGCTACAAGCAGAGCCTGCAAACCCGCGCGCTGGTCTATGCCTATGCCCTGGCCGTGAGCGAGGAGAATGCCTCGGGCGGCACCATCGTCACGGCCCCCACCTGCGGGGCATGCGGCGTTATTCCGGCCGTGCTTTATCACCTGTCGCGCGGACACAACTTCTCCGACCGCAAGATTCTCCACGCCTTGGCCACCGCCGGACTCATCGGCAACATTGTCAAGGAGAACGCTTCCATCTCCGGTGCCGACGTGGGTTGCCAAGGCGAGGTGGGCGTAGCCTGTGCCATGGCCTCGGCTGCGGCCTGCCAGCTTTTCGGCGGAAGTCCGTCGCAAATTGAGTATGCTGCCGAAATGGGACTGGAACATCATCTGGGCATGACCTGCGACCCAGTGTGCGGACTAGTGCAAATTCCCTGCATCGAACGTAATGCCTTTGCCGCCACACGCGCCCTCGACTCCAATCTCTATGCCTCGTTCAGCGACGGC
Source organism: Prevotella dentalis DSM 3688 (assembly GCF_000242335.1). Taxonomy (NCBI): domain Bacteria; kingdom Pseudomonadati; phylum Bacteroidota; class Bacteroidia; order Bacteroidales; family Prevotellaceae; genus Prevotella; species Prevotella dentalis. The sequence continues at coordinate 1,114,312 of NC_019960.1, forward strand.
AAGCACCGTGTGAACTTCGACCGCGTGGTCGAAGTGATGAATCAGACCGGGCACGACCTGCCTTCACTCTATAAGGAAACATCAGAAGGAGGACTGGCTAAGAGCATGGGTGTCACGCTCTGAACCCAAGCCTTTCCCCAACCCTACGCTTTTCTTGTCATGAAAAAGATACTGCTCTCCATCCTAACCGGCTTGGGTGCGACGGCCGCACTCACCACCTCCTGCCGCATGGCCCCGTCGCAACAACTGGGCGACACCGTCGAAGCCCGAGTCTTTGAACCCATGGACACCGCCGCCGCGGATCGCAGGACACAGATGCAGGACACAGCGACAGTCCCCGTCAAAGACAGCCTCGACATCTTCTACATCGGTTCGGAATCCAACAAAACAACGGTACAGCTGGTGAGTTATCCCAGCCGTCGCGACACGGCCGTCTACGGCAAAGGCCGCCATATCAAGGTGAGCGGCAATGCAGACTTCGACCATATCGTGCGCGCCCGCTTCTGGGTGTCACCTGGAGGCGACTCCCTCGTTACCCGACTGGAAGAGGTTGTTCCCACATCGGACCAGCCCTAACTCTTGCGCTTGCGGGGCGCACGCCGCCGCACACTTCCCGGTGCCACCACATCCAGTGCGTCGAGCATGGCTTCCTGCTTGGCGAGCATGTAGGCAGGCACAGTAAAAGGCTCCTCCTCCATCCGCCGAAGCAGCTTGTCCTTGGCCAGATAGGCCAGCCACAACTCCTTGTAGCGTTCTTCCATCTGCTCCATGCCGCGTTGATTCTGGCTCTTGGCCTGCCGCGTAAGCGTGATGACATCGCCCAGTTCCTCTTCCAAGGTCTGCAGGAAATAGCCGGCACTGCGCTTCACCCGCTGCAAAAACTCATCCGTGTGAAGCCCATCCGTCGGCGTGTTCCGAATCACCGCCAGCCACTTATACGCCACGTCCATCACCCGTGCCTTGAACGCCTGTATGCGATTGCCATGCAAAGTAGAGAGTTTGGGCTGGCTACGAAAGTATTCCAACAGCGTGCGGTACACCATCTGCTCGGCCGCAAACAGGGTCGTAAAGTCAAAAAGATCGAGCAGTTGGAATCTGAAATATTCCTCTTTCAGCCCCGGCAAGTTGCGGATACTGGCTTCGGCGGCCTCTTGTTGATGGGCGATATACTCGGCCACACGCTGGTCGTTGATGACATTCCCGGCACTGATGGGCGATGCCAGCACCAGTCCCTCCAGACTCTTGCAGCGGCTCAACGCCACATAGACCTGACCCGAGGCAAACGACAGGCCGGCATCGATGATGGCACGGTCGAACGTAAGTCCCTGACTCTTGTGGATGGTAATGGCCCAAGCCAGCCGCAACGGATATTGCCGGAACACGCCCTGCACCTGCGGCTCGATGGTTTTGGTGCGCTCATTAATGGCGTATTTCGTGTTTTCCCACTCCTGCGGCTCCACCTTGATGGGCTCCTCGTCGCCCGGACACTTCACCTCGATGCCTTTCTCGTCGAGAGCCGTCACGTGGCCAATACGTCCATTATAATAAAGGTGGCGACCCGAGCCATCGTTCTTGATGAACATCACCTGCGCCCCCACCTTGAGTTCCAAGTTCACGTCGGCCGGGTAACTATACTCCGGAAACGTGTCTTTGATTTCTGCCCGATAGGTGTACCGGCGGCCTTTGAGCTTTTGCAGCTCGGTTTCGTTGAAGCTGTCGGCCAGCCGGTTGTGGGTGGTAAGACGAATGTAGCCCTCCTCGGCCTTGGGGAAGAAAGCCGGACGGCAACGTGCGTTCAGCCGTTCCATGTCGTCGGCCGTGGGCCGGCCATCGCGGATATGGTTCAGAATGTCGATGAAAGCCTGGTCCTGCTGACGGTAAACGTGGGTAAGCTGTATAGTGACATAACTGATTTGCTGCAGGGCCTTCGACCCGAAAAAATAAGGCGTGTCATAGTATGGGCGAAGCATCTCCTCGTCTTGCGGGGTTACCACAGGGGTGAGCTGTTGCAAATCGCCAATCATGAGCAACTGCACACCGCCAAACGGCTGCGTGCGGTCGCGGTAGCGGCGCAACACGGAGTCGACGGCATCGAGCAGGTCACTGCGCACCATCGAGATTTCGTCGATGACCACCATGTCGAGCGTACGGATGATACGACGCTTCTCCTTGCCAAAATCGAAACGGTCCTTGATGGCCATTCCGGGAATAAAGGGCGTGAAAGGAAGCTGGAAAAACGAGTGAATGGTCACGCCGCCGGCATTGATGGCCGCCACGCCCGTGGGGGCTACCACAATCATGCGCTTGGCCGACCGCTCTTTGATGGCTTTCAGAAACGTGGTCTTTCCAGTTCCGGCCTTGCCCGTCAGAAATATGCTCGTGCCTGTATGCTCCACAAAATCCCAGGCCTGCCTCAGTTCCTTGTTCTGTTCCATAGTCACTACAAAGATACGGTGATTTTTCCAAAACAGTCTGACAATTGGGCCAAGAATGTGGGAAAAGTCCTATATTTGCAGCATGGAACGAGGCAAGACACTCGACACCCGCCCCCTGCTGCGCATTGCGCTGTCCCTTATCGCCGGCATTCTTGTCGGTGACGGGCTATGGCTTCATGTGTCGTTGTGGCTGTGGCTGGCCTTGGCGGCGATCTGCTTAGGCATGGCCCTCACACTTTTTCGGGTTCACCGCACGGCCCAGGGTGCGCTGATTCTGTGCACCACGCTGCTGGTAGGGGCCACGCTGGCCGACTGGCAGAATCGTCAGCTACACGTCGTCTGCCCTCCCCACCCCGTCAGCTACGAGGCTGTCGTCGTGGGTGAGCCGCAGGTCAGGGGCAAAATCCTGCGGTGCGAGCTCATGATTACCCAACTACCCATCGGGCGGATGCTCGACCATCCCCTGCACATCCAGGCTTCCCTGCTGCGCGACACCTTCACCAACCGCTGGCGCAGTCTGCACGTAGGCAGCGGCATCCGGGCCGCTTCTCAATTGGAACCACTCCGCCCTTACTCCGCCACCCAGAACCGACGCCCCCACTTCGATGTGGTGCGCTGGCTACACGTGCACGGCATCGTGGCCCAAACTTTCGTTCTCCCAAGCAACTGGCATGCGTCACCGCCCAACCTCCGGCCGCTCCCCTGGCTGCAACGCATCCGTCTTCACCTACTCCTGTTGCGCCAACGCCTCCTCCAGCGTTACCGCATGCTCGGACTCAACCACCAGTCGTATGCAGTCGTGGCTGCCATGACATTAGGTGACAAAAGCCAACTCAACCGCAACACGCAGTCGGCCTATGCCGTCGCCGGAGCCTCGCACGTGCTGGCTCTATCGGGACTCCACTTAGGCATCATCTATACCTTGCTCACGTTGTTGCTGGGCCGCTTCCGTCATCGGGCAGTTGCCCAAGGCGCGGTACTGACGGCCATCTGGACCTATGCCGCCCTCGTGGGACTTCCCCCAAGCGTAGTCCGCTCAGCCTCCATGCTCACCATCTACGCCCTCTGCCTGCTGCTGGGCCGACAGCGGGCCTCGGTCAACACGCTGGCCTTTGCCGCTATCATCCTGTTGATAGCCAACCCGCTGTGTCTCTGGGACATGGGCTTCCAGCTGTCATTCCTCGCCGTGCTGTCCATTCTGATCTATTACAGGCCGCTCTACCGGCTGCTCCATCTGCAAAACCCGTTTGCTCAATGGATCTGGGGGCTCACCTGCATCTCCATAGCCGCCCAGCTGGGCACGGCTCCACTGGTCATGTACTACTTTGGCCGGTTCTCCTGCTACTTCCTGCCAGCCAACTTTCTGGTTGTCCCGGCGGCCACAGCCATTCTCTATGGGGCCGTATTCATGTTGCTTGCCACACCGATCCCGCCACTTCAACAGTATATCGCTACGGCCTTAGGCCACGTGGCCGACTGGCTCAACGCCTCGCTCACAGCCCTCTCCACCCTGCCCGGATCCAGCATCGAGGGTATCGTCATCGGCCGCCTCCAACTCTTCATCATCTATATGATTCTCTGTTCATTCACCGTCATTGTCCGCTACGCTTGGAAAGTGCGCCACCAGTCACGTCTCGAAGCATTCTATAAATGAGGGAATATGGGTGTTTTCACCAACCAGTCACCAATTAATCATTCGATAATTTGCGAATAACGACTAAATAATTTATATTTGCACCCAGTTACGAAAAGCCCATGATTGTTACATTCAATGAGGAATATCTGCGAGATCTCTACACCAAAGGAAAGACCGACGACAAGAAGCACAGGTTTCAACCTCAGATTATTCAGAAATATGCGAGGATGATCAATCTGATGAAGCACTCTAAAAATGTGCTGGCTCTGAATGCAATCGGCTCCTTGCACTATGAGAAACTGATAGGCGAGAAAAAAGGAATATCCTCGGTTAGAGTCAACCATCGATACCGCATTGAGTTCGAGGAGCGCAAGGAAGGAGACGAGGAAATCGCAACCATTTGCAATATTACGGATTTATCCAATCATTATCAATAAAACAGGAGGAACGAAAATGATAGAACAGAAAGGTGTTAGCACAGATATGATAGCCAACAATCTGGAGGCATTTGTCCCCACCCACCCGGGCGAAACCATCAAGGAGGAAATTGCTGAACGGGGCATTTCACAACGGCAGTTGGCCAAGCAAATGGGCGTTTCGTACAGTGTACTCAACGAAATTTTAAACGCAAAGCGTCCTGTCAGCGTGGAATATGCGTTGATGCTGGAGGCCGCACTGGACATCGATGCCGACCTTTGGATTGGCATGCAGGCAGAATACAACAAACAAGTGGCCAAGAGAGACCTGAAATTACAAAAACGACTCGAGCATATCCGCCAATTGGCCGCCATGCTGTAGATTCGTCTGCCCATAAACATAGCCGTACAAAACCACCATGCAGCCCGTTGATTCTGTCGTGGTGGATGCTGGCCGACACGGTCGACCAAGGATAAAACATCACACGAACACCGAAAACAACATGGCACCAAACACGGTGAGGATGCCGCTCACCACGATGGAGAGGCCACTCATGGCACCCTCAACAGAGCCCATTTCCATGGCCTTGGCCGTGCCGATGGCATGCGACGCACTGCCGATGGCAATGCCACGGGCTACGGGTTCGCGGATGCTGAGCAACGCCAGAAACTTTTCGGCGAAGATGTTGCCCAGCACACCCGTGATGATAATCACCACCACCGTCACCGACACATAGCCGCCCAGCTCCTTGGCCACGCCCATGCCAATGGCCGTGGTGATGGACTTGGGCAGAAAAGTGACGTAAGCCGCATGGTCGAAATGGAACAGCAGGGCCAACACCAGCACCGTAACCATGGACGAGAGTACGCCCGAAAGGATGCCGGCCAATACAGCCTTGTAGTTTTTCTTGAGCTGTTCCACCTGCTGATACAGGGGAACGGCCAGGCAGATGGTCGATGGCGTGAGCAGATAGCTGATGATGGTGGTGCCCTCGCTGTAGCGTTCGTAGCTTACGCCGCTCAACAACAGGAACACAATGACCAGCGCAATGGCCACGAGCAGAGGGTTCATGATGCTCCAGCCCGTCTTGCGCTTGAGCACCATGCCCAATCCATAGCTGCCCAGCGTGAGCATCACACCCAGAAAAACCGAGTTCTGAAACAAACCGTTCATTGCGCTTCCTCCTTCCGTCGCCGCCCGGCGCGAATCACGGCCTGTGTCACACGACCGGCCACACCCATTACTACAAACGTGCTCACCACCGTGATGACGGCATACTCGACGATGGAACTGCTTATCACACTCCAAGAATCGATGAGTCCGGCTGCCGCCGGCACAAACACCACGGGCATGACAGCAATGAGAAATACCGTCACCTCGCGGATGTCCTTCACCTTAATCCACTTCAGTTCGAGCGCTGTAAACAGCAGGATGATGCCGTAGATGCTGGACGGGATGGGGAAAGGAATGGCATGGTGCAACACTTCGCCCATGAAAGCGAAGATGACAATGACGAGAAACTGAATCAAAAACTTCATATCCAGAAATCCATTTTTACCGTAAACCTACTCGAACGTGTGCCGCTTCACCTGCACATGGTCGATATAATCCTCGATGAGCAGGGCCGCCTGGTCGGCCGTGAGCCGGCAGCTGTCCAGACAGAGGTCGTAGTCGTCGGCATTGCCCCAGGTGAGGCCCGTGTGAAAACGGTGATAGGTGAGCCTCCGGTCGTCCTGCTCCTGCACAAATTCCTTGGCCTCGCGATAGGGCATGCTGCGCTCCGCCTCGATGTTTCGGATGCGCTTGTGGATGTTGCCCTTGAGGAAAACCGACACCAAATCGGGGCGGTGGCGAAAGATATAATTGCCGCAGCGGCCCACGATGATGCAGCTCTCACGGCCCAGCATGTCGGCCAGCATGCGCTGCGGCCGGTCGTTCACGTGGCCGGTAGCAGCCCGATAGTCATCGGAGATGGCAAACAGGAGGTCGTCGACGGGCCGCTCCTCGAAGAAATCGTCCATCTCGTTCAGAATGCCTCGCCCGCGGGCCATGTCGAGCAGGTTCATGCGGGTGTAGATGGGCAGGTGGTAATGCCGGGCCAGGGCTTCGCCCACATGCAGGGCCCCACAGCCGCACTGGCGGGCAATGGTGATAATCATACGCGTTGTGAATTTAAGAAGTTCGGAGTTACTGTTCAGGGTATTGCTGGTAAACCTTGAGCCCATACTCGGGTGCCAGGGCATAGACATACTCCATAATGGCGGCCAGCTGGTGTTCATAGGTCTTCCACTCCTTGTCCTTGAGAAAGAAATAAAACTCCAGCGGCAGCCCGCTCTGCGTGGCTTCCAGCTGGCGCACCATGAGCAACATGTCATGGTTCACCCACGCGCACTCCGCCAGATACTGCTCCACGGCCCGACGATACCGCGCCATGTTGGTTTCGCGGCGGTCGTCGTCCACGAAGCGGATGCTGTGGAAGTCGTAGTAGACCATGCGCTTCACACGGCGGCCGGCACTGGCCTGCATGCCTTTCCAGTTCTGGAACGAGCCACCCACCAGCGTAGTTGGCGACACGGTGACGATGGTATTGTCGAAATTGCGCACTTTCACCGTGGTGAGGCTCATTTCGGTGACAATGCCGTTGGCTCCGGCTACGGGCACCGTGATCCAGTCGCCCACGTGCATCATGTCGGCCGAGGTGAGGCGGATGCCGGCCACAAGGCCCTCTATGGTGTCCTTGAACACGAGCATGAGCACGGCCGACGTGGCCCCCAGACCAGCCAGCAACGTCAGGGGGTTGCGCCCCAGGGCGATGGCCACCACCACGATGACGGCCACAAAGATGACCACAACGCGCAGCAGACTGCAGAACGAGAGGATGTATTGCTGCATGCTCGTGCGACAGCCATTGTCAAGTCGATGCAGACTGCTGATGAACACCAAGCACAGATGTACCGAGGCCAGCGTGATATAGATGGCCGTAACGCGGGCCAGCACCTCACGCACCGTGGGAAACTGATAGAACACCATGGGTAGCAGCCACCACACCACGATGGCCGGCACGATACCGCAGGCGGCCGTGAGCACAGGCCGTCCCAGCACCACGTCGTCCCATTGGGCGGTTGTGCGGCGCGTTATCCGGGTCACCACGGGGATGAGTATGCGGCGGCACAACACGTCAGCCAGCAGCGCCAGCAGGGCGGCCACGGCAATGAGCAGCGCATGGCGAACCACAGGCACCATGCAGCCCGAAATACCCCACTGCTGCACCAGCGTCTCTACGAATATTCTGATTTCTTCCATTCCTATAATTTTATGGTCAAACACCTACTGCGGACGGCATAGCACAGAGCACACCCAGTCCTGAAATCGGCGGCCGTTGCTCCCGTGCATCACACCCTGATTGATGATGCAGAAGCAGAGCCTGTGGCCGTTGGCCGCCGTGAGATAGCCACAGAGCGAGCTGATGCCCGTCAGGGTGCCGGTCTTGGCCCGCACGTTGCCACGGGTGAACTCCGTCTGCATGCGTTTCTTCAACGTGCCGTCGAGCCCGGCAACGGGCAGGGCGGGCAACAGATGGTTGTAGATGTTCTCGTTGCGGAAGGCATGGCGCAGCAGGCGTACCTCCAGCTCGGCGCTCACATAATTGTAGAGCGACAGGCCCGAGCCGTCGGCAAACTTGTAGCGCGAGGCATCGAGCCCCAGCTTGTTCACCAGCTGTTTGATAAGCACGCGCGCACTCTTGGCCGTGGCCGGGTGGTTGCCCGTGGCGGCGGCAATCTGGTAGAACATGGCCTCGGCATAGAGGTTGTCGCTCTCCTTGAGCATGCGCATCAGGATTTGGTCTATGGTGTGGAAGCGACTCACGATGCAGTTGGCCTCCTGCGGCTTGCGACGCTCGCCGAGAGTGCCCGTGAGATAGATGCCCACCTTGCACAGTTCGTCGTAGAACCGCTCCACAAACCGATCCTTGCGCGAGATAAGCAGCGGCGAGAGCACAGGGTTGTCGTCGTCCCAGCACCAGCCCTCACCCAGACGGTCGGGGTCTTTCATCGACTTGTCGGCATAGATGTTGCCGCGAATGGTGTCGACACCCATCTTGTGCAGGGCCTCGACAAAAGCCCGCAGGTCGTCGCCGTTGAAACGCGGGTCGAACCCGCCCACACAGTAGACATCGCCCGTGAGCGTGCAGCTATCCACGCGGCCGGTGTAGCACAGCTCGGTCTTGAACGGGTAGCCGCCACCCAGACGGTCGAGGGCCGCAATGGCCGTGACCACTTTCATCGTGGAGGCCGGCCGCATGAGCTGCCGCTCGTTGCGGCGGTAGATGGCCGAGTCGGCATCCAAATCCCACACCATGATGCCCACCTGCGAGGTGGAAAACATGTCGTGGCGCAGCAGCTCGTCGAGCTGGGCCTGCACGTTCTGCGGCCAGGGCAGCGTGTCATTGCGCAGGACGAGCGAGTCGGCCCACACGGAATCGGCCACCGTGGTGTCGTTGTCCTCGGTGAGTTCGTCCTCATCGGTCTGCGCCTGGAGGGGCACGACGGCGAGCAAAGCCAGCAGGGCCGTCAGCCTGATTCTTATTTTCAGATCAAAAGACATATACCTCTACATCTATTCTTCCACCCTCCGAAGCCCCACGAGCCTTTGCAGACAGCGCACAAATTCGGCCTCATTCTCCGGCTGCACAGCCAGCATGCGCTGTGCGCCGTAGCCGATGAGCAGATAGTGCACCAGTCCGAAAGTGGTAGTCATGGGGCGGCACGAGACGATGCTGTCCAGCGGGATACGCCGCTCGCGGGCAAAACGGCCACGGCGCACCAGCAGGCTGTCGTTGGTGAAGACATAGGCCGAGTGGAGTGTGCGCTCGATGAGCACCACCTCGAACGCCACCAGCACCAAGGCCGCTGCCACGGCCTTGGTCCACAGCAGCCAGAATATCAGGCATGCCAAGAGCAGGATGCCGCAGCGGGCACCCAGCGTGAACCGGTGGTGAAAAGTTCGGTTTGTCATTCGGAGTTCTTGACTCGGGCCAGCAGTCCGGGCCTTGGGTAAAACAACATATTGGCTGCAAAATTACAAAGATTCCGCCAATTGGCGTGTCCGTTTAGCTTTTATTTCAACTTTTTACACCATCGCGAGGAACAAGGGGCGGGATTCATGGTTTTGGCGTAGAAGCCAGCCCCTACACCCAAACCCAATGCCGCACCCTCCGCGCAGCATCTGTGAAATCCGTGCAATCTGTGAGAAATTACCACGCATGGCATCTGTGAAATCCGTGCAATCTGTGAGAAAATACCACGCATGGAATCTGTGAGAAAAACGCCCCGCATGGAATCGGCGTGCTCCTTTCCATCGCGCAGCCATATATTCAATATGTTGTTATGTCTAAAACCTCACTGCGCAGCCATATCTCAATATGTTGTTCTGTCTAAAAGAAACGCGGGCCGTGTCTCACGACACAGCCCGCGCAAAAAAGAGATATTATAAAAACATGATATATTGAGTATATCCTATTTCACGCCGCCCGGCTTCCCTGCCCCGGCCAGATAGTCCACCTTGGACAGGTGGTCGCCGTCGATCTTCACCCAGACGAACTTGTCGGGGTTGCCGTCCACGTAGAGCAGGTAGAGCTTCGTGCCGTCCGGCAGCTCGCCCGTGTGACCGGCATACGCCAGCGAGCCGGCAGCCAGCCCTTGAGCTGTCTCGAAAGCCGGGATGAGCAGCGACAGCTGCTTCTTGACCGAAGACTTGCCGGAGCCCTTGCCTGTTCCAGAGCCTTTCGAGCCCTTGCCCGAACCTTTTCCCGGGGGCAGCACCTGCTCCTTGAAACGTTTGATCTGCTCGTTCACGTAGGTGATGAACACGAAGTAATCGCCCGCGCCCTCTATCTCGGCATGCGCGTTGACGCGACGCACGAGAGACTGATAGGCCTCATCCGTCTTCGCACGCGAGGCTTTCAGGGCCCCAAGCGTCAGCCCCGACTGCTCCGTGTCGCGCCCCGAGAGCGACGTGCGGACCGTCTCGTTGGCCGCTTTCATGCCGTCAACGAAAGGTTTCAGCCCGAGAGCCGCCACCTGCGGGGCCAGACGACCCTGAAGGTCCTCCACGAGGTTGGTCAGCAGGCCCGTCTCGCGGTCGAGCTGCATCTTCGGCTCGATGCCATGGTCCGTCATGTGCTGCCACAGCATGTCCGCCGCCGTCTTCTGAGCCCCCGCGGGGAACGAGCGGAAGCTCCGCACCCCGTTGCGGTAGCCGCGGTAGTAGGCATCGCGCTGGCGGTCGGCCTCGGCAATCGTGTCGCTCAGCGAGCTCTTGCGGCTCAGCATCAGGTCCTCGTTCTCCTGCGCAAGGGCCGACACCAGAGCGTCGGTCTGCGACTTGGCCTTGCCATACACAGCCTCGTCGCCCTTCGCCTTCTCGGCCACGTTGCTCATGAAGTTGTAGTGCGCACCGTTGTTGATTCTCGACAGCACGATGTTTTCGATTTCTTGTGTCATAGCGGTTTGGTTTTAATGGTTTACAATCGGATTGAATGGTTCTCGTATCGTTTCAATGTTCATTCCCATTTGTCTTGAGACCTTTGCAGACTTGCAATGCTCACTTCCCGTTGTCTTGGGACCTTTGCAGACTTGCAATGCTCACTTCCCGTTGTCTTGGGACCTTTGCAGACTTGCAATGCTCACTTCCCGTTGTCTTGGGACCTTTGCAGACTTGCAATGCTCACTTCCCGTTGTCTTGAGACCTTTGCAGACTTGCAATGTTCACTTCCCATTGTCTTGAGACCTTTGCAGACCTGCAATGCTCACTTCCCGTTGTCTTGGGACTTTTGCAGACTTGCAATGCTCACTTCCCGTTTTTATGGGTTGACAAAGACAACGGATAACAACTCATAACAACAGTAATACCGCGGCGCAGCGTTGTTTTCAGTTGTTGTTCGTTGTCTTTCATCAAATCCTATGCAATTGTTCGTTGTCTTTTTTGAGTCCTATGCGATTGGGCGTTGTCTTTCAAATCCCCATGCGCTGCACCCTGTAGGGACACACGCCCTGTGTGTCCGCAACACCGTCGGATGAGTAAACACCTCGGGAATGAACCACACACGACGGAAAACAAAAATTCTGGCAAGCGGTGGAAAACAACCGTCCCACGCTCCATTCAAGGGCGTGGGACGGAAAGGACGTGTGGACAAAAAGATGCTTTCAGTCGCTTGTGGTGAGTTCCCGTGCAGAAATAGTCGTAATCTGTCCGTCTGCATCGGCTATCACGATGTTTTCGCCTTTGAGCACTTTTTCGTGAATCATTTTCTGATGCGCTATTTTTACACCCTGTATCACCTTGCGTGCAAACTCGCTGTACCGTTCCTTATTTTCCATCATCGTTTATTTTTGAGAATAAACACGCTTCCGTTGTGCGTGTCAGAGATTCTCGTCTGTCAGCAACTTTCTTGCCCCGTCGCCCTCCAATACGCGCATCTGCTGGATGGCCACTTGGTTGAGCTTGACCAAGCGATCGCCCTGCGGAATGCCCTCGTCGATGAGCACAGCATTGATGTTCTCCATGTTCGACAGGCATATCAGCTCGTTGATGGTGGCGTAGTCGCGGATGTTGCCTTTCAACTCCGGGTTTGCCTCGCGCCACTGCCGGGCGGTGGTGCCGAACATGGCCACATTGAGCACATCGGCCTCCTCAGCATAGATGACGCTTGCCTGGGCCGGCGTCACCTCGTCGGGTATCAGGTGCTGCTTGACGGCGTCGGTGTGGATGCGGTAGTTGATTTTCGACAGCTCGCGCTTGGCCGACCAGCCTATCTGTTTCTGCTCATCGGATTTGAGGCGTTGGAACTCTTTTACCAAGTAAAGACGAAATTCAACCGAAATCCAAGACGCAAACTCAAAAGCGATGTCCGAACAGGCGTAAGTACCTCCGTAGCGACCCGGCTGCGAAACAATGCCGATGGCTCGGGTTGCCTCAATCCAACGAGTGGGCGATAGCGTGAAAGCATTTAATCCGGCCGTAGCTCTAAACCCCTCGAATTCGAGGGGATTGAAAATCGGGTTGTAAAGCGTTTCCCAAATGCCAAGAAACTCGATGGTATTGCGGTTGCGCATCCAGTTGGCAATCACTCCGTTGGGGTCTATGGGGTTCTTTTGTCTGGCAATGTCGGTGATGCAGATAAAGTCCATGCCGTTTTTCCGCATCGTTTTAATGATTGCCGTCTTAACCTTAATTTCATTTTGCTTCGCCATGTCTTTCAATCGTTTTGATTTCTGTAGCAAAAATTGTGCAAGCGAGTGTAAGGAAAGTTTACTTTCAATTTGCCGAGTGCCGCCAATTTTCTGCAAAAATGCAATTTTCCGGCGACAATTCCAAATATCAGAGGAGATTTTCGTTTCCGTCGTGTGTCAGTATGTCAAAGAGCGAAGGGTGCGGACACTGCGATGCGCCGCAGCCCATGATTGTTACTAAATATTGTTGTCCGGTTTTCTGCAGATTATTTTGCCACGGGGCGAACGGAGAATCCCCACGACCGGCCGTCGAATCCCCGCGGCCCAATCTTGTTCAATCCGAAATACAGATCGCAACCGCGTCGCGTGTCGCCCGGAACGGCCAACCAATAGTCGCCGAAGTTCCCCACGCTGTGTAACGTGCCGTCATGCCCACGATAGCCCGAAGCGGGGAAATAAACCGTGGCATTAGGACTGGTAATCTTGTTGTTGAAATTCCAACCATAGTCCCAGTTTCCATAAACATTAAACTCTGATTGATTTTCGGAGTTGTTGCCAGTGGTAGTGAATCCGGTAAAGGCATAGCCGGCAGGCATGTGGAAGCCCGCGGGACAAGGATCGTAGATGGTTTTCACGACAGGGTTGTCGTTGTGGCCGTAGCCGGTATTGTCCATAGACCAAAGATTGTTGTAAGAGTAATAATTGATCCATGACGAACCTTCAGTATAGAATATTTCGGGATGCCGGATGCCGTTCTGGATGGACATGTTGTTGCCACCGTTCTTGTTGAAAGAACCCTCGGAAATTGCGTCCGTACCGGGGAAAGCGTCCTTACGGCCGAATTGGTACAACGTGCTGTAGCCTTGCCGCACTCCGCCGTTGTTCTGGGTGATGGTAATGATGCCTTCTTGCTTTACACCACCATTGGCAACGGTCTGCTCCACCTTGACTTTTACGATGCGGGGAGCTGAATAGGTGGTAGCTTTCCAAACGGTGTATTTCCAGCCGAGTGTCTCATTGGGGATGTTGTAAACCTTCTTCTGGAAATTCGTGCAAGCCGTAGTCTGAAGTACGCTTTGCGGAGCGAACCACAGGTGCCAGGACCATACGACCACACCGGCTTTGGTCACGGCGATGACTGCATTTCCGTTCTTGATGGCGGAGGCGGGCACTTTGAACTTGACAAAAGCGTTGGTACCGCTGCCCGACACGGCGAGGTTGGTTACGAGTCCGCTCTCGTCTGCCCAGACAATTTTGGCACCATTGGGTGAATTGGCTCCACCGTTGCTCTCCGTAATCCAAGGTTCGGTAATATTTTGGTTATTATGATTCTTGAAATGTTTGAGGATATGACTACCTGTATTGCTGGTTTGTACGGCATGGACGTTAGTCGTGCCGTTCTTGATAGCATTGCCATAGACCAGCGGAATACGGTAATGTCCCGGTGCGGAGATGACGTAGCAGTTGGCTGTGCTGCGCTGAATCGTGCCGCCCTTTGTGGAAAGGTCGTAGGGAGTGCCGGAGGAACCTAATGCCGTTGCATTCTTCAAGGCCTTGTTGCGTTTGGCAAGCAAGTCGGTAATGTTGGTCGTGAGCGTGCCGAATCCGCTCTCTGCAGAAGTTCCGCCGTTACCCTCGGTCATGCTCAGAGAGGTAAGCCATGCGGGTTTGACCGTTGTCTCGGCTCCCCATGTCTGACCGCCATCAGTACTCTCCTGATAGCTCACTACTTTCCACTTCACGGGTTGCTGTATGTGGGTGACGGGATCCTCGCGATAACTCTTGACAGTGTAATCGCCGGTCGTGGTGACATCGTAGCCGACGGCGGCGGGGCTGGTCACGGTGAGTTGATAGTCCCATGTAGATGTGTTCTGCGAGAGGGCGTAGGTCTTTGTTGTGCCGGGCTTCCATGTGCCCGAGAGATTGGCAGTGATAGCCGGGGTGGAGCTGTTGTTGAAGTATATTTTTATCTGCACGCCAGAGAGCGGCTGCGGAATCATGTAGAACGTGAAGTTGTCGCCATTGTTGCCCAGGATAATCTGGTTCACGGCCGCCGTGGTGCTCACGTTCACCGTGCCGTCGCCGCCGAGGGTGAAGGTCTGTGGAGTGGAGAGGTCGCTCCATGCCGCACCCGTGCCGGTCTCGTCGGTGGAGAGCGTGTAGCGGCCCTTGCTCATGGCCCCGATGATTTCCACCTTGGTGATGGTCTTGCTGTACGACAGGTTCTGGCCCACCTTGAAGCGCACGGCCGTCAGGGCGTGGCGGAACTTGAGGTTGGTGGTGGGAGGCACGAACTGCGTGGCATACTGCACCACGCCTGAGCAGGCCGTCATGAGGTCTTTCTGGTTCTTCACGTCGGGCTCCACCTCGAAGTCCACGTAGGGCGTGCCGGCATGGGTCGCAGGTGAGAATTGTAGCTTGGCATAGCCCGACTCCACCCACGGGGAGACGGCATAGAACCTGCCGAAAGGAATCTGCCACGACCAGAAACGGGGGCTGACGAGGGTGCCGTCGGGGTTGGTCTTCTCATGGTAGAACCAGCTGGGCGCGGCGGAGATGCCGGCGGCGGTGGTGCCACGGTAGCCGTAGGAGGCGAAGTGGCCCAGTGTGGTCATCGTGGTGATGTTGGCGCGGGTCGCAGCCTCGGTATCTTCCTTGCCTGTGGTCGCCGCCGTGCGGGCTGTCATCGTACGGTTGTCCTGTCGCATGGGATTAACGCCGGGCGTGGTGGTCTCGATGAGGCAGAGGTCGGTGCCGGCGGCCCCCTGCACGGCGAGCTTCTGCGTGGTAAGGTCTGCGGGCGTGAGGTTCATCATGCCCAATTGCTCGCTGAACGCCGCGCGCGTCACGGGCACGCCCGGCATGGCTTTGGCGGCGGCCTGCGCGTCGTCCTGCGCTTCGCTCACGTTGAAGGCCACGGAGGCGTTCCTGTCGCCCTCCTCGCCGCCGTCCTTGCCCAAGTCCTCGTTGGCGCACGAGCCGAGGAAGAGCCCGCCGAATCCTGCGAGCCCCGCGAGGCACACACTCATGAACGCCGCCCTGCGGGCCCTGCGTTCCAGATATTCCTTGAATCTTATCATGGTTGTTGCTTGTTGTTTAATCGTTGTCTACTTGTCAGCTTGTTTGCTTTTCCTTGCTTGCGAACTAACTTACTTGTTTTCTTAATGGTCTGCTTGTCTTAAGAGTGGCTCCGTTCTTGCTTCTCCTTTCCTCCGCGTCTCTGTGTGGGAGCTACACGAGTATGGCTCACGCAGAGGCGCAGAGGAAAGGAGGAACACCGCGACAGCCAAAGGAATTTTTCGCTTGCGAACTATCTTGTTGAGTAATAGAGTGTTACCTTTGAGAGATAGATGAGTAGGTAACGATTTAGAAATGAGCGGAGTGCTTTGAGGCACACTGTTTTGAATAACCAAAGAACGCTCACTATTATCACTTGCAAAGGTACAGATTTGCGAGCGAAAGTGAGCGTTCTTACGTGATTTTCTTCTTAAAAAGTTTTGTCGCAACTGAAATACAACGATGAAAGAGAAGGAGGTCTTTCGGTTTTATAGCCGTTGCGAGCGATTACGATTGATAAGCTGTTTCCATTTCTGTTCGCACCAATCGGCAACAGGAAGTCCGTTGATAGTCAGTAGCGGTCGCTTCTTCTCATCCTTAGCGATGCGGATTTCACAACCCTCTTCCGTAAACTCTCTCTTGTATAGTCCCGAATAGGCTTTAGCCGTACCTCGCTGGGGAGCTTCCGTGCGATACATTTCTGCAATTCTGTCATCAGAGAAATTCATCTTTCGGAGCATCAGACGGATATTTAAGAGTTGGTAGAAACCATTGAAGAAGCGTTTTATCCAATTCCGCTCTTCCTCGTAAACCTGCATGGTCTCTTTCAGTTCGGCAATGGCTCTGTCTCTTCCCTTAACCGTGTCCTGCAAGAGAACAATCTCCTTTCGGATTTCATTCTTCTCCTTTTCCGAAAGATACCGCTGTCGTTCGGCTTCCTGTTCCAAGTCTGCGATGCGTTTTTCTGCCTTGTCGAGTTCAGAGTTGCCAAATATAGAATAAAACGTACCTTTCATTCGGAGTTTGCCTGCCTGCTTCTCCAACTCTTTTATCTTGGCAGTGAGTTCTGCTTCTTGCGCCTCTTTCTCTTTCGTGGATTTTAGGACTTCCTTGTAATACTCCATCGTGGTGCGGTGCTTGGCTTCCGAACCGTGTACGCCCCGTTCCAATCCGAACCGTTGCATTCGCTTGGCATAACTCGTCTGATAGTCTTCCAACTTTTTGGGCGTGAGCACATCATCTGCACAAAGTCGTACCTTATTCTTCTTTGTCTTGTACTTCCGCTTGCCGTTCTTGGCTTCCTCTTTGGCTTTCCGTCTTTCACCCGTGACAATCGGGACAACTGTGGCGTGAATATGAGGTGTGTCCTCATCTGCGTGCAGTGTGGCTGCGACCACATTGTCCGCCCCGAAAGTGGTGCGAAGCCAATCCATCGTTTCATTGCACCATTCGTACAGGCGTCCTTCTTGCTCTATGCGAGCCATATCCTCCGGTGAACTTGACAGGATAAAGCGTAAGGCTTTGACTTGGTTCTGTGCCACCTTTCGGTAGATACCTGCCGTGGCGATGCGATGCTCTATCGCTTCGGTACGGTTAGTTACATTTGCAGGGAATTGCACCAGCTCTCGATTGAGGTGTGTGCGGGAGGAATCGACGTTACTCGGCATGAATGTACGCGCTATGTGTGCGGTCATTGCCGAGTCGTTTCCTCTCGCCTTGTCTATATGTAAAACGGCGTAGCCCATTGCTTGAAGATTGATTTAGGGGTATCCAAAGGGGCACCGCCCCTTGGCTCAGGAGGGTATTTTTAGCGATAACGGAGTGCAGCGTAAAGAAAATACCCTAATGAGCTATGGCATTTTTCGAAATGTCCGCTCCGCCCTGCTCGTGCTTCTTTCTTGTTGCGTTGCATCCTGTGAATGCCTGCACGCTTTGTTTCTAAGTTTTGCTCTGCAAACTTGCTGTTCTGAGGAACTGCCGTAGCTATCGAAACAAAGCCGTTTATTCGCATACATTTTATTTTCTGCATCTTTGAATACCTGATGATAGAATAATGTTGTTTGCTCTCTTTTGCCTTATCGTCTAAGTCCTCGTTTGCGAGGTGGTATCACCTGCTTTAGTTCTGTTCTTTGGGCAACGTGGTACTCATTGAGGTCTTTGTATCGGGCATAGTATTGGCTCATATCCTCTACCTTGATGCCTGAAGATTGGATACCCTGAAGAGCTTGCCGTCCTGCTTCATCGTTGTCGAAGAATGCACGGACGGAGAGAATGCCATTCTCGCAGAGATAGGCGATGGCTCGTGGTAGATTGCTGACGGAGTTCAGAACTATGGAAGGCGAAATGCTTTCTTTCCCTTTCATTGTGAGATAGGAAAGGAAGTCCATAAAGCCCTCGAAGATGCAGAGAGGGGAGTTGTTCGTTTCTCCCGCAACTACGGATATATCCTTTGGTGCGATTGTTCCTTTGAATGTCTTGTCGTCCCGAAGCTCATACCCTCCTGCACGGTTGACAAAGCCGATGGCAGAATACTCTCGTCCTCCTACCTCATAGCGAACGTGACGGAGATAAGGGCTTGCCATGGCAAGGTCTATCCTGCGTACCTCTCGGAGATAGCTTTGCAGATGTAGGGGTAACTCTTCGCTGATGGAAAGAATGTGCCTTGTACTTGTGGAATTGCTCGTAGTAATGGTTGTTTCACGATGAAAGGAAGAAGGGGCGAGGGTTGTCGCTTTCCCTTCAGCAAGATGTGCCATTGCTTCGTAGGCACTGCATCCACGCATCCGCATCACAAGGTCGATGATGCTTCCGCCTTGGCTTGTGCCGTAGTCGTGCCACAGGTTTTGCCGAAAGTCCACTTTCAAACTGGCGTTGGAGTCTTCTCGGTAGGGTACGTGATAAAGGGCATAGCCATTGTAACGCTTGGCAGGCTCGATACCGCAGGCGTGCAGATAGTCCGCTATCGGTATCGCCTTGATGTATTGTAGGTCGTAATATTCGTTGTTCATTGCTGTTATCGTTGGATTTGGATTATTCATATTCATTTGTTCGTTATTTCATTGTTCGCTCTGTTTTCTCTTTTTGGAATTTTCCCCTTTTCATCTTACTACCCTTCGACACTCGGATAAGTATTTGACTGTGAAAGAGAAAAGTGTAACACTTCATTCGGATTTATCCTTCTACATCTCCTGTCTACACCTATCCTCTTTCATTCTGCCGTAGAAGCGTAGAAAGATGGTAGTAAGCTGTGTCGCAAGATGGACACCTCCTGCAATCCTTTCTCTTTCACCGTATTATCCTTGGTTGTAGTAACGTAGTAAGGAGGATAGGAAATAAAAGAGAAAGGGGTATTGCAAAGGGATTGCAACAACAGAGTGCTATGGCGGTTGCTCGGGGTAAACCTTACGGACGGCATAGACATACACGGGATTGCCGTTTATCCTGCGACACTCCCTCGTATAGCCTGCCTTTCGCAAGGCTTCGCCCATCCGTTTGCTGGAGAGCGGTTGTCGAGTATAGCAGGAGAGATAGCCCACTATCTCCGAATTGGTCATATAGAAGCGTTTCGTTGCCGTCTCCGCTTCCGTGGGAAAGGTGAAATAGCGGAGCAACAGTTCTATCTCTGTCGTATAGACTTGGAAGGCTTCGCTGTTTCTATGCAATTCAATAATCTCTTCATCATTGAACCAATAGCGAAACCCTTCATTCAATCGTGTCTTGGCTTCGCTGTAAACGGCATCCATCGGAATGCTCTTGGCTTGGTCTATATCTATTGCCTGCACTTCAAAGGGCAGGAAGCGTCTGCTCCCTGTCGGGTCAGTGAGGAAGTCGTTGCCATTGACCGAAGCCACGAAACTTGCCAAGTGGGGTCGCTCCTCAATGTGTTTCTCATAAGGCATACGGTACTTCACCTGCGGACAGGTGATAAGGTTCTTCAGTTCATTCTCGTCCCGTTTGTTAAGGGCTTTGAGTTGGTCGTCAATGTTGATGATGAGGTTTTGCCCGATAAGACTCAGCACGTCCTTCTCCTGTGGGTATATCTTCCCTGTATAGCGGTAATCGGAGAGAGACGGAGGGCAGAGCAAATCAAGGAACGTGGTTTTGAATTTTCCCTGATCGCCTGTCAGTACAAGGCAGGTATGGTTACGACATTGCTTGTCGTCCATCGCATTGGCAACTACTGCCACCAGCCACTTGGTGAGGTATTCCCTCCACTTCTCGGGATGGGTTACGCTCACGCAGTCGGCAAGGGTGGTGATAGTTTCCGTATTTCCTTTCGTCTGCGGTAAGGCTTGGAAATAGGCTTGCACGGGATTGATGCGTGGGGAGAAATCGCTTTCGATGATACAGTACAGGTTCTCGGGCGAGGTCTGTATATCGGCTTCCTTGTCCAAGGCTCGTTTGAGGGTATTGATGCAGTAGCGGTCTATGGCTGTGTAGTCGTCCGTTCCTCGTGGACGGTACTCCGCTCGGTGCAACACGGTGTTGTATCGAAACTCGTAGCGAGCCGAAAGGAACTCTTCTATTTGGGCGTTCTTGGAGGGGCTCTCCTTCTCTTCTTTTTTCATTGTTCGTACTTCTTCTGTTTGCTTGGTTTTGAACTTTCACCCGAAATGGGATGCTGAAACCAAGTTACAGAGGCGAACAGGTGAAGCCAAGCCTTGTGGCGTTGTTGCATCGAGGTGCTGCATATTTCTTCGGCAAAAGGAAAGGATACCTCATATTTTCTCCTCAAAAATCAGAAAACGACAAATGGAAGAAAGGGAAACGCTACCCGAATGGCTGTATCGGATTACATGCAGATGCATGCCTTTGCCTTTTCGATGAAAGCAGAGGGAAAAGCCTAAAAAGACAGGTAGGAAGATTCTCTCTAACAGAGCCATTTCATACCATTTCGACGCCAGAAGTATCCACTTAACAGGAATGGGGTAAACAGTATATGTCGGTTCGTTATTTTCGCATCGAAACAGGATTTTTTCCCTCGGAAGGAATTCGGGGAAACAGAGAGAAAAGGCAGGGAATCCCTTCTAAAAATAGATAGATTTTACTTATACATTTGCCTGCAAGTTCCTGTTATTTCCCTTGATTTCATCAGGTCAGAGAACAAGGATTTCGGCTGCATATATTTGCGCCAAAAAGAGAAAATAACAACAATTAAAACGATATTGATATGAGATTTACAGCCATCGACTCCTCCGCTTGGGAGGAACTGAAAAAGAGCATCGAAGAGTTGGCTCTTTGTATGAGAGAACATTTCGGGCTTCGTCCCGAAATGCCCGACTTATTGCACAACGGAGACGTGTGCCGAATCCTGAACATCAGCAAACGGACGCTCCAGCACTATCGGGACACGTCCGTGTTACCCTTTATCCAAATCGGGCATAAATGTTATTACAAACGCGAGGATGTGGAAGCACTCCTTGCCAAGTCCAATCGCCAATAACCACGACTATGGAACACGAAATTGTAAACAGAGAAACACCCGAAATGAAACAGCTCATTTCGGGCATTCAAGAAGTAAGCAAGCGTATTCGGGAGATTGCCCAAACGCACCGTCCGTTGTTCGGGGGAGAAATCTATCTCACAGGGAGAGAGGTATGCGAACGCCTTTTCGTCAGTCCTCGCACCTTGCAGGATTATCGGGACAAGGGCATTATTCCCTACACCCAAATCGCAGGGAAGATACTCTACCGTCTCTCCGACTTGGAGAAGCTTTTGGAAGAAAACTATAAGCAAAGATCTTTTTAGAAGCCCTCTGTTTGTGTATATGTTAGCAAGGTATGTTATTTATAATTTTCTTGTCAAAAAAACGGAATTTGGAGTTATGTTATAAAAGATTATAGTGTATAACAGAGAGATAGAAGAATATGCCCAGGCAATCGTCTGTATAAGATAGTTGATTGGACTGTCGGGGTGAGGATTTCTTTCATCCATTCATTATCTTTAAGATGGAACACGTTCTCTCCCTGAAGTTTGATGTCTAACTTGTTTAATTTATATTTCATAGAGAAGTCTAAATCCCTAAAATAACGCTTGGCTTCGGCATCTTCAATTCTATTCGACTTGCCAGAAACAGAAAAAACAAAATTTCCTATATTTACATGAGTTGTTGCGAAACCTCCAAATTCTTGATTCCAAGAGTGGATATTGCTGTACGTAAATTTCTGGTCAAGACGACTAAAACGTACTCCTATCTCAAAATTAACCGGAGATTGGTACAGCCGTGAAATAAGATCCAATTTCGCATCTACTCTTTTGTTAATTAATTCGTCTTCTTTATCTACACGCATCAGGTTGTGTTTGCTGAGCGTATATTTACCTGATAATTTTATGTCCAATGGAAGGGTGCCGATTCCCTTACTCAAATAGGCGTTTGTTCTTAATGTATTGCTCCATCCTCCATCTTGATAAAAATTACTGATCAATAGTCCCTTTGAGGTTGTGACGGTAATATGCGTATCTCTATCCTTGATATAACTTAAATTGCCATACATCGAAAGCCGGTTAAACAAGCTGAAATAGGCATAGGATAAGTTTCCCTTAAACCTTTTTGCAAAAGGGTTCGATAATTTTGAGGGTAATTGGAGGTTATTGTATCCTTTAGCCAAAATCTGCTGAGAAAAGTAATCGATGGTTGAAGGAGAAACAGCTTCAGAGACAGACAGCATTAACCGATGCTGGTTACTCATTACTAATTCGATTGAAGCATGTGGCTCAATATAAAAAAGAGATTTCTCTCTCAATAGTTCCGGAGATGTTTTTTGTCTATAGGAGGAAAAATAAGAGCCTATGTTAAACCGGAATACCCCCTTGTTTTTCATCAGACTAATGTAAGGCCTGAATACTCTTAAATCGGCTGTTTCCTCGTTTATACTCGTAGGATAAGCCATCTTAAGTTCATTCCAATTCATCGACATGGAAAACTCACCTCGCAGATATATATTATTCAATACAGGATACATTCCACCTACGTAGGCGTTGAATCCTTTTTCCATGTCTTTTTTTATGTGTTCATGAAAATAAGGATAAATAGAATTTCCATTTATATGGGGTAATGGAAGCAGTAAGACATCGGTATATATATCACTATTGATCTTTCCTTTGTTGAAAACAAAACTTCCTCCACCGAAAAGAAGCCCTTTGCTCAAAAGCCATTTCATCTCAATATCCTGTTTGATACCGGAAAAGTGATTTTTCGGCTTTTCTAATGCATGGATATGATTATCATTGAATGTATTAGCATAGATATTATCGGCATTATGGTTTCGTATGTCTATCTTTGTCTTAGCACTGACAGAGAAAAAACGAGAAGGAATCCATTTCTGAGACAAATATTGAGATACAAGTTGGGTCTCTTTATCGGCAGTACCTGTTGATATATTTGTAAAATAATTCTCCGGCAAAGTATATGTATCCGTCTTTGTATGCGCCCCTTCTGATTTACCTTTGTTGAACAGTGTACTTGCTCTGAGTTTGTAGCTTGAGTGAGGGGTCCATGATATATTTATGTTTGCTAATCCTGCCGTACGTGCATGTTCATTCGTCGGAGGCAGTAAGAGTTGTTGTTCTTCAGGAGATAAACTTAAAGATGTCTGCGTTGAAGCTCCACTTCGGATCGATTCAAAGTCTATGATATTCGACATATAATCTTGAATCGAAAAAACAGCCTCACCTGTATTATTGGCGTTAATGATGGTACTGGCAGATATTTTTGGTAAGACTGTAATCAAAGATGCTTTGCTGATAAATTTGTCTTTCAGGCCGCCTCCGCCTTCAAAAGAACCGCTTAAAGCAACTTTTTTATTGGACTTCAGATTGAGGGCTAATTGTTCTTCTGCCTTGAAAGCATGGGCAATATCACCATCCGTATAATTCGAAAGCAATTCTATCGAATTGGCAAAATCAGGAGGAAGCGTATTCATGGCAACACCGGAAGAAGAGGATAAAATATCCTGCCCGTCAACCAAGACCTTTCCAATTTTCTTTCCTTGATATGAGATATTTCCTGTCTGGTCAACTTCCATACCAGGCATCTTTTTTACTACATCCCCAAGATTACGTTCATTCCCCAGTGTGTAATTCTTGCTGTTAAAAACAATTGTATCTCCTTTAGCATAAGCATCACGTGCTCTTGCCACAACAACAACCTCTTCCAGCTCTTTTGTGTCTTCTGTAAGAGTTATATCGAGAGGTGACTTAACTGCCCTAAGAGAAATTTGTTTATGAAATCCCAAGTAGCCAATTGAACGAACATGAATCCATCTCTTGTCAGGAATAGCCGAAAGTTGTCCTATCCTAAATTGCCCATGCTCATCCGTTACAGCATAGGAAATGTCTTTTTTAGATAAACTATCCGTTGAGATAACAACACTTGCATATGAGACAGGTTGTTTTTTTTCATCAAGCACTTGTCCTTTTATCGTAATTGTCTGTGCATATGAAACCTCATATCCGAATATCAATCCGAATAAAACAAAAAGAACATTTCGTGCAACATATCCAAAGATGTGCATGAGAACGATTTTTTCTTTACATTTTTATGATTTGAATACCTCCCGGCTGATGTTTGGGATCCACTCCTATTTCTTTCATTTTTTTCTCTCTCAGTTTTATGAACTCTTCCCGACTCAAAACTTCCCCTTTTGAAGGCGGTGTAATCTTTAAAATTGAAGCTGTGTACTCAACTTTCCGTGCCGAGTAAACAAAACTACCGCTTTCTATCTCCATGATTAAACCTGGTAAACCACAGTACCCAGCCGGGCCTATTTGTATAGGAATCTCTTCACAAAACCATGCAGTAATAGGCATCTTATCAATATGAGTAATAGCTTTCAAACAAGTTTTACCTAAAATAACCTTTGTCTCCTTACCAATCGTCCACGTTAAAGTTGCAAAGGGTTCTTTTACGATGAATTTTTTATCCATAATACCCTCTTGGGACACACGTTCTCGCTTCTTCATGTCTAAAAAAACACTTCGTTCTCCTCCGACAATAAAGTTTTTTCCTTGAAAAGCCTCCGAAAGAGCAGAGAATCCATAAAGTCCATCATGGAAATACATCGTGTATTCCTGACTTTTTTCTTGCATTTTTTGTATTGCAAGTTTTCGAATTTGTTCATTCTCGATTTGTTTTATTTTTTCAGGAATCTTCATTTCAAAAGAATAAGAAACCGTCACAGCTTTAGACTGCGAGAAACTTGGCAAAGCGCTCATCATTAAAAATATTGCAAAAAATAATCTGGCCATAACACAACTTTTTACTAATCAAAGCGAGAGTATTGCCTCCCGCTTTGATTATATTATAGGACAAGTTATCCAAAAGCCTATAGTCAAAAAACAGACTTAGTTCTTTTCGATAATAATAATAACTACTGTACCATCATCATAGATGATGATCCAAACCTCAACCTCTTGTTGCAACTGAGTTTGAGCCTCTGTTACAACGTTTTCAACTGCTACTTCCTGGGGAAGTGATACCATCTCAGTTGCACCTGCTGTCGGGGCAAAGCACATAGCAGCTAATGCTACGGCTAACGATGCGAAAAACTTTTTCATAGTCTTCTCTGTTTTTTTGTTTGTGAAAAATAAATTGTAGAAAGCACTCTTTTGCTTTCTCTCGCTGGGCAAGGTAGAAAAAAAATATCGACTGCAAAACTTTTTGTGTGTTTTTTCTCGCAAACGAATGAAAAATACCCAATAATAGGGATGCGAAAATACGCCTCATTAAACACTACCATATAAACCTAACCTTGTTTTATCAACCTCTCCATATCGTTTGCAATCTTTTGGTCTGTGATTTGAGCGTAAATTTGTGTGCTGGCAATGGATGAATGCCCCATCATCTTGGCAATGCTCTCCATCGGAATACCTGCCTCCAAAGTCAGCGTACCGAAGCTATGGCGGCCGACATGCCAAGTTAGCGGAGTTCGAATGCCACACGCCAAACCTACGGATTTAAGGTAAGTGAATAGTTTGCCTTTGCTTATCGTGTCGGGGAATATCTTCGTGTCGGGGAGTGTCTTGCAATTGCTCTCGTTGTCGTTCTTATAATCCCTCTTGCTTTTTTCTTTTGTGTAAAGGGAGAGTATCTGCTCCGCTATCGGATGCAGGGGTATCAAACTCTCCACTTCTGTTTTCTGTCTTGCCTTGCGGATATATCGCCTCCCTTCGCTATTCGTTTCGATTTGCGAAGCTCGGAGGCTCTGCAAGTCGGCAAATGCCAAACCCGTAAAGACAGAGAAAAGAAACATCCTTCGGCTTAGTTCCGCCCCTTCCTCCTGCAACGGGAATGCCAAGAGCTTTGCCACATCGCCTTTGCTCAGGAAACGAGGCTTGCACTCCACGGCTTCATACTTCACCTCCTCAAACGGATTGAGGCGGATTGTCCCCTGGCTGACGGCTCGATACATCAGCCGACTCAACCAACACAAATGCCCGTTTATCGTTGCAGGGGCATAGCCCTCCTTCTTCAAATGGAAGCGGTAATCATCAAAGAAATCTATCGTAAGAGCCGTTAGGGGAATATCCTCCTCGCCACGACTTCGCACAAAGGCGTTAAGCTGTCTGTCGGAACACCGATTGTTGCTATACATTCCCTCGCTCTTGCTTTCTCGTTGGGCTTTAAGTTCTTCCGTACTAAGGGCAAGAAGTGCCGTTGGAGTTCTCCCGATGCCTTGCAGGTAGTTCTTCAGAAGCTGGGCACTGACCGCTCCATATTTGTAGAGTAAAGCATTGTATCCCTGTTCGATTTCTTCCCGAAAGTTTTGCAGGTGTTGATTGGTATTCTTGTCCGTTGTTTCCCCTCGCTTCACACTCCAATCATGGGGAACGACACTTTCTCCTGTGATTATCACTACGCTTGCTCCGTCAATGGTGATACGGCAAAGGATTGCCGTTGTGCCGTCCGCTTTGGTCTTGTTCTTATTGATATAGAATAGAATTTTGAATGTACTGCGCATAATCTTTTTCGTGTGCTGTATGAATGATAAAAACTTTGTCTTCTAAAGCTCCTAAGCTTTCGGGCAAAAGCTTTATTGCTTTCTTCCAAAAGCTTAGGTGCTTTTGAGGGCATATTCTTGAATGTCACAAAGAGAGTTGCAAATCTTCGGTGAAAGAGAGAAATCGCTCGAACTCGTCGAAGAGCTTCTTCGGGGTAACGTGGGCGTATCGCTCAGTCGTTTGGATGTTGCTATGTCCCAGCATTCGACTCACCGTTTCAATAGGAACGCCTCGCTCCAAAGTAATCAAGGTGGCAAAGGTATGCCTCCCAACGTGAGCCGAAAGAGGTATAGAGATACCAGCCCGAAGTTGGAGGGCTTTGAGTTGGGTGAGGTAAGCCGAGTAGACAATAGGCGCAAAGAGCATGCTGCGTTCCTCTGATTTATACCGCTCTATCAAACGCACCGCTTCGGATAGAAGCTTCACACGGCAAAGGGTGTCAGTCTTTTGTCGGCGGAACTTCAACCACAACGCCCCCTCATCATCCGTAAATAGATGCTCACGACCAAGGGCAACCATATCACAATAGGCTACCCCCGTAAAGCAAGAAAAGAGGAAGAGATTACGAGCTGTTTCCAACTCCACTTCATACGGCTCAAAAGTCAAGGCTTGCAACTTATCCAATGAAGCTCTGTCCAATGCACGAGGTTGTTTGTTCTCTCCTCGTTCAATCTGTATGTGAGCGAACATTTGTCGCTCTGTCAAGCCCTCACGATACGCCAAACGGCAGACTTTCTTCACCACTAAAGCCATCTTACGATAATAACCTTGCGAATATCCCAACTTCCCGACAGAATAGTGTTGCAAGCATTCCAAAAAGTCTTCCTCTATCTGTCCGAAAGAAATATCTGTCGTGTGATACTTCTCTCGGATAAAGGCTTGCAAGTGCTTGCGAACAGTGTGGTAACTACTCATAGTCGTAGCCTTTATTTCGATGCCCACCTTTTGCTCCATCTCTTCGACCATTCGGTCGTATCGCTCCAAGAAGGTGGTCTGGCTCTGCATACTTCCTTGAAACTGCTCCTTAATGCCTGTTGCCGTAAACACCGCACCTCGTTCGCAAAGAAGTCGATAAGCCGACTGTACCGAGAGAAGCAAGCGTTCCAACTTGCCATTCGTTGCCACTGCTTCACGGCTTTTGCCGTTCAGTCTGCTCTCACGAGCGTTCCATAACTTGGGGTCGCACGATAGCTTACAACTAAATTGGGCTATAGTTCGCTCGTAGGTTATCCGCCCCATGATCGGAGCTTTCCCCGACTTGTCCAATCCGCTCTTTTTCAGGTAGAGCAAAACCTTCATTTTGTCTTTTTTCATACACTTCTTTTTTATGGGCAAAGTTACCCGATTTTGAAGCGTTTTCAGCTACGCAAAACATTGTGGTACAAAGCATAAGCACCGTAATAGCAGAAAAATGAGTTACCGAATACTCTTCTGTCGGTTACCTTCTCCCGCCTCTTCGTTACCAATCGGAGAATGAACTAACGATTTGGTAACGGAACTTCTGCATAAATCCACATCTTCTGCTCTTTATCTCAATACGCAAACCATAGAAATATAGCGCAAATCCCTCTCATTTCCATCTACTTACCTCTCATCCTCTCTATAATGCCCTTTCCTCGAATAGTTCCTTTACTTTTTTACCTTTTACCCTTTTACTTTCTTATTTTTTACCTTTTCATTCTTCCCACGCATCCCAGACGGTGGACTTTTTGGCTCCGGAGATTTCCGTATCGTCGTCATCCTCTACGAGGTCTTCGATGCTGACGCTGCCTTTGTTGCCTACGGGTCCTCCACCTCCAGGCTGAACCGCCGGGCTACCGGCAAGGATGGTGTTTTCGTTCTCCACGGCGACGACCTCGCAGTTGGGGCAGACATAGGGTTGCCTGTGCTTGTCTTGCTCTTTTTTTGTTTTCATGTTTATACGCTTCATTTTAGTTTGGATTTAACATGCTTTTTGATATGCTTAAAAGCTGCTTATTTCCCTTTTCGCCCGGCTGCAAAAAGGGCATGAAAAGTGGGGCAAAGGAAACTCCGGGGAGTCCTTTGCCTATTGGGGTTGCGCGTGGTTCGCCTCGCGCGCGTACGCGTGTATGTTTTAGAGAGAGGTTACGCCAGTGGCTTGAGAGAGAGAGAGAGAGAGAGTAGCAAATTATTTGGAACTACCAAACAATTCGACGAAAAATTTGCAGGAAAATTCATCTTTCCCTGCCGCTCTCCGCGCTCGCTCGTATATGGATGTTGTGGGTACATATATTTAAAATGCGCTGCAAAGTTAACGAATGTTTGCGAAACAGGCAAGAGAATAATAGGAAAATTATCAATTAGTTGTGTGAATACCTGAAAATGACAGAATGATTAGGGGACACACGCCCAGTATGTCCCCAACCACCGTCGGAGGAGTAAACAACCTCGGGAATGAACCATACACGACGGGAAACGAAAATCTTGGCAACGGAGAGAAAACAACCGTCCCACGCCATTGAAACGGAGCGTGGGACGGAAATGCTATGGGAATCTATCAGAAAGACCCTTATTTACAAACCATGCAGCAATTTAAAATCCGACAGTTTTATCATTTGGGTCTGTCCATGACTTTCCAAAACCAGCAGGTCTTTGTCACCGGATACAAGATAGTCTGCACCAACCGTCTCTGCCAGTGACAAGAGATACAAGTCTTTGGAATCTCTTACCGGGCTCGTAGCTGTCTGCTGAACATTCGTACAGAGGCAAAAGCTGTGAATCAGATTCAACAAGTCTGCAACTTCGGAGGCATCCGTGTATCTACGGATTTTCTCTCTGCCAGCCACGTCTCTAATCTCTGCCAAGAGTTCGCGGCAGACAAAGATGTCGACCGCCGGGTCGGTCAAAATCTTTCGCATGAGAGCCGTCTGATGGCCCAGCAAGAACGAAATCCAGATATTGCAGTCAATGATGATTTTCATGATTTGCCGTACCTAATGGCGCTCACCTCATTCATGATGTCGTCTTCGGACAGTTCCACGGTCTGCGGCCGGCTTTCGATGAAAGCCTCCAGTCGCTGTTCGCTTGTCTGTGCCTGCCATCCGAACTTCCGTGCAAGGTCTTTCAGCAACTGCCAGTCGCTCTGCGGAATATTAAGATACACGGATTGCGTATTGCCTGTCGTGGTGTCCATGCCAATTCCTCCTATGATATTGTGATGATTGCTGCAAAGATAGGAATAATCTCACAAACAGCCATGTTTCCTGCCGTGATTTTCGTTTCCGTCGTGTGTGTCAGTATGTCAAAGAGCAAGGGGGCTTAACACCGAGTGCTATCGGCGGACGATCTTCCTTGCCGTTCCGTCGCCCATACGGACGATGTTCAGCCCGCGCCGCATCCCCTTTTGCCGACGGCCGTCCATGGAGTAGATGGCCTTGGTGGGGGTCGCCTGCAACAGGGTTGC
Organism: Prevotella dentalis DSM 3688; assembly: GCF_000242335.1. Taxonomy (NCBI): domain Bacteria; kingdom Pseudomonadati; phylum Bacteroidota; class Bacteroidia; order Bacteroidales; family Prevotellaceae; genus Prevotella; species Prevotella dentalis. The sequence continues at coordinate 1,144,510 of NC_019960.1, forward strand.
GGCGCCGTTTGGGAGGGCCGCACAATGGCTTGCCGCATGGTATTTCGCAGAAGTCTCCACTGTGTTCAGATTTAAGCGTAGTATTGACGTTTGTTGCAAATATAACTCTTTTTCTGTAATTTGCAAGAAATGGAGCGAGAAAAGCTACCGCGTGAGGCTGAACTTGATGCTCAAGCCGAAGTCCTGCGTGGTAGTGGGATAGCTGCTGCTGCTCAGCAGCGGCGTGTTGGTCTGGCGGTCCAGATAGAAACTCATGGTGAGGAGGCGCGACAGCGTGTAGTCGGCCATGAACGAGAACTTGAAAGCAGTGTTGCCACTGCTGGCCGACGAGGTGATGCTGGCAATGTCGCGGGTGATGCTGGCCTGGCGACGGTAGGACAGGTCGAGGCGCATGTTCAGGTCGTGGTTGGCCCCGCTGCGGTTGCCGGAGCGGCTGGTCGTGGCGGCGGTCTGCTGTGTCTTGGCCTTGTCGCCGCCGCGGGCCTTGCCTTTCACCAGCCTCGGGTTGCGGCCGCCAAAGAGGTTGAAGTTGTTGATTTTATAGCCAAGACCCACCACCCAGTCCTTGCTCACGGCCTCGTTGAGCTGCACGCTGGTCATCGAGAGTGAGAGCACACGCGTTTGTCGGTACTCGGCTTTGACCGTGAGATTGTTCTGCAGCGTCAGATCCACGCCGAGCAAGGGCGAGAAGCTCTCGTTGATGCTCACCATGGAGACGTTGTACATCGAGTTGGGGACGGGGCCGCCCGTGGTGGCGTCGGTGATGAAACCCATGCGGGGACCCATCAGGGCCACAAACGTGGAATAGCTCTGGTAGGTGCCCACGGCGAAGACACTCTTGTAGCTGTGGTTGATGTTGACGCTCTTGAAGCGGTCGCGCAGCCACGACAGCTTGCCCAAGCCGCTGTAGCGCAGCGTCCAGTTGGGCAGCAAATTCCTGAGTGCGGGGAAAATGTCGAGGCTGCTCCCGCCCATGCCGGTATAGCTGGCCAAGAAGGCGGGCACCATCACGTCTGCGCTGTAGGCCCCCACCCCGCCGTTGGCCGCGTCGAACGTGCGGCCGGCCAGCGCGGTGCCCTGCGGATAAACAGACCCGGCATAGCGGGCTTCGACACGCTGGCGGAAACCGTCGAGCGAACGACAGAACTTCTCGAACGTGGCACTGCGGAACCCGTTGTTGGCATTGCCCATGCCCTCGAACGCCGAGCCGAGCGAGATGGTGGTCATGGCGAAAGTGCCGGTCTGCGTGGTGGGCGACCCGGCATACATGTACTGGATGCTCTTGGCTGTGGTCTGCGTGCGGCTGGCATTGAGGTCTATCTTGAAGTTGCGGATGGGTTCGAGCGTGAGGCGCAGCTGCAAGTCTTCGGTAAAACTGGTGGTGGCCGGCGTCGCCACGCTGTCGTTCTGCAGCAGCCAGCCGTTGTTGCGGGCCTTTCCGATATAGTCGTCGTCCACCAAGCCAAAGGCAAAGTCGAGGCCCGGCGAGAGTGCGCCGGCCCCGGTGCGGCTGGTCTGACCGAAAGCGTCGCCGATATTGGGCATGAAGCCGGGCAGGGCCAGCGTGTATTGACTGCGATAGGCCACGCTGACACTGCGCACCATCATGGCCACACGAGCGATGGACTGTGCCGCGCGATACCAGCGTTGCTCGTCAAGAGGGGGCTTGGCCGTGACCGTGACCTTGACTTTGAGGGCCGAGTCCACGCGGTTGCGGATGCGGATGCGGTTGTCGTCGAGCTTCCTGTACTTAAGTTTCAGCGCGTGGCCGTCCTCGGTCTTGGCCGTGATGACGAGCCGCCGCGACTTCTTGTTGTGGGCAATGTCGATGGTGGTGTCGGGCAGCAGCGTCACCTCTTTCTCGAAAGACTGCTTGTTTTTGGGCAATTGCTGTTGCTTGGCGGCAGCCTGCTTCTGTTGCAGCTGCCACTGCTTCACGGCCTCGTCGGCGTCTTTACCGTCGGTCAGAGCCTGCTGGCGCACCTTGGCTTCCTCCTCCTGCTGCTTCTTGCGGTCGGCCTTGGCCTGTTGCCGGGTCTGCTGCTTGCGTTTCTGTTCGGAGGCGTTCGGCTCCTTGGCAAAGCGGTCGTTGGCTTTCTTGAGGAATGGAACGTGGTTGTATAGCTTCACCATGTCGAAAGCTCCATTGACGTTAAGCTGCCGGTTGTTCTGTATGGTGTTGCCCAGCGAGGTGCCGTCTTCGAGGTCAGTGCCGCGTATCCAGTTGTACGTGGCGTTGTAGGAGGCGTCGCTGGTGAGCCAGTCGAAGACGGGAAGCAGGTTAAGCGGCAGCTGGTACGAGAGGTTGAACGTCTGCTGATAGTCGAGCGGCGTGCCCAGATGTTTGAGACTTGTCCACACGGAATCCTTCCAAGCCTCGTAGCGTGTGGGGTAAAGGTCCTTGTTGACAGGCGTGTAAGGCTCCTCCACCTCGGCGTGTGTGGCACTCTGGAAACTCATGTGGATGTTGCGGGTAAGGTCCCACCGCAGCCTGAACTCCCTGTTCCAGAGGAATTGTGAAGAGAAAGTGACGGGCAGCTGCGCCCCCTCCAGCGCATCCATGTCGCGCTCCTGCAGCTCGTAATAGCTGCGGGTGATCTCGGTGTCGAAGTTCACACTCTGCGGCAACCAATTCAGACCGAAGCGGCGTGGCAGGTCAAACCACTTGCTCTTGCTCTTGATTTTCTTGAACGGCTCCCAGGCCTTGTACACGGGCACCCAGCTGTAGTTCATGCCGCCGCGCCAGTTGTCCTCGTTCTCGTAGATGGTAGTCTCGCCCTGTGTATGGGCGTGACTGTGGCTGTAGGAGAAAGAGAAGTTGGCCGGGTCGTAGGGCATGGGGTGGCGTTTGGTCTGGATGCCCACCTTGACATTGGAGAGCGAGAAGTTGGTGTTGATGGTTCTGGTCACGGCAATGCTCTCGATAGAGTCGCGCTCGCGGCGGCTACCGGTGCTCTCCAGAGCGTCGGAGAGCTCCATGTCGGTGTCCAGCGGGTTGTATTTGGGGCGGGTCACCTGCTTGGTGACACTGTAGTAGAGGGGAGCCGAAACCTTAGCCTTGTCAGGGAAGAACTTGCCCAGCTCCAGACTTGTGGTGAAGGCGAGGTTGCTCCGATCGTCGCGCGAACGGGCGGCCACGCCGTCTTCCAGCCCGCCGAAGCCCTGCGTGACATACTTGCCCTGCAGGTTCATCGTGCCCAAATCAGAGAGTTGCACGTTCAGGTTGCCGTTGGCGGCCCAGCCGCCGGAGTTGTTGTACTCTTTCAGGCGCAGCTCATTGACCCACACCTCGCCGCTCTTCTGCTCGGCCGCAAGGTTGCGCACGCCGATGATGAGGGTCTTCACCTCGCCCAGCGTAGGGTTGCCCATGATGGTAACCTTGTTTTGCGGCCGGTCGTTGTCGTAGGCGGTGTAGGCCCGGTTGTAGGAGGCCAGTCCCTGAGCTTTCTGCCGGTTGCGCTCTTTCTTCACGGCGGTGAAGATCGAAAGCGGAATGTCAAGCATGTTTTCCTCGGGCCACACGGCCTTGCAGTCGGCCAGGTCGAAGCGGTTGTACGAGCGGGGGGCGGTGAGCTTGAGGGGAATCTCGTATTCGTAGTAATTGCTTTTGTAGTCTGAACCCAGCCGCACGAAGACGGCCAGCTGGTCGTCTTGCAGATTGGTGACGTTCTGCTCGTTGGCATTGGCGTGCACATACATCTGCAGACGCTTGTACTGCCGCAGGTCAAGCATGGTGTTCTTGTAGACGCATTTCGACTCGCCGCTGGAGAGGTTCGAGACGTTGATGTCGAGCGACTGCTCGTTGGCCTCAACCAGTTGGGGCTGTGTCGGGTCCTGCTCGCGCCTGATGCCGGGGGGCAACACGTAGTTGACGGGGGTCTTGTCGTTGTTCTCCTCAATGTTGACCGAGGCCGTAGTCATGATGCCGGTCTGGGCTGCGGTGGCGTCAAGCTGCTGTTCGTAGACGCGCCAGGTACCGCGCACGAGGTCGAGACTGCCGAAGCGCATGACCACAGGATGCCGGAATCCCGTGAGGAACATACGCATGAAGCGGATGCTGGAGAAGTCGGAGATGGAGCCCACACGGCTCTGATACTCCCGCAGGGGGATGCGGAAGAGGTACCAATCAATTTTCTCGGTCTTGGTATTGCGCAGTGTAGGCGAGGTCTCGCGCTTGTCCACGATGTAGTTCTTGCCCACGACGAGATCTTCGGGACGCACCGATATGCGGTACTGATAGTATTTTTCGTACTCGTTGAGCGTGTAGTCCTGGTTGATGTCTTCCACGTCGGGCGTTGTTTTGTAGGAGGTGTCGTAGCCCTCGGTACGGCTGTCGTTGTCGGGAGAGTTGCCCTGCGGGTTGTTGATGTACTTGTAGCGGCGCAGGATGGAGGCCTGCATGCGGTCGTAATCCGAGCCCCGGAAGTAGTGGTAGTCGTCGTTGGCGGGGTCGGCCCAGATGGAATCCCACACAGCAGCATTGACCTTTCCCTGTATCTGGGTCAGGAAATCCTGATACGACTGGAACTGCTGCTCCTCGGTATCGTTGAGTCCATTGTAGCCCAAGTCCTGCCGGGCGCGGCTGCCGCCCGACGTGGCAAAGGCGTAAGTAACGGTCGCCTGTGTGGGAATCTTGCCCCACTGGGTGTAGGTGAAACTACTGGAACCATCCACGGGCAGGCCGCTCTCGTAGAACTTCTTGCCATCGCGGAGCACGTCTTCAGACACTTCTCCAAGGTTGATGTAGAAGTCGCCGCCATACTCCGAGGCGTTGGGCCGGCGGTTGGAATGGATGAACGGGTCCATCATCCAGAACTCGATGTACTCGATGTTGGCCGTCTCGAAGTCGCTGGTTTCGAGTTTCCGCGTCATGCCGCCCCAGTGTTGAGCGGGATTGTTCAGCGTGCCGTCGGCGGCAAGGTCGGGATTGAAGTTGTAGGGGCCGCGCTCGTTAGGGTAGTAGGCCAGGTTGAGAATGGGGAGTGTGGACGTTGCACCGCTGTAGCTGCTCTGGTCGCGGTTGGGATAGAGCTCCCTGACATAGACCTCGCGCACGTAGGGATCGCTGAGCTGGTCGAGGTCGCTCTTGATGTGGCCGGGCGTGAGCGAAGAGCTGCGACGGGTGAAGAGCGGGTCGATGGTGTACCAGGCCATCAGTGAACGGTTGTATCCGCTGCGCAGTGTAGTCTTGTCCGACTGCTCGGCAAACATGGAGGGCACGCTGGAGAGCGTCCAGTTGGTGGGAATGGAAACGTCTATCTTGTCGGTGGTGTTCTCGAAGTCGTCGATGTAGGAGGCATTGTCCTGCGTGCCGTGGCTCTGTCCGGCAATGAGCTGGGCAAACTCGCCGGTGAACGAAATCTGCGAGGGCTGGGTGAGATGGAGGAAAGGAAGCCGGTCGAGCACGTTGGTGAGCCACTGGCTCTCGTGCTTCCAGTTCAGGTTGATGCCCCAGAGCGTGTTGTTGAGCGGCTCCGAACCCATCGACACCTTGGTGGTGAGCGCCTGCTCGGAAAGGTGCTGCAACGTGCCCGAGAGCTGGAAATTCTTGGAGAAATCGTACTCCCAGTTCATGCCGAACATGGTTTTCCGCTCCTGCGAATAGTCGCTCTGGCTCTCCAGCGAGACGTTGACCGAGGTGCCGGCATCGATGATGCTCTGGTTCAGGATGGTCACTTCGCCCGCACTGTAGTCCACGGAGTAATCGCTGCCCTCGGTGAGCGTCACGCCGCCGGCCGTGACCACCACGGAGCCCTGCGGCACATTGTAGGCCCCAAGGGATATGACATTGGCCGACGTGCCGCGGTACTGGCCCTGCAAGATGAACTTGTCTTTCTCGGCAATCTGCTTGGCCGTGGTCTTGGTGGAGTCGTAGAGCTCGGTGAAGGCGTAGTTGCGCGCCTTGCCGGCATCCACGCCTTTGGCCACCAAATAGTTGTACAGGTAACTGCCGAAAGGCTCGGCCGCCGGGAAAAACACGCGGCCGTTGCTCACGGTGTAGCCGTCCACGTAGTCGAAATAGCCGTTGGGATGGGCCTTGTTGTTGTTGTCCAGCCGGTCGGCGCCCAGCACCTTGATGAGCGTCTGGCTCTTCACCTGGCTCTCGGGAATATAAGAAAGGTAGACGCCGGCCGTGTCGCTTTGGAACTTTACGTCCAGCCTGAACTTGTCTTTCTCCACTGTCGAGGCCAGGTAATACACGTTCTTCATCATCAAGTCCCAGTTGCCCTGCATGGGATTGTTGCTTGTATTCTTCAGCGACTTGACGAAAAGGGCCTGCCTCACGTCGGAAATGTCGCTGGCAAACTCGCCCACCTGGTAGGTCTGCCCGCCGTAGGTGTACTCGTAAGCAACGGCCAACACCTGGTCGGTCTGCAGCGAACTGCGCAGCGAAACATAGCCCAAGGCACTGTTGAGCGTGTACTCCGACGAGTTGAGCAGCCGGGCGCTCTGCAGCTTTTCATAGTCCACCCCGCCCACGAGGTCTGCCCCGTCGAGCGTACTCGAGGTCTGGTCGATGTTGCGGGCGTCGGCCAGCTGCCCCACGAGCGTGGCGTACTCGCTGTTGGCGGCATTGGCCGGCACGGACGTTCCGCCGGCTGTCCACCGGCTGTTGCTGATGTTGCTGGTCTCGCCCAGGTCGGTCAGAGCCACGATGTCGCGCGTGTTGGACGTGGTTCCCGACTTGTTGGTCACCCAGATTTCCACGCGGTTGATGGTCACGCCCGTGGTGATGTTGGGCAGCGTCTTCATGCCCGCATCGTAGTGATTGCGGAAATATTGGGCCAGGAAGAAGTGGCGGTTCTCCTCATAATCGGCGGCGTCGATCTCGAAAGGGGTGAGCTGCTTGCCGCCCTTACTGGACACGCTTTTCGACGAACTCTTCTTCTGCGAGGCCACAAGCTGCAGCTTGAGCTTGCCAAACTGCATGTCGGTGCGCAGGCCGAAGAGGCTGCTGGCCCCCTGCACCAGCGAGGAATTGGAGGGGAACGACACGTTGCCGGCCTCGACGAGCTTGATGATTTCGTCTTCCTTGCCGTCGTACTTCAGTTTCATGTTCTGCGAATCGAAGTCGAAAGTAGCGTCCGTGTTGTAGTTCAGGTTCATGTTCACCTTGTCGCCCACCCGGCCATTCACGCTGAGATTTATCTTCTCGTCGAAGTCCATCGTGGTGGTCTTGCGGTTGCGGATGGGCAGCGAGGGATTGTCGATGCTCTTGAATGTGGCCCCGAACTTCAGTTCGGCCGTGCCCTGCGTCTTGATGCGCACGCCGCCGGGACCGAAGATTTTCTCGGCCGGGCCCAGGCTGAAGTGCATGTCGGAGAAGTCGAACTTCTCCTTGCCCTGGGCTTTATACACCTCGTCGTTCTTGGAACGGAAGTACGCATTGCGGGCATGCTTCTCGCTCCAACGCAGGTATTCGGCCGGCGTCATCATGATGGGGGCGGCCAGATAGGTGGAGCCCATGCGGGTTCCGATGATGTATCGGTTGAGGGTGTCGTTGTAGACCACCTCGTATTTCAGCCCCTCGGGCCGCTGCAAGTCCAGTGCCCGCTGTTCCAGGTCGTCGTAGGTGATGGGGGTGGTGCGCTGAATCTTCCAGCGCGGATGGAGCAAGGAGTCGGGGATGGAGTCGTCGTCGCTGAGAATGGGCTGCCCGGCGACGGGGCGGGCAGCCGGCGAGGCACCTGCATTTGCGGCGGCACCCCCCGCCGGACGGGCGGAGGCCGGGCGCGTGTTGCGGTTTTGCTGCCGGGGGTCGCGCTGGAAAACGGGCACCGCAACGGCATAGCTAGCCATCGCAACAGCCAGCACCACCCACGTGACGATATAGTTTTTCCGAATCTTCAAAACCGCATCTGTTTGACCGTGTGCCGCCCCTCGCCCTCGCCTCTGCCCCGACAGGAGGCAACGGCCGGCGGCGCACCCGCCTATTTTATTCGCTTCAGGGCCTCCTTGACCAGCATTTCCACGGCTATGCCGGGCTGTTCTTCGAGGATGGCCGTCACCACCTTGGAGGCCGCCACGGGGGCAAAGCCCAGCATGGTCATGGCCGAAACGGCCTCGTCCCTGACACCCGTGTCGACGGTGGACGGGGCGGAGGCCGTAGCCGAGACGTGCAGCTCGTCGGCGATGCCCGAGCTCACAATCTTGTCTTTCAGGTCCACGATGATGCGCTGGGCCGTCTTCAGCCCGATGCCCTTCACACCCTTGATGACCCGCTCGTCGCCGTTGGCAATGGCATTGCACAGCTCCTTGGGCGACAGCGACGAGAGCATCATGCGCGCCGTGTTGGCCCCCACGCCCGAAACACTGATGAGAAGCCGGTAGAGTTCGCGCTCCTGCTTGTCGGCAAAGCCGTAGAGGGTGTAGTTGTCGTCGCGTCCGCCTGTCTGGATGGACTCGTGCACGTAGAGCCTCACCTCCTTTTTGCCTTGCACACGACTATAGGTATTGAGCGAGATGTTGAGCGCATAGCCCACGCCGCCGGCCTCGACCACGGCCAGGGCCGGCGTCAGTTCGGCCAGCTCGCCCCGGATATATTCAATCATGTTATGCCTGTTGATTACCTTATGATAACGCGCAGGGGGCACGGCTTATTGTGTGCGGCGGGAGATTTGGCCCCAACGCACAAGAGGATCCCACCCGCAACGGGATGAGATCCTCTTGAAAACATTGTGCCGGCCGGCGGCGAACGGCCTACACCAGCGTGGCCACGATTTCCTCGCGCGTGCCGGGAAGCATGTCGATGACGGGAATCTCGGGCATGGTGTAGCAGCCGGGCTGCAGCCGGAATGTGGCCCGGGCCACGTTGACCAGCACCTGGGCCGTGAGCGCAGGATTGTTGATACTCATGTTGAACTCCATGCGCTGGTTGGGCGTCCGGCCGCTCACACCCTTGCGCACGAGGTTCACGCCGTGCCCCATGTCGCGCACATCGTCCACGCTGGCCACGGCAAACACATGGGTCTCGTCGTGTGCAAAGTAGGGATCGGCCTTGATTTCGGCTGTCACATCCTCCAGCCTGGCTCCGTCTTCGAGCTCCACATAGACCATGCGGCGGTGGATGCCCTCGCCCAACGGGATGGTTACCGAGAGGGCATTCCTCACTCCTTGCTTGCCGCGCACGCACACACTGTGGCCCATCGACATGCCCGGACCGAAGTTGGTATAGGTGAGACCCTTGGGGGCAAGGCTCTCCATGAGCACGCGCACGATGGAGTCGGAACCCGGATCCCAGCCTGCCGAGATGACGCTCACGCGGCCGGCCTTCCTGCAATGCTCCATCTGCCGGGTGCGATAATCGAGTATCGAGGTGTGGATGTCGAAGCTGTCGACGGTGTTGATGCCCAGCGACACGATGCGGGCGGCCGTCTCGGGGCACGAGCGTGTCGGCGTGGCGAGGATGGCTACATCCACATTTTTCAGCTTCGTGATGTCGTCCACCACCTCGTAAGGCGTGAGTTCCAAGGGCTTGTCATGGGCTCCCTGACGGCGCACCACGCCTGCAATCTCGAAATCGGGGGCGGCCTCCAGGGCCTGTACACTATAATGACCAATGTTGCCGTAACCTACAACGGCTGCTCTAATCTTCTTCATATCGTTCTGTTTGTTTAAACTTGGTTGTCTGTTCTGCGCTGCAAATTTACGGGTTTCTGTCGAAAAAGCGGAAGAAACGACGTCGTTTTTATTCTAAAAAAGTATAAAGTATAGCAAATAGTAAGCCTACGGCGGATTTAGGCGACACTGTGTCCGGTCGGCCATCGACCCCTACTTCTCACACCTCAACGTGATGACATTCACCTCGGGCCACGCTCCAAAGCGGAAGGGCACGGTGCCGCCGATGCCCAGCGACACGTAGAGCATGGAGCCTCCTTCCTCGTATTTGCCGCCCCATTCATTGTAGGCCCAGCGCGCCGGAGAGAAGCGACCGATGCGTATCTGCCCGGCATGGGTGTGCCCCGAGAGGGTCAGGGCGATGTCAGTCTGGTGGAGCACGCCGCGCCGCCAGTGGCTGGGGTCGTGGCTGAGCAGGATTTTGAACATGCCGACGGGCAGTCCCTGCATGGCCTTCCGCAGGTCGCCGTAGTCGGGGAAAGGCGGGCGGCTGATGTTTTCCACGCCGATAACGGCTATCTCCGCGCCGTCGCCGCGGGCGATGGTGACGTGCTCGTTCATGAGCAGCCGCCATCCTATCTTCTCCTCCAGATAGCGCAGCACGTGCTGGTTGCGCGCAATGTTGCGGTCGCTGCGGTCTGCTCCGTACTCGCAATAGTCGTGATTGCCCATGATGGAGTACACGCCGTCGGGGGCATGGAGCTGTCCCAGCGCATGCTGAAAGGGAATCACCTCGTCGGCGCTCACGTTCACCAGGTCGCCGGTGAACACGATAACGTCGGGGTGCAGGGCGTTCACCGTGCGCACCATCTTGTCGATGAAGGCGCGGTTGCGCAGGAAAGTGCCGATGTGGATGTCGGACAGCTGCACCACCCGGTAGCCATCGAACGACCGGGGAAGCAGGGGCGACATGCACTTGGCCGACCGAACCACGATGTGCCGCCAGCCAAAGAAGAAGCCATAAGTGACCAGAGCCACCAGCAACCCGGCCGGCACCAACGCCCAGCACCAGCCCACAAGGGGCCAGAGCAGCAGAAAGAGCAGGCCGGGAAACCCGATGTAGAGAATGCCGCCAAAGAGGAGGCGCATCAGCGTGTTGTGTCGGAGCTTGAGTGTCATGGGCGTATATTTGGCAACAAAGGTAGCACTTTAAACGTTAAAAGATAACTGCCAAGCGTTAAAAAAACCGACGGCGGCACCCAAGCCACCAAACTTTTGGCTAACTTTGTCCGCACATACGAGCAGCGTATATATAATAAGGTAAAAAAGAACAAAGCAAATGAACCGCAAGAGAACACTGACCATTTCGGCCGTGGCCGCCATGGCCGTGGCCGTGCTGATGAGCGCCATGCCCGCCGACAGCGTCATCACGAAAGACACCGGCACCGACATCGTGAACACAACCAGCCTCACCAAGAGCGTGCGCGGCTACAAAAGCGCCACGCCCGTGAAGATTTACATCAAGAAGAACCGCGTGGTCAAGGTGGAGGCTCTCGGCAACCAGGAGACGCCGAAATACTTCGACAAGGCCAAGGCCGTGCTCGACAAGTACGAAGGAAAGACTGTAACCAAGGCGCAGAAGATGGAAGTGGACGCCGTGAGCGGCGCCACCCTCTCCAGTAAAGCCCTTGTCAAGAACGTGCAGGAGGGACTGAAGTACTACAAGGAGCACAAATAATCACCACTCCCACACGGCCACCAGCGGCAGATGGTCGCTGAAACCATCCAGGTATCGGGGGCCGAGATAATTGCGGCGGGGCATGACCCCGCCGTATTTTTTGTCCTCGGCGAGCAGGAACGGGGCGTCGAAGACCCGGCACGAACGGAGCCTCGAGGCCGAAAGACTGTCGCAGAGAATGTGGTCCAGACTGCCCCAGCGGCCTTGGTAACGGTAGGTACCGAGGGCGCCGTGCGTGCCGCGGGCCGTGGCCGACACATCGCACAGGCCGCCGACGGCCAGCCGCTGCAGGGCGACGTCGGCCGCATAGTCGTTGAAGTCGCCAGCCACCACGATGCGTGCACCGGGCGACGCCAGCCGCACGGAGTCTACGGCGACGGCCAACACCTGGGCCACGTGCAGCCGGTAGGGGCGCGAGAACCGCTCGCCACCGGCCCGGCTCGGGGCATGCACCACGAAGACGTGCAGCGTGTCGCCGCTGGCGAGCTCGCCGGCGGCATAGAGCATGTCGCGCGTGGGGCGGAAGCCGGGCAGCGGGCCGACGCGGATGGACCGGTGGCGAAGCAGCCGAAAGGTGAAGGGCGAGTAGAGCAGGGCCACGTCGATGCCGCGCGGGTCGGGCCCGTCGGTCATGACATACGCGTAGCCGGCCCGTCGCAACAGCGACCGCCGCGTGAGGTCGGTGAGCACGGTGTCGTTTTCAACCTCGACGAGGGCCACCAGGTCGGGCAGCACCTCGGCCGAGTCGAGCTGCCCGCAGGCCAGTATCTCCTGCCCCACGCGGTTCAGCTTGCGCCAGTAGCGGTAGGGCGTCCAGCGGTGGGCAGACGTGGGCAGGAACTCCTCGTCCTGTTTCAGGCTGTCGTGGCGCGTGTCGAAGAGGTTCTCGCAATTGAGTTCCACCAGTGTGAACAGCGAGGAAAGAAGCAGCAGAATGGCCGGCATCATGATGTGAGGAGGAAAGGATGAAAGGATGGAAAAACGAAAAAACGGAGTGTGTGCGGCCGTCATCGCCGAATCATGACGGCGCAAACGCCGGCCGACAACGCCGTAAACGCCGCGCCGTTACGCCGCAATCGCAAGACGATGGCACCGCAATCGCAGGGCCGTTACGGCGCAAACAGAAAGCCCCCGACGAGTAGGCGCAAAGGTCTGCCGCCGGGGGCGGCTGTTTATGGACGGGTGGAGTCGTCGGCCTGAAAGAGCGGATCTTCGGGCATCACCATCGTGGGCTTTTGGTCGAAAAGCCTCAGCGTCTCGTCGGAAGCATAGCGGCGGTTCACCACCAGCCGGAACATGTACTCCCTGAACCAAGGGTTGGTCATGATGAGACAGCCGTCCTGGCCGTAGCCAGGGCCCCAGCTGTTCTCCACTTTCCACTTCAACGGGTTGCCCTCGGCATCCAAATCCACGGCGGTGAGCGTCATGGCGTGGGTGGAGCCGCTGTCGAAAGTCTCGATGCGGCCGGCCTTATCCATGCCGAACGACGTGCCGAAGAGCGAGGCGTAGTCGTAGTTGTCGATGTCCAGATAGCCGCGCTTACGGTCGAGCTGCTTGCCCACGTCGTAGCTCGAGTAGAGCTTGTGCCCGTCCTTGAGCGAGGCAACGGCCAGCCGGGCTATCTCGTCCATGGGCAGATTGAGGTAGCGCCAGTTGTGTCCGTCGTAGGTGTGGCGGTCGTAGGCCACCTCGAAGGTCTTGTGATAGGGCCGTCGCGGGTCGTTCATCACCATGATGAACGACCCGTTGAGCGGCGCGCCCACGGTGGCCTCGTAGAAGCTGCGCGGCGTGTACCGGCGGGCCTCACCCAAGACCTTGCCGTTCTTGTCGCGGAAGACGTAGGTGAATTCCTTGACCGGCGCGCCGAGCGCGAGGGTGAGCATGTGGTAGACGGTGCCCAGCATTTCGGTCTTGCGGCGGCGCAAATCGGCGGCTTTCCTGCCGTCGGCAACCATCTTTCGCAGCTCCAGTCCGAACTCGCGCAGCTTCGACGAAATCATTTTCTGCATCTGTGAAGTGTTGTCGCTGGAGAACGTTTCGGGCATCACGCTCATCGGCACAAGGCCGTATTTGTCGGCCAGGTCGGCCACGCCGCAGAACGTGCCGCCGTCGCTGATGGGGTGACGGAAGAAGAATTGCACCCTCGTGTCGTCCATAGGCTTGCGCGCGCAGTCGATGACACCTTGCAGCATGAGGTTGGCTTTCTCCAGCTGGTCATAGAAAAAGAGGTAGGCTTGAGAGTATTCCACCTTGACGGAATCGCCGTGGGCGCGGGCAAAATCGCCCCTCAACACGTTGAGTCCGGAGAAGAGCCAGCAGCGTCCGGAGCTCTGCTGGTCGTGAATGCTCTGCCTGGGCGTCTCCACACTGAAGTAAGTATCCACCTGCCCCAGGTTCTTGTAGTTGCGCGCCAAGTCGTCAATCTTGTTGGAAGCAATGGCATTGGCCAGGGCCTTGTAGGCCGGGTTGCGGCTCTGTGCCTGCTCTATCTGGCTGAGCATCTGGCTGGAAATGCCGCCGTCGGGGGTGGTCTGGGCCGCGGCCGTGGCCGTGAAGGCCATGCAAGCAGCGAGTAAAAGGGTTTTGCTGTTCATGATGTCGGGTTGATGTTTGACTTGTTTTGGGCCCGGGCCCACGGCGTTGCGGGGCCCGGACAAGGGTGTTGCAAAGTTAGGAAAATTCCGCCGCTTTCCACGCCTTTCTCGATTATTAATTGTATCTTTGCAAGGTTATTCCAACAGAATATCAATGAATCACGACAAATTCGACCTGTTGGGCCGCATTGAATATCCGGCCGACTTGCGAAAACTGAGCGTAGAGCAGCTGCCCGAACTTTGTCGGGAACTTCGTCAAGACATCATCGACGAGGTCTCCGCCAACCCCGGCCACTTTGCCTCCAGCCTTGGCGTGGTGGAACTTACGGTGGCGCTGCACTATGTTTTCGATACTCCCGAAGACCGCATTGTGTGGGATGTGGGCCATCAGGCCTATGGGCACAAGATACTTACAGGCCGCAGACGGCAGTTCTGCACCAACCGCAAGATGGGCGGCGTGCGCCCCTTCCCCACCCCGCTGGAAAGCGAATACGACACGTTTACCTGCGGGCACGCCTCCAACAGCATATCCGCCGCATTGGGCATGGCCGTGGCTGCACGCCGGACGGGGCATGCCGGCCGACACGTGGTGGCCGTCATCGGCGACGGGGCGATGAGCGGAGGGCTGGCTTTCGAGGGGCTCAACAACGCGAGCTCCACGCCCAACGACCTGCTCATCGTGCTCAACGACAACGATATGTCCATCGATCGCGCCGTGGGCGGCATGGAACAGTACCTGCTCCACCTCGATACCAACGAAACTTACAACCGTCTGCGCTTCAAGGCTTCGCAGTGGTTGCATGCCAAAGGCTACCTCACCGAGAACCGGCGCAAGGGCATCATCCGCCTAAACAACGCCATCAAGAGCGCCCTTAGCCACCAGCAGAACATCTTTGAGGGCATGAACATCCGCTATTTCGGGCCTTTCGACGGGCACGACGTGCGCGAGGTGGTGCGCGTGCTGCGCCAGCTGAAAGACATGAAAGGCCCCAAGCTGCTCCACCTGCACACAGTGAAAGGCAAGGGATACGAGCCGGCCGAGAAAGCGGCCACCGTGTGGCACGCCCCCGGCAAGTTCGATCCCGAGACGGGCGAACGGCTGCTTCCCGACACCACGGGCCAGCCGCCCAAGTTCCAGGACGTGTTCGGACATACCCTGTTGGAGCTGGCGCGGCAGAACCCCCGCATCGTGGGCGTGACACCGGCCATGCCTACCGGCTGCTCCATGAACATCATGTCGAAGGAGCTGCCCGACCGCGTCTTCGACGTTGGCATAGCCGAAGGCCACGCCGTGACCTTTTCAGGAGGCATGGCTAAAGACGGTCTTCAGCCCTTCTGCAACATCTACAGCTCGTTCGCCCAACGGGCCTACGACAACATTATTCACGACCTGGCCATCCTGAGCCTCCCCGTGGTGCTGTGCCTTGACCGGGCCGGACTGGTGGGCGAAGACGGGACCACGCACCACGGCGCGTTCGACATGGCGGCCCTGCGGCCCGTTGCCGGGCTCACCATTGCCTCGCCCATGGACGAGCACGAACTGCGCCGACTCATGTACACGGCCCAGTTGCCCGGCATGGGTACCTTTGTCATTCGCTACCCCCGAGGCAGCGGAACACTCACCGACTGGCGTTGCCCGCTGGAGGCCGTCGCCGTGGGCACGGGCCGACGGCTGCGCGAAGGTCACGAGGTGGCTGTGCTCACCATCGGGCCGATAGGCGCTGAAGCCGCCCGCGCCATCGAGCTGTCGGGGGTGGACGCCGCCCTCTACGACATGCGTTTCCTAAAGCCAATCGACGGCCAATTGCTCGACGAGGTGGGCCGTCGGTTCGGCCGAATCGTCACCGTGGAGGACGGCGTGCGCAACGGCGGACTGGGAACGGCCGTGCTCGAATGGATGGACGACCACGGCTACCACCCGCAGGTGGTGCGCCTCGGACTGCCCGACGACCAGTTTGTAGAGCATGGCTCGCCGGCCCAGCTACACCATATCTGCGGCATCGACGCCGAAGCCATTGCCCAAACTATCAGGAAAATCACCCGCTCATGAAGATTATCATTACCGGGGCAGGGGCCATCGGCACCTATCTGGCCCGTCTGCTCGCGCGCAATCAGGAGGAGCTCACCGTCATCGACACCGACGAAGAGCTGCTGGCCCAGATAGGGTCGGACTACGACCTGCTCACGTTGCATGGGTCGCCGGCGAGCGTAAAGACGCTCAAAGAGGCCGGTGCGGCCGACGCCGACCTGTTCATCGCCGTGACTCCCGACGAAAACGAGAACATCAACAGCTGTATCTTGGCCCATGCTCTGCACGCTCGAAAGACCGTGGCCCAGGTGAACAACGCCGAATATATGGAGCGCGACGTGCAGCAATTCTACAAGGATCTCGGGGTCGACGAACTCATCTACCCCGAGCTTCTGGCTGCGCGTGACATCAACAACGGGCTCAAAATGTCGTGGGTGCGCCAGCGGTGGGACGTACACGACGGCGCGCTCGTCATGCTTGGAATCAAGCTACGCGAGAGCTGCGAGATACTGAACCAGCCGCTCAAAGACCTCTGCGGCCCGCAAGATCCCTACCATGTGGTGGCCATCAAGCGCGGCGACGAGACCATTATCCCCGGCGGCAACGACGAATTGAAGTGTTTCGACCTGGCCTATTTCATGACCACGCGCCGCTACATCCCCTACATCCGCAAGATTGTGGGCAAGGAACACTATGCCGATGTCAAGGACGTGATGTTCATGGGAGGCGGTGCAACGGCCGCCCGCGCCGTGCTCACGATGCCCGAATACATGAATGCCAAGATGTTTGAAATAGACGCCCGCCGTTGCGAAGAGCTGAATCAGATACTCGACGACAACACGCTCGTCATCAATGGAGACGCGCGCGACATCGCCTTGCTCAACGAAGAGGGCATCAAGAACACGCAGGCTTTCGTGGCACTCACCGGCAATGCCGAGGCCAACATCCTGGCATGCCTCACGGCCAAACGGCTCGGCGTGCGCAAAACGGTGGCCATGGTCGAGAACATCGACTACGTGAGCATGGCCGAGAGCCTCGACATCGGCACCATCATCAACAAGAAAGCCATTGCCGCCAGCCGCATCTACCAGCTCATGCTCGACGCTGATGTGATGAACGTGACGTTCTTGATGTCGGCCAATGCCGACGTGGCCGAGTTCATTCCAAAGGAAAAAGCCGTGGTGACGCGCAAGGCAGTGAAGGACCTGGGACTGCCGCAGGGCATCACCATCGGCGGCCTCGTGCGACGCGGCGAGGGGCAGCTCGTGTCCGGAAACACGCAGATTCAGGCCGGCGACACGGTGGTGGTGTTCTGCCACAATGCAAACATGAAGAAACTTGAAAAGCTGTTTAATTAGTGATCAACTTTAAAATCATCTATAAAATACTGGGATCGCTGCTTTTCATCGAGGCTTCGTTCATGCTCTGGTGCCTGGTCATGGCACTGGTCTATGAGGAAGACGACATCCCCACTTTCAGCATCTCGATACTCGCCACGGCGTTTGCCGGGTTCATGCTGCGCTACATGGGGCGCAACGCCGAGAACCGATTGTCGCGCCGCGACTCCTTTCTGGTGGTCACGCTGGTGTGGGTAGTGTTCTCCGCTTTCGGCACGCTGCCTTTCCTGCTGGGCGGCTACCTGCACAATTTTACCGATGCTTACTTCGAGAACATGTCGGGATTCACCACCACCGGGGCCACCATCATCGACGATGTAGAGTCCATGCCCCACGGCATTCTCTTCTGGCGGTCGCTCACGCAGTGGATTGGCGGCCTGGGAATCGTCTTCTTTACCGTGGCCTTGCTGCCCTCATTGGTGGGCGGCAGCACCAAGGTGTTTGCCGCAGAGTCCACCGGACCCATCAAGACCAAGCTGCACCCGCGCCTCTCCATGAGCGCACGGTGGATATGGATAGTCTATCTTTTCATCACCTTCGCCTGTATGGGCTGCTACATGCTCTTCGGCATGGACTGGTTTCAAGGCGTAAATTACGCCATGGCCTCGGCCGCCACGGGGGGCTTTGCCATCAACAACAACAGCACCGAATTCTTTAATTCGCCCGCCTTGGAGTACACCACCATCTTCTTTTGCTTCCTTTCCGGCGTCAACTTCACCCTGTTGTACTTCTCGGCCGCCAAGCTCAAGTTCAGGGAGTTGTGCCGTGATTCTGAGTTTCGGTTCTATGCAACCATCGTGCTTGGCTTCACTGCTTTCGTCATGGCAGAGCTTATTTTGCGCAATCACTACGACCTGGAGCATGCGTTTCGTTCGGCTCTGTTCCAAGTGGTTTCGTTCATCACGACCACCGGACTCTACAACGACGACGCCGCCCGATGGCCTCATGTCACCTGGGTGGTGCTGTCCTTGTGCATGTTTATCGGGGCCTGCTCGGGCAGTACGAGCGGCGGACTGAAGTGCATGCGCGGCGTGATGCTGTTCAAGGTGGTGAAAAACGAGCTGCGCCAACGGCTCCACCCCAACGCCGTGCTGCCGCTGAAAGTGAACGGCAACAACATTCCCGACCCGCAACGCGTGTCTCTGCTGGCTTTCCTCACGGCCTACCTGCTACTCATGCTGCTCATGGCCTTTGTCATGATAGCCGCCGGCATCGACAACACCAACGCCATCACCATCTGCCTGAGCTGCCTGGGCAACGTGGGGCCAACGCTGGGCATCGAGATCGGCCCCACGATGTCGTGGTCCATTCTCCCCGACTTTGCCAAATGGATGTGCTCCATCATGATGCTCATCGGGCGTTTGGAGATCTTTACCGTCCTCGTTATCCTTACGCCTTCGTTCTGGACCAAGAACTGAGCCACGCCGCAACAGAACCACGATAAACCGTTCATGGCAGTGCGATAAACCGTTAGCGGCGATGCGATAAACCGTTAAAGGCGTCACGATTAACCGTTAAAGGCGTCACGATTAACCGTTAACCGCAACGCGATTAACCGTTAACCGCGTCGCAACAAACCGGCCATGGAACGGCAACAAACTGTCAATGAAGCCCCGATTTTCATTTAAAAATCGGGGCTTTTGCTCGTGTTTTCCGCGGAATATCCGTACATTTGCAATCAATCTGACAGCCTGCGGCAATCCCTCCACCCCGTAGAGCTGCCGCTCCTAACTTCCTACCACAACATGAAAACAGACAGTGAAATCGCCCACGAGGCCCACCTCGAACCCATTGCAAACATTGCACGGAGCATCCACATCCCGGCAAACACCCTCGAACCCTATGGAAAGTACGTGGCCAAAGTGCCTTATACGCTCGTCAACGACCGGCGGGCGGCCCAAAGCAACCTGATTCTCATAACGTCGATCACACCCACCAAGGCCGGCAACGGCAAGACAACGGTGAGCGTGGGCCTGGCCCTCGGCATGAACCGCATCGGCAAAAACGCCGTGCTGGCCCTGCGCGAGCCCAGCATGGGCCCCTGCTTCGGCATGAAAGGCGGGGCGGCCGGCGGCGGCTACGCCCAGGTGTTGCCCATGGAGAAAATCAATCTCCACCTCACAGGAGACTTTCATGCCATCACCTCGGCCAACAATATGATTGCCGCCCTGCTCGACAACTACATCTATCAACACGAGGACGAGGGCTTCGCCATGCGTGAAATCTTGTGGCGACGCGTGCTCGACGTGAACGACCGGAGCCTGCGCAACATCGTGACGGGGCTGGGCGGGCACGCCAACGGACTGGTGCAGGGCGGCGGATTCGACATTACCCCGGCCTCCGAAATCATGGCCATCCTGTGCCTGGCCCAGGACGAGGCCGACCTGCGACGCCGCATCGAGAACATCCTGCTGGGCATCACCATCAGCGGCGAACCGTTCACGGTGAAAGACTTGGGCGTTGCCGGAGCCATCACGGCCATTTTGAGCGAGGCCATCCACCCCAATTTGGTACAGACCATTGAGCAAACGCCGGTCTTCGTCCACGGCGGCCCCTTTGCCAATATAGCCCATGGATGCAACAGCATTCTGGCCACAAAGATGGCCATGACATTCGGTGATTATGCCATCACTGAGGCCGGATTCGGGGCCGACCTCGGGGCCGAGAAGTTCTTTGACATCAAGTGCCGCCGGGCCGGAATCGCCCCGAGGCTCACCGTTATAGTGGCCACCACGCAGGCGCTGAAGATGCACGGCGGTGTGGACATCAAGGAAATCAAGGAGCCCAACGCCGAAGGACTTCGGGCTGGATTCGCCAATCTGGACAAGCACATCCGCAATATCCAGAGCTTCGGGCAGACGGTGGTGGTGTGTCTCAACCGATTCGACACCGACACCGACGAGGAACTGGAGCTGGTGCGCCGCCACTGCGAGGATGTGCTGCACGTGGGCTTCGCCGTGAACCGCGCCTTCACCGACGGCGGCGAGGGTGCCGTGGAACTGGCCCGGCTCGTAGTAGACACCATCGCCAGCCGGCCCTCGCAGCCCCTCCGGCTGCCCTACGCTGAGAGCGACAGCATCGAACAGAAGATCATCCACGTGGCCCGCAACATCTATGGGGCCGACCGCGTGATCTTCAAAACGGCTGCCAAGAAGAAGTTGCGACGCATCAAGGAGCTGGGCTTCGAGCACTTTCCGGTGTGCATAGCCAAGACACAATACTCGTTCTCGGACAATGCGAAAGCCTACGGCGTGCCCACCGACTTCGACATTACCATTCAAGACCTCGTCATCAACGCCGGGGCTGAGATGATTGTGGCCGAAGCCGGCGACATCATGCGCATGCCCGGCTTGCCCAAGAGCCCGCAAGCCGAGCGCATCGACATCGTGAACGGCGAAATTCACGGCCTTTCCTAAATCAAGGAAACGCCGGCGGCGACTGAAAAGAAGGCTGCCAACAACTAAAGAATACCGTTTTCAAACCCAAGAAAACACCGCCATGGAACATCAGAAAAGGCGCAGCCGCATTCAGCAGCTGCGCCTTTTATGTCAGGATTCGGCCTTGTCGCGAATGGCTTGCATTATCAATCCCTCCAGCTCCTCGCAGAGTTCGGGGTTGTCGCGCAGCAGGTTCATCGTGGCGTCGCGGCCCTGGGCCAGCTTCGATCCGTTGTAACTGTACCAGCTTCCACTCTTCTGCACAATGTCGTATTCCACGCCAAGGTCTACAATTTCTCCCATCTTGTTGATGCCGACACCGAACAGAATGTCGAACTCGGCCTTGCGGAAGGGCGGCGCCACCTTGTTTTTCGCCACCTTAACTTTCACGTGATTGCCCACCACATTGTCGCCATCCTTCACGCTTGTCGAGCGGCGGATGTCCACGCGAACGCTTGCATAGAACTTCAGGGCGTTGCCGCCGGTGGTCGTCTCGGGGTTGCCAAAGGTCAGACCAATCTTCTCACGCAGTTGGTTGATGAAGATGCAGCAGGTGTTGGTCTTGGCAATCGTGCCGGTGAGCTTGCGCAGAGCCTGGCTCATCAGGCGGGCCTGGAGGCCCACCATGGAGTCGCCCATCTCGCCTTCAATCTCTTTTTTAGGCGTGAGCGCGGCCACAGAGTCCACCACCAAGATGTCCACCGCCGAGCTGCTAATGAGTTGATCGGCTATCTGGAGGGCCTGCTCGCCGTTGTCGGGCTGGGAAATCCAGAGGTTGTTCACGTCCACACCCAGCTTCTCGGCATAGAAACGGTCGAATGCGTGCTCGGCGTCGATGAATGCAGCAATGCCTCCCCGCTTCTGCGCCTCGGCGATGGCGTGGATGGCCAGCGTGGTCTTGCCCGACGATTCCGGGCCGTAAATCTCGATGATTCGGCCGCGGGGGTAGCCGCCCACGCCCAGAGCCACGTCGAGAGCAATGGAACCTGTGGGTATCACCTCCACGTTTTCCACGCTCTCGTCGCCCATGCGCATGATGGAACCCTTGCCAAAATCTTTCTCTATCTTGGACATAGCAGCCTGGAGCGCCTTGAGTTTCGCGTCCTTTTCTGCCTTTTGCTGTGCAGCTTTTCCTGCTGCCTGTTCTTCTTCTGTCTTAGCCATTGTGATATGTTGGGTTACAATTCAATATCCTTGTCGAACTCTTCGTGCCAGGGAAGTCCCTGCTCATTGAGCACCTGCAGGAAGGGATCGGGGTCGAAATCCTCGACGTTCCACACGCCGGGCTTGCGCCACAGGCCCTTCACAAACATCATGGCACCCGCCATGGCCGGCACGCCGGTGGTGTAGCTCACGCCTTGCATGCCCGTCTCGAGGTAGGCATCCTGGTGCTTGCAGTTGTTATATATATAATAGGTGTGCTCCTTTCCGTCCTTGACGCCCCGTATGCGGCAGCCGATGGAGGTCTCGCCGTCGTAGTCTTCGCCCAGATCCTGCGGGTTGGGCAGCACGGCCTTGAGAAACTGCAACGGCACAATCTTCACCCGGGCTGTCTTTCCCGAGCCGTCGGCCAGCGGGGCCTCGTAGTCCACTTCGTCGATGCGGCTCATGCCGAGATTCTGAATACAGTCGAGATAAGTGAGATACTGCTGCCCGAAAGTCATCCAGAAACGGGCGCGACGGATGGTGGGATAGTTCTTCACCAGGCTCTCCAGCTCCTCGTGGTGCATGAGATAGCTGTCGCGCGAACCGATGTTCGGGTAGGTGATGTCTCGGTGCACGGCCAGCGGCTCTGTCTCCACCCACTTGCCGTCTTCGTAGTAAAGGCCTTTCTGGGTTATCTCGCGGATGTTGATTTCGGGGTTGAAGTTGGTGGCAAAAGCCTTGTGGTGGTTGCCCGCATTGCAGTCCACAATGTCCAATGTGTGCATCTCGTCGAAGTGATGCTTGGCTGCATAGGCCGTGTAGGCCTGCGATACGCCCGGGTCGAAGCCGCATCCCAGGATGGCCGTAAGCCCTGCCCGCTCGAATCGCTCCTTGTAGGCCCACTGCCAGCTATACTCGAAGTGGGCCTCGTCCTTGGGCTCGTAGTTGGCCGTGTCCAGATAGTTGCAGCCACAGGCAAGGCACGCATCCATGATGGTCAGGTCCTGATAAGGCAGCGCCAGGTTGACAACCAGCTCCGGTTGCCAGCTCTTCATGAGGGCCTTGAGCTGTTCCACGTCGTCGGCATCCACCTCAGCGGTCTTGATGTCCATCGTGTATCCCTTGTCGTGAATGGCTTTTACGAGCCGGTCGCACTTGTCTTTGTGGCGGCTGGCAATCATCAGACCGCCAAAGACGTCCTGGTTTTGGGCTATCTTGAAAGCACACACCGTGGCCACGCCGCCGGCTCCAATCATCAGGATCCGGCCCTGCCCCCTCCCGGGGAGGGGATGTCCTGCGGCCGCTTCCTGCGGCTTCACAGAACCTTTCTGCAAATCGTTCATTGTCTCTTTATGCTTTTTATCACTTGTTCTATTGGGTTGAACACCTCGCTGCTTGTGAATCTGATTGCACGAAAGCCTTGTGTCTCCAATGCTTCCGTCCGTAGGCAGCCGTGCTCCGTCGGCCCTGTCCGTTGAAGAATTTGGGAGGGGCTTGGTGAGGCCTTACACTTCTTCCGCCTTGATTCCCAGTGCGTTCATCAGGGAGTAGCCGAGGATTTCCTGGCGATAGTTGCCTCCCTCCATGGGCTGCATGGCGAAAAGCGTGACGCGACAGCCGTCGCCCGCACTGCGCAGGGCCGTGCGGATGCGTGCGTAGAGGTCGCCCTCCTCGGCATTGGGAACCACCATCAGGCGTTTCACCTCGGGGTGCCCGCACACCGTGCGTATGGCATCGAGCATGTAATCGTCCTTACCCACCACGTCGCCCACGGCGTAGGCATTGACCAGAAACTCGCCCAACTGCGCGTCGCGAAAGGCCTGGGCGTTGAGCTCCGTGTCGTAGACCGAGGGCAAGAAGTTGTCCATCTGCCGACGATTGCGGTCGTGCACCAGCACCACCTGCGTCTCATGCTCCGTGCCGTCGGTCCTCAACCCTCCGTCGAGGACAATGTTTACGGCCCACTGACTCAGGTCGGCGCGGGGGATGCGGCGGCCAATCATGCGCTCAAACTGCACTATCAGCTCAAAAGCCACCCGGTCGATGTAGTCGGCATCGGCAAGGATAACATTCTCGCTCATGCGGACATTGCCGGTCTGTTGTTCATTCATATTGCAAAGATAAGCCTATTTCCCAAGAAAAAGCCACGATGATTTGTTTTTTTTCGCCACCGCCGAGGATTCCCGCCAAGGCGCAAGCCACGGCCGTGCACCCCGTGCACGCGGCGGACAAAAGTCAAGGCTCAAAAATCAATTCTTGCTGCATGCCGTCAACAGATAATGCTTACCTTTGCACGGACATCGGGCGCAACGCATCCCGCATTGCGCCGAAGACAATCAAAAACATCAACAAACCATGACGAAAAGTATATTGGAGGGCCGCCCGGCCTTGAAAAAAGAAGTCTACGCCATTGCCGAAGTGGCCGGCTATCTGTGGCAGAACGGATGGGCCGAACGCAACGGCGGCAACATCACCGTCAACATTACCGACCACGTGGACGACGAGATACGCCGGCTTCCAGCCCTCTCCGAGACAATGCCCATCGGCGAGACGCTGCCCCATCTGCGGGGCCAGTACTTCTACTGCAAGGGCACAGGCAAGCGCATGCGCGACCTGGCCCGCGAGCCAATGGCCAACGGTTCCGTCATCCGCATTCTCGACGACTGCGCCAGCTACGCCATCATAGCCGACCAACCCGTGCTTCCCACCTCGGAGTTGCCCTCACACCTGGCCGTGCACAACCGCCAGATCGAGCTCGGTTCGGGCTACAAAGCCACCGTCCATACCCACCCCATCGAGCTCGTGGCCATGAGCCACAACCCGGCATTCCTGGCCAAGGACGTGCTCTCGCGCATGCTCTGGAGCATGATTCCCGAGACCAAAGCCTTCTGTCCGCTGGGTCTGGGCATCGTGCCCTACATGCTGCCGGGCAGCAACGAACTGGCCCAGGGCACACTCAAGGAGCTGGAGGAGTACGACGTGGTGATGTGGGAGAAGCACGGAGTCTTTGCCAAAGGCAAGGACGTGATGGACGCTTTCGACCAGATTGACGTGCTCTCCAAGAGCGCAAAAATCTATATCGACGCCCGCGCCATGGGCTTCACGCCCACCGGCATGACCGAGGAACAGATGGCAGGAATGACCCGAGCTTTCAACCTGCCGCGGTAAAGGCCAGACAACAACGGCGTAATCGCAAAGCCTCCACACCGCAATCGCAGCGCGTTTACGCCGCAGCCGCCCCGCGATTGCGCCGTCATGATTTCGCGGCTGCGGCGGCATGATTCTACGACGGTGCAGCCATGGTTCTACGGCCGCGCAGTTGCGGTTCGTCTCCCAGCCGCTACCACCCCTCATTCCATGACTTGCAAGACGCTCCTCCTGCTCCTCCCCACCCTGCTTGGCCCCGTTGGTCTCCATGCCGAAAGGCCCCAAGTCTGCGTGGCCCGCTATGACAGCGGCCGCGTAGCAGCCTTGTCGCTCACCTTCGACGACGGGCTGCTGGAGCACTACACCGTGGTCTTCCCCCTGCTCCGGCGACTGGGACTGCGCGCCACCTTTGGCCTCATCGGCAGCCGCGTGGGCGGCGTGACGAGCGGTAAATACAAGAATGTGCCCTGCCTGTCGTGGGAGCAGGCCCGCGAGATGGCACTGGGCGGACAGGAAATCACCAGCCACGGCTACGCCCATCTCAACGTGACGCAGCTCTCGCCCGCCGAGCTTCGCCGCGAGGTGCAGCACAACGACACGCTCATCTGGCAGCACACGGGCCAGTTGCCACGCACCTATCTCTATCCCGGCAACCGCAAGAGCGACACCGCCACAGCCTTTTGCAGCCGTGGACGCACATGCACGCGCACGTCCCAGGTGAGCCTGGGCGGAAAGCGCACGCCGGAATGGTTCGGCGGCTACCTGTGCCAGCTCATGGCCAGCCACGGCTGGGGCGTCACCATGACCCATGGCATTGCCATAGGCTACGACCATTTCGACCAGCCCCAATACTTTACCCGGATGCTGGAACTGGCGGCGGCACGGCAGGACAGCCTGTGGATTGCCCCGCTGCGCGACGTGGGAGCCTACGTGCAGGAGCGCGACCACGCCCGGCTGCGCGTGCGGCAGCGGCGGGGCCGGCTCGTCATCCGCGTGCGCACAGGACTCGACCCAGCTGTCTTCCACCACCCGCTCACCCTGCTTGTAGACGGACGGCCCTACCGGGTGGAGATGGGGAAGCGCGGGGGACGGCTGGAAATCGAACTCGGAAAATAAAGCCGCCACGGCAAACGAAACGGGGTGCAGACTTGACATGTCAAGTCTGCACCCCGCCATTTTTATGTCCGCCGCCCCCCGTCAGAGCATCCGAACGGGCCGGACAACCAGCTGTCGATGATGTCTACTGATTGTAACCGTAGTTCTGATAGGCTTTCTTGGCATCCTCGGAAAGCAGCGTATTGCTGTCGTCGGTGAGCATATCGATGAACGTCTGCGGGAAAGGCTTCAGCGTCATATAGTTTTGGAATGCCCCCTTGGGCTTGCCATCCTGTCCAGTGGTGGCGGTAGTATTGTCCGAAGTGTCCCACTGACCCACGGCGTAACTGCCGTTGCCGGCGTTGGCCCCCATCTGGTCGTGCCACTGAATGCGCTCTGCCTGAAGGCCCGAATGGTGCAGAATCTCGTAGTACATCTCCTCGGAGTTGAACTCACGACAGTATTCGTTGAGGATGAACTCGCGGAAACGCAACTGGTCGGTCGTGGCTGCGGCAGGATAATTCTCCTGCTGCGACTTGACAGACACGCCGTCCCAATAGCTGGCATCCACCCGTATGCGGGCATAGCTGTCGCCTGCAGCAGCATAGGGATACTGCCGTTCGGCGGCCGAGAGCTCGGCATGACCGGGATAGAGACGGGCCAAAACCTCGGCGCGATGCTCGCCGGCCTTGTAGGCTGCACGCTCCCGCAGCACGTTGATGTCGGCTATGGCGGCCGTGTAGTTGCCCTTGCGGCCCTCGGCTTCGGCACGCAACAGATAGGTCTCGGCCAGCCGGAAGACGGGCACATCCTTGGTGCCATAGATGGAGTTGGCACCCGAACGGTTGCAGTCGTCATACTTCAGGGTGGAGAGATAGCCGGTGCGCATGGCATTTTCGAGGCCGTAGTGGTTGGCACTGGCACCCTCGCCCAGCTGGCTCACAAAGCTGTACTGGCCACCGTTTTCCACCAGCTGCGGGCGGTAGTAGTACTTGCCGTCTTTCTTCATCCAGCGGGCGAAGCACACAAAGGGCTGTGCATCGGCCTCGTCCACGTCGATAGCCGTGGCCTTGGTGTTCTCAATGATGGCAAAGGCAAGGTCTCTACGGCCCATCTTGTGCTCGCCGGCCACGGCCTTGCGTCCGCCCCAACTGGTGCGGGTATAGCCGGGCAGGATGTGGGTGTTGAAGTAGTCGGCCTGCCGCTCCGTCCAAGTATAGGAGTCGTTCTTGTCATCTGTGTAGGTGTAATAGTCGGCATCGGCCGCCTTGGTGGAGCGCGTGCCGCCGTTGAGAGCCGTTGTGAACTCGAGGTGGAACGACTTCTCGAAGCGCGAGTCGTGCTGCTTGTCGGTGAAAACGTCGAATCCCCAGTCGTTGTTCACGTAGCTGGTGTTGGGCGCCGAGGGGTTCTCCCAGGTATAATCGGGTATGCCCCACTTGTTGTTCACATAAGTTTGGGCGAACAAGCAACAGGCGCGGTTGCCGTAACGATAGTTGTCTGTACCGTTGCCGAAGACGCCGGCCAGAATGATTTCGCGGGAGCTTTCGTTGTCCCATGAGTCGATACCGTTTTTCCACAAGGCCAGATAGTTGCTCTCCATAGCGTACTTTCCGCTGTTGATCACCATGCCGGCGTAGTGGATGCACGAGTCGAGGTCGGTATCAACCTTGCCTTTATAGAGCATGCCCAGATAGGATTTGGGGTTGCTGTTGTCGATGGTTCCGTCGGCGTTGCGGCCATATTCGGCCGTGCCATAGTCGGCACCCTGGGCCCGTGTGAGGTAGAGTTTGGCTAGGAAATGGGCGGCAGCATACTTGGTGATGCGGCCGAAAGCCTCGGCCTCCTCGGGCAGATGCTCCACGGCGTAACGCATGTCGGCAATCATGATGCGCCATTGCTGCTCGGAGGGCATACGGCTATAGTTGAAGTTGCTGGGCAGCGACGTGATGCTGGTCTGCGGAAAATAGACATCGCCCAGCAGCGTGTTGAGTGTGTACATCAGGTAGTCGCGGTTGAAGAGAGCCTCCGAGAGGCGTGCGGCCGCATACTTCCCATCAGTCGCATACTTGCCCACGGCCTTGCCGCTGCGAATGGAGACAATGGCCTTGTTGCAGCAGTCGATGACGGGGTAGCAGTTGATGATGAAGCCTGACTGCTGCCGGCTCTGCGTGCCCATAAAGGAATTCATGAAGCCCGGGATGCTGTTCCATGTGCCGGTGGCCGTCCAAGTGGATGTGGAGAACTGGTTCTCGGCGTTGCGTCCGCTCACCAGTCCGCAGTCGTGTCCCACCTCGAAGCAGTATCCGCCCTCGGTATAGGGATGACGCAGACGCTCTGCATTGTAGGTGCTCACCACCAGCTGGTCGAGCCCCTGCTCTGTTTCAAAATAGTCTTGGGTAATGGTACTCACCATCTTCTCCTCCAGAAAATCGCCCGAGCAAGAAGCTGTTCCCAAGGCCAGTAAGCCAATTGAAAGATATTTGATGTTCATATTGATGATGCTTTAAGCTGTAATTTTTAGAATCCGAGACGAACGCCGAGTACAAAGCTGCGGGTGATACAGGTGTTGTTGGTCTGTCCGCCATTATGGTTGGACGCGTCCCAGCCTGTGATGTCGTCAGGGTTTATACCGGCCTTGACCAGTTCGCCGCCGAAGAGGAACGGGTTAAGCACCTGCACATAGGCCGAGGCGGTGTTAGCGCCAAAGCGCGACGTGACCTTCTTGGGCAGGTTGTAACTGAGCGAGATGTTGCGAATGATGACCATGTTGCCCTTGGTATAGTTGCGCACATAGTCGTAGGTGGTGGTGCGCGTGGCCGTGGTGGGCTGGGCAAATTTGGCTCCAGTGTTCGTGGGACTCCAGGTGTCGTGCTCCACCCGGCGGCCTATGGTCTGTGCCAGACCGTAGTAGGTGTTGCCAAAACGGCCGTAAGCAAAGATGCTCAGCGAGAGATCGCGGTAGGTAAAGGTGTTGGTCCAACCGAAACTCCATTTGGGACTCTTCTGATAGACCACCTTGTCGTCGTTGTCGAACTTGCCAAAACCGTTGTCGGCAAAGTAGTAGTCCTTGCCCTCATAGGTAAATTTCGTGGCGCCCGGCGTGCCTGCATCGACCAGAACCATGGGTTGATCCGCTATCTTGTACTGGCCGGGGAGGAACGTCAGCTTCTTCGAGTTGTAGGCTGCCATCATCATTCGGTCTTCGTCGGTGTCCTGCCACAGACGGTCAAGCCGGTAATCATAGTACACGTTGAGAGGGCTTTTGATGAACCAAGTGTTGCCCGGCTCGTCCACTTTGCCGTTCGAGAGTTCCACGATCTTCTCCTTGTTGGTGGTGAACGATACGGAAGTCTCCCAACTAAATTGCTTCGATTTCACCGGAACGGCATTGAGCGTGGCTTCAAAACCGCGGTTCTGTGTCTTGCCAATGTTGGAGCGAATCTGGGCGTAGCCCGTGATGACGGGTATCGTGCGGTTCATAATCACGTCGGATGTATTGGCTACATAGTATTCCAGACTTCCGTAGATGCGGCTGTTCAGGAAGCTGAAGTCAATGCCGACATTGGTCGAAGCCGTCTTCTCCCAGCCCAGCACATAGTTGGGCATCACGTCGGGCTTGGCACCATTGGTGTTGCTCACCGACCCGCCATAGCCGAAAGGAATCTTGGCGTAAGTGGAGGTCACGCTTCCAGCAGTCGAATAAGGCGATACGGAAGAGTTGCCCGTCACACCGTAACCCAGGCGTATTTTCAACTGGTCTATCCATTTTACCCCTTTCAGGAAACTCTCCTCGTTGATCTTCCAAGCCAGTGCAGCCGACGGAAAGAAGTCCCATTTGTGGCCCTCGGCCAGCACGCTGGCACCGTCGTAACGGCCTGTCAGTGTGAGCAGGTAGCGGTCCATGAGGCTGTAGTTCACACGGGCCATCCACGAAGCACGCGTCCAATTGCTGTAGTTGGTGCCGTAGCTCACCTTGTCTTTGTTGGAGTTGCCCAGGTCGTACCACATGGATGTGGGGTAGACAATCTCGTAGGCGCGGATGTTGATGCCCTCCGTGCGATACTTTTCAGCACTCTGCATCAGCGTCACACCCAAGTGGTGTATCTTGGAAAAGTCCTTGTCGTAGTAAAGAAGATTTTCTAAAGTCCAGCTCATGTTGGTGCTCTGGTTGTTGTATCCCACCTTTGGCTCGGTAGAATCGAAGCCGTAGACATTGGACCATTCCTCGTCATAGTAGCTGCCATAACGCGACTGGCGGAACTGCGAACCGAAGTTCGTGCGCCAGCGAAGACCGTCCAACGGGGCCCAGATTTTGCCGAAACCCACCTCGAAATAAGAGCTCAGGTTAAGGCCATAGTAACGGTACTCGTTGGTTGAATGAGCCACATCGCTGGCTATGTTGTGGCCTGCCTGGCCGTTGGTGGTGCCCACAAGGTAGCTGCCGTCCTCGTTGAACGCCGGCACCCAAGGCATGATTCCCATGGCCAGACCGTAGGAATCCTTGGCCACAGAATTGTCGAAGTTGCTCACAATGCCATAGTTCTTGATGGAGTGCGACCCGTTCAAACCGATGCCTACGGTCAGGAAATCGAGCGGTTTAATCTCGCCATTCAGGTTCACCGTGTAGCGTTTGTAGTCTTGATCCTTGAGTGGAACATCCTGATTTAGATAGCCCATACTCATGTAGAGCTTGCTCTTGTCCGTTCCTGCAGACAGACTCACTTGGTGGTTGTGGGTAAATCCGGTACGTGTCACAAGCTTACCCCAATCCTGACTGAACATGCGCGACGAATCGTAGACCGGCACTTGGGCGGCATATCCCGCCGCCATCTCCTCGGCCGTAGCCGCCCGCATCTGCAGCGTTCCGTCTGCATTGTAGGCATAGGCCGTGGCCATGACGCGCCGAGTCCAGTCTTCCGAGCCCATGCCTGTGATGGCACGGTCGCGGTCGGGGTCGGGCGCCGTGCCGTAAGCACCATTGTAAGTGCCCCCGGTGATGGCGGCCTGACGGGTATAATCAAGCAGTTGTCCGGCCTTCATATAGTCGGTAGTGGAGTGCAAGGAGTTCCAAATGTAGCTGCCATCATAGTTAATACTCACTCGTCCGCTCTGGCCTTTCTTGGACGTTATTAGGATAACGCCATTGGCACCACGGCTGCCATAGATTGCCGTCGACGAAGCGTCCTTGAGCACTTCTATGCTTTCTATGTCGCTGGGATTGAGGTCAGCCATCGACCCTGCCGTCAGAGGGATGCCGTCAACAACGTAGAGCGGCGTGTTGTCGGCCAGCAGCGAGCGGTTGCCTCGCACGCGGATGTCGCCGAGTTCACCCGGTCGATTGTTGGTAGTAATGTCCACGCCAGCAGTCTTGCCCTGCATGGCTTGGAGTGCATTCTGCACCGGACGCTCCTCGATGGTCTTGGCATTAATACGGCTCATGGCCCCCGTGAGATCCGATTTGCGCATTTGGCCATAGCCCACGACAACAAGTTCGTCCAGCGTCTCGGAATCATCCATCAGTTTAACATTGACTTCTCTGCGGCCGTCGACACCGACGCTCTGCGTCTTCATGCCTACATACGAGACCACAATCGTGGCTTTGGCGGGCACGGTAGGTATGGAAAAGTGGCCGTCGAGGTCGGTCACCGTGCCTTGTGAAGTGCCTTGAATGATGACGCTGGCCCCGATGACGGGTTCGCCATTGGAGTCGACCACGGTTCCTGTCACCCGATTTTGGGCGACAGCCATGGAGGTGCAGAGCAGGAAAGATGTCGTGAACAGTAGCCGCGACAAGTGGTTTTTAGACCTGTTTCCTTGAGATTGTTTCATTGTAGAGGTTTTTAATGATGAGTATTTAAGCTTTAAATTCCGTGAAACACACGTCGTCCACGTCGCCGGCGACCTTATCCAACACCCCGGAATTGTAGGGACACAACCCGTGTGTGTCCACCCATATCGCTCAGTTTTCTGACATACAGGACGCATGTCCCTACGTCTTGGCAACCATTTGCCGGTGTTTTGGCACGCCCGTCCCGCATGGGACGTCTGCGAAGGCCGCAATGAGCCTCCGCAGACAAGGGGTCAATACCCGGCGTTCTGCTTGTACAAGCCGGGAGTAATGTTCATCTGATTGGCCGGAATGGGATAGAGATAGCGGCCGTCGGCCACGTTGGAGGCACTCGCCCCCTCGGGATTTCCGTAGCGGGCGAACATGTCGATGATGTCTTGTTTCCACGTGCCGTAGCGCACTTGGTCGAACCATCGCACACCCTCGCCGAAGAGTTCCAGTCGCCGCTCGCGCCGCACATATTTCCGGGCCGTGGCTGCATCCACGTCGGTGGCCACGGGGTCGATGCCGGCCCGACTGCGAATCTCGTTGACAATGGCCAGTGCTTCGGCCGTCTTGCCCTCATCGACGAGTATTTCAGCCTGGAGCAACATCATGTCTTCTATGCGGATGACGGCATAGTTCACGGGCCAGTCGTTGTAGTCTTTCAGCGTGCTGTAGTTCATCGAGAGCCCCAGGGCGTCCAGCTTGGGCTTGGAGGGGATGGGCTTGTAGATGATGCTCTCCACGTAAACAGAATCCGACTCGCCGTCCACGGTCAGCAGTTCCTTGGCGTTGGAATAGGCCACGGTGTTGCCCTCGGCAGGATAACCGTCGAGCAGCGACCAGCCCTCGCCCCGCAAATCTTTGTTGCCCGTGGAATACACACGGTTGAACTCGAAGCGCAGCGTCTTCTCCACGAAGTTGTCGTAGCCAAAAAGGCGCACGCCCACACCGTTGGTATAGGAGGGCGGCAGCGACTTCACCATGCTGAAGATGCCGGGATTACCCGTGCCCCCGACACGGTACTGGATGGCAAAGACCGAGTAGAGATTGTTGCCGTCGGGGGTGAACTGCTTGCGCCATTCGGCAATGGTGGGTGCCCAGTAACGTGCCTTATTGGCCAGTACCTGCTGCAAATAGGTCTTGGCCGAGGCCGTAGCCGTGGCATCATTGTAGGGATTTCCGGCCAGCGTCATGTAGACACGGGCCAGCATGGCGGCGGCGGCCGTCTTGTCGGCACGCCCCTGCGCGGGCACCTTGGTCCCTGCACCGTCGGTCACGTTGCCTTTGTCCGGCAGGTCGAGACCGTACTTGAGTTCGGGTATCACCACCTTGTCGAGGATGGTTCTGCCGTCGGTCTGGGCTATGGCATTCACCGCAGAGGGCGACGATGGCTCGAGCACCACAGGCACATTGCCGAACAAACGCACCAGCTCGAAATAGGCCCAGCCCCGCAAGAAGTGGGCCTCGTTCAGCAGCTGGGCCTGTACCGTGGCATTGTTGAACTTGGCTTTGCCGAGCTTGGCTATGGCCGTGTTGGCATCAAATATCACCTTGTACCAGGCGTCCCAGGCACTTTCAAAGGTGCCCAACTCGGAGCCGGCCCGGAAATTGCTGATGTCTGAGCAGTCGCGCTGGCCGTTGGGCGTGGGGTTGGACCATACATTGTCCGACCGGTATTCCGACATTTCATGATACTCATGCTCCACCAAGTAGCGCAAGTCGGCATAAATGCCCAGCACTCCCTGGTTGGCCTGGGCGGCCGTCTGGTAGAAACCGTCGGCCGACAGGAGGTTTTTGGGAGGCTGCTCCAAGAAGTCACTGCACGAGGATAAGGCAAGGAGCAAGGCTCCGGAATATAGAATATTTCTTAGTTTCATGATGTAAAGCTATTTGGTTAGAACGTGATATTAACTCCCAGCGTGTAGACCCGGGCCGTGGGGTAGCCGCCATAGTCGATGCCCAGAGCCGATGCTCCACCAGGCACGCCCGACTTGCCGTTGGCAATTTCGGGAGAAAAGCCGGAGTAGTAATCATCAAATCGCAACAGGTTCTCGCACGACGCGTAGATGCGGGCACGCTGCAGAATCTTGCTCTTCACAGGAAGAGTATAGCCAATGGTGAGGTTCTTCAGGCTCAAATAGTTGGAGCTCCAGAGCCAACGAGAGTCAACTTGTCCGCCCGTAGTACTGCTGAAGATGTAGGGCGTGGTGCCGTCGCCCGTCTCGTTCTCGCTCCACCAAGCCGTGTTCCAGCAGTCCATCACGTTGCCTTGGGCGCCCATCGACGGACGGTCGATGGCTCTACCCAGCGTGCCAAGTATCTTTCCGCCCAGCTGGGCCGTAATGAGCATGGAAGCATCGAAGCCTTTCCATTGGAAGGTGTTGGTCATGCCGAAAGTCCATTTG
Source organism: Prevotella dentalis DSM 3688 (assembly GCF_000242335.1). NCBI lineage: Bacteria > Pseudomonadati > Bacteroidota > Bacteroidia > Bacteroidales > Prevotellaceae > Prevotella > Prevotella dentalis. The sequence continues at coordinate 1,178,892 of NC_019960.1, forward strand.
GGAGTGGGCTGGCCCAGATATACCCTGTCATCGTCGAGCGTAATGTTGCCGTCGTGGTTCACATCGCGGTAGCGGATGTCGCCGGGCTTGTTGGCTTTGCCTTGGAAAGTCACTCTCTTCACGCCGCATTCCTGGGCATAGGCATCGAGTTCGGCCTGTGATTTCCACACGCCCACAGCCTCATACATGTAGAATGCGTTGACAGGATGGCCCACGGCAAGGATATTTGAGGCGTTGGCTCCGTCACCCGTGCCGTTGAATCCCGAGTAGATGGGAGTGTTGTCGGTACCGAGAGACACCACCTCGTTGGTGTTGTATGATACGTTGAAAGAGGTGTCCCACTTGAATTTGCCCGTCATATTGTGCGAGGTGAGCTCTACGTCAAGACCCCGATTCTTGATTTCGCCCAGGTTGCCCCAGATGGAAGTGAAGCCGGAAGCCCCGGCCACGGGCACCTGATAGAGCAAATCCTTGGTGCGTTTGGTGTACCAGTCGAGCGACACTTGCAGCCGGTTGTCGAGGAAACCAAAGTCGAAAGCCACATCGGTAGAGTGGGTCTTCTCCCATCCCAGGTCGGCATTGCCCAGCGAATTGGCGTTAAACCCCGCCGCCCCGGCATAGGCAACGGCTGTCAGTGTGGCATAGGCGGCCGTGTTGGAGATGTTGTTGTTGCCTGTCACACCATAGGAAGCGCGCAGCTTGAACGTGTTCCACCAACTGGGTTTCCAGTTTTTCCAGAACTTTTCTTCGCTCACAAGCCAGCCGGCACTCAGTGCAGGGAACACGCCCCACTTGTTGTCACCGCCAAAAACAGACCCGCCGTCGTAGCGCAACGAGGCAGACAACAGATAACGTTCGGCGTAGTTATAGGAGGCGCGGCCGAAGACCGACACCAGATTGTTGGGGGTAGACTCGGTCACGGTATTGGCGTTTGGCGTGACAATACTCCCGTTGAACGAGCCCGTAATGGCATCATTGGCAAAAGGAGCCTTGTAGGTTTGGTTGGTGCTGAAGCCCACATTGCTGTTCTCGCGCGAGGCTCCGGCCATCAAACTAAGGTTGTGTTTGCCGAAGTCATGGTCGTAATTAGCCAATGCCTGTACCAGAGTGGACCACACGCGAGAGGTGGAATGTCCGCCGCTCGACTGCGATCCCTCGCCCGATGTCCAGTTAGCGCTGGCACTGGTGAAATTGTACGACCGACCGTCCACGTCGTAATAGTTGGCCGCTCCCGAGAATTCGATCTTGAGATCTTCGATAGGAGTAATGCGCATGAAAGCATTGGCCACCAGACGTGCACGGTTGCTACGGTTGATGTTCTGCTCCAGCGTGGCCAGCGGCGAGGGCGTTCCGGCCCAGTCATACTTCAAATAAGGCTGCCGGTTGGTATAATAGCCGGCATCGGGTTCAGCCACGGGCGTGGCCGAAACAATGTGATGAACCATGGCGTCCTTGCCATTGGCCAGCCCCGATCCGTTGACAATGATGTAGGTGGGGGCCAGATTCAGGCCGATGGTAAGGTATTTGTTGATTTTGCTTTCCACGTTGGCTCGCAGGTTGACACGCTGATAGTCTGTGCCCACCACAAGGCCATCCTGCCGCATATAGCCGCCGGAGACCATGTAAGACAGCGCGTCAGTGCCGCCGGAGACGGAGACATCGTAGTTCTGAATCATGGCATTGCGGAAACAGCGATCCTGCCAATCCAGCAGTGCCAAGCTGCCTTCGTTGCCTGTCACCGTGTAGCCGTGGGCTGCGGCAACCGAGGGATCAAGATACTGGAACCAGCGGTTGTCGAGTACAACCATGTAGTTGGGTTTCGACATAGAGCCGCCAATGTTGGCCATACGCGTGGCATTGTCATCGGTAATACTGGCATTGGTCACCCCGCGACTGGCCGCAGTGTTCAGGTAGTACTGGTCGTTCCATCGCATTTTGAACTGCATCCACTCCTGGGCCGACATGATGTCGAGCTTCTTTTCCGGGGACTGAAAGCCCACACTGGCATTGAATGTCACTGTAGGCTTGCCGTTTTTGCCACGCTTGGTGGTCACAATGACCACGCCATTGCTGCCTCGACTTCCATAGATGGCTGCCGAAGCGGCATCCTTGAGCACCTCTATACTTTGGATGTCATTGGGGTTAAGGTTGCTGATTGTGTTCTGCGGCACACCGTCAACAACGTAAAGCGGGTCGCTGCTGGCATTGACAGAAGCAGCCCCGCGCACGCGAATCTGCTGGTCGGCACCCGGCTCACCACTCACCGTTCGCACGGTCACGCCGGCCAGCTGCCCCTGCAAGGCCTGCTCGGCACGAGCCAGCGGCCTGTCCTGAATGCCCTTATTGTCCATCTTTGCAACCGCCGATGTCAGGTTGCGTTTCTTTACTGAGCCGTAGCCTATGACCACTACTTCGTCCAGATTCAGCTTGTCTTCGGTCAGCGTTATGGCCAAAGGGGCTGTGCCGCGAGCCGTTACCGACCGGCTCTCGAAGCCCACATACGACACGGTTATTGTCTGTCCATCTTTCACTCCGGCGATGGAAAAGTGGCCGTCGAGGTCGGTCACCGTGCCTTGTGAAGTGCCTTGAATGATGACGCTGGCCCCAATGACGGGCTCGCCATTGGAGTCGACCACGGTTCCTGTCACCCGATTTTGGGCGACAGCCATGGAGGTGCAGAGCAGGAAAGATGTCGTGAACAGCAGCCGCGACAAGTGGTTTTTAGACCTGTTTCCTTGAGATTGTTTCATTGTAGAGGTTTTTAATGATGAGTATTTAAGCTTTAAATTCCGAAAAACATACGTATTTCGCATGTATCGGAAACATCCGGGCAGCGCCAATCGGCACAACATGCCCGGATGATGACGACCGCAGCCGGATGGCTATCCGAGGAACTGCGGCAAGAACGAGGAAAGGATGAGCACCGCAATGCCCACGACGAGCACGGCGATGGTACTGCGCGAGCAGCCCTTCCACTCCTTGAGGATGATGCCCCACACGTTGGAAAACACCACGTTGAGGGCCATGAGGATGCAGAACGAGAGCGTCATGAGCGTGGGCGAACCCGTGAGAAAGCCCTTGCCCAACGAGAGACCGAAGAACTGACTGTACCACAACGCACCGGCCAACAGGCAGAACAGCAGGTTGTTGCCCCACACGTCGCGCCGGGTGTAGTCGGCCCAGGTGTGGTTTTTCTGGTTCTGCCAGAAGCAGTAGACGGCGTTGGTGACAAAGCCGCCCAGCGTCACGAGGGCCGTGGCAGGCAGTGTTTTGTACATGGCGGGCGTGAGTTCGCCGAAGTTGATGTCCTTGCCAAACTCGAGTCCCACGTTGAAACAGCCGCTCATGAAGCCGGCCAGCAACGCAATGGCCAGGCCCTTGGGAAAGTTGAAGTCCTTGACAGCCGCCCGTTTCTCCTCCTCGCTGAGCGAGCTGGCCTTCATGGAGCCGGCCACTCCAATGATGGCAATGCCGACGAGCGTAACCACCACGCCGAGAATCACGGCCGTGGTGAGGGCACTGAGCGCGTCGAGTTCGGGGAAGAACACATTGAGCAACACGGGCCCCATGACGGTGCCCAGCCCGGCGCAAGTGCCCAGCGCGATGGACTGCCCGAGGGCCACACCCAGATAGCGCATGGAGAGACCGAACGTAAGGCCGCCCACGCCCCAGAGCACTCCGAAGAGCACGGTCATCCAGAGACTGAACGCGGGCGCACCGGCCCAGAGTTCCAGCAGGCTGTGGCCCGCCGGAACGGCCAGCTGCGCGCCGAGGCACGGCAGCACCAGCCACGCAAAAACGCCTTGTACCACCCAGTAGCTCTCCCAACTCCAACCCTTGATCTTGTTGATGGGGACGTAGCAACTCGACTGGCAGAAGGCGCCGACAGCAATGATGAGTAATCCGATGATGATGTCCATAACAGCAAAAGCCCCCGCCCGCGGCAGTCTGCCGGGACAAGGGGCCTACCTTATTATTTTCTCTTGAACGTCACCTCCTGCTCGTACTTCTCGATGTCGGCGATGAAGTCTTCGGCAACAGGCACATTGTGCGTATAGTTGTAGTAGTCGTAGACGGCGCCCATGGGCAGGGTCTTTGCCTCTTCGAGCAGGGCCAGACGCTGGAAGAGCTTGTCCTCGTCCTCGTACTTTCGCAGCAGCTCGAGCGGCTCCAGGAAAGCCTGAAGCAGGCTCTTCTGCGTGGCGCGCGTACCTATAATATAGGCCCCTATACGGTCGATGGAGGCATCAAAATAGTCCAGACCGATGTGGGCGCGGTGCAATTGGCCGGCACGTACAAGCTCTGCAAAGAGGTTGCGCGTGTTGTCGTCGAAGAGCGTCACGTGGTCGGAATCCCAGTGCATGGGCCGCGACACGTGGAGCATGAGCTCGGGAACGAAGAGCAGCAGCGACGAAACGGCGTCGCTCACATTCTCCGTCGGCTCGTAGTGGCCGGTGTCGAGCGTGTAGATCACGTTGTTCTTGGCGCAGTATCCGGCGTAGAAATCGTGCGAGCCCACGGTGTAGGCCTCCAGCCCGATGCCAAAGAGCTTGGCTTCCAGACAGGATTTCATGTCGGGCAGCTGCTCGGCAAGGATCTCGTCCAAGCTCTCTTTCAGAATCTGACGATAGCGGAATTTCTCCACGGTATAGTCCTTGGAGCCGTCGTGCACCCAGATATTCATGATGCAAGGATCGGCCTGATACTTGCCCATGGCATCGGCAATGCGGCGGCAACGCTTGGTATGATCGATCCAGAATTCGCGGATTTCCTTGTCCGGATTCGAGAGCGTGAGGCTGCCGCTCTTGGGATGCGAGAACGAGGTGGAGTTGAAGTCGAGCTTCAAATTGTGCTCCTTGGCCCACTGCATCCAGCTCTCAAAGTGCTTGGCCTCCACCTGGTCGCGGTCGACAAACCGTCCGCCGAAGTCGCCGTAAGTCTCGTGCAGGTTCAGTCGGAACGAGCCGGCGAGCATCGAGGTCACCTTGTCGATGTCCTGACGCAGCTCGTCAATGTTGCGGGCCTTGCCGGGATAGTTGCCCGTAGTCTGGATGCCGCCCGAGGCAGCTTCATTGCGTTCAAAGCCCACCACGTCGTCGGCCTGCCAGCAGTGCAGGGAGATGGGGGTCTTTTCGAGGGTTTCCAGTGCCTTGTCGGTGTCTACTCCGAGGGCAGCATAGCGCTCTTTGGCCAGCGCATAGTTCTTTTCAATGAGTTCTGATTTCATGTTGCGATTGTATTTTTTAATGATGAATATTGCGGAAAACGGGGGTGCCGGCAGTGCGGCGGCCTACTTGGTGAGGTCTGTCCAGCGGGCGTAGGCCTCGTCCCACACGGCCTTGTCCTGGGGCTCGAAGCGTTTCAGCTCCACCGACCGGGCGATGATGCGGCGCATGTCCCACACGTCGGCCACGTCGCCGGCGGCCTTGGCCTGAAGCATGACGTTGCCAATGGCCGTGCCTTCCTGGGGTCCGGCCAGCACGACGACACCGCACGAGTTGGCCGTGAACTGGTCGAGATAGGCATTGAGCGAGCCGCCGCCGATGATGTGGAGCACGCGGATGTCGAAGTCGGCAAACTCCCGCAGCCACGTGAACACCTGGCGGTAGCGCAGGGCCAGCGACTCGAAGATGCAGCGACAGTACTCGGCCGGCGTGCGCGGCACGGGCTGACCGGTGCGCCGGCAATAGTCGTCAATGGCGGCAACCATCGACGGCGGATTGGCAAAACAGGCGTCGTCGGGATTGATGAGGCTGCGGAAAGACTCACAATCCATCGACTCACGCTGCAGCGCGGCATGGCCGCGGGCCTTCTCTTCGGGCCACTCTTGCCGGCAACGCTCGTAGATCCACATGCCGCAGATGTTCTTCAGGAAGCGCGTGGTGCCCTCAATGCCACCCTCATTGGTGAAGTTGCGCTCGAAGCTCTGCCCGTTGATGACGGCCCGGCGCGTCTCGATGCCCATGAGACTCCACGTGCCCGAGCTGAGGTAGGCAAACTGCTCGTCGGCCGCCGGCACGGCCGCCACGGCACTGGCCGTATCGTGACCGGCCACGGCCACCACAGGCACGGGCCCGAGTCCCGTGGTGCGCTGCACCTCGGGCGTGAGCCCGCCAATCACCGTGGCGGGGGTCGTCATGGACCCGAACTGGTCGCGCCGCATCCCCAGGCTGGCCACCAGCTCCTCGTCGAGGTCGGCCGTCAGGGGGTTGAGCAGCTGCGAAGTGGAGGCCACCGTGTACTCGCACACGGCCCGTCCCGTGAGCATATAGCTCAGGGCATCGGGGATAAAGAGCACCTTCGAGGCGTGGCGCAGGGCGGTGTTGCCGTCGCGCTGCATCTGATAGAGCTGGAACAGCGAGTTGAAATTCATGAACTGGATGCCCGTCTTGGCGTAGACCGTGGCCTTGTCCACGGCCTCGCTGAAATAGGTTTCCATCGCCGCCGCCGTGTGGGGGTCGCGGTAAGCCAGCGGGTTGCGCAGTATCTGGCCGTCGTCGCCCACGCATACGAAGTCGCAGCCCCAGGTGTCGATGCCGATGCTGCTCAGGGGAATGCAACGTTCGGCAGCCAGCCGCAGCCCCTTGACAACCTCGTGATAGAGGGCGAAAATGTCCCAGTAGACATGGCCTCCGACCTCGATGAGCACGTTGTCGAAGCGCGTAAGCTCCTGCAGTTCGAGCCGTCCGCCGGCCAGTGTGCCGATGATGGTGCGGCCGCTTGTGGCCCCGAGGTCTACGGCAAAATAGTATTTTCGATTTTCCATAGAGAGTTGCTGTTAGGATGAGGGGTTAGGGATTTGTCTTATCGTCGCGGCAAAATTAGACGATTTTCCAAGGGGCTGCCATAATAATTTGATTTTTGAGCCCAAGGTTTTGAGATTTTGCGTAACTTTGCAGCCACGGTGCCGGGGCGGCCTCATGCCGGCCGCGGGCCCGCCATTCCCCATTTCTTAACGTATCAAAAGCATGTCAACCTTAACCATTGCCATCGTCGTCGCTTTCTGCGTGGGCTATCTTTTCATCGCCCTTGAGAGCATGACCAAAGTGAACAAGGCCGCCGTGGCCTTGCTGATGTTTGCCGCATGCTGGACGCTCTTCATGGTGTCGCCCGGCAGTTATATCCCTGGAGCCACCGGCCCCGCGCTGCTCAGCGAGGTGAGCGACGCCATCGAGCACCATCTGGGAAGCACTTCCACCACCCTCTTCTTCCTCATGGGGGCCATGACCATCGTGGAAATCGTCGATCAAAACGGCGGTTTCAACTGGGTGCGCACCGCCATGAGCACGCGCAGTAAACGCACGCTGTTGTGGCGAATAGCCTTTATGACGTTCATCCTCTCGGCCATTCTCGACAACCTCACCACAAGCATTGTGATGATTATGATACTGCGCAAGCTGGTCCACGACCACAAGGACCGCATCGTTTATGCCTCGCTGGTCATCATCGCGGCCAACTCGGGCGGGGCCTTTTCGCCCATTGGCGACGTCACCACCATCATGCTTTGGAACAAGGGCGTTATCACGGCGGCCGGCGTCATCACGGAGATTCTCGTTCCCTCGCTGGTGTCGATGGTGGTGCCCGCCCTCATCCTGCAATACTCGCTGCGGGGCGAACTGGAGACCGCCGGCGACATGCCGATGAAGAGCGACTACGAGGTGCTCGACTTTTCGAGCCGCCAGCGCAAGGCGGTGTTCCTCGTCGGCGTGGGCGGATTGGTGCTCGTGCCGGTGTTCAAGGCCGTTACAGGGCTGCCTCCTTTCGTGGGCATCCTGCTCGTGCTGGGCATTCTGTGGACCACGACAGAGCTGTTCTACCGCAACCTGCACTGCGGGGCCGACCGTGAGGGCACGGGCAAGCGCGTCTCCAACCTGCTGCACAACATCGACATGAGCACCATTCTCTTCTTCCTCGGCATCCTCATGGCCGTGGCCTGTCTCGAAGAAGTGGGCGTGCTCACGGCCCTGGGCCAGGGCCTCAACACCGCTTTCGACGGCAACCACTATGCCGTGACGGGCATCATCGGCGTGCTGTCGAGCATCGTCGACAACGTGCCGCTGGTGGCTGGCTGCATGGGCATGTATCCCGTGACCGCCACAGGCGACATGGCCGTGGACGGCATCTTCTGGCAACTGCTGGCCTACTGTGCCGGCGTGGGCGGCTCGATGCTCATCATCGGCTCGGCCGCCGGCGTGGTGGTAATGGGTCTGGAGAAGATCACTTTCGGCTGGTACATGCGTCACATCAGCTTGATTGCTTTCGTGGGCTACGCTCTCGGCATCCTGAGCTACTGGGGGTTGCGCACGTTTGTCCTCACCACTCCGATTTGATGCCGCCGCAACGGCCCTGCGATTGCACCGTAAAGGCCCTGCGATTGCACCGTCATCGCACGGCGGTTGCGGCGTAATCGCCGCGCCTTTACGCCGTCAGGAAAAAACCGCGACGCCGTCACAGATCCGATGCTACGGATTTGTGGCGGCGTCGTTTCGTTTTTCCCGCAGGGACTCCCCTACCGGGTCTGCTCCCGAAAGTCGCTGGGCTTCATGCCGGTCTTTATCTTGAACTTGGACGAGAAATAGTCGGGCGACTCGAAACGCAACTGATAGGCAATCTGCTTGATGCTGAGATCGGTGGTGGTCAGCAGCTCCTTGGCCCGCTGCAGACGCAGGTCTTGCTGGTAGAGGGCCGGGGAGACGCCGGTAAATTCCTTGAAGAGCTTGCGGAAATTGCTGTAGCTCACGTTCATCTCCTTGGCTATCTGCTGGATGGTGAGGTCGGCCTCCAGCGACTCACGGATGCGTCGGCGGGCATGGTTCACCATGTCCACGTGCTTGTGGTTGCTGTTCAATTCGTTGTTGCGTTCCAGCGAATACATCAGTCCGATGAGCAGGTTCACCACGCCTGCCAGCGTCTGTTGCACGTAAGCGCTCTCGTCGAGGGCCGTCTGGTAGGCAAAGCGGTAGAGCTCGTCAAGGCGGCTTGAGAAGCCCACATGGTAGACAGGCTTGTCGGGCGCGAGGAATCCGGCCCGCACACGGCTGTCCACATTCTGCCCCTTGAACCCAATCCAGTAGCTCTTCCACCCCGTGGCCGGCTCGGGATGATAGCTGTGCCACTCCTGCGGGAAGAGCAGGAACAGGTCGCCGGCCTTGAGCCGGGCTTCGGCCACGCGGGCCGAATGGAACACGCCCTCGCCCTCAATGATGTAGAGCAACTGGTATTCGTTCAGGATGCGTCCCTTGTCGAGGTTGAAGTAGTAGCCGTCGGCATGGCCGTGGGTGGGGTATTCTTCACCGGGCAAAATCTCCTCGTAGCCCACGGTAGAGACCGTAAGCCCCCACAGACTGTCGTGAGAATTGGCCACCAAGTATTTGCTGATCTGCATGCGGTTTGGGATTGATAAAGACGGTCAAGCCGGTAGGACTCAAGCCGAGCCTCGATTTGATGGGGACAAAAATACTGAAAAGGTGTCAAAAAACAATGGGCAATAGCCAAAAATCTCCCCAAAAATTTGCAGCGAAACGAAAGTTTCGGTATGTCTACCACCGCATCAACAACAAGATAAGGGCGTGTCAAAATGCTGAACTATTGCCAAATTGTAGGGACATACGCCCTGTATGCCCGAATGTAAAACGGCATGCAGGGACACACACGAGGTGTATCCCTGCATATAAATCGTGGTTATTGTTCTGAAACGCTCCCGTCTGCGGCACTGTTCCTACGCCTTAAAGCGGATACTCGTCAAAGGCGTAGAGCACGGTGGAGAGGTAGCGTTCGCCCGTGTCGGGCAGCAACACCACGATGCGCTTGCCCGCATTCTCAGGGCGGCGGGCCAGCTCGGTGGCGGCAAAGGCGGCCGCCCCCGACGAGATGCCCACGAGCAGACCCTCCTGTTGGGCCAGTTGGCGACCGGCCAGAATGGCATCGTCGTTGTCCACGCGCACCACCTCGTCCACCACGGAAGCGTCATAAGTAGCGGGAACAAAGCCTGCACCGATGCCCTGAATCTTGTGCGGGCCGGCGGTGCCGCCGCTCAACACGGGCGATGCGCTGGGCTCCACAGCCACAATCTTCACCCCGGGGTTCTTCTCCTTGAGTCTCCGGCCAATGCCCGACACCGTTCCGCCCGTGCCCACGCCGGCCACGAAGATGTCTACCTGCCCGTCGGTGTCTTCCCAGATTTCCAGCCCCGTGGTGTCGTAGTGCCGCTGCGGGTTAGCCTGATTCACGAACTGCCCCAGGATTATCGAGCCTGGAATGGAGTCGCGCAGCTCCTCGGCGGCCTTGATGGCACCGCCCATGCCGGCCGCTCCGCTGGTGAGTTTCACCTGGGCTCCATAGGCTTTCACCAGGTTGCGCCGCTCCATGCTCATAGTCTCGGGCATGGTCAGGATGAGCTTGTAGCCCTTGACGGCCGAGACCAGGGCCAGCCCCACGCCGGTGTTGCCGCTCGTGGGCTCGATGATGGTGGCTCCGGGCTTGAGCAACCCCTGGGCTTCGGCGGCCTCGATCATGGCCAGGGCGATGCGGTCTTTCACGCTGCCACCGGGATTGAACGACTCCACCTTGGCCACAACAGGGGTGCCGGCACCCCGCAAAGCCGAATACTTGGCCAGCTCCACGAGCGGTGTGCGGCCCACTAAATCTGTAATACGCTTGAAAATCTTTGCCATAAAATCTTATCCTCCGTCTAATTTTGAATTATGAATTTTGAATTGCAAAAGCTGTTTGCATCGTTCTGATTCTCTGCTGCAAAGTTACGGCAAAAACCCATGCGCCGCAATCGCACAAACAGGGCATATCGGCTACCATGTTTGTGGTATTTAAGCCCGCCGTTTGGAACACACGACGCGATGCGCGGCCGCCCGCATGCCTAAAACAGAATCGCGGGCCGTGTCTCACGACACAGCCCGCACAAAAAGAGATATTATAAAAACACAATATAGAGGTGTATTGTAGTTACCTTGTCTGTGTAAAGGGATGGATGCCCCCCGTGTGTGTCCGTTCATACAACTGTCAATCGGTGGGTTAAAGACAACTGGGAACAACGGATAACAACATTTATGCCGTGGCGCAGCGTTGTTTGTTGTTGTTTGTCGTTGTCTTTTGAACGCGATGCGGTGTGCAATGTTCTTGCCCCCGTGCGTGTCCGTTCATGTTGGCAAAGACAACTGGGAACAACGGATAACAACATTTATGCCGTGGCGCAGCGTTGTTTGTTGTTGTTTGTCGTTGTCTTTTGAACGCGATGCGGTGTGCAATGTTCTTGCCCCCGTGCGTGTCCGTTCATGTTGGCAAAGACAACTGGGAACAACAGATAACAACATTTATACCGTGGCGTAGCGTTGTTTATGGTTGTTGGTCGTTGTCTTTTGAACGCGATGCGGTGTGCAATGTTCTTGCCCCCGTGCGTGTCCGTTCATGTTGGCAAAGACAACTGGGAACAACGGATAACAACATTTATACCGTGGCGTAGCGTTGTTTATGGTTGTTGGTCGTTGTCTTTTGAACCCATGCGACACGTTGTTGTCTTTTGAACCTATGCGACATGTCGTTGCCTTTTGAACCCATGTGAAATGCCGTTGTCTTTTGAACCCGACGCGGTTCACCCCTCCACTTTCTCGTACACAAAGAGGGAGCCGTTCTTGTTCTGCCCCACCCAGATGGTCTTGGGCTGGCCGTCGGGCGTGGTCTGGCCCGCCACGACGAGCTCGTAGTGCCGCTTCGCCCCCGTCCCCTCCGTCTTGCCCGTGAACGACAGGCTGCCGGCCGCAAGCCCCAGCTGCTGCTCCAGCGCGGCGAAACCCGGCCGCAGATGCGCCTCGTGCTCAGCCCGGCGGCGGTCGCGTGCTGTCTGCGACGTGCCCGCGCGGTGGGCCAAGAGTGTGCGGCGGTTGTCCACTAAGTTGTTGTACTGCGTGATGAGCGAGGCGATGGGTGCCGAGGGCTCCAGCTCGTCCAGCGCCTCGACGCGGCGCAGCACGGCCGACAGCGCACGGTCCGTCGCGGCCCGCAGCTGCTTCACGTCGAATGCGCCGGCCGTCACGCCCGTCTTGAGCTGCGCGTGGAAGAGCTTGTCGAACACCGTGTTGTCCATCTCCAGCCGGTTCACGTACAGGTCGGCGTCGATCTTCGTCACGTGCTGTGCCATGTCGTCCGTGCCCAGGTCGGCCACGAGGTTGCGGATGAGCCCCGTCTCCTTGTCGTAGTTCGATGCCGTGACGTTGGGGTAGGCCTCCATCACGCGGTTCACGGCCTCGGCGGCGGCCTGCGTGGCCGCGTCCGTGCTGTGCAGGTGCAGGGCCACGGCGAGGCGCAGGGCTTGGTACGACCTGTCGCGCCGCTCGTCGGCCTCGCGCATCTTCTGCGTGTTGGGCTCCGTTCGGGGCTGGTTGAGGGCCTTGTCCTCGGCGGCCACGGCAGCCTCGAGGGGCCCGAGCACGGCGGTGAGCTTCTCGGTCTTCGCCTCCTTGCAGAGCGTGAGCACGCGGTCGGCAAACTGGTAGTGCTCCATGTTGTGGAGCTGGTGCAGATAGATTTTTTTGGTTTCCATCTTGTTTTGAATTTGAGATTAATGCGATGTTTTTTGTGTTCCCACGGTTGGGAAACGCTGTTTTTCTCCTTTTTATGCTTTCCCAGTACTGGGACGGCCGTTTTTTCTTCGTTTTGTGCTTTCCCAATGTTGGGAAACGCTGTTTTTTCCTTTTTTATGCTTTCCCAGTACTGGGACGGCCGTTTTTTCTCCTTTTTGCGCTTTCCCAATATTGGGAAACGGGCGCCGGCCCGCATGTTTGGAACATACACGACGGGTGGAAACGATGCCGCATCGGGTGGCGGTGCATCCAAGGGGGGAGGAATGCCCTATACTTCTGATGCCTCGAAAGCATTATTTTTCTTTCATCCGTAATTGAACTCTGATGCGGAAACGAGACTACTCGAATGCCTTGACCATGTGACCATAATTACGAGTATTGTTGGCGGACATTATAGAGATTTCTGTACTTGTAAAATTGAAGAAACAGGCATAATTAGTAAAACTGTGATGGCCATCCGATGACCAATATGTTCCTTGCCAATAATCAGACATGTATAATTGACTGCCTAAATAATAACCAGCAGCGTACAGATAGAAATAATCATTTAGCTCGCTGATCTTTGGCAGATCGTGCGAAAGATTATAACTTTCAAGACTTGGGGGATCATCGCGCATGTTTACTCCATTGGGCGCTGCTGCTGCCATTGCGGACTCGGTTGTGGAATTGTCAAAAGCTATTTTTGCTTTTTTCTTCAGCCACAAACGACCGCGGAAAAGATGCCCCATCATGAGCCACAGTTCATCGTCCCAATGTGGATTGCCTTTCTGGGCATACCACTCCAATTCGTTCGTATTGGGGCAGATGGCGCAAGAATTTGAGGCATAAATATGAGCTGATCCTATAGGTACAGGATTGTAATAGCGGTCGGGATCCGATGCCGTGGGATAATTGGGATTGCCTCCGTCGAATCCGAAAGTGGGCTGCCAGATATTGGGGTCTGAGGGATTGGCAGGATTCCATTCATGCTGCCACCAATAGTTCTGTTTGGCATCCCACATGTAGTAGTTCTTGTAGTCGTTGTTGGTCTGAAAGTCGAGATTCGACGTAATGTCCTGCATCTTGCCCGGCTTGAAATCCATGGTCACGTATTTGGTGATGGTTCCCTCTATAGGTTGAACCTGGCCGCCCATATTGTATGGCTTATAAAATCCGTCTACCGTGTTCTTCAGCCAATAGCGGATGCGAAGCGAGTGGGTGCCGGGAGCGATGACGACATAAGAGGCGTTCTTGCCCATGTCGTCGGTCGTGTTGTCAAGTTCGAATCCGCTGCCTGTGGTCAGCGTGATGGTTCTGGAGCCACCCGAGGCAAGGGTGAGTGTTCCGTCGGTGGCAATGTTGTAGGTGCCGGCAATATCATCGTCGGAAACGATTTCTATCTTCGTGAGCTTGCTGCGATGTACGTAGGCATTGGAGGAGCGGGGAATCAGACAGAGGTAGGAAGCCTTGTGGTCGAGAGTGAAATCGTAGTCGGTGACACCGTCGCTTGCTGTGGCTGTGGCAATGGCACAGTCGCCCGACTCGCCAGCATGGTCAAAGTTGTTGGCGGCCGACTGCGTCTGCTGTGTCTTGATCTCGACCTGAGGCTGCGTGCCGTCTATCGGTTTGTTGGTGTAGACAACATCGTGCGTGGGGTTGCCGTAAACTCCGGTGGTGAGTGCAAACCTGGCATGCGAAGTCTTGGCTGCTGCGGGAAAAACTGCTGTACCGCTCTGCTGCCACGTGCCTCCATTGTCCTTCACCCAGATTTTGTCCGTGACCGACCAGGTTACGGCTGCGCCGCTGCCTTTCGTGTGGCCTACGATGGCCGTGCGTGTGGTGGCTTCGGCTTGAGTCTCACCGCTGAATACGGTCGCTCCAGCAGGAACTTTTCCGCCATTCTCTTTTTGCTCGGGCTGTGGCATGCTATTGTCGTTCGCACAGTTGACGGTCAGTATTGTGGTTGCCATCAGCAGACATGCTCTGAACCATCGGTCTGTTCTTTGTTGATTGCCTAAAGTCTTCATTCTGTTTTTTGTTTTATCTGTTTTTGTTTCCATTCGTGGTGGCAGCAAGCTGCCGGCTCGTACTTGATAGTCGCGGAAAGCTATTCTTCCCACGGCTTGAAGCCCACCTTGCCGCCAATCTCTCCGTCTCCGTCCTCTTCGTCTTCCCATGCGCTGCTCCATCGCTTGGCATCTCCGCCTTGACCGCCAGCACCTATGGTTCCGGCATTACCGCTGGCAATCTGCATCAAATAGTCACTTTCGACCGTGATGACGGTTGCCTCAGGGCACACATATACCCGCTTGTTCGTTTGCTTACTTTTCATGCTTTAAATTATGATTTGGTGAATTAAAAATGTCTTATTTTACTTTTTGAACGGTTGCCAAAAAGGCACGAAAAATCAAGCAAAGGAAACTCCGGGGAGTCCTTTGCCTATTGGGGTTGCGCGTGGTTCGCCTCGCGCGCGTACGCGTGTATGTTTTAGAGAGAGGTTACGCCAGTGGCTTGAGAGAGAGAGAGAGAGAGAGAGAGAGTAGCAAATTATTTGGAACTACCAAACAATTCGACGAAAAATTTGCAGGAAATTTTGCGATTCCCTGCGCCTCTTCAGCTCTGTTGTATCTCTTAATGGTGTACATGTTTTGCGACAAATGCGGTGCAAAGGTAGTGAATGTTTGGGAAATGAACAAGAATTAAGGGTAAAAAAAGTAAAAGAGTAAAAGGGTATGGCCGTGGTATTTAGGCACAATCACGCCGCGACTTCGACTTCACCACCAGCCAGACGCCCGAGAACACCAGGATGACGGCAACGCCCTGCATCCACGTAAACACGCCCAAGCCGGTGAGCACGCTCACCGTGACCGAGACGATGGGCTGCACATAGTTGTACACACTCACCACCGTGGGCCGCAACACGTGCTGCCCAATGATGGACAACAGATAGCTCACAAAGGTGCCGAAGAACACCACGTAGCCCGTCTCCATCCAGGCTTTTGCCGGTATTTCGGGCCACGGCAGGGCGGGCACGTGGGTCAGCGTGAGGGGCAGAACGATGACGGCGGCCCAAAGAAACATCCACTTGTTGACGGTCACGACACTGTATTTGCGGATGAGCCGGCTAAAGAGCGAGAGGTAGAGGGCAAACGACACCTGGGCGCCCATGCACATCAGGTCGCCCCGAATGTCGCCCACACGGGCACTGGCGGCCGACATGCTCGTGAGGATGAGCGTCACGGCACCACAACAACCCATGAGTACGCCCCCGGCCTTCTTGGCCGTGATGGGCTCGTGCAGAATGAAAAAAGAGAGCACCATGGCGAAGATGGGCATGGAGGTGGTGACAATGCTTGAGTTGATGGGTGAGGTAAAACTCAGGCCAACGGTGTACAAGCACTGGTTGCACACAATGCCCAGAACGGCGGCACCGGCCATCAGCAACACGTCGCGCAGGGGCACGTGCTCGTGTTTCACGAAGAGAGAAGTCAGCCAGAAAAGCGCGGCGGCACCGGTCACTCTGAAAGAAACCATCGAGATGCCGTCCACTCCATGATTCATCGCGTCCTTGCCCAGCGGAGCCATGAGGCCCCAGATGGCCTCGGCCATGAACATACTGAGGTGAGCCTGCAGTGGTTTGTTGTTGTCCATACCTGTCGTTCAACCTTAAATTCGCGCAAAGATACGAATAAAAAGAGGACGGAAGATTGGAACATCGGGATTTTTTGCTAATTTTGTCATATACACATCAACCTTGTCAGACATGCAGAAATACGCAGACTATATCAAGCAAATCGAGATTGAGTCGCTATGGAGCGGCCAGAAGCACGTGGTGTGGAATCTGGACCGGCAGGTCAATATCTTGAGTGGAGTGAACGGCGTGGGCAAGTCCACTATATTAAATAAGGTGGTGAAGGGACTGGCGGCCGGGGGCGAATTTCCCAGCCACATGATTAAAGGCGTGCACCTGAAAGTGGAGCCCGCAGACGCCAAATGGATTCGTTACGACATCATCCGCAGCTTCGACCGCCCGCTCATGCACTCGGACGCGGTGACAAAAATGGACCTCTCGTTGGCTACGGAGCTCGACTGGCAGCTCTTTCAGCTACAACGCAAGTACCTGGACTACCAAGTAAACGTGGGAAACCGCATTATCGAGGCCTTGCAAACCTGCGGCACCGACGCCCCCTTGCAGGCGCAGCGGCTGGCCGAGCCGAAGCGCAAGTTCCAGGATTTCATAGACAGCCTCTTTGCCGACACTGGCAAAACTATCATCCGGACGGAAAACGAGATACGCTTCTCACAGCTGGGAGAGACGCTGGTGCCCTATCAGCTGTCGAGCGGCGAGAAGCAGATTCTGGCCATTCTGCTCACCGTGCTCGTGGAGGACAACCAGAACTACGTGCTCTTCATGGACGAGCCCGAGGTGAGCATGCACGTGGAATGGCAGAAACAACTCATCGACCTCATCCTGGCCCTGAACCCCAATGTGCAGGTGATTCTCACCACCCACAGCCCCGCCGTTGTGATGAACGGATGGATGGATCGGGTTACCGAGGTGAGCGACATCACCGATCAGAACCGCGAAGGATAGCAGCAGACCATGGGCAAACGACTCAGCGACAACATCACCTCTTCGTATTTCGAGGCGGCCAACCGGCTGAACTCGAAACTGTCGCGACGCAAAATCGTGGCCTACGTCGAGAGCTACGACGACGTGTACTTCTGGCGGCAGATACTGAGCCAGCTGGAAACCGACAGGATGTACTTCGAGGTGATGCTCCCCACGCGCGTGCAACGGCTCGAACGGGGCAAGAAAGCGGTGCTCATGCAGCTGCTCTCGGGCAACGTGGGGCAGAGCATGATAGCCTGTGTGGACGCCGACTACGACTATCTGGAGCAGGGAGCCACGCCCACTTCGCAGCAGGTCATCGCCAACCCCTACGTGTTCCACACCTATGCCTACGCCATCGAGAACTTGCAGTGCTACGCCCCGTCGCTGCACGACGTGGCCGTGGCCGTGACGCTAAACGACCATCTGATTTTCGATGCCGAGCAGTATCTGACCGACTATTCCGAAGCCATCTTCCCGCTGTTTGTGTGGAGCATTTGGTATTACCGCACGCCCCACTACGGCCAGTTCACCATCACCGATTTTCTGAAAACCATCGAGGTCGGTGCCTTCTCACTGAACCACGTGGACGAAGCCATCAGGAACCTGCGGCGAAAGGTGGGCCGCAAGGTGGAGTTGCTGCAACACCGCAACCCTCATGCCCGCGAGAGTTATGGCCGGGTCAAGGAAGACATCAAACGGCTGGGCGTCACACCGTCCACCACCTACCTCTATATCCAGGGGCACCACCTATTTAACAAGGTGGTGTTGCCCATGATGTCGAAGATATGCGACAAGCTCGTCCGCGAAAAGGAAAACGAAATAGCACGGCAGAGCGTACACGGCACACAACGCCGCAACGAACTGTCGTGCTACAGCAACAGCGTGGAAGACATCATTCCCATGCTGAAAAAAAACGCCGGATTCATGCGTTCGCCCCAGTATCGGAGCATCAGGGCCGACCTGGAACGCTTTGTGCAGGAACTGGACAAGCCCGCCGCGGCTCAACCCAGCACCACGTCGAGCAGCATCATCAACACGAAACCGATGCCAAAGCCAATGGTGGAGAGGTTGGAATGTTCGCCCTCGGAGGCCTCAGGAATAAGTTCCTCGACCACCACATAGAACATGGCACCGGCGGCAAAGGCCAGCAAATAAGGCAGCACGGGGGTCATGACCGAAGCCAGCAAAATGACCAGCAAACCGCCAACAGGCTCTACGGCCCCGCTGAGCGTACCAATGATGAACGACTTGAGACGGGTGCCACCGGCCGCCTTCATGGGCATGGAGATGATGGCCCCCTCGGGAATGTTCTGAATGGCAATGCCCAGAGACATGGCCATGGCACCCGCAGCCGAGATCCATTCGCCCCCTTGCAACGCGCCGGCAATCACCACACCCACGGCCATGCCCTCGGGCACGTTGTGGATGGTGACGGCAAGAGACAGCATGGCCGCCCGGGAAAGGTGCGACCGCGGGCCCTCCGGACGGGCATTGCCCAGGTGCAGGTGCGGGGTGATCACGTCGAGCAGCAACAGGAAACCCATGCCCGCCAGCATGCCCAGGGCGGCCGGCATAATCTTCAGTTTGCCCATATCGGAAGACATCTCCATGCTCGGGATGAGCAGCGACCACACCGAGGCAGCCACCATCACACCCGAAGCAAAACCCAGTAGCGACTTCTGCACACGCTGGGGCATCTCGCCTTTCATGAAAAATACACACGCCGCGCCCAGCGTCGTCCCCAGAAAGGGAATGAGCAGGGCCAGAGAGACTCCATTCATCATTGGTCTGCGATTTTTTGTTTTGCAGTGCAAATGTAGGCATAATTCTCTTTTCCCACAACTTTTCCGGCCGTGCAACAGCTCAAATAATGATGTTTGGGTATGAAAAAGCGGACGCAGCCATTGGCCGTTTCCTCATTTTAGGCTAACTTTGCACAGCACAAGCCTGTGGCCGGAAAGCCACCGAAACCCTTATCCGCAAGACACATGAAAGCCTACCAAGCCGTTATCGTATTTTTGCTGCTCGCCAGTTGTTCCGCTGTTGCAAGCCTGCACAGCTACCGCTGCGCCGAGGGACTCATCGTAGCCGACATGAACCAGGCCCTGGCCCAGACGCTGGACACCAAGCGCGAGGGCTGGATTACGCCCGACACCATCCGCAACTATCGCAGCCACCTGCAAATAGCCGCCCTGCGCAAACGGTCGATGGTGTGCTATGCCATGGACGAACCGGGGCCGGGCCTTTGCAGCCGCAAGATGCGCTGGAACGGGGCCCAGGCGCCCATCGTCTTTCAGGGGTATGCCAATTGTTCGGCGGCCTCGGTCTTCGCACTGTCCGACCAACGTCTGTCCTTCTCGCTCTCGTTGGCGGCCCTGCTGTGGCTGGCGGGTTCCATAGCCTGTCTGAGGCGGCAGCATCGCAGACACACCGTGCTGGGCGGACTGGCCTTCGACGCACAGACACAATGTTTCTATGACAGCCGGCACCGCCCCGTGGCTTTCACTCCCATGCAGCAACAACTCATGACGCTCTTCTTCACCGCAGACGAACATCGCCTGTCCAAGCAGGTCATCTGCGACACGCTTTGGCCCAAGAAGCCCGATGCCAGCGACACGCTCTACACCCTCATCAAGCGGCTCAAGCCTGTTGTTGCGGGTTGCAGCCGGCTGCAAATTGTTTCCGACCGCGGCAAGGACTACCAATTGCGCGCAGAATAGCCCTCTTACACCCATAACACCCACATCTCCAGCAGTTTGCATGGAGATGTCAGGTGGCAGATGGTCAATTGTCAGGCAGTTGTCAGCTTTGTTTTTGCCATTTTCCCCAACATCGCCCTACCTTTGTCTCAAAAACAAATGGCGATGAAACACAATGTAAAAACAAAGATGGCGGCTGTTATCCTCCTGCTCACCCCTACCCTATCCACACTGGCCCAAGAGGAACAGCCCGTGAAACTAAACGAGGTAAAGGTGGAGGCAGCCCGCGTGGTGAGCAAGCCCAACGGACAATACATCATGCCTACGGAGGCACAACGGCTGGGATCGGCCAATGGCTACGGGCTGCTGGCCAAACTGGGACTCGCCCGTGTACGTGTGGACGAAGTAATGCACACGGTGACGGCGGCCGACAACCTCGGCACGGTGCAGCTGCGCATCAACGGTGCGCTGGCCTCGCGCGAAGACCTGTTGGCCCTCGACCCCAAACTGGTGACGCGCATCGACTACGTGTCCAACCCTGGCGTGCGCTACGGGGCTGGGGTGGCCTGCGTGCTCGACATCCATACCCGCCGAAGCGAGGCTGGGCACACCGTGGGCACGCAGCTGGCCAACACGCTCACCGCCTGGCACGGCAATGATGCCGTCTATGCCAAATGGAATCGGGGACGAGGCGAGTTGGGACTCACTTACAACATGAGTTATCAGGACTTTCGGGGCGACCGTTATGCCGAAGAAGCCGACTATCTGCTCACCGATGAGAGTCACCGCACCGTGAGCCGCACGGACCAGACGACACGTTCGCGCTCGTTTGACAACAACATCGAACTGAAATACAATCTGGCCGACTCCACAAACTATGTGTTCCAAGCCACGCTGGCCGGTGCTTTCAGCCATGCGCCGGGCAACGGAAAAACCGTGCTCGTGGCCGATGCAGGGCGTAGCCAGACTGCCATGAACTGGCAGTCGGACAAGCAATGTACGCCCAGCCTTGACCTCTATTTCTTCTGTCAGCTGGGCAGCCACCAGACACTGACAGCCAATGTGGTGGGCACCCACATTGCCACCACCGACTCCTCCTATACCGATGAGGGCTCGGCCTACGCCTACCAAGTGGAGGGACGCACGTGGTCGCTCTTGTCTGAGGCCATCTATGAGAATCGGCTGCACCCCGTCACCCTCTCACTGGGATTACGCCACACGCAGAAATACACGTGCAACACCTATACGGGCGATGCCGCCGCTGTGAACGGCATGCACAACCGTGGGCTCTATCTCTTCGGCGAGGCACAGGGAAAGGTCGGCCCAATCGACTATGTGGCCGGCATGGGAGCCAGCTGTGAGCATTATCGGCAGCAAGGACACAGCTACGACTACTGGCTGTTGCGACCAAAAACTACGCTGAATTGGACTGTTACGAGGCCGCTCAGCCTACGCTACGTGTTCGAGATTTCGCAGCACATCTCCAAGATTGCCATGATTAGCGACACGCGCATCCGCCGCAACAGTCTGGAATGGACGGTGGGCAACCCCGACATACGGCCCAATCGGGTCACAACCCACCGCCTGACAATCGACTATACACGACCGCGATGGCAGTCGGAGATGGAGGTGGAATACCAGATGAACCATAACTGCAACTTGGCCAAATACACGCGGACAGACGACAACCAATTTCTCTACACCCAGGCCAACCAGCCCGCATGCAACATGCTGCGGCTGCAGGGCAGCCTACGCTACGACATCGTGCCCGACAAACTGACGGCCTCGGCCGATGCCTCGTTATGCCGGTTTTTCAACCTCGGCGACGACTATCGGCACTACCTCACCTCATATAATATATATGCGGCTCTCAAAGCCTACTTGGGACGCTGGACACTGATGGCTTATGCCGACAACGGCTGGAAGTTCATGGAAGGTGAGAGCCAAGGGCACCAGGGAGCCGCCACCTATCTGGCATGCAGCTACAGGATGGGACGCTGCATGCTGGCCCTCCACTGGCAACACCCGCTGCAAAGCCGCATGCTCAGCAATGAGGGCGAGTTGAAGAACAAGCTCATACACAAACGGTTCAGTCTGCACTCCTCCGATCGGGCCAACATGCTCACCCTCAGACTGACGTGGAGGCTTGACCGCGGTCGCCGGTACCGAGACATTGACAGAACTCTGCATAACAAGGACACCCAAACGGGCATTCTCTGAATCTGCACGATGCGTCTGCAAGACTAATGCCTGCGTCATACCCAGCAGCTTTCTCTGTCAGTTTGTCAGTCTTTCGGCAATGGCATATCGTTTGTTTAGTAAGGGCAGACAACAATGTCAGAACAACGAACAGACAACAAATAAAATAAAATACGATTATGGGAAAGATTATTGGAATCGACTTGGGAACAACCAACAGTTGTGTCTCTGTATTTGAAGGCAACGAGCCTGTAGTAATTGCCAACGCCGAGGGCAAGCGCACCACGCCTTCTGTGATTGGCTTCGTGAAAGATGGCGAGCGCAAGGTGGGCGACCCTGCCAAACGTCAGGCCATCACCAACCCAAAGAACACCGTCTACTCCATCAAGCGCTTCATGGGTGAAACCTATGAGCAGAGCCGCAAGGAGGCTGAACGCGTGCCCTACACCGTAATCAACGACAATGGTTACCCCAAAGTGGAGATTGATGGTGCCGCACATCCCTACACGCCGCAGGAAATCTCGGCTATGGTACTGCAGAAGATGAAGAAGACGGCCGAGGACTACCTTGGGCAGGAGGTGACGGATGCCGTGATTACGGTGCCGGCCTATTTCTCCGACTCGCAGCGTCAGGCCACCAAGGAGGCTGGACAGATTGCCGGACTCAACGTGCGCCGCATCGTGAACGAGCCCACGGCTGCCGCACTGGCCTACGGCGTGGACAAGGCCAACAAGGACATGAAGATCGCCGTGTTCGACCTCGGTGGCGGTACGTTCGATATTTCCATCTTGGAGTTTGGCGGCGGCGTGTTCGAGGTGCTCTCCACCAATGGCGACACCCATCTGGGTGGCGATGACTTCGACCAAGTAATCATCGACTGGCTGGCCGACGGCTTCCAGAAAGAAGAGGGCATTGACCTGCGCAAGGATCCCATGGCCATGCAACGTCTGAAAGAGGCTGCCGAAAAAGCCAAGGTGGAGTTGTCATCGACCACGACCACTGAAATCAACCTGCCGTACATCTCGGCTGAGGGCGGCGTGCCCAAGCACTTGGTAAAGACACTGACGCGTGCCCAGTTTGAACAGCTGGCTCATGAGCTGATTCAGAAGTGTCTGGTGCCCTGCCAGAATGCCATGCGTGATGCAGGCCTCTCCACGTCGGACATTGACGAGGTGATTCTCGTGGGTGGTTCGAGCCGTATTCCTGCTGTACAGACTCTGGTGAAGAACTACTTCGGCAAGGAGCCTTCCAAGGGTGTGAACCCCGACGAAGTTGTGGCCGTGGGTGCTGCCATCCAAGGTGCCATCCTCAATAAGGAGAGCGGTGCCGGAAACATCGTGCTGCTTGACGTGACTCCGCTGACCCTCGGTATCGAGACCATGGGCGGCGTGATGACGAAGCTCATCGAGGCCAACACCACCATTCCCTGCAAGAAGAGCGAGACATTCTCTACCGCTGTGGACAACCAAACGGCCGTGACCATTCACGTGCTGCAGGGCGAACGCCCCATGGCTGCACAGAACAAGAGCATCGGTCAGTTCAACCTTGAGGGTATTGCCCCAGCCCGTCGTGGTGTGCCACAGATTGAGGTGACATTCGACATTGATGCCAACGGCATTCTCAACGTGAGTGCCAAGGACAAGGCCACAGGCAAAGAGCAGAAGATTCGCATTGAGGCCAGCAGCGGTCTGAGCGATGATGAAATCAAGCGCATGAAAGCTGAGGCCGAAGCCAATGCTGCTGCCGACAAGGCCGAACGTGAGAAAGTGGACAAGATGAACCAGGCTGACTCAATGATATTCACCACTGAAAACTTCTTGAAGGACAACGGCGATAAGATACCAGCCGATCAAAAGCCCGGTATCGAGTCAGCCCTCCAGCAACTCAAGGACGCTCACAAGGCCGCTGACGTCACCGCAATCGATACGGCAATCAACAACCTCAACACCGTAATGCAGGCAGCGTCACAGCAGATGTATCAAGGTGGAGGTGCACAGCCGGGCGCAGACGCAGGTCAAGGCTTCCAAGGCGGTGCTACCGACAATCAATCGCAAGGCACCAACCCTGACGACACCGTCCAAGATGCCGACTTTGAAGAAGTGAAGTAAGAATAAACATTATAGTAATCGCAGCAGTCCGAAAGGATTGCTGCGATTATTGTGTTAAATAGAAAAGTTAATACATATGGCAAATGCAGTTTACATTATAGGCAATGGATTTGATATGAGAATGGGTATGCTCACCGATTATCCCAGCTTTCTAAAGTATTATAAGGCATTAGAGGCTCCATCTAATGAGATTGGGAAAATTAAGATGAGATTCTTTCAAAAGATGAAAGAAGAGGAAGCTAAAGAAAAAAACAAATGGGCAGATTTAGAGGTGGCGTTAGGTGCATTTACAAAAGACGAAACTAACATAGGGTTATTTAAGGATTTTTGCAGGAACACTAATGAAGAACTTATCAATTATCTCAAAAGCGTTGAAAAACAATCGCCTACTCCGTCAGAAGAAGAAAAAGAAAAATTCTTCCATGACTTAGAAAGCCCAGAGCGATACTTGAGATCCCTCAAATTACGACAAGACTTTATCAACAATGCTATTACAAAGGACGAAGTATATTCAAATATCATAAGCTTCAATTACACAAGTACAATCGAGAGGTTACTTGATGGACATACTAATGAAAACTCACATATAAGTGTAAGACATATTCACCGTACACTTAAAAATGATTATGTACTATTTGGGGTGAATAATGCAGAGCAGATAGAAAATGAAGAGTTCAGAAAAGACGAAGCCCTACTCGATTTGATAGTAAAACCAAAAGGTAATGCCGAATTAGGAGAGAATATTGATGCTGAATGTGCGAATATAATAAGGGATGGACATATCTTCTACATATACGGAACTTCGCTTGGTATAACAGACCAAATTTGGTGGAATTCTATTGCACAGCGATATAAAGGTTCTAATAGCGTTATATTGTATTTTGACCATGAAAATGAAACAACTCAAAGACACGATATAGAGATGTCAGCATTAGAGCGTCAAATTCGTGATAAAGTTATAAATGCAATGGGACTTCCGGGAAGCGAGCCCGATCACAGACAACGAATATATGTTGTTCGAAATGCTGATATATTTCCCTATCGAGAAATAAAAGATAAGTAACAAGAAGTAAACGTTGTGAAACAACAATGCAAAAAGGGTGAAAAGACGTGCTGGCATCTTTTCACCCTTTCTGCTATTTTATTCCGTCGTCGCCTGCCCCACTCCCCCCGGCTCCCCCGGTCCGGCCATATAATTCACCCTGACGAGCTTTTCGCCGGCGATCTTCACCCAGATGAAATTCGTGGCATCGTCGTTGATGTAGAGCAGATAGAGCGTGGTTTTGGCGTCCAACTTGGCCGTATGACCCGCATACGACAGCGACTTTTCTTCCAGCCCGAGTTCTTTCTCGAACGCGGGAATCAGCCCGGCCAGCAGCTTGGCCGTTTTCTTTTCCTTTTCTTTGGGAGAAAGCCGGGAAGTGGTCTTCAGCACCTCCTGCTTGAAGCGGCGGATCTGCCGGTTCACATCGTCGATGAACGCCGCATAGTCGGCCGCACCCTCGATTTCGGCATAGGCGTTAATGCGGCGGATGAGCGACTGGTAGGCCTCGTCGGTCCTGGCGCGCATTTCCTTCAAGGCTCCGAGCACCTCGGCCGACTGCTCCGTGTCGCGCACTGCCAGCGCCATCCGCACATTGTCGTTCGCCAGCTTCATGCCCTCCACAAACGGCTGCAGATTCAGATTGGCCACCTCCGCAGCGTACTTGCCTTGCAGATCCTCCACCAGATTGGTCATCAGACCCGTCTCGCGGTCCAGCTGCATTTTCGGCGTGATACCGTAGTCCGTCAGGTGCTGCCACAGCTTGTCGGCCGCCAGCTTTTCAGACCCGCCGGGGAATCGGCAGTAACTCCTTACGCCCTCGCGATAGCCGCTGAAATAGCCGTCGCGCTGCTTGTCGGCCTTTTCAATCACATCGCTCAACGCGCTCTTGCGGCTCAGCACCAGCACGTCGTTCTCCGCCTTCACGGCTGCCGTCAGTGCGTCGGTCTGCGTCTGTGCCTTTGCATACACTTTCGCATCGGCTTTCGCCTTTCCGGCCACGGCCTCCATGAAATTGTAGTGCGCGCCGTTGTTGATGCGCGTCAGCGCAATTGTTTCAACCTCTTTTGTCATAGATTTCAACTTTTGGTAATGAATAAAATGGTTAACGATCTCGGAATAGCTCCGAAGAGCAATTTTTGCTTGTTTTAAGGCGTTGTAGGTCTACAATCTTCACTTTCCATTGGAATTTGACTTTCGTAGGCCTACAATCTTCACTTTCCATTGGAATTTGACTTTCGTAGACCTACAATCTTCGCTTTCTATTGGAATTTGACTTTCGTAGGCCTACAATCTTCACTTTCCATTGGAATTTGACTTTCGTAGGCCTACAATCTTCACTTTCTATTGGAATTTGACTTTCGTAGGCCTACAATCTTCATTTTCCATTGGAATTTGACTTTCGTAGGCCTACAATCTTCACTTTCCATTGGAATTTGACTTTCGTAGGCCTACAATCTTCACTTTCTATTGGAATTTGATTTTCGTAGGCCTACAATCTTCACTTTCTATTGGAATTTTGCATTTCCCGCTGTCTTTAACAAATTTCCCGTGGGATTTTCGTTCCAGCAATCGCCGGCGTCCTCGTCTTCGTCGAAGAAGTAGCCGGGCTTGGCCAGTCCTTCGTCTTCACCGACGGAATGGGAACTGACGACGAACTGGGCGAGGTTTTCTGCGGGCTCGATGCGTACGATTTCGGTATGAGGAGCCGTGTATGTTTTTTTATGATTCATGATGTTTGTTTTTTTATTGGTTGATGATTACTTTCTTTCCGTTCACGATGTAAATGCCGCGGGTGGGGCGTGTCACGCGGCGGCCTTGGAGGTCGTAGATGGCGTTGTCTTTGGGCTGTCCGGTGGGTCGGATGCCGCGGATGCCGGTGGTTTCGGCTTCCTCGCGGGCAGCGTCGAAGTCAACGATGAAGCGCTTGGCGCGGGCGATGGCTGCGGGCAGACGGAGCCCGGCGCGGTGGGGTTTCAGCTTGATGGAGGCGCCGGCGCGCGTGCCTTGTTTGTAAAAGCCGAGGCCTTGGTCGCCGCTGTTCGAAAGGATGTAATATTTGTAACCGGCTCCGCTAATCTCTTGCTCGGTGGCTGTGCCCACGAGGAGATTGCCCGTGACATTTTCTTCTGTGCCGGTAACGTTGGCCTGGTAAATGACGGTGCTGTTGGGCGTGCCTTGCAGGATAAATCCCGTCTGCTTGGGGATAATCTTGCCTGCACCGAACGCTTTCACTACGGCTTGGTCGGGAGTAGTGATGCTGCCGCTGGGCGTGACGCCGGTGATGATGTAGGCCGTGCAGCCCGCGGGTACGAGGAAATTCTCGTTTTCTAAGTAGTAGGTGGTGTAACCGGTGGGGCCGATATTCACCTCTTCGCGGTACTTACCAACATAGGCTGTCCATGGTGTGGCCGCTCCCGTTGCTGTTTCATAGTTGAAAGTTGCATCAACAGGAACATAAATGGTAGCTGTGCTGTTGATACCCAGATTTCCGCTTGCACCTTGGTCAAAGGCAGGTGCTACAAAGGGATGCATGTAGATAGTATTGAGGTTGGGGCCATCAAAATGACCTACCATCTCTACAGCAGCGGGAATAGTAACAGAAAGCAAATGGTCTGACTGATTGCTAGAACCTCCCGTACTACTGCCTTTAAGCGTCTTCAGCGTCTCCGGGTAGATAATCTTCTCAATGCTCCATTGCAGATAACCGAAGACTTCATCCAACTCTGTTATCTGGGTTTGCGACAGGTCGTAAGTCTGATAAAAAGGAGGTGTCCCATATATCCCCCAAGAACCGGCAGCATGAAAAGCCCCCTTGCCAATAGAGGTAAGGGTAGAAGGGAAGTTTATCTTGCGCAATGTATATGTTACTTCAAAAGCACGCTCTTTAATTGTAGTCAGCCCTTCCGGTAATTCGACATCAACTATATTGTCATCTGCTATATAAAACAATCCCATTATTCCTATTGCCTTTACCTGATAGGTGATACCTACATGTTCCACTGTAGCAGGAACTCGGAAGACTGTAAGGTTCAAAGTCCGTAGCTGATCTCTATACGGATCCACGATAGGAGGATTCATAAGCCCGCCATCTCCATTGGTAACTTCCACGTGATGGTTGGCAGCATCGATGATCTTATAGTAGATTCGTATACCATCGCTATTGGTCTCCATGAAATCGTAAGCGGCTTGCGCATGGAGCAGAAGCGATACCATGCAGCCTAAGAAAAGTAAAATGATTTTCTTCATGTTTCTTTGTTTTATCGTTGAATATTTAACCAGAATAATCGTCGTTATTTCCCTCTTGCGTGGCTTGGCAAAAGGGTACGAAAAAGCGCACAAAGGGAACTCCTCGGAGCCCTTTGTTTATGGGGTTTGCACGCTTCTCACGCGCGCGTAGAATAAAGCTTAAAAAATGGTTACACGACGCTAAGTGCGAATGTGTGTGTGTGTGTGTGTGTTAGCAAATTATTTGGAACTACCAAATAATCAATGCAAAAAGATGCAAAGAAATTCAAGATTCTTCGCATGCTGTCATTGCTCTGATATGATATTGCTAATTCGTTCACGGTGGCAAAGGTATGACAAAATTCTGAAACGGCCAAATAATCGGGAAGGAATTCTCCGTATGATCTGTTTTTCAGAGTAGTAAGTTCATGCTTTTTCGTCCAAAGGCGCAGCCGAAAAGAAGAAATACCGCACCACGGTGAAACTGAATACGCAGGATTAATAAATTACATTCTTGATGCGAAGAAAGGAACAGACCTCATTGATTGTTGTGGAGTAAGACAACCTGAAAGAACCCGATAAGACCAAGTATGAAATCTATCAGGCGTTGAATGCAGAAATAGTTCGGTGCAAGAATTGGAAAGCTTTGCTTGCTCACTTGAAAAAGCAAGATATTGATGTCCGCTTTAAGTATAAAGGTAACTCACAGGAAATACAGGGGATCATCTTTGAAAAGAACGGTTATCATTTCAATGGTTCTAAAGTGGATAGAGGGTTCAGTTATTCCAAGATAGACTTTGCCCTGCAACAGAATAACAGGGAACACGAACAGCAAACACAAGGAATGATAAACCTTATATCCAATGTTGCAAGTGTTACGGGCGAAATTACCAACGACCTCATCGAAGGAGGATTGGATTTGTTTCAAACTCATGGTACTGTCCCTGCGGAGGTTTACAACACACTCGATAAAAAGAAGAAAAAGAAAAAACGTAAAATACATTTATAACTATGGCTGATAATAATACATTTGTCCTTTTTGAGGAAATCAAAAACAAACTGGAGACAATTTACAGGGAGCTAAAGGAACTGAAAGAAAAGGAGAACGGTTCTGTTTCTCTCCCTGTTCAATCTACACTAGCACAAAGTGATGAGCAGAAAGAACAGAAATTGCTCAATCAGTATGAACAGCGAACAAAAGAAGTGATTAACAAGTATATTGGTGTGCAAGTGCGCATCAAGGACGAGGAAGCCAAATCCATTGATAAGTTGGTGGCAAGTGTTTTGACTATGTTACACGAGTGGCAGGAGCAGAAAGAACATCCACAACCTCAAGAACAGATTCACAGGCACAGTTTTGACATCAAGTCCTCGAAAGTTTTTACTTATATGGTAGCAGTATCTGTCCTTTGTTTTGTTTCTTTGGTCGGCAATTACTTCTTGTGGCAAAGCAAACAGCAATACAAAGACGATGCCTTGAAATTCCGTATTATCAGGGTATGGCGAGGTTGTAGCCCTAAGGAAATCCTATGGCTTAACGATGTGTTTGACATTCATCGTAATGAAAAGATTATCAAACTAATCAAGGAAAAAGCAGATGATTACGACATGGAATTGAAGCAAAAGGCAGATAGTTTGATGCAGAATAACCTGCAAAATAAGAAAAATAAATAGTGTTGAACACATAAACTTTAATAAGAGGGGAAAATTCCTCTCTTATTAAGTATTTTATACAAGAAAATTTACTATATTTGCAAACAATCATATAATATTTATGGAAAGTCCAACTAATAGAATTAAAGAGGTGCTTATCGAGAAAGGAATTAAGCAAACATGGCTTGCAGAGAAACTCGGTAAGAGTTTCACTATTGTGAATTCATACGTTTGCAATCGTCGACAGCCAAGCCTTGAATTACTATTCCGGATTGCAGAGATCTTGCAGGTGAATCCAAAAGATTTGATTAACACACCAGATGAGTAACGTTTTTATTATGACAGAACATAAAGAGCAACATAAAAAATCTATTCGTTTTTTCAACGACCGTGAAGTAAGGGCGGTATGGGACGACGAACACAATAAGTGGTGGTTCTCTGTGCTGGACATCATTACTGCAATTAACGAGCAAGATGATTACCAAAAGACCAGAAACTATTGGAAGTATCTCAAAATAAAGTTGAAGAAAGAGAATAACGAACTGGTTAGTGCCACTAACCGGTTCAAAATGCAAGCCCCGGATGGGAAACAGCGATTGACGGATATGCTGGATAGCGAGGGCGTAGTCTTATTGGCAAAGGCTATGCCTAACAGCAAGGCAATGTCATTTCTCGATTGGTTTACCTACAGCGACAACACCATTGATGGGCAGAGTAAGAAGAAAGCCTACCAACTTTTTGAGAGTGCAATCTTGCAATCGGCAAAGCCGGGAAGCATAAAGTGTCTGCAACAGATACATGCTTATCTCTTTGGAGGATTATATGACTTTGCAGGACAAATCCGAACTAAGAATATATCCAAAGGAGGCTTTACGTTTGCTAATTGTATGCACTTCCCCGAAACCCTGCAAACAATAGAGCGAATGCCTGAAACAACCTTTGATGAGATAATGGACAAATATGTAGAGATGAATGTAGCTCATCCTTTTATGGAGGGTAATGGTCGCAGTACTCGCATTTGGCTCGACCTCATGCTGAAGTCTTCTCTCAAACGATGTGTGGATTGGAGCCAAATAGACAAAAACGAATATCTGACAGCCATGCGCGAGAGTGTTTCTGATAGCACACATATCAAGGCTTTGGTGCTGCCAGCTCTCACAACCAAGATTAATGACCGAGAAATGTTTATGAAGGGTATTGATTATTCATATTATTATGAACAAAATGAGTGATACATAAGATGAGACTTTATTTCCACAGTTTAAAAATTACGGCAAATCAAAACTAAAATATTATGGCACAACAAAAAGCAGTACGAAGTTTTATTCTTGAAGCAATAAAAGGATTAAGGCCAGATGAGTTTAGTGAACTAGTTCGCACTTTTCAGACATCATATTTACACAATAATGAAGCAATTAATGTTGATGGTGCAAATGATGGTGGCTGTGACATAAAAATCTTTCAGAATAAGAGAGAAATAAAGAAGTGTGTTCAAGTCACAACTCAGAAACAAATTGAACTAAAGTTAAAGAAGGATCTTGAGAAGGTTTCTAAGATGATATCTCAATATCGCTATTCTAATAAGTTTGAATTTTATTGTTCAATTCCAATTTCAGAGGACAAGATAGAAGAATACAAGAAATTTGCTATTGACGAACACGATATCGAATTAGATATTTATGAGGCAAAACGTTTATCACAATTAAATTGCAGGGAGGTTGTTGACTATATTTATTCTCTCCATTCTGATGTGGTGTTGAAGCCAGAACAGATGAATATTGACAAGTCGACAAAAACTTTATATGACTTATTGGCAAATGGCAAAGATTCTTCAGACATTAAAAACAGTCTGGTTGATTCTGTTATTATTTCGATCTTGTATGAAAAAGCTCCAATCGACAGTTTAGAGTTGAAAAATGAACTTGAGAATAGATTGGGAAAAAATCTTCCGGACATATTACACTCTGTAAATAACTTGAAGACAGATCGACGAATTATAAAAGTTCCAGATAATCACAATCTTATTCAACTATCAGAATTAGAATATGGAAATGTTAAAGAGATTCTTGCAAACTCAAGAAAAGCTGAAAAAGATTTTTGTGACTCTTTTGCAGAAATCTTGGCAAAATATCAAATAGACTATAATGGAGAGATTCTTAATAAACTTAAGTACTTGTATCAATACCATTATTCTAATGATATTGATGACAATACACAAAGTGACGAATCTGCAGATCTTGTTGTATTTGAATCATTTAAAAAATATCTTTTGAATATTATAGATGACAAAGAGGATATTTGTAAACTTATTCAAGAAATAAGTACTCTATGTTCTTCAAATAACTATCTCAACAAGATAAGTGCTAGTGAATCTTTTTTAAGCCTATATAAATCAAATCAGTTAGAGCGGTATTTAAACCAAAAGCATAAAGATATTTATTTGGACACTCCAACATTTGTATATCTTCTCTGTTCATATTATGGAGTTGACAATAACGATTGGGATAATCCATTTTATCGTTCAATGAAGAGTTTAATAAAACTAAGAGATACTTATCCCGATAAAATTAGTTTCTACATTACTCAAAACTATTTAGGTGAAGTCGCAGGAGAAATAAAAAAAGCATTAATCTTTTCTCAATTTGAGAGTTATCCTTTTTTTAAAGATATGGGAGGTACAAGAAATACGCTCTTTAATTATTATGAGTATTTGAAACACAGTAACCTTTTTGACAATAGTGATAATATAGAGTATTTCAAAGATTTCATATACAGTCTTGGTCTAGATAACACAAACCCAAATGATTCTCGTTTTTTCAAAGATGCAAATCAATTTCTTAGCCAAGTAGCTAAAGATTATGAAATTAGCATAATTAATTGGAGTCAAAATGACAAATATGCTGAATTCAAAGTCGCATATGAAAAAATTCTTTTAGCAAATTCAAAGAACAAATCTGAAATGGCTGTTTGTAATGATGTTAATCAAGTGATAGTTTCTTTAGAACACGATAGGTATACCGATTGCTATTTAACCACATGGGATACGACAATTCATCTATTAAGAGATAAAGTTCTCTCAGAAGATGAACATTTAAAATATAGCTATTTCTTTATTTGCAATCCTGCAAAATTGTCAAATAGAATAGCCCTAGAGAGTTTTAATATTGACGGGTCTGCATTAACTAATGATATTTTTGCGTACGCAGATAAACGATATGACATTTCAAATCGTGTTAAAAGTCTTTTAGAATTGATTGCACCATTTCTAAAGGGGAGTGGCAGTAAAAAAATATTTAGGAAATTAGGAAGAATTAGAAAGGAACAGATTGAATTAAGAGGATCTGAAGTAGGAGATGGAAAAGAAGAAAAAAACTTACCCATAGAAGAAATCTTCATGTTGTTAATACCTAATAAAAATAAGGAAAAAGAGGATAAGAATATTATGGATAAATTTTCTTTATTCATGAGTTCCGAAGAAAATTCAGATTATATCATTGATATAATAAATCAGATTTCGAATCTGGAGGATTATAAAGCGTACGACTTTACAGAATATTTCGACAAAATAAAATCTATTGATTTATCTGGATTAAGCGAAGAAATAGAAGCATATGAGAAAACTACATGAATAAGATTTATAGAGAAATTATTTAGTAAGAAACCTATATTAATAATTACCAAACTTGTTCAGAAAGAATGAGCATGAAGGCTTCTGTAGTCTACCTAAAGGTTTATGCAGTATGTTTAGAAATCCAACAGCACATGAGCCCAAAGTTGATTAGGAAATTTCGGAACAAAACGCCCTTGAAATACTTGGAATAATATCCTATTGTCATAGACGATTAGACAATTACCAAAAACAGATGATTCTATGCTATATACCAATGAACATACATTATTTGGCAATTTTGAAAACAAAGGTTATATACGTAGGGTAATAGAAACTATTCGGGTTCATATTGAGAGGGGCTGAATAGTACAATAAAGTAAAAGAACTGTATGTTTAATATAGAACAATGGAAGGAAAATTACAATTAAGAAAACCAGAGAACTGGCAGGACTTTGAAAGATTATGTAAAGTCTTGTGGGGAGAACTTTGGGAATGCCCAGATACTATCAAGCGTAATGGGAAACAGGGTCAAGCTCAAAAGGGGGTTGATGTATATGGCATAAAAAAAGGAGAAACCGCTTATCGTGGCATACAGTGTAAAGGAAAAGATGATTATACGAATAGTCAATTGACAGAATCTGAAATAGATAATGAGATTGCTAAGGCTCTTCTATTTACTCCAAAGTTAAAATCATTCTATTTTGCTACGACAGCAAATAAAGACGCTCACATAGAAGAATATATCAGAAAGAAGAATTTAGAAAGTATTTCTAAGGGAGAATTTGAAATAGATATTTTTGCTTGGGAGGATATAGTTGATTTGATTGAGGCACATCGGAATACATATAATTGGTTTCTTAATAATTGTAGTTATAAAGATGTATCGGATGTTGAAGTTTTCATTGGTGGAAAAAAAGAATATACGATTTCTCCTGAATATTTTCGAATAACTAAGGAATACCATTTAAAAGCACAGGAGTTGTCATGGCTTTCAGAAGAATCGCTAAAGCTTATACAGGCTAATACACATTTTATGAACTTAAATGATGTTCTTTATCCACCATCAAAGCATGATTATCGCTGGTGTACCATATCCATAAACATTTATAATACTGGTAAAACAGTAATAGAAGATTATAAGCTATCCATAATAATAGAAATGGAGAATGTTTTAGAAATTAGTGATAAATTTCATTATTATAATAGTAGATTAATGGATCAGGCTGCCGTAGCTCAAATTAATGCAGGGAAAGATGCTCAAAGAGAAGTTTTTGAGTCGACAGAATATTGTGATGTTATTGAGTATCGTCCTAAAGATAGAATATTAGTTCAAGATGATCACAGAACTTTTAAGATTGCAGTAAAACCTAAGGATAATGTACAATCAATAAAGGTTATGTGGGTTCTTCATTCACGCAACTACAAAAAGGAAGGAGAACTCATATTGAATGTTGAACCTAAATTTGAGGATAAGAAGGAAAAAGTTGAAGTAGACAATATTGATGAATTAAAGGAAAATGAAGTGATTATTTTACCAAAGATAGTGGAAGAATAAACTTTTGTAATTTGGTGTTCCATTAAATTGTTAATAGGAGTTGTATCTGTTCTTGTGATAACATCCAAGATGTTTACTAATCAATACTACTCAAATTGAGGAAACATTTTTGTACCATACAAATATAAATCATTGATTATCAGCGTAGGATATATTTGAGGAAGTAAATTTACGTCAATTATGCTTTTCTTCTACATCCTTTACGCATCACTCCTTCTCCTCCTTGCCCCATTCCTCGTGGCCGGCAAGGGCTTCGGAGGCTTCCTGCTCTTCTTTGCCCTCTCCATGGGCATACCCGTGGCTGGTTCCATCCTTTGGGCGTGGCTCTGGGCTCCCGGCAACAGTGCTGCCAATGTCCGCGTAACCATCGCCTTTCACGTCCTTGCTGCAAGCCTTGCCCTAATTTGGCTGCTTTCAGCCGCTTAACCTTCTATTGTCCTTTCGACTCTCCCTTGATACTGTTACCTTTGCCTCATATCACAGAACACCTCAGTTTCCTCGACATCCAGTACCGCCACCTCGGCCACGCGGGCCAAGGGTCGTGCCAACCTCTACAACAAGCTCGTGTGGCCCATCCTTTACAAGCACGTCTTCCCCAAGCTCCGCTACGGTCTCACCGACGAGGTACGGCGCGAGTTCCGCGGCAAGCTCAAGCGGGCCGTCGAGATCTGACGTACCCATAGGGGTTCTTCCGTCATCAATAGGGGTTTCTCCTTGTGTTTCCCATCCAAATGGCCTATATTTGCAATACAAATATTCAAAGTTGCACCATATGATAACGGCATTGTTTCTCATCATAGCCTTTTTCCGCCGCAAGCGGTTCCTCACTGAAGGCACCTGTTGGGCAGACAGGATTCTGTATTATTTCCTGAACATCCCCCTCACGCCCATTTTCGGCCCCATGCTTTTCACTTGGATCATGAATGCAAGAGACGGCGGATCTTCCGATTGTGTAGCCCCTCCCCCCGACTTCAGCGGTCATTTCATGTAGCATTCCTTGCCGTTTCACCCCATACCAATATCTTTGCCTGGTTGTTATTACTACTGCAAAGATACAAATTTTCAAGTAAGTTACAATTGCGGAAAGTCATACGCGAGCCGATATTCGGTTGTCTTTGCTACCGAGAAAGCACAAATTATCAAGCCAACTACAAAATCTAAAAGAACAGTGAGCTATCTGTACTTACCACAACAACCCTGCCCGTCCATGGCAAAAGGCGGCGACTCTTGTGCCGCCCACAGCCACAAACAGGCAGGGATGATGATGTTAGTTCTGTGATGCCGGCGTGACGGCCGTGCTTCCGGCTACATCCTCGTCGGCGATGGCATCTGCATAGTTGGTCCACATGGGTATACTCTCGCTATAACCATCGTACCCGAAGTTCTGGCGCAACGTGCCTTGGTTGTTGGCCGTGATGGCACTGTTGGGGATAGGCCAGAAGATATTGTGCTTGTTCACCTTGTACTCAAAGCTCTGGTTGCCCTGCTGACCCCTGCCGTATTCGTGGTTGAACACGTTGTAGTGCGTGCAGCGGCGATACCAGTAGTTGCCGCCGCTGAGGTCGGTGCCCTCTTGCTTGTCCCAGTTGTCGAGGCTATAGGTGTTGCCCCACTCGTCGGGCTTGCCGCTGCGGGCCAGACACCAGCTCACACGCACCATCTCAGCCTGACGGAACTCCTCGAGGTACAGCTCGCGCGCACGCTCGTCCATAATGTTGCCGATGGTCACTGTGGTGAACATCTTCTTGGCATTGGCCCGTCGGCGCACGGCATTCACATCCTCGGCAGCTCCGGCAGCATTGCCTTGATAGAAGCGGGCCTCGGCACGCAACAGGTAAGTCTCGGCCAGACGGAACAGATACATGTCGCCGTTGCAGCCCTTGCCCTGTGCGCCTTGGAACTGGTTGGCCCCTTGATTGGCCTCGGCCACCTCGTCCTTGATGTAGAGCTGGTAGAGCGGTGTGGGGTACCAGGAGCGGATGGTGTCCGAGCAGAGGATGTCGCCTTTATGGACAAGCACCTTGCCGTCGGCCCCCACGTAGTCCTCGGTG
The DNA here is from genome assembly GCF_000242335.1 of Prevotella dentalis DSM 3688. Taxonomy (NCBI): domain Bacteria; kingdom Pseudomonadati; phylum Bacteroidota; class Bacteroidia; order Bacteroidales; family Prevotellaceae; genus Prevotella; species Prevotella dentalis. Next base: position 1,216,224 of record NC_019960.1, read on the forward strand.
GCATAGAGTTGGTAGTGCTGGCCGTAGCAGGTGGACTTGCGATTGTTGTATTTGAAGTCCTCCATCTCCATCCAGTTGCCCACCTCACGGTTGTGGCGCAGGTCCTGCCAGTCGGTTTCTCCGTCGTAGTTCCAGATGGTCTTGTTGAAATAGTACGAGGTACGGTTCACGGCAATGCCGCGTCCGGCCGCGCGCACCCAGTCGAGCGTGTCGTTGTAGTTCGCGTTGTTGCGGGCAATGTTGTTACCCGGCGTGGCCATTCCGTGCGGGTCGCGGATGACGCTGTTGCTCCAGTGCACGAAGACGGCACGCATAATATTATAGGTGGCGAAGTCCTCGTCGTTGGAGTTGACAATCATCATGATGGTCTCCTTGTTGGCCGGATTGGCGATGTTGGGCGTGCGGTGCAGATCCCACACCACGTTGCGCGTCACTTTCCAAGTCTTTTCCTCACCCGACGGCTGCCAGGTACCGAACGGATCCGTCATCAGCTCCAGTCCGTGATTGCTGATAAGATCGGTGGCCATGGCCTCGGCCTTGGCATACTCGCCCACGACCAGATAACACTTGATGAGCAGCTGCATGCAAGCCTCCTGGTTCACTTGGCCCACATACTGCATCTTACTCTGCGCCGGAACATGCTGCACAGCAAACTCCAAATCGCGCACAAGCATCTGGAACACAGCCTCCTTGCTCGTCGAAGTATAGTTGCGCTTGGGCACCTGGAGCAGTTTCGTCACCAACGGTATGTCGCCAAACTGCAGACAGAGATTGTAGTAGGCATAGGCCCGGTGGAAGTAGGCGCGCCCCACGTAGGCATCGCGCGTGGCATCGTCAAGCCCCTTCACCTGGCTGGCATACGACAGGATGGAGTTGGCATACTTCACCATATTGTAGCCCTGATCCCAGAACCGCTGCATGTAGTTGCCGTCACCACCGCCGGCCATACCCGACGTGGGTGTGAGTTTGGCGTCGAAATTGTCCTGAAATCCGCCGCCCATGTCGGTCTTAGCATACATGCCCACGTCGGACATGAGGTAGTTGGTGAAGATGCCCACATTGTTCCAGTTGCCGTCGATGCGGTAGGTCTTCAGCTGTTTGTCACACTGCGTCAGCGCCGACTGCAGGCCCGCCTCTGTGGTATAAGTCTCACTGGGCTCGTAGAAAGACAAGGGCTTCTGCTCCAGAAAACTGTCCGAGCAGGCCGCCATGGAGCCTGCCATGGCCAGCAGCAGGGCCCCGCGTGCTATGTTGTTGATGCTATTTTTCATGTTGATGTGTTTTGAATGAATAAGTAAAAAGCAGTGACCGCTACATGGTCAGCGACACGCCGAACAAGAACTGACGGTTGGAGAACCCTCCTGTTTCCGGATCGCCGTATTCCCAACTGTCGATGGTGAACAGATTGTGCACGCCTGCCGAGAGGTGTACGCGCTCAATACCCCACTTCTGTGTGAGCATCTTGGGCAACGTATAACCCAGCGTCACGTTGTCCACGCGCACGTAACTGCGGTTGTAAACCTTCTGAATGCCGGTCACGCCCGACGGGCCCACGGCGTTCAGACGGGCGTAGTCGTTGGTGGGATTGTCCGGCGTCCAGTACTCCTTTTTATAGGTATTGCAGGTGTTGGTAAACATCGAGCCGGAGTTGTCGCCGTTGAGCCAGTAGCCGGCGCGGCTCTTGTGGCCCATGTACGAGTACATTGAGAAAGAGAACGTAAAGTCCTTGAACAGCGTGAAGTCGTTGCGCAGCGTCCAGTAGACGGGCGGATTGGTCGTGCCTTGATACACGCGATCGTTGTCGTTGTAGACAGGCGTGCGCGTGCCGTCGGGGTTGATTCTGTCGTCTTCAGTATAGACATTCACCACCTTGGGGTCGCCGGGCTTCTGGTTCACCTTGGCGGCCTCCTCGGCTTCGTTGGCCTGCCAGATGCCGTCTGTCTTCCAATACCATATCTCACCAATGGACTTGCCGATGAACCAGCCGTTGGAAGTATCGTCTACCTCCTTGCCATCCTTGTCATATTCGTAGTAAAGATGCTTGATGCGGTTCTTGTTGTAGGAGAAGCCGAGGCTGGTGTTCCAGGTGAAGTTCCTGTTCTTGATGTTCTGTGAGTTGAGCGTTATCTCGACGCCGGAGTTGGTCACCTCGCCCAGATTGGTGGTGATGCCGCTGAAACCAGTGAAGTTGGGCAGCCGTTGCGTCATAATCATGTCGTGCGTGCGCTTGGTGTACCACTCGATGCTACCCGAGAGCCGCTGTCCCAGGACGGCGAAATCCAACCCCACATTCCACGATGTGGTCTTCTCCCACTGCAGGTTCGGGTTGGCCAGCCGGTCGATGCTCAGGGCCTGAACCGTGCTTTGACTTGTCTTGCCGTAGTCGTAGTAGGCGTAGAGTCCGCCGTTCGACAGGTTGGAATAGGCAATGTAAGTGTCCTTGAGCGAGCGGTTGCCGTTGGTGCCGTAGCTCACGCGCAGCTTGCCATAGTCGAGCCACGGCAGCTTTGCGAAGCTCTCTTCCGAGAACACCCAGCTGCCGCCGAGCGACCAGAAGTTGGCCCACGGGTTGTTCATGCCGAATGCCGAGTAGCCGTCGCGACGGAAAGTGCCGGTAAACATGTAGCGATCCTTGTAGCCATAGAACAGTCGGCCCAGGTAGGCGGCGGCCGTTATCTCCCGGTCGGTGGCCGAGAAAGCGCTCTGTGCCTTGTTGGCACCGGCGATGTAGTGGAAGCCGAGCACGTCGGTTGGCATGATGTTGCGGGCCTCGATGCGGTCGTTCCACGACTGGTTCTTCTCGGCCTCCTGCACAAGAGTCACGGTGAAGTGATGGTCACGATTGAACGTGCGGTCCCACGTCAGCGTGTTGTTGAGGTTCCAGTCAAAGGTTTTCGACATCTCGCGATCGGCGCCACGCGTCGAGGGTGTGCTGTTGGGCAGTTCGGCCGAGAGGAAGTAGCGGTTGTAGAACCACTGCAGACGCGGGGCGATGTTGAACGAATAGGTGAAGCCGAAAGGCAGTCTCACCGTGGCGTTGTAGATGACATTCAGCGTGGTGTAGCCCTTCTCCAGATTGATGTACTGCTGGTCGAAGTGGTAATTGTAGCCTCCGTTGGTGGGGTTGCCGCTGTTCGGGTACTGCTGTTCGCGGCCGTCGGCATCGTAGCGCGAGGAGTAAGGCGACTGCCGCAGCTGGTTGCTGTCCCAATAGTTGTCGGCCACGCGGTTCTCGGACAGGTTGAAACCGAAAGGCACGGGGCTCGACTCGTCGGAGCGATCCTGGAAGTTCACGTTGACGCCCATCGTGAGCCAGTCGGTGATGTCGGCGTTGAGTTTCAGGTTGGAACGGTAGGCATGGTAGGTGTCGCCCTGCACCGCGCCCTCGTTGCGCAGGTAGCCGAAGCTCAGATAGTAGTTCACTTTCTCAGATGCTCCCGATATGCTGGCGTTGTAGTCCTGGTCAAAGCCCGTGCGGAACACGGCTTTCTCCCAGTCGTAGGACTTGCCGTCAAGATAGTTCTGCATCACAAGGGCGGCATCGGCATCAAGTCCCATGCGGCGGGCATAGAGCGAGCGCAGGTCCTCGCCAGCCTGTAGGGTCTTGGCGCCCGTCGTGGCCCACTGCTCGGTCGACAGCCCGTACTTCCAGAGATTGTGCACATTGTCGTAGTAGCCCTCGGGCACGCCGCTGGCCGTGCCGTAGTAGCCCCACGTGCCGTCGGCCCGGTAACCGTAGGTCTGCGCCTTGTACCAGTCCTCGCGATAGGTCATGTACTCGTCGGCATTGAACATCTTGCGGTACTGCGCCTTGGTGTTGGCGGCCAGGTTGGCCGATACGTTGATGACGGGTTTGCCCATCTTTCCTTTCTTGGTGGTGATGATAATCACGCCGTTGGCGGCCTTGGCGCCGTAGACGGCGGCCGAGGAAGCATCTTTCAGCACGTCCACCTGAGCAATGTCGTCGGGGTTGATTTCCGACAGTTCACCGCTGAACTGCATGCCGTCGAGCACGATAAGCGGCGAGTTGTGCGAGCCCTCTGTATAGAGCGAGTTCTGTCCGCGCAGCTGCAGCGAGCCGCCGCCCTTGGCCGTGGTGCTCATGCCCACCTGCAGTCCCGGCGTGCCGCGCAGGATGTCCTGCACGCTGTTAGGGTTCTGGTCGGCTATCTTGCTCGGGTCTATCTGCACCACCGAGCCCGTGAGATCTTTCTTGCGCATCGTGCCATAGCCCACGACCACCACGTCGGTCAGCGTCTGCGAGTCTTCTTTCAGCTGCACGAGGGTCTGCGCGCTGGCCGTCACGGTCTGCGTCTGATAGCCCACATAGGAGATTTCGAGCCTGGCACCCTTGTCGGCCTGCAACGTGAAGTTGCCGTCAATGTCGGTCACGGTGGCTGTCTTCGTGCCGGTCACACGAACCGTGGCACCGATGACGGGCTCGCCGTTGGCGTCGGTCACGGTTCCCCTTACGGTACCCACCTGCTGCACCACTTGCGTTGCGGGAGCTGCCGCAGCCGCGAGCCCTCCACTCCACAGTCCCATGGTTGCGATGGCACAAGCCACGACCCACGGCAATCCTTGCGAATGTTTTCTTCTGTTCATAAGCGTAAAAGCATTTAGGTTGATTGATGAAATGATGATGGTCATACGCGCGTCTCCACACATTTGACGCCGGTTTAATTTTTTATAAAAGTAGCCAAAGTTTTAAAAACAGCCTAAACGGAACACGACATTTAAGCTATATTAACACGCCGGACGTTTCAACGGATTCCCGCATCGCGTTCTCCGTGGGCCGGACAGACGTGAAAGTGCGTGCCTAACGTTAAATATTGATATTTTCCTACCCGAAAGCGGCGTTTTCCTTGCAATCTGTTGAAAAAGCCGCTACCTTTGCATCAACTTTAACCTACCTGGGCAAGGCCCCACCCGTATGAGACAAAGAGAAGATGTAAAGAAAGCCAACGCCAAGCGCATTGCCTGGGGCATTGTGATGTTTTTCCTGTTGCAGATCGCCGGCGCGCTGGTCGTGGCGCCGTTTGCGCTGGGCTATTATGCCATTGCCGGGCACAGTGACGCGCAGGTTTCGGCCTGGCTCCTCGCAGCGGCCGTGCTGCTGGGCTACGTGTTCGTCATCCGCTTCTTCCTGAAACGCCGGTGGACGGCCATCCGCTGGAGCCCCATCGCGCGTGCCGACCGCCTGGCCTTGTGTCTGCTCACGGTGGCGATGACCATCGGTTTCGCGCTGCCCGAGACCTATGCCAGCGAACTGCTGAACCTGAACGACGACCTCTCCGGCATGTTTTCCCTGCTCTCGCACAACGTGCTGGGCACGCTGGCCATCAGCATCATCGGGCCCATCGGCGAGGAGCTCGTGTTCCGTGGCGTGGTGCTCAAGGGGTTGCTGCGCCTGTCGCGGCGGCCGTGGGTGGCCATCGTGGGCTCGGCCCTCATCTTCGGACTGGTGCACATGAACCCCGTGCAGGTGTTCGGCGCCTCGCTCATGGGCCTCGTCATGGGGTGGCTCTACGTGCGCACGGGCAGCCTGGTGCCCGGCATCGTGATGCACGTAGCCAACAACTCACTCTCGACCGCCCTCATGTTGGCATTTGGCGACGACTTCCTTCTCACGCAGTCCATCCCCTCCGTGGGCCTCAACGTGGCTCTCTGCCTGGCCGGCTGCCTGCTCTTTGCCGCCACAATCCGGACACTTGACCGCCGGCTGGCACGAAGAATTTATATTTAACACAACCATACACATGAAAAAAAGAATGATGCTGATGGGGCTGGCCCTCGCCGCAACCGGAGCCATGGCCCAGAACCTGTCATCGGGCATCGACCCGAACAACCTGGACACCTCGGTGCGTCCGGGCGACGATTTCTACCATTATGCCGCCGGCGGCTGGCTCAAGGCCCACCCGCTCGACGCCGAACACTCGGACAACGGAGCCTTCACCGACCTGTACGAACTGAACCAGACCCGTATCCAAGAGCTCATCCTGCAATATGCCGACGCCCCGCAGCAGCAGGGCACCCTCGGGCAGAAGATCGGTTCACTCTACAAACTCATGATGGACAGCACGCGCCTCAACCGCGAGGGCTGGGCTCCCATCAAGCCCACGCTCGACAGGATTGCCGCCATCAAGGACCGCCGCGAGTACCAGCTCGTCACCTCGCAGCTCGACCGCAACGGCGAAGCCACGATGATGTTCGGACTGGGCTGCGGCGCCGACATGCGCAACGCCGACTGGAACATCGTCAGCATCTCGCAGGGCGGGCTGGGACTGGGCTCGCGCGACTACTATCTGACCACCGAAGGACAGAACAAACGCGTGCTCGATGCCTATAAAAACTATCTGAAAACACTCTTCCAAATGACTGGCTGCGACGCCTCCACGGCCCAGCAAAAGATGGAAACCGTGCTGGCCATCGAGACGCGCATTGCCCAGGCCAGCTACGACGAGGTGAAGCTGCGCGACGTTGACGCCAACTACCACAAGATGTCCTACGCGCAGCTCCTGTCTCAGTTTCCGGGCATCGACTGGGGCAACGTGTTCCTGGCCGGCGGCTTCCCCGCCTTCGACCAGGTGGACGTGAGCCAGCCCGAACCCATCCACGAGGTGGAGAAGATACTGGCCGAGGCCTCGCTCGACGACCTCAAGACCTATGCCGAGGCCAAGGTAATAGCCGGCGCGTCAAGCCAACTGAGCGACGCTTTCCGCGCCGAAGCCTTCAAGCTCAGCTCGGTGCGGAGCGGTGTCCAGCAGGATCGGCCGCGCTGGAAACGCGCCGTGACCCTCGTGAGCGGCACGCTGGGCGAGGCCATCGGCAAGCTCTATGTGGAGAAATACTTCCCCGAGAGCTCCAAAAAGCGCATGCTCGAGCTGGTGCACAGCCTGCAGACGGCCCTGGGCCAGCGCATCGACGAGGCCACATGGATGAGTCCCGAGACCAAGGCACAGGCCAGGGAAAAGCTCGCCAGCTTCATCATCAAGATTGGTTATCCCGACAAATGGAAAGACTACAGCGGATTGCAGGTTTCCGACAGCCTCTCGCTCTATGCCAATCTGCAGGCCATCAGCCGCTGGGCCACCGACGATTACATCGGCCGCACGGTGAACAAGAGGGTGGACAAAACGCGCTGGGGCATGACGCCGCAGACCATCAACGCCTACTACAACCCCACGACCAACGAGATTTGCTTCCCTGCCGCCATCCTGCAGCCGCCGTTCTTCGACCCCGAGGCCGACGATGCGGCCAACTATGGAGCCATCGGCGGCGTCATCGGTCACGAGATGAGCCACGGCTTCGACGACCAAGGCGCGCAGTTTGACAAGACTGGAAACCAGCGCAACTGGTGGACGCCGCAGGACAAGAAGAACTTCGACGCGCGCACCAAGACGCTGGCCGACTACTTCTCGCAGTTCGAAGTGCTGCCCGGCGTCAAGGTGAACGGCCAGCAGACACTGGGCGAGAACATCGGCGACAACGGCGGACTGAACATCGCCTTCCGCGCCCTGCAGAACGCCCTGAAGCAGAATCCGATCGGCGTGAAGGACGGATTCACCCCCGAGCAGCGGTTCTTCCTGGCTTGGGCCCGCGTGTGGGCCTCGAACGCCACGCCCGAATACGTGAAGTATCTGCTCACCGTTGACGTGCACTCGCCCAACTATGCGCGCGTGAACGCCGCCCTACCCCAGATCGATGCCTGGTACACGGCCTTCAAAATCAAGAAAGGCGACAAGATGTACCTGCCCAAGAACAAGCGCGCCCACATCTGGTAGGCGCGCCCACGGGGCCGTCGTGGCCCCGCCGTTGCACCGTAAAGGCCTTTTCTTTACGGTGCAACGGCATTACGATTACGGCCTTTTCGCGCGGCGATTACGGTACCGTCGCAACGCGGAAAACCCTTGACCCACGCCGCACTCGCCTTTGACATCCACCCGGAAAGGGATGACATCCCCAAAAAGCACCGAACTTTTCTGCGCCAAAACAGGATTTTTACAAATATTATTCGTAATATTGCAGTTATTGTTTAACCCTCTATGTCATGATATGAACAAACAAAAACAACTGTTCCAGATACCGGCCCGATGGCTTCCGCTTGCCATGAAGGCAGGTTTGTGCCTCTCGTTGGCGCTTCTGCCCCACCTCGTCAAGGCTCAGGAACCCAACATCGTGGTCATCGACCCAACCGATTCGCCGGCAGAAATCATCAGGAAGGCGGTTCGGGTGAGACCCTCCGAGCGGCAGTTCCGCTGGCAGCAGCAAGAGCTGACGGCCTTTATCCACTTTGGTGTCAACACCTTTACCGACCGCGAATGGGGAGACGGAACCGAGCAACCCTCCGTGTTTGCACCCACGGCCTTGGATGCCGACCAGTGGATCAAGGTTCTGAAAGACGCCGGTTTCAAGTGTGCCATTCTCACCTGCAAGCATCACGACGGCTTCTGTCTCTGGCCATCTGCCTACACGGAGCACAGCGTGAAGCGCTCGCCTTGGCAAAACGGGCGGGGCGATGTGGTGCGCGAGGTAAGCGACGCATGCAAGAAACACGGCATTTCGTTTGGTGTTTATCTGTCGCCCTGGGACCGCAACTCCCCGCTTTATGGAACGGAGGCCTACAATGACTACTTCGTTCATCAGCTCACCGAGCTGCTGACCCGGTACGGCAAGGTGGGCGAGGTGTGGTTCGACGGTGCCTGCGGCGAAGGCCCCAACGGGAAAAGGCAGTCCTACGACTTTGTCAGATGGTACCAAGTAATCCGCCAACTCCAGCCGGAAGCGGTCATCGCAGTGATGGGGCCCGACGTGCGCTGGGTGGGAACAGAGACCGGACGGGGCCGGGAGACGGAGTGGAGCGTTGTTCCCAACGACAACCTCGACCAAAAAGCAATAGCCCAAAACTCGCAGACCGAAATGCTCGCACAACCGGCAGGAGACATGACCGGGCAGGATTTGGGCAGTCGGAAAGTGATAGAGAAAGCCAAGACGCTCGTGTGGTATCCCGCAGAAATAGACGTGTCCATACGCCCGGGATGGTTCCATCACGACCATGAAGACGCCAAAGTCAAGACTCCACAGGAGTTGATGGACATTTATTTCAGCTCCGTCGGGAGAAACGGTGTCCTGCTGCTAAACGTTCCGCCCAATCGGGAAGGCCGCTTCTCAGAGGCAGACGTACGAAGCCTGAAGGGCATGAAAACACTGCACGACAGCATATTCGCCCGAAACCTGCTGTCCAAGGCGCATGTCAAATGCCCATCGGGAAAAGGAAACTTAAGGGCCATAACCGACGGAAATTACGACACATCCTATCAGCTGGCCGGCAAACGAGGCGTGGCGACCATCACCTTTACCCTCGGTCAAGAAGAAAAATTCAACGTGCTCGCCCTTCAAGAGGACATTCGCCAAGGGCAACGCGTGGAGAAATTCACGGCCGAAGTGAGGAATCAGGCCGGCGAATGGGAAAAAATCGCAGAGGGAACAACCGTGGGCTTCAAACGATTGCTAAGGTTCCCGGCGGCCCAAGGAAAGCAAATACGCGTGAACATTCTACAGGCAAGGGATGTGCCTTGCATCGCAGAAATCGGCCTTTACCATTCGGAAGCCCTGTATTGATGATATAAGATGACAGGCATGTAGCGGGGGCACACCTTGGGTGTGCCCCCGCTACATGCTTGGTTTTCGGGACATACAGGGCGTATGTCCCTATGAATCGGCAACAAACCAAGGGGTTGACCAGCCCTCGTTGAGGAGTTACTCGCTCACCCAGTCCGTGCCACGCTTGGCGTGGAAGTTGGGAACGGGGGTGCCTGCACGGAAGTAAGCCACGAGGTTGATGTCGAACGTCAGCACCGAGTAGGCAGGGATGGCCGCATTGCCCTTGGTTCCTGCACCCAAGGGCCACGCCATGTAGACCTCCCACTCGTCGCCGATGTGCATGCGCTGCAAGGCGGTGGCGAAGCCGTCGTAGAGGCCGGCCACGGCAAACTGGGCCGGTGCGGCCGTCGCCGTGGACGTGGCCTTGTTCCACGAAGAGTCAAACTCGCGGCCGTTGGGATAGGATGCGGAGGGCAGCAGACGGCCCTTGTAGTGCACCCGCACGGAGTCGGTGTAGAGCGGACTGCCCGAACCCGTACCCTCCTTGAGCACGTGCACTATAATAGAATAGGTGTTGTCCGTGCGCAGGGTGTCGGGGATGCTCCAGCTCTTGTATATCTTCCACGTGGTGTCGCCGGCGGCAATACGCTGCTGGGCCTGGGTGTAGAGGTTATTCCAATAAGCGGTGTTGGTGTTCCGCCAGTCGGGGTACTCCTCGGTCTCGTCGGTGGCTTCCGAGCACGAGGCCAGCCCCAGCGCCAAAGCCATGAGGGCCAGGGGCAGCAAGGCCAAGGCACGGCGCAGGGCGCGGCGGGCATTGGCCGCCGCGCCTTGCAGGGTGATATTGTCGTGATGCTTCATACGGTGTTTACTTGTCGAGTCCGGCAATCTGCTGCCCGAGCTTCTTCAGCACGGAGGTAATGCTCACCCGGTCTTCGATGATGGCACGCAGCTGGTCAATGTCCACACGCTCCTGCAGCATGGTGTCGCGGTGGCGCAGCGTCACCTTGTGGTCGTTGGGGGTGTCGTGGTCCACGGTGACACAGTAGGGAGTGCCCACGGCATCCTGACGGCGGTAGCGTTTGCCGATGGAGTCCTTGGGGTCGCCGTAGTGGGTGTTGAAGTGGAATTTCAGCTCGTCCACTATCTGATGAGCAATCTCCGGCAGCCCGTCTTTCTTGTCGAGCGGGAACACAGCGCACTTCACCGGGGCCAGCGCCTCGGGCAGTTTCAGCACCACACGGCTCTCGCCGTTCTCCATTTGCTCCTCCGTGTAGGCGTGGCACATCACGCTGAGGAACATGCGATCCACGCCGATGGAGGTCTCCACGTCGTACGGCGTGTAGCTCTCGTTGGTGTCGGGGTCGAAGTATTTGATGCTGCGGCCCGAGTATTTCTCGTGCTGCGACAGGTCGAAGTCGGTGCGGCTGTGGATGCCCTCCACTTCCTTGAAGCCGAACGGCATCTTGAATTCAATGTCGGTGGCGGCGTTGGCATAGTGGGCCAGCTTCTCGTGGTCGTGGTAGCGGTAGTTGTCGTTACCCATGCTCAGAGCCTCGTGCCAGGCCAGGCGCACCCGTTTCCAGTACTCAAACCACTTCATCTCGGTGCCGGGCTGGCAGAAGAACTGCATCTCCATCTGCTCGAACTCGCGCATGCGGAACACAAACTGGCGGGCCACAATCTCGTTGCGGAACGCTTTGCCTATCTGGGCGATACCGAAAGGCAGCTTCATGCGGCCCGTCTTCTGCACGTTCAGATAGTTTACAAAGATGCCCTGTGCCGTCTCGGGGCGCAGGTAAATCTTGTTGGCGGCATCCGACACGGAGCCCATTTCGGTGGAGAACATCAGGTTGAACTGGCGCACGTCGGTCCAGTTTTTGGTGCCCGAAATGGGGTCTGCGATGCCCTCGTCAAGGATGATTTGCTTCAGTGCTTCGAGGTCGGGGCCCTGCATGGCCTCGGTATAGCGGGCATGAAGCGCGTCGCGCTTCTGCAGGTTTTCCAGCACGCGGGGGTTGGTCTGGCGGAACTTGGCCTCGTCGAACGCGTCGCCAAATTTCTTCTGCGCCTTTTTAACCTCCTTGTCTATCTTCTCCTCGTACTTGGCAATCTGGTCTTCTATCAGGTTGTCGGCACGGTAGCGCTTCTTGGAGTCGCGGTTGTCGATGAGGGGATCATTGAAAGCATCGACATGCCCGCTGGCCTTCCACGTGGTGGGATGCATGAAGATACTGGCATCGATGCCCACGATATTCTCGTGCAGCAACACCATGGACTGCCACCAATATTGCTTGATATTATTCTTGAGCTCCACGCCATTCTGACCGTAGTCGTACACGGCGGCGAGCCCGTCATAGATTTCCGAACTGGGGAAAACGAAGCCATACTCCTTGCAATGGCTTACAATCTTCTTGAAAACATCTTCCTGTGCCATGTTTATTACTTGCTTGTTTTGATATAATTTGGTGCAAAGGTAAGGCTTTTTCAGCGATTACGGCCGGGACGAAGCGTTAAAATAGGGTAAAATAGAAACTTCCCGCCGACAGACAAAAAAAGCATTGCCCGATGCAAGAAATATGCAGAAAGTGCATTAAAAAAGAGAAAAACGAGTAGGGGAAAAACGTTCCTTTGCCGTTATATTTCAAAAAACAAGACTGCAAACAGAAAAAAGAACGTTAGCAAGCAACCATGCAACAGACAACCGAAAACACCGCAACATCGACAGACGGACCGTTGGCCGCACCCATGCTGGCCCGGCTGCGCCAAACCATGCAGCAGCATGCCGACCGCCCCGCACTGTGCATCGACGACCAATATTACACTTACCGCCAGCTGGCCCACGCCGTGGGCACCCTGCGCCACGCCCTGCATCCCCTGCCCGACCGCCACGTGGGTCTCGTGGCCAACGACGACCTGCACACCTATGCCGCCATCCTGGCCCTGTGGATGGAGGGCAAAAGCTATGTGCCCCTGCACCCGTTGCAGCCCCTGGCCCGCTGCCTTGACATCATCGGGCAGGTGGACATACAGACCGTGATAGACACCTCGGACAATACGCACTACACCGAGCAACGCGTTATCCGCCCTGACCGTCTGGAGCCACAGCCGACAGGCTGGGCCGCAAACGGCCCCACGACCGACGACCAGACGGCCTACATCCTCTTCACCTCGGGCAGTACGGGGCGGCCCAAGGGCGTGACCATCACCCTGGGCAACGTGGCCGCCTTTGCCGACTCGCTCTTTGCACTGGGCATCGAGCTGGGGCCCGACGACCGTTGCCTGCAAATGTTCGACCTGACGTTCGACATGTCGGTGGGCAGCTACCTGGCCCCATTGCTCTGCGGAGCCTGTGTCTACACCGTGCATCCTGGCCGCATCAAGTGGCAGGAGGTGTACCGGCTGATGGAGCAATACGCCATCACCGAGGCCCAGCTGGTGCCTTCGGTCATTCATTACATGCGCCCCTACTTCGATGAGATAGAGGCTCTGTCCATGCGCTACGTGCTCTTCGCGGGCGAGGGACTGCCCGCCGACGACGTGGCGGCGTGGCAACACTGTGTGCCCCGGGCCGAAGTGTGGAACGTGTATGGCCCCACGGAGAACACCGTCTACAGCACAGGCTACCTCATCCCCCGCAACAACATGGCCGCCTACAACGGCATCGTGGGCATAGGGCGCGCCATGCGCCACGTGCAACTGCGCGTGGCTGACGGGCAAGGCCGCCCCCTGCCCGCCGGACAGCCGGGCGAACTGTGCCTGGCCGGCCGTCAGCTCACCCCCGGCTACTGGGCCAACGCCGAGAAAAACCGAGAGGCTTTCTTCGAGGCCGACGGCCAGCGTTGGTACCGCACGGGCGACATCTGCGAGCTGCAGGCCGACGGCACCCTGCTCTATCAGGGCCGGCGCGACTCCCAGGTGCAGATACAGGGCTACCGCGTGGAGCTGAGCGAGATAGAGCATGTGGCCCGCACGTTCTACCATAAGGAGACGGGCGTGGCTGTAGTGCCGATGAACAACGGCAGCGGCGACATAGCCCTCTGCCTGGCTGTAGAGGGCACAGACGGGCAGACCGACAGACCCTTGATGGCCCATCTGCGGCAATATCTGCCCCAGTACATGCTGCCCACGCAGATACTCCACCTGCCGCAATTCCCACAAAATACCAGCAACAAGATAGACCGTAAGGAGATTCAGCGGTTGGCCATTGACCATTATCATCACAACATCCCATCATGGAAAGAGAAGAAGTATTGACTCAACTCAACGAGATTTTTGCAGAAGTATTCAAACGTCCCGGCATGCAGCTGGACTATGCACAGTCGGCCGATGACATAGACGAGTGGGACTCGCTCACCAATATGACGCTCATCAGCGAAGTGGAGCACCGGTGGGGCTTCAAGTTCAAGCTGCACGACATCATCAAGATGCGCAACGTGGGCGACATGGTAGACTGTATCGTGAAGCGCGCCAAATAGTCCTCAGACACCTTTTTTATGGAATTTCTCACCTTTGCGTTCGTGGCGCTCTTCGGCATCACGTTTCTGCTCTATTATGCCCGCCCGTCGCGAGCTTGGCAGCACGGCGTGCTGCTGGCTGCAAGCAGCATCTTCATTGCCTATTACCACTGGCAGTATCTGGCGGTGGCAGCGGGCGTAACCCTGTTCACTTTCTACATGGGCCGTTGGCTCCACCGCAGTCTCGACACGCGGCAGGCACCCGTCCTCTTTTGGAGTAGTGTGGCGGGATTGGTCGGTTTTTGGCTGCTGGCCCGCTACTGGTCGGGCATGTTCCCGCTGGGCATCTCGTTCTACACCTTCCAAGCCCTGGCCTATCTCATTGAGATTTACTGGGAGGAGGAGCCCGAGGACAGTCTGCCCGACTTTACTCTTTACATGCTGCTCTTTGTAAAGTTTCTCTCAGGCCCCATCGAACGGGCCGACAACCTGCTGCCCCAGCTGAAGACCGGCCGCCGGTTCGACTATGTGGAAGTGACACGCGGACTGAAACTCCTGGGCTGGGGCTGCTTCCTCAAACTCGTCATTGCCGACCGCATCGGGCCGTCGCTCGACGGTATTCTCGACCAGGTGCGGCAGGCCTCGGGCATGCAGATTCTGGTGGCCACCCTGCTCTACCCCATCCAACTCTACGCCGATTTTGCCGGCTACACCTGCATGGCTCTCGGACTGGGACGCATGCTGGGCTTCAACCTGCAACCCAACTTCGACCGGCCGTTCCTCTCGCAGTCCACGGGCGAACTGTGGCGGAGATGGCACATGTCGCTCTCGTTCTGGGTGCGCGACTACGTGTTTACCCCACTCAACGCCTCGCTGCGCGGCATGGGACGCACGGGACTCTGCCTGTCGCTGCTCGTCACGTTTGTGACCATCGGTGTGTGGCACGGTGCCGGATGGACGTTTGCCGCATACGGACTGTTCCAAGGCCTCATCATCATCTACGAAACACTTTTCAAGACCCAGCGGCAACGGGCCGAGCAGTGCGTGGGGCACCGGCTGTGGGCCGTGGTGATGCGGCTGCGTACCTATCTGCTCTTCGCCTTGTCGCTGCTCTTCTTCCGGCTGCCCACCATCGGCGACGTGGGCTATGCCTACGCCCATCTGGCCGACGGGTTCAACACTGACGTGAAAGAGTTGCGCCTGGGACTGCCCGACCATCTGTGGATTGTCTTTGGCATTGCCGTGGTGCTCATGTTTATCATCGAAGCCCTGAACAGCCGCCGTGATCTCATCCAGTGGAGCGAGCGGCAGAGTGCACCCCTGCGCTGGACGCTTTATGTGGTGGCCGTGTTCATCATCTTCCTCTACGGCTCGTTTGGAGTCGAGAACTTCATCTATGTGCAATTCTAAACAGACATCACCGTCCCATCCCAAGTCGAGTATGAAAAAACATCCTCTTGCCATCCTCTGCCTCAAGGCCTCGGCCCTGATCCTGCCTTTCCTGCTGCTGGTGGCCTATTATATCCAGCGCGACCCGTTCATGGTGATTCGCCATTATGCGGACTACGACCACAGCCACATCTGCCAGAACGAGGGCTATGTATCGTGGCAGAAATACAAACGCTACCGCGACACAGAACGCTACGATGCCTTTATCATGGGCAACTCGTGCACCATGGCCTTTGCCTGCGCCGACTGGAACCGGCACATTCACGGCCGCCCTTTCCGCCTGTTCTGCAACAACCTGGGGCTGGCCGACCTGCTGGAACAGCTCCAGGCCCTCGACCGGCAACCCCGGCAGCCGTTGCGCCACCTGCTCGTGGTGCTCGACCGACAGTCGTTTGTGAACTATCATCCCAGCACGGGAGCCATGCACATCATGCCGCCCGAGGTGAGCCACAAGCGGTGGCTTAAGGTGCAGACCGTCTTCCTACAGGCCTTTCTCGACCCCAAGGTACTGCTGCCCTATCTGCAATATGAGCTGACGGGCCAGCTACGCTCCTCGATGAGGGGCATCGTCAACGCTCATGTACCCGTGCGAACCACCTATACCAACGATGCCATCCTGGCGCAGGAAGACTCTATCCGCAAACAAGGCGAGGCTTATTGGAGCGGAGACTCATGGAAACACGCCCGAGAGACACGCCCATCGACAAGCCCCCGGCTGCTCTTTGCACCCCATGTGAGGCTGCTGCGCGAGATTCGCACCATCTGCCGACGAAACAACACCGACCTGCGCCTCGTCATCGGGCCCAACACCGACCGCATAGCCATGAATCCGCACGACGTGGCCACCCTGCGAGCCGTGCTCGGCCATGGCCGTGTCTACGACTACAGCAACGAAGACCGACTGAACGACTGCCACAACTTCTACGACGCATGCCACTACCGCCGACCGGTGGGCCGGCAAATCATGGATGCCATCTACCGGCAGCCTACAAGGCCAAGCCCAAGCCAACACCAAGGCGCGGGCCTCACTAAAAAATGACCACAAAAGGGCGGGAAGCCTCGGTTTTTGTCGATTTTTTGCTATCTTTGCAAGGAAATCCCAATGACAACCCATTCTTATGGACGACGATAGAACGAAAGACAAAGACCAAGACATGCCGGAAGACACCAGCAGCCACGCCGAAGAAACCAGCACAGACAGAGACGACGAGCTCACCGTGGACCTGCATTCCGACTACAAACCGGCCGGGCGTTTCGACGCCTCGGCCGTGCACCATCTCTCGGGCATGTACAAGAACTGGTTTCTGGACTATGCCAGCTACGTGATTCTGGAGCGGGCCGTGCCCAACATCGAAGACGGGCTGAAGCCTGTGCAGCGGCGCATCCTGCACTCCATGAAACGCATGGACGATGGCCGGTACAACAAAGTGGCTAACATTGTGGGTCATACCATGCAGTTCCACCCCCACGGTGACGCCTCCATCGGCGATGCCTTGGTGCAGTTGGGACAGAAAGACCTGCTCGTCGACACGCAGGGCAACTGGGGCAATATCCTGACAGGCGACCGTGCCGCTGCCCCCAGATATATCGAAGCCCGGCTCTCGAAATTCGCCCTGGAAACCGTCTTCAATCCCAAAACCACAGAGTGGCAACTGAGCTACGATGGACGCAACAAGGAGCCCATCAGTCTGCCCGTCAAGTTCCCCCTGCTGCTGGCACAAGGCGCAGAGGGCATCGCTGTGGGCCTGTCGAGCAAGGTGCTGCCCCACAACTTCAACGAGCTGTGCGATGCCGCCGTGAGCTATCTGCGTGGTGAGGACTTCCAACTCTACCCCGACTTTCCAACAGGCGGCGCCATCGACGTGTCCAAATACAATGACGGACAGCGTGGCGGCATGGTACGCGTGCGGGCCAAGATAGAGAAACTGGACACCAAGACTCTCGTCATCCGCGAGGTGCCCTATTCCAAGACAGCCGCCTCGCTGCAGGACTCCATCACCAAAGCCATCGAAAAAGGAAAAATCAAGGCCCGACGCGTCATTGACATGACGGCACGTCAAGTGGAGATACAGGTGCAATTGGCCCCGGGAGTCTCGTCGGACAAGACCATTGATGCCCTCTATGCCTTTACCGACTGTGAAATCAACATTTCGCCCAACTGCTGCGTCATCGATGAAAACCGTCCGGAATTTCTCACCGTAGGCGAGGTGTTGCGCCACAATGTGGACCGCACCATGGGACTGCTGCGCCAAGAACTCCTCATCCGAAAGGGCGAGTTGGAAGAGCAGTTCTTCTTTGCCTCGCTGGAGCGTATCTTTATTGAGGAGCGCATGTACAAGGAAAAGCGTTTTGAACAGGCTCCCAACCAAGAAGCGGTCATCGGATTTCTCGACGAGAAATTCTCCCCTTTCAAGGAAAAGCTCATCCGCGAGATTCGGCAGGAAGACTACCTGAGGCTGCTCGAAATCAAGATGCAACGCATCCTGAAATACAACAAGGAGAAAGCCGAACAGCTTCTGGCCAGAATCAAGGCGGAGATTAAGGGCATCAACCACGACCTGGCCCACATGACAGATGTGACCATTGCCTGGTACGAACACCTGAAAGAGACCTACGGCAAGGACTATCCCCGACTCACCGAAATACGCAGTTTCGACACCATTGAGGCGGCCACGGTGGTGGAAGCCAACGAGAAGCTCTACATCAACCGGCAGGACGGCTTCATCGGCACCGGGCTGAAAAAAGACGAACTGGTGTGCAGCTGCTCCGATCTGGACGACATCATCATCTTCTATCGAGACGGAAAGTACAAGATTATCAAGGTGGCCGACAAGATATTTGTGGGCAAGAACATTATATGGCTGCAGGTGTTCAAGAAGAACGACAGCCGCACGATATACAATGTGGTGTACCGCGACGGCAAGCGAGGCAGCTGTTTCATCAAGCGGTTCAACGTGACGAGTATGACGCGCGACCGGGAATACGACCTCACGCAGGGTACGCCCGGGTCGAGGGTGATGTATTTCACAGCCAACCCGAACGGCGAGGCGGAGGTCATCAAGGTGACACTCGACCCCGAACCGAAAAAGAAGAAGCAAAACATCTTCCTGGAGAAAGACTTCTCCGAGATAGCCATCAAGGGACGCACAGCCAAAGGCAACCTGCTCACCAAGAAGAGCGTACACCGCGTGACACTGAAAAGCCACGGCCGCTCCACGCTGGGCGGGCGAAAGGTGTGGTTCGACCCCGATGTGAACCGAATCAACTACGAGGAGCACGGACGGCTGCTCGGAGAGTTCAACGACGGCGAAAGCATCCTCGTGGTGCTCAACGGGGGCGACTTCTATATCACGGATTTCGATGTGAACAACCACTTTGAGAAAGGCATCAGGATTATTGAAAAGTGGAATCCCGAGAAAGTGTGGACGGCAGTGCTCTTCGATGCCGACAACGAGGGCTATCCCTACGTGAAGCGTTTTCTCATGGACGCCACAAAGCGGCGGCAGAACTACATCGGCGAAAATCCCAACAGCCAGCTCGTACTGCTCACCGACACCGTCTATCCACGCATACAAGTGACCTTCGGTGGCAACGATGCCGTGCGTCCTCCGATGGAGATAGATGTGGAGAGTTTCATTGCCGTGAAGGGATTCAAGGCCAAGGGAAAACGCATAGCCACTTGGCAGATAGACAAAATAGAGGAGCTGGAGCCACTGCGGATGCCCGATCCTGTCACCATGGAAGACGACGACGAGGACGAGACCGACACACATGCCGAAGAAACTGACCCTGATGCCGGCAAAAGTCAGCAGCAGATTATCGACGAGATGACAGGGCAACTCAGCCTCTTCCCGGATACCGACAACCTGGGCTGACATCCCGCCCCCTAAGACAAGACGAGCAATGAAAAAAGTGACGACCATGACCAGACCGCTGAAAATGCTTTTTCTGGGTGGGGTGCTGGCGACAAGCCTGACCGCCCTTGGGCAGACCGACTCTACAGGCCGACGGCTGCCGGCCGTCACCACACACCTGAACGTACTCGGCATGGGACACACCGATTTGCTCGACACCTATCTCTCACAGGAAAGGTTCACAGGGACGGAATTGGGCTATCTGTCGCAATCGGTGAGGCGGCGGCTTGACAGTAGAATCTCCAGTACATTCGTTCACCACATCATGCTGTCATCGGCCGGCACACGGGGCAACAGCAACTCTCTACTGACGGCAATGTACCATTTCATGCTGGGTTGGCACTACAACTGGAACTGGCCAGTGCCCCGCATCAGCGTGGCTCTTGGCGGAATGGTGGACGGCACACTCGGCGGCACCTACAATACACGCAATTCCAACAATCCGGCTCAAGCCCGAGCCGCCCTGAGTCTGGATCCGGCTGTGCGGATAGCATGGCCGTTTTCCATTGGCCATTGCCCACTAGTCCTGCACTACGAGGCGGCCCTACCGCTCATCGGCGCTGCGTTCTCGCCCAACTACGGACAGTCGTACTACGAAATCTTCTCGCGCAGCAACTACGACCACAATATCGTGATGACCTCGCCATTCAGCGGTCCACAGCTCCATCAAATGCTACTGCTCGACTTCCGTCTCTGGCGCGTCACTTTCACCATCGGCTATGGGGCCGACCTGAGACAGATGCGGGCCAACCAACTAAAATATCATCAATACACCCATGCGCTACTTTTTGGGTGGCGATACTAATCTTTTGACTCTCTTCCCACAAACCATCTCATAGCCAGAAGACCCATACATCCAAAATATCACCCATGCTCCGTCATCTTGCACCTTTGCTCCTGCTGCCCCTGCTGCTCGTCTCCTGTGTCACGGAGATTGAGTTTGCCAACGACCCACAAGGCAACTTCGAGGCCTTGTGGAAAATCATGGACGAGCACTACTGCTTTTTCACAGAAAAAGGCGTAGACTGGGACGATGTGCACAGCCGCTACCAAGCCCAGCCCAATGCCGGAATGACTGACAGCCAACTATTTGAAGTGCTCGGCAACATGCTGGCTGAGCTAAAAGACGGACACGTGAATCTCTATACCTCGTTCGACACCGGCCGCTACTGGAGCTTCCATGAGAATTATCCAAGCAACTACAGCGACACCCTCGTCAACCGTTATCTTGGCACCGACTATCGATTGACCAACGGACTGCGCTACCGCATACTCGACGACAACACGGGCTATATCCGCTGCACCACTTTCGAGCGGGCTCTGGGAGGCGGCAACCTCGACAACATTCTGCTTTTTCTGGCTCCTTGTCGTGGCCTCATCATCGACTTGAGACAAAACGGCGGAGGAATGCTCACGGCAGCTGAAGAACTGGCGGCTCGATTCACCAATGAGAAACGTCTCGTGGGTTACATGCGTCACAAAACAGGACGCGGACACACCGACTTTTCGGCCATGGAGGAGCAGTGGCTGAAGCCCAGCAGAGGAATGCGCTGGCAGAAGCCGGTGGTGGTGCTCACCAACCGCTCTGTGTTCTCTGCCGCCAACGAGTTTGTGAAATATATGAAATGTTGCCCGAAAGCCATCATCTTGGGCGACCAGACCGGAGGCGGGGCGGGACTGCCTTTCTCCAGCGAATTGCCCAATGGCTGGAGCGTGCGCTTCTCGGCCTGTCCCATGTATGACCGCGAAGGCCGCAGCACCGAAGACGGCATCGCACCCGACAAGGCCGTGACACAGACCATGTTCGACTTTCTCAGAGGCCGCGACACGCTCATTGAACAGGCACGCCGACTTATTTCCAATCATTAAAGAAACTCTCACTGCATATGAATCCATTCGCCCCATACATTGCCGAGAAACTCCATATTCGCGAGCCACAAGTAGACGCCACCATCGACCTGCTCGAGGCAGGTTGCACCATTCCTTTCATCAGCCGCTATCGCAAAGAGGCCACCGGCAACCTCGACGAGGTTCAAGTGGCAGCCATCAGCGACTTGAACGACAAGCTCAAGGAACTGCAGAAAAGAAAGAAAACTATTCTGAAGACTATTGACGAGCAGGGAAAGCTCACCGCCGAGCTGAGGCAACGCATAACCGGCACGTGGAATGCCACCAAACTCGAAGACCTCTATATGCCCTACAAGCCACGGCGACGCACACGGGCACAGGCTGCCCGCGAGTTGGGGCTCGAGCCGCTGGCCACGCTCATCATGATGCAGCGCGAGCGTAATCCAGAGGCGGCCGCACTGTGGAAAAGCCACTCTACTTTGACCCTTTTGGCCAAAAGGGTCAATCATATTATGGCCAAGGTGAGCAATCCTGTTTGGCCAAAAGGGTCAAAGTAGAGTGGCTTTTCCACTTGACCCGCGCGACAAGATAGAGACGTTCGAGTTCGACCCGCGCGTCAAGACCCCGGAAGACCTTGTAACAGGCATGGAACTGCCGGGAATCGTAACCAACATTACCAACTTTGGTGCCTTTGTCGACATCGGTGTCCATCAGGATGGGCTCGTCCACATCTCTCAGCTGGCCTACCGATTTGTCAAAGATCCCAACGAAGTGGTAAAGCTCCATCAGCACGTGCGCGTCAAGGTGCTGGAGGTCGACCGTCGTCGCCACCGTATCTCGCTCACCATGAAGTTCTGACTCCATTGTATCATGCCGTTCTGATGCTGCATCATACGATTGCGCTGCCTCTCGTTTACCATATAGCATATGGTTGAATTCCGTCACATGGTCGCTTCTGCAACTTTTCGGCCGTTCCTGGCCTTGGTTTAGAAATATATGCTTACCTTTGCAGCACAAATGCGCCTGTGGCGAAATTGGTAGACGCGCTGGACTTAGGATCCAGTTGTTCACGCAGTGCAGGTTCGAGTCCTGTCAGGCGCACATGGTAAAATCCTAACGATCTAACTAATTACGAGTAGTTGATATTTTATTTTTATAAATTTGCCAACATCTTGCCAACATAAATCGATGCTAATCCATATGGATTGGCAAAAGTAAGCTTTCTTTTTATATGACTTCTTTGGATTACATACTCATGTTTAATGGAAATAATTTGAGAAATATGCAATACGATGAGGCTTTTTACCCTAAATGAAATTGGCTTGTTGAAAGGCAAACTTACTATAATAGGAAGCATCCTCATCTTTCGTATAATGCTCCCCCTTGGCAGAAACAGAAATTCTGCTCCCCATTCAACCAGATGTCCCCAAGATTTTTTGGGGAATCTATAAACTAATGTAGCGTATCTTTGCTATAGCGCACTGATTATGCAGATGGCGGCATGGTAGAAGCGATACCAGTTTTGGCATCTTGTTCTTGTTCGATATATATTGAAGAAGCAGTGCGTCTATATATAAAGGACAAATGACGCACAGCTTCTTTATTCCGAATTCGTTGTTCTCAAACAATCTATTTCCTTACGAACTTTTTACCATTCTGTATAACAATTCCTTTGTAACTGTTATCCACTCTCATTCCGGCAATGTTGTATGTGGGGGCATTCTCGTCAAAAACGTCTGTGTTCATGATCTCGATGCCTGTGGGTGTCTTGCCGAGCCATGTGAGTGCAACGTTTGACAGACGTGCATAGTAGCCGTTTTCTGTGCATATGCCGAAAACCAGCTCCCCATCTTTCACCTGACAAGTGACGGAGGCATCAAGCCATTTGAACGTGCCGGCGAGCTCGTCCCACGAAGTCAATTCTGTAATTGCTTGTCTGGTTTCGTCGCCGCCCGACGTTGTCCATACATAGGCCTTGCCTTCTGCACCGGCAGTCATGGGATTTTGATTTGAAACATTGACGTGCATGATGGCTTTGTAAAAGCCGTTCGGCAGCCCGGAGACAGTTCGACGAATCTCTGTATATCCAATGTTTTGCGCATTGAAGCACCAGTAAGGCCCCGACACACGATCGTTGTACCACATGCCGTAGCTTGTCCATCCCGACACATTAAGACGGAGTGCATAGCCCATCGGCGTTGTCATCTGTAAACTGTTGTCCCAGCACAAGCCCTCGGCCATGTCGCTGTTGACCAGTGCGAACGACACGTCTGTGCCCGGTTCTTTCTGAGTTATCGCTGTTCTTTCGGCCACTCTCCTGCCTCTTGCCATGGCATCGGCCTGTTCAAGGGTTATGCCCGATGTATCGGCAGCAGGGTAAAGGGCGGCAAGGGCGTGGCGTGCGAAATCGACGGTAGAACTGTAAGCCCCGGCCATTGCCATAGGCTTGGCGTTGACTTCGATACCTATTTTGTCGTTTATAGCTATTTGTTCAGCGACACAACGTGCGGTGATGTACGCCCCGAACTGGCAGAGATGGGTATTGTCTATTTCCGTACCGGGGTAATACTCGTGGAGGCTGCGCGAGCCCTTGATACCGGCAACGTTCTCATATTGCGAGCTGAGGAGGTTCATGTCGATGAGCGGCACGTCGAGGCTGTCGGCCACCTGACGCATTGCCTCTGCGTAAGCGGTATGGTCGTTGACGATGTTACCGTCGCTGCCGAAAGTGCGACGCACGATAGGTGTCAGCAACACCGGGGTGGCATGCTTGGCTCGTGTCTCGGCAACCATTTTGGCAAGGTTGTGCTTGTAGGTCGTCTGGGGATCGGTGTGCAGTGAGCTACTGGTCTTGGCATCATTATGGCCGAACTGTATCAGCACGTAGTCGCCCGCCGACAGGCTGTTTGTCACACCGAGCCATTTGCCTTTGTCAATAAAGCTCTTGGTGCTGTAGCCGTCGAGGGCCCGGTTGTCGACGACGGTATGGTTGGCATCAAGGAATCTTGAGAAAAGCATGCCCCATCCCCGTTCCGTATTGCTTGACTTGGGTGCCATAGTGGAGTCGCCGCAGGTGAAGACTTTCTTTTTGGAAGAAGTGCCCCATATGACACGCACGCATGATGTTCCTGACATCTTTATAGTTTGTCCCTCGACGCTGGCATAGCCTTCCTTCACCCAGTTGTTACTGCTGTCGTAATGACCTATTTCTGCTGACTTGATAACGTAGGCAGAGGGAATGGTAAATGTGCCGTCGGCTGTGGAAAGGAGAGAAAACTCATGGGAGCTGTGCTCCACGGCAATGGCTTGCGTGTTGTTGGCACCAGGGGTGAAAGTAATGCCCTTGTATCCTGCCTCGGTATTGGTAGAGGTAGCCGCGTAGTTGTAGACATAAAGTCCTGAACCCTGCTTGCGGAGGCAGATGTCCTGGTTGCAGAGGTTGAGCATCTTATTGCGTTGCCGCACAAGGTTGATATGGGCACGCTCCTTGAGCGCGTGGCCGTCGTTGGCATACAGACCGTTGCCGTCTACCGGGCCAAGATTGTAGTAGTCAAAAGCCTTGTCGCCGGCCAGAGCTGCCATCTGGTAGATGGGCGACCACGAGTCCTTGGCATCAATCTCCATAATCATTCGGTAATTCTTGCCGTTGGTTCCAAGTTGCCCGTTGATGTTGCCTTTCACACTGCCTGCATTGGTTCCATAGACATCTATGCCAACGAAATCGATGTTGGATCCTCCGTTATTGCGTTTGTTTTCATTGGCGGAAGTGCGTCCGCTGGTCTCGTAGGAAACGCAGTTGATCCGTGTCCAAGTGACGTATTTGGAGTTCTTTACGGCTGAGCCCACCTGGTGATAGTAGTCGACAATCTCGGCTGCCGTAGCAGAGTTGTTGCCGTGTCCGCGTGCCTCATTGCCGAGCTGTACGCCTACGACAGTGTGCGGATTGTCGTTGTTGGCATCCCAAAGTGCAATATGCTCCATGATGCGACCAAGAACATAAGTCTCACGGCTGCGAAGGTTGGTGTCACGCCAGTCGAGGCTGTACTCCCAAGTATTACGCAACATGTTGAAATCCGACTTGCCGTCGGCGGAGCAAACATAGTCGGGCGTGCGCAGCACCCACTTGCCGTTGGTGCCATTCCAGAGCCACTGCACACGACCTCCACTGCTCCACGAGAACCATAGCATCTCCATCTTCATGCCATATTTTTTGCACCAGCCGAGGTAGCGATCAAGAATGCGCCAGTCGAAATGGTTCTTTTCGGGCTCCACCTCTTTCCAGTATACGGGTACGCTGACCGTGTTGAAACCGTCATCGGCGGCGCGCTTGAAAGCTGCTTCTATCTCTTTCTCTGACCAACCGAGGTAGCCGCGCAGCTTATCGGGGCGCACCTGAATGTTTGTTGGATAGAAAGGTTTGTTGTCTACGCGCAGCGTATATTTCTCAGATGCATTGAGCGACAGATCAACATAGGATACAGTCTGCCAGATAGGGGCAAAGGCGTATTGAGAGTTGTAATAAGCCTCACGGGCCATATTGAGGGCTGCGAGCTGCTCTGTGGCATCGAGAGTGGGGGCTATCTCAAGTTTAGCCAAGAAAGACTCTGCTGTACTAATGGCAACATCAAAGGCAGAATTTCCTGGATAGCTGTCGGCAGCACGCTCGGCCTTGGCATCCTCGACAACAGCTTTGAACGTGTTTACATTCTTGAGCTGTGCCTGATAATCGGCAATGGCTTTATTGATGGCATTGATAACGGCCATGATTTCATCGTTGGGCATGGCGATGGTGGCAGACTCGCCATCGGCAATGGCTTTTGCCATGGCCGTTTTGTCATAGCCTATAGTGATATCGGCCAACATGGCTTTTGCCGTTGTGAGGACATCTTGCAGCCACAAGTATACCGTGGCTTTATAAGAAACTTTTACTATAGCCTGTCTATTGCCATAACAGAAAACAGCGTGGAATGTACAGATGTCTCCTGCAGCGACGTGTTTTTTGCCGCTCTCTGTAACAGGCATTTGGCCAACCCCGATGCGGCCTGCCGGGTCGTAGACAAAATAGATGTAGCCTACGGCCCAACTGGCACTTTTCCCGTCGCTGTTGAGCCAGTAGCCTTTGAAGTCGCCGTCTCCAGCATCGGCAGATGCGGTGTAAAGGGTGCCAGTGGCATCGTAGGTGCTGAGAACGACCTTGCCACTGTTGTCGGCTTTGTAGTTGGTCGTGAAATCCACCGTGCTGAGATCCAAAGCCTTGGCGATGGCATCATTGTCAATGTCGATATATTTGCAGGAGTAGCTGGTGTGTTGCGGCGAGTCATCCAAAACATAGGTGCCGGCTATTGTTTCTGTAACGCCCTTTTTGAAAGATGCCACCGCAGCGGTGATACGTTCTGCTGCCGACTTCCATGCCTCCTCAGCCTCTGCAACGTGGGCATCAACGAGACTTTGCAGATTTGTGCGCGGCTTACCTGTGACAGACACATAGTCACTGCTGCCCAATACCGTCTTTGCGTGCTCCAGTGCCGTCTCGTAACTTGCCTTATATGTGGTGTTGTAAGTCACGCTTACAACAGCTTTCTTACCATTATATTGGAATATGACGCAGAAATTGTAACTTTTGCCTGGCTCGCAGTGTGTCCTGCCTGACTCGGTTGTCGGCATCTGCCCAATGCCTATGCGTGCAGCTGGGTTGTAGACAAAGAAGAATATTCCGGCAGACCATCCAGAATGCTTGCCGTCGCTGTCGAGCCAATAGCCCTTGTAGTTGCCCTCGCCTGCATCATTTGCGGCGGTATAGATGGAGCCAGAAGTGCCGTATGTACTCATCTTTACCTTGCCGCTGTTGTCAGCCTTATAGTTGTTGACAAAGTCTGTCGTGCTGAGCCCAAGAGCTTTGGCGATGGCATGGTTGTCTATATTGTAATATGTGCATACGTAGTTGTTGTGCAGTGGCGAATCTTGGAAAAAGTACGTACCGACCGTAATGGCAGAGGACTTAAATGTCGTTAGGGCCGTTATAATGTCCATCATTGCAGCCTTCCAACCTTCTTCTGTTTGGTCGACGGTGGCGTTGACAAGGCCCTCAAGGTTGGTTCGCAGCATACCTGTAACGGCGGCATATTCATTGTTGGCGAGGGCCGCTTTTGCCTCAGCCACGGCATTTTCATAGGCTTTCTGATAGGTAATCTTATAAGTCACGTCCAAGGTTACGGTCACAGGGTCACCACTGGCGGGAATGTATTCCACAACGAGTTTGAAAGCAAAAGACTGCCCATAGGTAATCCCGGCCGTTGGTCTCTGCCCAATACCGACGGAGAAATTGGAATAATTGATGACATGGTAGAATATTCCTGTTGACGCACTGAGAGAATGCCCATTGGCATCGTGCCAGTCACCGGCATTGCCGCCAGCCCCGGCATGTTTACTGTTAGGTGCCACTTTCGTGCCGTCCTCCTTTACTGAATACACGGTAACGGATGATCCTCCGTTGGTGACCAGCGTTTGTTCTGTCAGTCCCAAGTTCTTGGCTATCTGGGCCTTGTCCAACTGGAAATATGTGGCAGTCCAATCGCCGTTACCGCTCAGGTCGTCAATGAACATGTAATTTGACGTGCCAGCCCATACTGTAGACCATGCACCCAAAAATATCAGTATAAGCCCGAAGACAATAATAGGCTTTGATTTTTTTTTCATGGAGATTTAATTTTTAGAATAACGTGAGTTTTACAAATGGCAGGTATCTGGTATACAACTTTATTTTATTGTTCCATGCATAAAACTTTCGGAGCAACTAATATCCTATTTTCCCATTCCAATGAAGGAAGAGGTTGCTGGGTTGCAGGAGGTCTCTGCTGATGCTGCTTGTTCCTTGTCCGTCGCGTGCCTTGATGCGGTTGACCAGATAGCCGAGATCACTGCGCCGGAGAGCCACACGGAGCAGCGTATAGTAACGCGTTCCCTCAAAAGCTCCCTCAAGCGCATCCTCATCTACAATCATATCCTCCACCTTGTTGATTTGCCATTGCTTCAAGGCCTCTCCCGAAAGAGTCTCATCAAACGGCATTTGGTAGTTTTTATCGTAACAGGCCCATCCTGCTCCGCGTGAATGAATGCCAATGGTATTGTAGTTGGCATCCATATCGTTCTTGTCGAAGACGATATAGCCAGAGTTGGAAGTACTTGGGAAGTCAAACTGCCGGACAAAGGTACTGTCAGCCTCCGAAGTACAGTGGGATAGCACCTCATCGTTTATGACCTGATTGTTGACTCCTCTTGCCAATATCTGATAGGCGAAATGGGGATAGCCGGCACGGTTGAGAGCTTCTGCCATACGCAGGTAGACCATTGTGCGGCGGTAGATATGGACATTCCGAGTCGTGAACTTCCAAATATATTGATAGTCATTGTTCTCGCCGTTGCGTCCATTGCTGTAGTGGGACCACACCGCTTGCAGACGCAGGTCACCCGACATATTGTTGTCGAGCTTAGTCGGTGCATAGAGAGTGGTGTGATCCTTGTCGGTGCTAATCACATTGTTGCTCTGCGCCTCAGACAGAGTCTGCAGGGCTGCGGATGGTGTCAGGCTGACCTTTCCGTTATTGGCCGATGTGCTGTTAAAGATATTCCGCAATTGCGAGTAGTTGCCTTGTAAAATCAGGGAGTCTCCCGGGATCATCGTAATCAGATCGCGGTCGCTTGTCCATGTCTCATTAGCAAAGGAACCAGCATAGTTGCCACGTGAGATGACCATGTTCCAATTGCTGTTGTTCCAATGCACATATTGTGCCTTGACAGGATAATAGGAATTGCCTCCATTCGCTGTGGCAATATAGCGATAGTAGGCCAAGGCAGCCTCCTTGTAGTTGCCAGCCCACAGATTAAGTTCGCCCAAAAGCAGATTGATGGGGAAATAGAGAAAGCGGGAGTCCACGGAGCCTATTGTACCGAGCCCTGGACGTTCTACATTTGCCAAAGGCTGTAGGTCGCTTATAAAATAATCACAGACTGTCTTGATGTCTGCCATAGGATAGTTCTTTTCTGCCTCATCCTTGGTCAAGACCGGAACGGTTACGAAAGGTATACGGCCGTAGTTAAGTGCCAGCTGCAGATAAGTCCAAGCACGAATAGCCTTTACGGCAGCATATTCACGCATGAAAATACTGTTGCCACGACTGTCTTTTAACGAAGTGTCGGCCTTGGCAATATAAAAGTTGCAATTGTTGATAACAGCATGGTAGTCCCGAGGATTGTTGTAGGCATTGTCGTCGCTTACAGAAAAGGTAGCCAATTGACGTAAGTCGGACGAGGCTGCATCAGTAACGGTGACCAAGTCGCCACGAACCTCACCTAAGAGAACAGTCCGGTCACCCAATGTCTGCAACTTCTGCAAGATGCCAGTGAGCGAATAGATGCTGTCTCCGGGCTCGTTGATGTGCTTATGATTCGTAAATGCCACATGGTCGGAATCCAACTCGAAGAAGTCACTGCATGATGTTGTCGCCAAGGCGATTATGACGAGATATAGGATTTTTTTTGCTTTCATACGAAATAAACATTTAGAGATTAACTTTCACGCCGGCAACAACCGACCGACTTTGGCCGAGCAGTCCCAAGTCTACACCCTGCCCAATGACAGCAGAGGTGGTGGAGAACTCGGGGTCGGAACCCAGATACTTGGAAAATGTCAGAAGATTGTTGCCTTGAATCCAGAATTGTAATCCTTGGATGAAAGTGCTGTTCAATGGCAGTTGATAGCTCAGCGTCACTGTCTTCAGCCTCAGATAGGAGCCGTCTTCGATCCATCTGTCGCTGAACCGGCTATTCCCCATCGGGTCTTGGAAAGTAGCCTTAGGCACATCTGTCTTTTGGCCTTCCACCCGCCATCGGGTGAGCATATTGGTAGTCTGATTAAGAAAGCGGCTTCCACTTTCCAACTGTGAACGCTGATAGTTGTAAACATCGTTGCCCACGACATAATTAAAACGTATGTCCAATTTGAAATGCCTGTATGCCAATGATATAAAGAGATTGCCGAAGAAATCGGGATTGGGGTCACCAATGACAGTGCGGTCGCAGTCATCAATCTGATGGTCGTTGTTCCGGTCCACGAACACCATGTCGCCCGCACCAAAGTAATTTTTGGTCTGGCCGTTGCTACCCAGCACATAGTTGCCAGCGGCCTTAGCCTCTTCGGTCGTAGCAAACACACCATTGGTTTGGAAGCCGTAGAACAGATTGGCAGCCTTGCCCACTTGGGAGCGGATATTAGCACCATAATAAGTGTGGTCAAGGAAATTCCTGCCATCTGGCAATTCAGTGATCTTGTTTTTATAATGTCCCACCGATGCTCCTATCTGCCATTTCCAGTTCTTTACATCCAGCAACCTGACCATGGCCGTAATGTCGAAACCAGTGTTCTCGAGTTTCCCGCCATTGGACCAGTTGTTGTACACACCGGACAGATAGCCTAAGTTTTGCAAGGCAAGCAAGTTGCTGGTGAAACTTTTATAGAACCGGAAGCCAAGGGCCAGCCGATTGTCCAGCAGACGGATGTCGAAACCGGCATTCAGGCGGGCCGTGGTCTCCCACTTCATCTCTGTATTGCCGATACCCTCAATGGACAGTCCAGAGACTGCATCAAGATAGAGTTTGGAAGTCATGTAACTGTGTGCCGCATAGAAATCAATGTCATCGTTGCCGCTAATGTCGTATCCTGCTGACAGCTTCAGATAATTGATCCAAGGAACACGGTGTGCCCATGGTTCATGAGAAACCACCCAAGAACCTTGTATAGAGGGAAAGAGCCCCCATGCCACTCCTGCCATATGCAGCCCGCCCTTTGCCTGAGTGCCGAAGCGGGAGCTACTCTCACCCGTAAGACTGGCTTGAAGATAGTAACGCCCCAGATAGTTGTAGGAAGCACGACTGTACCATGCTACGCTCTTCCAGTTGTCATGGTTTCCGAAAGAACTGGCATTGAGCAGACTTGTGCCCATGAAAGGAGTCTTGTCAGAGCCAGTGTTATAGCCTATTTGATTATTGAGCTTGTAGCTTTCCCAATTGATGCGCACGCCGCCAAAGAGTTCAAGGGCATGGACATTCCACCGTTGCGACCAATTGATGCGTGTGTCCGACATGACAGAGTTTTGTTTGGAAAATAGCGACCGCACCTCATTTTCGCGGAAAGCATTGACACTTGCCACGAAATAGTCGGGCACGCCGTTCACAGGAATGTAATATTTCTCATTGGTGTTGACCAAGTTATAGCTGAAGTGCTCGCTGACGGAAAGGTTGGGCAGAATCTCCCATGTCGGCGTGACGGTAAGATTGAGCATAGAGTTCTCAAAACGGTTCTTATTCTCTGCTTCACCATATTCATTCAAGGTCCACGGATTGGCTAACTTCCAATTGTAAGAGGGATAGTCGGCCAAAGCCTCGGTTAGGTATGACTCATCTGTTATGTCCAACTTGGAATCTGACAATTGCCCGGCACCATAAGAATAGGGGCTGAGAAACGGAGCCTTTGCGTAGGCAAGGAAAGCTGGCGAGGTGGGCGTGCCATCAGTGTAGCCTACTGCAGCCCCGTCATCACGAATGTCACGTGTGATATTGGTGAAAGAGACATCGAAGCGTGTTTTCAGCTTCGGCAAAATGTTAATGTCTGTGTTGAAGCGCACATTGATGCGGCTCATGTCGTTGTAGCACAAAGTACTTTGTGCATGTGTATAACCTACCGAGAAGTTATAAGTGGCAATATTGTCACCGCCCTGTACGTTGATTCCATAGTTTTGTGTCATGGCAGTGTGGTAGACTCGCTCTTTCCAGTCGGTCTCGTTGTGGTACTGCTTATAATAATAGTAGTTGGGATCTTCATTGAGAAAACGGAAGTCTGTGGCCTTGCTGCTTGTAGTGCCGAGCAGGTCAGAGGAGTAAGTGCGATACTGCGAGGCATTCATCATGTCCAAGAAGCGCGGCTGAAATGTGACACCGCCTGACATGGAGGCGGTGATGCGTGTAGCCATTGACGTGCTGCGCTTTGTAGTGATCACAATCACCCCATTGGCTCCTTTTGCGCCATAGAGCGCTGTACCGTTGCGCACAATCTCCACTTTCTCAATATCGGCAGGATTAACGGCAGAGAGAATGTCGTTGTAGAAGCCACTGTGCAATAGGGGGCGGCCATATTGTTGGTCAAAGATGACTCCGTCCACAACCACGAGTGGCTGGGCGTTGACATTCAGAGAATTTAACCCTTGAATAAACACGTTGGCACCAATGCCCGGCATACCGCTACGCTCCGTGGTAAAAGCAAGTGCACCCAGTTGCTTCTGGACTTCTTCCTTAATATTAGTGGCATTGGAATATTCAAAGTCACTGATGTCGTATCCTTCGTTCTGGTCAATATGCTTGCTGTATAATGGTGTGAAGTCGGCAGAGTGTATCAGGATATTCCTTTGTCGCTCGCCCTTGCCCAATCCCTGAGCTACGGGGTTGTAGGTTGGGAGCGTAGTGTAGATGGCAGAGACGAACGTGGGTACATTCAGCACGTAGATGCCTTCTTCATTTGTAAGCGTACTGTAGCCGTCAACCCCTTGTGCAGACACCATAGCACCAGCAACCGGTCTGCCAGTGGATGCATCAAGAACACGACCTTGGATTTGACGTGTAGCATATTTTTTCTGCATGAAAGGCGTGTGAGCTGTTGTGGAAGCCCTCTCTGAACTCCGAGCCACAACAGTGGAGGAAACTGCCATTGCCAAGCAGAGCAACGTACCGGCAGTGGGCAGCGGGCGTACGTGTATATTATTGAAAAGTGATTTCATCCTTGTCATTTGTTAAATGATTGTTTAGCTCCATTATCCGATGTGTCTTCATGAGGAATGACGATGATACGGTCTATGCGCAGAATACGGTTATAGATTCCATTGTTTACCTGTCGGGTGGTCGGTGTGGTATTGAACACCAGTTCCACCTTGGCCGCCTGCCCTATGGCATAAGTCGTGTAAGGCACCTTGATGTTGGAAGCAATCTTGAAAGTGTCTATTTTGTCTTTTGTCGTCTCCCAAGTAACGGCCGACAGATTGTGATTGCCGTCCAGCGTAATCCAATCTCGCTGCAGCGAGGGCAAGATGCCGTCGGCAGACTGGTGCCTAAGGAAGACTCTGAATTTTGTGGGAAGTCGTGCCATGTCGGAAGCGTTCTCGTCACCGGCAATAGCGGGGGTAGTCACCACATAAATGTCGTATCCCACATTCGAGAGCAAGTTGGGTAGGCTAAAATAGGCTGTGATGTTCGTACGCGATACAGGGGATAGTTCCACATAAGCATTGTTGCCCACTTTGCCGTAGAAAGCATTGCTTGTAGCCACACGATAGGTAGTGGCAGGATAGGTTGTAGAACTCTGGTCTACAGAGTCAAGACGTGCGCTGTTTTCACCTTCTGCTGTAATTTTTCTAAGAAAGGTTTGTTGGGGCGAGATGTGCCACTCTTTGGCTTTCATCACCTGCCCATTGGAACACTGCACGTTTGTAGTGCCGTTGAACACGCCACTTTCTTCCAAGGGGTGGCTGTACTGATAATATTTGTCGTCGTATGATCCCCAGAGGAACTTTCTCATCCTATAGCTTACAGCCTCTGTGGACAAGGCTGAATCTTGAATGACAGCATCGGTGTTTCGCGTGCGGCTGAAGACCGTGCCCCGAATGAGAGCCAGACGGGCCTGAAGCCAAGTCAGCGAGTCGCGCCTGCCACCTACCGACTCGTCGTATTGGAAATAGCGTTCGTATTGTGGTACCAGCTGTTGCCATACTTCGTTGGTCGGCACTACCATCCAATAGGAAGAGTCCTCTGAGTTGACAGGTGCCAGATAATTTTCCAGCAATTCGTTGCGCAGTGTAATGACAGAATCCAGATACTGCGTCTTGCCATTCACAATATCTCCAGGAACACTCTTTGAAGCATCAAAGCGATACCTGTTGAAAGCGTAGACGAAGTTCGCCAAAGAGTCTATTTCCTTGTCCTTGCCCAAATACTCGAAGATGTTTGGAAAGTATTGCGCCAGGCCGTCTACCGTGTACAACACTCCATTGGAACAAGCTACATTGCTTGTCAACAGTTGCTTTCCTGCGAAAGCAGAGGAGGTGAACGTCTGATACTTGCCGTTCATCATCATCAAAGAGTCATTGGTAACCGACGAGGCAGAACGGCTATAGAGCATGATGTAATTCTGAATGAACTCCTTGAT
Source organism: Prevotella dentalis DSM 3688 (assembly GCF_000242335.1). Classification (NCBI taxonomy): domain Bacteria; kingdom Pseudomonadati; phylum Bacteroidota; class Bacteroidia; order Bacteroidales; family Prevotellaceae; genus Prevotella; species Prevotella dentalis. The sequence goes on from NC_019960.1 coordinate 1,250,741, forward strand.
GGCACTGTTCTCGTTGTCTCGCTTGCCGGCAGCCTTTTCCATTTGATATGCAGTAATCAGGCTTTGTGCTTGCTCGATGGAAAGTACATTGTTGACCGGTGCAAAGACACTGAACGTCTGAGAGCCATTCAAGGCTCTGTCATAGCCCACGGCCTTGACCACACTGGCAAAATTGGACAACTCGGGGTGGCTCTCAATGGTGGTCCACAAATTTCTTTCACCCGTTAAGGCCGATGGTTGGTAGTGGTTGTCCCACTCATCAGAGCATGAGGTGATAGCCATAGCTGCTACGGAAAGCACCAAGCAGATCTTTCTATAATGGATGATACGCTTCATATCCGTGATTGTTATCTAATGGTATTATTTTTAAAGTGGTGATTCCATTTTGCCTGCCATCACGTCATAGACACTCTTGGGCACAAGCTCCAAATAGTCGAGCATGAACTCGGTGCCTTGGCTGGAAGTGCTGCGGATACGCAGGTAATGGTCTGTCTTAGGATTAATGTGTACCGTGCAAAGCACCTTGCGGAATGTATATTTCGAGTTGACGAACTCACTATTGTTCTGATGAATGGCACCGTAAGGGCCACGATAATACCCTAGGTTTTTCAATATTTTCTGATCGGCAGCTTTATCATCGTCGGACATGCCAACCCAGTTGCTAGTCCATTTTGTACCCAAGATGTCCTGTAGGTTCTTGGTCATATCAATGGGAATGCCCTGTGGCTTGCCGTCAAAATAGATTTGTGCGATACCGCGCGTTTCAATAAAGGCCGCTCCCAGCCTGATTTGATAATCACCCTCAAAAGGTACAGGAGGAAGACGGAAAGTGATGTCGTAGCCGTCACCGATCAGGTTCATCTCGTCACCCTCGTAGCAGTCGAAGTTCCAATGAGGACGCCGATAGACGAAGAAACCACCTTGAATATTGACATTGTCGAGGAATCCTTGGGGAAAATAGTAGTTCTTACCATTGGCAAAGGTGTAATCCCTGCTGCCATCATCCTTTGTCGGGTCACCGTTGAGACGGATGTTCATGGTCATCAGCTCGGGAAAGATGGTTGACATGTCCATACGGATATTGTCGTTGAATACAATGTTTTGAGTATCATAGTCAAAGGCTATCACCTTATTAATATAAAAGTAACGGCCATTAGGCCCATCCTGCACATAATTGCTCTCGATGGTAGGACTGATGTAGGCACCATGCACCCGGATATTGTCGTCCAGTTTCACCCGGCGGTTGATATATCGGTCGTACTGTGTGTCTCCATCCAGATCACCATAGACCGTGGCTTGTTCTATCTTCATCATGGTGCGTGGCAGCAATGTTTCATACCAATCGCACGGGTTCATCAGGTTTTTCTTAATCATGATGGCCGTGGTGTTGTAGGGTGACGGGAAGCCGCTTAGCTCTCGTGGGGTCAACAGGTTCCAGCCAATGCAGTCGCGATTGAGAATGTGGTAAGCGACGAACATGTTCAAGGCATTCCAGCGATGGCTGTAATTCTCCTTATTGTTATCTTTGTTGGCTTGCTTAAAATCTTCATCGTTGCCGTAGGTCGGCTCATAGAGTTTCAGGGCAAGTTTGTAGAGGGCGCTCAGTACACTCTTGGCAGAAGTGGTATCAACGTCAATTCCATTTTCCGTTAAGGTACGGAGATAAACGTCATTGGGTTCAATGAAGGCTGTAAAGCCATATCTCTTTTCGTCAGGTGCTACAGCCACCTCGGGGTGGTTGTGCGACGAATATTCCTGATATCCGTAGAGTGCCCCGTCATAACTGTCATCTCGCACTTTGTACAGCGTATCGATGAGCCCTGTTGCCTGCAAAGCCTGATAGAACATGGAGACACGCTGGTTTGTCCTCAAAATATCACCGAGAGAGGAATTGGTCATTTCCAGCACCTTGTTGACAGGCTGTACAATGCCGTTTACTACCGAGTCGTCCTGCTCGGCATAGATAATATAGGCCGATCGATTGAGGAACACTACCGAATTGCTTGCAGAATCCAGTCCATGCGTAATCTGGATATAGCGGTTGTTCATGTTGGCGGTGTTAAGCGTGCCGTCGTTCATGCTGTTGGTGGTGTATATGTTGCCTACCAAATGGGTACGTGCCAGTGTGTCGCACTCGTTTTTGGAGAGTTTCTCTATGCTGCCTATTCCTTTCTCTTTGAGATAGGTCTTTACGGCTTCGTTGTCGGGAAGGAAACAGGTATAGTGGCCATAGGACGAAAGCAGATCGTTCAGTCCTGCTTGTTTGACGATATAAGCAAAATGACTGTACTGCGGACGGCTATTGATGTAATCGCTCATTGTCTCGCCTGTGAACGTGTAGTAGTGCTCCGCTGCCGGATCGTCGGAGCAGCCTTGAGCCAGAAGAACCGCCACGGCACAAACCATAGTGACAAACGCCGACTTTAACAGGTTGCTAAAACGAAGATATTTCATAAAAGACATTTTTTAGTTACGTTGGATATTGCTTGACTCACCGCTGCCAAATGCCGCATTCTGCTTCAGGTTTTTGTTGACCTTCAGTTCATCGACATTGTAGGGCCAATAGATATAGTCCGTTCTTGAGAACTTATTGGAGGATCCAGAACCTCCTGATGAAAATTTCAAGGCAATGCGCTGCTTAATGTAATCTGTATTGCCATCTCTTCTGGTTCGTCTGACGAGATCGAAATAGCGCTTGCCCTCAAACATCAATTCACGCTGCCGCTCTGCCAACACCAAGTCTTCCATCTGCTCTTTCGATTTGTAGGCCACGACCGAGAGCGTGTCGCTAAGCTCGTTGTCGGACTGCATGACGGAGCGCTTGTTTACCGCATTCACCAGTGCAAAAGCTCCCTTCAATCGGTCTTCGTCCTCTGCCGTCAGTTCAGTTTCGTTACCGGTCAGTGCAACCAAGGCCTCAGCCTTCATCATCATCACGTCGGTGAGACGATAGACAATCCAATTGCTCTTTACCCTGCCATTGGTGAATCGGTTGAATGAAGCCAGCTTCAACGTAGCCTTATTCACCAGACCATCGGAATAGGTGTACTTCCAGATACTGTTGTTATAGACATTCTCGTAGTACCGGGCATCTTTTTCATAGTAGACCTGGGAGGACGACAGCTTGTTGGACGTTGTCTCGTTGACGGGATCCGAGGGGCCGCTGTATCCCTTTCCGCTGGTGGATGGTCCGTATAAATAGTTCACGGCACCATTACCAAGCATGGATTCATCGGCCATATAGACCAACTCAAAGATACTCTCGGAACTGTTTCCGCTGCCGAAGATACTGTTGTAGGCATTGCCAAAATTGCCATTGCTTGACACATAGTCGCTGATGAGTGGGAAGCCATTGAAGCGTGAGAGATCGTTGACACCAATATTGTTTTCCTCATACTGTGACTTTTTGTCGGCAATGACCTTGTCTGCATATTCTATACACTTCTGGTAATCTTGCTTCCACAAGTACATGTCGCAAAGCATGGCATAAATGGCATCGCGCGTGATGCGTCCTTGCTGATAGAGCCTCTTCGACGCGGAAGAGGCTGCCCACACGGTCACGGCATCGTCCTTTATGCGCTCGAGATCGATTATAATGCTGTCCAGCACGCTGTCGAAGCTCGATGCCGGCAAATTCATTGTCTGATTGTCATCATAATACGGCGTAGTGGTATAGGGCACATCGCGAAACGTACGAATAAGATAGAAATAGCACAGGGCACGGAGGGCCGAGCATTCTGCAATGTCGGCACGAAGTTCGCTTTGCTTGAACGCCGGATCCTTGGCAGCCACAGCTGGGGCTTGGTCAATAATGGTATTGGCCTGATTGATTACATAGTAGAAACGATCCCACGTGGTGTAGGCATTGGAAGCTGTAATGCTCTCCGTCAGTATGTTCTGCAGGTTGGCATTGCTGGCAGTATTTTCGTTGGCTGCAATGTTGTCGCTGCGGTATTCGCCCCAAACCATCATTCTCTCCATGACATTCTGCGACTGCATGATGGTATAAAGGCCAGAGATCATGTTGTCGACATCTGCCTTTTCGTTCCAGAACTCATCTTTCGTAATGACATTCTGTGGTTTTATCTCCAGCCAGTCGCTGCATGACGAAAACACGACAACAGCCAGTGGAAGTGCCAACAGGTGTCTATATATGCGGTTTGTTTTCATTGATGATAAGTGTTTTTTAGAAGTCAACAGTTATTCCGAGTGTAAAAGAGCGTGAGCGTGGTGTCTTGGAGTTGTCCACTGCCGGCCCATATCCGCTCTGGCTCACATCAGGATCCACACCTCTGTATTTTGTAAGGAAGAACGGGTTGTTGGCACTGAGATAGAAAGCTATGTGGTTCACCCCCATCCACTTCAGGCTTTTTTGTTGCAGCGAGTAGGACAGCTGGATGTAGCTGCAGCGCAGGTAGGTGCCGTCTTCCACGAATCGGTCGCTGATGAGGGTGTTGTAATTGGACGTACTGCCATACATGGCGCGTGGTATGTTGGTCACGTCGCCCTCTTTGCGCCACCGGTAGTTGACGGCCTGGCTCTGATTGTCGTTGCCGGTCATGGCTTCAGCATTCAGCCGGGCAAGATTCACTATCTTGTTGCCTACCCGGTAAGCAAACTGAGAGTTCAGCCTCCATTGTCCATAGGAAAAAGTGAGTCCGAAACCACCGGTAAGTTTTGGCAATGAGGAACCGAGATACACAATGTCCAAAGCATCAATATTTCCGTCATGGTTGACATCTTCATAGATAGCGTCGCCCCCTGTAAACGCATAGTTCTTGCCCGTACCGTCATTGGTATAGTTGAAACGCATCTGCAAAGGATTGCCCTTGTCGTCCAGAACCACCTGTCCCTCCTCGTTCAACGACACGGGGGCCGTCTTGCCCGAAGCCAGGAACTGTTTTTGCTCCTCGGGGGTCAAGTTCTTGAAAGTGTTGTATTTGTACTGGTACACGCCCTTGTAACGGAAACCATAGATGGCTCCAAAGGGATTGTATAGTTGTACGCGCTGCAAAACCTCGCCATTGACATAGTTGAATGTGGAGTTCAACGAGTTCAGCACGTAATCATCCATTTCCAGAATTTCGTTGTGGTTGTTGCCGAAGTTGACATTAAGGTCTGCAGTAAACCGGCCTGACTGAACGAGCTTGTTGGTACTTGCATGAAACTCCCATCCCGTGTTGCGCATCTTGCCGCCATTCTTATAGGGTATGGTGGTAAAGCCGGTGTTGGAGGGAATGCGATAGTTGCTCAGCAACATATCCGTGGTCGTCGAGTGGTACATTTCAAAGGTGATGTTGAACTTATCGAACAGACTCAAGTCGATACCCAGATTATAACTGTTGTTGATTTGCCACTGGAGATTCGTAAGGCGGATATTGGAAACCAGCATGGACGGCATGTCGATATATCTGTTTCCTGTGACATATTTGCTGATATAGAGGTAGTCTTGATTAGGTTGGGTGCCCACGCGTCCCCACGATGGACGGAGAGAAAGCATCTGCAATCCTGCATGTTCACGGAACCATTTCATAAAAGGCTCGTCGCCGACGTTCCAGCGCAAGGATACCGCGGGGAACAGCCCCCACCTGTTGCCGGGACCAAACTTTGTGGTGCCGTCTGCACGTAGAGAGAAGTCGAACATGTAACGACTCTTGTACGCATAGTGGGTGGAATAGGTAAAATACAGCGAGCGCCATTCGGAATAATACGAGCTTAGCCCTGTGTTGATTCCTCCGGCATCCGGACTTTTCACACCTGAGTCTGGCAGCCCCTTGGCTCCGCTCGACTGTCCGCTGGCCGAACCGGAATTAAGCTCGAACCGCCCCATCATCGACCATGAGTGATCCCTGTTGGTGAAGTGCGGAATGAATGTCAGTGTCTGTTTCGTGTTGAAAGACACACTCTTCGAGCTGGCAGAAGATGCTGTGTTTACACCGTCCTGCCATACAAAGGTACGCAATTCGGAAGGATAGAAAGAGTCGTCGTATTGATTGAAGACACCCATGTAGACACTTCCACGCCAGTTCAGCTGTGTGTGTCCCTCGTCCATTCCCAGCAGACGATAATTAAGGACAAGTTCAGACGCGAGGTCGTAAGTACGGCGTTCTTTTTTGGCAAGATTGGCACTTGCCACTGGGTTGACGTAGGTTTTCTGATTGCCGTCAAAGTAGCTACTTGCCGTTTGCAGCATTTCATAGTAACGGTTGGTATCTTCGCCTGTTGCCGGATTTTGCATGTAGATGCCCATGTTCGGCATCTTCTTCATGGCGATGGCCAGAAGGTTGTCGCTGGAAAGATGGTTCTGCGTGTAGGTAAGGGCAAAGTTGGAAGAGACGCGGATGCGCTCGCTGACATAGTAGTCGAGGGCTACGCGGGTTGAGAACCTGTTGAGCTTTTGCTTGATGATTGTACCAGTCTCATGGTCGAAACCGCCACCGACACGGAAAGCGGCTTTCTCACCGCCGCCCGACACGGCAAGATAGTGGTTTTGGCGGAGTCCCCACTGGGTGACGGCTTTCCGCCAGTCGGTATTGTTGTTGTACTGCTCATATTCCGAGAAAGTCGGGTCGTAATTGATTTCCTTGATGGACTGAGAGATGACATCGCTCTGCGAAGGATTGAAATAGCTTTCCTTCAGCAGCATCGTGTAATCGTCTCCATTGAGCAGTGCATAGCCCTGGGGCTGGTGAGTGCCTGTGAGCTTGAGCGAATAGGAAACACGGGGCTTGCCCGTCTTGCCTCGTTTGGTGGTAATCTCTATCACACCGTTGCCGCCTTGCGAACCATAAACCGCCGTGGCGGCTGCATCCTTGAGCACATTGATGGCTGCAATGTCTTCCGGGTTAATATTGAGCAATTCTGCAAATTTTTCTTCATTGGCGCCAGCCAAGTCAAAGCTTGACAAATCAACTGACCGTACATTGCCGTCGACTACGATGAGAGGGTCTGAGTATGTCAGTGTAGACAGCGAAGAAGAACCACGCAAACGCAACGTGGAACCCGCGCCAAGGTCGCCCGAATTACCGATAACATCCAAGCCGGCAATCTGTCCTTGCAAGGCCTCGTCAATGGTAGTCACGCCGAGTCCCTCCAAGTTCTTCATGTCGAAAGACTGTTTGGCATACGACACCTCACGTTCCGGGATGGCCAGGTTGTTGCCTTGGGTGACGCGGCGGGCCGTGACCGTCACGACGTTCAATTGGGTGGCCGAGGCCAGTGTAATGTTGTACGTTGTTTTGTCAATAGCCAGCAACTGTGTCTTCATACCTACGTAAGTGAAGCGAATCTTGTTTTTCTCGTTCTTTACGGGCATGGAGAAGTTGCCGTTCAGGTCAGTCACGGTAGAGTTGTAGATACGTCCGGTACCATCCACCTCACAAACTGTTGCACCGATGAGGGCACCCATGTCGTCGGAAACCGTTCCGTGAACCAATGTGATTTGGGCCCTGACGGCAAGGCCGAGCATCAAGGCCGGAAGCAGGACACGCAGCCTGCAAGGTATATTGTGGATAAGCATGTTTTACTTTTTTCTATGGGAATATTTCTTAGCTTGTGTTCGCCATGAGGTCTCATACTGGCTTTGGTCATAGAAGAGTGCACCATCGATCAGGTGGACTATTGCGTCGGCAGAAGCGTAGATGGACTTTGCCCAGCTTTCTCCGGTGCCTTCCAGCCAGTATTCCCGGCAGATGTTGTTGTAGAGCCCTGCCGTCTTCACCACTTGGCGTTGGTGGTTGCAGTTGTCTGTTACGGTGAGATGATCCGAACCGAAGTCTACTGCAAGGGTATAGTAGCGCTTGTTCCGAGGGTTGAGCATCATCGACTCATAGTTGTTTTTGTAGAGTTGGCGTCCCTGTGCGTCGATTTCAGGAGCCATGTCTATGGCCACGGCATTGTCCTGGATATGGTATTTCACGAAATTAAGTATCTTGTCCTTGATCATCACACATTCGTCGGTCTCCTCGCCGGCAGCCTCGTAGGCTGCGTCATAATCGTCCCACGTGGGCAGTGCTTCCTTGGCTATGAGCGATTTGATGGCCTCGTTGGTCGGCACGTAAATATTGTAGTTGTAGTTGCCGAACAAGCTGATGTTGTAATTGTCAGTATTGTTTGTGCATGTCAGCTTAGTCGCCCCCACGGTTTGCTGAGTCAGCAACAATTGGTCGTTTGTGGAGAGATGCTCAGACCCCTGCAGCAGTTTGAGGAACTCTGCATACTCTGGATGTGCCCTCAGGGTTTCATAAACGGTCTTGGAGGCACTCTGGGGAATGTTGCTCTCCATAAGATACGACTTGCCGTTGCCCTCTTTGCTTTGGTCGTAGACCTGTGTCACCTGACTGGCATTGTCGTGTTCGGATTGCCATCCGCCCAGAATGGTCTTGCCTTGGTTGCGCACGATGATAGGTGTGCCGTTTTTTGTTTTGTATATACTGTGGCCATCCTCGATGTTTCCCACGACAATCAGCTGGTTGATCAAATCGTCAAGACGATTCTTCATGACAGCCTTGCCGAGGTCTTTTTTCTGCATAAGTCCCTTGTTAATCTTTCCATTGGGATCTACGGTGCAAGCATAGCTGTTGCCTTTCAACGTGGCATCGTCCGCATCGTAGTAGAATTCAAACATCGTCATCTGCTGATTGCCGTAGCTGCATGGATCTATATACTGTAGCAAGGCATCGTTCGTTGGAAGCAACAGGCTGTAGTAAGACCCCATGGAGTTGAGGTATGGCTTGTAATCATAAATGTCTATGGCCTTGTAAATGGCACTCAGGATGTCCTGATGGATAAGGGCCGGGAATGTGACCGACGCATATTCCATTGGCGGGAACAGACGGTTGGTGAGGTAAACCACGCCGTTGCATCCGATGAAGCAACTGTCGATGTCGGCCTTGGTGACCCCCATTGTCACCTTGGCATCATTCACAATGCTGCTGAACTTGGAGGGAATGGAAGCCGTGAACGAGTTCAGCATGTTTACATTGAGCAGTGGGGCCAGTACCACATCCGGTACATTTTCCCATGAGTGGTACATATCTTGGAGAACCTTTCCTCCATGATTCCACCATTCTTCCAAGGCTGCATTTGTCGGTACGAGCATGGCTCCGGCATTATAGTGCAGGTCCAAACTGGTGGGGGGTACATATTGGTTCCATCCCGGATCGAAAGCCAGGGTGGCTGCGGTTCGGTCTCCCGTTTCCTTATTTCGGCTTTGCTCTTTGGGCAAGTATTCATTGGTGCCCTTGGCAAAATATCGAAGCGTAAATACTGAGTCGGCATGATGACTGTACAGCCGGTTGTATTCCGTGGTTTTCTGCGTGTCGTAATACGGAGCGCAGAAGCGGTCGATGAGACTGCTCCATTCTGAAGTGACTGAATGCCTGCGCAGTATTTCAGCCATGTTCGGGAAAGGCTGTATCACGCCGTCCATCTTTTGGATATAGCCGTTCTTGCAGGTAATGTCGCGCTCGGTCACAAGATGCCCGCCGACATAAGCGTCAGAGGTGGAAGTCACGGCTCCGTTGGTCAGTATGGAAATATCTTCATTCGTAAATCCTTGTGCCTGCATGAATGCCGGCAGAAAATGAATCATGGGCTGTGAGAGGGCGTTGGTGTTGGAACCGCGCAGCATCGCGCCATCCTTGAACAGAACGATGCTCTTCTCGTTGTCGCGGTAGTACTTCCAATAGCTTGTCTTGGGCATGTCTTGCCAGAAGGCCGTTGTAATGGAATCAAAGATGCTCGATGAGTTGGTGCGCCGCATACATTTTCCCTCAGAAGGTATGCCACCGGTAGACGTTGCGGGAACATTCGACATCAATTCGATGAGGTAGGCATTGTTGATTTCTTCGCTGTAGAGCAACAGTTTCTTCTGTGCCTGGCTTAATTGACCGTAAGAGCGCACGCCCCAAGAATTGGTTTGGAACCATTTGCTGAACGTGTCATCTTCGGCAGCGAAGAGGGTCAACGAGCCGGTATGACTCATCTGCTCTTTCAGACCGAGGTCGTCAATAAGATGCAGCACGGTGGAGTAGTTTCCCTGATGCTGCAATTCTTCATAGATCGACTCACCTAACCACGAAGGTTGTCCGGTCTGAGAGTCGTCCTGACATGATTGGAGCGTAAAAACTCCGGAAAGTGCAGTTGCCGCAAGAAGCAACGCGTCAGGAATCCTGTATTTGATTCTCATATTGGTCTTTTTGGATATTTATTCTGGAGGGAGAATGATTTGGATTTTAGCCCCATCCATCCTCTTTCTGGGTGGATGGGGCTATTCTTGTGCATAAAGCGTGGAAGACTTACTTCACGATCTTTTTCTTCACTATGGTTCTTCCGTCGGCACTCTTCATCTTCATGATGTTCACACCTCTGGCAAGACTGTTTCGGCGCATGCCGCTGAGATCGTAGATTTCTGTAGAAACCACATTCTCGTCGGCCGCATTGACAACACCGTGTATGCCAGTGGAATTGCCTACATAGGTCAGCGTCCAGTTGTCGAGGATGGCCCAGTCGTCGCCAGTGTTCTCAAACTTGCATATGCCAATAGTCAACTTGCCATCCGTAACATCTACGAGAACCTCGTTGCAGTAGTAACCGTTGTTAAACCACTGGCCGGCACTCACCATATCGTTGGGCACATTCTTGCCATCGATGCTTGTCTGACCCGAGATGCCCGCATTCTCATAGGCACCTGAGCTGATGAATGCAACAGAAACTTTCGTGCTGTCGTTCTTTCCATTTACGGCATACAGGTATGCGTTGTTCAGGGTGTCGGGATTGCTGGAGTACACCTTGTAGTCGTTGGAAAGCGAACCGTAACGGGAGAAGCAACTTACCGTAACCTTGTATTTCCCGGCCGGCAGCCCGTAGATGGTCTGGCTGACATCGAATGCTTTGTGATATTCCACCAGAAGTGCATTCTTCTGATAGTCACTGTTGCCAAAACTATGCTTATAGCCTCGTTCTGTCCATCCATTGAAACTGTTGGTGCCTTCACCGTCGTTGTCATAGCCCGGGTTGATGATGACAGAAGTGTAGTCGGTCTCCGAAGGATCGGCGGGCATGCGCAGTTTGGTTATAGCTTCAGCTATCTTCAACATATATGCGCGGGCCTCGACCGTGTTGAGGTCCTTTGCTGTCAAATGGGCATTCACTTCATTATAAATGGTAGTGGCATTGGTCACGGCATCAGCAGCGGCAGTATTCTTGAACTGTGTGATGTTGTGTTCCAGATTCTCATTCAAAGTTTTAAGTGAATCGATTGTGGAAGCCGAGTTGCTCAGCATGGTCTGGTCATCAATCAGACTACAAAGAGCCTTGAACTTTGCCTCACCGTCAGAACCGGCTACAGCCTCTGCGGCAGTGGCAAGATCTGCCTTTGCTTTTTCCATGGCCTCAGTACCAAAGACCGTTTCACTTGCCATCAGCTCTTTCATGTCGGCAATTTTGGCCTGCAGCACGGGCTGTACGGCAGAAGCAACAGTACCCTCGTAGATGACATTGAAGTTGTCCCAAGCAGACCAGGAGCCTCCCTGATTCGTAGAACCTTTGACACCGATGCGGAGCACATCGTCGGGACTGCTCACCACACCAAAGGTGACAGCCTCGTAGCGGCCTTTCTTGAAAGCTGTGGCAGCATCGGACATGTTGTTAGGATACCAATAGGTCTGTGCAGCATCCTTGATGGCGTTGCCCTCGGTATAGTCGGTACCCACAGGCACTTTCTCATCATAGACATTCATGAAAGTGGCTGTGTTGCCGTTGACATACACCTTTACATCGTTCTTGTGGCTGGCAGCAGTGCCATCCTCAAAGTAGGTCAGCGACGAAGAACCATTGCCATAACGATAGTAGCCGTTCACTTTGACCGTGTACAGACCCACCGGCATATCGTTCAGTTGCTGGTAGACATCAAAGCTGCTGCTGTTGGAAGCCTCGATGCAATGATTGCTGCTGTTTCCACCCCAGTTGACATTGCTGCCATCCACGATCCATCCTCTGCCACTGCCACTTGTTGTTTCAAAGTCAGCATTAACCAGATACTTGTCTGTGATATTGGCACCAGGCTTCACTCCGGCTTTCAGAGCCTCCTTAAAGAGGTTGGTCAATTTTGCAAATTCCGAGCGTAAACCGTCGTTGGCAAGTTCTGCCTTGTTCAGGTTGCTCTGAGCCTCGGAGAGATACTCCTCCAAGTCGTCGGCAGCATCGCTCCAGATGACGTAGTCGGCATCGTCTATCACTTCTTTCTGTGCTCTGTCGACGGCTTTCTTATAAACCAGCCACAATTCAATATTGGCAGCCAGGCTGTCGGCACTGGCTTTCAGCGGATTATAAATATCAAGGACTTCATTTTCTGAATTCACGGCATCGTACTTGGATGCAGCAGTTGCCCTCATCGCCTTGTAATCGTTCAGCATGGATGTGGTGACATAAGTGTAGCTTGTAGGATCGCTGTAGTCAGGGGTGCTCTCCACAAGAGTCTGCAACCATTTGCCAAAGGTCAGTTCGTAAGATACCTGCACGGTGGCTTTCTTGTCGCCGTACTTGAATACGACGGTAAAAGGAACCTTGTCGCCGGCAGCCACCTTGTCGCCCGTAGACTGGGTGGTTGGCATCTGCCCGATGCCAATACGTCCCGCAGGGTCATAGACAAAATAGATGCAGGCCTTGCTGCCCCAGCCACAACGCTGGCCCTGCTTGTTGAGCCAATAGCCAATATAGCTGCCGTTGTTGGCACCAGCATCGTTGGTTGCAACGAATAGGTTGCCAGATGTATCATAGGTGCCCATTGTTATCGTGCTGCCAGAGGCGTTATTGTTGTAGTTTGCCTTCAACTCTTCGGCGGTGATTCCGAGAACTTTGGCGATTGCATCATTGTCGATGGTCAGATAGGTGCAGTCGAAGTTTTGATGTGCCGGCCCGTCCTGAAGCGTGTACTCACCAGCTCCTGTCACGCTGCCCGTGAAAGTTTCCAATGCAGTCTTGATTGCGTTGGCGGCAGCCAGCCAGCCGTCTTCCGTCTCTGTGACGGCCGCGGCGACTGTGTTTTGAAGATTGGTGCGCGGCGAACCACTCACACTGGCATAGATGCTGCTTGTGAGTGCAGCCTGCGCCTCCTTTTTATAGTTGTCGTAAGAGACCTTGTAGGTGGTCTTATAGGTAAGCTCTACATCTGCCTCTTGGCCATTGTATTGATAAATGGCGTGAAAAGTAACACTGTTTCCAGGTTCGCAATGTGTCCTGTCACTTACCGAGATAGGCATCTGCCCGATGCCAATGCGGCCAGCCGGATCGTAAACAAAATAGATATAGCCGCTGGACCACCCGCTCTGAACGCCATTGGCATTGAGCCAATAACCAGAAAAACCGTCCGCACCGGCATCTGTTGCCGTAGATACTGTTCCGCTGGAAGTATAAGTTCCTACCTTGATGTCGCCCGACTGGCTATAGCCTACGAAATCTTCTGCACTCAGTCCCAAAGCAGCTGCAATGGGTGCAGTGTCCAATGTGTAGTACGTGCATGAGTAGCTTCCATGCAATGGTGTGTCTTCCCATGTCAGCGTCAATGTACTGGCTGCCCTGGCGAACATAGAGTACAACAACGCCACGAGGCAGACAAAACCTGTGTGTAGAAATCTGAGTTTCATACTTTGTTTGGGTTAATGATGTTATTAATAATGATTATCTGGCTTTTATGTCGCAAAATTAATCTCTCACGAGCAAAAAGCCAGATTCTAATCGGTCACAAAGGGGCACTTTTCGGTCTGTTTGTTTTTATCCCTCTACTTTTCATTTCATGGCAAACGACCTCATGAAATAAGATGAGTGGAACTTTGTCCCCTATTAAAAGATTCGCTTGACGGTCTTCGAGGTTCCGTCGGTATAGACAACTCTCTCCAGAAACAGTCCCTTTCCCGGTGTGGTCACCTGCCGGCCATCGGGCGTGTAATATTTCGTGGCCATGATCGTTTTGCAGCCCTTGTTGGGCATCACATGCTCTATGCCTGTGGTCTCATCTGCAAGTACGGCATTGATTTCTGCGATGGAAGCGGTTCCTCCATTGTACTTCGTAATGCGGAAATAGCGGCAATTTTGAGGAGCAAAGTTCACTTCGGCACCATAGGGCAGCCATGTGTTCTTGTAGACGGTCGACCAGGTAACACCGTTTTTGCTGGTTTGTATCATACATGAACGGATTAGTCCGGCACTATAATCCAAGCGTGGCATGATAACCAAGCCTTTAATCTGATAAGACCGTCCCATGTCGATGGTAATGGACTGGTTGACCGATGTATTGCTGTCGTATTCCGATGCAGAACGCCAGAAAGAGTTCATGTTGCCATCAATGGCATTAGTGGCAGGATAAGAGGCGTGTTCGCTGGACTTTGCCTTCACTTTCCAATTGGAGCGATCTACAAACATGCCCTCGGTAGGAGTCTCACGCCATTCACCAGTTACAAAATTGATGTCGAAACGCTCGCGGAAGTCGAGATTGGCCGTGCCTCCATTGAACGACACAGGGAAGATAATGGTCTTGGTGTCGGAAAGTCCTGGATCTTGCCAGCGGTCTCCAACATAGAGGTAGGTGGTCTTCTTTGTGCCTTTGATAGTCAAAATTGCAGCCGCCTGCGTGTCGTAAGCATAGTAGTTGCCCACGTTGACAAGGCCAGTCCAGCCCGACTCCAGACTGGTAGAATAAGACATTTTGCACTGATTGGGCTCCCAACCGGAACATGCAGAATTGAACATAAAGTAGCGATCACCCACACGCACGATGGCTGGAGCCTCGCGCCCCTGGCGGGCAAATAGCACCGTTTTCTCCACAGCCGAATGATAATCATCGCTCAAGCGGAAAAGCCCGAGGTTGGAGTTTTCGTCCGTGGTAGAGATGAAATAGGCCGTGCCGTCACTGTCCTGGAACACATTGCAGTCGCGCGACTTGGTATTTGCCGGGCGTCCGCTCCATATCTTCTTATAAGCACCATTGACGGAGTCGCACTCAAAACAAGCGGCCTCGGAAGCACCATAATTGCCTTGTTCATAATGGCACCAGACAAGGTACTTGCCGGTTTTGGCGTTGTAGAGCAGTTTTGGCCGCTCAATAAAACGGCCATGCCCGAGTTCGGGGGCGGTGACTCCATTCTCTATGATTTTCCGCTCAAATTTCCAATTGACCAAATCGGTGGACGAATAAAGGTTCACATCAGGTGTCCAAGGAGCCGAAGGGGCTGCCGTGCGGTCTTCACCACACATATACCAGACATCACCCTCACGCAGGAAGCCCGGCCCATGAGCCTGCACGGATCTGCCCGTGTTTGTTGCGACCCAGGCATTGCCATTCTTGATGGTCACCCATTGCTCTGTACGATTGGCGAGATAGGCGGCTTGAGCGGCATTGAGGTTGTCTATGAGCTTTTGGAATGCTGCAGAATTGTTGGCTGTCGTCAGTGCATTTTCTGTCTCCTTGACAGCTTGCAGCAAAGCCTCCTTGCCCGTGTAATTGGTTTCTGCGAGCTGCACACGCGCAATGCGTACAGCGCATCCCACCTTGAAGCGAAGGGCGAGGGCGTTCGACATTTCCCTCACCACTGTCAGCTGTTCAGTCATCCACGCCGTATGGTCCTCGTTCTGCTGATAGTATTTGCGAGCCTGATTGTAAAGCTCGTTGATGGATTCTTTCAAGATAAAGTCAGACTGCTCCACCTCTTGACGGAGCGCACCCACGGCTTTCATCATGCCCTCGTAGGCATCGGTGATGATCCAGAAGTTTTCATGAGCCTGCTGAAGCATGGCTATGGCTTTGCGTTTTTGTGTAATGTCTTCGCCGGCAGCAGCTGCTGCAAAGGCTGTCTCCATTTCCTGTTTGTTATAATACACTTGCCTACTCTTGGTTGCTGTGTCGGACTTGCAAAGCAGCAGTGCAGAGTTTAGCACCGAGTCCACCTTTTCGTCGGCCACTTCCTGGTAAATCTTGTAGCTGACATTCACTGTTTCGGTAGCGACATTTCCTGTCATGGGCGTATATCTGATAAGTAGCCTGAACCTAAAGGCATCGCCGTAGGCGAGGCCGGCATTGGGATTCTGTCCTATGCCAACTGTGAAATCCTTGTAGTTGACCACATGATAGAAAGAGGATGCACCCGTCCATCCCCCAAGCGAATGTCCTTTGGCATCGTGCCAGTCGCCGTCGTTGCCGTCGGCACTGGCATATTTGGCGTTGGGTGGCACAACACTTCCATCTGCCTTAACGGAATACACTATCACCTTGGAACCGCCCCAAGCCAACAAAGAATCCACGGGTATGTTCAGGTCTTGGGCAATTTGGGCCCTGTCCAGCGGAAAGTAAGCGGGAGTCCAGTCACCGTTGCCACTGAGCTTGGCAAGAAACGTTACGTTCTGTGTGCCGTCAGCCCTTGTTGACAAAGGAAAGCCTGTAGCAAGCAAGCCCAACAAGAGTAAACTTTTGATTTTCATATTTGGTTTTTATTTAAAGGTTTTCCCTCTTGCAAAATTAAACGATAAAAAGCCAACGCATGGGTATTAATTCTTCATAGAATGAGCACTTTCCCGTCTATTAACGTGAGGCCATAACTATAAGGAGGGAGAAACGCAGCGTTTCTCCCCCTTGTGCTATAGCCTAAAAATTAGACTTCTATTCTTCGTCATCATTTTCAGACCAGCTTGACTCCCAAAGATTGGTGGACTTAGCTTGGCCGAATGCACCGTCAGAGGGACGTTGGCTTTCAACGGTTCCTACGCTGGTCTCACCTGTTACGTTGACGGAACTTGCCATAAGGCTTTCACACTCAAGATTCTTAATTTTGATGGACGGTTTGATATATGGTCTCATACTGCTTTGTGAATTAAAGGTTAAAACTGTTATTTTCGAATGTACTTCTTGCCGTTTTGGAGTACTACGCCCCTGTACTGGCCGTTCACTCTCACGCCTCCAAGATTGAACATTTCACTTCTTGAGTTCTGCTTGACGCTAATATCATCAATAGAGGTTGTCAAAGAATGATTGTCGATGGTCAAATTCATCTGCTTGGCAGCACTGGACGCCCCTGCATAGCTGATGAAAGCTCTGAAGCCCTTTACCTTGTAGTTACTTGTGCTGCTGTTCTTCCACCACTGATTGCCGGACAGGATATAGTCGTTTTCAGCAAGGTTGCTCTCGGCATTGTAGTTGCCCTTGAGCAGCCATGTGTTGCCATCGGCCTGCAAGGTGGAAGAAGTCTCCATGACAACATTGTTGAAGGTGTAGTCATCTCCTGCATTGTCCAGCCATAGCAGAACAGGCACATTGGCCTTCAAGCCGCCGGTTGCCGTAGAGAAGTTCACGTTGTTGCCGTCCGTGTTGGAGAATTCTGCTGTTTTTGCGTCGGAACCAAAGACGGTTTGCAATTGTTCTTTGTCCAGATCGAATGGGAGCGACAAAGTGTTCCAGCCCTTGACGAAAGAGCGTTTCAGGTGAATATTGTCAAAGTTGCCATCGACCGGTGTGAAACTCCAAGCCTCGTCCAGCGTATTGACAACGTAGTTGAATGTGACTACGGCCCGCTTTCCCTCATTCTTGAAGACAACATAAAAGGTGAGGCTGTCACCCAACTTCACATTGCCTTGGTCGGCAGTAGACATCTGCCCTACGCCAATCTTGCCCGGGGCATCATAAGTGAAGTAGATATAGGAAACGCCTTTCTTCCAAGAGCATTGGCAGCCGTCTGCGCCCAGCCAATAGCCTTTGTCCCCTTTGTTGCCACCGGCATTTGTGGTCTCTGCCAGTGTCCCGTCGGCTTTGTAGGCACAGAGCTTCACGCTTCCGCTGTTGTCGGCCTTGTATGCAGAGGCGAACTCATCAGCCGAAAGCCCCAGTGCCGAAGCAATCTTGCCATGCTCTATGTCTGTATAGGTTACAGCATAACCGTTGTGCAGGGGCGAATCATAAAAGGTATAGGCACCTGCATCAGTTCCCAATACCTTATAGTTGACGTTGATCGTCTCCGTCTTGGCCTCTCCGTTTTCTGGCGTATACTTTACGTATAAGGTGAATGCCAGTGTACTGCCATACTTGATGTTGCCATACGACACACTACTGCCGTTCTGCCCAATGCCAACCTTGAAGCTCTGATGGTCAAAAACATAGTAGTAGCGCTGTGTGGAGTTAAAGGACTTGCCTTCGGCATTGACCCACCATCCAAAATAACCGCCATACCCGGCGCTGCCCGTCACGTTGCTTGTAGGAACCAGCAACTGCGAGCTGCCGTCTTTTCCAAGCGAATAGCATACCACCGTGTTCTTGCCTTCCGAAGGCGAGAATTTGGACGTGAGCTCATCTTCTGTCAATCCGAGATTGCTGGCAATCCGTGCCTTGTCCAACGCAAAGAAGTGGGCCGACCAGTCTGAGCGCAAGTCATCCACAAAAGTGTAGTTCACCGTGCTGTCTGCCCAAGTTCGTGTTGAGAGAAAGAGGGCTAAGAAAACACCAAAGAATTGAAAATGTTTCATACTCGATTTGTTGTTAAATGAAAAAATAAAGATTTAAATGAAAAATATAATACCATTATTTCAAGATTTTATGATGACGGACGATGAAAATCCCTTTTCGGTCAGCTTTTTGCATTCTCATTCCCGAAAGATTGTATACAGCCGTGTCGGCAGATTGTTCCTGCCCTCCTTTGCGTCCTGCCATGTTGGTGGTGGCAGCAAGACGGATCATGCGGAAACGGCCAAGTGAGACAAAGGTCTCATCCCTGCCGGCACTGGCTGTGACCGTCAGGGTGACATGGCCCTGTTGCCGCACCGGCACGACAAGCCATTTGCTGTTCCACCCGTTGCCAAACATCTGCCCTGCATGGCCATAGACCGGCAATACAACGATAGTGTCTCCATCTGCTGTGGCAATCTTTAGTTCTGCCGTGTCTAGGTCTTTGCCACGATACATCAGCGAAACGAGATAACTGCCCTCAGGTACATTGCTTACAGTCTGCGACATTTTGAAATCGAACGACGAATTGCCCTGTCCCCAACTGCCATAGTTGGCAAAATAGGGTTGTGACGCACTGTCATAGCTGGCCTCGTTGGTGATGAGCTTAAAGCCGGCAATAAACGTAGTAATATCCCAGTCTTTGGCCGTGGTACCATTGTTTTGACTGAAATCTGCATTCTCAATGAGGTTTCTGCCATTGCCGCCTTGTTCTGCGTCGGCATTGGAGAGAACCACGGCTTTCAGTGCCGCATGAATGGCATCGGCGGCTGTCAGAGCCTGTTTGACGGAAGTGGGGACTGTCGAAGCCGCCTTTGACAGCGCAAGGAGTTTTTCGGTGGCGGCATACGGGTAGTCTGCTGTTGCCATCCCTGCTTGAAGAACAGCCTGATCGAATTTGTCGAATGCAACTTTGGCATCGACAAATGACGATACAGCTGCATACAGACGCTGAGTCATTTGGGCATAGTTGGACGTGTTCGCTGTCACGAGGCTGC
The DNA here is from genome assembly GCF_000242335.1 of Prevotella dentalis DSM 3688. Classification (NCBI taxonomy): domain Bacteria; kingdom Pseudomonadati; phylum Bacteroidota; class Bacteroidia; order Bacteroidales; family Prevotellaceae; genus Prevotella; species Prevotella dentalis. The sequence goes on from NC_019960.1 coordinate 1,270,220, forward strand.
GCAGCGTAGCCGCTTCTTCGCCTTTTACGTTGCTGTAATCTGCGCTGGCGAGCAATCGCTTTGCCTCTGCCAGCTCACGATTGTAGACCCCGCGCACATCGGTGGCATGGACAGTGAACAGGAATACCACGCGGCGGGGAGCGGCACCTGTGGGCAGATAGGTCAGGGCCTGGCGTATGGTGTAGTTGTCGCCCTGATGCCATGTGCCGGGGTATTGTCCTATGTTAAACGTAAAATGTTTACGGCTGAATTCAGAGAAGATTACCGGTATATCGCCGGTGTTTTCCCATGTAGTGACAGTGCCGTTTTCCGTAAACCAATGACCGGGTGCACTTGCGGTCGACTCCGTATTGACCGTTCCGTTGGGCTCGATGGCGGCATAAGTAATTTTCGTGCCGAACAAAGACTTGACCTCCGAGACACTAATGCCAAATGATTTCGCCACAGCAGCTATGTCCACTTTTACGGGCACGGAGGGATAGCCGGTATTGCCAGATGTGGACGACGGTGTCTCGCCCACAGTGACCCTTAAAGTGTCGGTATGCCTCACCGACGTGGTGGAAGGCTCCGCCTTGTCGACCGTCCGTGCCGCCCACACCTCCATTTGTCCTGCCCCACGGTTGGCCCAAGCATAATAGGGAATGGCAACGAGATTCTTGGGCTTTAGGCCCCGCGTACCGTCTTTCTGATAGACGGCTTCGCCACCCTGAATATTCAGTATTCGCATGTCGTGGAGTGGAAAGGCTTGAAAGCGGGTGGTATCCTGACACGCCGTGATGACGGCATCGTCCGGAACCACACTCGAGAGAACCTCGCCGCCGTTGTCCGGCCATTCCAGACAATAGACAATCGGGCCACGCTCCAGCGCCACCATGCCCCGGTCGGCCGCCACACTGTCATTGGCCACTACACGACGCACTTCCATGGGAAAATTGACCTGCAACGCGTCACCGTCGTGCCATTGGCGGCTGACGGCTATGTAGCCTTTTTCTTCGTGGTAGTCTACGGCTGTGCCGTTGAGCGTCAGTTTCAGGCTCGGCTTTTGTGGCTGAAGATAGTGGTAGAGCCGGCTGGGCACCGGCTGGCTTTTCGCCCATCCTGGGACACGAATCATCAGCTTTACCTCGGATTCCGGCGCGTGGCTGACGGTAAGAGTCACCCTGCCGTCCCATGGGTACCCGGTGGTTTGGGCTATCTGCATGTTGCCGTTGGCCAAGCCGATGCTGGCATGGCCCTGCACAAAGAGGTTCACGTACACGCTGTTGCCCTGACAAGCATAGACATAGCCAGGGACAGATGGGATGAAGCGGCACAGATTGCTCGGGCAACAGGCGCATCCAAACCACGCCGATCGGCTGTAGCCGCCCGTGGATTCCAAAGGATTGGGATAGAAAAAATGGTCGCCACCAAGACCAATGCCCGAGAGTACACCATTATATAAGGAGCGCTCAATGACATCGTAGTATTTCGATTCACCATAAGTGAGAAACATTCGCCAGTTCCAGTAGATATTGGCAATGGCGGCACATGTCTCGTTGTAGGCCGTCTGGTTGGGCAAATCATAATCGGCCCCGAAGGCCTCACCATTGCGGATAGCTCCGACGCCCCCTGTGACATAGTATTTCTTGCCTATCACATTGGCCCATATCTTGTTTATGGCATACTGATAATCAAGGGCTTGCATCATGGCCGCCACATCGGCCATGCCAGAATACATGTAGGTGGCGCGTACGGCATGCCCCACAGCCTCCGTCTGGTCTTTGGCCGGCATGTGGCTCTGGTTGTACGCGTAGTGTTTGCTGTTGGGGCCGTTGATGCCGCGGATGTCGAGAAAATACTTCGCCAGCTTCAAGTAGTCTTCTTGTCCTGTGGCATGGTACATTTTCACCAAACCCATCTCTACAATTTGGTGCCCTGGCTCGTAGGCAAGCCCTCCTCGCAGAAATTTCTCCACGAGCAAATCGGCGTTTCGCTTGGCCACATGCAGCAGTGCGGTATCGCCGGTGGCTTGAAGATGGGCTGCCGCGGCTTCAAAGAGATGCCCCGAGTTGTAGAGCTCATGGCTCAAGTCTGGATCTTTCTGCCATCGGCGGGCGCCCAGCCACGCGTGCAGACGCCCGGGCTGCCCGGCCGTGCGTGCTGTTGTCAGATAGCCGTCGGGCTCCTGAGCCTCGGCAACTATTTTCACCAGCGTGTCCATCCTTGCTTTGAGGCTGGGGCTGGGCATCATCTTGTAAGAATAAGACATGCCCTCCAATATTTTGTATATGTCGGTGTCGTCGAATGTATATTCCGTAGAGAAATAGCCCAGGCTGTTATCGCCGTGAAGAATGGCTGCCGCTTTCAGAAAATTGGCGACACGACCAGTGGAATAGCATTGGTCCAAGGCAATGGGAATGGTGGTCTGCTGGTTTTGTTGCAAGCGGGAATGCCAAAAGTTGTCTGTTAAAGTGACATCGCTGAATGGTACACCCTGAATGGGATAGTCGCTATAGGCCAAACAGACACTGCCGCTTAGCCAGAATGTCATGGCCAGCATGATGCGAGGGAACGGCTTAAGTATTCGTGTCATAGAAAAGATGATACAAGGGTGATTGATAAATTGTTGCAAAGATAGCGCAATTCCGGCACAGCAATAATCAATTACAGGTCAAAGAGGGGAACTTATCCGGCAAATGGTCTCGTCCACGTGCTTTCGGGACAGACGTGTTTGATGTCCTGTCACGCGGCATGTGCCTAATGGGTGGGGAACAGATAGAATGGGCGTGATGGTTGGCTGTCTACCATCCACTGGTCCACAATCACATGATTGTCCAATGCTTTGATGATCAGCGTGTGTGTACCAGCCCAGAGGTTGCCCAAAGTCAACGTGCGAAGTGCCTGTCCTCTCAAAACATTCTGTTTCCATTGCTCGGAACGGAACGGCTCTTTCAGGGAGAATACGACAGGCGAGGCACCGTCAATGCTTGCCGAGAAACGCAGGTCGCCCTTGTCATTGGGATGTGTGGGCACCAGTGCCACTCGCAGCACGGCATCCCAATCTTGGGGCGTGCTGAAGATGTAAACCAAGCTGTCACCTTGCGGCAGCCAGACGGCACTCATGCTGTGGCCGAGCATGCTCACGGTTCGTGCCCCTGCCGAAGCGTATTGCCACTGACTGGCATTGCGTGCCACTGCCCCCGTGGTGTCGACGGGATGTGACGCAATTGCAGTATCCGCATCCAGCCATTGCCCGATTTGTGTGTTGCTGAGCCGGATGGGCAGCTGCGGAGCATCGAAGACGGGCAATTTACGAGGGCGCATGTCCATCAGGCTGTGCCACTTGCCTCTACTGTTTTGCTCATTGTAGCGATGGGTTAAGGTCTGAATGTCATTGTAGGCTTGTTGGCTCTCCGCACAGGCATGGAAGAGCTTTGTACGCCAAGCAACGCTGTCGGCAGATGCAAAGCGGTCGTCATTGGCTGCCAAGCATGCCTTTTGCGCCCATAGCATTTTGCGCGCCTGTGCCTCGGCGGCAAGAACGGGATAGGCTATCGCGGCGAAAAAGGCATCACCCAGCGAAAGACACACCGTTTGCTGTATCGACTCAACGCTGGCCGCTACGGAGGCGTAGCGGTCGAGATAGCGGTCCAATTCATTGCCAAAGGCATTTGGAGAGAAAGCCGTGGCGTGCACCGGTTCCTGCCCATTGCTGTACAGATCCCAGCGCTCCACTTGGTTCCAACCCATAAATTCAGGTTTGCGTTCGGAACACAGTTGGTAAAACTGGCACATGACGGGCCACAACTTGTTGCCTACCTCCTGACCGAATTGCCGGCAAAGCCAACGATGATAATGCTCGCCTACCGTACCCGCCGACACGCAGCGGATGTCCCATGCCATGTCAAGAAACAGTTCAAGGCCGTAGCCTGCCACCTTGGGGTCGTGGATGTTGGCTATCCATAGTTTGCGTGCATGATAGTCGTAGGCGGTCTTCATCTCGCTGTAGATGAGCCCGGGCTGTGTAGTGGTGAGCCACAGGTAGTCGTGGGGCTGCCCCCAATAACTGAGGTGGTAGTACACGCCTGCTCCTCCAGGGCGTTGTTGCTCCAGACTGTCAGAAAGCCGGGTGAGGTATCCGTAGTTGTCATCGCACCACATCAGCGTAACATGGTCGGGCACATTCAGTCCCATGTTGTAAATGTCAAGTACTTCCTTGTAAGGAATGAAGACCTGCGTCTGCTGCGCTGGGTCACCCAGATATTTGGCTATCAAATGTTGCTGGTCGTCAATAACCTGTTGCAGGGCCTGGAACTTTTCTTTCATGGTGCCGACCCCCTCCATGGATCCGTCATGTATGCCACGCATGCCGATAGTCAACAGATTGCCGCCGGCAGACTGCTTTACCTCTTTCAGACGCTGTTCCCAGTAGTCGTGGACAGCTGCGCGGTTGGTGATATAGTTAAATGGGCCTTGCCGACGTGTGTCCCATTCTCCCACATTGTTGCGTAGCAGTGGCTCGCAATGCGACGATCCGATGGCTATTCCGCAACTGTCGGCCAAGGCCTTGGCTCCTGGAATTTTGAAAAATGCCGTTGACCCCGGATGCATGGCTGGCCAACAGGCATTGGCTCGCAGACGCATGAGCAACCGAAAAAGATGCCGGTAAGATTGCAAACTGATGGTAGAGCCCTGCGAAGTGCCAAACGCAGCCGCACTCCACGGGCGGAAACTCCAGTCCTCATCGTTGAGGAAGATGCCGCGCCAAGCCACCGAGGCCCCTTGCAATGTAGTATACCGATGGTCTATTGCCAACTGAAGACGACGCTCAGGAGGAATGTCTCCCCACCATGTCCAGGGATTCACACCTGCCAGACGAGACAGTTCCAGCAAGCCATAAGCCGTCCCCCGCCCATTGGAACCCACTACGAGAATATGGTTGCAAGCAACGGATATGTGGAATCCATCAATCATTTTTTGGAGCGAATCAACGGGAATCCCCATGCGTTGCAACGACTTGGTCTTGCCGCGGCGAATCTTGTCAAGCTGAACCAAGCGTATCACTGCTTCTTGAGGCTGTCTTGACCTTACGGCCGCAATGCCGGTGACGGCTTTCATGTCACAGGAAAACATGCTCATGGCCTCATCCACAACGGGGTCTGTCGGTGATGAAAAAAAAACTGTGGCTGGACGGTGACCGTCACACCATACAAACGGCTGGCATGAAGCACGTGTTGCCGATGTGCAGACGATCAGAAAAAGCAGGAATCGTTCTGTATACAAGAAGATGGAATTCATACTACATTTCGTTTTTAACGATAAAGTCTTGTCGTGGCAAAATTAGAACGAATCCTTATTATCGGCAGACACTTTATCGTCAAAAACGAAATGCAAGAAGTGACGGATTCGTCATTTCTTCTGAAGTACTTCGGAGGGCAGAATACCAAACTCTTTCTTGAAACACCGTCGGAAGTAACCCAGACTGTTAAAACCCGTCAGCATGGCAGTCTCCGAAGCATTGTGTTCGCCACTGCGCAACATGGCCATGGCTTGGGTCAGCTTTACTTTGCGGATGTACTCATTGGCACTGACACCAGTGAGCGCCTTCACCTTGCGATAGAAAGTGGAGTGGCTCATGGCCATCTTGTCGGTCATGAACCCCATGTCGATGTCTTCGGTCGACAGATTCTCATCGATAATCCGGTTTAGCTTTTCCATAAATTTCTTGTCGAGTGGACTCAGCATAGGTTCCGTCTGCGGAGAGATGGTCTGTTCATGATCGACAGTTACCTCTTCATCATTTCCAGAAGTCTGTAGCATGGAGGTGCGTACCTCGCGCTGCAGCACGAATTCGGCCAGTCGGCGACGTGAAGAGAGCAGATTGCGAATGCGGCTCTGCAACAGCCGCGAACAGAAAGGTTTTGTCAGATAAGAGTCGGCACCGCTGTCGTAGCCTTCCTCTTGATCACTCTGTGTTGTCTTGGCGGTGAGCAGGATGATGGGAATGTGACAAGTACGGATGTCCTCTTTCAACAGGCGTGTCATCTCTATGCCGTCCATCTCAGGCATCATGATGTCGCTGACGATGATGTCGGGTGTCTGCTCAAAGGCCAATCTGGCCCCCTCCTTGCCATTGTGGGCAAGCAGAGTACGGTAATCCTCGCAGAGTGATTCATTGATGTATCGCAGAATATCGTCATTGTCTTCCACAACAAGGACCAAAGGGTGCTCATCCTGCTCCTTGTCTTCCATTGCGTCCAATCCTTCTTCCTCTGCCGCTACTATAGGCTCGTCATCTTTGTGAAAGGCCTTAGGATAAGTTTCTGCCTTCAGCAAGGCAAACGAAAAACAACTGCCCTTTCCCTCCTTGCTTTCTACTGCAAGCTGGGCATGATGCAAATCAGACAGAGACTTGACGAGGGCAAGCCCTATGCCTGCTCCAGAAGCCTGGTGCAACCCTTTGGCTTGGTAATAGCGGTCAAAGATATGAGGCAAAGCTTCTGGACTGATTCCGTAGCCGGTGTCGCGAACCTGCAGCACCACGCGTTCTCCTTCATCTATGAGCAACAGCTCCACCTCACCCTGCTGGGTATACTTAATGGCATTGGACATGAGATTATTGACAACCGTAGTGACGACTTCCGAGTCAAAGAATACCATAACGGGTGAAGATGGAACGGTTACCGCAATGTGCAGCTTGGGATTGCGGTTTAAGTCTTGAAAACGTCGGCCTGCATTTAGTACAAACGCCCCAAGGTCAGCTCGTGCCACGGAGATCTGGCGGTTTTGCGTCTCCACCTTGCGGAACTCCAGCAATTCATTAATGAGCCCCAACAGATGTTGTGCGCTGGCATGGATGGTTGCCACTTTTTTAGCAAAAACTTGGGGCAATCGATTGTCGGCGATAAGGTCGTCGAGCGGACCGAGAATAAGCGTCAAAGGTGTGCGTAGTTCATGGGTGATGTTGGTAAAGAATCGCAGACGCTCCTCGTTGAGTTCCTGGCGATGGCTATTCTCCCACCGCACACGCGCCAGCGACTCATGGAGGTGCCGCTGTCTCAAATAAGAGCGTATCAAGAAATAGCAGATGGCGGCCATCATCAGGAAGTACACCAAATTGGCCCACCAGGTCTGCCACAGCGGTGGGGTGATGACCAGCGGCAGCTCGGCGTACCGTGCCTGTTCCCACCCTTGATTGCGCAGTTTGGCACGCACACAAAAGACATATTTGCCGGGAGCAAGATCGCGGAATGTCACCGCATTTTCGTTGTAGGTGTCATACCATCGGTTATCCTGTCCTTTCAATTGGTAGGCGTATTCCACATCGGCGACCTCTGCATAGTTGACCACTGTGAAAGCAATCTTGAACATGTTTTCATGGTGGCGGATGGTCACCTTTCCGGTCTCGTCGGGATGGAAGAGCAGACTCCCGGAGGTGTCATTCTGACTTCTAAGACGCTCGCAGTCGATAATACGTACTGGCGATACTTTTCTGCCTTGTGCGAGGGCCATAGGATTGAAATAGCACACACCCTCGGGCGAACCGAAACAAACTGTGCCATTGGCCAACACTGTTGCCGAAGCCGTGGCAAAGTTGCCCATAGGAACGCCACTGCGCAAGTCGTAATAGGAGAAAGTGCGCTTGTCCAAATTGAAGCAAGCAATGCCGGAAAGCGTTCCCAACCATAGATTGCCCTGCGAGTCCTCTGCCAGTGCACACACATGGCTGTCGCGCAGTCCCTGCCGTCTGCCATACTCCAGAGTCTGCTGTGGCCGGCGCGTATCAGGAACAGAGACCAAACCCTTGTACGTGGCTATCCACATGCCCCCGGATTCTCCTTGTAGTATCTGGGTAATACTGTTGGATGCCATGCCCCGCAGTTTGGCAATGAGTTTGCCATCGGGTGTGACAACCATGCAACCTTGGGTCATCGTGCCTATCCATAATCTCCCCAGAAAGTCTTCTTCTATGGCAAATGGCAACGACTTGAGCCCTATCGCTTGGTTAACAGCCAACTCATACTTTTCAATACCGTGATCAACAGAATAGATGCCATTCTCCGTACCTATCCACATCTTGCCTTTGCTGTCTGCAAAGAGTGCGTTGACATCCATATGGCGGGTGATGGAAATGGGTGTAATGACACCAGTTGACGGATTAAGGCGCATGGCTCCGTTATCGCTTGTTCCAAACCAGATACATCCTTCTTTGTCTTCACAAAATGTGTAGACCGATGCGGAACTGTTGAAAAGATAGCGAGAAAAATTCCATTGTCGAACGACCATGCCATTACGGCACTGGATGATGGTGTTGTCCTGGCCTATCCATAGGTTCCCCTTACTGTCGGTGTACAGTCCCATGACGTTGCTTACAGGATGATTCAAAAGAGCGAGCATCTGAAAAGGAGATGGAGAAGCGGCGAAAAAATCCACTCCCGTACTGTAGTTGCCTACCCATAGGTTGCCATAAGCGTCGATAGACACACGCCTGACATTGTCGGACGACAGCGGGCTGTTCTCATGCGTCAGACGAGAAAACTGCAAACTCTCTTCCCATGGATTGGGATAGCGCGTCCCATCAAGAATGCTGATGCCGCCAATGTCTGAGGAAATCAAGAGCTTGCCATCCTTAGTCTCTGCAATATGCTGGATGTTGTTGCCAGCCAGATGCCCCTCCCCGGTCTGATTGAACACCTTGAATTTACCCAAAGTTGGATTGTACAAGGCCAGGCCACCATTGGTACCCACCCAGACATGGTGGCTTCTGTCGAAGAATACGACTCGTACATTGTTGCCTGGAATGCTGGCAGGATCATTGGTGTGCTGGCAGAAATAACGTGCCTTGCGCGTATTCTTATTATAGATAATCAAGCCTTCCATGCGCAGCCCGATGTAAAGGTTGCCCTTGCCGTCGTCGGCAATGCTCCTCACCCCATGGTGTATCCATGGAAAATGACAGTGGCTGATGGTGTATTCCTTGCCTGTCAACGGGTCGTAATGCGTGATGTCCCCATTGTCGTGAGCAATCCATATTGCCGAATCAGCAGCCAAAGCTATCGCCGATATGTCATGGGGGACCGTGCCGTTGACCTTGGGATGAGAAAAGAACAGGGAGTTGCCATCGAATACACTGAGCATGCCCTGCTTGTCATACAACCACAGTGTATTGCTGCGCGGATGATAGCAAAGTCCCACAATTTCATCGTTGCTGATATTCGAGTTGGCAGTATTGAACACGGTGCATTTACTACCCGCAATACGATTCAGCCCCGACTCTGTGGCAACCCATAGGAATCCATTCTTGTCGAAGGCCATGTCGGTAACGTAACCGTTGGAAAGTCCCTCGCGCAAGCAGATGTTGCGGGCTGCGGATGTCTGGAAAGCAAAGGCCCGGATAACAAGAAAAAACAACATAAGCGTTGAAATCACACGTCGGAAGGCAGCTTGTCTCATATTTCTGTTGGTCTTTAGTTGTCAAAGCATGTTCAACATGCCCATCTTGTTTGCCGACAAAAATACGAAAAAAATGGAATACTCACCGCTTTATCTGTAAAGAAGTGGTATTTTGCTGAATCCGTGCTCCCAAATGCTTCATTTATCCCCATGAAAGAAAGGAATAACCCGTAACTTTGCAATAAATCAACTTGCATATCATCTTCTCTTAATTCTGGCATACGTTCTTGCCGCTTCTTTTATTTTTATGAACAACAAATCCATCAAATCAACTTTAATTACTGCCGGGCTCGCCGTGGGGTTGGCAGTCTTTTCGCAGTCCACGCAAAAGATTGGACTGGTAGAACAGCCCATCAAAGTAGCTGACGTACAAAATGTACAAGGCTTCTTCGGTCAGCGCATAGCCTTGAACCGTAACACCTACTTGAAGAATTTCCCCATTAACAAGTATGTCGACTTTATTGCCAACCGCCAACAGATGGAATGGGACTGGACGCGCGCCGAACAGCACGGAAAATGGTTAGAATCGGCTTACCTCTCCGCCATCCAAAGCGGTGACAAGGAACTGCTCGACAAAGCCAAGAAAGTGTTGCACCGCATCATCGGTTCCCAAGAGTCCGACGGCTACCTTGGCGCCACGGCCAAGTCGTATCGCTCACCCCAACGGCCCATCCGCGGCATGGATCCCTACGAACTCTATTTTGTGTTCCATGCTTTCGAGACCATCTATGAGGAGACCGGTGACAAAGAGGCCCTCAAAGCTGTAGAAAAACTCGCCGAATATTTCCTGACCTATTTTGGCCCGGGCAAACTGGAGTTCTGGCCCTCCAAGACATTGAGGGCTCCTGAGAACCGTCATCAAACACTCAATGGACAAAGCGATTTTGCCGGCCACAGCGTGCATTATAGCTGGGAGGGAACACTGCTCTGCGACCCCATTGCACGTCTGTATACCATTACTGGGAAGAAAAGATACTTGGATTGGGCCAAATGGGTGGTAGGCAATATTGACAAATGGAGTGGCTGGGATGCTTTCTCGCGCCTTGACTCCATTGCCGACGGCAAGCTGGGTGTCGACCAATTGCAACCCTACGTCCATGCCCACACTTTCCAAATGAACTTCATGGGATTCCTCAGATTGTATCAAATAACAGGAGACAGGTCACTTCTCAGAAAGGTGGAGGGTGCTTGGAATGACATCTACCGGCGGCAGATGTATATCACTGGTGGCGTAAGCGTGGCCGAGCATTACGAGAAAGGATATGTGAAGCCCCTCTCAGGCAATATCATAGAAACCTGTGCCACCATGTCCTGGATGCAACTCACACAGATGTTGCTGGAACTGACAGGCGACACCAAATATGCTGATGCCATCGAAAAGATTATGCTCAACCACGTGTTTGCCGCACAAGATGCTCTCTCTGGAACCTGCCGATACCATACCGCCCCTAACGGATTCAAACCTGACGGCTATTTCCATGGCCCCGATTGCTGTACGGCAAGCGGGCACCGCATCATTTCACTGTTGCCAACGTTCTTCTATGCAGAGAAAGGAAAGAGCTTCTATATCAATCAGCTCTTGCCAGCCAATTACCGTGGCAAAGCTATCGACTTCAACATCTCCGGCAACTATCCAGTCAGCGACAGTGTCGTTATTGACGTAAACCGCATGCAAGGCAACAAGCTCTTCATACGCGTGCCCGCATGGTGCGACAACCCCTCCATCACCGTCAACGGAAAACCACAGGGCAACGTTGCGGCTGGGAAGTACTATGTTGTCAATAAGAAATGGAGTAAGGGTGACCGCATCGTCATGCATTTGCCCATGAAGGAGCAATGGGTAAAGCGTGAACATCATGCCGACTACGAGAAATACTATCTCAAAGACGGTGAAATCATGTATCGTGAAAAGCCTACCAAGAACATCCCCTATGCTTTTACACGTGGCCCCGTGGTATACTGTGTCGATATGGTCTGGAACAAGCAACTGAGCAACGACGATGTTGACATCAACCGCAACATCACTGTTGACACTTCCGTGCTGCCTCGGCCCATCGATCTGCCATCCAATAATGTACTCGCACCTTTCTATGAGACCAAAGCTACTTGTATGGGGCGCAACGTCACCATCACACTCTCTCCGTTCTGCAACATCGGCCAGTGGTGGCGAAACGGAGAAGACAAGCCCTCCCAATGGTCCAATGCTTTCTCTTACGCAATATGGCTGACTGGAAAATAACACACCGCACCCTTACCCTTTTGCTGCTGCTGCTTTCTTTGGCAGCAACAGCAAAAAAACGTGCCGTCTACATCACGATGGGGCAAAGCAATGCCGAGGGGCGCGAAACCATTGACAAACTGCCACACGAGCTTCGTCAAGGTTATCGCCATCTACGTTTTGCCAACATTCGGGAAAACAGCCTGTGGAAGTTCGGTGAGCGGCAATTGCTGGAAGACCGGACATGGTCGTTCCAAGATATCGTCAATGGACTCATCGACCGCACTGCCAAACAGGATTTCTATGCCATCAAGTGTACCTATGGCGGTACGGCCATCGCGCTCCATCAAACCAATCCCTGGATTCCCACGTGGAATGCCTCTGTAGAATATCTCGATACGGCACGCGCCTACCGTGGGCATGAAGCCGACGGAAAGGCCTACAAGATAGGCAACAGCCTTGCCCTTGCTTTTGCTGAGGGATTCGCCACACTCGTGGCCGGAGAACTTTCGCATCTGAAGGATGGCTACGAGGTGAAAGCCATTCTTTGGCATCAGGGAGAGAGTGACCGAAAAGCAGGAAGCCAATACTATCGGAATCTTGCCACACTCATTGCTTATTTTCGTGACACCATCTTCCATGTCACCGGTGACAAGAGAACTCGCCATTTGCCTGTCATCATCGGCACTGTCAGCCATCTCAGTCGACAATACAATGCAGAAGTGGAAGCCGCACAGCTACGTCTGGATCACGAGGATTCCAATCTCCACCTCATCGACATGAGCCAAGCAGAACTGAAAGCGGATCAACTCCACTTTGATTCGCTGTCAACGGTGCAGCTTGGGCGTAAGATGTTCGACAAACTTGTGGAGATTGGATCTCTCAAATAACACATAGCCATAAACCAATGTATTCTAAACGTATTCTATGGATATATCCAAATATCAGGCTAAGAATTTCATTGTATGCCCCCAGTTCGGGATAAGTTCTTTATAATTAGTTATTCAAAAAGTTGGTAATCATAAGAATATTTTGTACCTTTATGGTTCAAATCGACAAGTTACAATAATATTCAGATTAAATGATTATCCGCAATCGTACCACCAAAATTTTCAATTAAATATAATGGTGGTACGGTTTTTATTTAGTCCCCTTGCACCCACATTTATAAAATAGTAAATTGCATGAGTATAAATTAAGTTTTCTGAAAATCAAGAGCCGGAGATTATTACAGATGCGCCAGGCCCATATTCGCCTGGTACGACACATATCGACCCTAATAGGCAGGCTGGCAATAGTAGAAGATAAGAGCAAATGCCGATTTACAAATGCACTACATAGGTAATCATTATGATTTATATTACCAAACTTCCCCCAATTATTTTCAGCCAAAAGGCAAAACTATTAGTACCCGTTAGGACAGGCCAAAATTTTGGTGGTACGATGTGCGGATAATCATAAATATTATTTAAAGGCTCACGTGCACGTATTATTTTAAATAACGGTTACTACCAGCGCACGCCCATCTTCTTCAATGCCTTATGAATTAGTCCGAGCGTTCCACTACCCATCCCCTCCATGTCAAGCAACTCTCCAGGTGTTAGCAGCAGAAATTCTTTCAGTGTGGATACTCCTTGCCTCTCAAGCGTATTGCGCAAGCGTGCAGCACATGATTTTTTCTCCTCGCCAAACGCATGATACAAATCGTCGAGCGTGTATTCTGTCTCCTCCACCGGCGTGCCGTTATCGGCTTGCGGTGCAGTGGGCATTGGTGTTCCCGTGGGTACGGATTCCTCTACCGCGGGTTGCTCTATCGCATCGTGCAAGGCAGGGAGTACATCGCCATCGGCCACCACTTCATAGCTTGACAGCACACCGGCCACGGCGAGGAGTTCATAGTTGATGGCCACCACATCTGCCTCACTGACACATCCGTAAGCCTTTCCGCTGGTCTGTACCAAGACAGCACTCTTCTTTCCTTTCGACCATCCAAACAGACGACCGACCAATGCGGTAATGTTCAGATACTTGCCGATTTCTTTAATAGGCCCTATAAGGGCAGGATCATAGGTAGCACCGCGCTGATTGGTATAGGTCTGGTCGCTACCAAATGTGAGCAGACGTGCCCGCAGCTTATCGGCTATCACAGGCAACGCCTTGTTGATGGCAACAATATTGGCGTGACTGAAGTAACGGGATTTGCCACGTCCGTCTTTATGATGCTTAAAGCACGACATGACCATTTCTGGCGACTTCCCGATTAACTCTGCAAGACGCGACAATATTATCCCATGTGTCAGCATATACTGATAGAGCGTGTCTTGTGATACTTCCACTTTTCCCATTATTATAGCTTTTTGTTATTTCAAGTACAAAGGTGGTATGTTTTCGTTTACTACCAAAATTTTTCAGAAAGTTTTTCAAAACTTAATTTTAAAGGAGTCGTTTTGTCATAGGAAAAAGAAAACTCCCCATGTGTCGGCATGGAGAGTGCAAAGAGTTTGCTCTCGACATTAATGTCGGAAGCAAACAAGCAACAAGGCATGTTGTTGTGGGTGGTCAGACTCCGAGACCACCGCCTGTGTCGCCGGAACCTGAGCCGGAGCCACCGCTATGGGGTGATGGGTCGGGAGTATCCGGGACGGTGTCGGTTGTGCCGTCATCCTCGTCGGTGATGAGTTTCAGGTTGGCCCTCTCTACCAGACCCTTTCCAAATAGAAGTACAAAATCAAGTTATGATGCTCCCCCTTGCAGGACTACGGAAGGCAGATGGCATCGGTTTAATACACCGATGCCATCTGTCATAGTGTCTGTTTACCAAAAAGACCTGTTATGATTAAAACGTTCTGGCCAGAGGTGTGTGGCATACGTATAGCCATACCTGTCATAGAGCTTGGCCAAACGTGTGACACGAAGGGTGAAATCCTCAAAATTCTTCTTCTCATCATCCATCCACTGGCCTTCGCACAGGGCGGCCATACGCGGCAACACGCCATACTCAGCACGGCTGGGCCAAGCTATGTATTCTGTCCACAGGTTTCCTTGGGCACCTATCACATGTTTGCGCACGGATTCAGGCATGTCGGCCGGGGCTGGATTCATGCTGTACACCTTGGAGACTGGCAGATACTGATGCTGTCCTTCGGGCTCGGTGTCCTCGTCCTTGTTCTGGCAATAGTCAAAGTAGCAATAGTCCACAGGGGTCATAATGACATCGTGACCCATTTCTGCCCCTTTCTGTCCCGGACCTACACCACGCCAACTCATGATGGTCGCACTCTTGTTGATGTCACCTTCAAGAATCTCATCCCATCCGATAATGTTACGCCCTTTGCCATTGAGATATTTTTCCAGACGATTGGTAAAGTAGGCCTGCATCTTATTCAGTTCCAAATGATGGTCGGCCGCCAGTTTCTGACATCTGGGACATGTTGCCCAGCGGTCTGTCGGGGTCTCGTCGCCGCCTATATGGAAGTATTTGGCCGGGAAAATGTCCACCAGTTCATCGATGATGTCCTGCACGAATCCGTACATTCTCTCATTGCCCAAGCAGAACACGTCACGATAGACACCCCAATGGTGACCCACCTCATAGGGGCCACTGGTGCAACCCAGCTCAGGATAGGCGGCCAGTGCAGCCTTTGTATGACCAGGCATATCCACCTCGGGAATGACAGTAATGTGACGCTGACGAGCATACTCCACTATTTCGCGGGCCTGTTCTTGGGTGTAATAACCACCGTGGGGCTGCTTATCGTCCACATCGGAATTGTGCCCCATGATGGTACCAGAGCGCATCGAACCGATTTCCACCAGTCTGGGATACTTCTTGATTTCAATGCGCCATCCTTGGTCATCAGTGAGGTGCCAATGAAAAACATTCATGTTGTGTAGGGCAATGAGGTCAATATACTGCTTTACGAAATCGATTGGAAAAAAGTGACGGGCACAGTCGAGCATCATTCCACGGTAGGGGAAGCGTGGCGCATCTGTCACCACGGTGGCTGGCAGGGCTACTGTGCCACCTGACACTTCAGTGGGAAGCGACTTGCGCAACGTCTGCATGGCGTAGAATACTCCCGCACTTGTGCCTCCAGCAAGAGTAACTTGGTTGTCGGTCACGGTGAGTCGATAGGCCTCTGGCCCCTCGATCTTCTTGTCAATAACCAGCACTATGGCCGGTGTTTTCTTCGGCTTTTGGTTCATTACAGAGGCTTTGATGCCCGTGGCCTGTTCGATATAATCGGCCAGGAACTGTGCTTGTCGCTTCATGTCAGCATCCTCGCCCTCGTAGACAATAGGCGTGGTGGCAGAGAAAATGAACGCCGGGTGGCGGGTGGGCGTGATGCTCTGCGGAAGAGGCACCACGCGGTAGTCAGCTTGCTGAGCATATCCCCCCAGTGCAAGCAGTGCGAGCAAAGCTGCGAACAGTTGTCTTTTCATCATCGTATTGTTTGGTTTAAGTTGATGTTTTGTTTTCGTATGCTTGGGGGCAGGGAAATCCCCACCCAAAATTCACGTTCTTGAGATCAGGATAAAATTGGTTTCATCATGTCGGCCGGCATGGCTGCGTATCGTCGTAGTGGTATTGGTTGCCCGTAATCTCGTCCAACGAGAGGCGCTGGAACACAATATCGTAGCCGTCGTTATGAGAATTCTTTTCATATAGCAGCCCTATGTATCCGTCATCCATTAGCACCATCGTGGAATAGCATGCCGTAGCATCAGTGATTTTCAACCCTTTAACCCATCCGGCAGCAAGCCGACTGGGCGTGGCATAATCCGTGCGATTGGTCACAACCTTATAATAGAACCCCATGGTACGACGCTCGGGGCTCTGCGGAACAGACTGAAGCAGCAGACATATCGGCCGGCCGGTTGACGTTTGTCGGGCAGACACTACCATGATGCCTCCGTTTACTGCATTGATGCTGTCGCGTGTCATGTTGCTTGGCATCACCTCCTCACCCCATGTGCCGGCGGCTGTCTTCGGGTCGGTATAGGTATATACATTAAACCGGCGGCCCCCGTCTTTATCACGACAACTTAACAACACACTGCCATCCGGCAATTCCTCCACTTTTGATTCATCCTGCGCTATGGAAGCCGGCGCAGCCGTTCCGCCCAACACCCGCCAAGTCTTGCCGAAGTCGTCCGAATAAATAACAAAAGTGCCCATACGTTTGTCGAAGCTATCGAGTCTCACTGGGTGGGCAATGTAGAGCCTATAGTGCGAACCGGCCTTGACATATCGGCTCTGCATAATCTTTCCCGAAGTAAGAAACAGTCCATGCGCCGACTGCCCCCCAGGCAGGGTTCCCTCATAGAGGTTCCAAATGTCGTCGGTACGTAGTTCTCCCGGCCCCCAAGTATGGCCCCCGTCATTACTGCGGAAGAACACACAGTCCTGACGCCGACCACGTGTCGACCGGTTCTCTCCCCAATATCCTATCTTCCCCGCCACGCATCCCATAAGGATCTGGTCGCTTTCCCGGTCGGCCACGATGCAGGGATCGCCAAAAGCGGCATGCCAGTCATCTGCCAACTCGTTGCCTTCAGCTACAGTCTTGACAGCTCCCCACGTCCTGCCATTATCCGTACTCATGCGCATCACCTCATTGATTTGCCACAATCCGTTGCGATTGTTAATACCGATATCCGACTTACTGATGCGATAATCGCACACTGCTATCAGCCGGCCGTCGCGGGTGTAGGCCAAAGCTGGAATACGGTAGGGAACCTCACTGTGCACATTGTCGAAAACGACAACTTCCTTATCGGTCGTCTGCGCTGTTGTACCAATAGGAAAACCTACAAGCAATACGAAAGCAAGCTGCACGGGCGTAACTCTTAAGCCTTTGATTCTTCTGCAAAAATTATTTCTCATCAACATCTGGGATAAGGGAATACTATTCTTCATGTTTTTTAAAAATATCGTTGCAAAGCATATAACCTTTAATCAACATGCGTGGAATATGGAACGGCCCCTTAAAAAGATTGCCCTTGGCCGTCTGTGCCACCGTCCCGTCCCGGTGCAGGTATCCATACCATTCACCATATTCCGGGTCGGGGAAATGGGCATAAGCCCAGTCGCTCACCTGTTTGTGACGCAGGAGATGACGCTCGTCGTCAGTAGCAAGATAGGCATACAGACAGGCGATGACCGTCTCCGTCTGTGGCCACCAGAATTTCATGTCCTGCGAATAATCCTGTGGTGGGAAGTTTCGACAGTCGCGGAAATTGATAATTCCGCCATACTCCTTATCCCATCCCCATTCCCACGACCAATCAAGAATGGTCAGTGCAAGGTCGGTGAGCTTCTCATCCCAAGCCCGATGGCGTGCTTCCTCAAGGATAAACCATGAAGTCTCAATACAGTGCCCGGGATTGATGACACGCCCGTTGCAGGTATCGATAAACTCACCTCGGGGACCAACCGTTTCGAGTACAGCCTTGAATTCGGGATGTACGAAGTAACGCTGCAGTGCCTGTATCGACTTTTCTATTTGTTGATCGAGCATTGAATCCTGCAGGGCAGCACGAAGCCGTGAGGCCGTGTTGATAAGAATCATCGTAAGCGAATGCCCTTGGCACTCCATGTCAGGAAGATACTTGGGTTGTAGAAGACCCGGAGTGTCTTTATAGTGCAGGATCAGCCGAAACATATCCAATGCGCGCTGTGCATACGACTCGTCGCCCGAGGCGATGGCATACTCTGACATAGCAATAGCTGCAAAACACTCGGAGAACAGATACCGGCGCATACGCAGCGGCTTGCCGTCAGCAGTCACCTCAAAATACATGCGGCCATGCTCGTCGCAGCAATGCTGAATGATAAAGTCTATACAACTTCTTGATGCCTCCAGCCACTCCTGCCGCCTCTCAATATTGTTATAGGCGAAAGCGACAATAAAACCAAAACGTCCTTGGAACCATACCGACTTGGTGCCATCCATCAGTCTTCCCTCACGGTCGAGACAGGTATAGACACCCCCGTTCTCGCGGTCAAGACCATGATTGAGCCAAAAGGGCATGATATTGTCGGTCAAGTCTTTGCGATAGACCTCTGCCCAATTTCTTAAATATTTCTTAACATCCATAGTTCAGAACCGATTGCAACGTTCAAAGAAACCTATCTTCTCCAGTTCACGACACATGGCTACTTCCTCATCATCAGTCATGTTGCGGAACGGTACGCGGTTGGGGCCAAGGTCGAAGCCCATGAGTTTCATGATGCGTTTCCCCCCTACGATGTTTCCACGATAACGGCAGATTACATTAATGACCTCCTGGGAGAAGTTCTGCTTCTCTCGGGCCGTCTCCACATCTCCACGTTTCCATGCTTCGATTATGCCCACAAGCTCACGCCCGTTATAGTTCGTCGTGCCGCCAATACCGCCCTTTGCACCTCCCTGTGCCAGGCTCGGCAGGATGGTCTCGTCTTGACCGTGAAGCATATCGAACTTACCATTTTTGTACTGACAGCACTGATTGTACTCGTACAGACTCTCATAGGTGTACTTGATGCCGGCAAAATTAGGTATGCGACCGTCAACGGCTTCCAGCAGGGAGATCATAGGGAGGTACGCTCCGTTGAAAGCGGGGATATGGTAATAGTAGAACGGGAGTTCAGGAGCAGCGGCAGCAATGACCTCGCAGTATCTCACGAGTTCCTCTACCCTTCCGATTTTTGGGAAAGGAGGGGCCATGGCCCCGATTCCCCATGCACCAATTTGCTGTGCATGCCGGGCCAATTTCTCGCTCTCTCGCAGACAGCAACTGCCCACATGCACAATAACCTTGAAACCTGCAGAAGCCGCCACGGCCCATTTCTCTGCCAACAGCATGCGCTCTTCGGTGGTAAGCATATAACCTTCTCCGGAAGAACCATTGATGAACACCCCTTTCAGTCCGTTCTTCACCAGCATGGACGCATAAGCCTCAATAGGTTGCAGATTAACGTCACCATTCGGATGGAATGGAGTAAAGGGGGCATCAATCAGCCCAATGATTTTCTCCATAGTTGTTTGCGTTTATATTTTTTTGTTTATGATTCCTTGAACTTGCCGCCGGACGAGCTTCTGCTGCCGGCTACAAATCATTCCATATCGTCCGTCTTCGGTCGAAGGCAGGAGAGTTGCAAGACGAGAGCCAGCACCACCACGCCGCCCAGAATGGCGAAACCCAGTCCAAGATTACCGCCGTCTGTCCATTTGCCCAATACCTGTGTCACTGCAGCACCGGCGAACACACCGGTCATGTTCATGATGCCATAGGCAGTGCTGCGGTATTTCGACGAGATTAACTGGCACAAGATGGGCATATTGTTGGCATCGAAGATGCCATAGCCCACCCCGAAGCAGAGACCGGCCCCCACGACAGCCACGAGGCTATGGCCGAAACCGAGCAGTATCAAGGCGGGTACCGTGAGTCCCAGGCCTATGGCACTGGTATAGATGCGGCCACGCAGGTTACGTTGTACCCAGCGATCGGACACTACACCACCCAAGAGTACGCCCACGAACGACGAGACGGCAATGGTGATAGTGGAGATGGGACCTGCACTCGACATAGGAATTCCCAAGCTATCGGCAAAAAGTGTCGGCAGCCAGTTTTTTGTGGCCCAGCCAGGAAGACTCGGCACAGCGAAATAGAACAGGATAACCCAAAACGCCCACGTGGACAGTACCACGGAAAGCCCTCGGAACGGGTTGCCCCGCTTCGTCACCATTGCCCCGGATTGAGCTTGGGCATGGTTGTGCTTGGGGTTCTCCTTGAGAAGTACCATGAGCACCAGCGAGTAGACGATGCCGACGATGCCGAACCCATGAAAAGCGGAGTGCCACGAGAAGAGGGCCGCCACTGTGGCTCCAAAGCCGCCGATGGCCTGGCCCACGTAGAGGCCAGTCATGTGCACACCGATGGCCAGCGAGCGGGACTTGCCTTCGTGCCAGTCGGCGATAAGCGAAAGGGCCGAGGGGATATAGAGAGCCTCACTGACCCCCATGAACGCGCGCAGCCAATAGAGTTGTTGGAAATTCTGGGCATAGCCCATGAGATACGTCACCGTCGACCACACAAAGATACTGCCCACCACGAGCCATTTACGACTCACTCTATCGGCCACAATGCCGGCAAAGGGGCTCACAATGCCGTAGACCCAAAGAAATACGGCCATCAGCGCGCCGAACGCCTCGGCACGGTTCAGCTCGGCAATGTCTGCTTTCATAGCCTCTTGCATGGTCGAGAGCATCTGCCGATCCATATAGTTCAGCAGGGCCACAAACCATAGCAGCCCCACTAATATCCAAGGATAAGATTTATTTTCAAGTTTAAACATAGTGAGGTGAAATTAGAACTTAGAACCCAATGCTTGCTGATTCCTGAGCCGATATATCTTGCTTGTTCTCACTCTCGGCTTCAACTCGCCGCCTATCACGTATATGCCGTGTGACGTTTGTGCCAAAGCCACTCCGGCACGGGCCGTTGACTGACTTTTGGCAACAGTCTTCCAATGCCCTCCATTATATAATAAGGTATAGGGATTGAAGCGGTACCATGCTACAGGATGAGACAGATAGTCGGGCTGTGGATGATTCAAGGCATCGAGGAAAACTTCTTTGTTCACGCCTCCCATCACCAGCAAGCTGTCTTCCCCCACGTTGGCGGCAATGCCACCCCCCACGAAAAGGGGCTCGTTCCAATTGTCTGCAGGTCCATCCACTACCGTCCACTCGCCGCTACCCTCGTCGTAGACACATCCGTCCATCGCCAGTTCGGCCGGGCGCCCATCCGCTGCAGGGGCAAATCCTCCGAAGAGGCACAGTCGGCCCTTGCCCATACTGCCCGCCACGGGCTGCACCCGTGCGATGCCAGGAAAAGGAGTAACTTCTTCCCATCCTCTCACCACGTTATCCATATCAAGACGGAACACCCGGCAGGATGCCTTGCCGTTTGTAAAACCTCCTGCTACATACAGTTTGCGGCCCACCAAGGCTCCGGCCATGTTGTCCATTGCGCAAGGTAGTGACGGCAGTTTTCTCACGTGCACCTTTCCCTCCATGAGTTCAATGCGACAGACATCTTTCAAGCTGCCTTTCGCATTGATACCACCGGCTACGACCAGCCCACCGTCGCACGCCACAGCCACGCCATAGGCCATTTCCTGGGGCAGCACCCCCGCTTTCGTCCAGTCCAGCCGGTCGGTGCCACTGGCTTTGGCCACGTAGATGCCTTTATAAAACCGTTTCTTGCTGTCGGGATCCAGCGTGTTCTCGGGGAAATTACAGCCACCGGCCATCACCACCCATCCATCCACACCTCCGGCGTAACATGCCGAGACACCTAGTTCTATCCCTGCTTCCCCGTTAGGGAAGCCAATCACCGGTTGTAGATGGCAGGTTTGTCCAGACAGTCCGCTCAATCCAATAAGAGTCATCGCCATTGTCAGTATATTCCGCATTTGTTCAGATAGGAATTAGATCGAAGCGCAAAGGTCCTGTTGCTTTTCCATAGATGTCATTCCGTTTAGGTTATACAACATATTGAACACACGTAACATGAAAAAAGTACGTACTGCCCCCCTTTCTTCCTAATTATCCCCATGGATCGTAGAGGTCGGTAACAGTGTCCACCTTGGCGAAGTCGTTAAGAAACTGGGCGTAGCCGGAGGCCACAGCCTCGGCAAACCTACGTCCTTTCTCTGCGGTGGCGAGTGAGGGGTTGCCAATGCCTGTATCGCGCGAAACCATATTCCAGTGTCGCGGCAGCCACACCTTTCCCGTGCGCAGAGCCTCAGACGCGAACCCCCGGTTAGTTCCCTCTCCAGCTTCGTCAAGCCTCACCAATTCGGGATGATAGTACATCATCACCGAGGTCTCCAATTCGTCGGCATGGTCCTCGGGCGCATCGAAATAATCTGTGGCCCGTGCCTGACGAAACCACTCGCTCATAGCCAACAGCATATCGGGATAGTCCGCGGTGAGGTCACGTATCATGTTCTTGAAGTTGTTGCCGCCATGTCCATTCACGATCAGCATTCGGCGGAACCCCTGCCTGTGCAGCGAATCCACGATGTCAGTAAGGATGGCACGCTGCGTGTCATATCGTGCGTGCACACAGAAAGGCAGTTCACGCTGTCCGGGGTTCTGCGCACCCATTGTCACAGGGGGCATCACCATCGACAGTACGCCATACTGTTCTCGGGCCAGCCGTGCAGCATCCACTGCAATGTCATGTGCCAGAATGCAGTCGGTCATGTAGGGCAAGTGCAGATTGTGAGGCTCCGTGGCACCCCAAGGCAGCAACACCACCTCATAATTGCGTTCTTTCGTCATGCCATACGGAGCGATGGACAAATCAAGCTCACGGATATTCTTTTTGTCGGTCATCAGTCAATTATAAATATCAATTAAAAGAAAAATCCTTAGAAACAGTAACAACTCCAATCTTTTCGGGGCCTCTTGGGGCAAGGCACAAGCTAAGGAATCAACCAGCACGTGCAATGTCACGAATAATTATGGCAATATTAGGAGACTACTTTGTCAGACTTGGCGTCAGACGCAGGGTATAGGTGTAAGAGCCGGATGTGGGGCATACATACTCCGGAAGGCAGATATCTCCACCGCACGAGTTGTTACCCAGTCCGCGCTGCATATAGTCGAAGTGTGCGTATATCTGCGGCTGGCGCACCATATCCGTCCAATGTAGCTTTGTGCTCCACATGCGGTCACCATTGTAGCACCATCGTGTCTCGTCATAGTGGGACAGCGAGAAAGATACTTGACCGCCAGAAACAATCCTCAGAGCCACGCCGTCAGTGCTGTTGGTGAGCGTGAGGTCACGCATGTCCTGACGGTCGCCATAGGTCTGCGGATGGGTCAGTTCCTCCACCATATCATCGACAGTAGTGACATAACGTCCCAAGAATGATCCCGTCTTACGGTCAGTGTAATTGCTCCACGGGCCGCGGGCATAGTATTCCACATTCTCAAATCCTTTTGCAAACTGTACGCCGAGACCAATCCTGCGGTTGCCGCCAGTGGGCGTAAAAGTCACTTTCATGTCCACGGTGGCATCGCCGTAGAAAGTATAGGCAATGATATAGTTGCAGTTGGGGGAACGGCCTTCTACGACCATCGTGGCCGTACTGCCGTTTTTGGTCGGTGGTGAGGTGACTATGACAGTGGAGCTGTTGGCATACGGCAAGCCGGTAACTTGCCCGTTGCGGTCGTTCTCAATGTCACGGTAGTTGTTAAAATCAAAGCCCTGCTGCATAATCTGTTTGCCGGCATAAGTCCACGAGTTAATTTTTCCTCCCGCAAAGACTATGCTGAAAGTCTGACCATCTGCCGTCATACCTGTCACCGTCTGACCGGAGACACTGATTGTACCCCGGCTGCTGTATGCCTTGAGTTCCGGCCTTTCGGTAATCTTGAACTGTTCGTATGCCACAGCATATCCAGCCATGCCCCACGACTGGGCGGTTTTGAGTGTCAGTGAGAGCACGATGAGATACTCAGCACCGTCGGTTGTTTCAGTGGTATATGGTACCTGTACCGTGCCTGTGCCCTCAGGAGCCACACCGGGCATAGGCACCGCCCCACGTTCCACTACACTGCCGTCGCGCAGCACTTCATAGGCGAGATTGTAATCGGAGAGGTTAACGAAGCTGTTCTTATTGCGTATCGTGGCTGTTTTGTTCTCAAACTTCTCAAATACGGCATTCTGGTACACTTTGCGCACCTCAGTAAGTTTGCCCGTCCATGCACGGTCGGGGGTTATAATGCCGTTGTCCATAAAGTTACCCTGAAAGCCGATATCGGCATTTACAGTATTATAATCATAGCCCGCTGTCCAGTAATGGAAACCCCTTGAATCTGTTTTCTCACTTTGCTTCAGCCGCACGGGATCATAGATGGCCTGATCCACCCAATCCCATATACACGCGCCGATGATGCCCGTGGAGTTCTCTATAACATCCCAATATTCCTTGAAGTTGCCAAGCGCCTGCCCCATGGCGTGGGCATACTCGCAGATGAAGTATGGTTTGCCGGCATAGCCTCCCTTTCGGGCTGTCACATCACTGACCGTAGGATACATGCTGGAAGAAATATCGGCGATGGCATTGTTACCTTCATAGTGTATCATGCGGTCATCAAGTTTTCTCACTTCCGCTATGGCAGCCATGAGATTCGATGCGCCGCCACTCTCATTGCCCATTGACCAGAAGATAATACTCGGGTGATTACGGTCGCGCAACACCATGCGCACTTCGCGGTCGGTAATGGCAGCACTCCACGAAGCATTGGAAGCCAGACTCTGGTTGTAATGGCACTCCATATCGGCCTCGTCCATGCAATATAGTCCGTAGTAGTCGAACATGGCATACATCTTCGGTTGGCGCGGATAGTGGCTGGTGCGCACGGTGTTGACATTAGCCTGCTTCATCAGCGTCACATCCTTGAGCATCGTAGCTACATCAATGGCACGACCGTACTCAGGATGTGTGTCCTGTGTATTGACACCCTTGAAAAATATGCGCTTACCGTTGATGTAGACGAGGTTACCGCTCTTGGTAATCTTACGGAACCCGTATTTGGTGGAGAATACCATCTCCTCGCTGCCGCCTTCGGTTTGGCTAACAGTGACGGTGTAGAGATTCGGAGTTTCGGCCGTCCACGGCTTGAGTTGGGCGAGGGAAGAAAGCATCACGCTGAGTTTCTGCGTGTCCGTACCGCTGTAATAGGTCGTGCCACTGGCTACGGTAGCACCATCGGGGTCGAGCAACTTCACTGTAAAAGTTTTCGCTGCGGAAATGCTGTCGCGGTTGTCGACGGTTAACTCCACGATCATGGAGCCGGAAGTGGCATCAGCGGTGAGGTCGGCGGTGATGCGATGGTCGCGAACGAACACCTTCGGCGTGGCCACGAGGTACACATCACGGTGTATACCGGAGAGATGCCACATATCCTGTCCTTCGAGATAAGAGCCATCGCTCCAGCGATAGACACGCACGGATAGCTGGTTGTCACCCCGCCGTACAAGTTCTGTAATATCAAACTCTGCATCATTATTGGAACCTTGTGAGTAACCGGCATACTGTCCATTGACCCATACCACGGCGGCACTGTACACACCATCGAAATGGATGAACACACGCTTGTCGGTCCACCCATCGGGCAACCGGAACATTCGGCGATAGAAGCCAATGGCATTGTCATCAACGACACCGTTACCACTGATGCCGGTCATGGCACGCGGCGGTGTATTGTAAAACGGGTATCCGACATTAGTATATACCGGCTTACCGTAGCCCGCCATCTCCCACGACAATGGTACACGGATGGTATCCCACGACTCATCATCGTACTTGTCTGCGAAGAAGTCGCTTTCGCCCGGACCGCTGGAAGTTCCGGCAATATACTTGAACTTCCACACACCATTGAGGTCGATGGTCTGTGCTTTCTCCGGTGTAAGCCATGGACGGTCATAGTGGGCATCGGCCTTCATTTCTGCCTCTGTAGTATAAGGGATAAACGTGGCATGACCTACCTCTTTTTTATGTTGGAAAAACGTCTGATCACTGATAAAACCCACGGAAAAGTCGGCGGGATTCGGCTTAGATTGCGGAGCCGTATAGGGTATGAGACTCACATCCTTGTAAGTAGCCCACGAACGTGTATTGCCCTCTGTGCTACCTATCTCTATGTGATTCATGGAACTAATCAGCTGGCAGACAGTTGCACCAGCATAGCTCTCGCCATTGACAATGAGACCATCCCTGTTGAACTCCACGGTGAGATCGGTGGAGGGCAGAATAATGTCTGTGCGCACGACATTGCCCTGCCCAGCTATGAGCACGTCTATCTGGAGCGACTGCGAGGAACGAGTATAGTAAAGGTGTACATGTGTGCCGTTCCACTGCGATATGTTGCTGCCAAAAGACAATATGTCCTCCAACTGCCTGTCCATACGACACGTACTCAAATCGATGACGGCTCGGAGGGCATGCTGGGAAAAGTCTATATCGGTAGTGGTGGAGAATGGCTGGCCATCGGGAACGTAGTTCTTCCACAGACTCTTAATGTTGTCTGCACCAAAAACGACGTTTGGAATAAAAAGCCCCAACAATATGATAAGGGGCAAAAGGGTTTTACGGGTGTTGGCTATCATTGTGGGAAGCAAATGTTTTTATTTTCTTAGATAACACAATTCGGCACTTAAAGAGGATCAATATTTAGCAGTCTTTTTACCATCAACAATATATATACCCGAGGGGAGATTGGCAAGCCCCCCCACTTTCTCAGAGCATTTGATACCGGAAACGGTATACACACCTTCTTGAGAATGAAAAGCAGGCATTGTCGGCTGTGTCGTCACGCCGCCCATATCCGTCGTTACCTCTGTGACAAGTCTCCACTGCGCCGGCGCATAGTCGCCGGGCTTAACGGGCGAGAGCATTAAAGAGAGAGAATCTGTGACGTCGTCTTTGGAAAAAGCGAGAAAGTGGAAGCTGGCTGATTCCCTCTGACGGTTTGCCAGCAGATAGACACCCTCCTTTCCCTCAACAGGCTCAAGCAGCCAGTCTTGATACTGTCCGCTACCATCGGTAGAAATCGGCATATGAATAGAGCCACCGACAGTGCCGGAGGTTGAGGAGACCGTATAAAAACCGTCTGCGGAGACTTTGAAAGTAAAAGGAGAGGAAACTGTGGACAGCACCAAGCTACCTTTTGTGACAGAGAGGTACATACCGTTGGCTACATTGCATATATAATATGTCTTGGCTATTGCAAAAGACGAAGCAGCAGTCTCGGCATGGGCTGCCACAAGACAGCACGCCAGCATAAATGTCAATATCACAGGGTTCTTCATAGATTGTCAGTAGAATTCGGTGTCACACCAATCGCAAGAAGATAATATACTGTAAAATATCCGATGATGCTTATTCCGTACATCCCGCGACAGCATGTGGAGAAAAAGCAACTAAAAGATTGTCTCTGAGCGAGGTAGTATCTTTCTCAGAGACAATCTTGCATGTATGGTGTAAGCGATTACTTCGTCATGAACTTCTGGGTCTGAGTACCAAGGGCACCAGTAGTCTTGATGATGTACAGGCCTCTAGGCATAGACTGTGTAGACACGTTGCCGGGATTGGCAATTGTCTTGACGATACGGCCTGTGGTATCGTAAATATCTACCTTGTTTACGCCCTCAAATACGAGGTTTCCGTTGATCATCTCCACAGACTGACGGTCACTATTGACTGTATTGATGCCAGTGGGGAAATTTCCAGCGGTGGTGTCCCACCACAAGCGTGTAGCCATCTGATCTGCTCCACCGAGGTTGGGAATACCCGTGTTGTTGATATCATCAATCGTCGACGGATCTGTCGAATTCCATGGGATACGACGAATCTGATCTCCCTCGTGTAAACTTCCGTCTCCATCGGCAGTGTTAATAACCGGGAATACCTTGGGATAACCTGTGCGGCGCATATCCAGCCACGGTTCGGTGGGATTGGGATATGCAGCGATATACTTCTGCGTGATAATCATTTCGAGTTTGGTCTCAACGGGGAGGTTGTCATCCCACGCCACGCCGATTTTTGTCACACTTGGCATGTCTGGGGTATTGCCCGTGGGATCAACATATGTATAATCTTTTGCAGCTGACTGGCTCATGTATTCGTCAACATAATTCTTATACTCATCTTCATCCACATACGCTGGGTCAGAGATGGCTGCATTCCGCACTCCCTTCTCATAGAAGTCTTTTGCCGTACCACGGACATCCCATCCACGTAGTGCGGCCTCAGCAAGGTTGAAGTATTGCTCTGACAGCTTCATGAAGAACATCGGAGGATTCTGTTGTCCGAAAAATTCAGCTTTTACCTTACTCATAGCTACATAAGAGTTGCTGGCTACAGCCTGGCCTATGCCGCCACTTGTGCCATTGCGCATACCGATAAGACGATCTTCAGGACCTGTAGATTGAGGAGCTGACCCTTGGGTACCTACCTTAAGGATGGGATCGCTGTTTTTGTCGAACATATACTTTGCAAACGGGTGGTCGAGACTCTCAAGGATGCTGACAAAAGACGCGCCAAGAACGTTGTCGTGCCATGATGTCTGTATCTCGACAACTGGGTGTGTGGCTCCGTTAAGCCCTACCAGCACCTGCTCCTGAGGCTTGTCGGCCATCAGCCCCCCGTTGGCAGGGTCAGCAGCCTCTTCTGCCCACTTCTGTGCACTGACTGGATCAACCTTGGAGATATGTATGGCATAGCGTAGCTTTAAGGCATTGGCAAAATGTATCCACTGGTTGAGGTTATTGTGGTAGTCGCCATTCGGAATGAGGTCACAGCTACTTTTGATGACATTGTGGAGCACCGTTTTGTATGCAGGAGTGCGATTGCCCTCATAATACCGCAGACAGGCAATAATTTTGTCAATGTTGGCAACTGCAGTATAATAAATATCACTCTGCTTATTGTAGGTGAAAGGATTCGAAGACTTGTTCTTTTTAAAATCCTTGTAAGGTAACGGGCCGAACATATCTGAGTTTTCCACAGCTCCATAGTCATAGAAGAGAAGACAAATGGCCTTGAACTCAGGAAGGTTGTTAAAACGACTGTCAACCATCAGTGGTACAACGGTTGTACGGTAATCGGTAAAAAGGCCACCACCTCCGCCCATAGCCTTATTGACAGAATAGGTCGATGGTATTTCAAGACCCGGACTGTAAGGATAGTCCCTATGGGTGACGCAGGAATACTGAGTATAGTTCTCGAGGCTCAGCGAGTATTTGACTTGATAGGAGTGGGTGGCAATCTGCCGAGCATCCTTGGATCCGCGAAGATACCAGAAACCGGCTCTGGCCGTAGCAAGTTGTTGGCTAAGGTCGCCCATGGCCTGTCGTGCCTCGGCATCAGTTATCGTGCGTTGGTAGTTAAGCTCGTCGGCCTCAGTGTCATTGAGCAAGGTGGTCTGGGCAGAGAGTCCCAAGGAGAACAAGGCTGCACCAGCCACTAATAAGGCTCGGGGTGATGTAAAAATGTTCATAGCTTTTTTAATGAGGTTATCAGAATGTTGTTGATTATAATAATTGGTACAAATTTAAGAAATTATTTTTATAAGGCAATGATGAATTGCTTAAAAAAACAAAAACTTTTCTCTTGGTATATATGTCACTTGTTTTAAATATCCTACTAAAAGTGGCAGGAAAGAAAATTTATTTCTATTCCTCCTGCCACTTTTAGTGAGATATAGAGCATACTTACAGTAATATTAACTGTAGGGTATCAAACGATAGATTCCATAAGCAAGTGCAAAGTCACGCATGTATTTTCCTTTATGTCTTTCACTTTGCTACCTGCTTGTTATAAATTCTACTCAATGACAATCTTCTGGCTACGGAAGAGACTTCCAGACTGCATCTTCACTAAATACACACCCTGTGGCAAACTGGCAGCAACCATCGTTGGATTTACATGGTAACTTACCATGGCACCTGAGAGCGTATAGATCCATGCCTTGTCGACATTCTGGAAGTTGATCTTGCCATCCTCTACAGAGACACTCGACACTTGACCAGTTGTGGCTGTGTGGATGCCTGTTGGTGTACCGTTGAGATCCTCGGGCTCGTCGGCTATGCCCTTGTCGTGGTTGTCAACAGACTCGCGACCCGGGTTGGTTCCCTTAATGGTCACCCCGAAATCGATGGAGAAGCCCTTGGCAGTATAGCCTGTGGGCAAGAAAGTACCAGCAAACCAAGCATCAGTGAACACGATGCGCAGACGGCTGGGGCCAGGTTTGGCATCCTCAGGAACAACGAAAGTGGTGGTGATTCCTTGTGTTTCAAACTCTGGTGTGCCCTTACGCAGTGTGCCCACTGTGAAGAGACGCTCACCGTTTTTCGGATCAGAGACAACATCTGTAGGTTCAAACATCTTATTGCCGTTGAGGTCAAGCCATCCACCACCAAAGCAGTAGCGCAGACCGTCGGGAGAAGCAAGAGCCGTGCCATCAGGAGCAACGAGGTCAGATGTATCGTAACACTTGATGAAGAGCTTGACTGTCTGGCCCTGATTGATGGTAAGCATGTGGTCTGTGGCATCAACATACTGCGTGCCGTCAGCCGGTGCTGTTGTAGCAGAATAGTCGATATTCTGATCTGCACCTGTAGTGGTGACCTTTGTCACGAAACGTATCTTGCGTGCAATGTCGACACCCTCGGCATTGGGATTGATTTCACTCACACCGTAGGAGAGATCCTTCTTGGCGGGCAGCTTGTCCTGTTCGGCACGTGCAAGTTCCACCCATACGGGTGCAGAATAAGTCTTGAGGTCTGTGGAGACACTGCGTACACCGATGAACGGACGGTCAGCCTCGCTCTCAAACTCAATGTTGGGTACAAGTGTGCCCCACGTAGTGGTGCGGCCCACCTCGGAAACCTTGCCATCCTCACCGTTCTTGTAGAGAATCTCGAAGTGGTCAATGTTGCCCTCCTTGTTGTAGGCGAGATCCCAATCAGCACGCTTGGTAGCC
Organism: Prevotella dentalis DSM 3688; assembly: GCF_000242335.1. Classification (NCBI taxonomy): domain Bacteria; kingdom Pseudomonadati; phylum Bacteroidota; class Bacteroidia; order Bacteroidales; family Prevotellaceae; genus Prevotella; species Prevotella dentalis. The sequence goes on from NC_019960.1 coordinate 1,301,420, forward strand.
GTAGCAGTGGTATTCCACCAAAGTTTGGCCGTGAGAGAGGTCTTGGTCTCTTGCTTGATCTCCACATTAAGGTCGGTGACGGCTGCCGGTGTGGCTTTCACATCGTCGTTAATCTCGAGCTTGCCGACCAAGAGTTTATAGTTGTCGTCGCTGCCTTTCACACGGAGGCCGATAGCCTTGACAACATCGCCCTGGGCGAGGCCGCCGATGACAATTTTCTTCTCCTGCCATGTATTGCCTTCTACATTGCCATAAGCAGTCTCCACCCATGAGCCATCGCCTTTCTGCACGATGACATAGAGGTTGGAAGGATTGGTAGCGTTCTTACCGTTCTTCACGGCCACCTTGGCATAAGGGTTGGCAGCACTCACGTTGAGATCTGTCTTATAGAGCACGATATCGGTACCGTCTGCGGTTGCCTTGCCAGTAAGTTGCAGTGCCGTGCCGCCGGTGTACTGATCTTCGGTGGTGAACTCCGGCTGGATGTCCTGACTTGCAGTCTTGGTGCCGGGCTTCACGACAAGCCAGCGATAGGTAGGCACGATGTCTTGTGATGCCATATTGTACCACGAGCCGGTGGTACGTTTGCCTTTATAGCTGTAGCGGTCACCGTTGCCAAGGTTGAAGCCTGTAGCAAAAGGCAGGTTACCCGTTATCGTGGTGCGCTCGGGTATCCACGTTGCCAGTCCGGCAAAGGTAGACAGCGGGTTTTCACCCTCCCAATTGTTACCACTATTACTTATCTCCGGTCGAATGAGCGGGTTGCGGTTGCCACCAGAGAAAGCACGTTCAAGAAGTCGCTGGTAGTTATTCATCTTGGTGTAGGCATCGGCACCACTGTTGTAGCTCCAGAAACGGCTCTCATTATGCTCACCCCAGAGACAGATTCCTACTTTTTTAGCATCGTCGTCAGAGTTGAGGGAATTCCATCTGCGATCCATGGACACGATCCACACGCCAGCATAGAGGCCATCGGTGGTGCCCATGGCAGCCTGAGCGGCCTTTGATGTACGGCCAAGCGAATAAGCAAAGTCACCGTTGGAATAGTTGAGCATCAAGTCGTGCGTGCGACCCTCACTATTACCGAAAAGAGCATTGGTATTTTCAGGAGATGCGGCATTGAGCTGGGACACCGATGTGTAGATACCACAATGGAAATTGTCAAAGCCCTTTCTGGCAGCGATCTTATAGAGCTGCTTATGGAAAGCCACAATATCGTCGTTGCCATATCCTGAATCCTCCCAGTTGTAGTTGATACCGTCAAAGCCAAAGTACATCAGTAAGTTGATCATAGGCTCGGCATATACGAAGTTACCGTCGGCATCTTTTTCAGTGATGAACTTCATCCAGCCGCTGGCGTAACCGGTACCTCCTCCCGTTGTATCGAAGAACTTCATGCCAGACATGATGTCTGTTCCGTTCTTATGAGCAGCATCAGTCCATGCAGCAGGAGCCGTAAAGAGTCCACGATTCCATGAACCAAAGATGTTGGTGTAGTTCCACATTGAGAAGTTGTCACTGGCAAAACTTCCATTGGGCATTCCAGAAGAAAAGTCCTTGCCCACGTCCATGGGAATATTCATCCAAAGATTGCGATTCTCATAAGTGTTGCTCAACAGCCTTTCGGAGCGCGACTGTATGCCGGGGTTGGGCACATGGGAACGCACGAAAGCGATGTCACTCTTCTGTATGCCGGCCTGCTCAAACGCTGCATCTGTTGGGAATGTGCGTCCATTGTCGAAAGCCTCCTTGAAAAGTTTGAGAAGCTTCTCGTCTGACCATCCACTGCCGTCATACACCTGATCGGTGGCCGTGGGTGAGTATGGCCCAGGATCCGGCGTAGGTGGTGTGGGCGTGTCCCCGACGGGTTGGATACATATCTTCTCATAGGTGGCGTAGGAACGAGTGTTTCCCTCCTGTGAGCCTATCTCAATGGTAGGCATGCCCCAAAGTGCTGCGCAAGCTGTAGTCACATCCACCGTATTTCCGGAATGGATGTTGTAAGCTTTGCCATTGACAGTGAGCCCCAGTGCCTTACTGATTTCAATTTCAACAGTGCCGGAGATGCCATTGACATCAGTTCGGATGACATTGCCGTTTGAGGCTGAGAGATAGTTAACCTGCAAGGTCGACGATGATTTTGTGTAATAGAGGTGCCAGTGCTCTCCGTTCCATGCACTGATAGCGGAACCAACTGAGAGGATGCCCTCATTCGTTTGTGTACATGAAGATAGGTCGGCCTTGACATAGACTTTCTGCGCATTCCAGTCGATGGCAACCTGATCTACCCATTTCTCGCCATTGGGCGAATAATTGCTCCTTAGCACGGTCTCCGTACCTTGGGCATAGGCACCCATAGTGAAGACGAGTGATGTCGTCACCATGAAAGCCTTAGATAGTCGTGTAAAGTTCATACTATAAAATTTAGTTTTTTAATTAGGGTATATGTAAAAGTGAAAACAAGAAGTTTCTTTTGATATACATTCTATTCTGAAATTTTCAGTACATATTCTCAATATCTCGCCAAAACAAGCAAGAAGATAGAAATATTCCGTGGTACGGTGTTCCCATCACTCGTCTTTGGCAGATATTGAGAATAAAGTATGTATTCAAAATTAAACGTATTTATAATTGCCTGATAAACTTTTCCAAAGATTACCGCTGCTGTATTCGCTGTGGGATAGCTGTCTTAGCTTTGCTTGACGAGTCTGGAGAAGCAGGCTTTAACTGCCCCATCTCAAACTCATCTCCTGGCTCGTCATACTGGAGGCAAGACTGCATCGACAGTGTGGCGATACTCATGACCGCAAATAGAAAGATTTTTTTCATACTGTCTGGTTTTTAGAAATTCATATTGAGCGAGAAACCGAAAGAGCGTGCCGACGGCATGTTGAACATCTCGAAAGCTCCGAGTCCGTTGCCCGTTGCCAGCGACACGTCGGGATCGACAGGGGCATCCTTATAGATAAAGAACAGGTTACGGGCTATGAATGAGAGCGAGAGGTTGCGGTTGGTTCCGAAGAGATTGCGGAAAGTGTAACCGAGCGTGAGCTCGCGCAGACGGAAATTAGTACCGCTGTAGATATAACGCTGCAGGTCTTGGGGATTGTTGCCTCCGACAGACTGATAGTAGGCTTCGATGGGCACGATGCGTCCCGAACCGTCATCAAGTTGTACGCCAAGCTGCTTGCCATCGCCGTAGCCTGTGGCATAGATCTTGTTCTGCTCGGCATACATACGTGCATCGGCGGTACGCTGCGAAAGACCGTAGGAATCGAGGAATGCTTCGGTAAACGACAGCACTTTGCCACCAATACGTCCGTTGATGAGGAAAGTAAGCGTGAGATCTTTCCATGTAAACTGATTGCTCCATCCAAGCGTCCATGGCGCATTCATGTTTCCCACATACTTCTTCAATGCCTTGTCAGACTTGGTTTCAGTCTGTAAACCTCCCTGTGAATCAAGCTGATACCACCCGGCCTTCACAGGATTACCCTTGTCGTCTACACCATCTGCTTCGTAACGGCGAATATCAGAGATATACATATCGCCCACAGAACCACCCTCAGCGTAGAGTACTCGCACTTGTCCCACATTGGTAGCAATGATATTTTCTTTCTCCTTGCCCGTTGTCTCGTCAACACTGTAGGCTGTGCGGAGAATTTTGTTCTTGTTGTAGGCGAAGTTGACCGTTGTTTTCCACGTCATATTCCTCATAATCTTCCAGTTGTAACCTACTGAGGCCTCAAAGCCTTGGTTGCGTATCTTGGCCGAGTTCATCGGAATACTGCGTCCGGAAGCATTGGTTCCAACCATGTAGAGATTAGACGTTGTGGAGTTATAGTATGTGAAATCGACGCTGAGCCTGTCGTTAAGGAACATGGACTCGAAACCCGTCTCGAAAGACTGTGTCTTTTCAGGCCTGGGATCCTTGAAGTCGGCCCACAGGTTGGTGGTATAGGTCTTCTCTCTCCAGTTGATGGACACAGCGCCGAACACCTGGTTGGGTATGGAGTTACCCACCTCAGAATATGAAACACGGTATTTGAGATAGTTCCACCATTCGGGCATCTTGACGAGTGAGCTGACGATGGCGTTAGCTCCAAAGCCGAAGTATCCGTACGATGCCGGTGTACCGCGATCCTTAAACTGCTTGAACGAGCGATACCAGTCGCGACGGTATGATCCGTCAACATATACCTTTTCTTTCCATCCGAGCTGTGCGGTGAATACAGCACCCTTGTTCCAGTCTGACGAACGGCTTTGTGTATTCTTGCCTGCACCGCCTGCCGAAACGGAGAACCAATTGATAAGGTCGGAAAGATAGATATTCTGTGGATCAACATAGGTGGCATCACCGGTATCTACGCTCTTGTTCTGCCCCTTAATGGTGTGTCCCACGAAACCGGCCGTTGCCGATACCTCCCATGTATCGTTGAAAGTTTTGTTATAATTGAGCATGTAATCGGTATAATACTCCGTGGTCTTGTTGTAGCTCCACCAGTAGCGTCCGTAGGGCTCTATTCCACTGGGTATGTATGTCGTTGCGTAGCGTTTGGCCTCATTCTCATACTTGTCGAAATCTATACCGAGACGCGCTTGAAATGACAACCCGTCCCAAATATCAAGGGTGCCGGTGATGTTGCCGAAGAACCTGTCTTCGCGCTGAACGCCCTCGTTCTGATACATCAGCCAATAAGGGTTGTTATGGTTGTTAGAGTATGTATACCAGCTCATCATCGGTCCGGTGAGCGCAACCTTGTCCGCATTATTTAGGCGATAGGACCCGTTGCTACGTTCTACAAAATGACTCCGATTATTAGCGTTCCACCTGCCGTTTTCTATACGATAATTGTTACGGTAGTAGGCCATGTCGATATTCCGAGGCATGGTGTACACATCGAAGATAGGATTCATGTTCGTACCACCACCGGGTCGGTTCTTTGTCTTGGTGGAGATGTAGTTCATTGAAACGTTGATTGTTGCCCTGTTGAAGAACTTGAACATCTGCCTAAACGATAATGTATTTCGGTTGTAGGAGTTGCTGCGCATCATGCCATTGGAATGCGCGTTACCGTAGGAAAAGTACGAACTCATGTTCTCCGTCCCCCCCGAGAGTGCCAATGAGTTGTTGGCGGTAACTCCTGTGCGGAAGAAGTCGCCAATGTCGTCGGCGGCATAGTTGCGCAGATGCACGTCGTTGTACTGACGGATGGTTTGCGGTTTCCCATTCTCACCAATAACAGTATACTTGAACGTATCTCCATCCATGGGTGTGCGTTGCGTGAGCTTGTCTGATGAGCGGTCAGCGAGACGAGGTCCCCACGAGTAATCAGAAACCTGCCCGGCAATGTCGTTTTCGAGAACGTTGGCTCCGTAAATATTCTGTATTTTCGGCTTGGTGAGTGGATTGTCGAAAGTAATGTTCGACGAGAAGTCGATGCGCATTTTACCCTCACGACCTTTTTTAGTGGTGATCATCAGCACGCCGTTGGCTGCCACCGAGCCGTATAGGGCAGCGGCATTGGCACCCTTAAGCACGTTGATGGACTCAATGTCCTCAGGATTGATCATCGACAACGCGTCAGCACCCTCTGTTCTGCCTTCTGCCATGAACGAACCATCGGAAAGCTGTCCATGCTGTGAGTTGGTCATGGGCACACCGTCAACGACAATGAGCGGTGTAGAGGAGCCCAGAATCGACTTGTTACCACGAAGAATGATCTTTGACGCACCACCGGCACCACCGGCTGATGGCGTGATGGTAATGCCGGCTACCTTGCCCTCGAGCGAGTTGGCGAGGTTGGGATCCTGAACACGATTGAGTTCGGAAGCTCTGACCTGTTGTGTGGCATAGGTCAGCGACTCTTCCTTACGGCGTATACCCATGGCCGTTACAACCACCTCGCTGATGGTGCTACTCTCCGGTTCGAGCTTAATGTTGATACTTTGTCCACTCCATGTCACCGTCTGTGATGCATAGCCGATGTACGTTATCTGGAGCTTCGCCCCACGGCTGACACCGCGCAGTTCGAATCGACCGTCAAGATCGGTTACGGTGCCCGTGCCTTTCTGGCCTTCTATCGTCACCGTGACCCCTATGAGCGGTTCACCATTCTCGTCGATCACGGTGCCATGTGCTACATTCTGCTGTGGTTGCTGCATCATTGGAACTACCGCCGGGGCAGCCGAAAAATTGGCGTAGGCGTAGAACATGGGCAACCCAGCAAAAAGGAGAACCATGGCAGTTCGGTTTCGCCTTTGCTTTCTGTCAGTTGAATAGTTGTTCATTTAGATTTGATTATAATAGGATATTAATAGTATAGTTCCCGTTTTCTCTGTCACCTTGGAGGATTAGAGAATATGTAACGAAAGATTCAGAATATCTGTTTACTATTTTCTTGTTTGTCAATAGTTACAGCTAAACAGGAATACTTTGCAAAAGTCGTAATGCTTCTAAATTTATTTTCAGATAGTTACAACTGATTTTTTGCAAAGTTTTCCTGTTTGACTATAAAAAGACAATTACTTCTTCACGACCTTAACGGTCTTGTGGACCTTTCCATCTTTAACTACCTGCACGAGATAGAGACCTTCTGGTGCAGTTACGGTGACGCTGATCACCTTTCCTGCCTGTGCATTGAACGAATTGGTCTGCATCACTGTCCCAGCTGCGTTAATGATGCTGACCGTGTAATGTCCTGCCTCAGCAAAACGGAAATTAACAGATTCCACAAACGGGTTGGGATAGATCGCTAAGTCAGACTCCTGAGACATAGCATTGATGGATGTGGGCACACTGACAATCACTGCATCTTCAAGTGTCCGCTCATCAGATGCCCAGTCATTGGTTACGTTGAGTGTAGCACTGTAAGTGCCTGCAGCATTGTACTTAACCACAGCAGCCTTGTCATCCTCACTGGAGATTGTTGTCATAGGAGAAGAGAATGTTCTGGTAGCCTTTATCTCCATGGTTCCCTCTATACCTGGGTATCCCTGTGTGCTGTTATCGGCTTCTTGCGTGACATATGCTGCATTGCCAGTAGCCTCACCGCCGGAACCCTGTGTCCGCACCATACGTGCCTTGTACTGCTCGCCACCATGTCCGTAGTTAGCAAAAGTGGAATCTGCAGTGTTATAGGTCTCAAAGGTGTAGTAAGCCTGAAGCCCCTCGGGCACTTCTTCAGCTTTGTAGCCCTGCATAGCTTGGAGTACCTCGGCTTCCGTGAGTGCCTTATTCCATACCTGCACCTCATCGACCCATCCGTTGAAGCCGGCTTTGTAAACACCGCCACCACCGATGAAAATGTTGGCAGTTGCTGACTTGTCAATACGAGCGTCAGAAGAGTTCTCGCGACGCGAATTGTTGCTGGATGCCTCTGCATAAGCCACTCGCTTGCCGTTGAAGAAAATAGCCTGCTGATTGCCTTTCTGCGTCACAGCGATGTGGTTCCATACACCAGGGTTAAGACTGTAGCCGGTCGACATCATCTCCTCCCATGGGGAGTCGTGGTGAAGCCATCCGAAAGTATTGAACGACACCTCGTTCTCTGTATGCTGCGAGCCATTATTGTCGCCACCGTACCAACCAGATCCAGCATCGGCAGTGCATGCCGGACGAACCTGTACCCAAAGGTCACCCCAGTTGTTGTGCGGCCATCGGTCGGCGATAGTGTTCTTGCTGATGAGATTGGTGCCCTGCGAGTCATGAGCATACTTATTGGCTTTCACCCAGAGGGCATAGGTATAGGTTTTGCCCACTTGCATCTCGCCGGGTATCATGAGCATGTCCGGGTCGTTAATGGTAAGTGCACGCGACACTTTTCCCTCTCCTTTATCAATGGTATAGTTGTAGGTAACGTCCTTGCCGGTTTCTACTTCATGTTTATCAACGGCGAAGTCGATTATCTCAGGCACCTTACCCGTAGCCTTGGGCGAGATGACAACTTTTCCGCGAGTGATGATATTTGCACCACTTGATGGAGTGAGGATAAGATCATAAGTTCCTACCTCGTCGATCTTTGTTGTGATCTTTGTTGTGTTCTCTGCTGTGTATACCACTGTGCCTGTCTGCGAGTTGACGAGCTGCCACTTTTGTGCAGGCTGAGCCATCTCGTCCTCAAGACTCATGGTGAAAGATTGTCCTGGTTTGATGACTGGCATATCTATGACGACCTCCGTTGATGGTGTGTCGTAGGGCACCTGCTTATAGGCCGTCCATGTCGTGTCTGACTTCTGCAGACCATCCGGCGATACTGCCACAACACCGAAGCGTGCGTTACGTCCCTCAAAACCACTCTTAAGTGGTGCGTCAACGACATAAGCTGCCCACGATGTTGTAGCCGTGAGAAGTTGCACTGGCCGATTCTCTTGCTGCATGAAGATTTCATAGTACCATGTGTCGACCTCGTCATTATAATACTTGGAGCCGTCACTCTCATCCTTAGCAGAGTAACGCATCTTGAAGTCAACACTGCTGCCCTTGCCGCGGATGATCTCCACCTCGTTGATCTCAGGAGCCACAGGGGCAAAGCTCTTCTGCGGATCACGGACGGCAATCTCTCCGACATACATCTTATAGTCTGCCGGTGCATCGGCTACAGTGATGCCAATCATAGAAATGACATCGTCTGCAGAGAGCCCGAGCTCGCCGAGAGTTGTAGTGAAAGTCTGCCATTGACCGTAGGTCTTAGCCTCAGGTATATCTATCTCCTTGTAATCGGTGAGCTTATCCTTTAGAGCTACAAAAAGCTTTGCATGCGTCTTGGTGTCGGAAGGCACCTTGTAGGTGACGGATATATTATATGTGGGCTGTGTAGTGAGCGCAGTCTTGAAGAGTTTTACGCGGGAAAAAGCCGTCTGTCCGCTGAGTTGCAGACATGAGCCGCCGAACCAAGAGTCGTTCCATGTGAGGTCGGCATTGACAAGGCCTCCATTCTTAGCACTCTCACTGCCGTCAACGATCCACCAACGCCATGTGGGCATGATGTCCTGAGTGGCGATGTTGTGCCATTTATGGTTGAATGCCACTTGTCCGTCATTACGGAACACCAAGCCGTTACCAAGATTGAAGCGTGAAACGAAAGGCACAGCTTGTATAGTCGACTTAGCAGAGAGGAAGCGCGACAGACCATGAAAGTTTTGTAGGCTGGCATTGCTCAGGTCACACATCATATTGATGCTCGGCGTATTGGCAGGATTGCGGTTTCCACCTGAGAAAATAAGTTCCTGCTTGTCAAGGTAGGTCTTCTGTATGGCCACGTCCGAGGTACCGTTGTCAGTGGCACTCTGGTGTATGAGACTCTGTTTGTGGGCACCCCAGAATCCGATGGAAATCTTCGATGCGAGCAAATCGTTCCACCTGAGGTTGCGCAGTGCGCGCCCTTGAATATCGAAACCAGCATAATAGTCGTAGCTTGAGCGGCCAAGTTCCTCTGCTTTCTGTTCAGACCGCGTCAGTACACTTTTGTTCCAATTGTAATTGGCAAACATCATGTCAGTTACAACCTTTTTGCTACTTCCGAACATCAACGCATTGTTACTGTTGAGACCTTGGTCGAATTGAATTGAACCATAGTCGTTGGTACCGTCATACCAGTGCAGCTGGAAGTTCCAGCCTATCTCCTTGGCTTTGGTATGGCATTCTGCGAAGAAATTTCGGATATTTTCCATCGAGTTGGCATCGGAACTAAATTCGGAGTTGACCCCCACACCGTCGATGCCGTAGTATTTGAGGAACTTGACAAACTTCTCCGTATTCTTGAAATTTCCGTCGTTGTCTTTCTCGCAAAGCATAGAGAAAACAGCACTATAGGTGTTTGCCCCCGAACCCACTTCTACAAACTGGGCCCATGGTACGGACATCACGCATCCCACTTTCACTCCATTTTTGTGCGCCACATCGGCGAGACCGGCGGTCACGCGGAGCCATGGCGCTGTCCAGTTGCCGTGAATGGTGACATACGACCAGTTGCTGAAATTATCACCCTCAAAACAGTAACGTGGGAGTGCTTTCCAAGTAACAGTAGGGTCGTCAAGGGGAACCCACAAACACAGGTTGCGATTCTCGTCGCCCTCGCCGTCAGCCTTGTAGTCAAGGGAGCCGGCTATGCGCTCAAGCGGGCGCTGACGAGAGATAAAGAACTGCTCGTCAATTTTTGATACACCACCAAAAGTTTTCCCTGTTTTCCATGCATTAAAGTTACTCACAAGTTGGTCAAAATCCGAAGTTTGGATGTCAAGAGGATGTAGGGGAGTCCTCTGTGCCCATCCTACGGCACAAGCAAGCAGTGCCGATCCCAATAGATAAAATTTTCTCATTTTTTAGGTTTAAATTAACAATGTTTTGAAAAGATTGCTGCTAACTCTTGCAAAGATAGACAAAAATTTTTGTAATAAACACGAATATTTAAAATTTTTCGGCTGTAGAGATCAAAATTCTGGCCTTTTTTCAATGTTTGCGCGAACAACTAAAGAAAGGGATGAAGCCGGTTCAATAAATTGCAGTTTCTTCCAGGTGATCCGCAGCACATTTGCTGGGCAGCATACCGATTTTTTCTTGAACAGGTGTGAAAAATACTTCGGTGAGTTAAATTCCATATGTCCAGCCAGTACGCTGATGGCAATGCCGGGCTGGAAATCAAGGTTCTTCTTTACCTCGTTGAGGCGTATGCCGTTGATAAACCCCACGACGGCGTTTCCCCGCCACACACCTTTCATCTGCCGCCCACGGCTCAACGCGCCATCTTTTACCCGTCTTCATCCAATGAATAACCCTTTGACGCATGGCGTGAACAGGTTATTCGCCTGGCGTTTAGACGTTTGCCATCGGGCGAAAAGGCGCGAAAGTCCGAACCACTACCCGAAAGGCAGACGTACACCAGTTATTTCAGCATCGACAGTACACCAGTTCCGAATACAGGGGGAACACGTCATCAAGACAGTCGTGGCCCCAAGGCCTCCAATTATAAATAGGTACGCGCGAGCCACTGCCATCCAACAGACGGTTCATGCGTCCCGGCCGGCAAGGAGAAAAGCCGTGTCGCCAATGCAAATATTTTCCTAAAAAGGCATGCCGTTCAGAATAAAACACTACCTTTGCATAACAATATCACCATCGTTCCTTGTTTAATACGCAACGGAATAGAACCGAAAAACCGACGCCACCTCCCTACCTACCACAAAACAGGACTGGCAATGCCGACAGTGCCCTACCCTTTCGGCCAGACAGAAATTACTCATTGTAGATATGGAAACTATAACCGAAGACCATTTCAGACAAATATTCCGGAATCAGTATTCCGCCCTGCTCAACTATGCCCTGACCCTTTTTGCCGACGAGGAGGTGAAAGACATTGTGCAGGAGGCGTTCGTTGAACTATGGAAACGGCGGGACACCCTGAACGACGACGACCATATCAAAGCTTTCCTGTACAAGACCGTTTACACGCGCACGCTCAATATGGTGAGGCACCGGCATATCGTGCAGGGATATTCAGAGCAGAAAAAACAGATTGAGAACCGAAGAATGAAATACTACCAGCCCGATCAGAGCGACGTGATGCGCCACATTGAGAGCCGGGAATTAGGACGGCAGATAGACACTGCCATTGACGAACTGCCCGAAAAATGTCGCATGGCTTTCACGCTGAGCTATCTGCATGGCATGAAGAACAAGGAAATCAGTGGTGTAATGAAAATATCTGTTCGCACGGTAGATACGCACATTTTCAAGGCTTTGCGCTACCTGCGGGGGCGCCTGGGATTTCTTGCACGTGAATAATATATAAGAAAGGAGTACGTTGTTTTTCATTTCCGTTTGTTATTAGTATGATTTTTGTAAGAATCATCACGATTTCGACAGAAATTGCAACAAGGTAAACAATGTCAATAGCCAATTTTAAGATCATAAAAGATTATATTTTGGGTAAAAGCTCACCTAAGAATACATCACTCCTTCTCGATTGGCTGAACCAGTCGGAAGCCAACGAAGAGATGTTGTTCCAGGCAGAGCGAATGTATCATGAGGGGAGGGGTGATTATCGTCCCTCTGCCATGGAGATGGCACAGGCGGAGGCCGACGTCATGGACAGAATCATGCAACATGAAGACCGGTACCGGGTAAGGATACGCCGGCTGGTCTTCTTGCGCCATGCGGCCGTAGGACTGGTGATAGTGGCGAGTGGTTCCATCGCCCTTTGGGCGGGGCTGCACATGGGCGCGGACGACATGGTCTGCATCACGGCCCAAAACAAGAAAGAACTGACGCTGCCCGACGGAAGCCGGGTATGGCTCAACAAGAATGCCACCATCAGCTATCCGAAAGACTTCAAGGGCGACACGCGCGAGGTAAAACTAGCAGGCGAGGCCTTGTTCCGAGTGGTGAGAAATCCGGCCAAGCCATTCATCGTGTCGAGTGGAAACGTCTCTGCCAAGGTGCTGGGCACTGTGTTCGACTTCAAGACCCAGTGCAAGGGGAACACCGAAGAGGTGACCTTGCTGGAGGGGCGGCTGGAAGTGGCCGAGAAAGCCGGCAGAAACAAGGTGACCATTCGCCCCAATCAGAAAATCATCGTCGACAAGAACACCCACACCATGGAGGTGAGAGAGGTGCATGCACCGACAGGAGCCATGTGGCATGACAAGAAACATACCATCGGACGGGCAACAAAATCGTGCTGACCCGGAAAGTTGCGGCAAGCACCGCCACCTCCCCGGTGCCCCCTCCACAGGGAGGAGGACCGGCAGAAACCGCCTTGGAGGGCTGCGGTATGGAGCGGAACCTGCGGGATTGCAAGATATGCCCACCCTTTTGCATCCCCAAGGCCGTTATCCGTATGACCGGCCTTGAAGTCAGGCTACACCACTTTCATCTTTAACATAAAAACCAATATGCGACTAATTATTAGAAAAGACTATGAAGACCTCTCGAAATGGGCGGCAGACTATGTTGTAAAAAGCATCAATGACTTTCAGCCCACAGCTGAACGGCATTTCGTTCTGGGCCTCCCAACGGGCTCGTCGCCCAAAGGCATGTATGCTCATATCGTGAAAGCCGTGAAAGAAAAACGCGTGTCGTTCAGATTTGTGGAGACTTTCAATATGGACGAGTACGTAGGGCTGCCCGAAGACCATCCCCAGAGTTATCATACGTTTATGCGCGAAAACCTCTTCGCACACATAGACTGTCCCGAGAAAAACATCCACATTTTGAACGGCAATGCCGAGGACATAGAGGAAGAATGCCGGCATTACGAGGAAATGATTCGTGCAGCCGGAGGCATCCGCCTCTTTGTAGGAGGCATCGGGCCCGACGGGCACATCGCTTTCAACGAGCCTTTCTCCTCGCTCACCTCGCTCACCCGCATCAAGTCGCTCACCGAGGATACCCGCATTGCCAACTCCCGCTTCTTCGACAACGACCCGACTCAGGTGCCCGAACGGGCGCTCACCGTGGGCGTGGGCACCGTGATGGCGGCCGATGAGGTGCTCGTTCTGGTCAACGGTCATGGCAAGGCGCGTGCGTTGCAGGCCGCCGTCGAGGGGCCCGTCACCCAAGCGTGGACCATCAGCGCGCTGCAGATGCACCCCCACAGCATCATCGTGAGCGACGAAGCAGCCACCGACGAACTGAAAGTGGCAACCTACAGATACTTCAAGGACATCGAGCGAAATGCTTGATTTCACATTTTAACACCCCAATAATCATCTAAAAACTATGGTAAATTTAAATCTGACCTCACAGATCGCGTTAAACAAAGTACCCCAGAAACTCTACCAGCCCGCTACGGCAGTAGACCGTTCGGAACTGACCCGGATGGAGAAAATACCAACAAACATCTTCGCCTCCACCGAGGAGGGTGCCGCCCATATCGCCGACGCCATCGAGTCAGGCATGGCAGCCAAACGACAAAAGGGCGAGTTCTATGTCATGGCCCTTGGCACTGGTACCTCGCTGACGCCTGTGTATCAGGAGCTCATACGCCGTCATGAGGCGAACGGGCTGAGCTTCAAAAACCTCGTCGTGTTCAACGGCTATGAGTATTTTCCGCTGACGCCGAAGAGCACTTGCCAGAGTTTGCTGCAACTCAAAAAACTCTTCCTCGATCATATTGACATCGAACCACAGAATGTGTTCTCGCCCAACGGCACGGTCAACCAAGACGACATCCAGGAATATTGCCGTCTTTACGAACAACGCATACAGACTTTCGGCGGTCTCGACGCAGCCCTCTTCGGCATTGGCCGTACAGGCAACATCGCCGTGAACGAGCCGGGCTCGAGCATGGCGTCGAACTCGCGCCTCATTCTGATTGACGCTTTGTCGCGCGAGGAGATGTCAAACAGCTTCGCCACGAGCGAGGCCGTGCCACCGTGCAGCATCACCATGGGCATGGCTACCATCCTGAAAGCCAAGAAGATATTCATCACGGCATGGGGAGAAGAGAAGGCAGGCATCATCAAGGAAACGGTGGAAGGCCAAATCACCAACGCCGTGCCCGCCACATTCATGCAGACTCATCCCGACACCCATGTGGTGATCGACCTCTCGGCAGCCGCCGAACTGACACGCATCAAGCGGCCTTGGCTCGTCACCTCATGCGAATGGACCGACAAGCTGACACGCTCTGCCTTGGTGTGGCTCTGCGGCATCACGCAGAAGCCCATTCTGAAGTTGACCAACAAAGACTACAACGAGCATGGTCTGAGCGAACTGCTCGCCCTCTACGGGTCGGCCTACAATGCGAACATCAAGATATTCAACGACTTGCAACACACCATCACAGGCTGGCCCGGCGGCAAGCCCGATGCCGACGACACCCACCGGCCCGAGCGAGCCACCCCTTATCCAAAGCGCGCGCTGGTATTCTCGCCCCACCCCGACGACGATGTCATCTCCATGGGCGGCACCATCCAGCGGCTGGTGAGCCAAGGGCACGAGGTGCACGTGGCCTACGAGACCAGCGGCAACATTGCCGTGAACGACGAGGAGGTAACCCGATTCATGCACTTCATCAACGGTTTCAACCAGCTGTTCAACCAGTCAAAAGACACGACCATTTCTGATAAGTATCAGGAAATCAAGGCTTTTTTTAAGGCCAAGAAAGCGGGCGACCTCGACAGCCGTGACGTGCTGATCCTCAAAGGACTTATCCGCAGGGGCGAGGCTCGGACGGCCTGCACGTTCAACAAGATACCCTTGGAGCATGTGTACTTCCTCGACCTTCCTTTCTATGAGAGTGGGGCCATCGAGAAGTTGCCGATGACGGAGCAGGATGTGCAGATTGTAAGAGAACTGCTACAGAAGACCCAGCCCCACCAGATCTATGTGGCCGCCGACTTGGCCGACCCGCACGGCACGCACCGCAAGTGCACGGACGCCGTGCTCGCCGCCATCGACCTGGAACGACAGGCCGGCGCCAAGTGGCTGGACGACTGCCGCGTGTGGATGTATCGGGGGGCATGGGCCGAATGGGACATTGAGAACATCGAGATGTGCGTGCCCATGAGCCCTGAAGAACTGCGCACCAAACGGAATGCCATTCTCAAGCACCAGTCACAGATGGAAAGCGCACCGTTCCTCGGCAACGACGAGCGCCTGTTCTGGCAACGCGCCGAAGACCGCAACCGCGGCACGGCCGACCTCTACGACAAGCTGGGACTGGCATCCTACGAAGCCATGGAGGCTTTCGTGGAATACAAATCCTAAAGACCCTGACAAACGGCCTAATATGAAAAGACCAAGATTGCTATTACTTGTCATCGCTACCCTCTGCCTGGCGGCCCTGCCCGCCAGTGCGGGGGAGCAGACAGACGGACCGGCACGATATGTGAACCCATGGATTGGCACGGGGGGACACGGACACGTGTTCCTCGGTGCCAACGTGCCTTTCGGATTCGTTCAACTCGGCCCCACACAGACCCACAGCGGGTGGGACTGGTGCTCGGGCTATCACTACAGCGGGCGCATGCTGCGGGGCTTCTCGCACTTGCACCTCAGCGGCACGGGCATCGGCGACCTGGGAGACGTGACGTTTTTGCCCGTGGCCGACGAGGAACAGGACTCCACGGCGTTCAGCCACGACGACGAAACGGTGCGTCCCGGCTATTACGCCATACGGTTGCAGAAGCCCGAAGTGAAAGTAGAACTCACGGCCACGGCACGCGCTGGCTTCCATCGCTACACCTATGCTCCGGGGGCGAAACGCCTGATGAAGATTGACCTGCGTCATGGAATAGGATGGGATGCACTGTCGTCAAGCTCCTTACGGCAGGTTGACGGCAGGACCATTGAGGGCTGCCGCCTGTCCACCGGGTGGGCCAAGAACCAGCAGGTGTATTTCACGGCCGTCTTCTCCTCAGCTGTGAAACTGCTGTCATGCAACGACAACATCTATACCATCCAGGTGGAGGATGACGGGAAGCCGCTCTTGGTCAAGCTGGGACTCTCGGCCGTGGGAACCGCCAACGCCAAAGAGAACCTTGAACACGAAATTCCCGAGTGGAACTTTGGGGCCGTGGCCCGCGAGGCGACACGCCTTTGGAACCAAGAGCTGGGCAAAATCAGCATCAAGACCCGCAACGAAGCCCTGCGCCGCACTTTCTACACGGCCCTCTACCACACGATGGTTGCCCCCTCTGTATTCTGCGACGTCAACGGTGACTACCGCGGTGCAGACGGAAAGACACACCAAGGAAACTTCACCAACTATACCACGTTCTCGTTATGGGACACCTATCGTGCCGCCATGCCCCTGATGACGCTCATCCACCCCGGCATGATGAACGACGTGGGAGAGACTTTCCTGCACATCTACCACGAGCAGGGCAAGCTGCCCGTGTGGCATCTTGTGGGCAACGAGACCGATTGCATGATTGGCAATCCGGGTATCATTGTCCTGGCCGACTTGGTGCTGAAAGGATTCGTCAGTGACAAGGAGGCTGCCTTCCAGGCCATGAAAGCCTCTGCCCTGAAAGACGAGCGCGGACTGGGTGCCCTAAAACAATATGGCTATGTTCCGTTCGACAAGGACGAAGAGCGCGAGACCGTGGCCAAGACGCTGGAATACGCCATTGCCGATGCCGGCATCGCCAAGGTGGCACGGCTGTTGGGACACGAGGAGGACTACAAGTATTTTCTGGATCGCTCGCAGTCATACAAGAAACTGTTCGACCCGCGTGACGGCTTCATGAAAGGACGCGACTCGGAGGGACGGTTCCGCACACCGTTCAATCCTTTCCATGCGGTACACCGCCAAGACGACTACACCGAGGGCAACGCCTGGCAATACACGTGGCTGGTGCCACACAACGTGCACGGACTGGTGGGGCTGTTCAAGAACGAGAAGGCTTTCACGCAAAAGCTCGACTCGCTATTTCTGGCACAGGGAACCCTTGGCGAGGACGCTTCTCCCGACATTTCCGGGCTGATAGGACAATATGCCCACGGCAATGAGCCCAGCCACCACATCATCTACATGTACAACTACGTGGGACAGCCTTGGAAAGCGGCAAGGCTGCTGAGACAGACGCTGGCCACCATGTACCATGATGATGCCGACGGATTGAGCGGCAATGAGGACGTGGGGCAGATGTCTGCTTGGTATATTCTCTCCGCCTTGGGCCTCTATCAAGTAGACCCTGCCGACGGCGTTTTCGTGTTCGGTTCTCCCCTCGTCGATGAGGCAGAGTTGCAAGTGGGCGGAGGCAAGACCTTTCGCATCGTCTCACACAACAACAACGAACGGAACATGTACATCCAGCAAGTAAGACTAAACGGGAAGCCATACCCCAAGTCGTACATCGGCTACAAGGATATTTTCCATGGTGGAACCTTGGAATTCACCATGGGCAGCAAGCCTTCCAAGTTTGGAACCTCTGTCAAAAACCGTCCTTGAACAAATGAAAAAGAGACAGAACAACGGTACCGCCATCAGCCCTGCCGCATGGGTACCGACACTCTACTTTGCCATGGGCATGCCTTTTGTGGTGCTCAACATGGTGTGCACGCTGATGTACAAGGGGCTGGGCGTGAGCGATACGCAGATCGCTTTCTGGACATCGCTTATCATGCTGCCTTGGACTTTGAAGCCTCTGTGGAGTCCTTTCCTGGAACTGTACAAGACCAAGAAGTTCTTTGTTGTGCTCACCCAAATGCTCAGCGGCGTGCTGTTTGCCCTTGTTGGCCTTGCCCTGCACCTGCCGCAGTACTTTGCCATCACCATCGCCATGCTGGCAGTGATTGCCCTCAGTGGTGCCACGCACGACATTGCCGCCGACGGAACCTACATGAGCGTACTGTCCAACGAGGAGCAGGCACGATGGATAGGCTGGCAGGGAGCATTCTACAATATTGCCAAAATCGTGGCGACGGGCGGATTGGTCTATCTGGCCGGCATGTTCATCGACCTGTTCGGCGTGACCCAAGCATGGACGGCCGTCATGCTCATCATAGCCGGCATCATGTGCGCCATCGGCATCTACCACTTCTTTGTGCTTCCCTCCAAGGACGAGCGGACAGAGAAGACCCTGCCGCTGGGCGACAGCCTTCGGGAGCTATGGGCTGTGTTCCGTGACTTCTTCGGCAAGCAACACATTGTCTATTATGTCTGCTTCATCATCCTCTACCGCTTTTGCGAGGGATTTGTGATGAAGATAGTGCCCCTGTTCCTCAAGGCTCCACGAGACGGACAGGGACTTGGGCTGACCGAACAACAGATTGGCCTGTGCTATGGCACGTTTGGTGCAGCCGCTTTCGTCGTGGGGAGCATTCTGGCCGGTTACTACATCGCCCACCGGGGACTGCAGCGTAGCCTGTTCTCGCTGGCCCTGATCTTCAACCTGCCCTTTGTCGCCTATACCCTGCTGGCCCTTTATCAGCCCACCAGTCTGTGGCTCATTGGCGGTGCCATCACAATGGAGTATTTCGGCTACGGATTCGGCTTCGTTGGGCTCACGCTTTTCATGATGCAACAGATAGCCCCCGGCAAGCACCAAATGTCGCACTATGCCTTTGCCTCCGGCATTATGAACTTGGGAGTGATGCTGCCAGGCATGCTCAGCGGTGCGGTGAGCGACTGGCTCGGCTACCGACAGTTCTTCCTGTTCGTGCTGCTGTGCACCATCCCCGCCCTACTCATCACTTATTTCGTACCTTTCACTTATCCTGATACAAACAGAAACCGACAACAGACATGAACACATTGAAAATCCAAGGTCCAGCGCTACCCGGCATGCCGTGGGAAGACCGAGCAGAAAACGACAAGCACGTGATGTGGCGCAGCCATCGCAACCCCATCATTCCCCGCGACCTGCTGCCTACAAGCAACAGTATCTTCAATAGTGCCGTGGTGCCTTTCGGCGACGGCTATGCAGGCGTATTCCGCTGTGACGACACCAACCGTCGCATGGCTTTGCACGCGGGCTTTTCCACAAATGGCATAGACTGGCACATCAACGAGGCCCCGCTACGCTTTCTGTGTGACGACGACGAGGTGGGGCAATGGGTGTATGGCTATGACCCGCGTGTCTGCCGAATCGACGACCGCTACTATGTCACTTGGTGCAACGGCTACCACGGCCCGACCATCGGCGTGGCTTGGACACAGGACTTCGTAACGTTCCATCAATTAGAAAACGCCTTTCTACCATACAACCGCAACGGCGTGCTGTTCCCCCACCGAATAAACGGCCGCTTTGCCATGCTCTCCCGCCCGTCTGACACGGGGCACACAGCCTTTGGCGACATCTTCTACAGCGAGTCGCCCGACCTGGAATTCTGGGGGCGGCACCGCCATGTCATGGCTCCAGCAGCATTCGAGAAGAGCGCATGGCAGTGCATGAAAATTGGGGCCGGCCCCGTGCCCATCGAGACGAGCGAGGGCTGGTTGCTGTTCTACCATGGCGTGCTGCACTCGTGCAACGGCTATGTCTATAGCTTCGGGTCTGCCCTGCTCGACCTGGAGAAGCCATGGAAAGCCATCTATCGCTCGGGGCCATACCTCATCTCGCCACAAGAAACGTATGAGCTTACGGGAGACGTGCCCAACGTGTGTTTCCCCTGCGCCGAGCTGCACGACCCCGCTACAGGGCGCGTGGCCGTCTACTACGGCTGTGCCGACACCGTGACGGGCTTGGCTTTCGGCTACATTCCCGAGATTGTGGAATGGACCAGAGCAAACAGCATCATCTAAAATCGAAGAGCGTATGCACAAGAGACTGTCACTGTTTGTCCTCTGCCTGTTAGGCGGACTGTCGGCCGCAGCCGATTCCAAAAGCCCCGTGGATTACGTCGACCCGTTCATCGGCACCACCAACTTCAGCGTGTGCCATCCCGGTGCGGTGCGGCCCCATGCCATGATGTCGGTGGTTCCGTTCAATGTGATGGGATCCGACCTGAACCGCTACGACAAGGACGGGCGATGGTGGTCGGCACCTTATGAGTTTACCAACCGATATTTCACCGGCTTTGCCCACGTCACCTTGAGTGGCGTGGGCTGTCCGGAAATGGGTACACTGCTGGTGATGCCCACGAGCGGGCCGCTCAGCGTGGATCACCGCAACTATGGTTCTGCATATCAGGACGAACTGGCCACCCCCGGGTATTATGCCAACTACCTGACCAAACACAACATCCGCTGCGAGGTGACCGCCACCGACCGCACCAGCATCGAGCGATTCACTTTCAAGAAAGGCGAAGCCCATCTGCTGATGAATATTGGCGACGGACTGACCAACGAGACAGGAGGATACATCAGACGAGTGTCGTCAACAGAGATCGAGGGGTCACGCCTGTGCGGCACATTCTGCTACAATGCCCAGGCTGTCTTTCCCCTTTACTTCGTCATGCGTGTAAGCAAAGTGCCGCGTGAGGCTGGCTTCTGGAAGAAACAGCCCTTGATGACGGGCGTGGAAGGACAATGGGACGCCGACAACGGCAAGTACAAGCTATACAAGAACTATGGCCGCGAACTGGCGGGCAATGAGGTGGGCTACTATTTCACCTACAACGTGGACGAGGCGGAGCAAATAGAAGTACAAGTGGCCGTGAGCTTCGTGTCGGTGGACAATGCACGGAGGAATCTGGCACACGAACAACAGGGGTGTGACTTCGAGAAAGTGAGGCAGGAAGCACGCCGCGCATGGGAGAAGACGCTGGGCGTAGTGAGTGTCGAGGGAGGCACAGAGGCGCAGCGAAAGATATTCTATACGGCCCTGTACCACACGCAGATACATCCGGGTATCTTGCAGGACGTCAATGGAGAATACCCCAAGATGCAATCAGCCGACAACGGAACGACCCAAGGCAACCGCTACACGGTGTTCTCCCTATGGGACACTTACCGCAACCTGCACCAGCTGGAAACACTGCTTTATCCCGAGCGGCAGACCGACATGGTACGCTCCATGATCGACATGTACAAAGAGTGGGGCTGGATGCCCAAATGGGAACTCTTCGGGCGAGAGACATGGACGATGGAGGGTGACCCTGCCATTCCCGTCATTGCTGACACTTACCTAAAAGGGTTGCGCGACTTTGACATAGAAACGGCCTACGCGGCTTTTCATAAGAGTGCCACAATACCAGGCGACAGCAACCTGATGCGGCCCGACATTGACGAATACATTCAAAAAGGATATGTGCCCATGGGCACGTATGTACAGGACAACTCGGGCGACAACAGCGTGTCCCACGCCCTGGAATACTACGTGGCCGACCATGCCTTGGCCAATTTGGCCGAAGCCTTGAGCAAGAAACAGGATGCCAAACTGTTTCGCCAGCGTAGCCTCGGCTACAAGCACTATTACTCCAAAGACTACGGCACACTCCGCCCCCGCCATACCGACGGCAGCTGGCTCTCGCCTTTCAACCCCGAAGACGGGGCCGACTTTAGCAATGCCCCAGGCTTCCATGAGGGATCAGCCTGGAACTATACGTTCTGCGTTCCACACGACATCATGGGGTTGGCCCGCCTTATGGGCGGTAAGCGTGCGTTTGTCGACAAGCTGCAGATGGTCTTTGACAAAGGACTGTACGACCCTGCCAATGAACCCGACATCGCCTACCCCTATCTGTTCAACTATTTTAAGGGAGAGGAATGGCGCACGCAGGAACAGGTCTACCGATTGCTACATAAATATTACAAGGCAACCCCCTACGGTATTCCTGGGAACGACGACTGTGGTACCATGTCGGCCTGGGCACTATTCTCCATGATGGGCATCTATCCTGACTGCCCCGGAAGTCCTTGGTATTCCGTCACGGCCCCGACATTCGACAAAGTGACGTTGCACCTCGACAAGCGTTATTATCCCGATGGAGACATCGTAATCACGGCTCAGCGGCCGACACCCGATGCGCACCTCATTGCCCAAATGTCCTTAGGAGGCAAGCCGCTGTCACGGTACCGGATTAGCCATCAAGAACTGACAAAGAGCAAGACCTTGCATTTCTTGTTGAAATAAAATTCTGGCAGCAATATCCGGGTCAAGACATTGTCGAAAAGAAAGAAGCGTTATGCTTACATCGGTTAGGTCTAAAGCCTGAGAAAATCCAAATCGCGGACAAAGAGTTGCATAGCAATTCTCACGCATGTGGGTGAGCTACGCACAACCGTCCACTCGGATTTTCTCAAGAGCACAGGACCGAAAGGGTAGACATAGTCAGTTTCACTCTTCTTAATGATAAACTATAAAGGCCAAGAAGGCTTACCCCGTTACCGTGGGTTTCATCGACTTCATCCAACTGCCGCGCCAAATGCGTATCAAGAAGATGCAACCGCGGAAGATGAGCTCGGTAGCCATGGCAAACCACACACCGCGCAAGCCATAGTGCTGGGCCAGCCACCAAGCCAGCGTGAGCCGCACACACCACATGGACACAAGGTTCATGATGGCGGGCTTCAATGTGTCGCCGGCTCCCACACACACACTGTAGCTTACGATGCTGGCCGCAAAGAACGGTTCAGCAAAAGCCTCGATACGCAACACACTGACTCCCAGTTCGCGAATCTCGGCTACAGGTGAAAGAAAACCTATCATCTCAGGAGCAAATACATACATCACCACACCCATCAGTGCCATGACGGCCATGCCCAGCCCAATGGTCTCATGGGCAAAACCACGGCATAGATCCATACGCCCGGCCCCATGGGTCTGCCCGACCAGTGTCGAGGCTGCATCGCCAATGCCATAGCCGGGCATGTAGCAAAGGCTCTCTGCCGTGATGGCAAACGAGTTGGCTGCGATGGCAAAATTGCCCAGTGGAGCCACAATGAGCGTGCTCACCACCTGCGCCCCACTCATCAAAACGGACTGCACGGCAATAGGAAGACTTATTTTCAGTGCATTGCGCACATAATCCCACACCCACCGGAAAGGATCAGAGTCGAGATGCAGGGCCAAAATCTTATTGCGCCACAAGGCCACATAGGCCATCGGCATCACCGTCACTACATAGGCACACAATGTACCCAGGGCAGCACCCATCACCCCCAGATGGATAATATAAATAAAAAGGTAATTGAACGCCACGTCGAGGCCGCACATCATAATGCTCAACACACTAGGCACACGCATGTCGCCCGAACTCTTGAGCATGGCTGCCATGAGATGATAAAGCAGTACCACAGGCAGTGTGAACGAAAAGATGAGAAAATAAGTCGAGGCATCAGCAGCTATGTCGTCACCGCCACCCAGCCAATAGGGCAACGGACGGTGAACCCCCACACCCACCAGACCAATAAACAGTGCAAACACCAAACCACATACTAGCGCATGACGGAACACTTGGCGTGCCTTGAAAAAGTCATTGGCACCAATAAAATGGGCCACCTGTACCGAGAAACCGATGGAGGCGGCACTCATTACAGACCCCATGAGCCACGTGGTGGTCTCGACAAGTCCGATGCTGGCCGAAGCCGCGGCACCCAGATGGCCCACCATTGAGGCATCAATGAAGAACATCATCACCGAAGTAATTTGAGCCAGCATCGAGGGAATACTCAACTCCACAATAAGATTCAGTTTCTCACGACCCACAAGAGACTGGTTCTCGCGTATCTTGGCCAGCAAGGCCTCACTTTTCTTGTTGCTTAACATCTTCTTTCGTTCGAGTGTGCAAAGATACGCACATTTCACCGACTGACAAAATTGAACGCATAATAAAGGCGGCCGTCTGTCGACGGCCGCCTACGTATCTTTACCACTTGATATACTTCTTTGCTTCTCTCCTTTCATCGGGGGAGGCTTGGTCAGCTTTTCAGCATTCCCGTGCCATCGCCCGTCATCCATGTGGCAGCCAATGCTGCACACAAGATACACATTGTTGTCAAACTCATCTTTTTCTTTCCTTTGTTTGTGTTTCCTGAATGTTATCCTTTTAGACGTAGTCTCACGACTAGTCGAGTCATACTCTTTTTTACCTTGTCTAATACCTTTCCTAACAATCTTTTACCGTCTATCAAAGACCCTATTGAGAATACCTACACACTTTGTGTATAACTTTGTAATAACTTTCTTCCCTATATTTCTCTCCAATCTTTCTTTTATCTTCGTTAAAGCTTGAGCTCCAAGGAGCATCGCCCTGTCTGATTTCGCGGTGCAAAGGTAGGTCGAAATCTGGAAACAGACAATGCTTCGGCTTCAAAATTCAGCTAAAAGGCCATGATTTTTGATTCAAATCAATTATTGTGCACGTGCACGCCTTGTTGTTTCTTCCGTTTTCTTAGCTCCCCAACTTCGGCTTCAATTCGTCGGGGCTATCCTTGGTAAACATGTTTACTGGCGGAGCTTCACGCTCATACAAGTGGGTGATGACCTCGGGGGCAAGCGTAATGGTCGGATGAAAGTCGGGCGATCGCATGTAGTCGAGGATGGCACGACGCATCTGTCGTGCCACCACGCGATGATCAAGGCCAGTAGAAATATCCATCGTGGTCATGAGCAATCGGCCGTTCAGTACATTGGCCTCGACCAGCATACCCAACTTACGACTCACGTGCCACGTATCAATAGGCTGAATACAAGGCTGATAGTCGGGCGGGAACTCAGCCAAGTTCATCACCTGAGCCCGATTAAGCAGTTCCCACCAATTCAGATTGGGCCAGTCGTCCGTGGGGAACTCGCGGAAGATGGGATGTCTCGTGTCAATGACAGCTCCCGTAGTGTGGGGCGGGCGCATCTTGAACCAGCTCGTGTTCCAAAACACAGGCAAGTAAGTCTGCTTCACATCATTGCCATACCGCACCTTTCCTGCCGCCGTAAGCAGCACCGTACCTCCACTTTGCAACACGTGGAGGGCCTGTGCCGATAGAGTGTCGGAAATGAAAGGTTCTACGCCCAACGCTACCTCTTTCTGGAGTACACCTTGGTTCCTTGGCAGAAAAGCCGCCTTTTTTGCGCAGCAAACATTGGAAGAATTCTTGGCATCACATGCATCAGGAGCGGATGGATAGATCCAAAAGTCCCAGCTGTTACGGACATCGATAGGAGGATCAGCCGGCGTAGGGTCGTGAAGCGGCCGCTCGTCCACGGTCACCGTCAGCGTGAGCTTCATAGGACGGGCAAAGCCGGTGAGAGGAAACGTAATGTTTCCCAAGTCGGGTGTCTTGCCAAGAGGCATGTCACCCTGTGCTATCAGGCCATGGGTGTATTCCTTGTGCCGGCTGTCATGCACGTAGTAGGCACAGCGAGCGTTGCGCAGCACATGTCCCGCAGCATTATACAGGGACACAGACACCTGCAGCGTGTCGGCATCGGTATAGACAAAGCGGGGGAAACGGGCCAGCGGCACCACAGGTGAACAGAACTGCCTCCACATTGCACTGTCCACGTAGCCTTTCTCGCGCCAGAAGACATTGAGCGGCCCTACAAGCGCCGTACCCTGTCCACTATAGTCGTTCAGGCCTAACAGCAAAAACCCTGCATAGTCGGCTGTGCGCAAGTTACGCTCCATCTCGTACTTGTAGGCCAGTGTCTGCAGCTTTCCACTGGCCATCAGGAATCGGCGGGCCTGTGCACCCATACCGTTGTGACGCAGCAAATCCTCAAAGATGTCAAAGTTTCCTGCACGATACACACCCGTGTACTGCGCACGTTCTTCAAGGTCAGGAAATGCACACCACTGACCTTGCTCATGGCTCACGTAGGGCTCAGTATTCTCAGGATGCGCAGCCGTGGGCTTGAAATTGCGCGGAATCCGAATGTCTTCTGCATAATCGTCTATGGACTGCGGGGCACGACGATCCCAATCAAGTCCGCGGGCACCGCCCTTGACGTGATACTGGCTCCTGTCATCCCAGGCCCAGCCACCCCCTACTGAGGCTCCGCAGTACACGCGGCGTGCGTCGGTCTGCCTCCAGTAGTCCACCCATAGGTTGCACCACTTCACCCAGTCGCCGGCCGGTTCGTTGCCCGCCGCCATCATCACGAACGAGGGATGGTTGCCATAGGCCTCCACCATGCGGCGCGTCTCATCCATGAGATAAGTGTCGATGGCCATACCGCGACCCAGCTTCACGCCATGATTGGGCCAACTGGGCCCCTCGGGTTGCAGATAGAAGCCCACCCGATCGGCCGCCTCGAAAGCTGCCTCGGGCGGACAGTAGCTGTGGAAGCGCATGGTATTGAGCCCGTAAGCCTTACACTTGCGGAAGATATGCTCCCACGAGACCGCATCGGTAGGAGGATAACCCGTAAGTGGAAAGTTACAGTTCTCCACTGTGCCACGAATCCAAAAGGGCACGTCGTTCATATAGAACTGGCGGCCGCGGATGCTCACCTCGCGCATACCAAAAGTAGTTTCCCGGCGGTCATCACGCGAGGTTACGGTGAGCCGGTAGAGCTGGGGCGAGAATTCCGACCACAGGCGTGCGCCGGGCATGGGTAGTATATAGGTGGAATCGTTTTGGCGCATGGCCTTCACGGCCTTTCCGTCAAGAAAGAACCCAAGCTGTCTTGCCGCTGTACGTACCACCACCACAGCCTTCTGCGCATGAATGTCGGGATACACACGCACTGCCCCAATGGGTTCGCGGCCGTGGGCCTGCAGCTCCAGCCGGCCGGCCAGTCCGTTCCAGTTGCCCTGAGTCTGGTCGGTCACGCTGTGAGAATCCTGTCCCACACATACGTTCTCAATACCATTGTACACATGCACTGCAATTTCATTGTCATGCCCAGGACGGACAAACGCTGTCACATCGTACACATGCGGTACGCTCAGGCTCGTCTGATGTCCCACTTTCCGACCGTTTACAGTGAGCGTAGTCTCGATATGAGGCCGTTCCAGCATAAGTGTGACCCGCTGGCCTTTCCAGTTCCGGGGCACAGCCACACGACGTGTATAGGTCACATTGCCCACAAAGTGGCGGTTGGGCGTGAGAAAGAAAGGAAACTTCATCTGCCCCTGCAAACGGTAGCGGGCCATATAGGGATTATAATAATAAGAGGAGTCATAGAGGCTGCCCGTCCAGCGGGTGTCCATACTTGGGCGGTCGCCCTTGTCGTTGGTGAGCAGTGAGCCGGGCAGCGTCACGTCGCCCAGCGACGATTGCCAGCGCCCACTCAAGTCTATACGACTTTGAGCAAAAACTCCTGCAAGCGGCCATGTGAATACACAGAGGGTGAAAAAGAGCAGACGGCAAGCGATTGATCCTTTCGTCATGGTTTCGTTAGATTCTGATTTGTTTTCTCCACAAAAGTAAGCAAAATAGGCGAGAGCATGCCCGTATGGGCCAAATATTTTCATGAGAACTGAAAAAACACGAAGATGCTGCCAAAGGTATGGGCCAGCCGAAGACCGTTCCATTTACAAAGAAACTTCGGGCATCACGAAGAGGCAGACTTCGACGCAATGCCAGAAAAACATTCAGGCCCGTATGCAAACCATGTTGCAGCGGGCCTAAAATTATATTAACGGAAGACAAAAAACTACCTCACATTGCCCACCCGAACAAGATACTCGCCTATCTGGATGGCATTGAGGGCAGCACCCTTGCGTATCTGGTCGCCCGTGAGCCACAGAGTATTGCCGTTGTCGTCGGCCAAATCTTTGCGCACGCGGCCCACGTACACATCGTCCTTGCCGGCACTCTCCAGCGGCATGGGATAGACATAGTTTTGCGGATCGTCCACCAACGTGACACCAGGAGCGGCTACGAGGGCTTCACGAATCTGTGCCACGCTTACCGGCTGCTCCGTCTCGAACCACACACTCTCAGAATGGGAACGCAACGAACTCACACGCACGCAGGTTGCCGACGTGCGCACGTCAGAGTGCATAATCTTGCGCGTCTCGTAAAACATCTTCATCTCCTCCTTGGTATAGTCGTTCTCCGTCATCTTGTCTATCTGGGGAATCACATTATAAGCCAGCTGGTGGGGGAACTTGCTGATGGTTCTGACCTCACCTTGCTCCACTATTTCCTTGTATTGCTGCTGCAGCTCAGCCATGGCCACGGCTCCGGCACCACTGGCACTCTGGTAGCTAGAGACGTGTATTTTTCTGATATGGGAGAGCTTCTCAATGGGATTGAGCACAACCACCATCATGATAGTAGTGCAGTTGGGGTTGGCTATGACACCGCGCGGACGCACAAGGGCATCCTCAGGATTAATCTCCGGCACCACCAAGGGCACGTCTTCATCCATGCGGAAAGCACTGGAGTTGTCTATCATCACAGCTCCATACTTGGTGATGGTCTCCAAATACTCCTTACTGGTACCTGCGCCGGCCGAAGCAAAAACCATATCGATGTTCTTGAAGTCATCGTTATGCTGTAAAAGTTTTACCTCATACTCCTTGCCCTTGAAACTATACTTTCGGCCCGCGCTGCGATCGGAACCAAACAAAAACAAATCATCCAAAGGGAAGTTGCGCTCAGCGAGAATGCGAAGGAGCTCCTGTCCCACAGCACCGCTTGCACCAACGATTGCTACTCTCATAATCTTTTTACTTTCTAATGATATATTCTTCTTTGGCTGCAAAATTACAATTTTTCAACCAACTCTGCACACAATCTGTAAGTTTTTCTCATCTCGGCAATGCAAAATGTTCGGATTGCAGACCTCGTGAGCGGGATAAATCCCTGCTATCCGTGCTGTCTGTGAGAAAAAATGGCTAACTTTGCAGGAAATCATAAGTCCAATGCCCAACGTAGCGTCCTATTTTCCCATCACCGACCCCACGCTCATCTTCTTCGTGGTGCTGCTGATTATCCTGCTGGCCCCCATCATCATGGGCAAGCTGCGCATTCCCCATATCATCGGTATGGTGATTGCCGGCGTAGCAGTGGGCCGCTACGGCTTCGACATTCTCGACCGCGACGCCTCATTCGAGCTCTTTGGACGCGTGGGCCTGTACTATATCATGTTCCTCGCTTCATTGGAAATGGACATGGACGGGCTGAAGCGCAACAAGTACCACACACTGATTTTCGGTGTCCTGACTTTTGCCGTTCCTTTCATCATGACCTATGCCATGGGGGTGACGTTGCTGCAATACTCCACGGCCACGGCCCTCCTGCTGGGCAGTCTAATGGCCTCAAACACACTGGTTTCATATCCCATCGTGAGTCGATATGGCCTGCAACGAAAGCCGAGCGTCACCCTCAGCGTGGGCTCCACGATGCTCAGTCTGCTGGCGGCCCTCATTGTGCTGGCAGCCATCGTAGGTGCCCACCGAGGCGGGGCAGGACTGTGGTTCTGGCTGTGGTTTACCCTGAAGTTCTGTTGCTACTGTGGCGGGCTGCTCTGGGGCATGCCTCGCATCACGCGTTGGTTCCTGCGCCGATACAGCGATGCCGTGATGCAGTTCATCTTTGTCATGTCGGAACTGTTCATAAGTGCAGCCTTGGCCGAGTTGGTAGGACTGGAAGGCATCTTCGGAGCTTTCTTCGCTGGGCTCATCCTTAACCGCTACATTCCTCACGTATCGCCGTTGATGAACCGTATTGAGTTTATCGGCAATGCACTCTTCATCCCCTACTTCCTCATCGGTGTAGGCATGCTCATCAACGTCAGGCTGCTGTTCCAAGGCGGCGGCATCATCTGGGTGGTGGCTTGTATCGTGGTGTTTGGTACCCTAAGCAAGGCCATCGCAGCTTATGCCTCGTGTCTGCTTTTCCGCATGCCTACGTCTTCTGGACACATGATGTTCGGTCTCACGTCGGCCCATGCAGCCGGTGCCATTGCCATGGTAATGGTGGGCATGTCGCTGAAACTGCCTAACGGCCGCCCCGTGGTGGACGAACGAATGCTCAACGGCGTAGTCATTATGATTCTCTTCACGTGTATCATCTCGTCAATGGTGACAGAATGGGCAGCACAGAAAATTACACTGCGCGACAAAAACTTTGCTCCTGAGGTCAGCCCCGAGGATGACGAGAAGATTCTCATCCCCGTGAAATATCCGGAATATGCCAATCGGCTGGTCAACATGGGCATCATGATGCGCAACCCGAAACTGAACCGCAGCCTGGTGGCGCTCAACGTTGTCTACGACGACGAATACATGCGACAGCATCAGGAACAGGGCCGCCGTCTGCTGGAACAGGTCACACAGTATGCCTCGGGCTCGGACGTGAAGATGCAGAAACAGGTGCGCGTGGCAGCCAACATTGCCAATGGCATCAAACATGCCTTTAAGGAATTCCGCGCTTCAGAGATTCTTATTGGCATGCACACCCATTCCAACGTGTCGCCCAAGTTCTGGGGACAGTTCCACCAAAGCCTTTTCAACGGGCTGAATAGGCAGATCATCATGACCCGACTCAACCATCCGCTGGCCACGCTACGCCGCATTCAGGTGGCCGTGCCCTCAAGGGCTCAGTATGAGTCGGGGTTCTATCGGTGGTTGGAACGGCTGGCTCGACTGGCTGGCAACCTGGAATGCCGCATCCTGTTCCACGGGCGCACAGACACCCTGCAGATGATCCGCGAATATATCCAGAACCGACACGCAGCCTTGCGGGCATCGTATGTCTCCATGGATCATTGGAACGAGATGCCGAAACTGGCCTCCTCGATAGCCGATGACCATCTCTTCGTGGTGGTGACAGCCCGCAAGGGCACCGTGTCGTACAAGGCAGCACAAGACCGACTGCCCGAAGAACTCACCAAATATTTCTCGGGCAAGAACCTCATGATTATTTTCCCCGACCAGTATGGCGACGACATGTCTGCCATGACCTTTGCCCAGCCACAGCACACTGAGGAGCAATCAGCCTATGAGCTGCTACGCAACTGGCTGCACCAGAAAAGGAATCTCTGAGCCATACTGCACTTCTGAACTGACAAGCATCACAAAAATGATAGACATTCAAGGCATAACCAAGTCGTTTGGCAAGTTACAGGTGCTCAAAGGCATCGACTTGCACATCAATGCGGGCGAGGTAGTGGCCATTGTTGGCCCTTCAGGCGCCGGCAAAACCACCCTGCTGCAAATCATCGGTACCCTCGATAAGCCCGACGGCGGGCAAGTGACGGTGGACGGTGTAGACGTGGGGCGGCTGTCGACCGACAAGCTGTCCGACTTCCGCAACCGGCATCTGGGTTTCGTATTCCAGTTCCACCAGCTGCTGCCCGAGTTCACGGCCCAGGAAAACATCATGCTGCCGGCCCTCATCTCAGGCAAAAGCCGCAAGGAGTCACGCAAGCGGGCCGACGAGCTGCTGGAGTTCATGGGACTAGCCGACCGGGCCCGACACAAACCCAACGAGCTGTCGGGCGGCGAGAAACAGCGCGTAGCCGTGGCCCGGGCCTTGGTGAACAATCCGGCCGTGGTACTGGCCGACGAACCTTCAGGCAGCCTCGACACACGCAACAAGGCCGAGCTGCACCAGCTTTTCTTTGACTTGCGCGACAAGTTCGGGCAGACGTTTGTCATCGTCACCCACGACGAAAGCCTGGCCTCCATCACCGACCGCACCATTCACATGCGCGACGGCCAGCTGGAAAACGACAGCCATCCCGACAGTTCCTACGACATGTCCACAGCCACAGATAGCATGCCGGACCCACAACCACGAACCCCTCATAATGATTAAACCATGATAAAGTTAGGTGACTACAACACGCTGAAGATGGTCAAAGTGGCCGAACGCCCCAATCCACATGCTTTCGGCGGAAAAGAAGTGTTTGGTATTTTCCTCGATGGAGGGAGCGATGGCGACATTCTTATGCCGCAGAAATACGTACCACAAGATGCAAAGGTGGGCGACGACATCACTTGCTTCGTGTATCTCGACCAGGACGAGCGCCCCATCGCCACAACGGAGACACCGCTGGCACGGGTGGGCGACTTTGCATATCTCTGCGTGAACTGGGTGAACGAGTACGGAGCCTTTTTGGACTGGGGTGTCATGAAAGACGTGTTCTGCCCTTTCCGCGAGCAGAAGAAACGAATGGAGATAGGAAAAAGCTACATCGTTCATCTGCATATCGACGAAGAAAGCTATCGCATCATGGCCAGCGCCAAAGTGGAACATTACCTCGCAGCCGACCATGCAGACCTGCGGCCCGGCCAGGAGGTGGAAGCTCTAGTGTGGCAAAAGACCGACCTGGGCTTCAAGGTCATCGTGGAGAACCAGTATGCCGGACTGGTCTACAAGGATCAGATTTTCCAGTACATCCATACCGGCGACCGCATCAAGGCTTATGTGCAGCAGGTGAGGCCCGACGGAAAAATCGACATCGCCCTGCAGCCCACTGGGCGCAAACAGACGGCCGACTTCGCACAGACCCTACTGCAATGGCTCAAGGACAACGGGGGTGCCTGCCCGTTGGGCGACAAGAGCGATGCCGAGGACATCAAACGAATGTTCCAAGTGAGCAAGAAGACTTACAAACGGGCCGTCGGCGACCTATACAAACGTCGGCTCATCACCATCGACGACGACGGAATCCGTCTGGTATAACACCGACAGCCCCCCTCTGCAACCGTCTGCCCCACGGGAGCATGACGCATGCAGACTGCGCCAAACCAAAGGGCCTCCCCACGCAAAGCATGGGGAGGCTCTTATACAATAAGGTGTAAGCCCGCTTAGAACTCGGCGTTTTTGGGCGTGCGGGCAAAGGGAATGACATCGCGGATATTCTGCATGCCGGTGACAAACAGAATGAGCCGCTCGAAGCCCAGCCCGAAGCCGGCATGCGGACAGGAACCGTACTTACGCGTGTCGAGATACCAACCGTAGGTACTTTCTTCCATGCCGCGGGCCTCAATCTCACCCACCAGCTTCTCATAGCTCTCTTCACGTACCGAACCGCCGATGATTTCGCCGATGCGGGGGAAGAGCACGTCCGTGCCCTGCATAGTCTTGCCGTCGGCATTCTTCTTCATGTAGAATGCCTTGATGGAAGCTGGATAATCGGTCATGATAACCGGACGCTTGAAGTATTCCTCCACCAGGAACCGTTCATGCTCGCTGCTCAAGTCCATGCCCCAACCCGTGATGGGGAACTCGAACTTGCGTCCCTGCTTCACGGTCTCCTCCAGAATGCGGATGCCCTTGGTGTAAGTCAGCCTCACGAAGTCCTCTTTCACCACCGACTCCAACGTCTGGATTAGCGTCTTGTCGATCATCTGATTCAGAAATTCCAAATCATCGTGGCAGTTGTCGAGTGCCCAGCGCACGCAATACTTGATGAAGTCTTCCTCCAGATCCATCAGTTCTTTCTGATCCATGAAAGCCACCTCAGGCTCTATCATCCAGAATTCGGCCAGATGGCGCGGCGTGTTGCTGTTCTCGGCACGAAACGTGGGACCGAAAGTATAGATGGCTCCCAAGGCCGTGGCACCCAGCTCGCCCTCGAGCTGACCGCTCACGGTGAGACTGGTCTTCTTGCCGAAGAAGTCTTTCTCGTAGTCCACCTCCCCGCTCTTAGCCACACGGTCAAGGTCGAGCGTGGTCACCTGAAACATCTCGCCCGCCCCCTCGGCATCGCTGGCCGTGATGAGTGGCGTGTGGAAATAATAGAAGCCATGGTCGTGGAAATACTTGTGCACAGCAATGGCCATGTTGTGGCGGATGCGGAACACTGCCCCGAACGTGTTGGTGCGCAGCCGCATGTGGGCGAACTGACGCATGTATTCAAAGCTCTGCCCCTTCTTTTGCATAGGGTAGTCGCCCGGACAAAGACCGTAGATCTCTATCTCGCGGCTCTGCACCTCACAGGCCTGACCCTTGCCCTGGCTCTCCACGAGCATGCCGGTGACACGGATGCAGGCACCGGTGGTGATGCTCTTCAGCTGTTCGGCATCCATCGTCGAGGGGTCGACGACCACTTGAATGTTCTTGATGGTGGAGCCGTCGTTCAAGGCAATGAAGTCCACGGCCTTACTGTTGCGGTGAGAGCGCACCCAGCCCTTCACCGTAATCTCTTTTCCAAAGTCGGTGCTGCGAAGCGCATCGACGACTTTTGTTCTGCTACTCATTAGATTCTATTCTGGTTGAGGAGTGTCAAAAAGTCAGAGAGTCAAAAAGTCAAGACCGATGGCTCATGGGCACGTTGCCGGCCCACCGCTGCGCCTCATATCTCAACTCCTTAACTCCAGACTCCTTAACTCCCAAGGTATAACTATTCAAACATACCGCTGCGAAGCATCTCCACCTCTTTCTCCGAGAGGAAACGCCAGTCGCCACGACGCAGGTTTTTCTTGGTGAGACCGGCAAATTGCACACGGTCGAGCTTCACCACCCGATAGCCCAGAGCCTCAAATATACGGCGCACGATGCGGTTCTTGCCACTGTGAATCTCAATACCCACCTGCGCCTTGTCGCGCTCATCGGCATACTCGATGGCATCGGCATGTACCTCTCCGTCTTCCAGTTCGATACCCTCGGCTATCTTCTGCAGATCCTCCGTAGACACATTCTTGTCCAGATATACGTGGTACACCTTTTTCTTGAGGAACTTGGGATGTGTGAGTTTCGAGGCCATGTCACCGTCGTTGGTGAGCAACAGCACACCCGTGGTGTTGCGATCCAGGCGGCCCACAGGATAGATACGCTCAGGGCACACGTCTTTCACGAGGTCCATCACCGTCTTGCGCTGCTGGGGATCATCGCTGGTGGTCACATAGTCCTTGGGCTTGTTGAGCAGCACATAGACTTTCTTTTCCAGCGTGACGGGCTGATCGTGGAACTTCACCTCGTCGGTACGCATCACCTTGGTGCCGAGCTCGGTCACGGCAGTGCCGTTCACGGTCACCACGCCGGCCTGGATGAATTCGTCGGCCTCACGGCGCGAGCACACACCGGCATTGGCCAGAAACTTGTTCAGACGGATGGGTTCGTTGGGGTCGATGTGCTCCTCCTTGTACTCAATCCGCTTCTTCATGCTGTACTTGGCATTGGGGTCGTAGCCCGGACGCTGGCCATAGGGCTGACGGCCATAGCCGCCCGGACGAGGCTGATAACCGCCCTGCTGGCGGCCGTAGCCACCGGGGCGGGGCTGATAACCGCCCGGACGAGGCTGATAACCACCCTGCTGGCGGGGCTGGTAACCGCCGGGGCGAGGCTGATAGCCACCCTGGCGCGGTTGATAACCGCCCTGACGGGGCTGGTAGCCACCCTGCTGGCGGGGCTGATAACCACCCTCACGCGGCTGGTAGCCACCCTGCTGGCGGGGCTGATAACCGCCTTCGCGCGACTGGTAGCCACCTTCTTCCTGATTGTTGTTATATCGTGGACGATAACCGTTCTGACGCGGTTGGTAGCCGCCTTGGCGGGGCTGGTAACTGCCTTGCCGCAGCTGATAGCCGCCCTGACGGGGCTGGAAGCTGCGCTGCTGACGGGGCTGATCGCCGCTGCCCTGCAGTCCAGCGCCGAAACCCTCAGGACGGAACCCGCCCTCTTCCTGTCCGCCGTTGTGACGGTCGGTGGTGTAGGCGCGCTGCGTGTGGATGCGCGGACGCAACGGCCGGCCACTGTTGTCGTGATAATCTCTCTGATAACCTGAAGGATGACCGTAGCCTTCACGGCTGCCTTCGCTTTCCTGATTCGGTGTCTGTGTGGAATCCTGAGCCTTGTTCTCTAAATCTTCTGACATCTTAATTACTCTTTTTTAGCCTCGCGGCTATGGTTAATAAATTAAATGAATAAAAAATTAAAATATGGAATGTTGAAAAAATCCGTACTAAATGCCGGTATAGTTGTGTGGGGTGATGGCCATGAGCTCGGCTTTCACGCTGTTGCTCACGTTCAGTGTCTGTACAAAGTCGTGGATGGTTCGCTCGGTCATCTTCTCATTGGTGCGGGTGAGGGCTTTCAATGCCTCGTAGGGATGGGGATAACCCTCGCGGCGCAAGATGGTCTGGATGGCCTCGGCCACCACAGCCCACGTGTCGTCGAGGTCGGCATGCAGCTTTTCCTCGTTCAGGATGAGCTTGCGCAGTCCCTTGAGCGTACTCTCAATGGCAATCACGGCATGGCCGAAAGGCACGCCCACATTGCGCAACACGGTGGAGTCGGTGAGGTCGCGCTGCAGACGGCTCACGGGCAACTTGGCGGCCAGGAACTGCAACACGGCATTGGCCACACCCAGATTGCCCTCGCTGTTCTCGTAGTCGATGGGGTTCACCTTGTGGGGCATGGCGCTGGAACCCACTTCTCCTGCCTTGATTTTCTGCTTGAAATACTCCATCGAAATGTACATCCAGAAGTCTCGGTCGAGGTCTATGATGATGGTGTTGATGCGGCGCATGCCGTCGAACACGGCCCCCAAGCAGTCGTAATTGCTGATTTGCGTGGTCCACTGCTCGCGCTGCAAGCCCAGCCGGTTGGCCACAAAGCCATTGGCAAAAGCCTTCCAGTCATAGTCCGGATAGGCCACATGGTGTGCATTGAGATTGCCCGTAGCCCCGCCAAACTTGGCCGTGAGAGGTGTCTGCTTCAGCAGACGCAGCTGCTCACCAAGCCGATACACATAGACCATCACCTCTTTGCCCAGCCGTGTGGGCGAGGCGGGCTGCCCGTGGGTCTTGGCCAGCATGGGTACGTCTTTCCAGGCTTCGGCATACTCCTGCAGCTGGGCGATCAGCTCTTCAACGAGCGGATAGTAGACCTGTTCCAAGGCTTCCTTGATGGAAAGGGGCACACTGGTGTTGTTGATGTCCTGCGAAGTGAGGCCAAAATGGATGAATTCTTTGTAGGCTTCCAGCCCGCCAATCTTGTCAAACTCTTCTTTCAGGAAATATTCCACGGCCTTGACGTCGTGGTTGGTCACTTTCTCTATATCTTTCACGCGTTGGGCCGATGTCTCATCGAAGTGGAGATAGATGCGGCGGAGCCGGTCGAAAAGGGCATGGTCGACACCCGACAGCTGCGGCACGGGCAACTCGCAAAGTGCAATGAAATACTCTATTTCCACGCGGACACGGTAGCGAATCAGTGCATATTCCGAAAAATAGTCGGCCAACGGCTCGGTCTTACTCCTGTATCTACCATCTATCGGTGACACCGCAGTCAAAGAATTGAGATGCATAATCTTAGTACATATTACTTCGACTGCAAAATTACGAAAACTATTTCATTTGAAAGTCGTAGCACCACAAAATCTTTATATAAGATAAGTTAACGTCTCCCAGACCATTCACGGCCACCCTCTCCCGTCGCCTTCACCCTCGCCTACCGCCGCCAGCTCTGCCCATTCGTCACACGACCCATCAATTCATCCCATCTTTTTCTGTGGCATTAAGTAAAAAAGCCTATGTTTGCAAGCAGAGAATATACTCATACACGAAGGACTGTAGCTTCGGAAGGTTGCATCTGGCAAGTTCCCAAAACGCACCCACTCAAACCAAATATAGCACGGAAAAGTTGGAAAAGATAGGCGTGACTGTCGCCGCAACAGACTTGATGTGCACTTATGCTTGCTGCCAATATAGGCAAAATATATCAAGTTCACAAGTTTATGGACCACAAGTTTGTGGACTTCTTAGGGCTTCGTGGTTGGCAAACAGGGTTACAACGCCCATCGCCACAAGCACTATAAAACAAAAAACCCCGTGGTCATGATGACCGCAGGATTCCTGATGTGGGCGCTGAGGGATTCGAACCCCCGACCCTCTGCTTGTAAGGCAGACGCTCTAAACCAACTGAGCTAAGCGCCCTAATAAAATCCCCGCAGCCCCGAAAGACTACAGGGAAACACCCCTAAGTGGGCGCTGAGGGATTCGAACCCCCGACCCTCTGCTTGTAAGGCAGACGCTCTAAACCAACTGAGCTAAGCGCCCGAGTGTCTCGGATTTCGGGTGCAAAGGTACAACAATTCTTTCGTGTCGCCAAATTTTCACGCCGGTTTTTTCAAAAAATCACGGAATGAGCCCCTGCAATTGGTCATCTAAAAGCGTGTAAATGGGTAACTAAGGGGATAACGACTTGGCCCAAGCCCCATCTTTTAAAATCACTAAAACGAGAACATCCGCCCCGGACGAGATAGAGAAAATAGTTTTTCGTCAAAACGAAAACGTCTCCTCCTTGAGATTGTAGGGACATACGCCCTGCATGTCCGAACGCCGAACGCTGCGAGCGGACACACGTCGGGCGTGTCCCTACATATCCCGGCCCTTGGGCCTTTACTTCTTCACCATTTTACGGCCATCCACGATGTAGACACCGGCAGGCAGGTTCTCGAGCTTGCCCACGAGACGAACGCCTTGCAGCGTATAAATACCCGTGGCGACGACATCGGTCGAAGCCGGGGCTGCCGAAATTCCCGCCGGAGATTTCTTCGTGAAATAGCCCGTCTCGGGGTTCGCCATGCCCACATCTACCTTATTCTTGTCGTATGCCGCTACACCCACGAGCTTCCTGCAGGCGACGAACATATCGGTGGATTCCTCGCATGTCCATGTGTTGTTGCAGTAAATGGTAGTCAGAGCAAAACAAACCGAGAACATACTTCTCATGTCGGTTACTTTCTCTGTATTGAAGTTTGAAAGGTCGAGAGAGAGAAGCGCGCGACACTCCTCAAACATCCTGAACATATCGGTTACTTTCTCCGTATTGAAATTCGAGAGATTGAGAGAGGTCAGGGCATGGCATTCACTGAACATTTCTTTCATGTTGGTTACTTTCTCCGTGTTGAAGTTTGAGAGATTGAGCGAGGGTAGAGCACGGCAGTACGAAAACATGTGAGACATGTCGGTTACATTCTCCGTGCTGAAACTTAAGAGGTTGAGGGAGGTCATGGCATAGCAAGTTTTAAACATTCTGCTCATGTTGGTTACTTTCCCCGTATTGAAGTTTGAAAGGTCAAGCGAGGACAACACATAGCAGCCGTAGAACATTCCGCTCATGTTGGTTACTTTCTCCGTATTGAAGTTTGAAAGGTCGAGAGAGGGCAACGCAAAGCAGTTGTAGAACATGTTGTACATGTTGGTTACATTCGCTGTGTTGAAATTCGAGAGGTCAAGAGAGGGCAAAGCTCTACAGCCTGCGAACATATCTCCCATGTCGGTCACGTTCGTAGTGTTGAAGCTCGAAACGTTGAGCAAGGTCAGCTTAGTGCAGAACGAGAACATTTCGTTCATGTTGGTCACTTTTTCCGTATTGAAGTTCGACAGGTCGAGAGAGGTTATTTTTTGGCAACTTTCAAACATTCTGCCCATGTTGGTCACATTCGACGTGTTGAAGTTCGAGATATTGAGAGAGACAAGCCTTGTACAGAGGGCGAACATTCCGTACATGTTGGTCACGCTCTCTGTGTTGAAGTTCGAGAGGTCGAACGAAGTCTGCGCCTTGCAGTTATAGAACATTCTGCTCATGTCAGTTACTTTCGCGGTGTTGAAACTTGAAAGGTTGAGCGAGGCCAAGGAACGACAGTTATCAAACATTCGACTCATGTCGGTTACGTTCTCCGTATCGAAATTCGATAAATCAAGAGAGATTAAGGCTTTGCAGTCATGAAACATTCCACTCATGTCTGTTACGTTCTTCGTGTTGAAACTTGAGAAATCAAGAAAGGGCAGGGCCTTACATTCTCTAAACATTTCTCTCATGTTAGTCACGGTCGCCGTATTAAAGTTCGACAGGTTGAGAGAGGGCAGGGCATGACAGTAAAGGAACATTCCGCACATATCTATTACATTCTTCGTGTTGAAACTTGACAATTCGAGAGAGGACAAGGCTTGGCAGTACGCGAACATTTTACTCATGTCGGTTACTTTCTCCGTGTTGAAGCCCGACAGGTCAAGAGAGGGCAGTACACGGCAATCGGAAAACATAACAGACATATTGGTCACATTCGCCGTGCTGAAGCCCGATAAGTCGAGCGATGTGAGGGCGTTGCAGTCCCTGAACATTGCACCCATGTCGGTCACGTTCGCCGTGTTGAAGTGCGAAAGATCAAGCGAGACCAGCGCACGGCAGTACGCGAACATTCCGGACATGTCGGTTACGTTCGCCGTGTTGAAGTGCGACAGGTCGAGCGAAGTGAGGGCGTCGCAGCACCAGAACATTCCGAACATGTTGGTCACGTTCGCCGTGTTGAAGTGCGAAAGGTCGAGCGAGGCCAGCGCACGGCAGTACGCGAACATTCCGAACATGTCGGTCACGTCGGCCGTGTTGAGATTTTCCATGCCCTTGACGGACTCCAGCGTCGTGCAGTAGGCGAACCAGCGGCGGGTGCTTGTCGGGCGATAGTCCGCGAACGACGCGTCGAACACGGCCGTGACGGTCGACTTGTCAAGGTTCTTGACGGTTCCCACCCAGGCCGGGAGCACGTTTCCCTTTTCATCCGTCTGGGTTGCGTCAATGCCATACGTGGTGCCTTCACGGCCCGACTTCTGCGCGTCGTAATAGAAAGTGAGGGTCGTGCTGTCGGCACTTCTCACTACATAAGCCTCCTTGGTCTGCGCCCGGGCCTGCTGCGGCAGGGCGGACATGGTGACAAACAACATGACAATGGTCGCATACATACCTTTCAGGAAATCGTTTTTCATAAAAACAAAGGTGCCTCTTCCTTGACCCGCCCGTGTGCAAGCGGGAACGCCGTGCCGAGGCTGGGGCATTTAGGTTATTATTGATTAGCAGTGTGGTTTAAGTTTTTTCGGCTATTGTACAGAAAGCCCTACCTGCAACTCCCTGCAAAGGGGTTCCCGTTCACGCGCAAAGATAGTACATTATTATAAACAAAGCAAGGAATCGGCACAAATTTTACGGCTTCGACGCAAAACCGCTACGCCGCAAACGCTGCGCGACAACGCCGTAATCGCCGCGCCGTTACGGCCCAAACGCGATGCGGCCACGGCGCAAACGCAACGCGTCTGGGCCGTGGCCGCAAAACAAGGAAAAAGCGCACGCGCGCCCGGCAAGGGCGCGGCGCGGGAATACGAGGGGATTACTTGGCCAGCTCGACCGTGGCGCGGCGGTTGTAGGACACGGGCGAGAGGTCGGCCACGCCACCACGCGCCACGATGACTATGTTGTCGCGGCTCACGCCCAGCTTCTCCAACTCGCGGGCCACAGTGTTGGCACGGGCCTCGGAAAGCCTGCGGTTGGCCTCGGCATTGCCCGTGGCGCTGTCGGCATAGCCGGTCACGACGAGCTTGCGGCCCTCACGACCGTAGCGGGCCAGCGGCTCCACGTTGACCAAATCCTTGCGCGAGGCAATCTCCGAACGGCCCAGATTGAAGAACACCGACACCACGGTGCTGACCGGTTCGGGGGCGACAGTCTCCTCCACCTGCGGCTTGGACTGCTCGTCGAGCAGGCTCTGCAGGCGGGCGTTCTCGGCCTGGGCGTCGCCCAGCTGGGCGTTGAGGGCGTCGAGTTGGCTCTGCGAGAGCGACTGGATGGCCTCCACATCGGGCACCCTGTTCCAGGTGCCGCGGCCCAGGCGCAGCGTCAGGCCCACCTCGCCGTAGACATGGTTGTCCTTGTTCTCCCAGCACAATGGGCCCTGATGGGGGGCCGCACCGGCAGAGGCCGTTGCACCGTCGAAATCGTCGGAGAGGCGGTTCCAGCCGCCTTCCAGGTAGATGCTGAGCTTGCGGCTCACGCGCCACGACGACTGCAGGCCCATGCTGAGCTGCATGGCATAGGTGTTGCGTGACATGTTGCGCGACACACCGCCGCCGAGGAAAGGCACGAGGTTCCACACGCGCGTGTCGCTGTAGCCGCAGAACAGGTTGCTCAGGTTCAGCATGACGTGCTCGTTGAGTATCCACGCGTCGAATTTCGCGGCGTCGTGCTCCAGTGCCGGGATGCGCTTGCCCTGCCAGGCCTGCAGCTTGGTGCGCAGACCGATGCCGGGGGTGAACCACTTGCCCAGGGCCAGCGATGCGCCGAACGTGCGGCGTTCGCTGCCGAAGAAGCCCATGCCGTTGTGGTTGTCGGCATGGTGTTCCTGGGCCGAATACCACACGTTCCAGTCGCCGCCGGCCTGGACAAACCAGTTGCTCCAGAACGAATTGGTGGCTACGCTGTACTGCTGTACAGGTTCGGCATCCTGGGCCGATGCGCCCAGGGCGGCACCGGCGAGGGCCAGTGCGAGGAAGATTTTTTTCATCATCGGATATGTTTTGAGGTTTGGGATGCGTTGGTCAACCCATGAGCTGCTCGATGTCGTGCTGCTTGAAGATGCAGAGCACGCTCTTGCCGTCGGGCGTATAGTTCACGTTGTCGCAGCCGAAGAGACCGTTGATGAGGTTCTCCATCTCCTCGTTGCCCAGCACCTGGCCGTAGGGGATGGCGGCGGAACGGGCCATGCTCAGGGCCAGCGCGTCGTTCACGCCGGCGGTGGCCGACGTGCCTTTCTCGGCGGCGGCGGCCAGCATGTCGCGCACCAGCACGGGCACGCTGATGCCCTCCAGCCCCTCGGGGATGGCATTCACGGCAAAGGCGCCTCCGCCCAGCGGCGAAAGCTCGAAGCCCATGCCCTCCAGCTCGGGCCGGATGCGGTCCAGCGTGACGGCCTCCTGGGCTGAGAGCTGCAGCGACTCGGGGAAGAGCAGCTTCTGGGCGTGCATCTTGCGCGCGGCGAGCTGCCGCCGATACTGCTCGTAGAGTATGCGGAGGTGGGCCCGATGCTGGTCTACAATCATGAGGCCCGACTTGACGGCCGTCATGATGTAACGGCCCTTGTACTGGTAGTGGGCGGGCGACTTCTCGTCGATGAGGCTGCCTGGGGCGGCCCCGTCAGCAGGGAAAAGCGCGCCGGGAGCCTCGGCAGCCGGCGCCAGCCCCTCGTAGAGCTGCTCCCATTGGGCCGGGGCGCCCATGCGGGACTGCGGGGCGGGCGTCCAGCCGCCGGCCGAGGGGCCGTCGGAACTGCTGCCGCCCAGCCGGCTGCGCCGCTCCACCATGCCTGTGGCGGGGGTGTCGAAAGGATTGTACTGCGGGTTGAACTCGACCCGGGGCGACTGCGCCGGGTTGTTGGGATCGAAGACGGGGATGTCGGGTTTGCCCTCGGTGTCGAACTCGATGGCCGACACATCGTTGAACATGCCCACGGCATCCTTGACCGAGGCCGAGAGAATCTGCCAGATGGCTTGCTCGTTTTCAAACTTGATCTCGGTCTTCGTGGGGTGTATGTTCACGTCGATGTCCTGCGGGCTGACGTCAAAATAGAGGAAGTAGGGCACCTGGTCGCCCTGCGGCACCAGCCGCTCAAAGGCCGACATGACGGCCTTGTGGAAGTACGGGTGACGCATGTAGCGGCCGTTGACAAAGAAGAATTGGCGCGCGCCTTTCTTGCGGGCCGACTCGGGCTTGCCCACGAAACCGCCGATGCTGCACACCGAGGTCTCCACCTTGACGGGCAGCAGGTCCTGATTGATGCGCTTGCCGAAGAGGTCGACAATGCGCTGCCGCAGGTTGCCGGCCCGCAGGGCGTACATTTCGGAGCCGTTGCTGCGGAACGTGAAAGCAATGTCGGGATAGACGAGCACGATGCGCTCGAAGGCGGCGATGATGTTGTTGAGCTCGGTGGAATTGGATTTCAGGAACTTGCGGCGGGCCGGAACGTTGAAGAACAAGTTCTCGATGAGGAAGTTGGAACCCACCGGACAGGCGCAGGGCTCCTGCCCGCCGAAGCGCGAGCCGGAAATGGCAAGGTGGGTGCCAAGCTCGTCGGACGCCATGCGCGTGCGGAGTTCCACCTGGGCCACGGCGGCAATCGAGGCCAGGGCTTCGCCGCGAAAGCCCATGGTGCGCAGGTTGAAGAGGTCGTCGGCCTGGCGTATCTTCGAGGTGGCGTGCCGCTCGAACGAGAGGCGGGCGTCGGTCTCGGACATGCCCTTGCCGTCGTCGACCACCTGAATGGACGTGCGGCCGGCATCGACCACAAGCACATCGATGCGGCGAGCACCGGCATCGACGGCATTCTCCACCAGTT
Source organism: Prevotella dentalis DSM 3688 (assembly GCF_000242335.1). Taxonomy (NCBI): domain Bacteria; kingdom Pseudomonadati; phylum Bacteroidota; class Bacteroidia; order Bacteroidales; family Prevotellaceae; genus Prevotella; species Prevotella dentalis. The sequence goes on from NC_019960.1 coordinate 1,345,757, forward strand.
CCTTGACGACGGAGGCCGGCCGCTGAATCACCTCGCCGGCCGCTATCTGGTTGGCCACGGAGTCGGGTAAAAGTTGGATAATATCGCTCATAACAGGAATAGCAGGATGGCAACAAACAGCAGGATGACCAGCACCGCAAGCACATGGCCGGTGTTGAGGGCCCGGTGGGCATGGCGGCCGGCGGCCGAGAAGCAGAAGCGGCGACCCTCGTCTGCCCGGCGAGACAAGGGCTGCGGGCTGCCGTCGGCCGGAAGCGGCTCCACGGGCAGCCCCAGTTCCTCGCGGGCCCGACGCTCCACGGCCCGGAGCCGGTCGCGCCGCTCGTCGATGTAGATGGGCTCGTGATGGAAGCGGCGGGGGCGGCGGGTCTGGAACAGCAGGTTCATGGGCGGGCTCCCTCGGGCGGAGCCGGGGCCGGCACGCCGGCCGGTTTGAGCCGCTGCAAGGGGGCAGCATGACGCTCGATGCGTTTCATCTCGGTGCCCTGGGCCTTGCCGCGCCAGCGGAACACGTCGTCCTTGCTGACCGGACGGATATAGTCGAACCACACGAAGCAGTCGAGCCGGGGCTTGTCGGGCGGTATCTGCGTCATGGGATAGAGCGTACCCTGGGCCTTGGGCATCCAGATGCGCTCCAGCCGACGCTGGTCAGAGAGAAACATCTTCATGGTGTCGGTCTCGGTGTAGTTGAGGCCGATGAGCGTACTGTCCTTGTCGTCCATGGGATAATAGACGGCGCGCACGTTGGCCACGGCATCGCTGCGACGGATGTTGCCCTGCCGGAAATAGGCAAACATGTCGCGCGAGGAGACCTGGTTGTAGTGGATACTGTCGGGCAGCTGCTCCACGGAGAGGGCCTGCCCCAGCACGTGGGCCTCGCGAATGGTGGAGTCGTTCATGTAGACTTTGATGACCTCGCCCACCAGTTGGCGCGTGCCGTTCCAGACGATGGGGTCGCGGTACATGGTCAGGCAGGAGTCCTTGGAGCTGAACACCAGCGAGTCGCACACGCCCTGCACGTCCACGCGGTAGGCCCGCACGTGGGGGTAGCAGTGCACCTTGCGGTAGACGGAGTCGGTGTTGATGTTGAAAGTCTCGATGCGCAGGGTGTCGGCGTGCATGTAGAGGGTGTCGGGCTGCGAGTAGTCGGTGACGAGGGCACGGCGCGTGGCATAGCCGCGGCCCGTCTTCTCGTTGTACACCACCTCGTCGCAGGTCAGCGTGTTCTTGTTCTTCGTGTCCACGTAGACCACGTTGCCGAGGCCGCGGTTGCGGCCCGTCTGGCTGTCATAATACAAGGTGTCGCCGGTGATGGTCTTCTCCTTGTCCACCACTGTAGAGCGTCCGAAGAGCTCAGCATGGTCGGTTTTGGTGTTGAAGTAGGCGTCGGTGGTGGTGACGGTGTTGGTGGTTCCGCGGATGATGGAGGGGCCCACGGCTCCCCGCCCCTTGTCGGCGGTGTAGAGTCCGAGCACGTGGGCACGCGACAGGCGCGTGTCGTAGTAGAGCGTGTCGGTGGAGACGCGGTTCTTGGGAGTCTGCAATTGCACGTCGAGACAGAACTTGGCCATGCGCGTGGCGGTGTGGTACTCGCCCCAATCGGAGCTGAGCCGGCTCTTGCCGTCGACGAGACGGCCGCCGTTGAAGAAGTAGGCGTACTCGTAAAGCCGGTCGTAATTCAGGCTGTCGGTATAGAGCGTCTGTTGCCGGTGGCGCAGCACCACGTTCTGGCGGGCCTCCATCATCTGCTCGCCGCCGTCGTACCAGGCGCGGTCGCAGGTAAGCGAGAGCGTGTCGCCCTCGCGGAAATGCACGTGGCCAAAGGCGCGCACGGAGTTGGCGGCCTGGTAGAAATAGGCACTGTCGCAGGTGAGACGGGAACCCTGGTGACGGAACGACACGTGGCCTTTCACAATCTGGGCGTCGGGGTTGGGGCCGTAGACGTCGTAGCGCAGCTCGTCGGCGTGGAGCAGATAGACGCGGTCGTCCACCGGCTTGCGCCGTGCCTTGCGCCCCGCGGCCATGGCAAGGCCAAGGACAAAGAAGCATAGAACCATCACGATGATGACCCTATGCCCATGTTTCAAAACGTTGTCGTTGTGCTGAAAGGTCATTTATTCCACCCCTGGTATTGGAACGTGCAGTCCCGATAACGGTCGTTCATGCGCACGTAAGTATGCTTGATTTTGTCGGATACCCAGTCGTTGAGGGCCTTTTCGCGCTGTTTGGACAGCACCACTTCCTTCATCACCTGGAAGTCTTCGGTGATGGTGGCCCTGTGTCCTTCGGTGCGACTCTTGAGCCGGGCCAGCACCACGACGGTCTTTCCCTTGGAGTTGACCATCTGGAAAGGAGCCGAAATCTCGCCCACCTTCAGCGTATCGACCACACGGGCCACCTCGGTGGGCAGGTCTTTCATCTGGAAACGCGAGGTCATGCCGTCGGGCGTGGAGTTGGACATCAGGCCCTGATTGTTCTTAGTATCCTTGTCATCGGAGAGGAACGAGGCTCCCTGCTCGAACGTGAACTTGCCCGCACGGATGTCACGACTGATGGAATCAAGCTGGCTGACGGCGGCATCGATCTCGTCGGACGACACTTTGGGCTTGAGCAGAATGTGCCGGCACTTGATCTTGTCGCCGCGCTTGTCGATGAGCTGGATGATGTGATAGCCGAATTCGGTCTCTACAATTTTGGAGATTTTCTTGGGGTCGGTGAGGTTGAAAGCCACACTGGCAAAGGCGGGGTCGAGCAGACCGCGCCCGATGTAGTCCATCTCGCCACCCTGGCGGGCCGAGCCGGGATCCTCGGAGTAGAGGCGGGCCAACGTGGCAAAGGTGGTCTCGCCCTTGTTCACGCGGTCGGTGAAGTTGCGCAGCTCGTCTTTCACGCGGTTGATTTCCTCGAGCTTAATCTTCGGCGCACGCTCAATGACCTGCACTTCGACCTCGGTGGGCACAAAGGGTATGCTGTCGGCCGGCAGCGAACGGAAGTAGGAACGCACGTCGGCGGGCGACACCTTGATGCCCTCGACGAGTTTCTGCTTCATCTTTTGGATGAGTTGCTGGTTCTTGAAATCATCGTGAAGGTCGGCCCGCATCTCGCTGATCGACTGCTTGCGATACTCTTCCAGTTTCTCCTGTCCGCCGGCGACCTCAATCCATCGGCTGATTTGCTGCTCCACGCCATTGGCTATTTCGGACTCGGTGACCTCCAGCGAGTCGATGGCTGCCTGGTGCAGGAAGAGCTTCTGCACGGCCAGTTGCTCGGGGATGGCGCAGTCGGGGTTGCCCCCCCAGTTCATGCCCTCGGCCTGTCCCTGCATGCGCATCATCTCGACATCCGACTTGAGGATGGGCTCGTCGCCCACCACCCAGATCACTTCGTCCACGACACTGCTCTCGGGCACGGGGGGGACTTCGGGCTTCGGGGCGGGTACCGACTTCACGGTGTCGGCCGTTGTGGACTGGCCCTGCAGCCCCGACGCCATGCGTCCGCGGCTGCCAGCCATGGCGGAGAGACCGGCCGACAGAATGATGGCGGCGGCTATTGATGTCTGTTTGATTCTCATACGATTCTTATTTGTGCTTGTTTACCGTGTCGAGCACCTGCTCGTCCACGGTCACGGGGTACTGCCTGCGCAGCTGCTCCACCCACTGCCGCTCCAGCTCCTCCTGATAGTCGGCCACCACCAGAGCCTTGACGTCGGCCAGTTCCTCGGGGGCCTTGAGCTTCTTGCCGTACACGGCCATGTAGGGATAGCCCTTCATGGGCTGAGGTACAGTGTCCACACCGAACACTTTCTGGTCGACCAAGGCGTTGTCGCCCTGCTTGAAGATGCCCTTCTCCACCCGGATGCGGAGCACGGAATCGGCATTGAACGTCTTGCGCAACTGCTCGGCCCAAGCGTCGAACGGGAGTTTCTTCACGGCAGCCTGCACCCGTTTCACATCGGCCTCATCGCGTGTGCTGTAGGCGATGCCCTTGAAGCGGGGCTGCTCCCACTTGTATTTTTTCTTGTTGTGCTTGAAGTAAGCGGCCTGTCCGGCCTCGTCTTTCTGGGCCTTGTCCCACACAGTGCGGTTGCTGATTTCGTAGAGCAACAATCCGTCGTGGTACTCCTGAATGAGATATTTCAGGCTGGGATCCTGTGCTTCGAGCTCTTGCTTCTTGGCTTCGAGCAGTTGAGCAGGGGTGGTGTGCTCCTGTCGGGACAGGGTGTCGAGCTTGGCATTGATGATTTGTTCGCGCAGGTTTCGCTGGTCGATAAACTTCAGAATGGCCTCGCGCTGGCTCTCGTAGCTGTAGAAATTCTGGTGTCCGCGCTTCAGGATGATATGCCAGCCAGCCGGCGAGAGAAAGGGTTTGCTCATCTCGCCATCCTTGAGCTGCCACGCCTGGTCTTCAAACTCGCGCAGGGTCTGGCCCTTGACGATGAGCGGAAGCTCGCCGCCCTTGGCAGCCGAGCCGGGGTCTTGGGAAACCTTACTGGCCATTTCGGCGAAGTCGGCTCCCCGGCGCAGGGCCTCATACACGGAGTCGACACGCTGCTTGGCCACCTTTTGCTCGTCAGCCGAAGCCTTTTGCGGCAACAACAACAAGATGTGGCTCACCTGCACCATGCCGCCGTTGCCGTCGACTTGCTGCTGGGTCTGCGCATAGATTTTACGGGCCTCGGCCTCCACATCGGCATCATTAATCATGGCTGGACGAATCTGCTGGTCTCTGTAACCAGCAAATTCCTGCTGGAACGACCGCATGGTGTCCAAACGGGCAGCCTTTGCTGCCTCCACTTTCAACTTGTAATTGACAAACAGGGGAACGTATTCCTTGACCGTCTTCTTGTCGATGACACCCTCCGAATTGTTCTTGTTGTAAGAATATTCAAATTCCGAACGCGTCACGGCGTGGCCGTTGACGGTCATCAGCACGGGGTCATCGCTTTGGGCAAAAGAGAAAGAGCCACACATCAGCATGGCGCCCAGCAACAGCTTCGTATTCATTTCTGAGGATTCGCTTAGTCATTATAACGGGGTGGTAACCGTGCGCACACGCTGTCACCCCGGCAATTCGTATTGTGGATTATTCGTGTCTGGAGTAGTTGGGAGCCTCGCTGGTGATGGCGATGTCGTGCGGATGGCTCTCCTGGACGCCAGCATTGGTGATGTGAACGAACTTGGCATCGTGCAGGCTGCCAATGGTCGACGCACCGCAATAGCCCATACCCGAACGCAGTCCGCCCACGAGTTGGTAGATCACTTCCTGCACCGTACCCTTGTAAGGAACGCGTCCGGCAATGCCCTCCGGCACCAACTTCTTCACATCATTGGTGTCGCCCTGGAAGTAACGGTCGCGTGAACCGTTCTTCTGTCCCATGGCTTCCAGCGAGCCCATGCCGCGATAACTCTTGAACTTGCGGCCGTTGTAGATGATGGTCTCGCCCGGCGACTCCTCGGTGCCAGCCACCAAAGAGCCCACCATGACACAGCTGCCACCGGCGGCCAGGGCCTTTACAATGTCGCCCGAATAGCGCAGACCGCCATCGGCAATCAGGGGAACGTCGGTGCCTTTCAGGGCAGAATACACGTCGTAGACGGCACTTAGCTGCGGAACGCCCACGCCGGCCACCACGCGGGTGGTGCAGATGGAGCCCGGTCCGATGCCCACTTTCACAGCATCGGCACCGTTGTCGACAAGATATCTGGCGGCCTCGCCCGTAGCAATGTTGCCCACCACCACGTCGACACCGGGGAAAGTGGACTTCACTTCATGGAGTTTGCCCACCACACCCTTGGTATGACCGTGGGCCGTATCTATGACAATGGCGTCCACGCCAGCCTCGACGAGTGCCTGGGCACGGTCGAGCGTGTCGGCCGTAACACCCACGCCGGCGGCCACACGCAGCCGGCCTTTCTCGTCCTTGCAGGCCATAGGCTTGTCCTTGGCCTTGGTAATGTCCTTATAAGTAATCAGACCGATGAGGCGGTTGGCGGCATCAACCACGGGCAGCTTCTCGATTTTGTTCTCCTGCAGAATCTGTGCGGCAGCGATTAAATCGGTCTGCTGATGGGTGGTCACCAGGTTTTCGCTGGTCATCACCTCGTCCACTGTCTTGTCCAGACGCCGCTCAAAGCGCAGGTCGCGGTTGGTAACAATACCCACCAAATGGTTTTCCTCGTCCACAACAGGGATTCCTCCGATGTGGTAATCGTGCATCATCTCCAGCGCATCGCGCACGGTGCGGCCGCGACGGATAGTCACCGGGTCGTAGATCATTCCGTTCTCGGCCCGCTTCACGATAGCCACTTGGCGGGCCTGCTCCTCTATTGTCATGTTCTTGTGTATCACGCCAATGCCACCCTCACGGGCAATGGCAATGGCCATCGACGATTCCGTAACCGTGTCCATGGCTGCAGTGACGAAAGGAACATTCAAATTGATGTGACGGGAAAACTTGGTTTTCAGCTCTACCTCCTTGGGCAGCACCTCAGAATAAGCAGGAATGAGCAGGACGTCGTCGAAAGTCAGGCCGTCCATGACAATTTTATCTGCAACAAATGATGACATAAAATGGGTATTTATAAATTTATTGCGTGCAAATATAGCAATATTTTCGCACATACTTGCGCGATTCCTCCCGATTTCTTCCTGCGTTAATGCTATTTAACGCGTCCGTTCAATTGGCTTCCTCGGACAGGAACTTGATGAGCACCAAGCGGGCTTTCTCCTCGGCTGTGAGCCCGTGATCATCATCGTAGATGTCCACTTCGTCGATGGCCTTGTCAATGTCGTCGGACTCGCTGCCGCGGAAATACTCGTAGATGTCCTCCATCTCGTCAGGATCCATGACATTCTCATCGTCGAGATAATAGTTCAGATTGACCTTCATGCCACTGTTCACGATGGTCTCTATTTCGTCGAGCAACTCGTCGAAATCGCAGCCTTGCGCATTGGCGATCTCGTCAAGCGGCACGCGTTTGTCGATAAGCTCAATGATTTTGAGCTTCTTGAGCGACTTGTTGGGCAAGCTGATGACGCGCATCATGTCAGTGCGCTGAATGCCGTTGTCCTCGCAATACTGCTTGATGAGATCGACAAAGGGCTTACCAAACTTGCGGGCCTTGCCCTGCCCCACCCCCTGGATTTGCAGCAGTTCCTCCATACAGGTGGGATAGCTAGTGGCCATGAGCGTGAGCGAGGCATCCTGAAAGATGACGTAGGGCGGCAGGTTGTGCCGGCGGGCCACGTCCTTGCGCAACTTCTTGAGCAGGGCATGCAGGTTCTCGTCGAGTGCGCTGGTGCCTCCGTCCGACGTTTCCTCCACATCGTCGAACTCGCGGTCAAGCACCACCATGAACGGTTTGGGACTCTTGAGATAGCCAAGTCCCTCGGGTGTGAGCTTCAGCAGACCATAGTTTTCCACGTCCTTGCGGATATAATGAGAAATCATGGCCTGACGGATGACCGGATGCCAGATGCCGGGCATCTCCTCATTGATTTTGGCCCCGCCGCCAAATTCGGGCAGCTGGTCGTGCCCGTGACGCACAATGTTGTCGGTGGCACGGCCTTTTACAAAGTCTATAATATAGGGTTGGTCGAAGTTTTCCTTCACGGCGCGAACGGCGCTCAGCACCTCAACAAGCGCATCCTGCGCATCGCGCGGCTTCTGCGGATGCTTGCAATTGTCGCAGTTCCCACAGTCAGGCTTGGGATATTCCTCTCCGAAATAATGCAACAGGAACCTGCGACGGCACACCGAGGTCTCGGCATAGGCCTTGGTTTCCTCGAGCAACTGCCGCCCTATCTCCTTCTCTGCCTCGCCCTTGTTCTCCATGAACTTCTCCAACTTCTTCAGATCCTTGGGCGAATAGAAAGCGATGCAAATGCCCTCGCCGTCGTCGCGGCCGGCGCGGCCCGTCTCCTGATAGTAGCCTTCGAGGCTCTTGGGTATGTCGTAGTGGATGACAAACCGCACGTCGGGCTTGTCAATGCCCATGCCAAAGGCGATGGTAGCCACAATGACGTCGAGCTCCTCCTTGAGAAAGTCGTCCTGAGTCTTCGTGCGCAACTCCGTGTCCAGCCCGGCATGATAGGGTGCTGCCTTGAAACCATTGAGCTGTAATTTCTTTGACAGCTCCTCCACTTTCTTGCGCGAGAGGCAATAGACGATACCGCTCTTGCCCTCGTGTTGCCTCAGAAAGCGGATGATTTGGCTGTCGGTGTCTTCCTCGCTCACTTTCGGGCGCACTTCATAATACAGGTTGGGCCGGTTGAACGAGCTCTTGAAGTCGGGCGCATCCATGATGCCCAGGCTCTTCTTAATATCCGTACGCACCTTGTCGGTGGCCGTGGCGGTGAGCGCGATGACGGGCACCTTGTCCACATGTTGCTCACAAGCAATGCGGTCTATCGTGGGACGGATGTTGCGGTACTCGGGACGAAAGTCGTGTCCCCACTCCGATATGCAGTGGGCCTCATCAATGGCGTAGAACGAAATCTTGAACGAAGTGAAGAAAGCCAGGTTGTCTTCCTTGTTGAGCGACTCGGGAGCCACATAAAGCAGCTTGGTCTTGCCCGAATGAACGTCCTGCTCCACCTGGTTGATGGCGGCACGGTTGAGCGAGGAGTTGAGGAAGTGGGCCACACCGTCTTCCTCGGTAAGGCCATTGATGACGTCCACCTGATTCTTCATTAACGCAATGAGTGGCGACACGACGATGGCCGTGCCGTCCATAATCAGCGAGGGCAGCTGATAGCAGAGACTCTTCCCGCCGCCGGTGGGCATCAGCACAAACGTGTCGTTGCCCGCCATGAGGTTGCGGATGATGGCTTCCTGATCGCCTTTGAAAGCGTCAAAGCCGAAATAGTGCTTCAGTTGTTCGAGCAGGTTTACTTCCTGTGCCATTGTTGCGGTAGTTCAGATTGTTCGTCAGGCGGCGCGTCGGTCTACGGCGCATAGAGGGGTGAAGCGGAGCCGGCTTAGGCCGACTCCAGCTTCTGCAGACGGGCCTTGTCGAGCTGGGCCCGGGCAAAGTCGAGCGTCACCTCGAACTTCTTGATGCGCCGTGAGGGCACATCATACATGGCATCCATAATAACAGCCTCCACGATGGAGCGCAGTCCGCGGGCCCCGAGCTTGTATTCCACAGCCTTATCGACGATAAAGTCGAGGGCGTCCTCGGCAAAGGTCAGGGCGATGTGGTCCATCTCGAACAGCTTGACATACTGCTTGACGATGGAGTTCTTGGGCTCCACGAGGATGCGGCGCAAGGCCTTGCGGTCGAGCGGATTCAGATAGGTGAGCACCGGCACACGGCCGATGAGCTCGGGAATGAGTCCGAACGACTTCAGATCCTGCGGCATGATATACCTCATGAGGTCGCCCTTGTCAATATTGCGCGTGTTCTGCACCGAGCTGTAGCCCACCACATGGGTATTGAGCCGCTGGGCGATCTTGCGCTCGATGCCGTCGAAAGCTCCGCCGCAGATGAAGAGGATGTTCTTCGTATCCACGTGGATGTACTCCTGGTCGGGATGCTTGCGCCCGCCCTGTGGCGGGACATTGACCACCGTGCCCTCGAGCAACTTGAGCAGTCCTTGCTGCACACCCTCGCCGCTCACGTCGCGGGTGATGCTGGGGTTGTCGCTCTTGCGGGCAATTTTATCTATCTCATCGATAAACACGATGCCGCGCTCAGCCGCCTTTACGTCGTAGTTGGCCACTTGGAGCAGGCGACTCAGAATGCTCTCCACATCCTCGCCCACGTAGCCGGCCTCGGTAAACACCGTGGCGTCGACAATGGTGAAAGGCACGTCGAGCAGCCGGGCGATGGTGCGGGCCAGCAATGTCTTGCCCGTGCCGGTGGAGCCCACCATGATGATGTTGCTCTTCTCGATCTCCACGCCATCGTCGTCCTTAGGCTGCTGCAGCCGCTTGTAGTGGTTGTACACGGCCACGGCCAGATAGCGTTTGGCCTCATCCTGTCCGATGATATATTCGTCCAGATAGCCCTTAATCTCTTTGGGCTTGGGCACTTTTTTCTTGGGCCGGTACGCCTTCTCGGCGTCTTCGCCCTCGGCTTCGCTCCCCAGCACGCCGCTCTGCTGCACAATATTGTAGGCCTGCGCGGCGCAGTCCTCACAGATATAGCCGTTCAGTCCGGTGATGAGCAGCCTTACCTGGTCTTCGTTTCTTCCGCAGAACGAACAAACTTTCTTTGCCATTGCTTCTTTCTTCTCCTTTGATTGCTTTCGGGTTATCGCTTATGCGGGGCATGCCTGCCCGCTCATTGCTTGCGGGCCAGCACGGTGTCGATCATACCATACTCCTTGGCTTCTTCGGCCGTCATCCAGTAGTTGCGGTCGCTGTCCTGCCATACTTTCTCGTAGGTCTGGTGCGAATGGTTGGAAATGATGGTATAAAGTTCTTTCTTGAACTTCTGAATCTCGCGGGCTTCAATCTCAATGTCCGAGGCCTGGCCCTGCACGCCGCCGAGCGGCTGGTGTATCATCACGCGGCCATGAGGCAGCGCCGAACGCTTGCCCTCGGCCCCGGCCACAAGCAGCACGGCAGCCATCGAGGCAGCCATACCCGTACAAATGGTGGCCACGTTACTGGTGATGAACTGCATGGTGTCGTAGATGCCCAGCCCGGCCGTCACGCTGCCACCGGGCGAGTTGATATAGATGGAGATGTCCTTGCCATTGTCCACCGAGTCGAGATAGAGCAACTGAGCCTGCAGGGTGTTGGCCGTATAGTCGTCGATCTCGGTTCCAAGGAAGATGATGCGGTCCATCATCAAACGCGAGAACACGTCCATCTGTGTCACATTGAGCTGTCGCTCTTCGAGGATATAGGGGTTGAGATACCGAGCCTGAGCCTTGACCACGTCGTCAATCACCATGCCGTTCATCCCCAAATGCCGGGTGGCATACTTTCTAAAATCGTTGTTCATGATTCCTTTCTTATTAAACTGCGAAAAGAGATTACCGACTCTTTTCCATGTATCAGTAACACAAAGTTACTAAAAAAAGTCGATAACCCCTTTCGCGAAGAGATTATTTTTTCTAAAAAAACGTTTTTACTCGCCCATCATCTTGTTGAAATCGTCGAGCGAGATGTGCTTCTCGTTCAGCTTCACCACGTTCTTGACGGCCTCCGTGAGCTTCACGTCGACGGCGCGATCCACGAAGTTCTGCACCGTCTCCTGCTTCTTGAGCAGCTCGTTGGCGTAGTTGTCCACATACTCCTCGGGCACGTTGCTCATGCCGTACTGGGCAAACTGCACGCGGGCGGTCTCGCGGGCGGCGTTCTTCACGTCGTCGTCGTTCACCTTCACGCCGGCCTTCTCGGAGAGCTTGCTGCGCATGAGGCTCCACGAGAGCTCCTTGAGGCTCGCCTCATAGTTCTTGTCGACGAACTCCTGCCCCTTGTCCTTGTTGTTCTGCAGCATGATGCGCTTGAGCAGGGCATCGGGATAAGTAAGCTGTCCCACCTTGTCTTCCACGTACTTGCGCACATCAAGCAGGAACTTGTAATCGCTGTCGCGGCCGAGTTGCACCTTCAGACCCTCGCCGATCTTCCGGCGGAATTCCTCCTCGCTCTTCACAACGCCCTCGCCAAAAGTCTGGTCGAAGAGCTCCTGATCCACGGCATGGTTCTGGAAACGCTGGATTTGCGTGATCTGGTAACTGAAGTCACCCGTGTGTTCGGCCACCTCTTCTTTCTTGATTTTCAGCAGGGCCGAAATCTCTGTATCGCCTTCAGGATAGGCCTTGCGGGGGTTGAAGGTGATGATGTCGCCAGCCTTGGCCCCGTCGAAGAGCTTCTTCTGGTCGTCGGCCTTGATGTAATTGGGCATCAGCACGGCCGCCTCGACGGTGAGACCGCCCTCCTTGGTGTTACCGTTCTCGTCGAGTTCGCGCAGGTCGCCCTTGAGCATGTCGCCCTCGGCATACGTCTCTGCATCCTCGTACTTGCCCGTGCGCGAGGCGAACATCTCCACCTGGCGGTTCACCAATTCGTCGTCCACGTCGATGCTGTAATAGTCGATGGTATCCTTGTCGGAGAGTTCAACGTCGAACTCCGGGGCAACAGCAATGTCGAACATGAACGTGTAGGGGCCGGCCTTCTCCAGGTCCTGGGGCTCCTGCTTCTCCGAGGCGAGGGGCTCGCCGAGCATCTGCACCTTGTTGTCGGCGATGTATTTCTGTATCTCGTTGCCAACGATCTTGTTGATGGTATCCATCTTGACCGAGGCGCCGAACTGGCGCTTAATCATGCCCATCGGAGCCTGACCGGGACGGAAACCGGGCACATTGGCTTTCCTGCGATAGTCCTTCAGTGTCTTTTCCACGTCGTTCTTGTAGTCATCTTCTTCGACAGTGATGGTCAACAGGGCATTGATCTTGTCGGGGTTCTCAAATGAAACTTTCATCTTTTGTCTTTACTATTTTGTTTATTTTTGATTGATCGTAAGGGGGTTACAGCAATTCGGAACGCAAAATTACTGATATTTTGCGAATATACCTAATATAACAAATGAAAATTTGTTTTTTTAACGCAGCTATTTCCGGTTATTCCAATCGCCTTTCTTTCCCATTCACCTTGTAACTTCGGTTTCTGTTGCCTCCGCAAGCCACGATTTGATTTGCCCCTATTAGCTTCTGCAGATAATACCGCGACTGCGTCATACTCAGCCGAAACGCCTGTGCGACCTCAGCCGTCTTCACCTCTCCCCGCCCGTTGATAAAAGCCAATATCTGTGCCATCTTATCCGCGTTTTTATCAACGGACGGCCCGTTTATCAACGGATTATCAGCGGATGGAGCTTTTACCAGCGGTTTACCAAACTGAATATCCAGCGTTGTCCTGTCTGGATCGAGGGAAACTCGGCAGCTCATTTCAGCGTGAAGCTCCTCCCGTAAAGCCGAAATGGCATCGGGCATTCCACTGCCAGCCCGATCGCCAATGCCCACCAGACTAAACATGCGCATGACCATACTGTTGCGCGGATCCGACACGCCGCCCTCAAGAGCCACATCAAGACTCACCCGCATGTCCCCGGGATTGGCTATCCGTATGCCCGAGGGCGCATTGACAACTACGAATCCCCGACGACCAAAATAGTCGCCGTGCGCCAAGGCGTTGAGCAAAAGCTCCCTTATGGCCAGATGTGTACGAGGTTCGTCTATACGGTTCACGCCGCCATCTACGGCAAAAGGAACCGGCAAATTTTGCCTTAGACGAGGATATACACGCCAGAAAAAGTCGTAGATATTTCCGCTCCAGTCGCCCGAACTGGACACCAAACGATGTGTCCATCTGACACCGGGGTCGAACTCTTCCCGGTAATCCAGATAGTATTGGGGGAGTTCTTGCAGTATCTCAAAGTCGAAACCAAACATCAAGAGCCCGGCCAAAGTAGGATGAAAACGCAGGTCTTCGCCCGACCATTGCACCGCCCCGATGTGACGAAGAAACTGTTCGTTGTCCAGCTGATTCCAGACATGACTGGGATGGAAAGCCTTAAAACGTCCTCGATAGTCGATTATGGTCTCTCTGCAAAACGCGTCAATCTCTTTGGAAACCAGAACCTTTCTATCCATTGTTACCTCGGAAGCATCGCGATACATGGCTGAAATCTGCTCCTTGTTACAATGGTAATCGCCTTCAAAGTTTCTGCGATAGGAACCGCTTTCAGGGTTTTTGTTAAGATAGACCGGGCGTAGACTGCGGTCAGCTCTCGGCACTTCGACTACGATGATGTCCTTGCCATTCACCCGCTCTGCGTGTACCATGCGCTCTGTTAGAATATTGACACTGACTTTCTGCGGATTGTTCACCGTGTTCCAAATGTCCCGAATGTAGGTTTGTGGAGCATCTACTCCTGTCACCACCAGCTGATGATTCCGCGTCTCGTCCACACCCAGCAGAATCACTCCACCCTCTGTATTGGCAAAAGCGCTGTAGGTTTCCCACATGGAATGCGGCACCCCTCCCCGGGCACGCTTGGCTTCCAGCCTGTTGTTTTCCCGAAGCGACGCTATTTGTTGCAGGTCGAAAGGTTCACGGCTCATCTTGCAGTCTTTTTAGATTACCTCCCCTCCACGTAGCGAATGTCCTCGTCGTTGGGCTTGAACTTGCGGTAGACGAAGTTCTCGCTCAGGTAGTGCTTGCGCACAGTGGGGTCTGCAGCGATGTCCTCGGGCAGGCCCTTGAAGAGGATGCGCCCCTCGAAGAGCAGGTAGGCGCGGTCGGTGATGGAGAGCGTCTCCTGCACATTGTGATCGGTGATGAGGATGCCGATGTTGTGATATTTCAGCCGCCACACGATGTGCTGTATGTCTTCCACGGCAATGGGGTCCACGCCGGCAAAAGGTTCGTCGAGCATAATGAACTTCGGGTCGATGGCCAGGCAGCGGGCTATCTCCGTGCGCCGGCGCTCGCCGCCCGAGAGCTGGTCGCCCTTGTTCTTGCGCACCTTGCCCAGACGAAACTCTGTTATGAGGCTCTCCAGCTTGTCGAGCTGGTACTGGCGCGGCTTGTCGGTCATCTCGAGCACCGACATAATGTTGTCCTCCACGCTCATCTTGCGGAACACGCTGGCCTCCTGGGGCAGATAGCCGATGCCGGCGCGCGCGCGCTTGTAGACGGGATAGTCGGTGATTTCGTGGTCGTCGATATAGACGTGGCCCTCGTTGGGCACCACGAGGCCGGTGGTCATGTAGAACGAGGTGGTCTTGCCGGCGCCGTTGGGGCCCAGCAGCCCCACGATTTCGCCCTGCTTCACGTTGTAGGTCACGCCGTTGGCCACGGTGCGTGCACCGTAGCGTTTCACCAGTCCCTCGGCACGCAGCACGGCACCCGCAGTCCCTGCTGGCGCCACATTCAGGTTGTTTTCGTCCATGTCGCTTGTTTTGGTTGCAAATGTACGAAAATTCAACGGAACAAGCGCAACTTGCTCCTTTTTTCGTGTTGCGGGGCCCGTGGCAGTTCCGCTGCGACATGCACGCGCGACCGTCACACCGCAGACGCGTTGCGATTGCGCCGTGGACGCGCCACGATTACGCCGCAGACGGACGGCGATTGCCCGGCAAACGCACCGCCCCCTGCCGCCCGGCAGCAGTGGCGCAGCAGGCTGCCGGCGGTTCCTCACCCATTCGGCGAGGGAAAAGCATTAGCCTTAAAAAAGCAAAAAGCGGCCGGGGATTGGCCGTTTATCGGCGGTTTTTACTTAATTTTGCACCAATGATTATCATGAAACTTCTGCTGAAGTGGCTCACCACATTCGGCAAATACCTGATTCTGATAGGGCGCTCGTTCTCGCGTCCCGAGCGCATGCGCATGTTCATGAAGCAGTATGTGAAGGAGATGTCGCAGCTCGGCGTCGACTCCATCGGCATCGTGCTGCTCATCAGCTTCTTTATCGGGGCCGTGATCTGCATCCAAATGAAGGTGAACATCCAGAGCCCCTGGATGCCGCGATGGGTGACGGGCTACACCACGCGCGAGATTATGCTGCTGGAATTCTCCAGCTCGATCATGTGTCTGATTCTGGCCGGCAAGGTGGGTTCCAACATCGCCTCTGAGCTGGGCACCATGCGGGTGACGCAGCAGATAGACGCCCTCGACATCATGGGCGTGAACTCGGCCAGCTATCTCATCCTGCCCAAGATTATGGGACTGGTAACCATCATGCCTTTCCTGGTGGTGTTCTCCTCGGCCATGGGCATCATGGGCGCGTATGCCACGGCTTATCTCGGCCACATGATGTCGCCCGACGACCTCACGGCGGGCATGCACCACTCGTTCAACCAGTGGTTTGTGTGGATGAGTATCATCAAGAGCCTGTGCTTCGCCTTCATCATTGCCAGCGTGTCGTCGTTCTTCGGCTACACGGTGGAGGGCGGCTCGGTGGAGGTGGGCAAGGCCTCGACCGACGCCGTGGTGAGCAGCAGCGTCCTCATCCTGTTCTCAGACGTGTTCCTGACGCAGTTGCTTTCGTGAGCCCAGCCCCCTAAGTTAGGGGGTTGGGGGGTCTGGACAACGCGTCAGCCCACAATCACTTCACGCCAAATACCTCTCTCCCGCACCATGTCCGACTCCAATCCCATCTACACCAAGGACCTCAGACGACAGTTGAGACGCGATGCCACTTCGTGCGAACTCTTGCTATGGCACTACATCAAAGGCCGCCAAATCGAGGGGCTGAAGTTCAGACGGCAACATGGCTACGGCCCCTATGTGATGGACTTCTTCTGTACGGAGCTGCGATGGTGTGTCGAGGTGGACGGCAAAATACACGACACGCCGGAGAACCGACAGAAAGATGCCGACCGTACCAGTTACCTGAACCAGCAAGGCATCACGGTTACGCGGATGAAGAACGAAGAACTGGAGAACGGCGTGCAGGGTGTTGTGGAGCGACTACACGAAACAGCCATGCAACTGGCTGCCGACAAACACATACAACTGCCCCTCGGAAGAGGAGGCACAAGGATAAAGAAAGAAAAAAAGACCCGGTTTCCGGGGATATATCATAATGGGTTGGGGCGTACGGAAGAGCCATACAAAGGCTGCTCAGACCCCCAACCCCCTAACTTAGGGGGCTATGATCGAAGTTAAACACCTGACCAAATCGTTCGAGGACAAGACGGTCCTGAATGACATTAACGCCGTGTTCGAGACCGGCAAGACCAATCTGATTATCGGACAGAGCGGTTCGGGAAAGACCGTGCTTGTGAAAAACATCGTGGGACTGCTCGAGCCGACAAGCGGAGAGATACGCTACGACGGCCGCAATTTCGTCACCATGAGCAAGCGCGAACGCGTGATGATGCGCCGAGAGATGGGCATGATTTTCCAGAGTGCGGCTCTTTTCGACTCGCTCTCGGTGCTGGAGAACGTGCAGTTCCCGCTCGACATGTTCTCGACCATGAACTACCGCGAACGCGTGAAGCGGGCGCAGGAGTGCCTGGAACGCGTGAACCTGCTCGACGCGCAGCACAAGTTTCCCGGAGAAATCTCGGGCGGCATGCAGAAACGCGTGGCCATCGCCCGGGCCATCGTGCTGAACCCGAAATACCTCTTCTGTGACGAACCCAACTCGGGACTCGACCCCAAGACCTCGCTTGTCATCGACAAGCTGCTCTCGGGCATCACGAAAGAATACAATATTACCACCATCATCAACACCCACGACATGAACTCGGTGATGGGTATCGGCGAGAACATCATCTTTATCTACAAAGGACGCAAAGAGTGGCAGGGCAACAAAGACCAGGTAATGGGCGCCACCAACAAGCGGCTCAACGACCTGGTCTTCGCCTCCGACCTCTTCCGCAAGGTGAAAGAGGTGGAAATGGAAGAGGAGGAACGAGGATAAAAACCAAGAAAGGCCAAAACACAGCGGCGGAGCAACCCCTTGAGGATTGCTCCGCCGCTGTGTTTCAGCGCATGTACCACACGCCCTTGTGCTCCACCATCGGCACAAGCACCTGCTCGGTGGTCTTGTCGCCATAGACGAAGAGCAGGTAGACCTGGGCCACATGGCGGGCGGTGTCGGCCGTGGCCGAGACGTAGCGCACCTCACGGAGTCCGCCGTGCTCCTGCCGTTGCTGCCCCATGAACATCTGCATGTTGGCGATGAGCTGGTCGCGATAGGAAGCCGGGATGGAGTCGGGCTGGTAACGCCCGTCGACAAACTGGTCGTAGTGGCCCTGCAGCAACCGGTCATAATAGACCTTGGCAGCGTGGCCGGCAATGTCGGCCGGCGAGGGGCCTTGGGAGCCGCAAGCGCAGACAAAGACCAGAAGCCACAGCCATGGGAACAGCCGCACCATCACTTCTTGCGGATAAACACGTTGATGGGGCAGCCGTGCATCGACCAGTTCTCGCGAATCTTGTTCTCCAGGAACCGGCGATAGTTCTCCTTGATGTACTGCGGCAGGTTGGCATAGAACACGAACGAGGGTATCTGCGTGTTGGGCAGCTGCGAGCAATACTTGATCTTGATGTACTTGCCCTTGATGGACGGTGGCGGCGTCTGCTCGATGATGGGCAGCATCACCTCGTTGAGCTTGGTGGTGCCGATGCGGGTCTCACGGTTGACGTAGACCTGCTTGGCCATCTCGAGCACCTTGAAGATGCGCTGCTTGGTGAGGGCCGAGGCGAAGACGATGGGGAAATCGACAAACGGCGCCATGCGTTCGCGGATGGCATTCTCGAAAGTCTTGATGACTTTCTGGTCTTTGTCCTGCACAAGATCCCACTTGTTCACCACCACCACGAGGCTCTTGTTGTTCTTCTGGATGAGCTGGAAGATGTTCATGTCCTGAGCTTCGATGCCACGGGTGGCGTCGATCATGAGGATACAGACGTCGCTGTTCTCGATGGCACGGATGCTGCGCATGACGCTGTAGAACTCCAAATCCTCGGTGACCTTGTTCTTGCGACGGATGCCGGCCGTGTCGACCAGGTAGAAATCGAAGCCGAACTTGTCGAATCGGGTGTAGATGCTGTCGCGTGTGGTGCCGGCAATCTCGGTTACGATGTTGCGGTCTTCGCCAATGAAAGCGTTGATGATGCTCGACTTTCCGGCATTGGGACGCCCCACGACGGCAAAGCGGGGAATGTCTTCCTGTATCTCTTCGCGGTTCTCGGCCGGCAGACTGGCAAGGATGACGTCGAGCAAATCACCCGTGCCGCCACCCGTGGCGGCACTGATGCAGTGGGGCTCGCCCAGGCCCAGCTTGTAGAACTCGGCGGCCACATAGGCCTCGCCACTGTTGTCCACCTTGTTGGCCACAAGGATGACGGGCAGCTTGGCACGGCGCAGGATGAGGGCAACGTCCTCGTCCCAATCGGTGAGCCCCGTCTCCACGTCGACAAGAAAGAGAATGAGGTCGGCCTCGTCGGAGGCAATGCGCACCTGCTGGCGAATGGCGTCCTCGAAAATATCATCGGACTTGACAACCCATCCGCCGGTGTCCACCACGGAGAATTCCTTGCCGTTCCAGCTGCACTTGCCGTATTGGCGGTCGCGCGTGGTGCCGGCCACATCGCTCACGATGGCATGACGGGTCTGGGTCAGTCGGTTGAAAAGTGTAGACTTGCCCACGTTCGGGCGGCCTACTATCGCTACTAAATTTGCCATATTGTATAGGGGTTAAAGAAGTTAAGGGAGTTCAAGAAGTTAAAGGACATTATCCCCCGCTGCTCCAATAACTCCTCTTCCCAACCACTTCATAGTGTGATACTACTGCGGGTTATATCCAAAATTGTTGAGCTCTTTCTGAGAATTGCGCCAGTCCTTGTCTACCTTGACAAAGACTTCGAGGAAAATCTTCTTGCCAAAGAACGTCTCCAGGCTCTTGCGGGCCTCGGTGGACACTTTCTTCAGGGCCGTGCCTTGATGGCCGATGATGATGCCCTTTTGCGAATCGCGCTCCACATAGATGACGGTATTGATGTGGATGTGGCGCTCGTCTTCCTTGAATCGCTCCACGGCCACCTCAACGGCATAGGGAATCTCCTTGTCGTAATAGCGGAGAATCTTCTCGCGGATAATCTCGGAAACAAAGAATTTGGCGGGCTTGTCGGTAAGCTGGTCTTTCTCAAAATAAGCCGGACTCTCGGGCAGCAGCTCGGCAATACGCTTCATCAGCATGTCGGTGCCAAACTTGTTCTTGGCTGAAATAGGCAGGATTTCGGCATTGGGGAGCAGGCTGTGCCACTTGTCCACGGCGGCGACCAGCTTCTGTTGGTCGCTTTCGTCTATCTTGTTGATAAGCAAAATGACGGGAATGGTCATGGATTTCACCTTGTCGAGGAAGTCCATGTTCTTCTCGGGGTTCTCCACCACGTCTGTCACATAGAGCAGGATGTCGGCATCGGCAAGGGCCGACTCCGAGAAAGCCAGCATCATTTCCTGCATCTTGTAGTTGGGTTTGAGCACTCCGGGAGTGTCGGAGAACACAATCTGCATGTCGGGCGTGTTGACAATGCCCATGATACGGTGGCGTGTGGTCTGGGCCTTGAACGTGGCTATGCTGATCTTTTCGCCTACAAGCTGGTTCATCAGTGTGGACTTGCCCACATTGGGATTGCCCACTATATTTACAAAACCTGCCTTGTGCATATTCGACTTTTTAGTTAAACGTGAAGCTCAAGAACAAAAAAACGCATTCTTTTAAGCGTGAAAGATGCGTTTTTCTGTCTGGATGGTGCGAAGTGTTACTTGCTGTCTGCCACGGAAGCTCCGTCATAGCCCCATTTATAATAGGAGGCACCATGAACAAAGCCTGCGCCAAAGGCAGTCAGAATAACATTGTCGCCTTTCTTCAGTTTGGCCTCATTGTCCCAAAGGGCCAATGGAATGGTGGCCGAACTGGTGTTGCCATAGTGGTCGATATTGATCATCACTTTCTCCAGCGGCAAGTCCGCACGCTTGGCTACGGCCTCGATAATGCGGAGATTGGCCTCATGAGGGATAACCCACTGCACATCACTGGGTTGCATCTGGTTGCGAGTGAGGATTTCTTCTATGTCGTCACCCATGTCGGTCACGGCATGACGGAACACGTTGCGGCCCTCCTGATAGATGTAATGCAGATGATGGTCAATGGTGAAGTGTGACGGTGGGCAAACACTTCCTCCGGCTTTCATGTGAAGGAAAGGAAGACCTTTGCCGTCGGTGCGCAGGTAAGAGTCCTGCAGACCGATGCCCTCTTCCTCGGTACCCTCGACGAGCACCGCACCCGCTCCATCGCCGAAGAGGACGCAAGTCTGGCGGTCGGTATAGTCAACCACCGAAGACATCTTCTCGGCCGAGATGACAATAATCTTATGATAACGGCCACTCTGAATCATTGCCGATGCGGTATCCATGGCATAGAGGAAGCCACAGCAAGCGCAAGAAACGTCAAAGGCGTGAGCATTCTTCAATCCCAACTTGCCCAGTACGATGCTGGCCGTAGAAGGGAACATGTAGTCAGGGGTGGTAGTGGAAACTATCAGTGCATCAATGGTGTCAGGATCAACGCCCGTCTTCTGCAACAGCTGCTTGGCCGCCTTGCGGCCCATGTAACTGCTTCCGAGGCCTTCCTCTTTCAGGATTCGGCGCTCCTTGATGCCCACACGTGTTGTGATCCACTCATCACTGGTGTCTACCATGCGCGACAACTCCTCGTTGGTGAGGATATAGTCGGGCACATATCCACCAATACCCGTGATGGTAGCGTTAATCTTGCCCATTATTCAGCAGCTTCCTTAACGATAGCAACCTTGCCGCGATAATATCCGCAAGTGGGACATACGGTATGGTACACATAGTAAGCACCGCAGTTGGGGCAAACGGCCAACGTGGGGGCAACTGCCTTGTCGTGAGTTCTTCTCTTGAGTGTACGAGTCTTTGACTGTCTTCTTTTAGGATGTGCCATAATTTTTTAATGTTTTAATATTTTATTCTTTTAATTTTAAAAGTGCAGCCCATCGGGAATCCATAGCCTCCTGCACATCACCAGCACCGCTTCGGGCGGCTGAATGCTCTTCGAGAATCTTCATCATGGCAGGGTTGCATTTTCCAGGTGCATGCACATGCCTGAGTGGGATGCCGAGCTCTATAAATTCATAAATAAGCCACGCCACGTCGAGTATTCCTTCATCCTCGCGAACTGTGACGAGCTCATCGTCTTCTGAGCTTTTTTCTCCAAACTTTGCCACGAGATGATTGTCCGTGGAGATGGGCTGCTCCATTTCCTCCAAGCAGAGGTCGCAGACCACCATGACAGAGCCTTCGGTATGGAAATCCATGTCGAAGAGACCCTCGACACGATGTACGTTCAGAGTAGTATGAAGATGACCGCTCCTCACTGTCTGGGCCTCAATGGCCTCGAAGTAAGAATCGTCCAAGTCAAAGTCGAAGATATTGTTACCCTCGGCCAGTCCGTGCAAATCTATCTTAAACTGCTCTAAATTAGACATATCCACGCTTTGGGCTGCAAAGTTACGACTTTTTTCCGATAATAAGCCAACTTCACGGGAAAAAAGTTTCCACCAAACGTACAAGTTTACTGATTTGTAGCGGCCATGATGGAGCGTAGGCTGCCCATTTCGTCACGACTTGCGGAGCTCTATACAAAAGGTCGTGCCGCGTCCTATCTCAGAATTCCTGACATAGATTTTACCTCGATGATAGTCCTCTACAATACGCCGGGCCAGGCTCAGCCCTAAGCCCCACCCGCGCTCCTTGGTTGTAAAGCCGGGACGAAATACATTGCCTATGTCTTTCTTGCGAATCCCTTTACCAGTGTCTGAGACTTCTATCATAGCCCGGCTATTAGTCTCGCCCACCCGTAAGGTAATGATACCGCCATCTGCTCCCATAGCATCAACTGCATTCTTGGAAAGGTTTTCAATAACCCATTCAAACAACGAGGGATTAAGATTAACGATTACATCGTGTGCGGGCAAATCTTTGACCAGACTTATATTTTTGCTGGTGCGGTGATCCATGTACTCAATGACATGGTCGAGTACATCATTGAGGCTGGTAGGAACAAGTCTTGGATTCGAGCCTATCTTGGAAAAACGGTCTGCAATGAGCTGCAGTCGGCGCACGTCCTTGTCTAACTCTGGAATAAGGCCGTCGCTCGGATAACTCTCTTTGAGAATCTCTACCCACGCCATTAGACTGGAAATGGGTGTCCCCAGCTGGTGTGCAGTCTCTTTGGAAAGACCCACCCACACCTTGTTCTGCTCCGCACGCTTGGAAGTAAGCAAAGCAAAAATGGCAATCACCACAAAAATCAAGACTATGCCTAATTGGATAAAAGGATAGACCGCCAGACGCTTCAGCATCACCGATTCATCATAACACACATCTATATAATCATGCGTATGTTCTCCAAGCCCAATGCGAATATTCTTATGTTCGGCAAGCAACCGTTTGCCCATGGCTTCTATCTCTGCAATGCTGTCTTGGTGAGCACCGGTCTTCAAAGCTATATTTCTGAATTCTGTCACGTTCCCCTGTGCATCCAGTACGATAACAGGTATAGAATTGTTGTCGTTCAACACCTTGAGTACAAGGTTCAGGTCTGTATTTGTATCGGCATTATTCAGCGTGCGCATAGCCTCCGCCCAAACCGCCATCCTGTGCCTTTCCTGTTCTTTCAAGTCCTGGGTCAGAAAATGCGAAACCAATAGCGATGCGACAGCTATCAAGATAGCCGCAAGAATCAGGAATATCTTTACTTGTCGTATCCGGTCTGTCCATTGCATGATATTCATACTAACGTCACACCTTAATTATTATTGCTCCCCGACTCTCCCATTACCCTACCTGATACTCCCCAACCATCCTCCCAATTCTTCTATAATATTTCTAACAAGCTGTCATCTCCTACTCGACCCTGCCATCTCCTAAATAGTCTATCCCACCTTATAACAACCTATTCTCTCTTATCTTTCCCTCTGCTCTCTCAGAATGTGTGCTCTCTCGTCGACCACTCGTCTTCCGAGAAAAGTCCTATTTTAAACAAGGCCTTTTCGTCTCCACTCGAGCCCCCGAAAAGGTTGCCCTTGTATTGGGTAATCAGATTGCGGCGAACGGGCACTTCGTCAAAGGTTTTCTGTGCCACAACGTTGGCACCCGCATCATGAGCTGTCACCTGCATCTTCAGTGAACCGGTATCACTTCGAGGGAAAGTGTAGACCTCGAACGTTGCTGGCTGGCCCACCATGTCCGACGTAACCGCCCGCGTCTCCGTCTGCCTGGAGCTCACACATCCCACTCCATTCAAGGCGTCGAAAGTAGAGCTTCCACCCGTATAGTAGAATCGAAGCATTGTGACACGAGACGGGACTGTGTCCGAAGTCACCAAGCGGAACATCGCAACGGCACGTCTCAACGAGAGGCTACGCGACACGCTACCCTCAACAGTAAACTCCTCTGTAGCATAAAAGGTATCGGTCACCTTTCCGTCAAACGAGATCTTTGCAGGGTCGGTCATCACAGGAGCCTTGGCACCATTGTGAGCTATCACGACCACGCGATAGGCACCCGGGCGGAGCGACAGCTGGAAACTACCGTAGTCGGCATCCTTAGACTCCTGATTCATCTGCACTGTCTTAGTCCCTCCCTGATAGACAGCTAAGCTAAGATGGCTACATGAGGCTCCAACATCTGTACCGCGTGACTGCACCGGCCCGGCAAACGGCGTCTGCTCCAAATCCGACACTCGGAATTCCACGGGCATCTTGCCATCCTGCCCATCAGGCTGATCCACGTCACTAATGGCCACTTTCTGGCAACCAAACGTCATCCCACATAGTATGACAGCACAAAGCCACGCCACACATGTTCTCAGCCTACACATGCCGACCATACTTGTCCAACACTTGTTCGTACAAGTTCCACGGCCGTTACGGTCGGTCCTGCACCTTTCCATCTCAATTCCATTGTGGTTCATATTATCAAAAGATTAGTAAATAATGTTGCAAATATAGCCTTTTTATGGTTATACCAACGCAAGAAAAACGAAAAATAAAAGTAGGAGCATTATTTTTTTACAAGGGAAAACAGATTTCCTATCCCATAGTAGGCCTATCACCTCCTATAAATTCCTATCTTGGCCTATAAATTCCTATCACCTCCTATAATTACCTATCATCTCCTATCATAACCTATAATTACCTATTACCTCCTATCATTACCTATCCCCGCCTATAATTGCCTATCACCTCCTATTATCACCTCCCTCCCCCACCCCAAAAAAGTCCCCCGCCCACACTTCCTGTGGACGGGGAACCAAAAAGCAGGCAGCTCCCTACTCTCCCGCATTGCATTGCAGTACCATCGGCGCAGACGGGCTTAACTTCTCTGTTCGGAATGGGAAGAGGTGGGACACCGCCGCAACAGCCACCAAAAATAACGAATGACCATCGGCACAAGGCAGGACTGAAAAAGAAAAACAAAGACATGCGCCCGGACACCGCATCAAAGCGGGACAGGGAACGCCACGGCTGAAAAAATGGGGCCCGAAGAAAGCGCTCGGGCAATTAGTAGCGCTCGGCTTTGACGTCGCCGTCTTTACACCTGCGCCCTATCTACGTCGTCGTCTGCAACGACCCTCTACGGAGTTCTCATCTTGCGGAGGGCTTCGCACTTAGATGCTTTCAGCGCTTATCCCGACCAGACGCGGATACCCGGCGGTGCACCTGGCGGCACAACCGGCAAACCGGAGGTCTGTCCGTCACGGTCCTCTCGTACTAGTGACGGCACCACGCAAAACTCCTGCGCCCACGATAGATAGAGACCGAACTGTCTCACGACGTTCTGAACCCAGCTCGCGTGCCACTTTAATGGGCGAACAGCCCAACCCTTGGGACCTTCTCCAGCCCCAGGATGTGACGAGCCGACATCGAGGTGCCAAACCACCCCGTCGATATGAGCTCTTGGGGGGGATCAGCCTGTTATCCCCGGAGTACCTTTTATCCTTTGAGCGACGGAGTTTCCATACACGTCCGCCGGATCACTATGCCCCAGTTTCCTGCCTGCTCGGCATGTCTGCCTCCCAGTCAAGCGCCCTTATGCCATTGCACTCCATAAGGCCGGTTACCAATCGGCCGGAGGGCACCTTTGGAAGCCTCCGTTACGCTTTTGGAGGCGACCACCCCAGTCAAACTACCCGCCAAGCGGTGTCCGCGCATACGCGCGTTAGACCTCAGACAGCCGAAGGGCCGTATTTCAAGGAGGGCTCCACATGCACTGGCGTGCACGCCTCAAAGCCTCCGGCCTATCCTACACATCGGATGACCAAGGTCAGCGCTAAGCTGTAGTAAAGGTTCACGGGGTCTTTTCGTCCCATCGCGGGTAATCGGCATCTTCACCGATACTACAATTTCACTGAGCTCATGGTTGAGACAGCGTCCGGATCATTACACCATTCGTGCAGGTCGGAACTTACCCGACAAGGAATTTCGCTACCTTAGGACCGTTATAGTTACGGCCGCCGTTTACCGGGGCTTCAATTCAACGCGGCACCTTGCGGATGACGTCTCCTCTTAACCTTCCGGCACCGGGCAGGTGTCAGGCTGTATACGTCCACTTGCGTGTTGGCACAGCCCTGTGTTTTTGTTAAACAGTTGCCTGGACCTATTCTCTGCGCCTCCCAAAAAAGGGAGGACCCTTTATCCCGAAGTTACAGGGTCAGTTTGCCTAGTTCCTTAACCATGAATCTCTCAACGCCTGAGTATGTTCTACCCGTCTACCTGTGTCGGTTTGCGGTACGGGTACCACAAGGGTTGAGCTTAGCGGATTTTCTCGGGAGTATGATTACCAGCGCTGTTACCCCTCCCCGAAAGGAGGGGCATACTGTCAGGGTCGGCTCGGAGGGTGGATTTGCCTGCCCTCCTCGGCGCCTACGCCCTTCAACGGGGATTTCCGTCACCCCGCGGCTGTGTCACTGCTCCGTCCCCGCGTCGCCCCATGTGGTAGTAACGGAATGTTGACCGTTTCTGCCATCGCCATCGCCTGTCGGCTGAGGCTTAGGACCCGACTTACCCCGGGATGACTGGCATTGCCCGGGAAACCTTGGACTTGCGGCGGGGGGGGATCTCACCCCCCTTGTCGTTACTTATACCTACATTTGCTTTGCCGTACGCTCCAGGATCAGTCATCTTCACCATTCTGCGCATACGGCATGCTCCCCTACCGATACTTTATTCAATGCTATCCTGCGTCTTCGGCGTCCGCCTTATACCCGATTATTATCCACGCCCGGACCCTCGACCAGTGAGCTGTTACGCACTCTTTGAATGAATGGCTGCTTCCAAGCCAACATCCTGGCTGTCACAGGGACAGGACTTCGTTAGACTAACTCAGGCGGAACTTCGGGGCCTTAGACGGCAGTCTGGATTCTTCTCCTCTCGGGGACGGACCTTAGCACCCGCCCCCTTACTGCACGGCTGCGGCGCATGAGCATTCGGAGTTCGTCAGGTCTCGATAGGCGGTGAAGCCCTCTCGACCTATCGGTCGCTCTACCTCTCATGCGGAACACCGCACGCGGCACCTAAATGCCTTTCGGGGAGTACGAGCTATCTCCAAGTTTGATTGGCCTTTCACTCCTACACACACCTCATCCAGAAGCTTTTCAACGCTTATTGGTGCGGACCTCCATCCGGTGTTACCCGGACTTCATCCTGGACATGTGTAGATCACTTGGTTTCGCGTCTGCCACCACCGACTGAAACGCCCTATTCAGGCTCGCTTTCACTGCGGCTCACGCGTCTCATGACGCTTAACCTCGCCGGTGACGGCAACTCGTAGGTTCATTATGCAAAAGGCACGCCGTCACTGCTATAAGCAGCTCCGACCGCTTGTAGGCGCATGGTTTCAGGAACTATTTCACTCTTCTCATGGAAGTGCTTTTCACCTTTCCCTCACGGTACTCGTTCGCTATCGGTCTCATCCGAGTATTTAGCCTTGCCGGATGGTCCCGGCGGATTCACGCAGGATTACTCGTGGCCCGCGCTACTCAGGATACCACTATGCCGACAAATGCTTCGGGTACGGGGCTATCACCCCCTGCGGCACCGCTTTCCAGCGGATTCCCCTCGCAACTGCCGTGCAACGACGTGGTCCTACAACCCCCAAGCCGCGTTGCCACGGCGTGGGTTTGGGCTCTTCCCCGGTCGCTCGCCACTACTGGGGGAATCATTATCTTATTTTCTTTTCCTGGAGGTACTAAGATGTTTCAGTTCCCTCCGTTAGCCCCCGGAAAAAACACCGGGTGACAGTCCTTCAGACTGACGGGTTGTCCCATTCGGATATCCGCGGGTCAGGGGTCATTTGCACCTCACCGCAGCTTTTCGCAGCTTATCACGTCCTTCCTCGCCTGGATGAGCCAAGGCATCCGCCATGCGCCCTTTCCTACTTTCTTCGACTTTCCCCCATGACAGCTTATCTGCCAGGGGGACGCCCATACTTTCAGCTGTATCGTCCCGCACGTGGACACGCACCTCTAAAAAGGCGCGCCACGAGCGGCAAGTCTTCACTTTTTCTTCTTATACAGTCTTGCTTGTGTCAATATGTCAAAGATCGGAGACCGGGTACACATTCAGGACGCACGAACCCATGTTCGTGCTCCGTGAACGGAACGGTCGTGGTGGAGAATAACGGATTCGAACCGTTGACCCCCTGCTTGCAAAGCAGGTGCTCTAGCCAGCTGAGCTAATCCCCCTTGTCCAATTCATAATTCAAAATGCAAAATTCAAAATTACAGACCTGCACCGACGGATGTCAATGTCAAGCCGGCGGCATTCCGAACCGGGAACCACAGGGAGCGTACAATACAAAAAACATCGTCATCTTCCCAACCGCACGCCCTCGCCGGACGGCAATCTTGAATTTTGAATCCTGAATCCTGAATTGCAAAAGTAGTCCCAGGCAGACTTGAACTGCCGACCTCCACATTATCAGTGTGGCGCTCTGACCAACTGAGCTATAGGACTCTCTAGCGCCCCACCGGCCCTTGTCAAAAAACGGGGACCGGAGGCAGCCCGGCTTCCTTCTTCCCTTGCTTGTCAAAAACAGGGCAGCAGCAGCAAGAAGATTGGGAACGGCTGGACGAACCGTCACTGCCATACGGCCACACGGGCCGGACGGCATCATCCTTTCAGAAACACAAGGCATACACGCCCCAGAGGGGCACACATGCCTTAAGGCAATACCTTTCATCACAACGCACACCTCACAGGCGACAGCTCCAGAAAGGAGGTGTTCCAGCCGCACCTTCCGGTACGGCTACCTTGTTACGACTTAGCCCCAATCACCAGTTTTGCCCTAGGCCGATCCTTCCGGTCACGGACTTCAGGCACCCCCGGCTTTCATGGCTTGACGGGCGGTGTGTACAAGGCCCGGGAACGTATTCACCGCGCCATGGCTGATGCGCGATTACTAGCGAATCCAGCTTCGTGGGGTCGGGTTGCAGACCCCAGTCCGAACTGAGGGGGGATTTCAGGATTGGACCGCGTTTGCACGCGGCCGGCTTGCTGTGCCCCCCATTGTAACACGTGTGTAGCCCCGGACGTAAGGGCCGTGCTGATTTGACGTCATCCCCACCTTCCTCACACCTTGCGGCGGCAGTGTCCACAGAGTGCCCGGCATGACCCGATGGCAACTGCGGAGAGGGGTTGCGCTCGTTATGGCACTTGAGCCGACACCTCACGGCACGAGCTGACGACAACCATGCAGCACCTTCGCAGAAGCCCCGAAGGGCCTCACCATCTCTGGATCGTTCCTCTGCAATTCAAGCCCGGGTAAGGTTCCTCGCGTATCATCGAATTAAACCACATGTTCCTCCGCTTGTGCGGGCCCCCGTCAATTCCTTTGAGTTTCACCGTTGCCGGCGTACTCCCCAGGTGGGATGCTTAATGCTTTCGCTTGGCCACACGCCCAATAAAAGGGCGGACGGCGGGCATCCATCGTTTACCGTGCGGACTACCAGGGTATCTAATCCTGTTCGATACCCGCAC
Organism: Prevotella dentalis DSM 3688; assembly: GCF_000242335.1. Lineage (NCBI taxonomy): Bacteria > Pseudomonadati > Bacteroidota > Bacteroidia > Bacteroidales > Prevotellaceae > Prevotella > Prevotella dentalis. The sequence continues at coordinate 1,375,296 of NC_019960.1, forward strand.
CTTCGAGCTTCAGCGTCAGTTATGCTCCCGTCAGCTGCCTTCGCAATCGGGGTTCCTCGTCATATCTAAGCATTTCACCGCTACACGACGAATTCCGCCAACGTTGCGCACACTCAAGCACGACAGTTCGCGCTGCAATCCAGGTGTTGAGCACCTGCATTTCACAACACGCTTGACATGCGGCCTACGCTCCCTTTAAACCCAATAAATCCGGATAACGCCCGGACCTTCCGTATTACCGCGGCTGCTGGCACGGAATTAGCCGGTCCTTATTCATACGGTACCTGCAAAACACCACACGTGGCGCACTTTATCCCCGTATAAAAGCAGTTTACAACCCATAGGGCCGTCATCCTGCACGCTACTTGGCTGGTTCAGGCTTACGCCCATTGACCAATATTCCTCACTGCTGCCTCCCGTAGGAGTCTGGACCGTGTCTCAGTTCCAGTGTGGGGGACCTTCCTCTCAGAACCCCTACCGATCGTTGCCTTGGTGGGCCGTTGCCCCGCCAACAAGCTAATCGGACGCATCCCCATCAACAAGCGGATAAACCTTTCTTCCAACACGGAGGACCTCGTTGGAATACATAGGGTATCAGACCGCATTTCTACGGATTGTCCCCTGCTTGAAGGTAGGTTGGATACGCGTTACTCACCCGTGCGCCGGTCGCCATCGGCAGATGCAAGCATCCGCCATGCTGCCCCTCGACTTGCATGTGTTAAGCCTGTAGCCAGCGTTCATCCTGAGCCAGGATCAAACTCTCCATGGTAAAATATAACATTGTACGTGCCTACAATCACCACAAGGCCAATGCCCCACGGCAAATGAAAGCACGACGTCTTGCCTGTCACAGAACGCCTGAAAATGTATCGAAGTTCAAGTAAAACCTGTGAATCTCATCCAAAATGAATCGGACGGTTCTCATTCATACCCAATTCCCCGAAACCCAATAAAAACAGGAACGGGGACTTGCTTCTTGTACTACTACTCTGTCTATGTAAATACTTTCAAAGAACTCTTTCCTAAACGCAAACCGCCACACAGGCGGAAAGCGAGTGCAAAGGTAGACATTGCAACCAAAACAACCAAACAATCCCACAAAAAAATACAGATGAAAAACGAATTTTTCGCTTTAACGGACAAAACAAGGACACAAAAACAGAACTCACATTATTATATATATGCGCGAGAAAAAGCGGCGATCGAGGCGAGCATCACCCTCAATGATCTCCAAAGCACAGCAACCGACTCTTGGCTTCACCACCTTATCTAACTACGAACACCATACTCTATGGCAAACTGCTCCGTCTTGTTTTTCCTGTATCAGCATTATAAAGTTCGATGGACATTGTTCCATGTTCAAAGAAAAAAGTATTATCTTTGCGCCGTAAAACCAATCAACCGAAATGAACGACGAGGTGTTCCAAAAGAATGTGGCCCTGCTCACTCAAGTGACGGATGCCGAAGCACGAATGCTCCCCGACCATGAGGCCCAGCTGCCATCGGTCGAAACATTGGGCGAAATCGTGTCGCTGGTGAAGATGATGGTGTTTCCCGGATTCTTTGACAAGCGACAAATCGACAGCGACATCCGTTCATACCACATCGGCGTGAACATGGAACGTCTCGTTTGTCTGCTGAAACAACAGACCTCCTTGGCCCTGCTCTTCAACCAGCACGACACGCAGCAGGCCAAAAAAGAGGGCGACCGGCTGACCCAACAGTTCATAGATCGGCTGCCCGAACTTAAAAACATGCTCTACACCGACGTAGAAGCCGTCTTTGCCGACGACCCAGCGGCCCGCTCCTACAGTGAAGTGATTTTCTCCTATCCGGTCATTCTGGCCATGATCCACTACCGGGTGGCCCACGAACTGTACGAAATGGGGATTCCCGTCATCCCGCGAATCATCACCGAACAGGCCCATGCCCTGACCGGCATCGACATCCACCCGGGAGCCCGGATAGGCACTCACTTCTCCATCGACCACGGCACAGGCGTGGTTATCGGCGAGACCAGTGTCATTGGCAACCATGTACGCCTGTTTCAGGGCGTGACTCTTGGCGCCGGACACCCCGACCGACCCCAGCCGGCCGGCCGCAACATGGCCCGACTCTCGGTTCCACGCCACCCCATCATCGAAGACCGTGTGACCGTCTACTCCAATTCCACCCTGCTGGGACGCATTACCATTGGGCACGACACGGTGGTGGGCGGCAACGTCTGGCTCACCCACAGCGTGCCGCCTGGCTCTCTTGTCCTGCAAGGCAAGTCGCAGGACTTGAGCTTCTCCGGCGGCCTGGGGATTTAGCTACCGAGCATTGGGAGACCGTCATCAAGGTGACGGGAAGAAAAAACAGACTGCATTTAAACCAAACACCATGAATTTCAAGAAGACAACGTTAGTGAATGAAATTCGCGACTACGTGATGATCCTCATCGGAATGCTCTCCTACTGCATCGGGTGGAACATCTTTCTGCTGCCCAACAGCATCACCACAGGGGGCGTTCCGGGCATTGCCTCGGTTGTATTTTGGGGCACAGGCATTCCCGTTCAGTACACTTACTTTGCCATCAACGCCGTGCTGCTGGTGGCGGCCCTGCGCATTCTGGGCTTCAAATTCTGTATCAAGACCATCTATGCCGTCATTGCACTGACCACCATGACCGTTCTGACACGGCAACACGGCGCGGACATGCGCCTGCTTCACGACCAACCCTTCATGGCCAGCATCATTGGAGCCATCTTCTGCGGCTCGGGCGTGGGACTGGGCTTCTCGTTCCACGGATCCACCGGAGGCACCGACATCGTGGCGGCCATCGTGAACAAGTACCGCGACATCTCGCTGGGCCGTGTCATTATGATTTGCGACATCTTCATCATTTCCTCGTCCTACCTGGTATTTCACGACTGGGAAAAGGTCATCTACGGCTATGTCGTGCTCTGGGTGACGAGTTTCTGCGTGGACCAAGTGGTGCAGTCCACCCACCGCAGCGTACAGTTTTTCATCATCTCGGACAAGTATCAGGAGATCGCCTCGCGCATTGCCGTCTATCCCCACCGCGGCGCAACCATCATCGAGGCCCACGGCTTCTACACGGGGCACGGCGTGAAGATGCTCTTCATCATGGCCATGCGCCGCGAGAGCAGCATCATCTTCTCCATCATCAACGAGATAGACCCCAAGGCTTTTGTCACGCAAACCAACGTGATCGGCGTCTACGGCGAGGGATTCGACAAGTTCAAGGTGAAACCCCGGCCGCAGACTACAGAGCATGCCAAGGCCATAGAATGAGGTTTTCGGCGGGCTTACGGGTTAGAAAAAGATTAAACACAACAATAAACAGCCATGAACAAGAAAAACATTTTGCGCGGACTGCAGCTCTTTCTCTTCCCCCTGCTGCTGTCGTCATGTGCCGCCCTTGGGATGAGCGGGCAGCTGAAAGCAATCAGCAAGATACATCAGGGCCAGACTCAGCAGCAAGTTCTCTCCGTGATGAAAGGCGAACCCAAGTACCGGCGCTTCATGGAGAACGGCATCGAACAGTGGGAATACCACAAGAACGTGAACCTCAGCGGCGACTACGACGTGGTGCTCATCGGTTTCCGCGACGGCCGCGTGGTCTCCTTAGACTCCTTCCCCTACGTCTATCCCAAGGCTCCTGAGTCGTCACAACCGGCCAGCCCACAGCGGTAACCGGCCGTATGGCATCCGCGCCCACCCAACCATAGCAGAAGAAGTGCGGCCGGTCCTCACTTCTTCTACGCTCACAGACTTCTACCGTACATCAAGTCGCGAGGGGAGCCACACCATGCGACTCCCCTCACGACTTTCTTGTCAGAGCACAATCCGCTCACGGATGGCCGCTATGAAGCCGGCCGAATTCACGGCCCGGGGCTCCACACCCTCCATGAGCCCCACGAGGTCTTTGGTGGCAATGCCGGCATTGAGCGTGTCAAGACAGGCCGCCTCCAGCCGGTCGGCAAAGTGCACGAGGGCCGGCAGACCGTCCAGCTCGCCGCGTTTGCGCAGGGCACCGCTCCATGCAAAGATGGTAGCCATGGGGTTGGTCGAGGTTTCCTCGCCCTTGAGATAGCGGTAATAGTGACGGGTCACGGTGCCGTGGGCCGCCTCGAACTCATAGTTGCCGTCGGGCGAGACGAGCACCGACGTCATCATGGCCAGCGAGCCGAAGGCCGTGGAGAGCATGTCGCTCATCACATCGCCGTCGTAATTCTTGCAGGCCCAGATGAAACCGCCCTTCGACCGCACGACGCGCGCCACGGCATCGTCTATCAAAGTGTAGAAGTATTCGATGCCGAGCCGGGCAAACTGCTCCTTGTAGTCCTGCTCGTACACCTCTTCAAAGATCTCGCGGAAGCGGGCGTCGTAGGTCTTCGATATGGTGTCCTTGGTGGCAAACCACAGGTCTTGCCGCGTGTCTACGGCAAACTTGAAGCAGCTGTGGGCAAACGAACGGATGCTTTTGTCGGTGTTGTGCATGCCCTGCAACACGCCGGAGCCCTCAAATTCGTGTATCTCCACCTCCTGTCTGCGGCCGCTCCGGCCCTCGAACACCAGCCGCGCCGTGCCGGGTTCGTCCACTTTCAGCTCCACGCTCTTGTACACATCGCCGTAGGCATGACGGGCAATGGTGATGGGCTTCTCCCAGTTGCGCACCACGGGCCGTATGCTCGGGATGGTGATGGGAGCGCGAAACACCGTGCCGTCCATGATGGAACGGATGGTGCCGTTGGGGCTCTTCCACATGTGGTGCAGGTGGTATTCGTCCATGCGCTGGGCGTTGGGCGTGATGGTGGCACACTTCACGGCCACGCCATACTTGCATGCAGCACGGGCCGAGTCGACGGTCACCTGGTCGTTTGTACGGTCGCGGTTGGGCAGACCGAGGTCATAATATTCCGTCTTGAGGTCGACAAAGGGCAGGATGAGCTCGTCCTTAATCATCTGCCAAAGGATTCGAGTCATCTCGTCGCCGTCCATTTCGACCAGCGGGGTCGTCATCTTGATTTTCTCCATAACCTGTCTTTTTCAATGAACGAGTGTGCCAAAACGCCGGGTTGTTGCCGCAACGCAGAAGCATGCGTCCCATAAGACCGAAAGCCGAACAAAGCCCACGGATACCCACGGGGTGTGCTCCTACGCGTCAAACCCAGTCATTTGTCTTGACACACACGCCGTTACTTGTTGCTGTCTTCGGGTGCCTTGTCGATGAGGTCCATAAACTGGTCGAGCTTCGGCGTGATGATAATTTGCGTGCGGCGGTTGCGCTGCTTGCCCACCTCGGTGTCGTTGGAGGCCACGGGGTTGAATTCGCCGCGTCCACCGGCCGTGAGCCGCTTGGGAGCCACGCCGAAGCGGTCGATGAGATACTGCACCACACTGGAGGCGCGCAGGGCCGAAAGGTCCCAGTTGTTGCGGATGTTGCGCATCGAGGCCGCGTCGGTGTTGATGGGTACATTGTCGGTATTGCCCTCGATGAGCACGTCGTAGTCCTTGTAGTCGGTGATAATCTTGGCAATTTTACTCAACGTTTCCTCGGCCCGGTCGTTGATTTCGTAGCTTCCGCTCTTGTAAAGCATGTTGTCGGCAAGCGAAATATAGACCACGCCTTTGAGCACTTGGACGTCCACTTCCTTCATTTCCTCCTTGCTCAGAGAGCGTGTCAGGTTGTTGGTGAGCACCATATTGAGCGAGTCGCTCTTGCTCTTCACCTCCACCAGATGGCGTATGTACTGGTTCGACTCGTTGATTTGGTCGACGAGTTTGGAAATGTTCACGTTGTTGTCGCTCGTATTGGCCAGGCTCTTGTCCAGGCTGCGCTGCAGGGCCGCATAGTCGGTCTTCTGCTGGGCCAGCTGCTCTTGCAACGAGGCCGCACGGGCCTGTGAGGCGGCCAGCTGCTCCTTGGCGTCCTGATAGTTGGCCGTGAGCTCACGATTCTCGTTCTGGCAATTCTGCAATTCCTTCTTGCTGGCGCAGCCCGTAACGAGCAGCGCACCTGCCAGCAGGGTCAGCACTAAGATGTTCTTTTTCATATTGTTCTCATTTTTAGTTGTGATTTTACCATAGGGTGGCGGGCTTCTCCCATTGCCAGTTACCCTTTAGACGGCCCAGCCGCCGGATTGTTGCATTGCGTTAGGTTTATTTAACCGCTTTCGGCGGGCTGCGTCCTTATCGGCCGGGCCGGGTGGCCGAGCCGGGGGCAACGAGGGAAACAACGGCCGAAAACCATTCTTCATGAATGGTTGCACTTAGGTTTTCACGGCCAAAGTTACGACTTTTCGTTCACAAACAAGCCTTTTGGGTTACATTTTATCACAACACAGGGCAATAAACAACGCATCGTTCACTCTCCCCGACTTCGCCAACCCGCCGGCTGCATGCCGCGGAGGCGGCGCGATTGCGGTGCAAACGCCGCGCGACAACGGCGTAAACGCCACGCGATCGCGCCGTAAACGCGGGGCGATGACGGCGCAAACGCGAGGCGAAAACGGCGCAAGCCAAGCGGCCTGAACGGAAAAAGACAGCAAAAGAGCCCAAGGCGAGCCCGTCAACGGGCCTGTGGAGAGGCTGGTTCCACCGACAGGACAGGCCAGCCTTTCTTCCATTTGATGGCACGCTGCACCAGCACCGACTGGCCTTGCAGCGGGATGGAGTAGCCGTGGCAGACGAAGAGGTCGGCGCCTTTCACGCCCCCAGCGGCGGGCAGCGCATAGGCGGCGCAGTGACCGGCGGCCTCGAACACGCGGCCGTCGCCCCCGAACACCTCAGTGCCGCCACCCTCGGTCATGGGCCGCCCTTGGCGGTCCACGTAGGGTCCGGCCACATGCCGGCTGCGGCCCACGGCCACGCGGTAGGTGCTCTGGCTGCCGCGGCAGCAGTAGTCCCAGCTCACAAAGAGATAGTAGTAGCAGCCGTGGCGGAAGATGAACGGGGCCTCGATGGCGTTGGTGCCGGCATGGCGCGACGTGGGATTCTCCTGCTGGTAGGGCGCTCCCGGAGCGTAGCGGCGCGCTATGGTCTGTGGCGGGGCGGCCAGGCGCAGCGTCAGGCGGCCGTCGGGGGCCGTAGCCTCCGTGAGGGGAGCCAGCTGAATGCCGTCCCAGAACGAGCCCCACGCCATCCACAAGCGGTCGTCGTCGTCAACAATGAAGTTGGGGTCGATGGCGTTCCAGTTGTCGCGGCCCTCGCGGCTGGCCACCAGGCAGCCACCGTCGTGCCAGTCGGCAGCGGCCAGCGACGTGGCCGAGAGCAGCCCAATGGCCGAGGTGTTCCTGCCAAACGTGGAGCAACTGTAGGCCATCCACCAGCGGCCGTGCCAGCGAATGACGTCGGGGGCCCAGACGTGGCGGTCGAATCCGGGCACGCTGTCGCGCGTCCACTGCGGAATGTCGCGGAGCACGCCGTCGCGCTGCACGTGCCAAGTGCGGCGGTCGGCCGAGGTCAAGGCGCCGATGTTCGTGCCCGTGCAGAAGAGATAACAGCGTCCGTCTTCAAAGGCCAGCACGGGGTCGTGTACGAAAGGCGTGTCGGTGGTGAAAGTCACGGGGCGCAGGGGCGCGGCGGGCGCGGGGTCGGCGGGCTGGGCCTGCGCCGCAACAGCAGAGAGCGCGGTGCAAAGCGTCAAGGCCAAGAGGGGTCGTTTCATAAGTGGTGAGGGGTTAAAATGAATCAAAACGGGGTGCGGCCGTGCCCTCAATAGAGCAGCAACAGACCGGCCAGCGCCGCATAGCAAATCATGCGGATGGGGTTGACCTTGAACCACATCGTGCCCACAAAGGTGGCGGCGAAGAGTGCAAGGCTGATGCCGAACTGCCAGGGGCTGACGCTCGGGCTGGAGAAGTTCTCGTCGTTGCAAAGCAGCAGCGTGGCGGCGGCCAGCAACCCCACGACGGCAGGACGCAGTCCGGCAAAGACGTGCTGCACGGCGGCGGTCTTCGTGTACTTCATGAACATCTTGCTGATGAGTATCATCAGCAAGAACGAGGGCAGCACAAGGGCAAACGTGGCCGTGACCGAACCGAGGCAAGAGAGCCACAAACCGTAGCCGGCATTGTGCACGGCGGTGTAGCCGCAGTAGGTGGCCGAGTTGATGCCAATGGGCCCCGGCGTCATCTGCGAGATGGCCACGATGTTGGTGAACTCGGCCGTGGAGAGCCAGTGGTGGCGCACCACGGTCTCGGTCTGGATGAGCGACAGCATGCCGTAGCCGCCGCCGAAGCCGAAAAGGCCTATCTCAAAGAACGTGACGAACAGCTGGACGAAGATCATAAGGCCATCCTCCCGTATACGTAGCCGCCCACGCCGGCGGCAATGATAATCCAGATGGGGTTCACGCCAAAGGCCCAGATGAGCAGGGCCGAGGCCACGGGAATCCAGCAGTTGGCCAGATTGATGCGTGCGCTTTTGGCCAGACTGAACGTGGGCACGGCGATGAGGGCCACCACGGCGGGCCTGATGCCCCTGAACATGGCGGCCACCCACCCCACGTCCATGAACTGATGGAAGGCGATGGCAATCATCAAGATGATGAGAAACGACGGCAGCGCGGTGCCCACCGTGGTGCACACCGCCCCGCGATGGCCGCGCAGCCTGTAGCCGATAAAGGTGGCGAGGTTGATGGCAAACACGCCTGGACAGCTCTGGGCAATGGCTATCAGGTCGATGAACTCGTCCTTGCCAATCCACCGGTTCTTGTTCACGACCTCGCTTTCGATAATCGGAATCATGGCGTATCCTCCCCCAAGGGTGAATGCGCCAATCTTGAAAAAGGTGGTGAAAAGGGTTCTGTACATGCGTTGGGGATTATTGGAGTGATGGAGTTAAGGAGTAATGGAGTTAAGACAAATGGTTGGAGGGAAGAAAATGTCCCAATAGCCTATTGTCTTAACTCCATCACTCCTTAACTCCCTAACTCCCTCATCGAATTATTTTTCGAGCCTTTCCTCCACCCACTTGCGGGCGTTGACAAAGGCTTCCATCCACGGTGTCAGCTCGTCGGCACGGCGGCCGACCGGGTACCAGGCGTTCTGCCAGGGGAAGACAGACCGCTCGGGGTGCGGCATCATGGCCAGATGGCGGCCGTCGGCCGAGCAGATGGCGGCCACGTTGTAGTCGCTGCCATTGGGGTTGCCGGGATATTCGGCATAGTTGTACTTGGCCACGACGTTGTAATGGTCCTCGGGTTCGGGCAGGTAGAAACGGCCCTCGCCGTGGGCCACCCAGATGCCGAGCTTGCTGCCGCCCAGACTTCCCAGCATGACGCTCTCGTTCCGGGGGATGGAAAGGCTGAGGAACTGGCTCTCGAATTTCCGGCTCTGGTTGTGCGTCAGGTGCGAGCGGTGCTTGTGTTCAGGATTGATAAGGTTGAGCTCCACCATGAGTTGGCACCCGTTGCAGATACCGAGCGACAGCGTGTCCGGGCGGGCATAGAAGCGGTCGAGCGCCTCCTTGGCCTTGGGATTGAAGAGGAAAGCGCCCGCCCATCCCTTGGCAGAGCCGAGCACATCGGAGTTGGAGAAGCCGCCGCAGAACACAATCATGTTCACCTCGTCCAGTGTTTCGCGGCCGCTTATCAGGTCGGTCATCATCACATCCTTGACTTCAAAGCCGGCCAACCACAGTGCATAGGCCATCTCACGCTCGCCATTCGTTCCCTTTTCACGGATGATGGCGGCACAAGGCCTTTGGTCTTCGGGCTGTGAACCGTAGTCTTTGAGCTGTGAACTATGGTCTGTGAACTGTAAACTGTAGTCTGTGAATTTTGAATTTTGAATTTTGAATTTTGAATTCTTCCCCTCTTCTTTCCACCGGTCGGGGTTCAGGCCGAGCGAAACAAAGGTTCCTTGGAAGCCGTCGGCGAACTTCATCTCCAGCGGCTGCTTCTTGTAGTTGAGCCAACGCTTGCGTGCCATGCCGTTCCGGCTCTGGTTGCGGTCGAGCAGATAGGAGGTCTTGTACCACGTGTCGCGCAGGGCGTCGATGTCGAACTCATGGTGGAAGTCGCCCTTCACCACCACGATCTTGCGCTCGGCGGGCGTGGGATAGGCTATCTTGGCATAGCCGATGCCGTTGGCTTCAAAGTATTCACGCAGGTCTTTCTTGTGCTGGTCGCTCACCTGAATGACCACGCCCGGGTTCTCGGCAAAGAGCATTTTCACCACGTCGTCTCCGCTCTCGGGGGCTACATCGTGCAGGTTTACGTGCATGCCGCCCTCGACATTGGCAAACGTCATCTCCAGCAACGTGGTGATGAGACCGCCTGCCGATATGTCGTGTCCGGCCATGATCCATCCCTTTTTGATGAGTTCCTGCACGGCGTTGAAGCAGTCGGCGAAGTACTCCGGGTTCTTCACCGTGGGCACGTCGCTGCCTATCTTGCCCAGCGTCTGGGCCAAGGCCGAACCGCCCAGACGGAGCCCGTCGAAGCTGAAGTCGATATAGTAGAGCGAGGAATTCTTGTCGTTCACCATCACAGGACTCACGGTTTGCTTCACGTCGCTCACCTCGGCGCCGCTCGTCACAATGACCGTGCCCGGCGCAATAACCTTGCGCCCGTCGGGATATTGCTGGCTCAACGAGAGCGAGTCCTTGCCCGTGGGCACGTTCAGACCCAGGCTACAGCAGAAGTCGCTCAGGGCCTCGACGGCCGTGTAGAGGCGGGCGTCCTCGCCTTTCTGGCTGCGGCAGGGCCACATCCAGTTGGCCGAGAGGTTCAAGTTCTGCACGGGGTAGGGATGATTCACGTCTGTTGCCACGGGTGCCCACACGATATTGGTGAGGCTCTCGGCCACGCTCAGCACGCTTCCGGCGGCCGGATCGGCCATGCCGGCCTGGGGGGCATGGCCCAAGGCCGTGGCAATGCCTTTCTCACCACGGTAGTCGAGCGCCACGACGCCGCAGTCGCTCAGCGGCAGTTGCACCTGCCCCTGCGTCTGCTGGCGGGCCACCTTGCCCGTCACCGAGCGGTCCACCTTGTTGGTGAGCCAGTCCTTACAGGCCACTGCTTCCAGTTGCAACACGTTGTTGAGGTATTCGTCCAGATGCTCCACCGAGTAGACGGCATCCTCGTAGTGGCGCACCACGGTCTCGTCGCGCATCACCGTCTTGGGCGAATGGCCAAACATCTGGGCCACGTCGAGGTCGAAAGGCTTCACGCCGTCGCCCTGCCTGAAGCTGAAGTGGGCGTCGCCCGTGGTGCGGCCCACCACATACAGTGGGGCACGCTCACGCTCGGCGATGCGCTTCACATGGTCGAGATGCTTCTCGTCAATGAGCAATCCCATGCGCTCCTGGCTCTCATTGGCGATGATTTCCTTGGCACTCAAGGTCTTGTCGCCGATGGGCAGCCTGGTCATGTCTATCTCGCCGCCACACTCCTCCACCAGTTCGGAGAGGCAGTTCAGGTGGCCGGCAGAGCCGTGGTCGTGGATGGAGACCACGGGATTCACGTCTTCTTCGACCAAGGCGCGCACCAGATTGTAGGCGCGTTTCTGCATTTCGGGGTTGGCTCGCTGCACGGCATTCAGCTCGATGCCGCTGGTGTAGCGGCCGGTGTCCACGCTCGACACCGAGCCGCCGCCCAGTCCGATGCGGTAGTTGTCGCCGCCCACGACCACAATTTCGTTGCCCGGCCGGGGCTCTTTCTTCAGGCAGTCGCGCTTCTTACCATAGCCCACGCCGCCTGCCAGCATGATGACTTTGTCGTAGCCATAGACCTGCGGGGCAGCCCCCGACCCCTCCGACGGGAGGGGAGTGCCGTCCGGGCGTGTTGCGGTGTCGGCGGATGAGGTCTGGTATTCAAAGGTCAACACTGAGCCGACAATCAGCGGCTGGCCGAACTTGTTGCCGAAATCACTGGCGCCGTTCGAGGCCTTGATGAGGATTTGGTCGGGTGTTTGGTAGAGCCAAGGGCGTTCCGGGATGCTGTCTACCCACGCACGCCGTGCTGTTGTATCGGCATGCCCGCTACCCTCTCCCATCGGAGCGGCGTCAGCGGAGGGGGTGCCGGTGGAGAGACTGCGGGGGTAGCTCGTCATGTACACGGCCGTTCCGGCAATGGGCCAGCTGCCCACGCCACCGCCCATGCGGTCGCGTATCTCGCCGCCCGTGCCTGTAGCAGCGCCGTTGAACGGCTCGACGGTCGTCGGGAAGTTGTGGGTCTCGGCTTTCAGAGAGACTACACTCTCAATGGGCTTCACGCGGAACCAGTCGCTTGTGCTCTGATCCTCGGGTGCAAACTGCTCCACCACCGGGCCCTGCGCAAAGGCAACGTTGTCCTTGTAAGCCGAAAGTATCTTGCCGGGATTCTCTTTTGTGGTCTTCTTAATCAGTGCAAAGAGACTCGACTCGCGCTCCTCGCCGTCGATAATGAACGTTCCGCCGAAGATTTTGTGGCGGCAATGCTCGGAGTTGATTTGGGCAAAGCCGAAAATTTCCGAGTCGGTAAGCGGGCGGCCGTTTGCTTTCTCAATCTTGTACAGGTATTCTATTTCTTCAGGACTCAAGGCCAAACCCTCCTCCTCGTTGAACTTCTCCAGGTCGTCCACGTGCCTGATGGGCTCCGGTTCATGGTTCACCGTGAAGACGTTCTGGTCCAGACCGCGGTACATGCGCTGGAGCATCGGGTCGTGGTCGGCCGCCTCACTCTTCACCGGGAAGAACTCTTCTATACGCAAAATGCCATTGAGACTCATGTTCTGGGTTATCTCAACGGCATTCGTACTCCATGGAGTGATCATCTCGCGACGCGGTCCAACAAAGAAGCCTTCCAGCTTCTCGGCCCTCAATGGCTCGGCATCGCCATAGAGCCAGCACAGTTCTTTTGTCTCCTGCTCACTGGGCCGATGGTCCATTTCAGTGGCAATGATGTTCTCCTTAGGAGTCTTAAAGAAAAGAATCATAATCTTCCTGTTTAATAATTAAGGTGTGATACTATGATGCAAAGGTACTTGATTTTTTTTGCCCAAGCAATGATTTACCCTTAATTTTAAGACGATAAAGGCCTTGTCGCCGGTTATGGCAACAAGGCCCTTGCCTTTAAACAGGACCGTGGAAAGACTTAGTATTCCAGTATCAGCGTTTCGCGGCCGGCCAAGGGGATGTCCTTGGTCAGGTCAACACGCTTTCCGGTCAGCACGTCGGTGGCCTGGGTGTGGCTGCCTATCACCTCGGCATAACGTCGAACAGCCATCGAGGCTTCGCCGTGCTTGCCGTTGAGGACGGTGAGCACCGTGTGCCCCGCATGCCGACGGGCTATGACATAGACGCCTTTCCAAGGGATAAACTGCGTCTGCGTGCCCTCGGTGATGACAGCATTGCCCTGCCGCCAGTGGAGAAGCCGGCTCAACCACGCAAACATGGACTGCTCCTCACGCGTGCGTCCGGCCGGGGTGAAGCAGTCGCGGGCGTCTCCGGGGAACCCGCCGGGGAAGTCCTTGCGCACGTTGCCGTCGCTCGCCTCCTTGGTTCCGTTCATCAATATCTCCGTGCCGTAGTAGAGTTGGGGAATGCGATTGATGGTGAACAGCAGGGCAAGAGCCTGTTTCAGAGCCGTGGAGTCCTTGCTATTGCCCAGGAAACGGTCGGTGTCGTGGTTGTCGATGAACGCCATCACACTCCGCGGGTTGGCATACACGTAGTCGTAGCACAGCACGTTGTAGATGCGGTTGAGCCCTTTCCACCAGTCGTCGGTCTCCTCGTTCTTGGCCTGATTCAGGCGATCGTAGAGGGCAAAGTCCATGACTGTCTTCAGATAACTGTTGGAATCCGAGAGCCTCGATCCTTTCTGCCAGGTGGCTGTATAGGCGGGTTCCGTCACCCAAATCTCGCCCACGGTGTTGAAGTTGGGGTATTCGCGGTCGAGTGCTTCCATCCACCGGGCCATGCCCTCGCGGTCGGCATAGGGATAGGTGTCCATGCGGATGCCGTCGATGCCCACCGTTTCGATCCACCACATGGAGTTTTGAATGAGGTATTTCATCACATGGGGATTGCGTTGGTTCAGGTCGGGCATGGAAGAGACGAACCATCCGCCCATGGTTTCATCCTTGTCCACCTGCGAAGCATAGGGGTCGAACACGGGCGTGAGCTTGTAACTGGTCTGCAATCCGTAGCCCGGATGATTGAACCAATCGGCTGAAGGCACGTCTTTGTTCCACGGATGGAAGTCGCCGCAATGGTTGAAAATCATGTCCATCACCACTTTGAGCCCCCGCTGGTGGGCCTCATCCACGAGCTGAAGATAGTCTTCATTGGTGCCGAAGCGCGGGTCCACGCGATAGTAGTCGGTCGTGGCATAACCATGATAAGTGCTGTACTTGCCCTCGTCGGCCGGGCGGTCATTCTCCAACACGGGGGTGAGCCACAGGGCCGTGACCCCCAATTCGTTGAAATAACCGAGGTGCCGGCGGATGCCCTCCAGGTCGCCGCCATGGCGCAGACTGGGTTCCCGGCGGTCGCACAGCTTGTCCTGCATCGTCTTGAAAGCGTCGTTCTTGGGATTGCCATTGGCAAAACGGTCGGGCATGAGCATGTAGAGCACGTCCTTGTTGGTGAATCCCATGTGCTTCTCGCCCGCCATTTCGCGGGTCTTGAGCAGGTATTTCACGCGTTTGTTCTGCTTGCCCTGCCTGAAGCTGAGCGTCATTTCGCCGGGCTGCGCCCCCTGCAGGTTGAGGTAAACGAGCAGATAATTGGGAGAATCGAGGCGCACAAGCGAGTCGAGGCGCACGCCCGGGTAGTCGGTGGATACGTCGGCCGCCCCAATATTCTGGCCATAAACCATCAGCTGCAGGCTGGGATCTTTCATGCCGGCATACCAGTCGGTAGGGTCTATACGGTCTATTTTCACTTGTGCGCTCATCAGAAAGGCCTGTGCCAACAGTATCAACGTAAGAAGTTGTTTCTTCATTTCAAGGGATATTTTGGGTGTTACGGTTTGCCTCGGATTACTTGTGAAGGATCAAGGCCGACTGTGCGGCAACGGTTACACGGCCACCCGGGAGGGTCCGTAGGCCCTGCTCGTTGATGCGTCCGTCGCTGCACACCACGGTATAACTGCCTTCCGGCAGGGTCACGACGGTGGGCTGGCGGTTGGCATTGAGCACTACAATGATGTCGTTCCACGCGTCAATGCCCTGCAAATTCTCCAGCGCATAGGCCACTACACAGGGTTGCGCATCCAAGAATCGGAGGTGCCGGCGCACGCGCTCGGCCGTGCCCAAGCGGAAAGCAGGGTGATTCTTGCGCAGTTGGATGAGCCGGCTGTAATAGTCGAACACCTGCGGATAGCGCGTGAGGTTGTTCCAGTCAAGGTGATTGATGGAGTCGGGCGAGTTGAACGAGTTGTGCACGCCTTTCTTGTCGCGCAGCATTTCCTCGCCACAGAGCATGAACGGAATGCCCTGAGCCGTAAACACGGCGGTCTGGGCCAGCAGGTCGAGCCGCACAAGCTCGTCTTGTGCAATGCCGGGAATGGAGGCACGCAGCCGGTCTACAAGGCACATGTCGTCGTGACAACTCACATAACTGATCTGCTGCGTGGGCTCGGCGGCCCACGGCTGCTTGTCGTAGTTCACCCGACTCATGTCTACCTGCGGATGGGCGATGCCGCCCACGATGCCGAATTTCAAGCTTTCTTCCTCACCGGGAAGCCCAGCCAGGAAAGCCCCCTTGCTGTCGTCGGAGAACGGGCCGCGCAGGGCATCGCGCATATCGTCGCTGAAAGCGGCTATGCCCGGCATCTGCAGGGTGTGCGCCTTGACGGCCAACTTGTCCAAAGGATAGGCGCATGTGCCCGCGCTCCAGCCCTCGCCATATATAAATAAGGTGGGATCCTGCTCTGTAAGCTCGTGCTGAATGAGGTTCATCGTCTCTATATCGTGCACACCCATGAGGTCTACCCGGAAGCCGTCAATGTGGTATTCCGTGGCCCAATACTTCATGCTCTCCAGCATGAAAGCGCGCATCAGCGGCCGTTCCGAGGCCGTCTCGTTGCCGCATCCCGAGCCGTCGGAGTATTTTCCATCGGCTGTCTTGCGATAGTAATAGTCGGGCCAGGTGCGTTGGAAACCGCTGCCGTCGATGTCGAACGTGTGGTTGTACACCACGTCGAGTATCACACGGATGCCCGCCCGGTGCAGGGACTGCACCATTTGCTTGAACTCACGGATGCGCACCACGGGGTCATAGGGGTCGGTGGAGTACGAACCCTCCGGCACATTATAGTTCAGCGGGTCGTAGCCCCAGTTGTATTGCGGCTGGCTGAGCCGCGTCTCGTCCACCGAAGCATAGTCGAATGAGGGCAGGATGTGCACGGCGTTCACGCCAAGCGCCCGCAGATGGGCGATGGCTCTGGGCTCTGTGAGGGCCAAGAACTTGCCCTTGTGCTCCAGCCCCGACGAGGCGTCGATGGAAAAGTCGCGGTGGTGCATTTCGTAAATCACCAAGTCGGCGGCCGACTTCAGTGCGGGCCGCACGTCCTGTGCCCAGCCGTCGGGGTCGGTGTCGCGCAGGTCGATGATGGCTCCGCGCCGGCCGTTCACCCCCACGGCACGGGCAAACACGCCGGCGGTCTCGCCGTGCGACGTGTCGAAAGTATAGAACTTGCCTTTCAGATCTCCGCCCACAGTGGCCGTCCAGCGGTTGTCGCCGCTCTTCTTCATCCTGACCGTCTTCACGGCCTTGCCGCCCTCTCCCCGGTCGTAGATGCGCAGGGTGACGTACGGCGGCCGGCCAGCCGACTGCGGTGTGGCCCCTGTAACGGCATCCACCGCCGTGGGGGCATTCAGGTTGAAGACGGTCTGCTTCGCCGAATAGACTATCTCTCGAAACAGATCCTTGCCCTCTCCTCCCGTCGACGGGGCGGCCTCCATCTGTCCATGGATGCCTAAAAGTGCGAGGGCAGACACAAAGATATTCTTCAATTGCATGGGGGTTGTGATTATTTTAGAGCCACGGAGTTAAGGAATTAAGGAACGCCTTGACCGCCCAAACGGTTACTTCGCCATCAGCGACACGGCAAAGCCGCCGCCGCGCGCCTCGGTGAGCTTCAGCACGTCGCCGTGTTTCACCGTCCTGCGAGTAATGGTATAGGCCTTGGGATTCTTCTCATAGTCGGCCCCTTTGGCGTCGGCATAGATGGTGCAGTCGTAGCAACGGCCGTTGTCGAGGAAGTCGAGCTTCACCGTGCTCTGGTGGCCGTGCTCGTCGCACTTGCCTCCTACAAACCAGTTGTCCGTGCCCTTGGCCTTGCGTGCCACCGTGATGTAGCGCGCAGGCTCGGCTTCCAGATAGCGGGAGTCGTCCCAGTCGCAGGCCACGTCACGGATGAACTGGAAGGCATCGTCGTATTTGGCATAGTTCTCGGGCAGGTCGGCGGCCATCTGCAACGGGCTGTACATCACCAGATACAGGGCCAGCTGGCCCACGAGCGTGGTGTGCACGTAGTTGGGATTGTCGCTCCAAGTCTTGAGCTGCGTCTCCAGAATGCCGGGCGTGTAGTCCATGGGGCCGCCCTGAAGCCGGGTGAAAGGCAGGATGACCGTGTGGTTGGGCTGGCTGCCGCCAAAGGCTTCATATTCCGTGCCGCGGGCGCTTTCGTTGCCCACCAGGTTGGGCCACGTGCGGCAAAGACCCGTGGGACGCGTGGCCTCATGGGCGTTCACCATGATGTGATGCCGGGCCGCCTCCTTCACGCAGTAGAGATAATGGTTGTTCATGGACTGGGAATAGTGGTGGTCGCCGCGCGGGATGATGTCGCCCACATAGCCGCTCTTCACCGCGTCGTAGCCGTAGCGGTTCATCAACTGGTAGGCACGCTCCATGTGTCGCTCGTAGTTTTGCACGCTCGACGAGGTCTCGTGGTGCATCATCAGCTTCACGCCCTTGCTGTGGGCATAGTCATTCAGCGCCTTAAGGTCGAAGTCAGGATAGGGCGTCACAAAGTCGAACACATCCTGTTTCCAGTGGTTAGCCCAGTCTTCCCAGCCCACATTCCAGCCCTCGACGAGCACTTGCTGCAAGCCGTTCCGGGCAGCAAAGTCGATATACTGCTTCACTTTGGCCGTGTTGGCGGCGTGGCGGCCGTTGGGTTTGGCCTTGCTCCAGTCTATCTGGTCGAGCTTGATGGAGGGGAACTCGTCGGTATAGTTCCACGAACTCTTGCCCACAATCATCTCCCACCACACGCCACAGTACTTCGTGGGGTGTATCCAGCTGGTGTCTTCAATCTTGCACGGCTCGTTAAGATTGAGGATGAGGTTGCTCGAAAGCATGTCGCGCGCATCGTCGCTCACCATTACCGTGCGCCAGGGTGTCTGGCAGGGCGTCTGCATGTAGCCTTTCATGCCGGTGGCGTCGGGCGTGAGCCACGAGTCGAACACCAAGTTCTTGTCGTCCAGATTGAGGTGCATCGTGGCATAGTCCACGCAGGCAGCCTCGTGAATATTGATGTAAAGGCCATCGCGACTCTTCATTTGCAGCGACGTCTGCACGCCGGTAGGTGAGAACACCGACACCGAAGAGTTGCTCCAATTCACGGCATCATGGAAGCGGGTGCGTATCTCCGAGAGGCGGCTTTCCTGGGTTTCCTGCTCCTGAGTGTCGTAGTCTCCGGGCAGCCACCAGGCGGTATGGTCGCCCGTCATGGCGAATTGCGTGTGCTCATCCTTGATGACAAAGTAAACGAGCGAGTCCTGCTGGGGGAACTCATAGCGCAGCCCCATGCCGTCATCGTACACGCGAAAGCGGATGGTCATGGTGCGCTTGGACGAAGGCTGGGCCAAGTCCACGGCCAGTTCGTTGTAGTGATTGCGGATGGTGGCCGTCTCACCCCACACGGGTTTCCACGTCTCATCGAAGGTTGTGGTGCGATGGGCCGTCTCGGTGAAGCCGTCCATCAAGCTGGTTTCGCGCATGCCCTTGGAGGCATGGCTGTCCTTGGCCAGCTCGAGCCCCAGGTGCGAGGGCTTCACCACGGCCCAGCCCTTGTAGCTCATCTCGTAGGTGGGCTGGCCGGCGGCCGTGAGCGAGAACCTGAGCCTGACGTTGCCGTCGGGCGAACTCACCTCCTGGCCCAGGGCTGCAGCCGAGCACAGGAGGGATGCAATGAACAGATGTAAGCGCATATTCCTTTTCTTTTTAAAATCCCGCAAGAACAATTTTGAATTTTGAATCCTGAATTTTGAATTACCTCCCGCTCTGGTACACCAGCTCGCGCACGCTCTCCATGAAGGCTTCGTCGGCCATCAGGTCCTCGATGCAGAGGTGCATGCGGTAGCGCCAGTAGTGCCTGGGGTTGGCGGGAACGTTGATACGCTCGGCGTCGGCGTCGGGCAGCCGCAGCCGCTCGTCGCCGGCCAGCCAGTCCTGAATGCTCAGCACGCAGAGCATCGAGGGCGAGGTGAGCTGCCGCGACACGATGTCGCGGGCCAGCCAGCCCGGCAACGGGTGCGGGGCTGCACCGCCGCGATGGAGCATAGAGTTGTAATAATCCTGCGTGCGGTCGATATTCTCGTCCCACCACTGGCGCATGGTGGGCATGTCGTGGGTGGAGAATGTGCAGACGGAACGGTAGGGATTGCGCGAGAGATGGCCGAAGCGCACGTGCGGATCCTTGGGCATAGACTGGATTTCGAGCGAGAGAATGCGCAGGGCATTGATGACCCATGACACGCAGTCGGGCACCATGCCGAGGTCCTCGGCACACACAAGCATGCGCGTGGCCTCGACCAGTCGTGGCAGCTTCTTCATGGCCTCGCGATACCAGAACTGGTTGTTGCGGCGATAGAAATAGTCGTTGTAGAGGCGGTTGAAGGCAGCTTTGTCGCTGTCGTAGAGGGCCTCGTAGGTGAAATCGAACTGTGCCGAGATGCGCGGATGGTACTTGCCGGGCTCCCTGGCGTCGCGCACGAAGAGCACATTGGAGATTAAAGCATAGAGGCCGTCGCGCAGATTGAGCTCGCTCTGTGCGGTGACACCGGCAAAGGCACGCTCCACCTTGCGCTGCGTGGCATACTCGGGCTTCATGTTCCATACGTCGTCGTGGGCATGGTCGAGGTACTTCTGCTTCACCTCGTCGGCGCGCTCGCCAAACACGCGCTCGACGATCCAGTCGGAAATGAACGGGTCACAGAACTGGTGCTCCTGGAAAAGGAGGCCATAGCCCTCGATTTCCTCGCGCGTCATGCCGAGTGCGGGGCTAAACTGTCCCAGCAATCCGTGCACGGCATCGCCGGGAATCTGCCAAATGCGGAAGAAGCCCAGCACGTGATCGATGCGGTAGGCGTCAAAGAAGCGGGCCATGCTCTGGAAGCGGCGCACCCACCACCGACAGCCGTCCTTGAGCATCTCGTCCCAATTGTAGGTGGGGAAGCCCCAGTTCTGGCCGTTCACCGAGAAGTCGTCGGGGGGGGCACCGGCCTGGCCGTTCAGGTTGAAATATTTCGGTTCCATCCACACGTCGCAGCTGTAGCGGTTCACACCGATGGGGATGTCGCCCTTAAGCACCACGCGGTGCAGACGGGCATAGTCGTGCACTTCACGGAACTGGCTATCCAGAACGAACTGCACAAAGTACCAGAACTCCACCTCCCGATAGGCCTTGGTACGGCTGTTGGACAGGTCGCGGCGGTCGGCCTCGTCCCACGTACGGTGGTCGGGCCACTGCGAGAAGTCGGCCGTGCCGAAGCGATCGCGCAGCATGCTGTACTGTGCGTAGGGCACAAGCCACTGCCCGGCCTCCTTGAAGAACCCGCGGAAAGCCTTGGAGGCCATCATGGCCTTTCCCTCCTGCTCGAACACCAGGCGCAGATACTCGGTCTTGGCCTGGTTCACACGCTCGTAGTCTATCTGGTCGAGGGCGTTGAGCTCCTGGCGCAACTGCTCGAACCGTGCCCGCTGCCCCTCGTCCTTGAGGGCGGGCAGCCGGGTCAGATCCACATACTGCGGATGCAGGGCAAACACGCTGATGCAGCTATAGGGATAGGAGTCGGTCCAGGTATGGGTGATGGTTGTATCGTTGATGGGCAGCACCTGGAGCACGCGCTGACCGCTCTGCTCCACGTAGTCTACCATGCGGCGCAGGTCGCCGAAGTCGCCCACGCCGAAGCTGCTGTGCGAGCGCAGCGAGAATACAGGCACCAGCGTGCCGGCCAGCTTCACGTTGTAGACGGGCAGGAAGGCCTGGTCGAGATGGTAAACCACCACTTGCCCGTCGGTCATCGGGGGCAGTTCCACGGTGCGGTTCAGCCCCGTCTCCCAAAGTGGGCCCGAAGCCTGCCCGCTGCCGAGGGCGGCAAACTTGAACTCCACCACATTGGAGTCGAGGGCATCGGCGTTCAGATCAACGGCCCACTCGTTGATATTGTGCTCCGTCATGGGCAGAGCCTTGTCCCATTCCCAGTTGCCCAGATAGTCACCCGCGCCCACCAGGGCCAGCCGCTCGCCGCTGCGCAACTGAGGGGCGCGCACCACAAGGCGCACCGTCCGGCCATACTCCGTGCGGGGCAATGCGCCCGTCTCGCGGCGGTTGATACAGTCTGTGAAGGCCGAACTGTAGAGATAGGAGTCTTCGGGAATGTCGGTCCAGTGGTCGTAGACGGTGTATTCCACGCCCTTGGCCGCACAGAGCTCCAGCCGGTGCATCACGGTGGTCCACTCATGACGCTCCCGTGTGCCGGCGTAGTCCACGCTATAGTAATAGTCGATTGTCGCTTTCGAGGGCTGCATGGTGAGCTGGCAGCTCCACCGGCTACCATCGGTCGTCCTCATACGGTACTGGGCAACGCCGTCCTGCTTGACAAGATTCAGCACGAGTTCCTCGCCGAACCGAGTCTGGTAATCCACATGAAATGATAAATTCATAGAGTTTAGGTTAAATATTTTCTGGTTCAAAGATAACAAAAACTATCATACACCGCTCCCCGCCTTTTGCACAAAGTGTGGAAAAGAACGTGCAATCGTTTGCACTCTCGTCCTTTGAACTTCATATTTCAAAGGGTAAAGCTCAAAGTTCGAGGTTCAAGGTGAGCTCGTTTGCACCCACATGCAGCTGCCAACGGCTGTGTTCCCCCGTGAGCTTGTCGCCCAGCCAGTAGCCGAGCCACGTACCCCCCACGCCGAGGGCGGCCCCTGTCGCCACGTCGTGCCAGCGGTGGCGGCGGCTCGTTACCCGCTCCACGGCCACGCCCGCAGCCAGCGCATAGCCCGCCACGCTAACCCACGGCGAGGCGTGGCGAAACTCCCGATCAAGCACCGCCGCGCCGGCAAAGGCCAGCGTGGCATGGCCCGAGGGGAAAGCATGACGGTCGGCCCCGTCGGGCCGACGCTCGCGCACAGCCCGCTTCAGGGCATAGGCCGTGCCACACGAGAGGGCCAGCGAGGCTACCGCATCCACGCCCAGCCGCCGCCACGAGCTGGCACTCTCCACGCCGCCGGCCTTCAACACCAGGGTGGCGGCCACTGGCAACAGGGCCGGCCCATAGCTCAACGCGCCGCCGCCGCCGGGCGCAGCCACGGCGGGCAGCCCCGGCAGCAGCAGCCACAAGGCCAGCACACACCGGCGAACCGGCTGCAGACCACCGGCCGCCCACGGGCGGTTACTCAAAGCTGTCGATGGAAATGTCATCAAACTGGGCCAGATAAGTGTTGAGCAGCCGGTGCTGGTCGCGGTCGCGCCGCACCTTGATTTCCATCGTCACCTTGTAGCAATCGCCCTCGGCGGTGGGCGCATGCTTCATCTCGTAGGCGGCCAGGACGATGTCCTCACCGTGCAGACGGTCGAGCACGGCGGTGACGGCCATCTTGCTGGTGGCCGTGAAGCCCACGGTGATGACCGTGCGCCCCATCTTAGGCAGACTGCTGTTGATGACCTCCAGGCAGAGCAACAGTAGCACCACCGTGGCCACGGCGGGCAGGAAGAGGCCTCCACCGCAGGCCAGACCGATGGCCGAGGTGACCCACAAGCCGGCGGCCGTGGTGAGTCCCTTGACCACATTCTTCTGCAAGATGATGCAGCCGGCCCCGAGGAAGCCCATGCCCGAGACCACCTGGGCGGCCACGCGCGAGGGATCGAACCGGCCCACAGCCCCGTGGGCAATGATGTCGGCAAAGCCATACTGGCTCACAATCATGAACAGGGCGCTGCCCAGGGCCACGAGCACGTGAGTGCGGAAGCCGGCATCCTTGGAGCGATAGTCGCGCTCGAGGCCGATGAGGCCGCCGAAGATGGCGGCCACGGCCAGCCGGAGAAGAATCATTGTCGTTGTCATAACCAAAGCATTTGGGGGATTAAAGCCCATTGCAAAAATAGGCAAAAATCGGCAACCCGCCAAGTCCGGCAGCCCGAAAACGCGCCCCGAGGGCCCGCAACGCCATCCGCCACCCCGTCGGGCCGCAGCGACAACGGCGCAAACGCAGTGCGATGGCGGCGTAAACGTGGCGTGAAAAAGCCTCAAACGCGAGGCGACGACGGCGTAAACGCAACGCCGTTGCGCCGTGATGAAAAGACGATTGCAGGGTTGGCGCAGTGGGGCCAGGGAATGATGGGGGAATGACGGCACAATGGTAGGGAAAAATCAAAGCCGTGGCAACCCTCTGACAGGGTTGCCACGGCTAAACCATCATGGCTTCACGCACGCACGGCAGGGTCGTGGCGGCAGAGAAACGGGGGCTATGCCTGCTTGCCGTCGCGGATGAACGACACGGCAACGGCACCGAGCACAAGGCTCACGCCGGCCACAATCATCATGTGGCTCTGCACACTGCCCACCACGGCCAGCAAGGTGCCGCCAATGGCTGCAGCCACAATCTGCGGGATGCAAATGGTGCCATTGAAGAGCCCCAGATAGGCACCCATGTGGCCATAACCCTGCAGGGCATTGGTGACAAAGGTGAAAGGCATGGCCAGCATGGCAGCCCAGGCAGCCCCGATGAGCAAGAAAGGCACGAAGAGCAGGTAGGGATCGTGCACCACGGCACAGGCCGCGAAGCCCACGCCACCCAGCAACAGACTCACGGCATAGGCCATCTTGCGGTTGCTGAACTTGGGCAGGATGGGGGCCCAGACCACCGAACCGATAGCCTGCACGGCGAAGAGGATGCCCACCCAGTTGCCGGCCTCTTGGTAACCGCTGCTGGTCACATCGGTGGTGCCCCAGCAGTTGGCGGCCACAGTGCCGTTGGTATAGGTCCACATATACATAAAAGCAAACCAGCAGAAGAACTGCACGAGGCCTACTTTCCAGAACGTGGCGGGCGCATGGCGCAGCAGCACCAGCCAGTTGCCGCTGCCCTCGTCGTCCAAGGCCCCGTTGTCGGTCTTCTTGCCGTTGTACTGTTCATACTCCTGCGGACTCCATTCTTTCACTTTCACCACGGTATAGACGACGCAAAGAATGAGGATGGCGGCGCCCACATAGAAGCTGTAGATCACCGAGTCGGGCACCACGCCCTTGGGAGCCACGTTGGCAATACCCAGCAAGGCAAAAGCAAAGGGGAACACATAGCCCACGAGCGACCCTGCATTGCACAGGAAACTCTGGATGCTGTAGGCCTTGGCCTTCTGCCGCTCGTTCACCATGTCGCCTACAAGCATCTTGAATGGCTGCATGGCCATGTTGATGGAGGTGTCGAGAAACATGAGCGAGACGAGCCCAAAAACCATGGCCGTGGACACGGCCATGCCGAAAGAGCCACTGTTGGGCAGCAGACACATCACCAGTACAGCCACGGCTGCACCGATGAAGAGGTAGGGAATACGGCGGCCCCAACGTGTCCAGGTGCGGTCGGAACACGAGCCCACGATGGGCTGCACCAGTATGCCCATGAGCGGCGGCAGTATCCAGAAGTAACTCAGACTGTGGGGATCGGCGCCGAGCGTGGCGAAAATCCGCGAGATGTTGGCACTCTGCAGGGCATAAGCAATCTGCACACCGAAGAATCCGAAGCTCAGATTCCATAAGCCCCAAAAGGATAAATCGGGCTTGTTTTTTAATTCAAAATTCATAATTCAAAATTCAAAATTAGGCTGACGCGTAGGCGGTCATCCGTTGATACGCTGGCAATTATCCGTTGATGCACTGGCAATCATGCGGTGATACGCTGACAAACATTCGGTGATGCGCGGGCTATCATTCGATGATACGCTGGCAATTATCCGTTGATGCACAGGCAATCATTCGGTGATGCACTGGCAATTATCCGTTGATGCACTGGCAATCATTCGGTGATGCGCGGGCTGACATGCGTTGACGTACTGGACGACATCCTGTTTTTTCGTTGTTTGGGGGTTGATTTTACTTTTTATACGGTCTGACATGATGATATAAGATGAGGCTGACGGAGTGGCTGCCAGCCTGACTTTTAACTATTTTGGGGTTCCATTCACATTGTTTTGGGCCGTGGACTTCACGATAGCCATGAGGAGTTTGCACAGTTCCGTGCAATCGGCAAACAAACTTTGATACTCCCTTTCGGAGATAAGTCCCACGCGAGACAGCAAGTCCAGCCAGTACTGCGACTCGTTGGCCTCACGCAAAGAGATGTTCATCCGGGCGCGAAAGTCAGCCCGGCTCTGTCCGCGCAACGCCTCGCGCACGTTCGCGCCAACGCTCGTGCCGCTGCAAAGAATCTGGCTGGCCAGGTCGTATTCATGGTGGGTGTCGCGCAGATACTTGGCCAACCGCACGCACCGCACGGCAAAATCCATACTCTTCATCACAACAACATTATCGTTCAACTCCTTCATGCCGCACGGTAATTTTGAATTTTGAATTCTGAATTTTGAATTATTTCGTTGTTCCCCTGATGACCAGCCGCGTCCTCACCACGCGTTTCTCCACTTTGTTCAGAGGAGTTTCTCCCTCCACTTTGGAGATAAGGATGTTGGTGGCCTCCTCGCCCACGCGCACGCCACGCTGTTCCACGGTGGTGAGCATTGGGTCGCAGGCCACGGCGCGGTAGCCGTTGGTGAAGCCGCAGACGGAGACGTCTTGGGGTACGCGGTAGCCCATACGCTTGGCTGTATAGAGAATACCGATGGCCGTATCGTCGTTCACGGCGAAGAAAGCGTCGGGAATCTCCCCCTGTGAGAGCAGGCCGGGCGTGATGGCCTCGGCGTCGGCCCGGTTGTCGCAGATGCGGAAGAACCGCTCCTCGGGCTGCAGGCCTTGGCGCAACAGGGCGTCGCGGTAGCCGTTGTAGCGGTTTTTGGAGATTTCGAGAGTCATGGGAGAGCCGTAGAAAGCAATGCGCCGGCAGCCCGTATTGATGAGATGGGTCACGGCGTTGAAAGCCCCCTGATAGTCGTCCACCACCACACGGTTGCAGTCGATGCCGGTGCAGATGCGGTCGTAGAACACGAGAGGCATGCCGTGGTCCATGAGTTTCTGGAAGTGTTCGTACTGCTGCGTGTCCTTGGCTTGGGAAACAATGACGCCGCACACCTTGTGCTCATAGAACCGCTCGCAGAGCAACACCTCGCGGTTGTACTGTTCGGCACTCTGTCCCACCATAATGGTGTAGCCCCGCGAGGCGGCCTCCTGCTCGATGCCACTAAGCACTGAGGCAAAGTAGAAATGTGCAAACTGGGGTACAATGACGCCGATGATCTTGAGCGGTCTGGTGCGGCTGTTGCGCAAACTCTCGGCCAATACATTGGGATAATAATTATGTTCGCGCGCGTACCTCTTTATTTTCTCGCGCTGCGTGCCGCTGATGCGCGGAC
Organism: Prevotella dentalis DSM 3688; assembly: GCF_000242335.1. NCBI lineage: Bacteria > Pseudomonadati > Bacteroidota > Bacteroidia > Bacteroidales > Prevotellaceae > Prevotella > Prevotella dentalis. The sequence goes on from NC_019960.1 coordinate 1,402,048, forward strand.
TGTCCTTGAGGGCACGCGACACCGTAGCCACCGACACGCCCAGTGCCTCGGCTATATCTTTCATCGTGACAGGTGCAGATTGTTTCATCTTCTACATTAGGTCTAAAGGGCAGATCACTGCGTTTGCAGCGCGGCCGGCCGTCCAAAAAGGCCAAACCGCGCCTTTCTCGTTGCAAAAATAAGGATTTTGGCGTGAACACGGTACACCGTTTTTTACAAAGTTTGCATTGAATTGCGCAAACGTTTGCACGACCGTTTCGACAATTTTGTGCTAAAAAAAGTGTACGGCAATTAAATAACGCTTATTTTTGCAGCGTGAAAGTGTGCCGCGAGCACCGCTAACCATTCCCATTATCAACGATTTATCTACCACACAGGAAAGGGAGTTGGAGCCTAAAGACGAGTAAACAATTTATAAATTATAGGTTAACTTAAAACGAAAAATGATGAAGCAGGTAAAGATTACAATGCCTCGCAGAGCCGTCACATTAGCATGTGGCCTTGCTCTCGCAGCCACTGCGTTTGGTCAGCAAGTGGTTGTCAAAGGACATGTAGTGGATGCTACTGGCGAGCCAGTCATCGGCGCCACGGTCCGTATAGACGGACAACAGGGCGGGACGGTGACCGACATCGACGGTAATTTCACACTGAACGCCAACTCCGGAGCCACGGTAACCGTGGACTATATCGGGTACGAAAGCTACAAAGGAACGGCTTCTTCCAACATGAGCATCACGTTGCAAGAGGGCAAAGAGAAGTCTCTCAACGAGGTGGTAGTTATTGGTTACGGTGCCGTTAAGAAGTCAGACCTCACGGGATCGGTGACTGCCCTGAAGCCGGACAGCAAGAACAAGGGTCTCGTGGTGAACGCCCAGGAAATGATTTCGGGCAAGATTGCCGGTGTGAATGTCACTACGGAGGGCGGCGCCCCCGGCTCCAAGGCAACCATTCGCATCCGTGGCGGTGCCTCGCTCAACGCCGACAGCGACCCGCTAATCGTTATCGACGGCATCCCCATGGACAACAATGGCGTGAAAGGTTTGTCCAATGCGCTGTCTATTGTAAACCCTCAGGACATCGAGAGTTTCAACATTTTGAAAGACGCCTCGGCCACGGCCATCTACGGAAGCCGCGGTTCAAACGGTGTCATCATCATTACCACCAAGAAAGGCCGCAAGGGACAGAAGGTGCAAATCGGCTACAACGGCAGTGCCACAGTGAGCATGAAGCGCAAGACCATCGACGTGATGGACGGCGATCAGTACCGCAAATTCGTGACCAATCTGTACAAAGGCACCTCCCAGGAGCAGACCGTACAGAACGCTTTGGGCAAGGAAAACACCGACTGGCAGGAGGAAATCTACCGCACGGCTATCACGCAAGACCATGCCTTGACGCTTTCGGGCTCGCTCGGCACAGTGCTCCCCTACCGCGTATCAGTGGGCTATACGGGTGAGCAGGGCATCCTGAAGACCTCAGATTTCGACCGCTACACGGCATCCGTAAACCTGAATCCCAGTCTGCTCAACGACCACTTGAAGTTCAACATCAACGTGAAAGGCATGTATGCCGACACGAAATATGCCAACACCGACGCCATCAGCGCAGCCGTGTGGATGGATCCCACGAAGCCGGTACGGAGCAGCGATGCCATGTACAGCAACTTCGGCGGCTACTATGAGTGGACGCAGCCCGGCACGCCACTGGGTGACAAGAACTGGGCCTACACCTACAACAACAACGCCACCAAGAATCCCGTGGCACTGCTCAACCTGAAAAACGACCGCGCGCACTCCAAAGACCTGAATGCCAACCTTGACGTGGACTATCAGATACAGGGATTTGAAGACCTGCGTCTGCACGGAACCGTGGGCTACGACATTGCCGAGGGCAAGCAGCTGACCGACGTTGATCCCGCCTCGCCTGAGAACATCTACTACGGCAGCCACGGATGGGAGAAGATTCTGAAGCGCAACTTCACGGCCAGCGCCTATGCGCAGTACTACCACGACTTCAACGACCCGGCCAAAAACCACTTCGACATCATGCTGGGTTCGGAGTTCCAGCGCTTCTGGCGCAGCCAGCACAACAACTATTATGGCTATTATGGCGCCGGTTACAACGATGCCTCGAAGGCCGGCACCAAGTACAACGACAAGACTTACGACTTTATCACCCACAGTAAGCTGCTCTCTTTCTTCGGTCGTGCCAACTGGACTCTCATGGACAGCCGCTATATGCTGACTGCAACGGTGCGTGCCGACGGCTCAAGTCGCTTCAATTGGCTGCAGCCTTACGACAACAAACAGTGGGGTGTGTTCCCGTCGTTCGCCTTCGGTTGGCGCATCAAGGACGAGAATAAGTTCCGCGACATCTCCTGGTTGTCCGACCTGAAGCTACGCCTTGGCTATGGCACCACCGGACAGCAGAACCTCGGAACCGACATCGGCGACTATCCCTACTACGACACTTACAACCTGAATGTGAACCCCACCTCCTATTATGACATCGACGGTGACGGCTCGCTGGCACGCCCGGTAGCCACCAACCACGCCCTGACCTGGGAGAAGACCACGACCTACAACATCGGTCTGGACTGGGGAATCCTCAATCAGCGCATCAGTGGCAGCATCGACTGGTACTACCGCAAGACCACAGACCTCATCAGTACAGTGAATGTTGGTGCAGGCTCTACCTTTAAAAACACCCTGCCAAAGAACGTTGGCGACATGACCAACACCGGTGTGGAGGCAGCCATTCACTTCAATCCTATCCAGACGAAAGACTGGAACTGGATGATCGATTACAACTTCACCTACAACCAGAACAATATCTCTCGGCTGACCGAAGCCTATGTGAAAGACTACTTTATCCCCGTAGGAGGCATCTCGGCCGGTACCGGAAACAACTGCCAGGCACACGCCGTGGGCCATCCGGCTTTCTCTTATTATGTGTTCCAGCAGGCTTATGGGGCCGACGGCAAGCCCCTGGAGGGTGTGGTCGTAGACCGCAACGGCGACGGTGTGATTACCGAAAAGGACAAGTATTTCTACAAGAGTCCCGTGGCTCCGGTGACGATGGGCCTGAGCTCGCGCCTGGAATACAAGAGCTGGGACCTCGGTTTCTCACTCCGTGCCAGCATCGGCAACTATGTGTTCAACAACCTGGAGGCCGGCTCTGCCAACGTTGGTTCGGCCGCCATCTACCGCAACGAGTTCCTGAGCAACCGCCCTATCTCGGCCCTTGCAGCCGGTTGGACATCGGACGAGACCTACTCCGTGCTCTCCGACCGCTACGTGCAGAACGGCTCTTTCCTCAAGTGTGACAACATCACGCTGGGCTACAGCTTCAACAGTCTCTTCCGTGCCGGCAAATGGGCAGGCCTGAACGGCCGCATCTACGGTGCCGTGAACAACGTGTTCACCATTACCAAGTACAGCGGCATAGACCCCGAAGTGTATGGCGGTATCGACAACAACGTCTACCCGCGCCCCTTCTCGGCCATGATCGGACTGAATCTTAACTTCTAATTCTAATAGAAATCGACAATGAAACAGTTAATCAAAAACATATTTCCTGCTGTCGTTCTGGTGCTGTCGATGGGCTTGAGCTCCTGCGACATCCTTGAGGTTGAACCGCTCGACCCCAACAAAACGACACAGATCAAGAGCAGCCAGCTCTTCAACAAGTGCTATGCCAACTTCGCAGTATCCGGCAACAAGGGTGCCGAGGACAATGACTGCGACATCGCCGGACTCGACGGCGGCACCACGGGCTACGTGCGACAGCTCTTCAATGCCAACGAGCTGACCACCGACGAAGCCATTTGCGGCTGGGGCGACGAGGGCCTCTCGTCGTTCTGCTACAACGCCTACGACGCCTCGCATCCCATGCTCCGCGGCTTCTACTACCGTCTCTACTTCGGCGTGACGGTGTGCAACCAGTATCTGGATCGGTTCAGTTCGGAAGACGCCACCAAGACAGCCGAGGTGCGTTTCCTCCGCGCCCTGAATTACTTTGAGCTGCTGGATCTCTATGGCAACGTGCCTTTCACGCTGGCCGCAGACGGCAACAACCCCACGCAAATCAAGCGCGCCGACCTGTTCAACTGGCTCGTAAAAGAGCTGAAGGAGATTGAACCCGCGCTCTCCGAGCCCAAGGCCAAGAAGTCCAGCGACGCCGGCTACGGCCGTGTGGACAAGGCAGCCGCATGGATGCTTCTGGCCCGGCTCTACCTGAACGCCGAGGTTTACACGGGGACAGCCCACTGGGCCGACGCGCAGACCTACGCCAAGCGCGTGATTGGCTCCGACTACAAGCTCTACAGCACGGCTTCGACCGATCCCAACGGCCAGAAATGGTCGGCCTATCAGAAGCTGTTCCTGGGCGACAACGGCGAGAGCGGAGCCTCCGTAGAGGGCATCTTCCCGATTCTGCAACAGGGCAACCGCACCACCTCCTACGGCGTGACGACCTTCCTCATGGCCGGCTGCATGGACGGAAGCGTGTGTGTAAAGAAAGACGGCACCACCGGCAACAACATCTCCCAGACCTGGGGCGGCAACCGTTGCCGGCCTGATCTCATCGCCAAGTTCTTCCCGCAGAACGACGCTCCCAACGTGAACGCCTACGCCATGCCCGACGCAGCCAACGACGACCGCGCCATCTTCGACGGCGTTGGACGCACCGTAGAAAACACCGAGGTGGGTACCTTCACCAACGGTTTCGCCGTAGGCAAGTTCTCCAACTGGAAGAGCGACGGCTCGACTGCCACCGACTCGAAGTTCCCCGACACCGATTTCTTCTTCTTCCGCGTGGCCGAAGCCTACCTGATCGACGCCGAATGTGACGCTCGCCTCAACGGCGGCAACACCACGGCAACCGGTACGGCCGACATCAACGCCCTGCGCACCCGCGCCAATGCACAGACCCGCACAGGCAGTTTCTCGCTGAGAGACATCTGCGACGAATGGAGCCGCGAGTTCTATTTCGAGGGGCTCCGCCGGCCCACGCTCATCCGATTCGGCTACTTCGGCGGCAGCAACAGCTACATGTGGCAGTGGAAAGGCGGCACCAAGGCCGGCAGAAGCTTCGACGCCAGAAAGAACATCTTCGCCATTCCGACAACCGATCTCACCGTCAACAGCAACCTGACACAGAACGACGGCTATTAATCAATCCTTTTAAAGCATACGACAATGAAAACAATATTCAAGTCAGCCTTTCTTCTGCTCTGCGCCGTGGCCCTCTTCACGGCCTGCGAAGACGACAACGACTCCAACCCGACGCTCCAGATTCCCAAGACGTTCCAGCTCAATACGCCCGCCGTTTCTGAGAACAACGTGGTTGACCTGGCCCACTCGCAGTTCGTCAACCTCACCTGCAGCCAGCCCAACTACGGCGGCTTCCCCGTCTACACGCAGTACACGGTGGACGTGGCCACGAAAGCAGACATGAGCGATGCCGTGACGTTGAGCCAGACTTTCACCTCCACCCAGCTGGTTCTCGACGCCAATGAGGTGGCCAGCACCATGACCAATCTGGAACTCAACGCCGGCAAGAAAGCCGAGGATTTCCCCCTGACCGTACCGGTGTACTTCCGCGCCACGGCCAAGATTGTGAACGCTTCCACCAAGCAAGCCATGGACACGACCCAGGTAGTGTCCAACGTGGTGAGCCTGAAGAACGTGAAACTCGCCTACTCTCTACCCGCCGCACAGGCTCCAAGCGCCCTCTACATCACCGGCAACTTCTGCGGATGGTCGTGGGACAGCCCGCTGACCATGACCGAAGTGAACGGATCGCGCGACAACGACAACACGACAGCCAAGTTCTGGCACATGGTCTACATCGACGCATCGGGCATCAAGTTTAACACGGCCACGGCATGGGATGGCGGCGAAGTAGGCTTCGCGGGCATCACCATCGACCCTGAGAGTGAACTGGGCGCCGACATTCAGGACGGCGGCGGCAACATCGCCTCCAAGAATCCGGGCTGGTATCTGATGATTGTGACGGCCAAGGTGAGCGGCCGCGACGTGAACTACACCGTGACTTTCAACAAGCCCGAGGTGCGCCTCATCGGCGTGGCCATCGGTAGCTGGGACGAGGGCAAGGGCGAAGCTTTCAGCGTGCCTGCCACGGCCGACGGCGAATTTGTGTCGCCCGCACTGCCCGCACTGCCCGGAACTGACGACGGCGGCAGCGTGCGCATGTACGCCAAGGTGCCCGGTTACGACTGGTGGAAGTCGGAATTCATCGTCGGCATCGACGGCGACAAGATTTCCTACCGCGGCAACGGCGGCGACCAGGCCCGCGTAGGTTGCACGGCCGGCCAGAAGATTTATCTGAATTTCAGCAAGGATACCGGCTCGATCAAGTAATTCACATCTTTAGGATTAAATACCAACAAGAATGAAAAAGCTATCTATTTATATCATGCTCGCACTGACAGGACTCTTCATGGGGTCCTGCAGTGAGGACTACACCGACTGGGCCAACCCGCAGTCCAACCCTCAAGAGGATGCCATCACCATTCCGGGCTTCACCGCCACGGCCGTGGCCGCACAGACCCTGACAGCCGACGCCGCCACCGTTCCCGTGTTCACGCTGAGCACCGCCACCCTGCCCGAGGGCTACACGCTGGCCAACGCCCGCGTGGCACTCACGCCGCAGGGAGCCACAACAGCCACCGAAGTGAGCGCCACCATGGAGGGACTAGCCAGCAAGGACAACATCCAGTCGCTCATCGAGGCCGCTTATGGCAAGAACCCCGTGGCCCGCACCTTCAGCGGCCACGTGTATGTGAACGCCGTCAAGAGCGGCCAGGCCGTCCTCATCGACGCCGGCACCGTGAACTACACCGTGACCGCCGTCACGCCTGACATTGCCAATGCCTACTACATCATAGGCGGTCCCAACAGCGACTGGGCGGCCTCGGCAGCCAGCCGCAGCCTGAAATTCACCCATAGCGAGACCAACATCTACGACGATCCCGTGTTCACCATCGTGTTCCCCATCGCCGATGCTTCCAAGGACTGCTGGTTTGCCATCGCCGACGACAAGGCCTGCGACGCCATTGTGAACAGCGATGACTGGACCCAGCTCTTCGGAATCAAGGAGGGCAACGGCCAGAACGCCACCGACGGCACTGCCGGACAGCTCGACCGCCGCGCCAAACTGACCGACGACGGCTCGCTCAAGGTGCCCGCCGGAACCAAGTATGCACGCGTGGAAATCAACATGCTGGAGTCCACCTACAAGGTGACGGCCCTCAACTTTGCCGAGTATATCTACGAGCGCGGGGCCAATACCAGCTGGGGCGACAAGGCTGCCTGCCCGCTGGCACTCGTCAGCGAGGACGGCAAGTACCAGGGATTCATGTACCTGAACGGCGAGTTCAAGTTCATGCCCAACAGCAACAACTGGGAGGGCGACTGGGAGAACAACGGCGAAGGAAAGATTGCCGACAACGGCGGCAGCAACTGCCCGGCCCCCGAAACGGGCTTCTACGCAGTCAATGTAGACCTTACAGCCATGACCTACAGCCTGGACAAGGTGAGCGTTGTGTCGCTCATCGGCGACTTCAGCGACGATGGTTGGAAGACCGACATCGACCTTGCCTACAACCCGACAAGCGGGGCATGGGAGGGCGACGGCGTGGTACTCGCCAAGACGGGCGACCTGAAATTCCGCATGAACCACGACTGGAAGACCTCATGGGGCGGCACGCTCGACAAGCTCACCTCCAACAATGGCGCCAACATCAACGTGGAGGCCGGCACCTACGACGTGAAGCTCTACCTGAGCTGCGAGGGCAAACACTACGCCACGCTGACCAAAAAGTAACCTCTGCTTCATCAGATGTTACCACGCCGGGGGCGGTTCTCTGCAAGGAGAGCCGCCCCTTTTGCTTGCCCTCACGGCCCCGGCCCGGGCCGTTCCCCCTGCCATCCCGCCGCCGTCACGCCGTAAACGCCGGACGAAAACGCCGCAAACGCGCTGCGATTACGCCGCAAGCGCAGGGCGAACACGACGTGGACGCGGGGCGATTACAAGGAACTCCACCCCTCTACGCGCAATCGTTTGCACGGAATGAACGGCAATTGATTCAGCCCATACAGACGATGATGTGCCAAAATATCGTATCTTCGCGGCAGAACCAAACTAAAAAGTTGATGATGAAACGTTTCCACACTTTCATGATGGCAGCCCTGACGCTGCCCATGACCATGGCCGCCCAAGGATGGCCGGCCGACTATGGCGGCGTGATGCTGCAGGGATTCTACTGGGACGGCTTCAAGGATGCCAAGTGGACACGCCTCGAAAGGCAGGCCGCCGACTTCTCTGGATACTTCGACCTGGTGTGGGTGCCGCAGAGCGGAAAGACCCAAGGCGGCCTCTCCATGGGCTACGACCCTTACTATTACTTCAACCAGAACTCGTCGTTCGGCAGTGAGAGCGAGCTGCGGTCCATGATGAAAACATTCAAGGACAAAGGCATCGGCACCATTGCCGACGTTGTGGTGAACCACCGCAGCACCTCGGGCTGGTTCACTTTCCCCGCCGAGACCTACCAAGGCGTGACCTATCAGATGACGCCGCAGGACATCACGGCCAACGACGACGGGGGTGCCACGGCCCGCCAAGCCATCCTCGAGGGCGTGACGCTGAGCAGCAACATCGACGAGGGCGAAGACTTCGGCGGTTTCCGCGACCTCGACCACAAGAGCACGAACGTGCAAACCATCGTCAAGGCCTATGCCAAATACCTCATCGACGACCTCGGCTACACGGGCTTCCGCTACGACGTGGCCAAAGGATTTGCGCCCAGCCATCTGGCCGACTACAACAACTACGCCGGCCCGAAGTTCGCCGTGGGCGAGGTGTGGGACGGCGACGCCAAGATCAAGAGCGTAATCAATGGCTCCGGCAAGACCACGGCAGCCTTCGACTTCCAGTTCCGCTACACCGTGCGCAACGCCGTGGGCAGCGGCGACTGGAGCCGCCTGGGGCAGCAAAACGATGACAACTGGCCCCTCGTGAGCAGTTCCAACGACAACGGCGCCTACCGCCAGTATGCCGTGACCTTCGTTGAAAACCACGACACCGAGCAGCGTTCGGCCACCAACCAGCAGGATCCCATCCGCCGCGACACGCTGGCCGCCAACGCCTATATGCTGGCCATGCCGGGCACACCCTGCGTGTTCTACAAGCATTACTTGGCCTACCCCAACGAAATCAAGGCCATGATCGACGTGCGTAAGGCCGCCGGCATCGCCAATACGAGCAGCTACAACAACTATCGCAGCAGCAAGGCCTACTATGCCAACACCGTGAACGGCAGCCGCGGCACCCTGCTCGTCTGCGTGGGCAGCGGCTTCACCGACCCCGCCGCCAGCCGCTATGTCAAGGTGCTCAGCGGCCGGCACTACGCCCTGTACCTCTCGCCCTCCACTGAGGTGGCCTTTGCCGACAAGCCCTCGGGCACCTATGCCGAGGCCTTCAGCACCCGGCTTACGGCCGTGTCGGCCAACGGCGGGGCCCGGCTGGTCTACACCACCGACAGTTCCGACCCCTCGGCCTCCAACGGCACGACCGTGGACAGCGGCACAAGCGTCGCCATCGGGCAGGACTGCACGCTCAAAGTGGGGCTCCTTGTGGGCGGGCAGGTGACCCATACCGTCACCCGCCAGTACACCATCAAGGCGGGCGAGGTGGAAGATTCCGTGGTCTATGAGACTCCCCCCGCCGGCTACACCTACCACGCCTACTTCATTGCACCGGCCTCGTGGGGCAGCGAAGCCGACGTCTACGCCTGGGCTTGGGTGGAGAATGGAGCCAACTACACTCCCGACAACAACGCTTCGTGGCCGGGCGACAACGAGCACGTCTACCGCATTGCCAAGGCCGGCGACGGCGGCTATGTGTGGCAATGGTGCTACTATGGCACGGAGACCACGCCGCCGGCGATGATTATCTTCAACAACGGCAGCAGTGGCGTGGGCACCAACCAGACCAAGGACATGACCTTTACCGACGGCGGCTGGTACAACATCGGCACCACCGAGGCCAACCCCACACTTGGCATTCAGCGCGGCATGACCGTGGGCACGGGCGACGACGGGGCCTGGCACACGCTCTCGGGCATCCGCCTCGGCGGCCGGCCCACGCAGAAAGGCGTCTACGTGCACCAGGGAAAGAAAGTGGTGAAATAGGCTTCGGCCTCGGCAATTCCCGTTTTTTTCTCAAGAGTAGGGGAAGTTGGCTTGGCCAACCTCCCCTACTCCTGTTTTCTTTTCGTACCTTTGCAGCCATCAACCCAAACTGATTGACGATGAACAACATCAAAAAACTATTCTCCCTGCTGTGTCTCTGCCCGCTGCTGGCCGGGGCGCAGAAGTATGTGGGCGGCGACATCTCGCTGCTGCCCACCTATGAAGAGCACGGCGTGCACTATCTCGACACCCACGGCACGCAGGTGCAGCTCCTGCCCTATCTGGGTCGGGAGGCCGGGTGGAACGCCATGCGCGTGCGCCTCTTCGTCGACCCGTCGAAGGCTCCGGCCGCCCACCGGCAGGAGGGCGTGCGCCAGGACCTCGACTACGTGACGGCCCTGGCCCGCCGCATCAAGGCCGAAGGTTATGCGCTGATACTCGATTTCCACTACTCCGACACCTGGACCGACCCGGGGCAGCACGCCACACCGTCGGCCTGGATCAGCTCAGACCCCTCGGTATTGGCCGACAGCGTGTACCGCTACACCGTGCGCTGCCTGGAGCATCTCAAGGCCAACGGCGTGGCTCCCGACCTCATTCAGCCGGGCAACGAGGTGACATTCGGCATGCTCTGGCCCACCGGGCGCTGCTATCCCGACGGCTCCCAATACGGCACGGGCAGATTTTCCAACTTCGTCGGTTATCTGCAGGCCGGCATCAAGGGCTGCCGCGAGGTGTGTCCACAGGCCAAAATCATTGTCCACACCGAGCTGAGCAGTGCCTGGAACGTCACCACTTTCTACAATACGCTGGGCAACCGGGTGGACTACGACATCATCGGGCTGAGCTATTACCCCGATTACCACGGCCCGCTCTCCACCCTCGCCTCCACCCTCACCACGCTGGAGGCACAGCATGCCGACAAAGACATCATGATTGTAGAGACGGGTTACGGAGCCCGCTGGTCGCTCAATGGCGACTACAGCAGTGCCGTGCAGCGAGCATGGCCCGTGACCGAGGCCGGCCAGAGGCAGTTCACGCTCGACCTCATCGGCGAGCTCGCCCGACACAGCCGCGTCACCGGCCTCTTCTGGTGGCTGCCCGAAGACAATGAGTTCTGGGCCGATAAGAATCCGGCCCGCAGTTCCTGGTGGAATGCCTCGCTCTATACGCAGAACACGGGCCGCCCCCTCGCCGCCCTTTTCGAGCTGCAACGGTTTGTCGGGCTCGACCCCACGGGCATCGCTGCCCCGCCCCTCGCTGGCAGCTCTCGGCCAGCGACCGGTACTTTCTGGCCCTCTGCCGGTTCCTTCCAACCCTCTGCCGGTGCTTCCCAGTCCTCTGCCAACACCTCGGATGCCTCGCCCGTCTATACCCTCCAAGGGGTGCAACTGCCTGCCAATGCCCCCTTACGCCGCGGGGTTTATGTCCAAGGGGGCAAGAAAATCGTGCGGTAAGCCGATGGGAGAGCATAGGATTTGGTAGGTGGTGATAGGCTTTGGATAGGAAATGATAGGCACTTATAAGCTTTTATAGGCACTTATAGGAACTTATAAGAGCCTATAATATCTTATAAAAGCCTACAAGAAAGCTTATAATAGCCTACAAGAGAGCTTATAAAAGCCTATAGGTGCCTATCACATTTCCCATCACCACCTATCCCCTCCTACGGCTGCTTATCCTCCCCTATTCCCTCACTTCCCGCCATTCTGAGTAGCCGGGCTATTTCCTGCTCACGGATGGCGAGCTGACGTTCGCGGGCTGCCAACTGCTGTTCGCGCTGCAAGGCGGCCTGTTCGCGCCGTATGAGCTCGTCGCAGCGGCGGGCATACTCATGGTCGTTGGCCGGGTACTGGTGGCTCTGCGGGTGCTGCTGACGGTAGGCCAGACGGCCGCGCGTCATCTCTTCCTTGATGCCGCCGGTCTCCAGAAACTTCTGTTTGAGCTTCTCTATGTAGTTGCGCAGCATCTGGTCTTCCTGGCAGATGAGCGTGATGCAGATATTGGCCAGTGCCTCGTCACTGCGTTTATCGATGTCGCGCATGTAGTATTCGCGGTCGTTGTGGGCCCGGCAGGCCCGGCGCACCTGCTCGTATTTGGCATCGCCAGGCTGCCATACCCGGAAGCCGTGGTGGGCAAGATAGTCGCGATAGTCCTCCAACAACTCTTGATGGCTGGCCTTGGCCACATTCATCAACTTGATTTCCGTCTCTTTCGAGGTGGCCGACGCTGCCGTTCCCTCTACGATATTCTGCTTGCCCGAGCGCGCCGCCTGAATCATTTGGTCCACGGTGCGATCCTTGTATTTGTCGAGAAAGTGGTGGCAGAAGTAGAAAGTGAGGTCGCAAATGCACTCTGCTTTCTTGTAGACCAGCAGGTGCTGGTACTGCCCATCCTGGGGCAGGAAGTTGTTGTTGAGCTTGACCATGGGGATGTTGGTTGGGGAATCATCACTTCCCTTCACTGTCCTTCACAATCTTCGGGCCGCGCACCTTGTCGCCTTTGCCCAATCCGCTCTTCACCTGAATATGGATGCCGTCGCTCAGGCCAGTGGTTACCTTGCGGCGGGTATAGGTTTTGGCCTCGGGCGTGCCGCCCACCAGATACACATAAGTGTCGTTGCCGCTGAACTCAATGGCGCTCTCGGGCACCGTGACGACACCACGGGCCTCGGCCAATACTATCTCGGCATTGGCACTGTAGCCCGAACGAATCTGCGTGCCGCCCACGCTGTGCACGGCCGCCTTAATCTCAAACTGGTTGGCTCCGTTGCTTTCCACCGCCTTGGGCGAGATGTATTCGAGCGAGGCGCCGAGCTTCTCGTTCTGCAAAGCACCGATGGTTATCTTCATGGGCATGCCTGTTACAATCTGCCCCACCTCGGTCTCGTCCACGTTGCCCCGGAAAATCAGGTCGCCCATGTTGGCCACGGTGGCAATGGTGGTACCGTCGTTAAAAGTGTTGGAGAGTATCACCGTGTTGCCCACCTTCACCGGAACGTCGAGAATGAGGCCGCTGATGGTGGAGCGGATGAGCGTGGAACTGGTGTTGGCGTTCTGCGACGACACGCCGTCGCGCACCACCTCCAGGTTGTCGCTGGCGGCGCGCAGCTCCTCGCGGGCCTGGTCGTAGGCCTGCCGTTTCTTGTCGTACTCGTCGCCCGAAACCAGCCCCTTGTCGTAGAGCGTCTTCTCGCGGTCGTAGTCCACCCGTGCCTGGCGCACATTTACTTCGGCCAGCCGCACCCGCGACTGGGCCGACGACAGCTGGCTCATGTCGGGTATCACCTTGACCTTGGCTATCACCTCGCCCGCCTCCACATGCTGGCCGGCCTGCTTGTAGATGTCGGTGATGATGCCCGAAATCTGCGGTTTCACGTTCACTTCGTTGCGCGGCTCTATCTTTCCCGTGATGATGGTGGTCTTGCGAATGTCGCGCACCACCGGCGAAAACTCCTCGTAGGCATCGGCCTGCGGACGGCTCTTCATCCACAGAAACACAAAAGTGCCCACGAAAATCAGCAGCACCACCGCTGCCACCATAAACTTGATGTACCTTTTCATATCTTTTGCTTGTTTAATTCCTATGTGCGCATGCCCTGTTCTCCAAGGATTCCCACAGTCGGGAGCCCTCCCCATCCATGTCCGGGAGGGCTGTCAACCGAGCCTACTCGTCGCGCATGGCATCCACGGGCTTGATGCTCATGGCCCGTGCAGCCGGTGCCAGACCGGCCAGCACGCCGAGCACGCTCAGCAAGGCCACGGCCCCCAGAGCCGTCCAGAAGCCCACTTGGAAGTGGGCCGAGGCTATGCCGTCGGTGGTATTGCCCACCTCTAGCATCTGTAGAATGATGACTGCCAGCAGGATGCCGCTCATGCCGGCCACGGCCGTAAGCACAATGCTCTCGGAAACAATCTGCGAAAGAATCATGCGCGGCGTGGCCCCGATGGCCCGCCGAATGCCAATCTCGGTGGTGCGCTCCCGCACGGTCACCATCATGATGTTGCTCACGCCGATGGCTCCAGCCAGCAAAGTGCCGATGCCCACCAGCCAGATGAGGAAGTTGACCCCCTTGAACAGACTGTCGACCATGCCGAACATCACCTCGGTGTTGAACACCGACACGGCTTTCTCGTCCATGGGATCCACGTGATGGGCCCGTGCAATGACCCCGCGGATGTGCTGCGTGATGCGACTCATCGTCACGCCGGGCTTGCCGGTGACGCAGATAAGGTGCACCTCGCTGCCCATGTTGTAGGCCTGTTGCATCAGTGTAAGCGGCACGACCACACTCTCCTCGGCCGAGCCGTTGATGCTCATGTTGCCCGAACTATAGTCTACACCCACCACGTTGAAATACATTGAGTCGATGCGAACCAGCTGTCCACAAGGGTCGCCGCCGCCGGGAAAGAGCGACTTGTAGACTTTCTTGCCAAGCACGCACACCTTGCGCCGCTGGGCCATGTCCATCTGATTGAGATAGCGGCCGTAGTACAGGCTGGGCTCTTCCACGCGTGCATACTCGGGCAGCAGCCCCTTGACCGAGGCCGTGGTCTTCTTGTCGCCGAAGACCACGGTGCGCTGCCACATGGAGATGACGGGCGACACCACATCGAGTTCGGGCACCTGGGCCCGCAGCCGCTCCACATCTTTATATTCCATATTCCACTCGCGGCCTTTCCGGAAGCCGTCGCAGGGCTTGGTGGTGGGCTGTGCAAAGACGATGGCCGAGTTGGTGGCGAAGCCGGCGAAATTGTTCGAGAGCAACTCTTTCAGGCCGGCACCGCCCCCGATGAGGGCCACAAGCATGAACACGCCCCAGAACACGCCGAAGCCGGTGAGCAGCGATCGCGTCTTGTTGCGCGTCAGCGTGTCGAGAATTTCACGGTAAGTATCGATGTCTATTTTCATTCTGCTCTCAATGCTTCGATGGGACGGATGCGGGCGGCACGGCGTGCCGGAATGATGCCGGCCATGGTACCGGCGAGGATCATCACCACAGTGGCCTCGATGCAAACGTCGAATCCCACGGTGGGATTGACGAACATCGTGGCCTTGAACAGGCCGGAGTCCACCTGCATGTGGCCTACGGTGGCATCCATGTACTGGTTGACGGCCACGCCGAGCATCATGCCGATGTAGCCAAAAAAGGTGGTTATGATGATGCTCTCGATGATAATCAGCCGCAAGATGGACCACGGCGTGGCCCCGATGGCCTTGCGCACGCCAAACTCGCGCGTACGTTCTTTCACGGTGATGAGCATGATGTTGCTCACACCAACGACTCCCGAGAGCAAGGTGAAGATGCCAATAATCCACAAGGCCGTGCGGATGATGCCCATTCCCATCTCCATTTGCAGGTTCTGCGTGAAGCGATTCCATATCCACACGGCGTTATCGTCGTCGGGGGCTGCCCGGTGGTTGGTGTTCAGTTCGGCCTTGTACTGCTTCTCGAAAGCCTCATTGGCTTCTTGACTCTCCAGTCCGTGAAAGGTAAAGACGATTCTGTCCACCTTGTCGCCGCGGTTATAGAGCGCGCGAAGCGTGGTGAAAGCGCAGTAGGCGTCGGTGTTCATCCCGCTCTGATCGCTCTGATAGATGCCCACTACACGGAAAGCCGACTGCCCCGCCTTGACGTAGCGGCCTACCAGTGAGGCCAGGCTGCCGTTGCCGACAAGCTCGCGTGCCTGCGTCTCGCTGATGACGAGCGTCTTGCGTTGCTGCGCATTGTCAATATCATTGACAAAGCGACCGTGGAGCATCACTATCTTATTGATTTGCTGCAAATTGGGATAGACGCCGCGAAGCGTGCTGTTCACGTAGTTGTCGGCCGCGGAAACCTGCACGCTGCCCTGCGCAATGGTGGCCCCAATGGTGTCCACTACCTGCTCGTGCCGATGCAGAGTAGTCTGCATGTCGGCATCGTTAAGGGTGATGTCGCGGCCCTCCATCAGTCCCTGATAGGCCTTGGACGTGACACCGCCACTCACCTGCATCGAGTTGGCCATGAAGCGGTCGGAGTTCTGCTGGGTGGCATTGATAAGTCCGTTGCCGGCTCCCAGCAGAAAGATGAGCATGAAAATGCCCCAGGCTACAGCAAAGCCCGTGAGTGCCGTGCGCAGTTTGTTGCGCCGGGCCGTGGCCCATATTTCTTCGAGAACATCACGCATAGAGACTGGTATTTAACAAGAAAAAAGAAAAGGAAATCGTGAATTTTGAATCCTAAGTTTTGAATTACTTCATCGGTCCCGCGCCTCCAAAGGGCGAGGCGTTGTGGTCGAGGTTCTCCTCGATACGGCCGATGAGTCCGTCTTTGATATGGATAATCTTGTTGGTCTCGTTGGCCACGCCGCTCTCGTGCGTCACCACGACGATGGTTTTGCGCTCTTCGACGTTGAGTTTCTTGAGCAGGGCCATCACCTCCACACTCGTCTTCGAGTCAAGGGCACCCGTCGGTTCGTCGGCGAGAATAATCTTGGGGTTGGTGATGAGGGCGCGGGCGATAGCCACGCGCTGCTTTTGTCCGCCCGACATTTCGTTGGGATAGTGGTCGGCCCAGGGCAAAAGCTCCAGCCGATCCAGATAGTCGAGGGCCATCTGATGACGCTTGCGGCGCGACACACCTTGGTAGAACAGAGGCAGTTCCACGTTCTCCACGGCTGTCTTGAAGCCGATGAGGTTGAAGCTCTGGAAGATGAAACCGATGAAACGGTTGCGGTATTCGGCGGCGCGCTTCTCACTGAGGTCGCGGATGAGCGTGTCGGCCAGCGTGTATTCACCGCTGTCATAGTTGTCGAGAATGCCGAGTATATTTAATAAGGTGGACTTGCCCGACCCTGAAGCACCCATGATTGAAACGAACTCGCCCTCGTCAATGTCAAGACTGATGCCCTTGAGCACGTGCAAGGGCTGGGCTCCAAAGTAGGTCTTGTTGATGTCTTTGAGGTGTATCATCATGATGAAAAGACGCTGAACGGCAGTAGAAAGTTGCAGTTTGGGGGATTAATAAGCAAACTTGAAAGGCATGTTGTATTTTACTCTCTGCTTTCGACCAGCTTTCTCGCCGGGCTTCCAGCAGGGCATGGCACGCACCACACGCAGGGCCTCCTGCGTGAAAAGCGTGCGGCAGAGCGTCTCCTGTTCCTTGATTTCGTCCACCGTCACAGGGCCTTTGACCTTTATGCTGCCTATCTGCGTATAGTTACTGATGGCCAAGTCACTGACGGAACCGTCACGATCGACCACAAACGACACCACGACACGGGCCTTGGCACCCAGTTTCTCGCAAGTCTTGGGGAAACGGAGATGGCCTTTCACAAACTGCATCAACGCCGGTACTCCCCCAGGAAACTCCGGCATCTTCTGTTGGTAAGGCTCAAACTTGCCGGCCGCCTTGAGCTCGGACAGACGATCCGACAGCTTGTTCACATCTACCGTGCCCAGGTTTACCGTGCCGTCGGGGTTGAGCAGGTACAGCGTGGGAATCCAGTTGATGTGATAATCCTTGGACACCTGCGTCTCCTTCCACTTCTTCAGCTCAGACACCTGCTTGCCAATCATCTTGTTTTTCTCCCGCACGCACTTCTTCCACTGCGCTGAATCGGTGTCGAACGACACGCCGACAAACTGCACGCCATCCTCGAAATACTGTTCGGAAAGCTTGCTCACGGCCGGCATTTCCCGGCGGCAGTCGCCGCACCAAGAGGCCCAAAAGTCGATAACCGTATAGCCATCGCTGTATTCGTGTCTAAGGTTCACGAGTTGTCCATCGGTGTCGGGCAGACTGAAGTCGGGGGCCTGGGTGCCGGACTTCAGCAGTTCGGCTCCGTATTTGGCATCAAGGTCTTCGCTCTTTTTCTGTGCATGCAGCGTTGAGAGGCATGCGCTCAGCAGCGCAACTGCCAGCAAAACTTTCTTCATAAGCTGTCTGTGGTTTATATTTTCTCGATTCTTAATGTCTGGTCGCAGTAGTCCACCACGGCCGGGCGGTGGGTAATGAAGATGACGGTCTTGTTCCGAGCCGACAGAATATTGCGCAAAAGCTGCCGCTCTGTCTCGGGATCGAGGGCTGAAGTAGCCTCGTCGAAAAGCATGATGCTGCGGTCGCGCAGCAGCGCACGGGCAATGGCAATGCGCTGGGCCTGGCCTTCGGAGAGGCCGCCGCCGGCCTCAGCGCACTCGGTGTTGAGCCCTGCCGGCAGGTCCATCACGAAGTCTGCACAGCTCTTGTGCAGGGCTTCGTACATCTCCTCGTCGGTGGCACTGAGCTTGCCCAGCCGCAGATTGTCGCGGATGGTGCCGCTCATCAGCGTGTTGCCTTGGGGCACATACACGAAATTGCAGCGCAGCCGGGGCGAGAGCACATAGTGGCGGTGGGCGTTGTAGACCTCGGCCCGCCCTTTCTGCGGAGCCAAGAGGGCCAGAATCATACGCACCAGCGTGGTCTTGCCCGCACCCGTTTCGCCGAGAATGGCCGTGCACGAGCCCGGGTAGAAGTCGAAACTCAGGTCGCGTATCACGTCGCCGTCAATGTCGTCATAGCGGTATGACGCATGGACGAAGCGCACCCCGCAGGCCCCGTCGAGGTCAATGGGAGCGCCCCGTTCCTCAAGTCGGTCCTCCTCAAGCTCCATCAAGCGCTCTGCCGCAGTGAACACAGAGACGAAAGCCGGGGCCAGTCGGGTGAGGCTCCGCGCCGGACTCTGTATCCTGTTCACCAGTTGCAGGAAAGCCGTCATGCCGCCGAAGGTGAGGCTGTGGTGCGACATGCGCAGGGCTGCCCAGAGAAAAGCCACCAAATAACCCATGGCAAAGCCCAGGTTGATCACCAGATTGCTGAACACGGAAAAGAGCGTTCGGCGCACCACGCGCTGGCGAAGCTCGCACTGTGTGGTCTCCAACCGCCCCACCATAGGCTCTTCGCTCTCCAGTGTCTTGATGAGCATGCGGTGCTGAATGGTCTCCTGGAGCACGCTCTGCACCTTGGAGTCCGACGAACGAACGGCTCGCGTGAGGTGGCGCATCCGGCGAACGTAGACCTTGCTGGCGGCTATGAACACCGGAATGATGCCCACTGTGATGAGCGCCAGGCGGGCATCCATGACGAAAAGATAGCAGAAAGCACCCACGAACAGCGTGAGCACGGAGAGCGTGTTGGGAATGGTCTCGGTGAGAAAGCCCACCACATTGTTCACGTCTATCTCCAAACGGTTGAGCACATCGCCGGAGTGGTGCTTCTCTTTGCCATGCCACTCGGATCGCAGGATGCGGTCGAGCATGTGTTGCTGCATGCGGTTTTGTGCACGGATGCCAAGAATATTGCGCACCCACACACTGGAGATATTGAGTGCAAAGTCGAGCAGAACAAGGCCGCCCATCAGGGCCACGGCCCAGTAGATGGAGCCCGCCACCACGCCCGAAGCCACATCGACGGCGTGCTGCACCGCCCACACCTGGGCCAGCGACACCCCCACCGAGGCCTGACCTATAAGGGCATTGAGCACGGCCTGCAGCCGATTGCCGCGCCAGGCCCACCACAACCAGCGCAGAATGCTGCGGGCCGAGTATTTGTTAGAGCCCGCCATCAACCGGCCCAACCGTCTCAAGGGGTTCTGTCTAAAGAGTTGCATACGCATGTTCTGTCTCGGGTCTCAAGGGTTTATCCGCGCTGGTCGGCTCCCCACATCAGCTTCTCGCGCAGCGTGGAGAAGTAACGGGCCGACCGTAGCTTGACCATTTGCACCTCGTAGGGGGCCTTGCGGATGGTGATTTGCGTGCCCTCGCACAGCTTTTCCGACCGTCCGTCGATGGCCACGAGGAAGTTGTGGCTGCGGCTTTCCACCTCAAGCCGTATCACACTGTCGTCCTTAACCACGATGGGCCGGATGTTTAGGCTGTGGGGAGCCACGGGAGTGATGCAGAGTGTATCGGCCGACGGCACCACGATGGGCCCGCCCGTGGAGAGGTTGTAGGCCGTGCTGCCGGTCGGTGTGGCGATGAGCAGGCCGTCGGCCTGATAGGTCACGAGGTACTCGCCATTGATACTACACCGGATGGAAATCATCGAAGCGTTGTCGCGTTTCAGCAGGGCGATGTCGTTCAGAGCATAGGGAGAGCCCTCGATGGGCTCGCCTTCGGCCTCGATCATAATCACGGTGTGCCGCTCTACACGGCATTCTCCGGCATAAATCTCGTCGATGGCGCAGCCCACCTCTCCCGGCAACACTTCGGCCAGAAAGCCCAGCCGACCCATGTTCACCCCGAGGATGGGCGTGCCCTTGGCCCCCACCTTGCTGGCAGCGCGCAGGAAAGTGCCGTCGCCGCCCAGTGAAATCACATAGTCCACGTCGAAGTTGTAATCATCGAATACGCCCGAACACCAAGGCTCCTCGCCGCTTTTGACGAGAAATTCATAGTAGGGACGGTCGAAATAAACCTCGGAATTGTGGGCGCGCAGCGTGTCGACGAGCTGCCGCACGGCCACCGACTTCTTGACCTGGTACTCGTTACCAAAGAGGGCAAAGCGCAGTTTCTTCATAGGCTGACGGGTGATGGGGTTCGGATTCCATGTTTTTGTAGAGGCGTGCCACGGGCAAGGCCTGTCCTTATTTATACTTCATGCCCAGATTCTGCATGATGAAGCTGTAGATGTCGGCATACTCTTCGAGCTGTTTGGCCAGCGGCTTTCCACCTCCGTGCCCCGCCTTGCTGTCGATGCGGACAAGCACCGGAGCCTCGCCCGCCTGACACTCCTGCAGCGTGGCGGCAAACTTGAACGAGTGGGCCGGCACCACACGGTCATCGTGGTCGGCCGTGGTGACGAGCGTAGCCGGGTAGCGGGTGCCGGGTTTCAGGTTGTGCAGGGGCGAGTAGGCCCGCAGATACTCAAACATTTCCTTGCTGTCGGCACTCGTTCCATAGTCGGGAGCCCAGTTCCATCCGATGGTAAAGCGGTGGTAGCGCAGCATGTCCATCACGCCCACCTCGGGCACACACACCTTGAAGAGGTCGGGGCGTTGCGTCATGCACGCACCGACGAGCAGTCCGCCGTTGCTGCCTCCCACGATGGCGAGCTTGTCCTTGCTGCTGTATTTGTTGGTGGTGAGCCACTCGGCAGCGGCGATAAAGTCGTCGAACACGTTCTGCTTCTGCATCTTTGTGCCGGCCAAATGCCACTCTTCACCATACTCGCTGCCCCCGCGCAGGTTGGCTTGGGCATAGATGCCCCCGCTCTCGAGGAAGGGAATGCGCATGGAAGAGAACGAGGGGGGCAGCGAAATGTTGAACCCGCCATAGGCATAGAGGTACACAGGATTCCGTCCATCGCGCTTCAATCCTTTCTTATAGGTGAGAAACATCGGCACGCGCGTGCCGTCCTTGCTGGTATAAAACACCTGCTCGGTCACGAAATCGCCCTGCCTGAAGTTCACTTTCGGCTGCGCGTAGACGGTGCTGCGATCCTGTTCGGCATCGTAGTGGTAGACCGTGCCGGGCACGGTGAACGAGGAAAAGCTGTAGAAACACTCCTTCAACTCGCGCTTGCCGTAGAACGAGGCACTGCCTGCCGAGGGCAGCTTGATCTCGTGCAGCCGACGCCCTTCCAGCGTATAGAGGTACGCATGACTCGAAGCATCCTGGCTGTATTCCAGTATCATCCGGCCGTTGGTAAAGGTCACACCCTCGAGCACACCGCTGCCCTCGGGCACCAGTTCCTGCCACTCCGCAAAGCCCGGACGCTGCACCGTGGTCACCATCAGGCGGTTGCGGGGCGCGCCGTCGTTGGTGTAGAGGTAGATGCTGTCGCCTATGGTCTGTACGGGCGAATACTGCAGGTCCATGTTCGCCGTCATCTGGATGAACTGGGAGCCGGGCACGCGCAGGTTGCGCACGTAGAGATTGTTGCCCGATCCGGCACCCGCCTCATAGAGAAACATCAGCGTTTCCTCCTTGTTCACCGAGACACTGTAGAAGCGCAGAGGGTAGGCGGGATTCTGATAGAAGAGCACATCCTCGCTCTGCGGCGTGCCCATGCGGTGGTAGTACACCTTGTGCACCTCGTTCTTGCTGCTGAATTCCCTGCCTTTCTCCGGCGCATCGTAGGCACTGTAGTAGAATCCATCGCCGTACCAAGCGGCTCCACTGAACTTGCTCCAGCGGATATGGTCGGGCAGGTCGCGGCCTGTTTTCACGTCCTTGACATAGATTTCCTGCCAGTCGCTGCCGCTTCTCGAGATGGTATAAGCCATGTATTTGCCATTGTTGGAGAAGCTGACGCCCCGCAGGGCAACGGTTCCATCCGTGCTCAAAGCGTTGGGATCGAGAAACACCTGCCCCGTGCCGCCCAGCCGATCCAGCCGGTAGAGCACGCTCTGATTCTGCAATCCGTCGTTGCGATAGCAGTACCACGCGCCGTGCTGTTCAAAGGGCACGCCCACCTTTTCATAGTTCGCCACGGCTTTCAACCGGGCCATGAGCTTGCTGCGGAACGGGATTTTGCCCAGATAGGCAGCCGTCACGGCATTCTCTGCCTCGACCCAAGCACGGGTCTCGGCACTGGTGTCATTCTCTAAAGGGCGGAAAGGGTCGGGCACTCTTACACCAAAATATTCGTCCACGGTACCGTCTTTCGGGGCTGCAGGATACTGAATGTGCTGCGCCATAGCCGACGTTGCCGAAAGGGCAAGGGCCGACAGCCATAATGTTTTCTTCATAAGTCTCTCGTCTTCGAGTTTGTGTGCAGTCTGTTTGGCTACTCTTGCAAATTTACGCAAAATCGTCAACAAAAGCCGTTCTACGGCCAACGAATGTGCCGTTTTATCCTAAATTAACACACGCCACGGGCCCGAAAGTAGATTTTTTTCGTAAGTTTGTACAGTGTTTAACGGCCCGACGCGATGCCAATTGGCCGCAAACGGCAACCAATCCCATCAAGACTATGGCTCAAGTTTATGAATTTCTGGCCACCGGCTTCGAGGAAATCGAGGCACTGGCCCCGGTCGACATCCTGCGCCGCGGCGGTGTCGAGGTGAAGACAGTAAGCGTCACGGGCTCCGATTTCGTGGAATCCGCACACGGCGTGACCATCAAGGCCGACATGCGATTCGAGCAGGGCGGCGACTTTGCCGATGCCGACATGCTCCTGCTACCCGGCGGAATGCCGGGGGCTGCCAACCTCAAGGCCCACGAGGGCGTGTGCCAGGCCCTGCTCCGCCAGCACGAGCGCGGCCGCCGCATCGGTGCCATCTGCGCCGCCCCGATGGTGCTCGGCGCCATCGGACTGCTGCAAGGCCGGCAAGCCACCTGCTACCCGGGCTTCGAGAAGTTCCTCACCGGGGCCGACTACACGGCCCGCCTGTGGCAAGAAGACGGCAACATCATCACCGGCGAGGGTCCCGCCGCCACTCTGCCCTACGCTTACCGCATCCTGAGCTACTTCGTTGGCGAGGACCAAATGCGCGAAATACAGCAGGGCATGATGTACGTTCATCTCATGGAGTCGCGCGGCTGAGACGCGCGCCCCCGCTTGTTCCAACATCAAGACAACCCTATGGACTATGCCATCATCGTGGCCGGAGGCAAGGGGCTGCGCATGGGCGGCGACCTGCCCAAGCAGTTTCTGCCCTTGGCCGGCCGGCCGGTGCTCATGCACACGCTGGAAAAGTTTCATGCTTTCAGCCCCGACCTTTCCCTCATCCTCGTGCTGCCCCACGACCAGCAACTCCTGTGGCAACAGCTCTGCACGCAACACCATTTCGACATTCCCCACACCCTGACCGACGGCGGCGACACGCGCTTTGCCTCTTCGCAGCGCGGCCTGGCCTGCATTCCCGCCGACGCCGAGGGCCTCGTGGCCATCCACGACGGCGTGCGCCCCTTTGTCTCGCCGGAGGTCATCCGTCGCTGCTTCGACGCAGCCCGCGAAGACTATGCCGCCATACCCGTGATGCCTGTCACCGACACGCTGCGCTATGTGGACCGCGGCCACGGCAACAACGTCATGCGCGCACACTTCCGCACGGTGCAGACCCCCCAGGTGTTCGACATTTCCCTGGCCCGCCAGGCTTTTGCCCAGCCCTATCGTGACAGCTTTACCGACGATGCCTCAGTCGTTGAGAGCCTTGGCTGCCAGGTGACCATGGTCGAAGGCAACCGCGAGAACATCAAACTCACCACGCCGTTCGACCTGTTGGTGGGCGAGGCACTCTGCCAATTAAAGGGTAAAAGTGTAAAAAAGTAAAAGAGTAAAAAGGGAAAAAGACAAAGATTTGGCCTCGATTCATCATGCCCACCATCTTAGACCAAGACATCATGTACCTCGCCGGCGTGGGCCCACGCCGGAAAGAGATTCTGGGCAGCCAGCTCAACATCAAGTCGTGGCGCGACCTGCTGGAGTATTATCCTTATAAATATGTGGACCGCACGCGGATATACCGCATCGACGAACTCACGGGCGACATGCCGTTCGTGCAGGTCAAGGGCCGCATCCTGAGCTTCGAGGAGTTTGCCATGGGGCCGCGCAAGAAGCGCATCGTCGGGCATTTCACCGACGGCCACGGCGTCGTCGACCTCGTGTGGTTCAATGGCACCAAATATGTTTACCAGAATTACAAGGTGGGCGAGGAGTTCATCGTCTTCGGCAAGCCCACGGTGTTTCAGGGGCGCTACCAGTTTGCCCACCCCGACATGGAGAAAGCCACCGACGTGAAGCTGTCCGAGATGGGCATGCAACCCTGTTACGTCACCACGGAGAAGATGAAAAACATGGGCATGACCTCGCGCGCCATCGAGAAACTCACCAAGGCCCTCGTGACCCGCATCCCGCCGGGGGCCATCGCCGAGACGCTGCTCCCGTCGATGACAGGCCGCCTTCACCTCATGTCGCGCGAGGATGCCTTCCGCAAGATTCACTATCCGCAGAGCCTCGACGACGTGCAGCGCGCGCAGGTGCGCCTCAAGTTTGAGGAGTTGTTCTACGTGCAGCTCAACATCCTGCGCTATGCCGCCGAGCATCGGCAGAAATACCAGGGCTACATCTTCAGCCGCATCGGCCGCGCTTTCCTCTCTTTTTACAACGATCACCTGCCTTTTGCCCTCACCGGGGCCCAGAAGCGCGTGATGCACGAGATACGCAACGACATGCGCACAGGCCGCCAGATGAACCGTCTGCTCCAGGGCGACGTGGGTTCGGGCAAGACACTCGTGGCCCTGCTCACCATGCTCATCGCCATCGACAACGGCTACCAGGCCTGCATCATGGCCCCCACCGAGATTCTGGCCGAGCAGCACCTCGACACCATCCGCGCGTTTCTTCGGGACTCCGACGTGCGCGTGGCCCTGCTCACGGGCGTCGTCAAGGGCAAGCGGCGGCGCGAAGTGCTCGGCCGGCTGGCCTCGGGCGACATCGACATCCTCGTGGGCACCCACGCTGTCATCGAGGATACCGTGCAGTTCCGCCGGCTGGGGCTGGCCGTCGTCGACGAGCAGCACCGCTTCGGCGTGGCCCAACGGGCCAAGTTGTGGCACAAGAGCGAGCGGCCGCCCCACATCCTCGTCATGACCGCCACGCCCATTCCGCGCACGTTGGCCATGACCATCTACGGCGACCTCGACGTGAGCGTCATCGACGAACTGCCTCCCGGCCGCAAGCCTATCCAGACCTTGCACAAATACGACAACCAGACCACCTCGCTCTACAACGGCATACGCCAGCAGATTCGCGAGGGGCGGCAGGTCTACATCGTGTTCCCGCTCATTGAGGAAAGCGAAAAAATGGACCTCAAGAACCTGGAAGACGGCTTCCGCTCGCTTTGCGACATCTTTCCAGAGTTCCGTCTGAGCAAGGTCCACGGCAAGATGAAGGCCCGCGAGAAAGAGGCCGAGATGCAGAAGTTTGTCAGCGGCGAGACGCAGATCCTCGTGGCCACCACGGTTATCGAGGTGGGCGTCAACGTGCCCAACGCCTCGGTCATGGTCATTCTCGAGGCCCAGCGCTTCGGCCTGTCCCAGCTCCACCAGCTGCGCGGACGCGTAGGGCGCGGGGCTAAACAGAGCTACTGCATCCTCGTCACCGGCTACGAGCTCTCGGCCGAGACACGCAAACGCATCGACATCATGTGCGACACCAACGACGGTTTCCGCATTGCCGAGGCCGACTTGAAGCTGCGCGGCCCCGGCGACCTCGAGGGCACCCAGCAGAGCGGCATGGCTTTTGACTTGAAGATTGCCGACATTGCCCGCGACGGCCAGCTCGTGCAGATGGCCCGCGACGAGGCCCAGCGCATCATCGACGACGACCCCCAGTGCCGGAAATCCGACTATGCTCTACTCTGGAACCACCTGCGCGAGCTGCGCAAGACCCACGTGAACTGGGCGGCCATCAGCTAAGCCGCACCATGCCCTCCCCCATATCCCCTTGCTTGGCACCGTCCGTCACGCCACGGGGTGGCTTTCGGCCGTGGGCCGAATGGCGGCCGGGAGCCATGCACAAATGGGCGGACACCATGTCGAAACAGCCTTTTCGAGGAGTGCGGCCATATCATTCGCAACGCGCGGTCGGACGCATTCTATTCTGAATACGGCAAATGTTGTTCTGTTTTTCCCAACGACTTGCGATAGGTCAAGCAGCGGACTGAAATGCTTCCCTTTGTGTTATTTAACTGTTAACGCGTAGGGGGAAACGAGCATAATGTGTTAAATAGACCATAATTTCTGTTAAGAGGAGGGCGTTGGCGGCATTTTTTTAGTATCTTTGTCGGGTCTTCCGAAAATTGGCAGAGCTCTCGTGTTGCCCGTCAATTGGTTTTCGGGGTTGGCATGACCGCTGTTTGTCATGCCGTCGATGGCTCCGCGGAAGGCCAAAACCTATAAAGAAAACAATATAGATGACTTTTAAGACGACAATAAAGACACTTGCCCTATCCCTCCTCTTTGCCTTGGCGGCGGAGCCCGTCTGCGGGCAAGACCTGCTGGCCCGGCAAGCTCCCGTCGACCGCCGTGCCAAAAAGCTCGACTCCATCGAAGTCCGCGCTTTCGTAGAAAAAGAAAACCTGCAGTCCCCCGCAGCTCAACTTTATGGGGACGACTGGGACAACCGCTATGCACACCGCACCACCGAGCTGCCCGATTCCTTTGTCATCAACCTGCGCCACTTCTGCATGCCCACGCCAAGCCGCGTGGTAACCAGTAACTTCGGCAGCCGCTGGGGCCGCCAGCACAAGGGCCTCGACATCAAGGTCTACATCGGCGACACCATCCGCGCCGCCTTCTCGGGCAAGGTGCGCGTGGTGAGATACGAGGGTAGAGGCTATGGCAACTACATCGTCATCCGTCACCCCAACGGCTTGGAGACCATCTACGGGCACCTGTCCAAGCAGCTTGTCACCGAGAATCAGAACGTGCGGGTGGGCGAACCCATAGGCCTGGGCGGCAATACAGGCCGCAGCACCGGCTCCCATCTCCACTTCGAGACGCGCCTCTGCGGCGTGGCCCTGAACCCGGCGCTCTTCTTCGACTTCCGCAATCAGGACGTAGTGGCCGACCAGTACGTATTCAACAAGGCCACCTACGAGCGTGAGTCGGACGTGGCTACCCGCGAACGCGGCAAGGTTGGCAACGGCGGCTACACGCGAGACCAGATTTATGGCGAGGTGGGCCACAGCGAAGAGACGGCCTCCACGGCCGTGCGCAACGCGGCCAATGTGCCCGAGCGCGTCTACTACAAGGTGCTCAAGGGCGACACCCTCGAGTCGATTGCCAAGAAATGCGGCGTGACGGTCGACGTCATCTGCCGGCTCAACGGCTACCGCAAGAACCAGACCGTGCGGCCCGGACAAATCATTCGCTACGTGTAGCCGTCCTGCGGCTTCCGCCTACACCCCAACACACAGCATCCCCCGCCGGCCAGTCCGACGGGGGATGCTTGCGTTTGGCAACAGGCCAAAAGGGAGAGGACGAAACAAAGAGGGCGTGGCCGCAGAATGAAGAAGCCGCAATCGCACGCGCTTTACGCCGCAATCGCACGCACTTTACGCCGTAATCGCACGGCCGTTACGCCGCAATCGCGCAGACCCCAAGGCGGCAGGGCGGTCGAAGCACGCGTCGCCCTACTTGCGCACCACGAACCACAGGTGCATGGCCACCGTGGAGAGCCAGCCGTAGTGGCGGGTCATCACGCGGAAACGCTCGAGCAGCGAGGCACGGTGGTGCCGAACGGTCATGCCGCCGTCGAGGTAATTGACCAGCACCTCGCCCACGCCACGCAGCGGCAGCCGTGCGTCCTCGGCCCGCTTCATCACCCGGATGCACCAGTCCACATCGGCCGAGAAGCGGTAGCGCAGGTCGTAGGGCGTGGCCTGTGCCAGGTCGCGGCGGGCATAGAAAGCTTGATGGCACACCAGCATGCCGTGGCGGAACGACCGCCACGAGAGCACGGCCGGCGGCTGCAACCGCCGGTGACGCAGGAAGCGGCCCTCGTCGTCCACAATGTCGGCCAGCCCGTAGAGCACGCCGGGCAGCCGCTCACCCTCGCCCACACTGGCCGCCACGTGCTCCAGCGTGTCGGCCGAGGGCAGCACGTCGCCCGCATTGAGAAACACCACATAATCACCCGTGGCACGGGCCAGCCCCTTGTTCATGGCATCGTAGAGGCCGTCGTCGGGCTCCGACGTCACGCTCACGCGGTGGCCGTTGCCGGCCTCGGCCGACCATTTCCGGTAGGCTTCGGCACGGGCCACGGTGTCGTCGGCCGACCGGCCGTCGACAATGAGGTGCTCCACGGCCGGGTACGTCTGGGCCAGCACACTGTCGAGCGTGCGCTGGATTTCGTGACCGGCATTGTAAGTGCAGGTGATAAGGGAAAACGCAATCATAGGGAATAGTCTTTAAAAGCCATGGCCTGATTGTACACCTCGATGTAGCGCATGGCCACCGACCGCTGTGAATAGCTGGCGGCCACCTTGGAAAGGGCCTGGCGTTGCAGGTCGGCATAGTCGGCTTCGCCGAGCACCCAGCGGATGCCCGCGGCCAGGTCGGCCGCATCGCGAAAGGCGGCCACGTAGCCATTGCGCCGGTGGTCGATCATCTCGGGGATGCCGCCCACCTTGAAGCCCACACAAGGCACGCCGCAGGCCATGGCCTCCATGATGGTGTTGGGCAGGTTGTCCTCGAGCGACGGCAGCACGAACACGTCGGCTGCATTGTAGACATCCACAATCTTCCGCTCGTCGCTCACATAGCCCAAGGGGAAAGCGGGCAGGGCCAGCTGGGCGACCACGTCTTCGGAGTGGCCGCCGAGGATAGCCACCACTGTGTCGGCAGCCATGTCGGGACGGCTTTCGGCCAGCTGCCTCACGGCCTCCACCAAGTAGGTCATGCCCTTGCGCTCCATCGTAGCACGCTGCGACACGAAAAGGATGACACGCTTGTCCACGGGCAGTTGCAGCCGGCTGCGGCACTCCCGACGGTCGCGTGGGGCATAGACACGGGTGTCGATGGGGTTGGGAATGGGCTCCACATAGAGGCCGGCAAGCAGTCTGCTCTGCCGGGCTTGGTCGGCCAGCCACTTGCTGCACGTCACAAAGTGGATGTTGCTGTTGCGGTAAATCTTCTGCTTACGGGCGTAGACACGGGCCGAAAGATCGTTGACCGAGCCTCCGCCGGGCAGCAGCCGGCAGTGGTGACAACCCGTCTTGAAGGCTGCACAGCCTCGTGCATAGTGGCAGATGGCCGAGGCCGGCCACAGGTCGTGCATGGTCCAGACCACGGGTTTGCCGCTGCGAAGAATCTTGCGAATGGAGCCCAGCGAGAGCATCCCTTGGTTGATCCAGGAGAGATGGACGACATCGGCCTCGCTGAATTCGGGCAGCGAGGTGATGTCGGTACCGGCGTTGGCCATGTCGATCTCGAAGAGATGCTCGCGCGAGAAGTGCAGATGCGCGAAGATGCAGAACCGTTCCCACAGGAAGTTCCACCGCTGCAGCCAAGGCCGGGGCAGGCCGGCCACCATGATGTTGTCGGTCTGCTTGTCGCCCACCAGCATCTTGGCCTTGACCCCATTGTTGTTCAGGGCCTCCATCAGCCGGCCGGCAGCCACGGCCGCCCCCCCGGTTTTCTCGCTTGTATTTACGATGAGTACTCTCATGGGCAATACTAATTTAATCGCAAAGGTAATAAAATCATTTCAAAAGATAGCGGCCAAACAGGCTGTTTTAGGCCTAAATTAGCATTGTGTCCGTACACATTCGTTGATTTGCATCAAGAAAACGGGGCCTTTTGCAGGAAAGCAAGGGAAAAGTGTTGCGGCTTGCCGGAAATCGTCGTACCTTTGCAACGTCAAAAGGTTAATAGATTGTTTAGGTTAGTAATAGATTTAGGTTTTTAGTTATTAGGTTTAAGGTAGATTTGATAGATTGTTTAACGGATGACAATGAAAACCGTGAGGCTTTCATTCGATTTGAAAAAGTTTTTTAGTTAAACATAGGCTATACGCCGGAGCTCGTTGATGAGTTCCGGCGTATTCTCGTTGGTAGGAAATGAATATAGGAGAAAGCTGCCGGTGCTATGGGCTGTCGGTTGCCGCTCAATCGGTTGCCGGCAGCCGCTCGATCAGGCAGACGGCATAGGCGGCCATGCCCTCCTCGCGGCCTACAAAGCCCATTCGCTCGGAAGTGGTGGCCTTGATGCTGATCTGATCCTCGTCGCAGCCCATCACTTGGGCCAGACAAACCTTCATGGCAGGGATGTGAGGATTGATCTTCGGCCGCTCGGCGCACACCGTGGCATCGATGTTGCACAGGCGATAACCCTTGGCGGCAATGAGCCCGACCGTCTTTTGCAGGATGATTTTGCTGTCCATATTGAGCGTGGCATCGCTTGTATCGGGAAAGTGATAGCCTATGTCGCGCAGGTTGGCCGCCCCGAGCAGGGCGTCGCAGATGGCATGTATCAGCACGTCGGCATCGCTGTGGCCCAGCAACCCCTGCGTGTGGTCTATCCGGATGCCTCCCAGGATGAGGGCGCGGCCCTCCAAAAGTTTATGGACATCGTAGCCCATTCCTATTCGTTGCATGGTTCTTTGGTTTTGAAAGGAGTTATGGAGTTATCTTCTATTAAACAAATCCTTGATGCCGTCCATGTCGAAACTCATGGTGATGCGGAGTGTCTGGTCAAGCGGGTTGCTCTTGGCCGTGGCGATGACATAGGCCGCATCGAGCGAGAAGACGCTCATCTTGAAGCCGGCGCCCACGGTGAAATATTTCAGGTTGCCCTTGTTGGCATTCTGGTCATGGTAGCCGGCGCGCAGGGTGAACTGGTCGTGGTAAGTGTATTCGGCGCCGAGGCTCCACTGCACCTCCTGCAATTCCTCCTTGAATCCGCCGGGAGCGTCGCTGAAACTCTTGAAAATACCGCTGATGGAAGAGAGGTCATAGTACTTCTTGCGCACGTAATCGTCGTAGTCGTTGTACCTGTCCTTGTCGCGGGCCTCCTTGTATTGCGCCTCCGTGGGCAAGGTAGGCACTAGCAGTTTGTTGGCATCGGCGGCAAAGGTGAACCGGTTGTACTCGTCAATGGGCACCATGAGCGAGGCACCAAGACGCAGGTTGGTGGGGATGAACTCACTGCGATCGTCTCCGCCGAAGTTGATTTTGCTGCCGACATTGGAGATGTTAAGCCCCAGTCCCAACTGGCACTCGCGGTCGCCCAGGTTGATATAATTCTGATAATAGGCAGCCAAGTCGGCAGCGAAAGCTGAGCCAGGGGCCGTGTCGCTGGTGTAGTCGTAGGTGAGATCGGAGTAGATCCAGCGCACCGCGGCAGCAATGGAGAACTTCTCGCTAAGCATCAATGAGTAGGCCACATCGAACGACATCTCGTAGGGATTGATGGTCATCGCGGCGCCTCCGCTCTGGCTTGACTCGAACTGCACCTCGCCCAACGAGAAATAACGCAGCGAACTGGACACCGCGCTGTAGTCACCAATGCGGTAGTAACCGGAGAGATAGGCCAGGCCCATGTCGTTGACGAGCTGGCGCAGCCACGGCGTATAGTTGAGTGCCACGCCGGCACGGCTCACGGTGAAAGGATATTTGGCGGGATTCCAGTACTGCGATGTGGCGTCGGGATCGGTAGCCACACCCACGTCGCCCATACCGGCCGAACGGGCGTCGGGGGCAAAGGTCTGCGAAGTGACCGAGGCATTGACGGGATTGAACATATTGGCCTTGTCCTGGGCAACGGCTCCTGTGGCCGCCATACAGGCCATGCCGGCCATCCACGTTCTCAAGATTCTGTTCATCTGCTATTGTTGATTGTCCTTGAAATAAAGAAAGCCGCACAGCCATGGCCGAACCATGACTGGCGGCAAAACACTACACCATAAACGCCGCAACGGCCTATTTATTGCTGATGACGACTAATTTCCGTGCCTTGGAGGCCTCGGCACTGCCGTCGCTGGCCACCCGCACGCGGTAAAGGTACACGCCAGTGGGCAACCGACTCCCGCCATCCTGGCAGAGATCCCAGTCTATGGTGTAGGCCCCCGGAGAAGAGACGCCACGCTCGCTATGGGTCCAGAGCAGCCGACCACTCATGTCGAACACGTCGATGGACACGTCCATGGTGCAGCCTGAGAAGTCGTGGTTCACGATGAACGTGGTGTTGGTGGAGGCGGGATTGGCCGACACATCGACGCTATAGATGGATGGCACAAGGCCCTTGACCACGGTAAACTCGAGCGTGGCCGTGGAGGGATTGTTGAGAACATCCCACGCCCGGAAGAGCAGCGTGTGGCGGCCGGGCTCCAAGGTGGGTATATTATAATAGGTGGAACCGCTGGTATAGGTGCCGAAATCGAACTGGAAATGGTCGTTGAGCGTGTAGGTCTTCGAGGCGTCGCCGTCTATAATGAGCTGCATGTCGTGCCCAATGCCGCTGCCCGAGGCGTTGATGCCGTCGGCATCGGTGAGCCGGGCCACGAAATAGGGCGTGGGATTGACGGCCGAACCGTTCTGGAACTGTGCGGTATTGAGGTAGCAGTAGATTTTAGGGCCCACGGAATCCATCGCCGTCTCGTCGGAACCGCTCAGAGTGAAACCATCCTCGGTGCCGTGAGCCGTGAGCGTACGGGCCGTGTTGACTGCGTAGAGGTTGATGAGTCCACTCTCGTCGGAGTAGCTGATGTCGCGTGGAACGGCAAACGAAAGGCTAAAGCGGCCCTGCCGAACACTGTCGGAACCGCTGTAGAGCGTGCCGGGACGGTCGTAGAAAGTAAAGGCCTTGGTGGTCTCAGCACTGGCATTCTGCTTGCAGGTGATGAGTTGCCGCACAT
The DNA here is from genome assembly GCF_000242335.1 of Prevotella dentalis DSM 3688. NCBI lineage: Bacteria > Pseudomonadati > Bacteroidota > Bacteroidia > Bacteroidales > Prevotellaceae > Prevotella > Prevotella dentalis. The sequence goes on from NC_019960.1 coordinate 1,435,588, forward strand.
CGCGCACCACGGCCGTCACCACGCCGTCAAAGTCGGAAGCCTGCTCGATGTGCCCGGACAGGCGCACCTTGCTGCCGGCGCGCAGCTTGACAGGAGCCGACGGAGAGAGGGCCACGCCATTGATGGAGTCGACCACGGCCGAGAGAGAGGGCAGGCAAAGAGACAGTGCGGGGTCGCCGAGCAGCGAATACTGCAGCTTGTTGGTGGTGCGGTCGGCACCGGAAGTAATCATCAGATTCTTGGCCTGTCGCTGGGCTTCGCCCAACGTCATGGCCTTGCCATTGGGACGGCTGAGCACCAAACGCAGGAACGCCATGTTGATGAGCTTGTTGTAATCGGCGTAAACCGTGCGCGTGGTGCCGAAGAAAGCCACGGCTCCGCCGTTGGGATTGAGCACGGCGGCCTCGCCAATGGTGGGTGTGGTGCCGTCGAAAGGCATGATGTCGCACGAGGCCGTGATCCAAAGCGGCAGGTTCTTGTTGGTGAAATGCTCGAAATCGGAGAGCTTGAGAACGACTTCATGCGAGATCTGATCCTCGCGGCCGTGGCCGGCATAGTCCATGATGAGTGCGCCGGCCTGCTGCTGCTGCTTGACGATGCTGCTCACCTCGGGGTAGGTGTTGCCCGCCGCCGACGTCTCTCCGGTATAGGCATCCCACATCACTTTCTTGACCAAATAGTCGGGATAACGGGCTGCAATGTCGTTGGCGGCCTCGTCGAGGTCCTTCATGTGCAGGTTCCTGTTGCCGTCGTCACCCATGAACATCAGCACGTTCTGCCAGGCCCCGGCATTGGAATTGGTGGCATAGCCGATGGTTTTGTCTACCATGGCCTTGGCCTCTTCGGCCGTGGTGACCGGGAAACGGCCCACGCCCATGTCGAGTTTGTCTGAGCTTTGGGGATCGCCGCCCTCGCCGTCGTCGAGCAAACAGAAGAAACCGTCGTCGACATAGCACCTCACTGCGTTGAAAGAATTCTCACTCTCGAAGCAGAGCAAGTAGTCGTCGGGATTGAAGTTGCGGCATTCATTGGTGAGCATTCGGTTGTCCCACACGCAGTCTCCAAAGAGCAACAGATGGCGAGGCATGTCTGCCGGGGTCTCGGCGCGGTCGTAAAGCATCTTGAGATAACGGCGGTAGGCATTGGCATCAGGGGTTCCACTGGAGAATTCGTTATAGAGTTCGTCGGCCGGAACGATGCGCACACGCAGCGAGTCGTGCCGTTCGTGGAAAGCCGCCAGACGCTGGGCCTGGGCCAGAAGTTTCTGTGAAGTGGGAATGATGATGACCATATCGGCCGCGCCATCGGCGTGAAGATCCTGATTGGTAATGCGGTAAACATACTCGGGAACGGCGGTGACGGCCGACAAGCGGGGGGGCTCGGCGGCATCAGTCCACGCCATCGACACATAGTCGAGACGCACGGGGCCGCCGGAAAGCACGCGTATCTTCACCGTATCTGTGGCATGAAGTCCTGCGACCCGGTAGGTGCCGGATGCCTCATTGCCCTTGTCGAACTCGCCGTACAGCCTGACGGTGAGCGTGCCGAGCACGGAATCATTGAGCAATATCTGGGCCTGGCTCACTGTTCCGGCAGAGATATTGACCGAGAGCAGGCCCGAGGCGGAACGGCTGCGGTTGCCAATCACCACGCGACGGGTGCTCCCCACAGCCGTGCTCTCACGGTCGAAGAGATTGCGTCCGCCGTGATACCAGCTGTAACCATCGGCTTCATAAAGGCTGTGATAGTCGTCGGCGGAGGGATAGAAAGCCGAGACAAAGGTGGCAGAATCGACTTGAGCCGGTGCGTCGGCCGTCTGGGTGAGGAAGTAATAGCCGTAGTCGGAATAGGGATTGCGGGTGCGTCGGGCCGCCGTGTTGCTGCTCCAGCTCACCGGCCCACGGGCAAAAAACAGCCGTTTGCCGCCCACAGTGCAGGTGGGCACCTCGCGAAGGTCGTCGAGTTCCTGTAAATCCTTGGCCCGAAGAACCTCATTTTGCAGGTTGCCGCCATAGCCATAGACCCGCACTTTGCTCAAATCGGTAAAGCCGGCCTGGCGGATGAGCGACTCGCTGAGCTGGTAGACCCCGGTGGACGGCACCCTGATCTTGGCCCATGCACCCGTGGCCAGCACGGAGTGGGCGGCATAACGCGAGGACGCCGCCGTGGCCCGGGTGAGAGCCGCAGCGCGCCGAACGGCACGGTTCTGCACGCGGGCGTCCACCCGCAACATGAAACTGACAAGGATTTGATACCGTCCTTCACGATAAACCAGTGGGCAGAACTGCACCTCCAGAGCCCCTCGCTTGCGGTCGAGAACGATGCGCTGGGCCAGCTGCGGCAGGGCAGGCAGGGAGTCGGACGAGAGCAAACGATAGTTGTTCACGTCCTGAAGAGTCATGTCTATAAACTCAGGATAGAGAATGGAAGCGGTATAAACAGAGTCCTGCCACGCCCCGTCGAGGGGAACGGAATAGGCAAACTGGGGCAGCACAGAGTCTACCCGCACCTCGTCGGAAGTGAGATTGAAGAATCGTTGGGCTTGCATCGTGGTGCAAAGGCACAGGGCGGCAAGCACGGCCCAAGCATGGCGGTCTATTCTCATGGCCTGAAAAACTCCTTTATTTACAATTGAACTCCAACACCTTACGGTCTTCCAGATAGCCCTCCAAATGGTCATCGACATGCACCGGCCCCACTCCGGCCGGCGTTCCGGTATAGAGAATGTCGCCCGTCTTGAGGGTATAGAAGCGGCTGATGTAGGAGATGATCTCGTCCACACGGTAGAGCATGTCAGCCGTGCACCCTTGCTGGACGGTCTTTCCGTTGATGTCCAGATGGAAATGGAGGGCCTGAATGTCGAGAAACTTCTCCTTGGGCACCCACTCGCCGAGGCACGCCGCCCCGTCAAATCCCTTGGACAGGTCCCAAGGCTGCCCTTTCTGCGACAGCCTTTTCTGCAGTTCGCGGGCTGTAAAGTCTATTCCTACGGTGACGGCATCATAGTAGCGGGGCGCAAATCTCACGGGCACCGTCTTGCCCAGCTTGCAGATACGCACCACCATCTCCGTCTCGTATTCAATGCGTCCCAGGTGGTCGGGGATGAAGAACGGCTTGTGATCCTTGAGCAAACTGGAGTCGGCCTTGAGGAAAATCACCGGTTCATCCGGTTTCAATAACGTGCCGTGCAACTCTTTATTGTGCATGGCGTAGTTCATACCAATGGCAAATATCTTCATGATTCTTAATGACGAACGACGATTTTCTGTCCCGCACGGACATAGATGCCCCGTTGCAGACGGGACACATCCGTGCCGGCATAGCGGCCATCAAGACTATAGATGGCCGAAGCGGCCGGTCGGGGCGACACCACGGCGACGTCTGCGGCCTGCCGTACCAGGACAGCCTGAAGCCCTGCATAGGCATCTATCTCGCCGTGTCCGTAGAGCTGGTTGGGATAATGGAGGGTGGGGTCGGGATGACGACAAGTCGAAGCCATCACCTCCAGGCAGTCTTCGGGGGTGAGTTTAGGGTCGGCCTGGAGCCAAAGAGCTATGACACCGGCCACCACGGGCGAGGCCATGGAGGTGCCTCCATTGCTGTTCCAGGCATAGGTGCGGCCGCCATACGTGAAGTGGCGCACGTCGGAGGTGAGGTCGCGGGCCGTTGGATTGTGCTCCAGGTAGAAGCTGCTATAAGAGGAAACAACGTTCTGTCCCGGTGCCATGACATCGGGTTTCAGCCGCCCATCCCACGTAGGGCCCACGGCGGAATAGGGAGTACGACGGCCGTCGGTCCCGTTATCATAGACCATCAGGTTACCCAAATAATTGACAAACTGCGTGCGATAGGCCGTGGCTCCCACGCAGATGACGCGCGGCGCACTGGCCGGCGAGTAGACGCTGTGGGTGTTGTCGCCCGAGCAGAGCGTGGGATCGATCGCGCTGTGATAGAAAGACCCGGTCACGGGAAACAGCTCAACGCGGGCCTCGCGCCCGACAAGCTGGAGCGAAGCGGGCGCGCCATTGCGGAAAGGCTGGCCGGAAGTGCTGATGGCCCAGTCGCAAACGGTCTCTGAAGCATCGTAAGCCGAGGGATAAGCCATGGCAGTAACCACATAGCGGGCCGTATCAAGCCGCAGCGTGTCGCGGAGCATGGAGTCGGGTCGGGCAAGTACGGCCGACAGTTTATAGTCGCGTACCAAGGCCGGAAGGCTGTCGCGATAGAAGGAGAGACGCAGGGTGTAGTCGCCATCTGCCTTGGCAGTGGCATAGACGCGGGCCTGCCCACTGGTGCAGAACACGCCGGCCGAGGCCGTTCCTGCCGGTTTCTCCACATAATTGATGCCCTGCCCGGCATTACCTGCAGAAGAAACGATGATGCGTCCGGGCCCGCAGAGCGAGTCGAGCATCTCGTAATAAAGCCGGTCGTAACCGTGGAAATCCTGCTGCGAGCCCTCGCTGAAGTTGATGACGCAAGGCTTCCCCATCCGGTCGGCCTGGTCAAAAATGTATTTGAAACCAAGGGCGTCGAGGGCAAAGGTGTACTTGTAATAATCGGCAGGATCGATGAGCGAAGCGTCTTCGCTCACGGCATTGCTGACCAAGCAGAGGTCGCTCTCGTAGGCAATGCCGCGATAAGGCGAGTTGACGCCCGGCCCCTCTGCCCCACTTCCAGCCGCGATGCCCGCCGTATGCGTGCCGTGCGTCTGGATCAATCCGTCGCGCGGGTGCCCCAACGACAGCAGTTCCGCACGACCAACATAGTCGCGACCCACGGGCAGCGCGGAGCCAAGCGTGTCGGTGGAGAGCTGATCCCAGAGGGCTCGAACGCGGTAAGTGGAGAAGTCGGAGGAATAGAAATTGGGATGGGTCAGGTCGAAACCAATGTCCTGCACCCCCACGAGCACCCCCCGTCCGGTGTAGCCCTGAGGCAGATTCAAGCCCTCGTACACGGCGGGGGCCTGCACAATCAAGGCCGTGGTGTCCATCAAGGCCGTAGCCCTGCGCCCTGCCTCGATGCGCAACACGTGGCCATTGCGGGCCAACGTGTCCAGACGATTGAGCGGAATCTCGGCTATGGCCAGCGTGCCATACCTGGCCAGCACGCGGCATCCCGCAGTCTCCAGCACCTGCGAACCGGCATCTGCGGTCTTGACAAAGGCGGTGAGCACGGCAGGACGAGCGGGCAAACCCTTACGAAAGTGCGGCCGTTCCTGACGCGCATGGAGCCAGGCCTCGCGCACCAGCGGCGACATCTTCGACAGAACGGCACGCTGCGCCGCCGCCTCCATGGGAGACAGCAACACCAGCAACCCCGTCATCAGCAGGGCAAACCAGGCGGCAGCAAACAGGCAAGAGGGCTTTTTCATCAGAGGGAAACGGCACTTTGAAAGAAAACAAACGGGAGCCACAGAAGACAAGTCTCCCATGGCTCCCCGCTAATATCTGAAGACCAAGCCCGCACAGCGGGGCCCGGTCTGTTGGATTGCGTGTTGAAATCAGTCTGCAGAAAGGCTGAAGCGCTTGTAAGCAACCACTTTCAGCCCCTTGGCCTGCTTGTCGAGCCACTGCGAAACGCTCTGCTTGTCGCCATCGCCAAACTGGAATTCCTGGTCCACAAGGCAGTTCTCCTTGAAGAACTTGGCCATGCGGCCCTTGGCAATGTTCTGAATCATGCTCTCGTTGAGGCTGGCGGCAGCCGTCTCCGACACCTCGGCCTTGATGGCTTTGGCCTTGTCGGCATCCTCCTGCGTGAGCCAACCCTTGGCCACATTGGAGGCAATGTGATCCTCGGAATCCACGAGATTGGCGTTGATGCCGGCCTTCTTCAGGGCCACATTCACCTGACGCTCGATCTGTTCTTCCTTGGTTTTCTCCACGGCCACCTTGAGTTCGCTGTCCTTCACCTCCTGCGACACGCTGGCTTCGTCGAGAGCAACCGGCTTCATGGCAGCCACCTGCATGGCCACTTTGTGGCCGGCATCCTCATTGGCAGCGGTGAGCTGCACGAGCGTGCACAGCGTGTGGCGACCCATGTGGTCATAAGTATACACATTGTCGCCCTCGAGAACGAGATAGCCGTCGAGCTCCATCTTTTCGCCTACAACGCCCGAACGACGCACCACAGCCTCGGAAATCTTCGTGCCGTCGGCCAGTGTGAGCTCCTTAACCTGCTCCAGACTCTGGGCCTTGGCAGCGACAGCGGCATCGAGAATCTCCTGCGTGAGCTGGATATAGTCGGCTCCGTTGGCCACGAAGTCGGTCTCGCACTTCAGCGCAATCATGGCCGCAAAGCCATTGTCGTTCTTTACCAGCATGCAGCCGTTGGAGGTTTCGCGGTCCGAACGCTTGGCAGCGATGGCCAGACCACGCTCGCGAACGAGCTCCACTGCCTTGTCAATATCACCATTGGCTTCGGCGAGGGCCTTCTTGCAGTCCTTCATTCCTGCACCGGTCATGGTGCGCAGCTTCTTGATGTCTTCTATTGTAACAGCCATAATAATATAGTATCTTTTGAATTTTACGAATTGTTGTTGAAAGCGATAGGGTCTTATAGGAGTGCGTGTTAGGGTCTTACAAGATCCTATCTTATCCTATAAGACCCTATGATGACCTTACTCGGCGGCAGCCTCGGCAGGTGCAGCGGTCTCCTCGGGCTTTGCCTCGGCCACCTCTTCTGCAGTCTCCTTGCGTGCACGACGGGCATGACGGCGGCCCTCGGCGGCCTCATCGGCCTGCTCCTCGGCAGCCTTGTCGTCGGCTTTCTCGGCCTTGCGCTCCTCGAGGCCCTCGGCAACGGCAGCGCAGACAGCGTTCAGAATCACCTCCACAGAGTCCTTGGCGTCGTCGTTGGCAGGGATAACGTAGTCAATGTCGCGGGGATTCGAGTTGGTGTCGACGATGCCGAACACGGGAATTCCCAGGCGGTTGGCCTCTTTCACGGCGATGTGTTCTTTCATCACATCCACCACAAAGAGGGCCGAAGGCAGACGGGTCAGGTCGGCAATAGAGCCCAGATTCTTCTCCAGCTTGGCGCGCTGACGGTTGATTTGCAGAATCTCGCGCTTGGAAAGATTCGAGAACGTACCGTCGTTCATCAGCTTGTCAATGTTCGTCATTTTCTTCACGGCCTTACGAATCGTGGGGAAATTGGTGAGCATACCGCCCGGCCAACGCTCGTTCACGTAAGGCATGTTTACCGATGCAGCCTTTTCGGCTACAATATCCTTGGCCTGTTTTTTAGTAGCGACGAACAGAACCTTCTTGCCACTCTTGGCAATGCCCTTCAAAGCCTCGGCAGCCTCGTCGATTTTGGCTACCGTCTTGTTCAGGTCGATGATGTGAATGCCGTTGCGCTCCATGAAGATGTAAGGAGCCATAGCGGGATTCCACTTGCGCTTGAGGTGGCCGAAGTGGCAACCTGCCTGCAGTAACTGGTCAAAATTTGTTCTTGACATGGTCTTTTTTTCTTTAAATTGTTTACTTTCCTTTTAATTCTTTTAGAACCAGCCCGTGGGTAGTCGGCATGCGAATCTCACGGGTTTGGATGCTAAACAGAGTTTTGTAATTCAAAATTCAGAATTCAAAATTCAAAATTAGGCTGGCGCGACGTTAGCGCATGAGCCGCTGTCCAAATCGACATGAGCCGTTGTGTGAACGGGTACGAACCACGAGACAAACGGACATGAGCCGCCACGCGAATGGGCACGGACTGCCACACGGAGGTGCGGTTCCGCTTTGAACCCCGAGCTTTAAATTTTGAAAGCTGAATCTTGAATTTTGAATCGAATCATCGCTTACTGAACTGGAAGCGACGACGAGCCTTGGGCTGACCCGGCTTCTTACGCTCCACGGCACGGCTGTCGCGTGTGAGGAAACCGTGGTCTTTCAGGTTTTTCTTGTCCTCGGCGTTCACCTTGACCAGCGCGCGGGCAATGGCGAGGCGCAGAGCCTGGCTCTGACCCGTGTAACCGCCACCGTCGAGGTTGGCCTTGATGTCATATTTCTCGGCAACTTCCAACAGCTCCAGTGGCTGCTTCACCACATACTGCAGAATGGCCGATGGGAAGAACTCCTTCAAATCCCTCTTGTTGATTGTGATCTTGCCGGTACCCTCAGAGAGGTAAACACGAGCGACGGCACTCTTGCGGCGACCTATTGCGTTGATAACTTCCATCTTTTCTCCTTATTATTTATACTGGTTAATATCGATTGTCTTGGGCTTCTGGGCCTGCTTGTCGTGCTCGGCACCCTCAAAAACATAGAGATTGTCCAACAAGGCGCGTCCCAGACGGCCCTTGGGGAGCATGCCCTTGACAGCGTGACGAATGATCTTGTCGACACCGCCCTTGCGTGCACGAAGCTCCGCGGGCGTGTTGAAGCGCTGTCCTCCGGGGTAACCAGTATAGCGTGTGTAGACTTTGTCTGTCTCCTTCTTGCCGGAGAACACCACCTTCTCGGCGTTCACAATGATGACATTGTCGCCGCAGTCTACGTGAGGGGTGAAGTTAGGTTTGTACTTTCCGCGAATGAGCTTGGCAACTTTAGAGCAGAGACGACCCACAATCTGGTCGGTAGCGTCCACGACAACCCACTCCTTCTTCACAGTTTCCCTATTGGCGGAAATAGTCTTGTAACTTAAAGTGTCCATTTTAAAACTTAAATTTACTACTAAAAAACGTTTTTATTACCTTGATACCAGGCAGAGACCTCACGGCGCCTCCAGTCTAAAAGAGACCATCCATGGCTTTTGCCCTGCCCCACGGCCGATTCACTAACCGTCGCGTCCGGCCAAAGGCGCGACTATTAACACGGTCGTGTATGGGGCTCTAAGTGTGCCCCGGAAATAATCGGTTCTGCAAAATTACATATTTTATGACGTACAACGCACGGCAAAACGGTGAAAACGCCCATGGATTAAGTATTATTAACCTTATTTCGATTAATTAACGTCCCGCGAATACGGTTTCAAGCCATGCCATGGACGGCCTCGCCGCCCGCCCTGCCCAAGGCCGGGACGGGGCTACCACCGCGTGGGCGAACTGCGGGGAAAGACTGCGGCACAGACCGCACGGGCGTATTCGCCCGACGATTGCGCCGTAACGGCCTCGCGTTTACGGCCTCAACGTCGCGCGTTTGCGGCGCAATCGCACGGCGTTTACAGCCGCAAACGCAGCCCCCAAAAGCCGCTTTCACTGCCGGAGAACCGTGAGCGGACACCCGCCAAGGCGCGAGGCCATGACCGAGAACGAGCTGCCGGCCGACCCATAGACGTGCCCCGTGGCGGCAAGGGCGTACATATCGACCAGCCCGCCGCGGATGCCCTCGGTGCTGTCGCGGTCGGCCGGGGCCGCCTGCACCACCAGACGGTCGCCGAACAGCCGCTGCAGCTCCCGCTTCGTGGGCTCGTCGTCGGTGGCCAGAAAGATGCGCGTGTCGGCGTGGGCCGCCACCTCGCGCCGCCCCGCCTCGACAAACAGCTGCAAAGGACTCTGCCGAATGCTCTCCGCATTGTCGGTGCGGCGGATGTGGAAGCCCACGGTGTGGGGAGAAAACCGGGCCGCCAGCGAGGCCACGGCTTCGGCCACGGGCCTTGCCGGCCGGAAGAGGCGGGCATAGACCGCGTCGGGAAACGTGCCGAACTCCTGATAGCAGCTCATGTAACTGCGGCGGCCCGCGGCCCAGGCATCGAAGTCGAAGCCCTGCCGTTTCAGCGGCGTCACCTCGGGTTCGTCGATGCGCTGGTCGAAGAGCAGCTGCTGGAACGGGCGCGGCAGCCACAGGTTGCGCCGGCGCGGACGGTCGTGGAGCAGATAATCCAACGGCCGGGCCTCGCGCACCGACAGCTCCGGGCACGGCTCGAAAATGGCCGCATAGGGGGCGCGCAAAGCCCAGTCCTGAAACCAAACCACGCGGACGGCCACCCCCGTGCGCCGTCCCAGCTCGTGCGCCGAGGCCATGGCCCGCATGCGATTGGCCAGTCCTCCCGAGGGCACAAAAACTAAACTGCCGTTGTTCATACCTTGTTTTTGACTGCAAAGATAAGGAGTTTGCGGCGATTGAGCCATGAAATCAGGGCCTTTTCTTGGACAATTCGCCGATAAAGCGTATTTTTGCATCAAGGAAAAATGGAATCGCTCAAGGAAAAAACAGCTAAGGGACTCTTCTGGGGAGGGCTGAACAGTGGCTTGCAACAGGCCATTGGGCTGGCGTTCGGCATCGTTCTTGCCCGGCTGCTCGCCCCGTCGGACTATGGCATGATGGCCATGATAAGCGTGTTTTCGCTCATTGCCAACACGCTGCAGAACAGCGGTTTCAGCACCGCACTGGTCAACATCAAGGAGCCTTCCGACCGCGACTACAACTCCGTCTTCTGGTTCAACATCATCGTGGGCCTGTCGGCCTACGCGGTTCTCTTCTGCTGCGCCCCGCTCATCGCCGACTATTACCACACCGACAAGATAGTGCCGCTGAGCCGCTACGCCTTTCTGGGCTTCGTGCTGGCCTCGTTCGGCACGGTGCAGAACGCCTGGCTCTTCAAGAACCTGCGGGCCAAGCAGCAGGCCAAGGCCGGTATTCTCTCGGTCATCGTCTCGAGCACGGTGGGCGCCGCCTGTGCCTTCAACGGATGGGCCTACTGGTCGCTGGCCACGCAGAGCAACGTCTTCGTGCTGTGCAACACGCTCATGGCCTGGCACTATTCGGCCTGGCGGCCCAGCATGCGCCACATTTCGTTCGGGCCCGTGAGGCGCATGTTCCGATTTTCGTTCAAGATTCTGGCCACCACCATCACCAACCAGGTGAACAACAACATCCTGAACATCCTGCTGGGCCACTACTTTTCGGCCCACGACACGGGCAACTACAACCAGGCCTACCAGTGGAACTCGAAGTGTTACTACCTGGTGCAGAGCATGGCCAACCAGGTGGCGCAGCCCGTGCTGGTGAACCTGCGCGACGAACGCGGCCGCCAGCTCAACGCCTTGCGCAAGATGATGCGCTTCACGGCCTTTGTTTCCTTTCCGCTTCTGTTCGGTTTCGGGCTGGTGGCCCGCGAGTTTATCGTGCTGGCCATCACGGCAAAGTGGCTGGCCAGCGCCGAAATGATACAGATACTCTGCGTCAGCGGGGCCACGATGCCGCTCTACACCCTGCTGTCCAACCTCATCATCAGCAAGGGCCGGTCGGACATTTTCTTCTGGTGCACCCTGGCGTTGGGGCTGGTGCAGGTGGCCGTCATGCTCCTCATCTGGCCGTGGGGCATCCGCGTCATGGTCGTGGCCTACACCGCGATCAACGTGGCATGGCTCTTCGTGTGGCACGCTTTCGTCTGGCGTCTGGCGGGCTACACGCCCGCCATGTTCCTGCGCGACACGCTGCCCTTTGCCCTCGCCGCCCTCGCGGTCATGGCGGCCGTCCACCTCGTCACGGCCCCCATCGCCTCGCTTCCGCTGCTGCTTGTCAGCCGCATGGCGCTGGCCGCCGTGCTCTATTATGCGGTCATGCGTGTGGCCGGAGCCCGGATTCTGATGGAGTGCCAGCGTTACATCCTTTCCAAAATCCACAAACAGTAAACCCATGAAATTAGCGTTTCTCATCTCTGCACACCAAGATGCACGCCAGCTTGCCCGGCTGGTGAACAGCCTTCCCGAGGACTCGGAGTTCTATATCCACATCGACCGCAAGGCCGACATCCGTCCGTTCCAGGAGCGGCTCGACCGGCCCAACATCCGTTTCATCGAGCATCGCGTCAATGTGGTGTGGGGAAGCCTCAACGAAGTGGAGTATCAGGTGGAGCTTATCCGCGCCGCCCTCTACTACGGCCGGGCCGATTATCTCATCACCCTCAGCGGCATGGACTACCCGCTGTGGGGCAACGGCCGCATCAAACGCTTCTTCAGCGAGGCCGGGGGCCGGGAGTTCCTGCAGGGTATCTCCATGCTCCGCCAGGGCAAGGCCTCGCGCAACTACCGCGACTTCCGCTTCCTGGCCAGCCGTCCATGGCCCGTCGGCAGCCTACAGAGCAAGCTGCGCGTGGCCCTGCGCCGCCTCGTGGCGGCCACGGGCGTACAGAAAACGCTGCGCATCCACTGCCCGGGCAAGACCTACACCTTATATAAAGGTGCAGCCTGGTGGGCCATCACGCCCGACCTGGCCCGGCTGGTCGTCGAGGAGTGGGACGGCAATGCGCACCTCGTGGGCTACTTCAGGACCAGCTTCTGCCCGGCCGAGACCTTCGTCCAGACCGTGGCTTTCAACTCCGGCTTCGCCTCGCGCTGCATGCTGGCCGAGGGGCGATACCAGAGTCTGGCGGCCCTCACGCCCCTCACCTACATTCACTACCACCCCGTGGTCAAGGTGCTCGACGAGTCAGACCTCGACACACTGCTGGCCTCGGGCAAGATGTTCTGCCGCAAGGTCGTGTCGCACGACAGCGACCGGCTCGTGGAACTGATAGACGCCAACCGGCAATAGGCCGGCGCCGGCACGCCGCCGCACAGGACAGGCACGCCGGCACGACAACCGCCCATCCATAAACCCAATCATAAAACCGACCATGAGAAAGACTCTGATTATGGCCTTGCTGCTGGCATTCGGCCTTGGCCTACAGGCCAGGAACTGGACCCGAGAGCAGGTGGCCGCCCTCATCACCCGCGTAAACAACCATTGGCAAGAGAACCACAAGCCCGAAGTGCGCAGCTTTTGGGACGAAGCCGTGTACCATACGGGCAACATGGAGGCTTGCCAACTGCTGGGACAAGCCGCCTGGCAAGACTACAGCACGCGCTGGGCCGAGCACAACCTGTGGCAAGGGGCCCGCGAAACCGACCCCGCGAAGTGGAAATACCGCCAGTATGGCGAAGACCAGCAGCACGTGCTCTTCGGCGACTGGCAAATCTGTTTCCAGACTTACATCGACCTCTACTGGATGGCCAACGCCCAAGGGGCGTCGGCCCGCAACGAACGCATGGTGCAACGCGCCCGCGAGGTCATGGGCTACCAGGTGCGGTCGGCCGCCAACGACTACTGGTGGTGGGCCGACGCGCTCTACATGGTGATGCCCGTCATGACCAAAATGTACCGTCTGACGGGCGATGCGGCCTATCTGGACAAGCTCTACGACTACGTGTGCTATGCCGATTCTATCATGCTCGACGACGAGACGGGCCTCTACTTCCGCGACGGAAAGTATGTCTACCCCCGGCATGCCACGGCCAGCGGCAAGAAAGACTTCTGGGCACGCGGCGACGGATGGGTGCTGGCCGGCCTGGCCAAGGTGCTGCAAGACCTGCCGCGCAGCTGCCGCCACTACGCGTTCTTCCTCGAAAAGTACAAGCGGCTGGCCAAGGCCGTGGTGCAGGCCCAGCAGAAACAAGGCTACTGGACACGCTCCATGCTCGACCCCAAACAGGCTCCCGGCCCCGAAACATCGGGCACGGCGCTCTTTGCCTACGGGCTGCTGTGGGGCGTGAACCATAGCGAGCTGGCTCCGCAGAAGCCCGTCACGAAAGCCATAGACCGCGCCTGGCGCTACCTCACCGAGACGGCCCTGCAGCCGGATGGCGGCATAGGCTACGTGCAGCCCATCGGCGAGAAGGCCATTCCGGGCCAGGTGGTCGACCAAAATTCGCAGACCAACTTCGGCACCGGGGCCTTCCTGCTGGCCGCCTGCGAGTATCACCGCTACCTCGGACGGTGAGTTGTCAGGGCAATATCCGCTTGCCCACCTTCAGTTTGTCGCCCGACAGATCCACCTCGAACAGGCAAGGCTTGCGGATGGTACGGCCCGTGGAGCTGTCGTGGCTGTGCACGGCCATGAGCCACTGCCCCTCAAAGGTCTGGAAAAGCATGCCGTGGCCGTAATTGGGAGGCGTTATCGGATCCGGCTCCTGGAGCCAGGGGCCGTCGAGCGTGCCGCTCTGCGAGTAGGCCACGCCCTGCGTATAGACGTCCATCACCCAGCTGGTCCAGAGCATGCCCAGCCGACCCGTGCCAGTGCGGAAGAGCCAAGGGCCGTCGGTCACCTTGTTGGGGCGCACCCTGCCGTCCACCATCTCCCTGCTCCAAGGGCTGTCGCTGGCCCAGAAGAGCGTCTTGCCCTCGCCGATGCTGCCGCTCAGGTCGGCCTTGAGTTCTATTTTATCGACCGTGCCGTTGCCATTTTGCAGCCACTCCCAGCAGTACACCATATACGGTTTCCCGTCGGCATCCACCCAGAACGTTCCGTCGAGCGTGGGCTTGGAGGCCGGCAGATAGGTCTTGTCGCGCATCGGCCGGTATGGGCCCTCGGCCTTGTCGCTCACCAGCACGTGGCTGGCCCGGCGGTCAATCACGTTTCCCGCCACCGTGTCTATCTTCACCGCCTCGTTGGTAAAGGTGGCAAAATAGTAGTATTTGCCTTGATAGCGGTGCAGCTCCGCCGCCCAAATCATCGGGTTCGGGCCCATCCACGAGCTGCTGTCGGGCCGAGCCACGCGGTAAGGGCCCGTCCAACGCTTCAGGTCTGGGCTCTTCCAGAGCAGCCCGCCGGTGCCTGTCATATAATAAAGGTGGGTCACGGGGTCGGCCAGAATGCAAGGGTCGCTCAGCCGGATGTCGGCCAAGGCCACGGTTTGGGACGTATCTGCCGGTTCGGCAGCCGCCATGGGCTGGGCCGTCGAAAGGGCCATAGCCAGAGAAAACAGGAGGTTGTACATCATGATAGCTTGTTGTTGACGCTGCAAAAGTAAGCCATTCGCCCGACAACGGCAAGCCCGTGCGGGTCTTTTTTCCGGCATGCCGCAATTGAATCTTAATTTATGTTACAGAACACAGCGGCGTGTATGAACTTATGTTATATTTGCAAGGTAATCGATGAAACCGAAGAAACAAAGACAACCTATAACAATTAAAAACATTAACGACCCATGAAACAGAAACCTAATCCATCATCGACACAGCGCATTCTCCTGTCGTCGATATTGGCCTCCGCCTTGTTCGTAGGGCTTCCGCAGCCGCTGCGTGCCGGCATCAACGCCACTCAGACCATCCAGCAGGCCGGAATGGTGAACGGGCGGGTGGTGGACGCCAACGGCGAAGCCATCATCGGTGCCACCATCAAGGTGGTGGGCACCCAGGAAGGCACCGTCACCGACCTTGACGGAAACTACACTGTCAAGGCCAAGCCCGGCGATTTGCTCGAGATTTCCTACGTGGGCTACAAACCGCAAACCGTGAAAGCCGGCAGCGGCTCCGCCCAGATTACGCTCGTCGAGAACTCACAGAACCTGAACGAAGTGGTTGTTGTGGGCTTCGGCACACAGAAAAAGGTGAACCTCACCGGGGCCGTGGCCGTGGTCAAAGGCGACGAACTGGCCCAACGGCCGGTGCAGAGCGCAGCCCAAGCCCTGCAGGGCGTGGTTCCGGGACTGCAGATTTCCAGCTCGTCGGGCGGCTCGCTGGACTCCAATCCCAGCATCAACGTGCGCGGAACGGCCACCATCGGCGAGGGTTCCAAAGGTGAGCCGCTGATCCTCATCGACGGCATGGAGGGTGACATTAACACCGTGAACCCGCAGGACATCGAGAGCATCTCCGTGCTGAAAGACGCTGCTGCATCGAGCATCTACGGTTCGCGCGCACCGTTCGGCGTGATTCTCATCACCACCAAGAGCGGCGGCAGGGACGGCCGCGTGACGGTGAACTACAACAACAGCTTCCGTTTCAGCAACCTGATTCGCGGCAAGCACATGATGAACTCCGTAGACTTCGCCAGCTGGATGAACGACGCCCGCACCAATACGGGCAGCACCGTGTTCTTCGAGAACGACCGCATGAAGCAGATTGTGGACTATCACAATGCCACCCCCGTGAGTCCCGGCGTGCGCAAAGCCGCCGACGGCACCCTGCTTTATGCCATTCCTACCCTCAACGGCACGACGTGGGCCGATGGCTACGGCTATGGCATCGACGACGTAGACTGGTACGACGTGGTCTACAAGAACACGGCCTTCGCCCAAGAACACAATGCCAGCGTGAGCGGAGGAAACGAAAAATTCAACTACTACCTCTCGGGCAACTACCTCTACAACGGTGGATTCATCGACATGGGCAGCGACAATTACCACCGCTACAACGGTACCGTCAAGCTCAGTGGAGAGGTTTCTCCCTGGGCCCGCGTGAACTACAACATGCGCTTCACCCGCACCAACTACAAGCGTCCGGCGGCCCTCACCGACGCCCTGTACAGCGACATGGCCCGCCAGGGCTGGCCCATGCTGCCGCTCTACGACCGCAACGGCTATCTCTACAGCTCGCCGTCGCCCGCCCTCGGACTGGCCACCGGCGGCGAAGACCGAAAGGAGCAGGACGTCATCTACCATCAGCTGGGACTGGTGCTCGAGCCCGTCAAGAACTGGGTGACGCACATCGACTTCAATTACAAGATAGACAACAGGATACGTCACTGGGACAGCCAGCGCACTTACAACCACAACGTGGCCGGCGATCCCATCATTTACAACCAGAACTCCAACGTGCACGAAGACGAGTACAAGGACAATTACCTGAATTTCCAGGCCTACAGCGAATACTCCTGGTCGCTGGCCGCAAGGCATAACTTCCACATCATGGCCGGATTCCAGGCCGAACAGCTGAAGC
This sequence comes from Prevotella dentalis DSM 3688, assembly GCF_000242335.1. Taxonomy (NCBI): domain Bacteria; kingdom Pseudomonadati; phylum Bacteroidota; class Bacteroidia; order Bacteroidales; family Prevotellaceae; genus Prevotella; species Prevotella dentalis. The sequence goes on from NC_019960.1 coordinate 1,452,228, forward strand.
GCACCGAGTTCGGACTGCAGCGAGACGGCATCCTCGACCCCTTCAAGCCCGAAGTTGACCTGACCAGCGGGCTGAGCTACGACGGCAAGGCCGTGGTGCCGAGTACGAACGGCACACGCAATCAGTGGCAGACGGCCGGATTCTTCGGACGACTCAACTACAACTACAACGAACGTTATCTGGCCGAAGTCAACCTGCGCTACGACGGCACTTCCAGATTCCGCACCGACAAGATGTGGAAGCTGTTCCCCTCTTTCTCGATGGGATGGCGCATCTCGGAAGAGAATTTCATGGAAGAGACCAAGAGTTGGCTCAGCAATCTGAAGCTGCGCGCCTCGTATGGCAACCTCGGCAACCAGAACCTCGACAACTGGTACCAAACTTATCAGACCATCAGCTACCGCTCTTCTGCCGGCAACTGGCTGCAAAATGGCGTGAGACCCAACACCACCGCCGCGCCGGGACTGGTGTCTGCACTGCTCACCTGGGAGACTTCCGAGAGCTATAACATTGGACTCGACTTCGGTTTCCTGAACAATCGACTGAGCGGAATCTTTGAATGGTACATCCGCAACACCAAGAACATGATGGGCAACGCCCCCGAACTTCCCGCCATCCTGGGCACCAATGTTCCCCAAACCAACAACACCGACCTGCGTACCACCGGCTGGGAATTCCAAATCAGCTGGCACGACCGGCTGTCCAACGGGCTGAACTATGGCATTACACTGAACCTTTCGGATGCCCGCACCAAGATTACGCGCTACCCCAACAACCCCACCAACTCTATAGACACCTACATTGCAGGCCGCTATCTGAACGAAATCTGGGGCTATACAACCATCGGAATTGCCAAGAGCAACGACGAAATGAACGCCCATCTGGCCCATGCCGACCAAAGTACACTGGGCAGCAACTGGGCGGCCGGCGACATCATGTACGAAGATACTAACAACGACAAGAAGATTTCTGCCGGCGCACGCACGCTGGCCGACCACGGCGACCTGAAGGTCATTGGTAATTCCACGCCGCGTTATCTCTTTGGTCTCGACCTGAATGCCAGCTGGAAAGGCTTCGACTTCCGAGCCTTCTTCCAAGGTGTGCTCAAGCGCGACTCGTGGCTCGGCGGCTCATGGGGTTCTCTGGAGTACTACTTTGGGGCTACCAACTCTTGGGAATGGTGGGCCACCGGCATCACCGCCGTCAAGGATTACTACCGTGATGCCAACACCTGGTCGGTGGCCAACGGTTACCAAAGTGCCAATCAGGACGCTTTCCTGCCGCGTGCCACGTTCAGCGACAAGAACGAACAGTGCCAGACTCGCTACCTGATGAATGCCGCCTACATGCGTTTGAAGAACCTGCAATTGGGCTATACCATCCCACGAAACATCACTGGAAAGTGGAGCATCACCAATCTCAGGGTCTTCTTTTCCGCCGAGAACCTCTTTACCATCACGAGCATGCCCGAGCAGTTCGACCCCGAAATGATTGGCAAAGACGCCAAGCATTCCAACGGTTATCCGCTCTCCAAGACATTCTCCTTTGGTCTTAACGTAACCTTCTAACCCCCCGCATGCTATTATGAAACGCTATAAGATTTCCCTGTTGGCCCTGGCCCTCACGGCCGGCTTGGCCTCTTGCAACGACTTTCTGGAGCAAGACCCACCGTCAAGTATCACTCCCGAGAACTTCTACACCAGCGAAGATCAGCTGCAGGCAGCCGCAAACCAGCTCTATACCGACATTCTGCCCGGACATGGAGGCTGGAATTACGGCACCTATACCAGCGACAACAACACCGACAACCAAATGTCGCGCACGCCAGGCAACCAGTTTTCCACCACGCTCTACCGTACCAGCAACACCAACGACGACTGGAACTGGACCCGTGTACGCAACGTAAACTACCAGTTGGGACAGATTTTGCCCAAGTATAATGCCAAAGCCATCAACGGTTCGGAAGCCAATATCAAGCAGTATATTGGGGAGCTTTACTTCCTGCGGGCATTCGCTTACTTCGACTTGCTCCAGAAATTCGGCGACCTTCCCATCCTCACCGTGGCCATGAAAGACGTGGAAGTCGACCTCGTGGCGGCCAGCAACCGGCAGCCTTGCAACGAGGTGGCGCGCTTTATCCTCAACAATCTCGACACGGCAGCTACCTACATGGAGGGCCACACCGTAGCCACCACACGCATTGGCTACGATGCCGTGCAGCTCTTCAAGAGCCGCGTCGCCCTGTACGAGGGCTCCTGGCTCACCAATTTTGCCGAGACACCTTTCGTGCCCAACGGCACCGGATGGCCCGGAGCCAGCAAGAACAGCGGCTATCAGTTCCCTGCAGGTTCCATCCAGCAGGAGGCACGGTGGTTCCTCCAGCAAAGCGTGGACGCTGCAGAAAAGGTTGCAGAGAAGTATAAGGGGCAGCTGTCGGTCAACAACGGCACCGTGCCCCAGGCGCTCGGGCAGGACAATCCCTATCTCGACATCTGGGGAACAACCGACTGCTCCAAGACTCCCGAGGTGCTTCTCTGGCGGCAATACAGCAAGTCGCTCGGCGTACAGAACGACATTGAGGTCGCAGTTCAGAAAGGTAACATCGGCACTGGCTTCACTCGAAGCCTTATTGAGAGCTATGTCATGAAAGACGGCAAGCCCATCTACGCCTCGAGCTACACCTACAGCGACACTTCCGTCAGCAAGGTGACCGTCGATCGCGACCCGCGTCTCACCGTCATGCTCAAGAAACCGGGCGACAGGAACGCCTTTATCAACGTCACAGACGAGGCCGGCACCCACTGGACCGAGATCGAGCCCGTGCCCAACATCCTCATTTCCAACGCCGAGGACGGCTACATCACGGGCTACGCCATTCGCAAAGGCATGACCCACGACCGCTCGCTCACCGCCAACGGCGGAAGTTACAACGCCTGCGTCGTCTTCCGCGCCACCGAAGCCCTGCTCAATTACATGGAAGCAGAGTACATGCTCACCGGCAATCTGGGCACCGGCCACACCTTAGAATACTGGAGAGCAGTGCGCACCGCAGCCGGATTCACCGGCGATGCCATCGATCCCAACGTCACCATCAATGCCACAGACATGAGCAAGGAGACCGGAGACTGGGGTGCTTACACCGCCGGCAAGGTGCTCACCGACAAGGTGCTCTACAACATCCGTCGCGAGAGACGCTGCGAACTGCTGGCCGAGGGGCTGCGCGACATGGACCTGAAACGCTGGCGCGCCTTCGATCAGCTCATTGCTACTCCCGCCCACACCGAGGGCATCCACTTCTGGGGCACCGTGATGCAGCACTGGTATGCCGCCCAGGATGTGGTGGCCGACGGGTCGAGCGCGGCCACGGTCTCCGCACAGAGCAAGAGCGAGTACTTCCGTCCGCACGAGATTATCAAGGACAACAACAACTTCTACGATGGACTCACCTGGAAGATGGCCCACTATCTGGAGCCGTTGCCGCTGCGACAGTTCCTCCTCACGGCCCCCGACCACGCCACCATGAGCGAAAGTCCCATGTACCAGAATCCGTATTGGGGTCTGGAAACCGACAAGACCGCCGCACAATAACCCCACGGCCCACAGCTTTTTCAGGGGGGCACGCACCGACTGGTGCGTGCCCCCCTGATTTGTTTTTTAGACGAAAAAGGCGGCAAATCTTGCTGATATAAATGATTTTACGTAAATTTGCCTACAAAATTGCAATCTAACCAATTATCAATGATGAAAACAACCCTATTCATTACGGCCATGATGGGCATGGCGCTAAGCATGACAGCAGCCAAGCCCAAGCCGTCTGTCGCGGTCGATCCACAACCCACATGGACAGAATGGAACGACTTACAGGTGAACGAAGTGAACCGTTTCAAGATGCACACCAGCTTCTTCGGCTACGAAAATGAGGCTGCTGCCCTGAAAGGCGACAAGACAGCCTCTGCCAACTACCTGTCGCTGCATGGCCCATGGAAGTTCAACTGGGTGGCCAATGCCGACCAGCGGCCCACCGACTTCTACAAGACCGACCTCGATGACTCTGCTTGGAAGACCATGCAGATACCGGGCAACTGGGAACTCAACGGCTTCGGCGATCCCGAATATGTCAATGTTGGCTTTGCCTGGCGTTATCAATTCGACTGGAACAAACCGCTCAACATACCCACCAAAGACAACCACGTGGGCAGCTATCGCCGCACCGTCACCCTGCCGGCCAACTGGAACGGCAAGCAGATCATCGCCCACTTCGGCTCCGTCACTTCCAATATCTACCTCTATGTCAACGGCCGCTACGTGGGCTATGCCGAGGATGCCAAATCGGCTGCAGAATTCGACATCACCCAATATGTGCACCCCGGGGCCAACCTCATCGCGTTCCAGACTTTCCGTTGGTGCGACGGTTCGCTCAGCGAGGACCAGGATTTCTGGCGCCTCTCCGGCGTGGCCCGCGACAGTTACCTCTATGCACAGGATGCCAAAGTGAACGTAAGCAACCTCCGCATCACCCCCAACCTGGAGAATGACTATACCGACGGCGAGTTGCTCATCGACGTAGACGTGCAGGGCGACCCGGTCATTGAGTTCCAGCTGCTCAACGAAGGAGGGGCCGTGGTGGGCCGATCCACGGGCAACTTCCGCCGCATGACCCGCGGTACAGCCCGTTTCATGGTGCGCAACGTCAAGAAATGGACCGCCGAAACTCCGTATCTCTATACCCTGCTTGCCGTTGTCAAGGATGCCAAGGGCAACGTGGTTCAGGCGATTCCACAGAAAGTTGGCTTCCGCAAAGTCGAGATCAAGAACAGCCGGCTCCTCGTCAACGGCCAGCCTGTACTCTTCAAGGGCGCCGACCGCCACGAGATGGACCCCGACGGCGGCTACGTAGTCACTCGCGAACGTATGATTCAAGACATCAAGATTATGAAGCGGCTCAACATCAATGCTGTGCGCACCTGCCACTATACAGACGATCCTCTCTGGTACGATCTCTGCGATGAGTACGGCCTCTACGTGACGGCCGAGGCCAATCAAGAGAGCCACGGATTCGGCTACAACGATAACTCTGAGGCCAAGAAGCCCATCTTTGCCCGCCAAATACTGGAGCGCAACCAGCACAACGTCGAGATACAGTTCAACCATCCGAGCATCATCGTGTGGAGTCTGGGCAACGAAACCGCCGACGGCCCCAACTTCACGGCTGCCTATCAGTGGGTCAAGAGCCAGGATCAGAGCCGCCCCATACATTGGGAGCGCGCTGGCATCGACGGTTCCAACACCGACATCTTCTGCCCCATGTACTATTCGCACGAGGCTTGCGAGCGATATGCACAGAATCCCGCCTACACCAAGCCGCTCATCCAGTGCGAGTACAACCACACGATGGGCAACTCAGGCGGCGGCCTCAAGGAGTACTGGGATCTCGTGCGCAAGTATCCCAAGTTCCAGGGAGGCTACGACTGGGACTTCGTAGACCAGGGATTGCACCGCCATCCCGACTTTAAAGCCAGCCGTACACTGGCCGATTACGAAGCCATCGCCGCCAAATATGAGGTCGGTACCGGCAATATGTCACCCCTCTATACCTATGGCGGCGACTACAACAAGACCGATGCTTCAGACAACAACTTCAACTGCAACGGCATCATCGGCCCCGACCGCCAGCTCAATCCACACGCCTACGACCTGGCCTACGTGTATCAGAACATCTGGGCCCAGCCCGTGGACCTCAAGGCCGGAACCGTCTCCGTGTACAACGAATACTTCTTCCGCGACCTCTCCAACTACAAACTCGTGTGGACATTGCTCCAGAACGGCAAGGCCGTTCAGCATGGCGAGGTGGACGACTTGCAGGTGGCCCCGCAGCAGACACGCACCTATACCCTGCCCTATCAGGTGCCGGCCGATGGCGAAATCATGCTCAACATCGAGTTCAAGCTCAAGACTGCCGAGCCGTTGATGGCCGCCGGGCAGACCGTTGCCCACCGCCAGCTCGCCGTGCGCGAGGAAGCTCCCGTGAGCTACACCGAGAACACGATGATGAATCAGAAGCTGAAGATCGACAACAACAAGAAGAACCCACTTCTGTTGCTCACGTCGGATCAGGCCCGCCTAGCGTTTGACAAAGCCACCGGACTGCTCTGCCAGTACACCGTGGACGGCCAGAACCTGCTCGGTGAGGGCGGTGCCCTGAAGCCCAACTTCTGGCGCGCCGTGACCGACAACGACATGGGCGCACAGCTGCAAAAGAAATTTGTCGCCTGGCGCAACCCCAAGATGACGCTCAAATCATTCGTCGTCGAGAAAGTGAAAGCCGGCAAGGGCACCGCCGCCAAGGTAACAGCCACCTACGACATGCCCGAGGTGCAGTCCACCCTCACCCTCACTTACAACGCAGCAGCCGATGGCAGCCTGGCCGTAACCGAGGCCCTGAAGACCACGCCCGGCGCCGAGGTGAGCCCCATGCTCCGTTTCGGCATGCTGATGGAGCTGCCCTACGGCATGGATCGCAGCCAGTTCTACGGCCGCGGCCCCATCGAGAACTACATCGACCGCAAGGAAAGCCAGCCCCTGGGCATCTACACCCAGACGGCCGACCAGCAGTTCTTCCCCTACATCCGGCCGCAAGAGACCGGCACCAAGAGTGACATCCGCTGGTGGCAGCAGACCGACGGCGCGGGACGGGGCTTCCGCCTCACCGCCACCGACCGCTTCAGCGCCAGCGCCCTGCACTACAGCGTGACCAGTCTGGACGAGGGCGACGAGAAAGCCCAGCGTCACTCGCCCGAGCTCGAGCGCAGCAAGTACACCGAGCTCTGCTTCGATCTGGCCCAATATGGCCTGGGCGACGAGAACAGCTGGGGGGCCTTGCCGCTGCCGCAGCACCGTCTCACCTACAAGGACATGACCTTCACGTTCTGCATCACGCCGCAGACGGTGAAATAATCATCCGCTCCCTACACTCCAAGAGGGTGTGCCAAAACAAAGAATCATAGCCAAATCGCAGGGACATACACCTTGTATGTCCCTGCATTGAACGGTGCGGACAGACACGCGCAGGGGTTATCCCCACATGCAAGCCGCAGTTGTTCTGTTTTGACACACCCTCTTTTTCTTACCATTTTTTTATAGGATAACACCCCGTCACACAGAATCTGGATATGAAAAACAAATGCTATTGGGCCGCCGCCTGCTTAATGGCCCTCTCCCTGCCCCTCCATGCCGACCCCGGCGACACGTTGTCGCTGGACGAGAAGTGGCTTTTCAAACTGGCCAAGACCGAGTCGACGGCCCCCCGCGACTATGCCGCACCCCACTGCGACGACTCCCAATGGGGGTTCCAGAAGATGCCCGGCACCTGGCGCGTGCCCGTTGCCTGGGCCGAGTCCAACTATGTGGGCACCTACCGGGGCTGGCTCAAGATGCCGCCCACACTCAAGAACCGCCGCATCTTTCTCCACCTGGGCTTCACCACGGCCACGGCCGACATCTACGTGAACGGCCAGAAAATAGGCCGCTCCGCCACCGACCGGGCGCAGACCGAGTTCGAGGTGACGCCCTATATCAAGCTGGGCCAGCGCAATCTCTTCGTGTTCCACATGCCCCACTACGACGAGGGTGACACGCCCTTGTCCCCCGACGACAAGACGGGCATCCTCTCGCGCAGCTTTGTCTACAACATGCCCGCCGACGCCAGCCCGGCTCCGGAGCAGATCCCCGCCCCGGCCTCACCCGGCACCCGCGTGGGCGACCGCCGCAACCTGGCCCTCAGCCGCGGCTTCGACGACACGCCCCAGCGCATGCTCTCCGACATCGAGCGGCTGCGCCAGCTGGGCTTCGGCGCCATCACCTACAACAAACTCTCGTCGTCGCCCGAGTTTCTCGCCTTGGCCCGCCGGCACAACATGCCGGTGGTGAGCACGCCGCCCGTCACCTCGGAGCGGCTCGTCGACGAGAACAACGCCTACACCCCCGCGGCCTACGACCTGCTGCTGCCCGCACCCGACTTCGATTTCACGAAAGCACTGGCCGACAAACGCCGGCTGGCCGGCGAGGCCCTGCCGCACCCCCGCCCCCGCAAAAAGAAGACAGACGACTGGTTTACCGTCAGGGACAAGACCTATCACATCGTGTTCGACCGCTTCACGGGCCTCATCCACAGCTACACACTGAACGACGTCGCCGTGTTCTCGGCTCGCGTCACCGTGATGCCCAACGCGCGGTTCAAGCTCGTGAGCTTCAAGAACACCCGGCCCCACAAGCTGCGTGGCACCCGGGTGACGGCCGTCTACGACGTGGAGGGCCAGGGCCGCGTCACGTGGGTCTACGACATTGCGCCCAGCGGCGTGCTCACTCTCACGGCCGGGGGCGGCAGCGACATCCTCGTGTCGCTCTCGCCACGGTTTGAGCAACCGCAGGTCCTGGCCCAAGGCTTCACCGGCACCGACACGCTCACCACCCTCCCCGACCGCCGTCCGCGCGCCTACCTCGTGCGGGGCACCGAGGCCAACGGCCACGGCATCGAGGTCATGGGGCCCCGTCCGTTCACCGCCCTCAAGGCTCCGGCCACGACGCAGGTCATCGTCCACCACGACGCAAAAGACTTTGAACTGTCCTTTTTGCCCCTGACCCTGTAAGGTTCGCAGGGCTTTCTGCCCGGCTGTCCACCTTTTTAAGAAGAAAAATCCACCCCCAAGCGGGTGGATTTTTGTATCTTTGCACCACAACCATTCAACCATTAAGATTTATGAAACATCGAAAACTCTTCTCCGCGCTGGCCATGGGCCTCCTGGTTTCCATGGGAGCCTCAGCACAGCCGCGCCAGTTCACGGTCAACGCCAAGCCCGGCGGCCCCATCCAGCCCACCATGTACGGCATCTTCTTCGAGGACATCAACTTTGGCGCCGACGGCGGTCTTTATGCCGAGTTGGTGGAGAACCGGAGCTTTGAATTTCCCAACAACCTCATGGGATGGGGCACTTTTGGCAACGTCTCCGTGAGTGACGTGAAGCCTGCTTTCGACCGCAACCCGCACTACGTGGTGCTCGAGTCGGCCGGCCACGACCAGAAGTTCACCGGGCTGGAAAACCGCGGCTTCTTCGGCATGGGCCTGAAGAAAGGCATGAAATACGACTTCTCGGTCTATGCCCGTCTGCACGATCTGCAGGGCAAGGAGGCCCGGATACGCGTCGAACTGGTGGACAACCAGGACGTGCCCATCGACAAACAGACCATCACCATCAAGGTCAGCCAGTGGCAAAAGGCCACCGCAACGCTCACCTCCAACCGCACTGTGGAGAAAGGACTCCTGCGCATCTTCCTGGAAAGCAGCGACGGTATAGACCTCGATCACGTGAGTCTTTTCCCCGAAGACAGCTGGCACGGACTGCGGGCCGACCTCGTGCAGGACCTCGCCGACCTGCATCCCGGCATATTCCGCTTCCCCGGCGGCTGCATCGTGGAGGGTACCGACCTGGCCACGCGCTACCAATGGAAGAACAGCGTGGGCGACGTGGAGAACCGTCCGCTCAACGAAAACCGCTGGAACTACACCTTCCCGCACCGCCTCTTCCCCAACTACTACCAGACCTACGGCCTGGGCTTCTATGAGTTCTTCCTGCTCTCCGAGAAGATAGGGGCCGAGCCGCTGCCCATCCTCTCCGTGGGCCTGTCGTGCCAGTACCAGAACAAGGACGACGCCTGCAACGCCCACGTGGCCGTGGACGACCTGCAGCCTTACATCGACGACGCCCTCGACCTCATCGAGTTTGCCAACGGTGCCATCACCACCAAGTGGGGCAAGCTGCGCGCCGACATGGGCCATCCGGCTCCTTTCGGCCTCAAACAGATTGGCATAGGCAACGAACAGTGGGGCGAGCTCTACCCCGTTCGTCTGAAAAAGTTCGTCGAACAGATTCGCGCCAAGTACCCCAACATCAAGATTTGCGGCTCATCGGGACCCTCGGCCAGCGGCGAAATGTTCGACTATGGCTGGGAGCAGATGCGCAAGCTCGACGTGGACCTCGTGGACGAGCACTACTACATGTCGCCCGACTGGTTCCTGAAGAATGCCGGCCGCTACGACAACTACGACCGCAAGGGCCCCAAGGTGTTCGCCGGCGAGTACGCCTGCCACGTCAGGGGACTGGACAAGGAGCCCACCGTGGCCATGAACAACTTCGAGGCCGCCCTGGCCGAGGCCGCCTTCATGACGGGTCTTGAGCGCAATGCCGACGTGGTGTACCAGGCCACCTACGCCCCGCTCTTCGCCCATGTAGACGGCTGGCAGTGGCGTCCCGACCTCATCTGGTTCGACAATCTGCGCAGCGTGCGCTCGGTCAACTGGTATGTTCAGATGCTCTACGCCACCCATCGGGGCACCCACATGCTCTCGCTCACCGAGAACGGCAAGGCCGTCGAGGGTGCCGACGGCCTCTATGCCAGCGCCGTCTACGACAAGGATGCCAAGCAATACATTGTCAAGATAGCCAACACGGGCGACAAGGCGCAGGAGATTGCCCTGAACTTCAAGGGTGCCAAGGGCCTCGGCGCCGGCACCGCCATCACGCTGCATGCCGACGATCCCCGCGCCGTCAACTCCCTGGACAAGCCCAACAGCGTGGTGCCACAGGAGTCCGGCGTACAGGCCAACGGCTCTGCCGCCACCGTTACGGTGCCTGCCAAGACCTTCGCCGTGTACAAATTCTGATCCCAGACACACGCCATCCCACCGCCCCATCCCCGGAAACGAGGATGGGGCGGTGCCATTTCTGAGACAGAGCAACGGGTGGAGTCAGACAGAGTCATGGGAGGTTTTAGACAGAACAACATATCTTACAGATGGCTCGCGCGGTGGAAAGGCTCACAGATTCCACAGATTTCACAAATACTGCGCGAAGAAAGGCTCACGCAGAGGCACGGAGACAAGGAGGCTGCGCGGGGGAAAGGCTCACAGATTCCACAGATTTCACAGAGGCTGCGAGGAGAAAGGGTTCATGCAAAGGCGCGAGGACAAGGAGGTTGCGCGGGGATTTTCAAATCTGAATTTGGGGAAAACGAATGGATGGCCAGTGATTAAAGGTGTTGGCGTAGGGGTCGGCCTCCATGCCAGCCCCTATGTTTGGAACAAACGTTCACGGTGGCAGAATGCGTGAAAACATGGTTGTGCATGCGCCACGATGGGGCCATGCCATGACGAATCAAACCCAATCTTTGTGGCATCCCTCGGTCGGGGCAAAATTGTCACGGTGTAAACGCGTTGTGTTTGCGCCGCCATCGCATCCCGTTAACACCGTTATCACGATGCAAAAATGCCGTAAACGCGTTGCGTTTACGGCATTTTTGTTGTAGGTGTATGGTATCATGGTTGATGAAATGCGGTGTTTATGTTGTGGGTACACGGTATCATGGTTGATGGAATGCGGTGTTTATGTTGCGGGTGCACGGTGCAATGGTTGCGGATATACGGTATAGCGTTTTGGAAAATGCGGCGTAATGGCTATGGGTGCACGGTATATTTGTTGCGGTCGCACGATATAATAGTTGCGAAAATGCGGTATTATGGTTGTGGGTACATGGTATAGTGTTTGGGAAAATGCGGTGCAATGGTTGTGGGTGCACGGTGTCGCCATGGCATGCCAACGGTGTGTGGACATTTCGTATTGCATGTAACGTTTGTTCCAAACGTGCGGGCCGGCACGGAGGCCGGCCCCTACGCCAATACCCTTGACCGGTTTAGACCCATTCGGTTACCCCAAATTCAGATTTGAAAATCCCCGCGCAGCCTCCTTGTCTCCGCGCCTCTGCGTGAGTCCTTTCTTCGCGCAGCATTTGTGAAATCTGTGGAATCCGTGAGACCTTTCCACCACGCAGCCAATATGTTCTTTTGTTACTATGTCTTTCTCCCACCGCGTGAGCCATCTGTAAGATATGTTGTTCTGTCTAAAACCTCCCATGACTCTATCCATGACCCGCCGTTGTTCTGTCTAAAACCCGGTGGGCACGGGGGCGTCGGGACCGAGGTAGCAGCCCAGTTCGGGCGGTTGGTTGTAGGCCACATTCTCGGCGGCCACACTCGCGCGGTAGGGTATGTCGGTCATGAGGCAGGGCACGCGGTGGGGCGTGGTTATGGGCGACACATAGATGCGCAGCTCCGTGCTCTGCGCGTTGCGGACGACCACCTCCTCGCGCCAGTCGCCCAGGATGTCGGCCGAGAGGCAGGGATTGGACTTCGTGCCGTTGTTGAACTGCCCGTCGAAACGCGTCACCACGTCCATGGCCTGTGTGTCGGGGTTGTAGCGTGTCACCGTCTCGTGGTCGAGCAGCTGCCGCGTGAGGCCGCCGTCCCACCAGATGCCGAAGTTGCACGACAGGCGTGCCACGTCGCGGCTGGCGTCACTGTAGTCCACCTCGCCCCGCTGCTCGTGCTGCCGCGCCGTGGTGCTGAAGGGCGAGGTGAGCGGCACATTGGAGCTCCACACCTCCACGCCATACTGCGTGGAGTCGATGTCGGCGGCCATGGCGCGCCCCACGTCGAAGTCGGCCTTGCGCTGAAACACCACACGTCCGGTGGCCGCCTCGCGTAAGTCGGAGCCGTCGCGGCGGTTCTCGTGGCAGTCCCAGACGAAGAGTTTGTTCGTCCGCGGCTCGGCCACGAGGTGGATGGCGTCGCCATGGCCAAAGCCCGTGTTGTAAAGTCCGCGGCCGTCGTGGTCCACACACATCGAGCCATACACAATCTCATCCTTGCCGTCACCGTCCACGTCGGCCACGCGCAGGTTGTGGTTTCCCTGCCCCGCATAGTCAGGACGGGCGTGGTTTTCGAGTCCCAGCTCGCGCAGGAGCGCCAGCTGTTCGGGCTGCGGGTGGGTGTCGAAATACCAGTGCAGCCTGAGGTCGCGGCCGTCCCAGTCCCAGGCGGCCAGCGTGGTGCGCGTGTAATAACCGCGGCAGAACACCGCCGAGGGCCGCCGCCCGTCGAGCCAGGCCAGTGCAGCCAGATAGCGTTCGGAGCGGTTGGCATGGTCGTCACCCCAGCACATGAGCGGCCCGCGGTCGGGCAAATAGGGCACCGTCTTGAGTGCTGCGCCGGTGAGTCCGTCGAACACGGTGAGATATTCCGGCCCCTGCATGATGCGGCCATACTGCGGCGTGCCCGCCTCGAGGCTCCGCCAGTCGCGGTTGGCGTCGCCGATGGCACGCCCCGTGCCGTCGATGGTGCCGTCGGCCGTCTTCATCATGAGCTCGGCGCGGCCGTCACCGTCGAAGTCGTAGGCCAGAAACTGCGTGTAGTGAGCCCCCGCCCGGATGTTGCGCCCCAGGCAGATGCGCCAGAGACGCGTGCCGTCGAGCCGGTAACAGTCCATATAGACAGGCGAGGTGAGCCCGACGTGCGAATTGTCGTGGGCGTTGGAGGGCTCCCATTTCAGGAAGAGCTCGTACTGTCCGTCGCCGTCCACATCGGCCACCGAGGCGTCGTTGGCGCTGTAGGTCACGGGCACTCGGCGCGCCATGCCGTCCCTGCGCGGGTCGGTTGTGGGCCTCCTGCCGCCGCCACGGCCACGCTGCCGCGGCCATGCCTCAGTGCTGTCGGCGGTGACGGGCGGCGTGAGCGGGATGGCCAGAAAGCCGTCGGGGGCGGCGGGCGTCACCGTCCACGAGCCGCTGCGGCCGCCGCCGCGCACCTCGTAGGTGGCCGGGACGGCCAGCGGATGGCGGTCGATGAAGAATGTCCCGCCCCCAGTGAGCGGCCGGGGCGTGAGGCGCACGCCGTTGCGGTACACGTCGAAAGGCTCGGCGGCACGGTCGCCGGGCAGCGTGCGCCAAGACACCACCACCTCCGAACCGTGGCGCAGGGCCACCACGCCACGGTTGAGCCGCTCGGTGACCATGCGGGCGCGGTCGTAGCGCGTCTGGGCCATGGCGGGAGTGGAACACAAGGAAAGGGCCGTCAGCCCCAGAAAGAACAGGCGACGCGCACGGGCAGACCTGCCCGCAGCATAGCAAAGGGAATGGCAGAATAGTTTCATGTTGTTTCATTTGTTGGTTTCGGAGGTCGCATCGCCGCCCGTCGGAAAGGCTTGCTTTCCTGCGGCCGCGTGCAAACGATCTGTTGCAAAGGTAAATAAAAAACGGGAATGCCGCAGCATTCCCGTAGGTTTTTCGGCGTTGCCGCCCGCAGTTTTCACCGCCCCGGCGCCTATCGGATGAAGAGCAGCTCGCGGTATTTGGGCAGTGTCCAGAGCTCGTCGCTCACGATGAGCTCCAGCTTGTCTATCTGGTAGCGTATCTCCTCCATCTTGGTTTCCACGGTGTCGTGGTAGGCGATGGCGCGGTCGCGCAGGTTGTCTATCCTGTTGGCCACCTTGCGGGCGTTGACCAGTTCCTCCACGCCCGTCTCGATAATCTGGGTGCGCTCGGCTATCTCGCGGATGAGTTTCTTGTTGCGTGCCGTGAGGTGCGTGGCCTCTCCCTCGTCGAAGATGGCGTACATGTTGTCCACATTCTTGGCCAGCTGGCTCTGGTAATGGGTGGCCACGGGGATGATGTGGTTCATCGTGAGGTCGCCCATGACGCGCGCCTCGATCTGTATCTTCTTGGTGTAGATCTCCCATTTCACCTCGTTGCGGGCGCGGAGCTCGTTCTCGTGCATCACGTTCAGCCGCTCGAACATCCTGATGGTGGCGGGATCGAGGTAGCGGTCGTAGGTGAGCGGGCACGAACTCTCGGTGTCGAGCCCGCGGCGGGCGGCCTCGGCCACCCACTCGTCGCTGTAGCCATTGCCGTCGAAATGGATGGGGGCGCAGGTGTTGATGTCCTCGCGGAGAACGTCGAGAATGGCACTTGTGCGGTCTTCGCCGGCCTGTTCCAGACGGTCCACACGCTCCTTGAAGTCGGCCAGAGCCTCGGCCACCGTGGTGTTGAGCACGATGAGGGAGCACGCGCAGTTGGCCTCGGAGCCCACGGCACGGAACTCAAAGCGGTTGCCGGTGAAAGCAAAGGGCGACGTGCGGTTGCGGTCGGTATTGTCGATGAGCAGTTCGGGAATCTCGGGAATGTCGATGTTCATGCCCTGCTTGCCCTTGAGGGTGAAGAGTTCTTTCTTGTCGGCCTTGCGGATATGGTCTATCAGGTCGGCGAGCTGCTTGCCCAGGAACGACGAGATGACGGCGGGCGGCGCCTCGTTGGCCCCCAGGCGGTGGGCATTGGTGGCCGTCATGATGGAGGCCTTGAGCAGTCCGTTGTGGCGGAACACGCCCATGAGCGTCTCGACGACAAAGGTGACGAAGCGCAGGTTGTCGGCCGGAGTCCTGCCGGGGGCGTGGAGCAGCACGCCCGTATCGGTGGAAAGGCTCCAGTTGTTGTGCTTGCCCGAGCCGTTGATACCCTTGAACGGCTTCTCGTGGAGCAACACCTGGAAGCTGTGTTTGTGGGCCACCTTCTTCATCAGACCCATCAGAAGCATGTTGTGATCGACGGCCAGGTTGCACTCCTCGAAGATGGGGGCCAGCTCAAACTGGTTAGGAGCCACCTCGTTGTGGCGTGTCTTGCAGGGAATGCCCAGCTCGAGGGCCTGCGTCTCCAGGTCTTTCATGAAGGCTTGCACGCGCTCGGGGATGGTGCCGAAGTAGTGGTCGTCCATCTGCTGGTTCTTGGCCGAGTCGTGGCCCATGAGGGTACGGCCAGTGAGCATCAGGTCGGGGCGGGCCGAGTAGAGGTCCTCGTCAACGAGGAAGTACTCCTGCTCCCAGCCCAGATTGGTCTGCACCTTGTTCACGTCGGGGTAGAACAGGCGGGCCACATCGGTTGCAGCCGTGTTGAGGGCATGGAGCGAGCGCAGCAGCGGCGACTTGTAGTCGAGGGCCTCGCCCGTATAAGAAATGAAGATGGTGGGGATGCAGAGCGTGTCGTCCATGATGAAGACGGGGCTTGTGGGGTCCCAAGCCGAGTAGCCGCGGGCCTCGAAAGTGTTGCGGATGCCACCCGAGGGGAAGCTCGAAGCGTCGGGTTCCTGCTGTACGAGCAGCTTGCCGGAGAACTCCTCGACCATGCCGCCGCGGCCGTCGTGCTCCACAAAGGCGTCGTGCTTCTCGGCGGTGCCCTCGGTGAGGGGCTGGAACCAGTGGGTGTAGTGGGTCACGCCGTTCTCCTCGGCCCACTGCTTCATGCCCTGGGCCACGGCGTCGGCGATGCCGCGGTCGAGGCGGGCACCGTTGTCTATCACGTCGATGAGCTTCTCATAAACGTCTGAAGGAAGATACTTGTACATCTTCTGCCGGTTGAAAACCTTGCGGGCGAAATACTCGGAGGGGCGTTCAACGGGTGCCACAACCTCGTGGGGGCGCTTGCGGAAGGCCTCGGTCACCGCCTCAAATCTCAAATTGGCCATTATCCTTGGGTATTAAAGTTTGCACTGCAAAATTACGCCAATCCGCCCAAAAGGCAAAACATTTGCCGGCTTTTTTATCTCCGGGCTACCTCTTTGTACAGATTTCGGGGCACGATGGCCCCAATAGTGTCAGCCGGGCATGGCGTGGCGGCGATGCTGCGTGGCGGGTGCCGACGGGAGAAAAAAAGGGAAACGAGACGTTGGGCGATACGGATGGAATGACTACCTTTGCACCGTCAATCTCCAAATAGTCACTCATCAACGACCAAACCCATGAATTTGAAATCTATGGCAGCCGGCCTTGCCCTCTGCCTCCTGCCCGGCATCGCCGGGGCGCAAGACGAAATTCCCACCCACGAAATCATGGTGAGCGTGGGCACCGGCACCACCAACCTGGGCTGGGACACGGGCAACAACTACGATGCCGCGTACTGGACCCGATACGAAGACCCGCTGCTGAACTATCGTTGGAGCAGCGTCTACGACAAGGGCACCGTGCAGCTGCCCTGCTTCGGCCTGTCCTATCGGAAAGACTTCGGCCGCAAACACCGCTTGGCCTATGGCTTCAACGTGGCCTACGAACCCAAGCACGGCAGTTGGAAACACCGCCTCACCGACGAGACCGTCTACCGCATGAAGGACAACTACCTGTCCGTGCTGCCCATGGTGCGCCTCTACTACAAGCGTCGCCCGGGCTTCCGCATGTATGGCGAGCTGGGCGTGGGCGGTGCGCTGAACGTGTGGCAGAACGGCGGCGAGCCCGACAGCCACGGCCGCGTGCTGCTCACCGGCCAGCTCACCTACCTGGGATTCCAGTGGGGCCACCTCCTGTTTGGCTCGGTAGAACTGGGCTTCGGCAGTCTCGGACTGCTGCGCGTGGGCACCGGCTACCGGTTCTAAGCATCATCCCCTATCCGCAAACACTTTCACATCAGACACATCTCATGAAAAAAATACTTGCCCTACTGCCCGCCATGCTGCTCTCACTGCTCCTCTCGAGCTGCATTGTCGAAGAGCCGGAAGAGAATCACCGTCCCACCCGGGGCATTTACGAGGCCTTCGAATATGTCAGGAACGCCAACCGGCCGATGCTCGATGCGCTGTTCATCACCTACCGCATGCAGGAGTACAACCGGCTGCAAACCGACTCGGCACGCCAGGCTTTTCGCAAGACCTACCTGCGGGACATGACGGTTAAAGACACGGTATCAAAGGAAAACTCTTTCAATCCTATGTACATATTGACCGATCGGAAGAGCGACTACTTCTATACACAGTACACCATTACCGACTATAGATACAACTATCTACGCATAGAATGTACCACCTATTTGTATAAAACGAAGACCCATCGCATGTTCGACGTCCATCAACAAAGCGACGGTTCATGGAGGATTGACAACTATGTTATCCATCCAACCACCAGCACCGACGATTCATCCAGGGAGCTATATTGGGCCGATTTGTTCTCGGTGGCCAACCGATTCTATGTCTGGGGCTCCGACCTGACAGCCAAATGGACGCTCCAGGACAATGGAGAACCGCAGTGCCGGCTGGAGGGGAAGATAGAGATGTACACCCTATTGAATATTCCTCTCCTTATCGAGGCACCCTTGTTGACACCATTCACCGTCAGCTATATACCCGCCGACACCACCGCTGCCGGCGGCGAAGGGAAGCCGGGGAGGCTGCGGGCGAGCGGCACACTGGGTCTCAACATCACCGATAGAGGCACAAAAGAGACTGAGCAGGCCACGGCGAAGTTCTCGGGAAAAGACGACGGACGCGTGCTCATCACCGCCCGCAACCTGTCGGAAGAGTGGTGGTACTAACCTCTGTGGACGGCTCCGCCACAGGCCGCCGGCCCGCAACGAAACGGAGACGGCGGGGGCGGCGCATGCAAAATCTCACCGCAATCACGGTTAAAGTCACAAAAACTTCGTACCTTTGCCCCAAGAAATACAACGAGAAAATATGAGTTACAATTTATTAAAAGGTAAGCGAGGCATCATCTTCGGTGCGCTCAACGAGAAGTCCATCGCATGGAAAGTGGCCGAACGAGCCGTAGAAGAGGGTGCCGTCATCACTCTCTCGAACACACCAATAGCCGTGCGCATGGGCACGGTGACCGCCTTGTCGGAGAAGCTCGGCTGCGAAGTCATCCCGGCAGATGCCACCAATGTGGAGGACTTGGAGAACGTGTTCCGCCGCTCCATGGAGGTGCTCGGGGGAAAAATTGACTTTGTGCTCCACGCCATCGGCATGTCGCCCAACGTGCGCAAACGCCGCACCTACGACGATCTGGACTACAAGATGCTGAACACCACACTCGACATCTCGGCCGTTTCGTTCCACAAGATGATTCAAAGTGCCAAGAAACTGAATGCCATCAACGAGTACGGCTCCATCGTGGCTCTCTCCTACGTGGCTGCACAACGCACTTTCTACGGCTACAACGACATGGCCGACGCCAAGGCCCTGCTCGAAAGCATCGCGCGTAGCTTCGGTTACATCTACGGCCGCGAGCACCACGTGCGCATCAATACCATATCGCAGTCGCCCACAATGACCACGGCCGGCGAGGGCATCAAGGGTATGGACCGCCTCTATGACTTTGCCAACCGCATGTCGCCGCTGGGTAATGCCGATGCCGACGAGTGCGCCGACTACTGCATCACCCTGTTCTCCGACCTGACCCGAAAGGTTACCATGCAGAACCTTTTCCACGACGGCGGCTTCTCCAACGTGGGAATGAGTCTGCGTGCCATGGCCACTTACGAGAAAGGACTCGAGGATTACATGGACGAGAACGGCAACATCATCTACGGATAAGGCTTCGACAAGCCACAACAAAAGCCTCTCCAAGCCCTTTCAAAGGAGGGGATGTCAAACGGGGCCATCGCTGCTTATGCAGCGATGGCCCCGTTTCGTTTGTGGTGTGGGGAGGCTTTACTTCTTGTTCAGCTTCAGCAGCCGTTGGTATTCCTTCTTGGTGATGCGCATGAAAGAGCCGTGCTGCGGTGCCGTAACACCCTCGATGTCCACGGGGTCGTGGAAATTGCGCAGGTTCTCGTCGGCCTTACAGATGCGGTAATGCTTGGGATGGTCGCTGTATTGGATGTAAGCCACGCGCCAAGTCTTGTCGCCGATGAGCTGGAAAGCCGACGAACCCTCGCAGTTCTTACGGCCCTCGAAGCTCACGTAGTCATCTTCCACAGGCTCGCCCCAGCCGTAGGTGAGGTGGTCGGAGGTGGCGGTGTAGATGCCGGGACGGCCTCCTTCTTTCTTGATAAGCATGTGATACTTGCCGTCAGCCAGCAGATTGATGTCGGCATCAATGGTAGCATAGCCCCAGTCGAAGAGCAAACGGGGCATCGTGAGCTGGGTAAAGTCCTTGTTGGCATAGCTGTAATACATGCGGTCGTAGGCCTCCTCGGGGCGATTCAGCATGGAATAATAGATCATGTAGCCGCCTTTCTCACCGCTGGGCCAACGGTAGTTGGGATCCCAAAATATCTGTGGAGCCCACACGCGGTTGATGGTGGACCAGTCGCGATAGGGCGACGTGGCGGTGGCGCCATCGCTGAAAATCGAAGGACCCTTGCGGTAATCGAAGGTCACCGAAGTCCAATTCACGAGGTCATCACTCTTGAGCAGGTCGATGCCGTAGTTGTCCCACTTGTGGCTTTTGGCCACGCACATGTCAGTGGTAACCATGATATAGCCCTTGCCATTCCATGCGCGGGTGATGTAAGCATCGCGTGTTCCTCCCTCGATGCGGGCGTGCTCCTTGGGGTCGAAGATGGCGTTGCCTTCCAGAATGTCCTGATAATGGTAGCCGTCGCGGCTCACGGCATAGGCCGTGTACTCGCCCTTGTCACTCATGTGACAGTAGAGATAACCGTAGTCGCCCTTGACAGGGTTCTGCGCCGAGGCGGTCAACGTGAGCCATGAGAGCAGCGCAAGCGTGATTTTTTTAGAATAGTGCATAAGCTTTAATGATGGTTTTAAGTTGATTTTTCAGGGTATTCAACTCGCCTGCTCCAGTCCGCGCTTGCGGAAAATCCAGATTTCGACTGAGTTAATCATGTTTTGCCAGAGGATGTAGCAGCCGGGACCTACCGACGACAATGGGTGCAAAAAGGCCGTGGCAACCCAGATGGCGAAGGCCGTATTCTTCTGTCCCAAGGCCTGTCCGGCCTCAATTGTCCTGCCGAAATAGTGGCCAATGAAGCGCCCCGTGGCAAATTGGATGATGCAAAGAAGCAGTGCCATGGCAGCGATGGACAGGAGAAAGAAGACCGAAGTGTGGCTCCACGCATCAGCAATGTTCATGGCAGTGGTGCCGGTGACCACCACAAGCGACGCGCCCCACATGTAGTAGCTCAGGTCTTTGACGCTGATTACCCAGCGGTGAAGCCGTCCGAAGCCGTGCTTCACGACGAAAGCGAGCAGCATGGGAAGCAGCAGCACGACACTCACTTTCCAGAGAATCTCCAGGAAGAGCGGCAAAAACGAGACTGCCTCCAAGGCGGCATCGGCCTGCGGCAGCAGGGGGAAACAGAGGGGAATGAGCAGTGCAGAGATGAAGTTGGACACGAAAGTATAGGTTGTCATCTCCTCCAAGCTGCCCCCGAGTTTGGCCGTGACGACGGCCGCGGCGGCCGCGCAGGGCCCGATGATACACACCAAAATGGCCTCGAGCATGACGAGGGCACGGCCCGTAATGCCGAACCCCACAACGCCTCCGACCAGTGCCAGCACGAAGATGACCTGCTGAAGGCCCGTCCAGAAATGCCATTTCACGGGCAACAACTTGCGGAAATCCACCTTGCAGAACGTCACGAAGAGGATGAGAAACATGAAGTCTGGCAACACATTGGCATTGTAAGGCTCATACCATTGCCCGATGGGACGCAACACGGGAACGAAGCGAAACAGCAAGTAGACGGCCGTGCCCGTTGCCATGGCAACGGGCAGAGTCCAGTCCTTGATGAATTTAACGACGCCCATGTATGCGGTAGGTAAGGGAGGGTGACGGCCTACATGGAACTGTGCGCCACTGCAGCCTTTGCAAATTTACGCATTATTTTGCGAACGGTCAAACAATGGCGGCAGTAAAAACAAAGAAAAGACGGCACCGCATCGGTGCCGCCCACTCATTACAGGATGCGTCCCACGAGAGAAAATTTCAGCACAGGATAGACTCGAATCTTATCCACAATCTTCGAGAAGTCGTTGTCACCATCGTTCCATTTGTTGACAACCACCTCTTGATAGTCCTGCATCACCTTGATTTTTCCATGGAACTGGCAACCCATTTCAAAGCGTGCCCCCATGCGATGCTTGGGCACCAGCCGGCCGAACCCCAGCCCCAGATAGGGGCGGAAACCCGCAGCTTCCAGTCGTCCGGACACGTTGCCATTGTCGTCGAACTTGATATTGTACTCATCAATCGCCGCCACAATCTTGCCTTTCATCTCGGGATGGTTGGCTATAAAGCCGGCCACCTCCTGGCTGTGACCGCTCAACTCGGCCACGGTCTTGCCGCCAAACGAGAATCCCGCCGCCACAAAGAAAGAGCTGTGCGTGCCAAAAGGATAGCAGTTGACCTTAAAATCGAGCATGGTGCGCCCGAAATTTCCCTTGGCTTCCACCTCTTTCACGGGGATGGACACGCCCGATGCATTGAGCGTACCCACGTCAATGTCGGCCTTTACCTTGATGCCAGGCATGACGTTCATGCCCAGACTCACCTCCAAATAGGGGGTCAAAGGCGAAGCCACACCCACGCCGATGCCTTCGGTGCCCACATCGACATGGGCGCCAAGACGGTTGAAAGTGCCATAAAAAACCTCTTGTGCGGGAGCCTGGAACACTGCCAGCAGCAATCCGCATAATGCAATCCATCGTTTCATTTCCTCTTATTTAGGTTATACAAAAGTTAAAAAGATAATCTTAGACACAAAAATACGTAATTAAAAGGTAGGGCAACATTTCTATTAAAACTATTTAACTAATCAAAACGATTTGTCATTCAAAAGACAACGGCCGGCCCAAACGCCACAGAAAGGGGCAGGGCCGGCCGCAGACGTTACAAAGACGACGCGCCGTGGGTCATGCAAAGCGCACTACATCACGCCGAGCCACCTGAGAATATCGTTCAGATTGGCCACCACCATGAGCAGCAACAGGATGGTGATGCCCACGTATTCGGCCCGAATCATAAAAGTCTCGGAGGGCTTGCGACGCGTTACAATCTCGTAGAGCAGGAAGAGTACGTGGCCGCCGTCAAGGGCAGGGATGGGCAGAATGTTCATGAAAGCAAGCATGATGCTCAGGAAAGCGGTCATCTTCCAGAACAGATACCAGTTCCAGCTGTCGGGGAAAAGGCTTCCGATGGAGCCGAAACCGCCCAGCGACTTCGCGCCGTCGGCCGAGAAGACATACTGCATATCGCTCACGTAGCCGGCCAGTACGTTCCACCCGTACTTGATGCCGGCCGGAAAACTCTGCCAGAAACTATACGTAATGTGCGTGGTGCGGTCCTTGTACATCTTCTCCAGACCGGGCGCAACGATGCCCAATTTGAGGCCGGAGGTGAGCATGACGCGCAGCGTGTCGGTCTTGCCTGTAGAGGCTTTGGCCACGACCAGCGTCACGTTCAACAGCCGCAGACTGTCGCGATGGGTGCTCACGGCCGAGAGTTGGTCGGCCACACGGCCTATCTCCTCCGTGAATTCGTTGTAAGAGTCGACGGCCTTTCCGTTCACGGCCAGTATCTTGTCGCCCTTGGCCAAGCCGGCCTTGAAAGCCGGAGAGACGATGGAATCCTTGCTGCCCTCGGCCACAGGCACACGCGGCGGCACGCTGTCGATGAGGGCGGGAACAAACGGCCGCAGGAACTGCGGCGTGGTCTTGAGCATGTCGAGCAGGTTCAAATCACCGGGAAGAGCCACGCGAACAGGCTTGCCATTGCGGATGACGTCGGCATACTGCGCCTTGGACAAGTCGCGGTAGACATCGACATTAAAGTCGCGGAACGTCCCCAGGTCGGTGCCCACAAGGATGTCGTGGTCGTGGAAGCCCAGCTTTTTGGCCTCGGTATTGAACTTCATGCCCTGCGACATGTCGGCCATGTTGATGTAGCTCTCGCCCCAATGGAACATAACCATCGAGTAGATGAACAGTGCCAACAGGAAGTTCACGGTCACGCCACCTATCATAATCATGAGCCTTTGCCAAGCCGGCTTGGTGCGAAACTCCCATGGCTGCGGCTCGCGCTTCATCTGTTCGGTGTCCATGCTCTCGTCGATCATGCCTGCTATTTTGCAGTAGCCGCCCAGCGGCAGCCAGCCCATGCCAAACTCGGTGTTGCTGTTTTTGGGTTTGAACCTGAAGAGCTTGCCGCTCCATTTGCCCACGGAGACATCGAAGAAGATGAAGAATTTCTCCACCCTCACGCCAAAGAGCCTTGCGGCCACCATGTGACCGCCCTCGTGGAGCAGCACCAGCAGCGAGATGGACAGGATGAACTGAAGCAGCTTGATCAGAAAAATTTCCATGTGTTTTTAAAAGGTTTTATGGGTGAAGAAAAGTCGCCGCAACCTCGCGGGCCTCGCGGTCGGTCTGCAAATAAGTGTCGAGATCGGGCTTGCGGTCGAACGTTGCCGTCTGCATGGTGTGCTCAATGATGTCGGCCATGCCGAGGAACGAGCACTCGCCACGGCGGAAAGCGGCATTGGCCACCTCGTTGGCCGCATTGAGAATGCAGGGCATGTTGCCGCCCTGACGGATGGCTTCGTAGGCTAGGGCCAGACACTTGAACTTGCTTATGTCGGGCTCGAAGAAGTCGAGACGGGCTGCAGCGAAGAGGTCGAGGCGGTCGCCGGCCAGCGGCAGACGCTCGGGATAGGAGAAAGCATACTGGATGGGCAGCCGCATGTCGGGCACACCGAGCTGTGCTTTCACCGCTCCGTCCACGAACTGCACGCCGCTGTGCACAATGCTCTGCGGGTGGATGAGCACCTGAATACGGTCGGCAGGTACGCCGAAGAGCCAGCGGGCCTCCATCACTTCAAAGCCTTTGTTCATGAGCGACGCCGAGTCGATAGTGATCTTTGCCCCCATGTCCCACGTGGGATGACGCAGTGCATCGGCCGCAGTGACACCGGCAAGCTGTTCGTGATTGTAGAGACGGAAGGGACCTCCAGAGCAGGTAAGCAGTATCTTGTCCACCTCGTTCATGTCCTCTCCCACCAGACTCTGGAAGATGGCACTGTGCTCCGAGTCGACGGGCAGCAAGTCGACGTGGTGCTGCCGCACCAGATTCAGGATGAGTTCACCGGCCACCACCAGCGTCTCCTTGTTGGCCAAGGCAATCTTTTTGCCGGCCTTGATGGCATGGATGGTGGGCACCAGCCCCGAGAAGCCGACCATCGAGGCCAGCACCACGTCCACCGGCCCGGCCTCGACCACCTGGCCGAGGGCCTCGCTGCCGGCATAGATCTGGATGTCGGGACGGTCGGCAAGCAACGCCTTCAGCTCGCCGTAGCGGGCCTCGTTGGCGATGACCACACAGGCCGGACTGAACCGGCGCGCCTGTTCGGCCAGCCGTTCCACACTGTTGTTGGCCGTGAGGCAGTAAGCCTCGTAGCGGTCAGGGTGCTGGGCTATCACGTCGAGGGCCTGCGTGCCGATGGATCCGGTGCTGCCCAGAATACATATCTGTTGTTTCTTCATACGTTGTTTGCTTGGCCCTGGGGTGTCTGTGGAGGGTTCAATCCAGCGAGAGCAGCCCGTCGGGGATGGTCATGGTGAGCGTGCGGGCGGCCTTGTCCACGCCCGTGACGAGCTCGTCGCTGGCCGGAATAAGGCATTCGCCACCCGCGTCCGTCTGCACGGCGAAGAGCGTGTTCACGGTGCTGGTGTCCACATCGGCGATGCGTCCCACGGTCTGCCCCGTGCCGGCATCGACCACTGCGTAGCCAATGATTTCGGGCCACGACGCATTTTCGGTGTCGGCCTCGGCGTGTTCGCGCGGAAAATACACGCTGCAGCCCGTGAGTTCGCGGGCTTGCTCCTCGGTATCGACGTCGGCAAACTTCACGAGTGCCACCTCCGACGAGCGAGACCGATACGCTTCCATGAAGAACGGCACCAGGATGCCGTCGATCTCCAGAACGAGAAAATCGGCGTCCACGCGGTCGAACACATCGTCACTGAACTGGAACGACAGCTCGCCTTTCACGCCATGCGGCTTGCCTAGGCGGCCTATGCGGTAGACCTCCTCCTGCCTAATCATCCACGCGCTGAATCTTGGCCCCCAGCTTGTTGAGGCGTTGTTCGATGTCCTGATAGCCGCGGTCTATCTGTGCTATGTTGGCAATGCGGCTCGTTCCGCTGGCGCTCATGGCGGCAATGAGCAGGGCGATGCCAGCCCGGATGTCGGGGCTCGTCATGCGTCCGGGCCGCAGCGTGATGCGGTGATCCTGCCCCACCACCACCGCGCGGTGCGGATCGCAGAGGATAATCTGGGCTCCCATGTCGATGAGTTTGTCAACAAAGAACAGCCGGCTCTCGAACATCTTCTGATGGACAAGCACCGAACCGCGGGCCTGCGTGGCCACCACGAGCAGCACCGAGAGCAGGTCGGGCGTGAGTCCGGGCCACGGCGCGTCGGCCAAAGTCATGATGGTGCCGTCGATGAAGGAGTCGATGACGTAGTGGCTCTGGTGCGGAATCACGATGTCGTCACCCTCCACCTTGAGCTTCACGCCCAGCCGGCGGAAGGCATCGGGAATCATTCCCAGGTTGCGCAGCGACACA
This sequence comes from Prevotella dentalis DSM 3688, assembly GCF_000242335.1. Lineage (NCBI taxonomy): Bacteria > Pseudomonadati > Bacteroidota > Bacteroidia > Bacteroidales > Prevotellaceae > Prevotella > Prevotella dentalis. The sequence continues at coordinate 1,478,452 of NC_019960.1, forward strand.
TCCTTGATGCGCACACCGCTGCCCACCATGGCGGCCATGCCGATAAACGACCCCACCTCTATCATATCGGGCAGCACGCGGTGGGTGGCCCCGTGCAGACGGGGCGTTCCGATGATGGTGAGCAGGTTGCTGCCGATGCCGCTGATGCTGGCGCCCATGGCGTTGAGCAGGTGGCACAGCTGCTGGATGTAGGGCTCGCAGGCCGCATTATATATAGTGGTGTTGCCGTGGGCCATGACTGCAGCCATGATGATGTTGGCCGTGCCGGTGACCGACGCCTCGTCGAGCAGCATGTAAGCACCCTTGAGACGCTGGGCCTGAATCTGGTAAACGTCGCGCTCTTCGTCGCGCACGAACTGTGCCCCGAGGTTCTTGAAGCCCAGGAAATGGGTGTCGAGCCTACGCCGTCCAATCTTGTCTCCACCCGGTTTGGCCACGGTGGCCTTGCCAAAGCGGCCGAGCAACGGCCCTATCATGAGCACCGAGCCGCGCAGCGAGGCACACTTCCCGACAAACTCCAGGCTGTCCAGATAGTCCAGATTGAGCCCGGAGGCCTGAAAGGTGTAGTCGTTGCGGCTGTGCCGCGTCACCTTGACACCGATGTCACGAAGCAGCTGAATGAGGTTGTTCACGTCAAGAATGTCGGGGATATTGCTCATCCTGACCGGCTCTTCGGTGAGCAGCGTGGCGCAGATCACCTCCAGCGCCTCATTCTTGGCCCCTTGGGGAGTGATGGAACCGCTGAGCCGGTGCCCGCCTTCAATGATGAATGACTCCATGGCTATCTCTTCTTGCGTTTCCTTTCGGTCTCTCGCATCACAATCTTGTCGAACTTGAACTTGGCCAAGTCCAGCTGAATCTTGCCGTCAGTGAAGCGTGCCAGGTCGTCGGCCACCTTCTCGTCGCTGTTGTAGCCGTGGCTCCACTGCATGAGGTCGCGCTTCATCTGGTTGGCGGCGAGCCGCGCCAGTGCGTCGCGCTCCTTGCCCAGGGCCATGGTCTTGAGCCGCTCGAAGATGTCGAAAATCATGCGGCCGTAGTGGCGCACGGGGATGCGGCCCGAGGGATAAGGCAGCGGTTCGGGGCGCGTGTGGATGGCATGGGCCTGCGACACGTCGTAGGGCCAGTCGATGTCGAGCTTGAAACCGCTGATGAGGGCCAGGTGGTCCCAGAGCTTCTGCTTGTAGTCGGCATGGTCTCTCACCTGTGGCGACATGCGCTCCATGACGGCCACGATCGACTCGGCACACCGCTGCCGCTCCGCCTTGTCGGGCAACGAGACGGCATGGTCCACCATGTTTTGCACTTCCCGGCCATATTCCGGCAGCACGAGCTGGCCGCGCTGGGTGTTATAGTCCAATCCTTCTATGTTCATAATATCGGCCTCCGCCAGTCTCCTCACGCGAGGGGCGTGCCGGCAGGAGGTGGGCACGGCACTTTGGAATGATAAGAAAAAAGTCCCCCACCCCGTTGCCGGGGAGTGCGGGGAGCGTGTGCTACAACAGTTTGCGCGGCTGCTTGGCCACGAAATCCTTCAGGTAGAAAGGCACGAAATAGGCCACGTCCTCGAACCGGCCCTCGGCCATGCGCTTTTCGGCCAGCGGAAACATGTTCTTGGCCAGGGCCTCCACGCCCTCGATGAAGCGGGCGTTGGGATGGCGTACCACCTCGCGGCACTTCATGGCGCCGTTGCCGAAGAAGTAGACCGGCCGGCTGTCCAGATACTCACGGTAGGTCTCCGCCTCCACCACGTCGGCGTGGATGGGCCGCACTTCCCGCAGACTGCGGTCGAAAAGCTGGGCGTAAACCTCCATACGGCGGGCGTCGAGCATGGGACAGAGCAGGGCGTCGGCCTCGGCCACCTGCTCTTGCAGCAGCACCGGCACGCAGAGCAGCTCCAGCGTGGGCACGGCGATGAGCTTCACGTCGCGGCCATAGCACACGCCCTTGGCCATCGACACGCCGATGCGCAGCCCCGTGTACGAACCCGGGCCGCAGCTCACAGCCACTGCGTCGAGCGGTATGGCGTGGTTGTCGGCAAACGAAAGGGCCTCGTCCACGAACGTGCCCAGCCGCTCGGCATGGTTGGGGCCGGTGTGGTCTTCTTGCTGAAAGATACATCCGCCATCCTCGCTGACGGCCACGGAGCACACGTCGGTGCTCGTCTCAATACTCAATATGCACGACATTGTCAATGAGTGGTTTTATGGATTCTACGGCGTGATGCTTCTGCGATTACCCCGTCAATCATCTTAATTAAGTGCAAATTTACTCTTTTTCCCGCCATTTTTTGTACTTTTGCAGAAATTTAACTTGAATCGGATCATGATACAATCGATGACGGGCTACGGCAAGGCCGTGGTGGCTTACAAGGACAAAAAAATCCATGTGGAAATCAAATCGCTGAACAGCAAGGCCCTCGACCTCTCGACACGCGTGGCTCCCCTCTACCGCGAAAAGGAGATGGAGATACGCCAGAAGCTGGCCGCCGCGCTGGTTCGGGGCAAGGTGGACTTCTCCATCTGGACGGAAAAGGAGTCCGTGGTCGACGCCACGCCCATCAATGCCTCCCTTGTCGAGAACTATTACGAGCAGATCAGGCAGCTCTCCGAGCGCACGGGCATCCCCGCGCCGACCGACTGGTATGCCACGCTGCTGCGCTTGCCCGACGTGCTGGCCCGCACCGAGACCGAGCAGCTCGACGACGAAGAGTGGCTGGCGGCCGGCCAGGCCATCGACCAGGCACTCGGCGAGCTCACGGCCTTCCGCCGCCAGGAGGGCGCCGCCCTGGAGCGCAAGTTCCACGAAAAGGTGGACAACATCGAGGCCCTGCTGCGCAGCATCGAGCCCTTCGAGCAGGGACGGGTGGCCAAAATACGCGAGAGCATCGTCAAAGGACTGGAACAGATACCCGAAGCCGACTACAACAAGAACCGCCTGGAGCAGGAACTCATCTACTATATCGAGAAACTCGACATCAACGAGGAGAAGCAACGGCTGGCCAACCACCTGAAATACTTCCGCCAGACCATGGCCGAAGACCAGCCCAACGGCAAGAAACTGGGCTTCATCGCCCAGGAGATGGGCCGCGAAATCAACACCACCGGCTCCAAAAGCAACCAAGCCGAGATGCAGAACATCGTGGTGAGGATGAAAGACGAGCTGGAGCAGATCAAGGAGCAAGTGCTCAACGCCCTCTAAGCCGCACCGCCACACGGCCGCCGTGCCGCCGTCATGGCCCCGCGAAAACGGTGCAGACGCCGTGCGATTACGCCGTTTTCGCCTCGCCTTTGCGCCGCAATCGCGCGGCGTTTACGGCGTGGACGCGACGCCCTTTCCCCACGGCCGCCGCCACACGCCCCCACAAACCCTGAAAGCATACCCATGCAAGACAACACGCAAACCCCACAGACAGGCCGCCTCATCATCTTCAGCGCACCCAGCGGAAGCGGCAAAAGCACCATCGTGAACTATCTGATGAAGGAGCATCCCGAGCTGCGCCTCGCCTTTTCCATATCGTGCACCAGCCGCGCCCCACGCGGAACGGAACGCCATGGCGTGGAATACTTCTTCCTCTCGCCCGAAGAATTCAGGGCCAGGATAGCCGCCGGCGAGTTCCTGGAGTACGAGGAAGTGTACCCCGGCCGCTTCTACGGCACGCTGAAAAGCCAGGTGGAGAGCCAGGCGGCAGCCGGCCAGAACGTGGTGTTCGACGTGGACGTGAAGGGCGGCTGCACCATCAAGCAATACTATGGAAACCGCGCCCTGAGCGTGTTCATCCAGCCCCCGTCGGTCGAGGCCCTGCGCCAACGCCTCGTGGGACGGGCCACCGATGCGCCCGAAGTGATAGAGCAGCGGCTGGCCAAGGCCGAATACGAACTGACGTTTGCCCCGCGCTTCGACTGCGTCATCGTCAACGACAACCTGACCCAGGCCGAGGACGAGGCCTGGCGGCTGGTTTCCGGATTCCTCAACCTCTAATCCCCTGCCCATGGCCGTGCCGCCATCCTCTCCCCGCCAACGCATCGGCATCTTCGGCGGCAGCTTCAATCCGCTGCACTGCGGCCACATCCGGCTGGCCCGCCAGCTGCTGCAGCTGGCCTCGCTCGACGAGATCTGGTTCGTGGTGTCGCCGCTCAACCCCCTCAAGGAGGCGGCCACCGACCTGCTGGCCGACGACCTGCGCCTGCTCATGACGCGCCAGGCGCTGGCCCGCGAGCCCCGGCTTCGGGCCTCCGACTACGAGTTCCGGCTGCCCAAGCCCTCGTACATGTGGAACACGCTGGCCCATCTTCAGGCCGAGTGGCCGGGGCGGGAGTTCGTGCTTGTCATCGGGGCCGACAACTGGCTGGCCTTTGACCGCTGGGCCCGCGCCGACTATATTCTAGCCCACCACGAGGTGGCCGTGTACCCACGCCCCGGCTACCCGGTGGACTGCACCGCGCTGCCGCCGGGCGTACACCTGCTCGACACCGACCTTTACCACGTGAGCAGCACCGACATCCGCCGCCGCGTGCAGGCCGGACTGTCGGTGGAGGGACTGGTACCCGAGTCCATCCGCATGCTCGTGGAGCAATACTATCGCACGGACGAATAACTTTTTGCGCTGTTTTTGTCGCCCGAACCTTTGCCTTTTACCCTTTTTGTACTATATTTGCAGTTGTGATTAGCAATAGATTCATGCGGGTGCCGGGGCGCATCCCCCACCTCCTGCTCCGCCCCATAGCGGCCAACGGCGTGTTCTTCGTCACGATGTACGTGCTCGGTGTGGCGTGCGCGTTGCTCACGCTGCCCCGCCGGCAAGGCGCCGCGCTCTACGAAAACCTGTTCGTGGAGCTGTTCCTCGACGTCTATCTGGCCTGCACGGTGCTGGCCGTGCTGCCCCGGCGCGTGCGGCTGTGGGCCCGGCGGCTGGCCTATGTGGCGCTCTACGGCGTGGCCGTTGTCGATGTTTACTGCTTCTGGAAGTTCGATTCCACGCTCACTCCGTCCATGCTTTTGCTCGTGAGCGAGACCGACAGCCGCGAGGCCGGCGAGTTCCTGCGCTCCTATCTCTCGCCCGAAGTGCTGTTCTCTCCGCTGGGCTGGCTGTTCCTGCTCATGGCGGTGCACGCGGCATGGACGCTGCGCCGCCGCCTCTTCCACCTGTTGGGCTACCGCCGCCGCATCCTGCTGCGAGCCCGTCTGGAGCGGCTCGAGGCGCGGGGGCGGTCGTGGCGGCTGCAACTGGGCGCCGCCGTGGGCGTGGCTGCACTGCTTGCGGCGGGTGCCGTGTGCAGCTGGAACAACAAGGTGCAGATGACGCGGCTCATGACGGCCAGCACCATCGGCCACGTGGAGCACCTGCTCACCGAACACGACCACGGCGTGTTCTACCTGCCCATCTACAGGCTGGCCTTCAGCGTCTACAGCAATGCGCTGGCCTCGCAACAGGTAGACCGCTGCATCGCCGCCGCCCAAACCGTGCGCGTGGACTCCTGCTCCTACCGCTCGCCCAACATCGTTCTCATCATCGGCGAGAGCTACGGCAAGGTGCATGCCCAGCTCTACGGCTACCGGCTGCCCACCACCCCGCGCCAGGTGAAACGTGTGCGCAGCGGACTGCTCACGCCGTTCGGCGACGTGGTGACCTGCTGGAACCTCACCAGCTTTGTGTTCAAGAACGTGCTCTCACTCCATGTCGTCGGCGAGAAAGGCGAGTGGTGCGACTACCCGCTCTTCCCCGAACTGTTCCGCAAGGCGGGCTATCGCGTCACTTTCCTCACCAACCAGTTCCTGCCCAAGGCCCAGGAGGCGGTGTATGATTTCTCCGGAGGTTTCTTCCTGAACAACCCCACGCTGAGCGAGGCCCAGTTCGACACGCGCAACACAGAGCTCCATCCCTATGACGACGGGCTGCTGGCCGACTACGACCGCTTCCTCAAGGAGGGCTGCATCAGGCTGGCCAAGGGCGGCCGCAACCGGGCCGACGCAGCCACAACACAGGGCGACCGCAACCTCATCATCTTCCATCTCATCGGCCAGCACGTGAACTATCGCACGCGCTGCCCCAACGACCGGCGCGTCTTCACGCCCGAGGACTACGAGGAAGCCCGCCCCGAGCTGAACCTCCGCCGCCGGCAAACCATCGCCGACTACGACAATGCCGTGCGCTACAACGACTCCATCGTGGATGCCATCATCCGTCGATTCGAGAACGAGGACGCCGTCGTCATCTACATGCCCGACCATGGAGAGGAGTGCTATGAGCCGGGGCGCAACTTCATTTGCCGCAACCACAGTGCCGCCATTGACTGGCCGTTGGCCCACTATGAGTTCGAGATACCGTTCTGGATCTACTGCTCCCACCGCTACGCCGTGCGCCATCCCGAGGTGTTCAAGGCCATCAAGGACGCCAAGGACAAGCGTTTCATGACCGACGCCCTGCCCCACATGATGGTGTGGCTGGCCGGCATTGCCGCCAAGGATTACAGGCCGGCCTACAACCTGCTCTCGCCCGACTACAACCCGATGCGCCCGCGCATCCTCAAAAATTCGGCCGACTACGACCTGCTGCGCGCCCGCCACGAGGCTGCGCGACGCGACAGAAAGTAGCCGCCGAACCTGCTTACGACCAACTTTGACGCATGGAATACAGAATCAACCACGAGCTCCTGAGCCGCGCCGAGTGCAACGCGCTGCGCGGTCTGGCCATTCTCGGCATCTTCCTGCACAACTATTGCCACTGGCTGGGGCCCGTGGTGAAAGAGAACGAATACCAGTTTTTCCGGCACAATGCCGCCTGGCTGGACCAGGCATTGACCGCCCCCGACGCACTGCTGCCGCTCCATCTGCTGTCGTTCTTCGGTCACTATGGGGTGCCGGTGTTCCTGTTTCTCAGTGCCTTCGGACTGGAACGCAAGTACGGCGGCCCCGCACCCGCGGCGGCTCCGCTGGCTTTCGTGCGCTATCATTACCTGAAACTCTTCAAGATGATGATAGTGGGCTTCATCTGTTTTGCCATTGTCGATGTGCTCACGCCCGGCCGCTGGCACTACAGCGTGGTGCAGATCGTGGCTCAATTGGCCATGCTCAACAACCTGTTGCCCGAGCCCGACCGTAACATCTGGCCGGGGCCCTACTGGTTTTTCGGGCTCATGCTCCAGCTCTACATCGTCTACCGGCTGCTGCTCCACCGCCGCCACTGGGGCTGGACAGTGGGGCTTATGCTGGCGTGCACGGCTGCGCAGCTGCTCTTCGACCCCGAGGGCGAGGCGCTCAACCGCTACCGTTACAACTTCATGGGCGGCATGCTGCCTTTCGGCATGGGGCTGCTCTTTGCACGTTATGGCGAGCGCGTCATACTGTTGAGGCTGAATGCAGGGGCCCTGCTCATGTCGGCGGTCATCACTTCTTTCTTTATCTACGGGCTGAGCGGCAGTTTCTGGGGCTGGGTTTTGGTGCCCGCCCTGGTGTGTTATGCCAGTGTCTACGTGGTGAAGTTCGTCGGCAGCGTGCGTCTGGGCGGCCTATCGGCCCGTCTGCTGTGGGTATTGGAGTGGATGGGCAGCCTCTCGGCGGCCCTCTTTGTCATCCATCCCGTGCTACGCAAGCTGTTCATTCCCATCTCGAGGGGCGGCGACATCTATGTGGGTCTGCTGCTCTACGTCATCACTTCACTGGGTGCCGCGTGGCTCATCCGCGAGCTGATGAAGAAGATTCCGAACCCCCACCTGTCATGAAACACGCCATTCCCGACATCGAACTGGCCAACATCAGCCGCTATCGAGGCGAGCTTATGGGGGCGGCCATGCTGTTCATCATCCTGTTCCACGTGGCCTTGCCCCGATGGGATGCCTTTTACGGGCTGCGTCGCATGGGCAACATCGGGGTCGACATCTTCCTCTTCCTCAGTGGTGTGGGCCTCTGGTTCTCGTGGGTGAAACGGCCCGACGTGCGCCGATTCTTCCGTCGCCGCTACCTGCGCATCTATCCGGCGTGGCTCATCATTGCCTGTCTCTACTACATTCCGCGCTTCCACGGCGGCAGTGTCATGGCGTGGATCGACCTCGTGGGCGACATCGCCATCAACTGGGACTTCTGGATTCGCGACGAGCTTACGTTCTGGTACATTCCCGCCACCATGATGCTCTACCTCCTGGCACCGCCTTATATGGAGCTCATTCGCCGCCACCCGGTGTACCGCTGGCTGCCCGTGGTAATGGTAATGTGGTGCATTCTGGTGGAGTGGGTCACACCAATCCACCACGCCGTGGGCCATTTGGAGATCTTTTGGAGCCGTATTCCCATCTTCTTCATCGGCATCAACATGGGCGAGATGGTGCGCACCCGGCAGAAAGTAGACGGCACCGGGGTGTGGATGATACTGCTGATCTTCGTCATGGGACTGGCTTCCAGCATCTTCCTGGAGCAGGTTCGGCACGGCCAGTTCCCGCTCTTCATCGAGCGTATGCTCTACATTCCGCTCACGGTGACGGCCATCCTGCTACTCAACCGCGTGTTCCGCCGCACCCCGGCAGGCTTCAACCGTGCTTTCAGACTGGTGGGCGCGCTGAGCCTGGAGTGCTATCTCGTCCACATTCACTTCGTTCTCGACTACATCCCCAAGGGCTGGACCTACTGGCCTACGTTCGTTGTTTGTCTGGCCGTGACACTGCCATTGGCCTGGCTGCTGGCCAAGGTGGCCGGCTGGCTGTCGGCCCGAATAGATCAATTGATACCCGAATGAAGAATCTCCTACGCCTTATCCGGCCCGCTCAATGGATGAAGAACTTCTTTGTCTTCGGCCCTCTCGTCTTCGGCGGAGCCCTGTTTCGCGGCGACGCCCTGCTGTCGGGGGCCGTCGTTTTTCTGGCTTTCAGCCTTGCAGCATCGAGCATTTACTGCTTCAACGACATTCACGACGTGGCCGACGACCGGCGGCACCCCGAGAAATGCCACCGCCCCATCGCCTCGGGAGCCGTCTCCATCGGCCGGGCCTACGCGCTCATGGCCTTGCTCTTCGCGGCTTCCATGGCCCTGTGCCTGCTGTTGGGCACGTGCCAGATGGCCCCGGAGGACACCGCACTGCTTGCTCAAAGCGCAACGTTCAATGTTCAATGCTCAATGTTCAGAGCCCCAAGTTCCGCATTCAGAGTCCTTGCGGTGATCCTGTTCTATTGGTTGCTCAACCTGGCCTACTGCGCCAAGCTCAAGCAATATGCCATCATCGACGTGTGCATTGTGGCTTTCGGGTTCGTGCTGCGCCTGTTGGCCGGGGGCCTGGCAACGGGCATCGCACTAAGCAAATGGATAGTGCTCATGACGTTTCTGGTCACTCTCTTCATGAGTTTTGCCAAGCGGCGCGACGACGTGCTGCGCATGGAGGCCACCGGTGAAGCCCCCCGAAAGAACACCATACACTACAACACCACCTTCATCAACCAGGCCATTACCATCACGGCAGCCGTCACACTGGTGTGTTACATCATGTACACGGTGAGCCCCGAGGTCATTGCCCAGCTACACAACGACTATCTTTATCTCACGAGCGTGCTGGTATTGGTGGGTCTGCTGCGCTATATCCAGATTGCCGTAGTGGAGAAAAAGAGTGGCAATCCTACCCAGGTGATCCTCCGCGACCGGTTCATCCAGCTCGTGGGACTGGTTTGGCTGCTGGCGTTCCTGATGATAATCTATGTGCTCTGACGACATGACGACCCCTCACCACCCCATAACGGCCGGACAAAGCCCGGCGGCAACCGAACGCAAGAGGCTGTATGCCTTCGACTTCGACGGCACGCTCACCACCCGCGACACGCTGCTCGCCTTCATTCGCCACGTCCGGGGCCTGCCCGCCCTGCTGGGCGGACTGCTGCTCCACGCCCCGCTGCTGGTGCTGATGAAGCTGAAACTCTACTCCAACAGCCGGGCCAAGCAACGCCTCTTCTCTTTCTACTTCAGGGGAATGCCGCTCGAAGCCTTCGATGCCTGCTGCCGGAGCTTTGCCCACGACTCGGCCCACCTGCTGCGGCCACAAGGCCTTGCGGCCATGGACCGCGCCTTGGCCGAGGGTGCCGAGGTGCTCATTGTGAGTGCAAGCATCGACAATTGGGTGGCCCCGTTCTTCCTGCCGCACCGCCAGGTGCGTGTGCTCGGCACGCAGGTCGAGGTTGCCGGCGGCCGTCTCACCGGCCACTTCGCCTCCCCCAACTGCTACGGGGCGGAAAAGGTGAGGCGTGTGGAGACCGCGCTCAGCGGGCCGCGCTCACACTATTTCATCACCGCCTTTGGCGACAGCCGGGGCGACTGCGAACTGTTAGCCTATGCAGACCAAGGATATTACAAGCCGTTTCGCCCCTGAACGACGGCAGCAGCTGGGCGAAGTGCTGCGCTTCGGCATCGTGGGGGCCGTGGCCACGCTGATACAATATGGTGTCTACCTGCTGCTGTTGCGGTGGGCAGCCGCCGGCGTGGCCAACACTTTGGGCTACGCCGTCAGCTTCCTGTTCAACTTTTATGCCAGCACCCGCTTCACGTTCCACGTCAAGGCCAATGCCCGGCGCGGCGCGGGCTTCGCGCTGAGCCACCTTGTCAACTACCTGTTGCAGATGGTCACGCTGGCCCTTTTCCTCTGGCTGGGCGTGCCCAGACAGCTGGCACCCATCCCCATGTTCGGTATCTGCGTGCCCGTCAACTTCCTGCTGGTGCGCTTTTTCCTCAAACAACACAGCTCCTGAATGCCTTACCTCTCCCTCTTCAAGATACGCCGCGACGAACGGTGGACGGCTCTTGCGGCCCTCGTCTACACCATCACGCTCAACGTTCTCGTCATTGCGCGCTATGCAGACCGGTTTATGACTCCAGCCGACAACTACCACCGGCTTTTCGTGCGCACGTTCCACATCTCGGGATTCGACCCCCTCACCTATGCCGTGGTGTCCAACTGGGACACGGAATACAACATCTACCGCCATCCGTTGCTGGCTTTCTTCATGTACATTCCCAACCAAATCAACCAAGGCCTCATGCTGCTCACGGGCTGCAACTGCGCCCAACTGGTGGTGGGAGCCCTGCTGGTGGCGTGCAGTTTCTATGCGTTTGTCTTCCTTTGCCGCATCTTCCACGAGGTGGTGGGCGTGACGCGGGCCGACGCCTGGCTACTCGGCGGCCTCACGTTTTCGTTTGCCTATGTCATGGTGGCCGTGTCGGTGCCCGACCATTTCGCACTCTCGATGTTCATGCTGGTGCTCACCCTCTACCTGACTGGGCGCAAGATGCAGCACGGGAGGCCCATGCGCGCCTGGCAAACGCTGCTGCTCTTCACACTCACGGCCGGCATCTCGCTCAACAACGGAATCAAGACGTTCATGGCCTGCTGGGCTGCCAACGGCCGCCGTTTCTGGCGGCCGGCCCACCTGCTGCTGGTCGTCGCCTTGCCGTCGGCCCTGCTTTGGGGCGTGGCCCGACTGGAATGGTACCATTTTGAGCGGCCCAAATACATCACCCGACAGGAAATCCGTGCCCGCAACGAGCAGATACGGCGCGACAAGACGGCACGCGCTTTCCGCGATACCACGCGTCTGCGCGACACCGCCGCCATCCACCGGGCCATCGACCGACTGCTGGCCGCGAAAGCCCAAGCCCGTCAAGCCCGCGAAAACCACAAGCCTTGGAAAGCCCATGTGGGCCGTCCCATCGCCCAAGGCGAGTTCTCACAGTGGACCGACATCACCACGCCGCGGTGGCCGTCGGTGGTCGAAAATCTCTTCGGCGAGGCGTTGCAGCTGCACCAGGACCATCTGCTCGAAGACGACCTGTCCACCCGTCCCGTCATCGTGACCTACCGCTACGCCCTCAACTACGTGGTCGAGGCCCTGCTCGTACTGCTCTTTCTGGCGGGCGTCTGGTGCGGACGACGCAGCCGTTTCCTCTGGCTGGCCCTCGGTTTCTTCCTTTTCGACATGTTCATCCACGTGGTGCTGGGCTTCGGTCTCAACGAGGTTTACATCATGTCGCCCCACTGGCTCTTCGTGCTCACCATAGCCATGGCCTACTTATTCAGGGCACTCCGCCGCTCGCCGAGGCTGCACACGGCTGCCCGCCTGACGGTGCTCACGCTGGCTCTCTTCTTCCTGGCATGGAACGGATGGCTCTACACAGAGTACCTCTGGTAGGGGCACGCCCCCAAAACTCTCCTACCGATGCCGCTCCCGGCCCGTCCACTTGCCCACCCGCCGGGCCAGTGCGCGGCCGATGGCGGCAAAGTTGGCGTAGCGAAGATTCAGCATTAATTCCTCCATTGAGCGGCCCACCTTGAGCCAAGGATGGTTCCAGCCCTGTGCACGATAGAAGTGTTCCTTGTAGTCCACGTACTCCATGACATACCGCGGATGGCGCAACGGGAAGTCGGTTTCGAACCGCCGCATGGTGAAGATGCGGCGCAGGCGGCGCGGCATGGTCTTCAACGCCGAGAAATGAGTGGAGTCGGCGGTGGCCCCCACGTTGTTAATCATGTTGCGGGTAGGCGTCACAGCCAGTCCGTTGCCCATGAGCAGGGCCGCCCAGAAGATGCTCTCGAAGAAAGGTTTGCCGCTCGCAGCATGGTCGGCACACATGCGCATGAAGTCGCGCCGGTAGCCCCTTGCCCTGACGAGCGAGGCCAGCTGGCGGCGGTTGAAGTCGTCGCGCATGAAGCCATACTGCTCGTCCCACTGCTCCACCACCCGTCGCCACGAGGCCCATCCCCAGATGGAAAACACCGAGGTAAAGAAGTAATCGTAGGGCACTCCGGGCGTCACCTCGTCGGTATTGAAGCCTGCCACCATCGCCACGCGCGGGTCGTGCTCGTAGCGATCGAGCATTTCCTTGCAAAAAGGAAAGAACGATTGCGCGGGCACCACGTCGTCCTCGAGCACCATCACCTTGTCGGCCAGCGAGAAAGCCCACGTATGCGACAGGTAGCCCGACGGGTCGCAGCCGCGGTTTTGCGTCTGATAGTTGCGCGCCACGTCGCATTCCCAGTCGATGTTCTCGTCGGCCACGATCTGCCGGCACGCCTCCACACCGGGCAGGTCGCGCCCGTCGCGTGGCCCGTCTTGGTAGAGAAACAGCCGCGAGGGCCGGGCTTTCCTCACCTCGTCGAACACCAGCCGGAACGTCTCCGGGCGGTTGAAGAAGAGCATCAGCACCGCAATGTCCGTCTTGTAGGGTTGTTTTGTCATCATTCGTCCTTGAGTTCTATGGCATGGTTCCGCCGTTGCCGCTGTCTGCCACAGCCGGAACACGCCCTTGCAAAGATAGGTGAATTATTCGGAAAACCATGCTTTTCAGTACCTAAAGGCAATCCCCTTTCGCCTTTTTTTCGTATTTTTGCGGCCACAAACCAAGGTTCAACACACCACTTGAAACCATTCTCATGACCCATCCACTGCATATTTTCAAAATCAAACGGGAGGAACGGTGGCTGGCCCTCGTGGCCCTGCTGTTCTTTGTGGGACTCAACGCCCTGCTCATCGGCAGCCACTGGGAGGCCTACACCCAGGGAGCGCCGGGCGGATTCTGGTCGCTCTTCACGCGCAGGTTCACCATGTCGGGCTACGACTGCTGGTCGTGGATCACCGTGTCGGGGCTTCGCATCCACTTCATCACCATCCGCCACCCGCTCTATCTCTCGTTTCTCTACCCCATGTACCTGCTCAACCACTGGCTCATGACCGAGACAGGCGTCAACTTTGCGGTGTTCATGATAGGGGCAGTGCTGGTTTTCTCGGCCGTCTACACGGCCATCTTCATGTACCGCATCTTCCGCGAGCTCCTGTCGGTGCCGCGAAATGATGCCCTGCTGCTCACGGCCCTGCTCTTCTCTTTCGGCCATGTCATGGTGCCGGCCATGGTGCCCGACCATTTCGTCATCTCACTCATGCTGCTCACCATGACGGCCTACATCGCCGGCAAGAAGCTGATGACGGGTCGGCTGATGCTGTGGTGGCAGTCGGCCCTGCTGCTGTTTTTCACCGCGGGCATCGCGGCCTCCAACGGCGTGAAGACGCTGCTGGCCGACCTTTTTGTGAACAGCCGCCGCGTGTTCAGGCCCCGGTTCGTCCTGCTGGGCACGGTCATGCCGCTGGCGTTGCTGCTGGGCATCCAGCAGTATCAGGTGGAGGCTTTCGAGGTGCCACAGGCCGAAGCCATCGCCCAGATGGAAAAAAAGAGCGCCAAGACCATGGACGCCAAGCAGAAAAAAGAGATTGCCGACCACCGCCGCTGGAAGCAAACGCACGACATGAAAGCGGCCGGCACGGGGGTGGCAAGCCTCATGGACTTCTCCACGCCACGGCTGCCCATCCTCGTCGAGGACTATTTCGGCGAGTCTATCCTGCTGCACCGCGGCCACGCGCTGGAGGATGTGCTGCGCACGCGACCCAGCATCGTGCGCTACCACTCGTGGTGGTGCTACGCCGTGGAGGCGTTCATGGTGGCGCTGCTCGCGGGTGGCCTGTGGCTGGGGCGGCGGCACCGGCTGGTGCAGATGCTGTTCTGCTGGTTCTGTTTCGACGTTCTGCTCAACCTCGTCCTTGGCTTCGCCGTGAACGAAATCTATATCATGGCCTCGGGATGGCTGTTCACCCTCCCCATCGCCGCCTCGTTCGTGTTGCAGCGCATGCGGGGAAAGTGGCATCTCCTGGCGCAGGCGGTCCTGGTCTTTGTGGTGGCCCTGCTCCTCGGACACAACCTCACGCTCGTCGTCCAACACCTGTATTGAGACGGCTCCGCCTGCGCTTTTTAGACAGAATAATGGGTGGGTTTAGACAGAACAACATATCTTACAGATGGCTCGCGCGGTGGGAAAAAGACATAGTAACAAAAGAACATATCAGCTCACACGGTATTTTTTAGACATAGTAACAAAAGAACATATTGGCTGCGCGAAGAAAGGGCTCACGCAGAGGCGCGGAGAAAAGGAGGCTGCGCGGGGATTTTTAAATCTGAACTTAAGGTCATCAAATGGATGGCCGGTGATTAAAGGTATTGACGTAGGGGCCGGCCTCCGTGCCGGCCCGCCCGTTTGGAACAAACGTTATATGCAATACGAAATGCCCACATACCGTTGGCATGCCATGGCGACGCCGTGCACCCACAACCATTGTGCCACATTCTATCAACCATTGCACCGCATTTTCACAACCATGGCACACTGCACCCACAATCTTTACACTGCATTTTCACAACCATGATACCGCATACTTGTAACCATGACACCGTGCACCTGCAACAGAAAGGCCGTAAACGCAAAGCGTTTACGGCCTTTTTGCATCGTGATAACGGTGTAAACGAGATGCGACGACGGCGCAAACACAACGCGTTTACGCCGTGACGATTTTGCCCCGACCGAGGGATGCCACAAAGATTGGGTTTCATTCGTCATGGCATGGCCCCGTCGTGGCGCATGCACAACCGCATTTTCACGCATCCTACCACCGTGAACGTTTGTTCCAAACATAGGGGCTGGCACGGAGCCCAGCCCCTACGCCAACACCTTTAATCACCGGCCATCCATTCGTTTTCCCCAAATTCAGATTTGAAAATCCCCGCGCAACCTCCTTGTCCTCGCGCCTTTGCGTGAGCCCTTTCTTCGCGCAACCTCCTTGTCCTCGCGCCTTTGCGTGAGCCCTTTCTTCGCGCAGCCTCCTTGTCTCCGTGCCTCTGCGTGAGCCCATTCATCGCGCAGCCAATATGTTCTTTTGTTACTATGTCTAAAAAATACCGTGTGAGCTGATATGTTCTTTTGTTACTATGTCTTTCTCCCACCGCGCGAGCCATCTGTAAGATATGTTGTTCTGTCTAAAGATACCCTGTCTTAAAAAGGGACGAGAGAGGTGAAGGTCATCTGTCGGCCCGTCTGCGGATGGCGGAAAGAGAGAGTCTGGGCATGCAGGTGCAGCCGGTCGGCCCGCTGTCCGTAGAGGGCATCGCCCACGATGGGATTGTCGAGACCCTGTCGGTGGGCGCAGTGCACGCGCAGCTGGTGGGTGCGTCCCGTGTGCGGATAGAGGGCCACCCGGCGGCCATCTATCCGCTCAAAGCGCGTCTCCGCCGGGCGGCCGTGCAGCCGATCCACCATCTGTCGGGGACGGTCGGCCAGGTCGGGACGCAGGGGCAAGGCTATCGAGCCACGCCCTACAGCCAGCGGACGCACCAGCTCGGCCACGTAACGCTTGGACACCTCGCGCCGCAGGAACTGCCGTTGCAAGTCCAGATAAGCCTCCATGGTGAGGGCCACCACCATCAGTCCGCTCGTGTCCATGTCCAGTCTGTGGACGATGAGCGGCCCCTCGGCGGCGGGATAGCGGCGGCGCAAGAGGCCCAGCACGCTCTCGCGCCCGTTCTTTCCCGGCACGGAGAGCATGCCCGCGGGCTTGTCCACCACGCAAATCCAGTCGTCCTCGTAGACCATCGGCAGTGTGTGAGCCGAGGGTTGTTCCAGCGGGTTGGAGGCCACGTCCATGCCCCGCAGCATCCACGGCAGCAGGGGCTTGCACTTGCCGTTGCACGCCGGATAGCACAGCAGGTGGTGGCGCACCTCGCCCCGCGGGCTCTCGCCCCACCAAAACATCGCCATGCCCACCGGCCGCAGCCCGTGGCTGAAGGCATAGTGCAGCAGCCGCGGCTCGCAGCACTCGCCCGCCCCGCCGGGTGGCTCCAGCCGATGGTCGGCAAAGATGTCGACCAGGTTGCGCCGCTCGCCCCGCGCATTGCACATCACGAAGTGGCGGAAGAGCCACGTCTGCAGGGCGTCGCTGCGCTGGCGCCGCAGCCGTTTAAGGGTCTGGATGCACTCCGCTTTCTGCCGTTCGCCGGCCTCGAACGCCTCGCGCAGGGCCCGCTGCCCCAGCTTCCAACGGTGCAGCTCGGCATTCTCGAACTGCCGGCGGCGGATGTAGGCCTCGTCGGTTTCGTCCTGTCGCCGCGCCTTGTCGGCCGCAGGACGCGGCGCGCCGGCCGTCCCTTCCCATGGCCGAGGGCGGGGCAGCTGCGCCAACTGCTGGCCGAGGTCTACGATTGCGGCCTCCTCGCGCTTGAAATAGCCGTCGGGCTGCAGATAATCGAACACGGCCGGCACGAAGTCCGGCCAGTCGCTACGCCCGCCTATCTGCCCGCTGTAGCCGGCGAGAAACTGATAACGGGGCGGTGCAGGGCCGTCGGTAGGCGAGGAAGAGGGAGCCGGACAAGGCGTTTCGACAATCAGCACGCCAAACATCTTGCCACGGGCAATCTCCGCCCGGAAAGCCGACGAGGGTGGCCGGGAGGAGAAACACTGCGACACCGAGCCGTCGAGCCAGGCCGTGAGCACGTTCATGGCCCCGCGGCAAAGCGCATCGGGGGTATAATAAAAAGGATTGTTGAACCGCTGCGGCGGCTCAACGGTCAGGTCCAAAGGGTGCAGCAGACCGGCAGGAACACTCACAACCATCGGCTTAGAGCAGTCCCAGCCGCACAAACTCCTCCATGAGGGGCTGTGCCAGCACCCTGGCATCGGGATGGGGAGCGCCGGTGGTGCCCAGGGCGCGCAGGTCGAAGAAGTGGCGCCAGTCGGCCACGAAGGCGGTGTGCACCAGTTCGGTGTTGGTGTCGAGCGGCAGCACGGCACGGGCTTCCTGCGGCTTTCGGCCCGCGGCCATCAGGTTCATGTAGGCCCGTTCTGCGGCCAGATTGGCAAATTGCCAGTTCTCCAGGTCGGTGGCCGTGCCGGCCATCACGCGGCCGAAGAGCGTGGCGAGCGTGCCGGCATCCGCGGCGGGTTCGGGGGCTGCGGCCGCATCGGCCACCCACGTGGGCAGGTTCACGGTGATTTCGTTGCCAAACTTGTCCTTGGCATAGTTGCAATAGCGCGTGGACTGCTCGGCCATGGAGTTGGCACGGTGGCGGTTGAACTCGCGGGTGGTGCCTATCTGGGTGGTGAAGTGCACGGTGACGCGCCGCTCGTGGTGCGGTGTGGGCCCGGCAAGCAGGTCGAGGTCGGTCATCCATCCGTTCTCGGCCAGCACGCGCAGGTTGGTTGTCACGTAGGCCGTGCCCGCCACGTCGTTCACCCAAGAGAACTTGTTGCGGCGGTAACGCTCGGCAGGGGGCAGGGCGGCGGCAGGGCCGGCGGCCCCGGCAGGACGGCCGGCCGAGGGACAGGCAAGGTACACCGTGCCGTGCTCGAGCATGGCCGTGTGGTCGCTCTTGACCATCCGCTCGACAAAGGGACGGGCCGAATCGGCCGTGCAGTGGTCTTCGCTTTTGTAACAAACGCGGCCCGCCCGCTCTATCTGGCGGTATATTCCGTCGAGTCCCGGCTGTTGGAGCCATATCTCAAAGGAGGGTTTCTGTATCTTCATGGACTGTTGGCTGTGGTTGGTTATCTGTTGCAAAGATAGCGATTTTAACGCGACGGCATGGCGAAAAACGCGGAATAATTGCTATTTTTGCAACTGTAATGGATGAATCGACCTGCGTAAAACTGCTCCAACAGCACGGCGTCAAGCCCACGAGCAACCGTATCGTGGTGGCCAAAGCCCTGGCCGCCGCCCCCCGTCCGGCATCGCTCTCCGACCTGGAGACGGCCATACTGACTATCGACAAGAGCGGCATCTTCCGCTCGCTGATGCTCTTTCGCGAACACCATCTGGTGCACGCGCTGGACGACGGCGAGGGCGGGGTGAGGTATGAACTGTGTCTAAGCCACGACGAAGACGGCGACGACGACGACACGCACGTCCACTTTTATTGCAGGAGCTGCCACCGGCTCTTCTGCCTTTACGACACGCCCGTGCCGCCGGTGACCGTGCCCGAGGGCTACACTGCGGCCACGGCCAACTACGTGGTCAAGGGGCTCTGCCCCGAATGCACGCGGAAAGGGGGAGGCAGATAGATGCCCACGCCCGACCTTGCCAGCACGCTGCTCGAGTGGTATGCCGAGCATGGGCGCGACTTGCCCTGGCGCCACACCCGCGACCCGTATGCCATCTGGCTCAGTGAAGTGATTCTTCAGCAGACGCGCATCAGTCAGGGACAGGCCTACTGGGAGCGGTTCATGGCCCGCTATCCCACCGTGGCCGATCTGGCAGCAGCCTCGGAGGACGACGTGCTGCGCCTGTGGCAAGGGCTGGGCTACTACAGCCGCGCCCGCAACCTGCACCACGCCGCCCGCCAAGTGGCGGCCATGGGCCGCTTTCCCGACACGCTCGACACCATCAGGCAGCTGAAAGGCGTGGGCGACTACACCGCCGCCGCCATTGCCTCGCTGGCCTTCGGGCTGCAGGCCGCCGTGGTCGACGGCAACGTCTACCGCGTGCTGGCGCGCGTCCATGGGCTCGACACGCCCATCAACTCCACGGAGGGCAAGCACCTGTTCCAGGCCATGGCCGACCAACTCATCGTGGGACACGAAGCAGGGGCCGTGAACCAGGCCCTCATGGACTTCGGCGCCATCCAGTGTACACCCAAGTCGCCCAACTGCCTGCTCTGCCCGTTGGCAGAGCGATGTGTGGCCCTGCGGCAGGGCCGCACCGAGGAATTGCCCGTGAAACTCAAGACCGTCAAGGTCGCCACCCGCCGCCTAAGCTACGTCTATATACGCTGCGAGGGCCACACAGCCATCCGTCAACGCGGCGCGGGCGACATCTGGCAGGGGCTGTGGGAGCCGCTGCTCGTCGAGGATGCACCCCTGCCCCGGCTGGACGGGAGGCTCACCCTACTGCGCCAAGGCGTGAAGCACGTGCTCACCCACCGCATTCTTCTGGCCGACTTCTACCTGCTCGACACCGACCTGCGCCCCGCGCTGCCCCCCGGCTACCGCTGGATTGCCGAGGCCGACATCGAACGCTACGCCCTGCCGCGGCTGGTGGAACTGCTGCTCGAAGCCGTTGCCGGGCACACGGCCGGCTGTGGCAAGACGGAGTGACACCCGCCGCACCGACATCGAAAAAGGCGGAATGGGCCGAAGTTCATGGGGCTTTTTGTAGCCCGTTAGCAGATTAATTTGTAATTTTGTACGCAAATTACAAATTACATTCAGATGCAAAACAACAAGTTCAAGCGGACCACGGTCACCGCTGCACTGCCTTATGCCAACGGCGGCGTGCACATAGGGCACCTCGCCGGCGTATATGTACCGGCCGACATTTACGTGCGCTACCTCCGGCTCAAGAAGCAGGAGGTGGTGTTTGTAGGCGGTTCCGACGAGCACGGCGTGCCCATTACCATCCGTGCCAAAAAGGAGGGGCTCACGCCGCAAGACGTGTGCGACCGCTACCACAAGCTGATAAAGGACTCGTTCGAGGAGTTCGGCATCTCGTTTGACGTGTACAGCCGCACCACCTCGAAGACGCACCATCAGTTTGCCTCCGACTTCTTCAGGAAGCTATACAACGACGGCAAGCTCGTGGAAAAGGACACCGAGCAGCTCTACGACGAGGAAGCCCACCAGTTTCTGGCCGACCGTTACGTCATGGGCACCTGCCCCCACTGCGGCAATCCCAATGCCTACGGCGACCAGTGCGAGCGGTGCGGCAGCGACTTGAGCCCCATGGAGCTCATCGAGCCCCACTCCACCATCAGCGGAGCGAAGCCTGTGGTGCGGCAGACCAAGAACTGGTACCTGCCCTTGAACAACTATCAGGAGTGGCTCAGACAGTGGATTCTCGACGGCCACAAGGAGTGGCGCTCCAACGTCTACGGCCAGTGCAAGAGCTGGCTCGACATGGATCTGCAGCCCCGCGCCATGACGCGCGATCTGGACTGGGGCATCCCCGTGCCCGTGAAAGGGGCTGAAGGCAAGGTGCTCTACGTGTGGTTCGACGCGCCGATTGGCTATATTTCCAATACCAAGGAGCTCTGCGACCGCGAGCCCGAACGCTGGGGCACATGGCAAAAATGGTGGCAGGACGAGGAGACGCGCTTGGTGCACTTCATCGGCAAGGACAACATCGTGTTCCATTGCCTCATCTTCCCCACCATGCTCAAGGCCCACGGCAGCTACATCCTGCCCGACAACGTGCCGGCAAACGAGTTTCTCAATCTGGAGAACGACAAGATTTCGACCTCGCGCAACTGGGCCGTTTGGCTGCATGAATACCTCCGCGACTTCCCCGGCAAGCAGGATGTGCTGCGCTATGTGCTCACGGCCAACGCCCCGGAAACCAAGGACAACAATTACACCTGGAGGGATTTTCAGGAGCGCAACAATTCCGAACTGGTAGCGATCTACGGCAACTTCGTGAATCGCGCCCTGCAACTCACCTGGAAATACTGGGACGGCGTGGTGCCGGCCTGCGGCGAACTGCTGGATGTGGACCGTCAGGCTGTCGCCGAGTTCAAGGATGTGAAGGAAAAAGTGGAGCAGTATCTCGATGCCTTCAAGTTCCGCGAGGCCCAGAAAGAGGCCATGAACCTGGCCCGTATCGGCAATCGGTACATCACCGAATGCGAGCCCTGGAAAGTGTGGAAAACCGATTCCAAGCGCGTGGAAACCATTCTGAACATCTCGTTGCAGCTGGTGGCCAACCTGGCCATAGCCTTTGAACCGTTCCTGCCTTTCAGCAGCCGCGACCTGCGTGGCATGATTGGCATGACACGTTTCGACTGGGCCGAGCTGGGCAGTACCGAACTGCTCAAGGCCGGCAACCGGCTGGGCAAGCCGCATCTGCTCTTTGAAAAGATCGAGGACGAGGCCATCCAGGCTCAGCTCGACAAGCTGGAGGCCACGCGCCAAACCAACGAACAGGCCCAGGCCGCACTGGATTACAAGGCTGCGCCCATCAAGGCCGACATCCCGTTCGACGATTTCGAGAAGCTCGACATCCGTGTGGGGCACGTCAAGGACTGCCAAAAGGTGAAGAAAAGCAACAAGCTTTTGCAGTTCACCATCGACGACGGGTCGGGGCAGGACCGTACCATCCTCTCGGGTATCGCCAAGTTTTACGAGCCCGAACAGCTGGTGGGCAAGGACGTGCTCTTCGTGGCCAACTTTGCTCCACGCAAGATAATGGGCATCGAAAGCCAGGGCATGATTCTCTCCGCCCTCAATTTCGACGGGTCGCTGGCCGTCACCACGACGCTCGGCGAGGTGAAGCCCGGCTCCCAGGTGGGCTGACCACACCTTATATATAAGGAGACTCCCCGGAAGAATGAAGTGCATTCTTTCAGGGAGTCTTTGGTATCGGCACCGGGCCGGCACGTGCATGACGTGCGGACGACACATACATGACGTGTGTCCGGCACGCGCTTCGCGCATGGATTACAGGTCGAACTTGTAGCCAAGCGTAATCTGGAACACGCTGTTCTTCGCGTCGCCAGACTTGAAAGCGTCGGTCACACCGAAGTTGTAACGGCCGTCAAGCACGAAGTTGTTGTACTCATACGACAGCCCCACGGGGATGGCCAGGTCTACAGTCTTGGCAATTGAGTTGTCCTTGTCTACGCAAAAGCCGGGCTGCACGCCAAGTTTCACGGCCATTCCCTTGAGTACATACACGTTGGCCAGGATGGGCACGTTGATGTAACTCAGGTTGAGTTTCACGTCGCCGGTCTTTACCTTGCCCACGAAAGGCAGGTCGACGCTGATTCCGCTCCACTTGGCACCCTGCATAGAATAGAGTGCACCGGCGGTGATGCTGAAGATGTCGGTGGCCTGATACTCGAATTCGGCACCGGCGGCAAGGCCTACTTTGGCATCGGCATTGGCGTTGGTCAGGCTGGAAATGGTCATGCCCACTTGGGGTTTCAATGACAATGTACCGACCTCGTGCTGAGCATAGCCAGCCAAGGAGGAAAGCATCACAACTGCTGAAAGGATAATCTTTTTCATGTTCACTATGTTTAAATGGTTAAAATAATCATTCATTTGATCGTCTTCTCTTGCTGCCGGGCGTATCAAGATCGGTTTCCGGTCTGCATCCGACAAGTGCAAAAGTAAAAGAATTCTTAAAAAGGCCATAGGGAGATTCCCCTAAAAACAGGGGGAATATCCCTATGGTAAAGTAGCGTCACCGCCTCGGGGCGGTTTAGAAGTTGTAGTAAAGGCCGAACTGCACGTTGTTGCCGTTCACGTCGAAGCCGAAAGCGTGGGTGTTGTTGTTGTCTCCTTCGGGGTTCATTTCCTCGTAGCCCAGGAAGCCTACCTTGCCCACGAACGTAAAATGCTTGCTCAGATTCACGGCCACGCCCGGCTGAACGCCCACGTTGAAAGCGGTGAAGTCCACGTGATTAGCCTCTCCAGACGCGAAACCGAGGCCCATGTCGAGGAACACGTTCACCATTTTCGAGTGATAGAAAGTCCAGCGGGCATAGGGCGAAATCTCGAAAGCCTTGACGTCATTCGCGTTGGACAACTTGTTGTTGAGCATGGAAAAAGTGCCTTTCCGATAGCCAATCGTCGTGCCAATTGCCCAAGAATTGTTCAGGTTGTAGCCAATCTCGGGCAAGAACTTGAACGAAGTTTCGTCGTCACCGCCCTGCGAACCAATGCTGGCTATGCCGACAGTTCCACCTAAATACACCTGTGCCTGAGCACAAACAGCCATCATGGCGATGACCAAAGTCATGAATAACTTTTTCATTTCCTTACTTGTTTTTAATTCTCTTTGGCTCTTTCAAGTCGTGACAAAGTTATAAAAAAAGCGGTACAACAGCCGTTTATTAATCTTTTTTTACCTTTTTCTCGGCATTTTCTTGACTTATATAGCCTCCGCGAGCCCGAATATAGTCCATGAGCTGGCTGAAAAGGGGCGATGCCGCCAGCGTCCGGGCATTGCCCGTGAGCAGCAATTGTTTGCGGGCGCGGGTAAGGGCGACGTTGAGTTTGCGGTCGATAAGGCGGCCGTCCTCATAGAAGCTGTTGGCTGTGAGAAAGCCCAACTGCCAGCGTTGCTGGATAGTAAACGAGTAGATAATGACGTCGCGCTGCGACCCTTGGTAGCGTTCCACGGTGTCAATGCTTACTTGTTCCAGTCCGGGCAAGCCCAGAAGCTCGATCTCCTGACGTATCATGGCGATCTGGTTGCGGTAGGGAACGATGACACCCACGGTCTTGTCGGGCTCGAAACGACTGCCATAAAACCGGCGGATGCGCCGCAGCAGCGAGGCCACAAGGCGGGCCTCGGCGGCATTCACCTTGTCGGAGAGGTCAGGCTGGCGGCAGTCTTCCGAAGCAAAGAAGAGCAGACGGTGCCGCTTGAGCAGCCTGTCGATATTGTCTTGAGCGGGCAAAGCATAGTGCAATTGCGCCTCCTGCTGGTGGCGAAGAGGTACAGGAACCAGCTGTTCGGCCAAGTAGAACGCCTCACTTGGGAACTCAGCGATGGCGGGGTGCATGCGTCCTTGTCGGCGCAACGTGCCGATGAAATCGGTGCGGTCGGCCGCCTGTTCCTGGCGGATGAGGCGCTCGAAGAGGCTGTTCTTGCAGTTGGTGAGCCCGATGGCCTGCAGTTCGGGCTCGGTCACGCGGGCTTCCTCGTCGTTCTGCTGCACCACGGCGGGCAGTTGCTTGTAGTCACCGATGAGGATAAACTTGTCGATGTTGCACGTAGGCCCGCCGCCCACCGCCGCAGCAGCACCGTCTGCCGGGGAGACGGTGGGGCGGTGGCTGGCCAGCAAACCGATGATGGAAGGCTCGAGAATCTGTGAACTCTCGTCGACAATGGCTAGCGAGAAGTGCTTCAAGCTGAAGATGAAAGGCCGTGACTGGAGCATCGACGTGGTGGAGACGACGACACGCGTGCGCAGCAACCGCCCGCGCATGTCGTCGAGCCGGGGACTTTCGCCCACGATGTTGGAGACAAGATAGGGCGCATAGGCCGGTGCACAGCTCAGTTCATGGCCCAGCCGAATGAAGCCAATGCCCGCCTCAACGAGCATGCCGCAGATTTCATCGACGGCACGGTTGGTATAAGAAAGCAGCAGAATGGAGGAATTTGGAGATGCGGCCAAGGCCTCTTCCACCAAATACCGCAGGGCCCTACTGGTCTTTCCAGTACCCGGCGGCCCCACGAGCAGGAAGAAATCGCGGGCCTGTTTGGCCCGCAGAAGCAGCGGGTCGAGCTCGGCATCATAGCTGCGTGACAGGGTGACCGTCTTGTCACAACGCGGCACACGCTGCCCCAACAGCAGGGCTTTGCGGTCGGGTGCGGAGGTAACCAGCTCGTAAATGGCCTGTATGGCAGCACTGCCACCCGCATCGCTGCTGCCGTGTTCGATACACCACGCGAACGGCTTTCCCTGTGCAGCCTCGCCCGCCACCCATCCGCCGTAGGGCAAATGGTCGAAAATGGCCGCATTTTGCTGGCCGTCGGCCAGCTTCACCGTGAGGCTGTCGGTGTGAATTTCAGCCAACCCGCCCTTGAAGAGCAGGGCTCGACGCACGTCGGGCTCCTGGTCTTCGGGGTAGGCGTAGAGGTAAACCATGTCGCCCCGACGGAAGTTGGGCAGGAAGTCCTCCCCCTGATGGGGCACCGACAACGTGATGAGGTCGTAGCCGCCATAGCCTTCCGGCCCCGTGCTTTTCTCCTTATTTATAATATGCAGACCGGTGTAGATGTTGCCGGTCTCCTTTTTTTCGGCCAAGGGCATGTTCCAGAGATTGGCCGTGCAACTGCCCACGCCTCCAGCCACCCCCACCTTTGCCATCAGGTTTTCGCGCACGGCGAAACGCAGCATCCGGCAGAAGTAGGCGCGTTCCAGCCCCCGCAGCACCTGTAGCGGGCGTAGCACCTCGTCAAGCTGCGGCCGCAGATACTGGTCGTAGAAGAATCCTTGCATGCCCTCGGTGTTGAGTTCCTGGGACGTGAGCCGGGGCAACAAGCGGGCGGGCCCGTCATGAGCCAGCTCGAACTCCAGGGCCACGGCCTCGTTGCGAAAGCGAATGGCCTCGTAGACCAGCCGCATCAGGTTGGCCACATCGAGCAAACCGCCGGGCAACGGATACCGGGAATAGAGCAGACGGATGTGTGTTTCCGACCGGTGGAAGTTGTAATAGAGGATGCCATAATAGAGCAACACCTGCACGTAGTGCTTCTCCACAGCCCGCGACCCATGCCGGTTGTTGAGCCCACGCTCCACAAAAAGATTGCGCCCCGACTTCTGCTCCACGAGCAGCTGCAGGTCGGTGGTCATGAGATCCACGCGTCCTTGGATGCCCAGTTTCTCACAGATGAACGACGGTTCCAGGATGGCCCTGTCCAGACGGAACTCTTGTCGCAACGCCTCCACAACGTGCTGCAGGTTGGTTGTCTGCGTAGCGGCATCCTGTTTGAACCGTTCACCGTCAAAGTCGGGGCACGTGCTGTACTCCATTGCCCTCTCCCGAAAGCTGTTCATCAGCGTGCGGGCCGGCGAGAAAGAGGGCTGGTTGATGATGTCGTCGAGTGCGCTTCCAGCAAAGTTTCCCAGCAAAATGGGCTGGCTGTTGGCCTTGGAACGCATGCGGCTGACGAGATAAAGCAACGGGTGGTGCCCGTAGTCCTCGAAACAACTGGCAATGGTGCTGATGTCGATCAGGCAGTCGGGCTCCACCACGATGAGGCGCGGCGTGAGCGTGCGCCCCTCGGCGTGGCAGCCAAGCAGGCCCAGCTGCATGCCCTCGCGCAGCAAACCGGCCAGATAGCCCATGCGCGCATACTGTGTCTCCTCGGTATATCGCACCTCGTAAAGGGGCTGCCCGTCGGCCGTGTCCCCGGTCTCCGGGTCCTCGTCGATGACCACCCGAATCACATTTTCATCCCACGAGCGCACGATGGCCCGCCTGTCGGGCGTATTGGCCCGCGGCCGACGCTCGGCTTCCGGGTGGTTGCGGGACAGGGCATCCGTGAGTGCTGAGGGCACGGCCACACGGTAGACGCGTCCCACGAGCGTGGCCAATGCGTGCATGTCGTAGCGCAGCTGTTCGGGTGTCAGCGGCCGGCTATGGTTGGAGTCACGGCGCATCTGCCGAATGGCATTGGCCTCCGGGGCGGGGATATGGAGCATGCGGACGAGCGTCTCCACCTGGGCATTGAGGTCGCCAAAGCCATACCGCGTGTGCTTGAGCCCCTCGGCACACACCTGCACCAGCGTCTCGTGCATCAGTCGGTTGGCCACTGCCGGATGCCGGGCGTGGATGTCGGGCAGCGAGACTACCGTGTCCATCAGCTCACGGGCCACTCCGTCCGCGGCGATGCTGGCGGCGGGGCGGGCCGATATGTCTGTCAACCGATTGTCCATCACCCCCGTTTACTGCCGGTCGGCCAGTCTGGTCCGCTCCCATGCAATGAGTTTCTGCTTGAGTTCGCGCCCCCAATGGTATTCGCCCGTGGTGCCGTCGCTGTGCACCACCCGGTGGCAGGGCACAAGCATAGCCACAGGATTCCGGGCCACGGCCGAGGCCACGGCGCGCACGCCGCGGGGATTGCCCACGCGATCGGCTATCTCCTGATAGCTGGCCGTCTGGCCAAAGGGAATGCGCATCACCTCCTGCCACACCACCTTTTGGAAGTCGGTGCCCCACAGATCGAGCTTCAACGCATGGTCGTAACCCTCAAAGATGACGCGCTCCACGGTGTGAGCCATGGTGTCGCTCTGCGTGGTGGGCGTGTATTCGCCCCATCGCCGAGCCAGCTCATGAATGGTTTCCATGCGGTTGTGGTCGAGAAACTGCAGGTCGCAGATGCCGTCCCATGTGCGGGCCACGATAAGCTCGCCGAAAGGACTGTCGGTAAATCCGTATTCAATCTTGGTCATGTCTTGATGTTCTGCTGGGTGTTGTAGCGTTGCAAAGATAGGCAATAAACGGCGAAAAAGCCCGTCCAGGTGCAAAAAGTTGGGGCCTTTACGGTGCTTTCTTCGGGATTTTACTTATCTTTGATACCCTATCCATTAAATCGAAACACGATGAACCAGGAAGAACTGATGCGCAGGGCCATTGCCTTGAGCGAAAAGAGTGTGCGCCAAGGGGGCGGTCCCTTTGGTGCTGTGATTGCCCGCGAGGGCGTGGTGGTGGCCGAAGCCTCCAACAGTGTCACGCTGGACCACGACCCTACGGCCCATGCCGAGGTGAATGCCATCCGTGCAGCCTGCACGCGGCTACGTTCCTTTGACCTCTCGGGCTGCGAAATCTATTGCTCGTGCGAGCCCTGCCCCATGTGCCTGGGAGCTATCTACTGGGCCCGGCTCGACCGCATTTACTATGCCAACGACCGTAAGGCGGCCGCCGGCATCGGCTTCGACGATGACTTCATCTATGAGGAAATAGGGCGTCCGCTGGCCCAGCGCCACTGCCCCATCCAGCCCCTGCTGCCCGAAGAGGGCCGTCGGGCATTTGACCTGTGGCGAGACAAAGGAGACAAAACCCGGTATTAAGCCATGTGGCGCGCGGTGGAGTTAGACAGAATAATGGGTGGTTTTAGATAGAGTAACGGTGGTTTTTAGACAGAGTTACGGTGGATTTTAGACAGAACAACATATTAAACATATGGCTGGCGCGGTGGGTTTTAGACATAGTAACAGAATAACATATTGGCTGGCGCGGTGAGTTTTAGCTGTTACAACGGACTTTGAATGTGGGGTGGGGGGATATTGGCGTAGGGGCTGGCCCCTACGCCAATATCCGTTTAGCCCACAAAATCAACACATCAATATATCATTACCCCCCAAAAATATGGCGCACCCTACCTGTTATTCTGTTACTATGTCTAAAACCCACCGCGCCAGCCATATGTTTAATGTTGTTATGTCTAAAACCCACCGTTGTTCTGTCTAACTCCCACTGTTGCCCTGTCTAACTCTCGGCTGGTTTGAGACGGCTGTAGAACGTGATGATGTCTTCCCATGTCTTGAACTCGTCAGAGCCGAAGGCGATGCCCGTGCCCATGAAACCCGTGTCGGGGGCCGTGTCGATGAAGTAGTCGCCATAGAGCAGCCGCTTCTGGTTGGTATAAATCACGCGGTCGTGGGCCGGTGTGGAGAGGTACTGCTCCACCCACGAGGCCGTGTCGGCGAGGTCGGCATGGGCATTGGTGGGCGCCGGGGCCACGACATACACCTCGTAGCTCTCCACCAACAAGGCAAAAGCCTTGGCCAGACTCGACTTGGGTTTGCCGTAGCCGTCGGCTAGCGTACTGCTGTCAATGTAGACGATGGGCCGCTCGCGGCCCTCCTGCCGGTCGTCTATCCAGCGGATGACAGGCACCACACCATTCATGAACGAGCGGTCGTCCATGCGGTGGCCGCCGTGGAAACGGGCTGCCTGGGGGTAGTGACGGCGGTAGAGGGCATAGGTATCCACCACGTCGTCCTCGTCGCCGAAGAGCCCCCACACGCGCTGTTGCTCGGCGGCGCGCGCCTCGGGCCCCATGGCCTCCAGCGCGTTGAAGCACTGTTCGGTCATTTCCCGATACTCCTTCTCCAGTGCCTTGGTCACCAAGAACCCCGTCTCGCCGTCCCGACGCGGGTTCTGCCACAGCTGCTTGCCCGTCATGCCGTGGTCTTTCATGGTCTGCCCCATCTCGAAAGCGGGGTTCACACAGATGCGGTCGTAGCCGTAGAGCATCTCAGTGTACAT
The DNA here is from genome assembly GCF_000242335.1 of Prevotella dentalis DSM 3688. NCBI lineage: Bacteria > Pseudomonadati > Bacteroidota > Bacteroidia > Bacteroidales > Prevotellaceae > Prevotella > Prevotella dentalis. Next base: position 1,508,006 of record NC_019960.1, read on the forward strand.
GCCGCCCATCGACGTGCCGAGGATGAGCCGGGGCTTCAGCTCGTCCACCTTGCGGCGCAACAAGTCCATGGCCTCGGCCGGATGGATCGGCAGATCGAACGCCTCCACACGGGCCTGGGGAAAGGTTTGCCGGATGCGCGCCACCGTGCCCGAGGCTGCAGACGACCCGAATCCGTGGTTGTAGAGGATGATCTTGCCCGCCATGAGGTCGGGAAACTGCTTGACATAAGGATTCTCCATATTGTGTTTCGTTAGCTTTTACGGTGCAAAGTTAGCCCTTTTTCGGCAGAATTACGCCTGTTTGCTTGCGTGCGCCCGATATTTTTCCTACTTTTGCGAGGGCTGGCCGGCGGTTGTCCGCGAGGCGGCCACAGATTAATCGAAACACGAGCTTATGAACATCGCCATCATCATTGCCGGCGGGTCCGGCCACCGCATGGGGCAGGACATCCCCAAGCAGTTTATCAATGTCTTCGATAAACCCATCCTGATCTACACCCTCGAGGGCTTCCAGCGCCACCCGCAAGTGGACGCCATCGAGGTGGTTTGCCTCGAAGGCTGGGAGCGTGTGCTCTGGGCCTACGCCCGGCAGTTCAACATTGACAAGCTGAAATGGGTGGTGCCCGGCGGCGACAGCGGGCAGGAGTCGATACGAAACGGCGTGTACCGGCTGGAGGGCGTGTGCTCGCCGGACGACACCATCATCATTCACGACGGCATTCGGCCCATGGTAGACGACTCGGTGCTCACCGACGTGATACTCAAAGCACAGAAATATGGCAACGCCGTGACCAGCCTGCCCTACAACGAGCAGATATTCATCGTGGACCCCGAAGACGACAGCACCACCACGAAATACATCCCGCGCGAGACACTGCGCCGCGTCAGCACACCCCAAGCCTACCGCTTCCAGCTGCTCGACGAGAAGTATCACGAGGCCTTTGCCCGCGGCATCGGCATCCGCGGCAGCGCCTACACCAACACCATGATGGTGGAGCTGGGCGTGCGGCTGCACTTTGCCGCCGGCAGCGACAAGAACATCAAGCTCACCACCAAGGACGACCTCGAGATGTTCAAAGGCTATCTTGCCAAGGAGAGCCGCCACTCCGACTGGCTGAAATAACTCCCCGCCACCATGACAGCACGCAGCAGACAGCACCCCCTCTACCAGGAAGACCTGGCCCATATCCTCGCCACCGCGGGCATCGAACGGCTTCGGGGCACCCACATTCTCCTCACCGGGGCCACCGGCCTCATCGGCACACAGCTTGTCGACGCCCTGATGCGCTACAACGCGCAGGGGGCCGCCATCCGCATCACGGCCGCCGGACGCAGCCGCCAGCGCGCCGCCGAGCGGCTGGGCGAGACCCTGGACAGCCCGCTGTTCACCTTTGTGGAACAGGGGGCCGACCGGCCTTTCGCACCCGACCTCGCACCCGACTACATCATTCCGCTGGCCAGCCACACCCATCCGCTGGCCTACAGCCAGCAGCCCGTAGAGACCATGCTGCTCAATCTGGACGGTGCACGCCACGCGTTGGAGCTGGCCCGGCGCAGCCATGCCACCGTGCTCTACCCCAGCACGGTCGAGATATACGGCAACGCCCGCGGGGCCGACGTGTTCACCGAAGACTATACCGGCCAGCTGAATCTGACCACAAGCCGGGCGTGCTACACCGAGTCGAAGCGGGCTTGCGAGGCTCTTTGCCAGTCGTATGCGGCCCAGTATGGGGTGCCAGTGCGCATTGCCCGCCTGAGCCGCGTGTTCGGCCCGTCGGTGCTACCCACTGACAGCAAGGCCTCGTCGCAGTTTATTTGGAAAGCGTTGCACGGCGAGGACATCGTGCTCAAGAGCGAGGGCACGCAGTTTTTCTCCTATACTTATGTGGCCGACGCCGTCTCGGCCCTGCTCCACGTGATGCTCCACGGCGAGGATGCACGGGCCTACAACATTGCCAGCGAGGCCTGCAACGTGCACCTGCGCGACTTTGCGCAGGCCTGTGCCCGCGCTGCCGGCACGCGTGTGGTGTTCGACCTGCCCACGGAGACCGAGCGGCGCGGCTTCTCCGTGGCCTCTACGGCCATTCTGGACAACAGCCGTCTCAAGGCCATCGGCTGGCGGCCGCACTACGCCTTCGGCGAGGCCGTGGAGCGCACGCTCGAGATTCTGAAAACCGACACCCCGCAACCATGACCCCAACCTACCTCGATACCTACAAGGCGCAGCAGCTGCGCTCCTGCCAACTGAAGCAGCTGGAGATACTGAAAACCGTAGACAGCATCTGCCGCGCGCACCACATCGACTACTGGCTCGATGGCGGCACCCTGCTGGGAGCCGTGCGCCACGGAGGCTTCATTCCGTGGGACGACGACATCGACATTGCCATGCGCCGCGACGACCTGCCCCGTTTCGAGGCCGCGGCCGCCCGCGAGCTGCCCGCCCACCTGCAGCTCCAGCTGCCGGGAGCCGAGCACACCAAGGAGCCCATCATCAAGATACGCGACCTCAACTCGTTCTACGTCGAGGCAAGCGACGACTTTTCCATGGGTTATCAAAAGGGGTTGTACGTCGACGTCTTCCCCATGGTGCCCTATCCCTCGGCCCCGCGCGGCATGGTGAGGCGCATCACGCGCGAGCTCTCGCGCAGCTACTCCATCCTGCACCACCGCCACTACTACTCGTGGCGGGCCGTAGCCGAGCTGTTTTGGTTCGGCGCCAAGCATGCCCTGCTGCGTGCCGCCTGGGCCGCCGTGTGCACCACGCACCGCAAGGACGTGTTCTTCAGCAACACGCTGGTCAACAACGGCTACGGCATCATGCACCGGCGCGACAGCATTTTCCCCGTGAAGGACATCACGTTCGAGGGCCACACGTTTCTCGGCCCGGCCAATCCCGACGCCTACCTGCGCGACCTTTTCCACGACTACATGGAGATTCCGCCCGTGGAAAAGCGCAAAATCCACTCCGTCTTCATGGTTGCCGAGCTCGTGCCGACGGCTCCCACAACCGGCAAAGACGCCGGCACGCAGCCCTAACCCTTTGCGGCCGGCCGTCGGCCGTGCCGCCATCGCCAGACCATGACGGCGCAAACGCAAGCCGACAACGGCGTAAACGCCGCACGTTTACGCCGTCTTCACGATGCCGTTGCGGCGCAATCGCGCGGCCGGAAACGGGGCGCCGCCGGGCAGTGAGAAGTTTGCCGCCGCCGCTTGGCTTAGAAACTCCATCCCAAACTCAGGTAAGGATAGACAACGGCAGCGCGATCCACGCCGTGCTCGCTCCGCCCCAACGGGTCGCGCCGGCCCAGGGCCGCGGCCGGGTTAAGGCCCGTACGGAGCATGAGGCCGCGGGCGGGCTGGTAGCGATAGCCCAGGTCCAGAAAGCCGAAAGTGCCCGAACGGTCGTGTTCCACCTGCCGCCCGGCGGGGTCGTGATACTTGCAGGTGTAGAGTCCGTAGCTCACCCCCACGCCTATCTCTGCATGGTGCCGCCCACGGCCCACCAGATGGTTCACGGCAACGGGGAAGCTCCAGCCCCTCGTGGCCTCGGGATTGGAATCGAAGAAGTCCTGCGAACGGGAGCGGGTATAGGCCAATCCCACCCGTCCGCCCCAGCGCGTGCGGCTGCTGAAACGGCTGTCGTAATGGATTCCAAACGTGGTCGATGCCCCGAACAGCTCGGCAAACACGCCCTGCGCTCCCTGCGCATGCGCAACGGGAGCGACCATCAGGCAGACGGCCCACACCCCAAAGACTCTGAAACGCTTCATCCTTGCATATTGATGGTTACACCCCGATAACGTCAAAACGTGTCACCCCCCCCATGCCCTCCTGCCGCCCGCAACAGGACGAGGGCATCTTTTGCGTCCAAAACCGCGGCAAAGAAAGAACCGAAAGTTTTTGGACGGGCCGAAAGAAAACTATAACTTTGCAACAACATATCACTCACGGACTCATGAAAAAGATTGCAACCCTGGCGTTGTCCATGGCGTTCGCCATGCTCGCCCACGCACAGACGGCCGGCCCCGTGCGTTTCACGTCGCAGCTCGTCACCCACGACGACGCCCAAGCCGAGATAGTCTTCACCGGCGCCATGGCCCCGGGCTGGCACGTCTACTCCACCGACCTGGGCAGCGAAGGGCCCATCCAGGCCTCGTTCAACGTGAACAAGCTGAACGGCGTGGAGCTCGTGGGCAAGCTCACGGCCGAGGGCCACGAGATCAACAAGTTCGACAAGCTGTTCGGCATGCAGCTGCGCTACTTTGAAAACAGCGTGCGCTTCGTGCAGAAAGTGCGCTTCACCAAGCTCTCGTACACCATCGACGCCTATCTGGAATACGGTGCATGCAACGACCAGAACTGCATGCCGCCCGCCCAGGCCGACATCAAGCGGCAGGGCACGGCCCCCAAGATCTACGCCCCGACAGCCACAAGCCGCACCGCCGGCAAGAAGCCCGCAGCCCGGCCACGCACCGCCACGACCACGGCCCGCAGCCGCCGCTGATGGCCGCACACGCGCAACCCTCGCCCAACGGGATGTGCCCCCGGGGGTGCACCCCGTTGTTCGTATCAGTTAAAAACCGTCAATTATCGTCATGGACTGTAGCCTTTTTCGACGGCCGGACGTATTGATAATGAAAAAGGCCGCCACGCACCACAGCCAAGACCCGGCCGCGTGAGGTCGGAGACCCACATATATAATAAGGTATAGACAAGGAAAGACCAATGAAAAAAGCAATGACCCTGGCCCTGCTGATGCTCGTCACCGTGCTGGCCCACGCACAAATGCTCGACCCCGTGAAGTTTTCTTCGCAGCTCAAGACCGGCAACACGGCCGAAGGCGAGATTGTCTTCACCGGCAAAATAGACAAGGGGTGGCACGTCTACTCCACCGGCTTGGGTGCCGACGGCCCTATCTCGGCCACGTTCAACGTGAACAAGCTGGACGGCGTGGAGCTCGTGGGGCGGCTCACGCCCAAGGGCCACGAAATCAAGAGCTATGACAAGCTCTTCGAGATGACCCTGCGCTACTTTGAAAATAGCGTGCAATTCGTGCAGAAAGTGCGCTTCACCAAGCCCTCGTACACCATCGACGCCTATCTGGAATACGGTGCCTGCAACGACCAGAACTGTCTGCCGCCCACCAGCGTCGACCTGAAGAAGAGCGGCAAGAGCCCCGCCGTGGCCGCCGCAGCCAAGGGTGCGCCGGACGCTGCCCCGCAGACCCAGGGCCAAGCCGCCCTGCAGGCCGGCGGCAGCTCCGCCCATGCTGCCGCCACTGCCGCCATGGCCCCGGGTGCCGCCGACTCGCTGGCCCGTCTCCAGGCCGACTCCGCAGCCCAAGTGACGGCTGCAACCGCCGGCAATCTCTCGGCAGCCGACAAGGATGCCCTGTGGCGGCCGGTGGTGAAGCAGCTGCAACAGTTCGGCGGCACCGGCGACATTGCCAACAAGTCGGTGCTCTACATCTTCCTCATGGGCCTGGTGGGCGGTCTGCTTGCACTGGTGATGCCCTGCATCTGGCCCATCATTCCCATGACGGTGAGCTTCTTCCTGAAGCGGTCCAAGGACGACAGGAAGCGGGGTGTGCGCGATGCCATGACCTACGGCATCGCCATTGTGGTCATCTATCTGGGCCTCGGCATCGGCGTGACGGCCGTCTTCGGGCCCAGTACGCTCAACTCGTTGTCCACCAATGCCGTATTCAACATCTTCCTGTTCCTGCTGCTTGTGGTGTTTGCCGTGAGCTTCTTCGGCTGGTTCGAGATAAAACTGCCCGACAGTTGGGCCAACAAAGTAGACACCAAGGCCAGCAACACCACGGGGCTGCTCTCCATCTTCCTCATGGCTTTCACGCTGGTGCTCGTGTCGTTCTCCTGCACAGCGCCCATCATCGGACTGCTGCTGGTGCAGACCGTTACGTCGGGCAACTGGCTCGCCCCGGCCGTAGGCATGCTGGGATTTGCCCTTGCACTGGCCGTGCCGTTCACGCTCTTCGCCATGTTCCCCACGCTGATGAAGAAGAGTCCGAAGAGTGGTGCATGGATGACGCAGATAAAAGTGGTACTCGGTTTCGTGGAGTTGGCCTTCGCTTTGAAGTTCTTCAGCGTGGCCGATCTGGCCTACGGCTGGCACCTCTTGGACCGCGAGGTGTTCCTTTCGCTCTGGATTGTCATCTTCCTGGCCTTGGGTTGGTACCTCATTGGCTGGCTCAAGTTCCCCGAAGACCAGATTGGAGGCGACCTCCATAAGCCCATGCCCGTGCCCGCCATCATGCTGGGCCTGTGCTCCCTGGCCTTTGCCATCTACATGGTTCCCGGCCTCTGGGGTGCGCCGTGCAAGGCTGTTTCGGCCTTCGCCCCGCCCATGAACACGCAGGATTTCAACCTCAACACCAAGACCGTCGAGGCCAAATACACCAACTACGAGGAGGGCATGGCGGCTGCAAAAGCCCAGGGCAAGCCCGTGCTCATCGACTTTACGGGCTTCGGCTGCGTGAACTGCCGCAAGATGGAAGCCGCTGTTTGGACCGACCCGCAGGTGTCGGACAAGCTCGAAAAGGACTATGTGCTCATCTCGCTCTACGTGGACGACAAGACGCCGCTGCCCCAGCCCATGCAGGTGGAGGCCAACGGACAGACGCGAACGCTGCGCACCGTGGGCGACAAGTGGAGCTATTTGCAGAGCCACAAGTTCGGCGCCAACGCCCAACCGTTCTATGTTGCCCTGGACAACGAGGGCAACCCGCTGACCGGTTCGTTCAGCTACAAGGAGGATGTGCCGGCCTATCTCGACTTCCTGAACAAGGGACTGGACAACTATGCCAAGTAACTCCGAGTCCCGCCACCCGGTGCGCCGCAGCCCGGCGGCGGCAAAAACAAGACGAAATGATTGAAAAAGAGACCCGCGCGCGCATCATTGCGCTCATCAACAAGGAGGTGGTGCCCGCCGTGGGCTGCACCGAACCCATGGCCGTGGCCCTGTGCACGGCCCGCGCCACCGAGAACCTGGGCCGCCGGCCGGAGAAGATAACCGCCCTGCTCAGCGCCAACATCCTGAAGAATGCCATGGGCGTGGGCATCCCCGGAACGGGCATGATAGGGCTGCCCATCGCCATTGCGCTGGGCGCGCTCATCGGAAAAAGCGAGTATCAGCTGGAAGTAATCAAGGATCTCACGCCCGAATCGCTCGAGGAGGGCAAGGGCTTTCTCGGCGATGGAAACCGCATCGACATCAAGCTCAAGGAGAATATCAGCGAGAAACTCTACATCGAGATCTGCTGTCAGGCCGGCGACGACTGCGCCACGGCCGTCATCGCCGCGGGCCATACCAACTTTGTCTACGAGGAACGCAACGGCAACGTGCTGCTCGACAAGCGGCAGTGCCTCGGCGGCAACGGCAATGAGGAGGGCGACATTCAGCTGGACATGAAGACCGTTTGGGAGTTTGCCACCACGGCTCCGGTGGGCGAAATAGACTTCATTCTGAAGACACGCGACTACAATCTCCGGGCCGCCGAGGAGAGCAAAAAGGGAAACTATGGGCACTGTCTGGGCAAGACCATCGACCGTCCGCTGAGTCATGGCATCTTCGGCAAGACCATTTTCTCGCACATCATCTCGCAAACAGCGCTGGCTTGCGACGCTCGTATGGGTGGGGCCATGATTCCGGTGATGTCCAATTCGGGCTCGGGCAACCAAGGAATCTGCGCCACAAACCCCGTGGCCGTCTATGCACAGGAGAACGAGAACACCGAGGAGGAGCTCGTTCGGGCCCTCACGCTCTCGCACCTCACGGCCATCTACATCAAGCAGAGCCTGGGCAAACTCAGCGCGCTCTGCGGTTGCGTGGTGGCCAGCATCGGGTCGAGCTGCGGCATTGTCTACCTCATGGGGGGCGATTACACCCGTGTGTGCCATGCCGTGAAGAACATGATTGCCAACCTCACAGGCATGATTTGCGACGGGGCCAAGCCCAGTTGCTCCATCAAAATCTGCTCGGGCGTGTCGTCTGCACTGCTCTCGGCCCTGCTAAGCATGGAAGGAGAGCACGTGACGGCCGCCGAGGGCATCATCGACCAGGACGTGGACCGCAGCATCCGAAACCTGACAAGCATCGGCAAGGAGGCCATGACCAGCACCGACGACATGGTGCTCAGCATCATGACAAGCAAGGGATGCTGACCCTCGGGCCCTTTCATGTCTTCCCGCTCGGGGAAGATGTCATTCTCTTTCCATATCACTTGAAAAGCCGGATAGACCTGAAGTCTGTCCGGCTTTGCCTTAATAGGAACGGGAGTGGTGGGTGGTGGATTCGGTGGATTCCCATTATCGGGCTGGAGGCTACCCCTTGTCGGGCCGCTCGTAGCGGCAGATGCGGTTACCGTCGATGGTCTGCACGTCGGCCAACCGGGCTTGGGCCGGCACCCGGGGGGCGGGCACACTGCCGTCGATGACCCATGGTGCGGTCTCCACGCGTATCTCGTCCCAGAGCCCGCGGTCGATAAACGCCTGCAGCGTGCGGGCTCCTCCCTCCACCAACAGACTCTGGCAGCGGTCGTTGTAGAGCTGCTGCAGGGCCTCGTCAATGCCTGCACAGGCCTCGAAGCCCTCGGGCACGCCGTCCGGCTGATGGGTGAGCACCATGCGCCGGGGGGCGGGCCCGCCCCAGTGGCGCACGTCGAGGCGCGGGCGGTCGGCCTCCAACGTGCCCCGACCAACGAGGATAGCATCGCAGTCGGCCCGCAGCCGGTGGACAAGCTGCCGGGTGAACGGCGTGGAAACAGCCAGAGGGCGGCCTCCGGCAGCGGCCATGAAGCCATTGGCCGTCTGGGCCCACTTGAGCAGAATATAGGGTCGGCGGCGGGTGTTCACCGTGATGAACCGCCGGTTCAAGGCCAGGCACTCCTGCTCCAGAACGCCTACAGTCACCTCGATGCCCGCCTCGCGGATGCGCCGCACACCGCGTCCCCGCACCTCGGCAAAGGGGTCGATGCACCCGCATACCACGCGGCACACTCCCTTTTTGACGATGAGATCGGCACACGGCGGCGTTTTGCCCCAGTGCGAACACGGCTCCAGACTCACGTAAACCGTGGCTCCGGGCAGCAGCCGCTCGTCCTCGGGGCGCACACTGGCAAAGGCATTCACCTCGGCATGGGCCCCGCCACAGCACAGGTGGTAGCCCTCGCCGATAATCCGTCCGTCGGCACTCAAAATCACTGCACCCACCATCGGGTTGGGTTTGGCGTGCTGCCGGCCGTTGCGCGCCAGCTGCAAACAGCGGCGCATATAGCGTTCGTCTATGGCTTTCTGCGGTTCTACATCCATATTTCTGGTTCTCGACGTTGGTTCTTGAGCGTTTTTACACTCCCTCCCAAGGCTGCAAAGTTAGAACTTTTATCTTGAAAGGCCCCGCTTTTTCCCTTTGAATCCTTTGCCGTCTTCCAAAAACTCGTTAAATTTGCAAGGATGCAAACCTTGGACTGCAAGGAGAAAAGCAAAGGACTGCAAGGAGCAAAGCAAGGATGAACCAAGATAAAAACCAGACGGAACAAGGGCCGAAGCGTTCTTATCAGACGCTTTGGCGGAGGCTGTTGCCCCGGTACGACGAGGCCGAAGCCAAGGCCATCGTGCGGCTGGTGCTCGACGAAGGCTTCGGCTTGACCATGGCCGACATCTGCTGCGGCAAGGTGGAGGAGCTGCCGGCGGCCGAACAAGAGCGGCTGCAGAACATCATGACGCGGCTCGGGCAGGGCGAACCGGTGCAGTATGTGCTGGGCCGTGCCGACTTCTGCGGCCGTCCGTTCCATGTGGGGCCCGGCGTACTCATCCCCCGTCCGGAGACCGAAGCGTTGTGCCGCAAGATTGTTTCGGACCACAACCGCCCCTACTGCGCCCTGCAACCGCCCGTCCCATTGCAGGTGCTCGACGTGGGCACGGGTAGCGGCTGCATTGCCGTGACACTGGCTCTCGACCTTTACCATGCGGCCGTGACGGCCTGGGACGTCTCGCCCGACGCGCTGCTCACGGCCCGTGACAATGCCCACCGCCTCGGCGCAAAGGTCAATCTGGAGTGGCAGGACGCGTTGCAGCCACCCGACGACACGGCCCGTTGGGACATCATTGTGTCCAATCCACCTTACATTGCCGAGCAGGAACGCCGCGAAATGTCGCCCCACGTGGTCGGCCACGAGCCCTCGCTGGCCCTCTTTGTGCCCGACGACGACCCGCTGCGCTTCTATCGCGCCATCGCCTCCTACGCCCGAAACGCCCTGCGCACCGGCGGAACACTCTACTTTGAAATTAATCCCCGCTACGCCACGGAGCTCCAGACACTCCTCGGCCAACTGGGCTTCGGGCACGTGCAACTGCTCGACGACGACTTCGGCAAGCAGCGGTTCTGCACCGCCGGCCGATAAATCCTCACGCTTATGACCATGACCGAAGACAAGGCCCTCGCCTCATTGGCCTCCCTCTGCTCCAAGGGGGAGCACTGTACAGGCGAACTCGACGACAAGATGCGCCGCTGGGGGCTCGACGAGGAGGCGCGCCAACGCGTGCTCGGCTACCTTGTCGGGCATCAGTTTGTCGACGACGCGCGCTACTGCCGCGCGTTCATCAACGACAAAGTGAAGTACAACGGCTGGGGCTCGCGCAAGATTTCGCAGGCCCTGTGGGCCAAGCACGTGGCGGAAGAAGTGTATGCCCCCATCCTCGACAGCGTTCCCGACGAGGACTATCTCTGCGTCCTGCGCCCGCTGCTCCGCGGCAAATGGCCCACCATCAAGGGCAGAAGCGACTACGAGCGCAGCATGAAACTCATCAAATTTGCCATGGGACGGGGCTTCGACCTGCGTCTCATCAGGCGGTGCATTGACGAAATGGGAGAAGAAGCGGAGGCTCCCGACGATGATTTCTAAGCTGTTCGGCCGATTGACCGACCTCATTGCGCCACGCAGCTGCGCCGTCTGCGGCTACCGGCTGGCCCCCGGAGAGCGCGTGGTCTGCACGCCCTGCAACCTGCATCTGCCGCGCACCGACCATCTGGCACGCCCCTACGACAACGAGATGGCCAAGACGTTCTGGGGCCGCATCCGCCACATGGAGAAAGCGGCAGCCCTCATTTACCACGAGGCCGGCTCGCAAGCCTCCAATCCCATCTACGCATTGAAGTATCATCATCGGCCCGAACTGGGCACGATGCTGGGACGCATGCTCGGCCAGGAGATGGCCGAAAGCGGCTTTTGGGCCGACATCGACCTCATCGTTCCCGTGCCGCTCAGCCCCGACCGCCGGCGGGAGCGCGGCTACAACCAGAGCGAACGCATCGCCCTCGGGCTGTCCGAGGTGTGCGGCAAGCCCGTGCTCACCGACGTGCTGACGCGCCGCGACTTCCGCGGCAGCCAGACCACCAAGGGCCGATGGGAGCGCAACGCCAATGTAGCGGAGGCTTTCGCACTGCGCAACGCCGACAAAATCAAGGGCACCCACCTGCTGCTTGTCGACGATATAGTAACCACCGGGGCCACCATCTGCGCCTGCGCCGCCGAGCTGGAGCGCGTCGAGGGCGTGCGCATCAGCGTGGCCGCCCTGGGCTTCGTAGACCCAAGGCGATAACCCGACCCTTTCAAAACGGCAGAAAGACCCTTTTAAAACAACAGCCCCACCCCTCCAAGTCGAAGCCCCCACCCCTCCAAGTCTAAGCCCCCACTCCTCCAAGCCCGGGACTTCACCGTGCCGTCAAATCGCCCCTTTTGCCGATTTTCGGGCGACAAATACGCCGTTTTGCTTGCCGTTGTCGTGATTTTGCGCTAACTTTGCGGCAAATAAACGCGCTAACAACGACAATTATGGACAACTTCAAGAAAGCATTTGCCAAACGTCTGCTGGACATCAAGGCCATCAAGTTGCAGCCGAACGACCCCTTTACCTGGGCCTCGGGCTGGAAATCACCTTTCTATTGCGACAACCGCAAGACGCTTTCCTACCCCGATCTGCGCAGTATGGTCAAGGCGGGACTCGTCCATGCCGTCCTCGAACACTTCCCCGAGGCCACGGCCGTAGCCGGTGTTGCCACCGGCGCCATCGCCCAGGGCGCCCTCGTGGCCGACGCGCTGGCACTGCCTTTCTGCTATGTCCGCTCCAAGCCCAAGGACCACGGCATGGGCAATCTCATCGAAGGCACACTGCCCGCAGGGGCCAAAGTGGTGGTGGTTGAGGACTTGATCTCCACCGGCGGCAGCTCGCTCAAGGCCGTAGAAGCCCTGCGACAGGCCGGCTTCGAGGTGGTGGGCATGGTGGCCAGCTACACTTACGGCTTCCCCGTGGCCGCCCAGGCTTTCGACGAGGCCCGGGTGAAGCTCGTCACGCTGACCGACTATGAGCACGTCGTGGCCCAAGCCGAAAAGACCGGCTATATCACCAATCAGGACATCGCAACGCTTCACGAATGGCGCAAGGACCCGGCCAACTGGAAGAAATAGCTTTCCCCAGCCCCTCCAAAAGCCTCCCCAAGCACCTCCAAAGGCGGGGATAAAGGGGCCCTCCAAGAGCCTCAACAGTCCCCTCCAAAGGAGGGAATGTGGGGCCATACCCGATAAACACCATTACACAGAAACGACTTTTTGCGCGGTTCTTTCCTTTGAAAGCGCGCGAGAGCTGTCTCCTTAAAACACTTATGACCACCATCGAAAGTACCATCCGGCAGATTGACTACCCCCAACAGTCGGTCTACGACATGCTGAGCGACCTCAGCAACATTGACAAAGTGAGGGACAAGCTCCCCGAAGACAAGGTGAGAGACCTCACGTTCGACGCCGACAGCATCTCCATCTCCACCCCCATGGGGGCCGTGAAGCTCGTCGTCGTAGACCGCGAAGCGCCCAAGACCATCAAGTTTGAGACGCGGGAGAGCCCCCTATCTTTCAATTTCTGGATACAAATACTCCCTGTAGACGAGTCGACAAGCAAGATGAAGCTCACCATCAAGGCCGATCTCAACCCCTTTATCAGCGGCATGGTGAAGAAACCGCTGCAGGAAGGCATCGAGAAAATTGCCGACGCGCTGCAGATGATACACTATGTTTGATTCATTTTAAGGAGTTAGGGAGTTAAATTCAAGGAGTTATGTAGTTAAGGAGTTAGGGAGTTAAGACAAATGTCAGGCGTTCCCCCATGCACTCTTTTGACAAAACATTTGTCTTAACTCCATAACTCCTTAACTCCATAACTCCTTACCCACACATCAATTCACAGCAACCATGGCCACCAAACTTTGGGAAAAAAACTTCCAGGTCAACGCAGAGATTGAGCGGTTCACCGTGGGCCGCGACCGCGAGATGGACCTCTACCTCGCCAAATACGACGTGCTGGGCTCCATGGCCCACATCACCATGCTGCAGTCCATCGGGCTCTTGGAGCGCGACGAGCTACTGCAACTGCTGCAAGCCCTGCGCCACATCTACCGCAGTTGCGAGCAGGGGCAGTTCGTTATCGAGGAGGGCGTGGAAGACGTGCACTCCCAAGTGGAGCTGATGCTCACCCGAAAGCTCGGCGATATGGGCAAGAAGATACACTCGGGACGGTCGCGCAACGACCAGGTTCTGGTGGATCTGAAGCTCTTTACACGCCGCCAGCTCCTGGAGATTACCGAGGGCGTGAAGCTGCTCTTCGACGAGCTCGTCCAGAAAAGCGACCTCTACAAGGACGTGCTCATGCCCGGCTACACCCACCTGCAAATAGCCATGCCCTCCAGTTTCGGCCTCTGGTTCGGCGCCTACGCCGAGAGCCTGGCCGACGACATGCTCTTTCTCCAGGCGGCCTACCGCCTCACCAACCGCAACCCCCTGGGCTCGGCGGCCGGCTATGGCTCGTCGTTCCCCCTCGACCGCACGCTCACCACGCAGCTGTTGGGCTTCGACTCGATGGACTACAACGTGGTCTACGCCCAGATGGGACGCGGCAAAATGGAGCGCAACGTGGCCTTTGCCCTGGCCTCGGTGGCCGGCACACTGGCCAAGCTGGCGTTCGACGCCTGCCTCTTCAACTCGCAGAACTTCGGGTTCGTGCGGCTGCCCAAGGAGTGCACCACGGGCTCGAGCATCATGCCCCACAAGAAAAACCCCGACGTTTTCGAGCTTATCCGCGCCAAGAGCAACAAGCTGCAGGGCCTGCCCCAACAGGTCATGCTCATCATGAACAACCTGCCCACGGGCTACTTCCGCGACCTGCAAGTCATCAAGGAAATCTTCCTGCCCGCCTTCGACGAGCTGAAAGACTGTCTGCGGATGACCGCCTACATCATCAACAAAATGGAGGTGAACGAGCACATTCTCGACAATCCGATGTACGACCCGATGTTCTCCGTCGAGGCGGTGAACCGTCTGGCCGCCGCCGGCATGCCGTTCCGCGACGCCTACAAACAGGTGGGACTCGACATCGAGGCCGGCACCTTCAAGGCCGACAAGCACATCCACCACACCCACGAGGGCTCCATCGGCAACCTGTGCAACGACCGCATACGCGCGCTCATGGACAGCACGCTGGCCGAATTCCACTTCGACCGCGTGGCCGCCGCCGAGCAGGCCCTGCTGAATCCTCCCCGCCCATGACCGCCAGAAACCTCACATTCGGACTCGTGCTGGCCCTTGCGGCCCTGCCGTGTGCCTGTGGCGACACGCAGGATCTGTACAGCAACAGCTACTGCCGCCTCTACTTCGACAATGCTCAGCACAACGACGCCACCCTGGCCGGCGGCATGACGCCCCACTCGGGCGTCTTTGTCACCATCAGCACGTCGGGCAAACAGTTTGTCTTCGAGAGCAACCAGGGCCTCAACAGCCGCGTCACGATGACGGCCCTCGACGAGCGACGGGGCTTCGTGCTGGGCATGAACGGCGGCATCATCGTGGGCTACGGCAACTCGGCCGACGGCACTTTCTATGCCTACGACCGCGAATGCCCCAACTGTTTCGACCCGAACGCCCTGCCCGTGCGCAGCCACAAGGTCGAGGTGGGCGAGTTCGGCATCGCCGTCTGCCCCACGTGCCACCGCCGGTACGACCTGAACAACGGCGGCATCGTCAGTGAGGGCGAGGCCGGCAAGAAGCTGACGCGCTACCGGGCCACCACCACCGGCCCCTACGGCAGGCTCAACGTGGGGTAGTCCGCCGGCTCCCGGCCACGCCCCCGCCGCCCTGCGGCTGCACGGCCGCCCGGCACAGCCCCCGCGGCAACGGCGCAAACGCGATGCGGCAACGGCGTAATCGCGGCATGAAAACGGCGTAAACGCAACGCGAAAACGCCGCAATCGCGACGCGATTGCCCCGTCATCGTCCTGCGGCAAAATGCACTTTGAAACAAGAACTGCGGTTGGCATGCAGGCATGCACCCCGTGCGGGGCTGCCCGTCGGGTCCTGCCCTTGCAGGCACAGGCCGTATGCCCCTACGGTTTGGGCACCGTTCGGGGCCTCGACGCACGCCCCGCCCCGTTCGGTTCTTCAGCTCGGAAAGGGTACAAAAAAGGGGGCTCCGCCGAGTCCCCAACCTTTGTTAACCTTAAATCTAATACTATGAAAAACACAAACCAAAAATAAACAAATCTCCAACTCAATGCAAATCTAAGGCGAAAATAAAATGCAGAAAGCGCGATTTCTTGATCTTCGTCAAGCGAAAAACAAAAATATTAGGCCATTTGCTTGTGTCTGTCGAAATTAATGCCTACCTTTGCACCGATACACGACAACAGACAGACTTTAGAAAGCAGCGTTCCGACATTCGCAATCATGTCGGAACGCTGCTTTCTAAAGTCTCCGTTTGGAAACGCATAAACAATTTAAAGAGATAACTATGGCTTACATGTCACAAGAGGGCTACGACAAACTCGTGGCCCAGCTCCACCAAATGGAAGCTATCGAGCGCCCCAAAGCGTCGGCGGCCATCGCCGAGGCGGCCGACAAGGGCGACTTGAGCGAGAACTCAGAGTACGACGCTGCCAAGGAGGCACAGGCGCATCTGGAGAACAAAATCAACGAACTGAAGAAGACCATTGCCCTTGCCAAGATCGTGGACATGTCACGACTCTCCACCGACGAGGTGCAAATCATGTCGAAAGTAGAGATGACAAACCTCACCACAAAGAAGAAAATGACCTACACTGTGGTGAGCGAGAGCGAGGCAAACCTCAAGGAAGGCAAGATCTCCATCCACACTCCCATTGCCCAAGGACTGCTGAACAAGAAAGTGGGCGACGTGGTAGAGGTGAAGGTTCCGCGCGGAACGCTCAAGCTGCAAATAGACAAGATTACCATTGAATAGGAAAACCAACTGCCTTATGCCTACCCTTTTCAGTAAGATTGCCGCTGGCGAGATACCCAGCTACAAGTGCGCCGAGGACGAACGCTTCTATGCTTTCCTCGACATCAACCCTGTGGTGAAGGGCCACACACTGGTGGTGCCCCGCAAGGAAGTGGACTATATCTTCGACATGGCCGACGAAGACCTGGCCGCCTTTGAGCTCTTTGCCAAACGCGTGGCACGGGCCATCCGCACGGCCTTCCCCTGCAAGAAAGTGGCGCAGGTGGTGCTCGGGCTCGAAGTGAACCATGCCCACATCCACCTCATGCCCATCAACACCGAGGGCGACGTGGACTTCAAGAAGCACGTAACGCTCAGCGAAGACGAGATGAAAGAGACGGCGGCCAAGATTCGGGAAGCGTTCAAATGAACGCTTCCCCCATTTTGAGCTGAACTTCGTTCACATACTTGCGAATCAGAGCCGAAGAATCTTCCTTGCGGCAGATGAGAAGCACGTTGTCCTTCTCGGCCACGATGAACCCTTCGAGCCCGTTGATAACACCAAGCCGCCCCTTGGGCAGCTTGATGACATTGTTGCGGCTGTTGTCAACAATGACTTCTGAATTGATGACGACGTTGCCCTCGACCGTGCGCGGCATGGCCTCGTAGATGCCATGCCAGGTTCCCAGGTCGGCCCAGCCGAAGTCACACTTCATCACGCACACGCCCTCGGCATTGTCGAGCACGCCCGCCTCCAGCGAAATGTTGGGGTAGAGCGTGAAGTGTTCCTGCATGTAGGCTTCCTCTTGTTCCACCGTGGCATCCTTGTTGATTCTTTCGAGTTCGCGCAGCACGGGGGGCAGGATATGCGAAAAGCTCTCACGCAGGTGGACGACGCTGGAGAGGAAGAGGCCCGTGTTCCAGAGGAACTCGCCGCTTTCCATGAACGTTCGGGCAAACTCGCGGTCGGGTTTCTCGGTGAAAGTCTTCACTTGGTAGACATCTTGCTCCAGCATTTCGGCTTTCTGAATATAGCCATAGCCCGGCTCGGGCCGCGTGGGGCTCACCCCCATGGTGAGAAAAGTCTCGTGTGTGCCCACAAAGTTGAGGCCGTCGAGCACGTTCTGCCGGAATGCCTCCTCGTTCATCACCAGCTGGTCAGACGGCACGGCAATGATGCGCGCCTCGGGACAGAGGCGCGAAATGCGGTAGTTGGCCCAGGCTATGCTGGGAGCTGTGTTGCGATGGATGGGCTCGGCCATGATGCGCGAACGGGGCACCTCGGGCAGTTGTTCCATGACCAGAGGCAGATACTGGCTGTTGGTGTTGATGAGGATATGGTCGGACGGCAGGATGCGCGCCATGCGGTCGTAGGTTTGCTGAAGCTGCGTGCGCCCCGTTCCGAAGAAATCGATGAACTGTTTGGGGAAATTCTCGCGGCTGCAAGGCCACAGGCGACGCCCCTTGCCCCCGGCAAGTATCAGGCAGAAGTTGTTGTTGTTGTTGCTCATCTTGGCTAAAGCATAGATTTAAAATCATGAACTAAATTACGACAATAAAACGATACAACCATGCTTTCGGCCGCTTTTTTGGCTTATTTTTTCAATAACCAACCTTTTTTGTCTTTTTACTTTTCCACCTTTCGGCTTTTTACTAACTTTGCAACCGATTTGACGACATCATGAGCAAGAAGCAAATACTCCTCATCAACGACATGGCGGGTTACGGCAAGGTGGCCACGGCAGCCATGCTGCCCATTCTCTCCTACATGGGGCACCCCACCTACAATCTGCCTACGGCGCTGGTATCCAACACGCTGGACTATGGAAAGTTCAACATTCTCGACACCACCGACTACATCACCGGCGTGTTTCCCGTGTGGAAAGGGCTGGGCTTCCGCTTCGACGCCATCGCCACGGGATTCATTGCTTCGGAGCGTCAGGCCCTCGTGGTGTCGGCCTACTGCCGTGAACAGGCCCTCGGCGGCACCACCATCTTCGTGGATCCCATCATGGGCGACGAGGGCAAGCTCTACAACGGGGTGACCCCCGCCACCATCGGAAGCATGAAAGAGATGATTGCCGTGGCCGATTTGATCTTCCCCAACTACACGGAGGCCTGCTATCTCACCGGCGCCGGCTACCGTCCCGACGGCATCACGATGGAGGAGACCCGGGCACTGCTCGACAAGCTCACGGCCATCGGCGCCAAGTCGGCCCTCATCACGTCGATTCCGGTCGACAGGCAGCCCAGCGTGGTGGGCTACAATCACAAGAGCGGACAGTATTTCATGCTGCCCTATACCGAAATTCCCGTCCACTTCCCCGGCACGGGCGACATCTTCTCGGCCGTGCTCATCGGCCATCTGCTCAACGGCGAGGGGCTGCGACGCTCCACACGCGAGGCCATGAACGCCGTGTCGCGGCTCATCGAGTGCAACAAGGACAACGCCGACAAGAACCGCGGCATCCCCTTGGAGAACTACCTCCACCTTATTTAATCACCCCCACTCCACACCTTACCCCTGCATCCCATGGATTGGCTGTCCTCCCTCTTCAGTGTCCACTCGTCCGTACAGACGGTGATCATCATTTCTATGGTCGTTGCGCTTGGCCTCGCCTTGGGCCGCATCAAGGTGATGGGCGTCTCGCTGGGCATTGCTTTCGTGTTCTTCGCCGGCATTCTGGCCGGACATGCAGGCCTGTCGATCGATGCCCGGACGCTCGACTATGTGGAGACGTTCGGCCTGTCGATGTTTGTCTATTGCCTGGGACTGCACGTTGGCCCCAACTTCTTCGGCTCGCTGCGCCACGAAGGCATGGCCCTCAACCTGTGGGGGCTGGCCGTCATCTTGGCGGGCACCCTGCTGGCACTGGTGCTGGTGCCGATAACGGGGGTGGGCGTGGCCGACATGGTGGGGCTACTTTGTGGCGCCACAACCAACACACCCGCCCTGGGTGCCGCCACACAGGCACTGGAACACCTGGGCATGCCCAGCGGACGGGCCGCCCTGGCCACCGCCGTGACCTATCCGCTCGGCGTGGTGGGCGTCATCTTGGCCATGATGCTGATGCGCAAACTGTTTGTGAAGCCCTGCGACCTCAAGGTAAAACCGCTCAGCGACGACGACAATACATACATCGCACAGCTCACGGCTATCAACCCGGCCATCGACGGCAAGACCATTGCACAGATTGCACAGATGACCCACCTGCACTTCATCATCTCGCGCATCTGGCGCGGAAGCCAGGTCATTGTGCCCGTGGCAGACACCGTGATTCAGGTCAACGACTCCCTGCTCGTGGTGACCACCAAGGAAGACGAGGAGGCCTTGGTGCTGCTCTTCGGCCGCCAGGAAGCCAAGGACTGGAACCGCGACGTGATAGACTGGAACGCCATCGACTCCAATGTGGAGAGCCGTGTCTGTGTGGTGACACGCCGGGGACTCAACGGCAAGCGGCTCGGCGAACTGCGCATGCGCGACATCTGCGGGGTGAATGTGAGCCGCATCATCCGGGGCGACGTCAAGCTGCTGGCCAGCCACGACCTCCGTCTGCAATATGGAGACCGCGTGACCGTGGTGGGCAAGCACAACGATGTGGAGAATGCCGAGCACTTTCTGGGCAACTCCGTGAAGACGCTCGAGGAGCCCAACATCGGCAGTATCTTCCTCGGCATCATCCTGGGCGTGGCCTTAGGCACCATCCCCATCAGTCTGCCCGGCATGGAATCGCCCATCCGGCTGGGCATCGCCGGCGGCCCCATCATCATGGGCATTCTGGTGGGCGCGCTGGGGCCGCGCATGCACTTCATCTCCTACACCACGCGCTCGGCCTCGCTCATGCTGCGCATGCTGGGCCTGTCGCTCTATCTGGCCTGTCTGGGACTGGATGCGGGCAAGGACTTCTTTGCCACCGTCGTGCGCCCCGAGGGCATCGCATGGGTGGGCATTGGCTTCCTCATCACGCTACTGCCCGTCGTCCTAGTGGGCCTCATCGCCCTGAAAACCCGGAAATATGACTTCGGAACCATCTGCGGCATCCTCTGCGGGAGCATGGCCAACCCCATGGCGCTGACCTATGCCAACGACACGCTGCGCGGCGACACGGCCAGCATTTCTTACGCCGCCGTCTATCCCCTCGGCATGTTTGTCCGTGTCGTCATCGTCCAAATCATCATTATGTTTATGGTGTAGCCGGGCACAAACATGACGCAATAATTGCCATTTCTCTTGCGTAGTTCCGATTTTATCGCTATCTTTGCACCCAAATCCAAATCATTGGTATTGATTGCCATAGAGAGACATAACCGTCAGCAGCATTGCTCCCTATACCATAGAGGTGTATGTGCAGCACAGGAAAAGCCCACTTTTCCTGTAAATTTGTTGTCGGCCGCACAAGAGAAAACAACTTTTCTTGCAAATTTATTGTCGAATTGTTTGGTAGTTCCAAATAATTTGCTACTCTCTCTCATAGGCGCACCTGGCGTAACCTTTCTTTAACACGCGCGCGTACGCGCGCGAGGAGAACCTCGCGCAATCCCAATAGGCAAAGGACTTCCCGAAGCTTCCTTTGCCCGGTTCCTTGTGTGTTTTTCCCAAGGAGCCCAAGGGAAAATAAGAGAGATTTAAGTCTTCCAAACTCCTACAAATCCTATAGGCTCCTATCAAGTCTTGCCAACGCTTGTCAGCCACCTATGGACCTTGTCAAGTCTTATAAAAGCTTGTCACTTTCCCATAGCCCCCTATCCCCCCTTATAGAATCCTATAAAATCCCATAAACTCATATTCATGAACAAAAAAGAGACATCAACAAAAAGTCACAGGCAGCCCTATGTCTGCCCCAACTGCGAAGTCATCGTCGTAGAGAACGAAAACACCATCCTTGCCGGCAGCCCGCCCGTGCGCCCCGGCGGAGACGGGCCCGCAGGCAACAAAGGCAGCGTCAGCATCGAAGACCTCACAGAGGACAACGACGACACGGAGCTCATGGGAGCCAAACGTGTCAACAGATGGGACGCGTGGGAAGAGTAAAAGGTAAAAAAGAGTAAAAGGCAAACAACAAGTAAAGACTACAACCATGATAAGATTCAAGGAATATTTGGAGCGCAGGGCCCGCAGGGCGGCGTTCATGAGTGTGTGCCTCGCGGGACTCACAGGTTTCGGCGGGCTCTTCCTCGGCTCGTGTGCCAACGAGGATCTGGGCAAGGAAGGCGGCAAGGAGGGCGACAGGAACGCCTCCGTAGCCTTCAACGTAAGCGAGGCGCAGGACGACGCACAGGCTGCCGCCAAGGCCATGCCGGGCATGCCCGTGACACGTGCGGCATTCAGCGAACAGCTGGGCATGATGAACCTCATGCCCGAAGACCTCACCACGCAGAAGCTCGACATCAAGGGAGCTGGAAAAGCCACTCTACTTTGACCCTTTTGGCCAAACAGGATTGCTCACCTTGGCCATAATATGATTGACCCTTTTGGCCAAAATAATATTAACCACTTAGTACAAGTGTCGTTAGAGTTTTTTATGTAGATTTGGGAACCCGAGTCCTGGTGTAAGGGGTAATAATAAAATCTATGCAAATGAACAAGAGAATCAAGAACATTTTAAGATGTTATGCGGCAGGGATGGGTATCAAGGAAACGGCATCCACGTTCCATACTTCCCGTAACACTGTCCGCAAGTATGTCCGTCTGTTCCTTTCAAGTGGGAAAAGCATCGATCAGCTTCTCTCCCTTTCCGAGGAGCAGTTGCATGAGATGTTTGTCGGTACGGAATCCCGACGTCGGGAGCCTTCTTCCAAAAGGATTGAATTGGAGGCTTTGCTTCCCGGATATGTATCCCGCCTGACACGCAAAGGGATGAGTGTCAGAAAACTGTTTAAGGAGTATCATGCTGAATATCCTGACGGTCTTCAGCTGTCTTCCTTCAAAGCGGGCAGTCCGCCAGTACAAGTTCCACATCAAGGTCGTCGGCCATGTCGAGCACTATGCCGCAGACCAGATGTATGTTGATTTTGCCGGTGACAGACTTGAAGTTGTCGATGAGATGGCAGGCGAGACGAAGAAGGCCGAAGTCTTTGTTGCCATCCTTCCGTTCAGTCATTACACCTACTGTGAGGCCGTATGGTCGCAGCGCAAGGAAGACCTGATCAAGGGATGCGAGAATGCCATGCTGTATTTCGAAGGGGCTCCGGCGGCAATAGTCCCCGACAATCTGAAGGCGGCCGTCACACGAAGCGACCGCAACGAGCCCGTCATCAATGACGATTTCGCCGCTTTTGCCGAGCATTACGGCTGTGCGGTCTATCCCGCCCGTGTACGCCACCCCAAGGACAAGGCCCTTGTTGAAAACGCAGTGAAGCTTCTCTACCGTTCCGTTTACCTGGACATAGAGGGAATGACTTTCTCCAGTCTGGACGATCTCAATGCCGCTATCCATGTTTCCCTGCACGATTTCAATGAAAAGGTGATGGCCGGCCGGGAGGCGTCACGCAAGGAGATGTTCCTGCGCGGTGAGAAGGACTACCTCCGCCCGCTTCCACTGAAACGCTACGTCATGAAAGAGAAAAAGCTGATGACTGTCGGCAGGAACTCCTACGTATCGCTGTTCAAGCACCATTACAGTGTTCCCAAGGAATATGTGGGGAAACGCGTGACGATCCTCTACGATGCCGACACGGTGGAAATCTACTGTGGCATGAACCTTGTCGCCGCCCATGACCGCAGTGACGTCCCCTACGCTTATTCATGGAAAAAGGAGCACTACCTGCCGGGACATTACGGCCCTTATGACAAGGACTTGGAGGAACTCTTCCGGCGTGCCTCGGAAATGGACAACATCGTATTGAACTATCTTCGGGAAGTGGAGCGGCTCATGCAGTATCCTCCAAAAGCGTTCAGAGCCTGCCGGGGCATACTGACGCTGGAGAAAAAGTACGGGCGTGACCGTCTGGTCGCGGCCTGCGCCTGCGCAAACCAGAAGCTGCAATACGGATATCAGGCCTTACGCGAGGTGCTTGAACTGGGAGAAGACGCGGATTTCCTTCCCGATGAGGACGGAAGGGTACAGCCCCTCGGGGCTTCCCCTGCGCCACCGACCCACAAGAACATACGCGGACGTGAATATTACAGAAAAGACAAACAAGAATTATAAAGTTCGGATTTATGGAAACAAACAACAAGACAGCTCCTGTTACAGGACAGCAGGATCAGAATGCCATATCGCTTGATTTGATGAACCGCATGAAGCTGCATGGTATGGCGGAGGCCTTCAGGGAAAGCCTTGCCGGCACCACGCCGCAGGCCATGACGGCGGACACTTTCCTTTCCATGCTTCTTGCACGAGAATGGGACCATCGTGCCCAGGCTGCCATAGCACGGCTTACCAGGAATGCGGCATTCCGTTACAAGGCCTATCTTGAAGATATAGACTATGCCACGAACCGGGGGCTGGAGCGCAATCAGATGGAACGCCTCGCCACCCTGGATTTCGTGAACAAAGGGCAGAACCTTTTCGTCACAGGATCTTCCGGTACGGGAAAAAGCTTTCTGCATGTGCCCTCGGCCACGAGGCGTGCATAAGGGGATTCCGCACTTTCTATGCCAATGCCCCAAAACTGCTCGGGGCACTGAAAGTGGCCAAAATCAAGGGTACACTCGAGGCAGAACTCAAGAAGATCGAGCGGTGCCAGCTGCTTATCCTTGATGACCTGTTCCTTGTGCATCTTGACGCCAGGGAACGGCCCATACTGCTCGAAATTATCGAAGACAGGCATGAACGGAAATCCATCATCATAACCTCACAGTACCCTGCGTCCAACTGGTATGACATGGTGGGGGACCCGACAATAGCAGATGCCATTCTTGACCGTATCATTCATACGGCGCATACCATAGAATTATATGGCGAAAGCATGCGTAAGTTAAGGGCTAAGAAAAGCCAGAGTATCTAAAAGGGTAAAATAAAATTGACCCCTGCACCAGAACTTTACAAGGGGCAATCATGTTGTGGCCAACAGGAGCAAATTCTACTTGGCCAAAGGGGGCAAAGCAGAGTGGCTTTTCCAATGAGTAAAAAAGTGAGAATAATTTGTTTATTTCATATGAAAGCAGTACATTTGCCAAATAAAGACAAATCAACTATTGACAAATATGCTGTTTGCTGATAAATTGAAAGAATTAAGAGAAAAGAAGCAATTACTTCAAAGGCAATTGGCTTCTGCATTGGAGATAGATACTCCTATGTATAGCCGTATTGAAAGAGGAGAAAGAAAAGCCAAAAGGGAACAAGTCGTTTTATTGGCAAAGTTGCTTGGCGCAAACGAAAAAGAACTTTTGCAATTATGGCTTGCAGATAAGGTCTATGATGTTTTAGCAGAAGAAGATTGTGCTGATGGAGTAATAAATATGGTTGCAGAAAATATACGTGAATATGGAAAATAACATTCAAGATTTTATTAATAAAGTTATTGAAAATGACTGTCTGAAAGTTATGCCAAATATTCCAGACAAATCTGTTGATATGATTTTGTGTGATTTACCCTACGGTACAACACAAAATAAGTGGGATTCTGTCATTGACTTAAATAAGCTTTGGCAACAGTATATGCGTATAATAAAAGATAATGGTGCTATTGTCCTGACAGCACAAGGTCTTTTTACTGCAAAACTGATTTTAAGCAATGAGGATTGGTTCAAATATAAAATAGTTTGGATAAAATCAAAATCAACGAATTTCTTAAATGCCAAGAAACAGCCTTTGCGAAAACATGAAGATATTTGTGTGTTTTATAAACAACAACCCACATATAATCCTCAAATGACAAAGGGAGAGAGTTATGATAAGGGTATTCGCAAAAATCAATATACAGGAAGTTATGGAGATTTTAAGCCACGGCATGTTCAAAGTAATGGTATGCGCTATCCAAATGACGTTCTGTTCATGGACGATAATGAATTGCCAATAGAAGACTTTTTGTATGTTAAAACGGCAGAGTCGGAAGGACCAGTATATCATCCTACTCAAAAGCCCATTGAGTTAGGACGATACTTAATAAGAACTTTCTCTAATCCTGGGGATATTATTCTTGATAATGCTTGTGGTAGTGGCAGCTTCTTAGTTGCGGCAGCAATGGAGCATAGAAAGTATATCGGAATCGAAAAAAATCAGAACGTAATGCTTCATAAAGTCAAATCAATAGACTACATCCAAGTATGTGCTGATCGCCTAGCAGAGGTCTTAGCAATGCAGCACGATGAAAAAAAACAGCCTGTTATACAAGGTTTATTTGATAACAAAGTATATGCTTCAGCAGTTAAATAGTAGTTATGGCAAAACCTGAAATAAAGAGAAATGAACGAGATTGGGCTGGTCAGCTTATCAGTTGGATAAAATCAGCTATTGACAGAAAGACTACTATTTTTCAAGATGCAACTAATGATACAGGTGTAAAAATGAAATCGGGAAGAACTAAATTTCCTGATATTCTTCTTTTCATTGATAAGACTTCTGGTGTAATATTCAATGGCTGGGAATTGAAGTTTCCAGATACTGCCGTTGACGATACCATTATGTTGGAGAATGCGTTGGAAAAGGCGCATAAGCTACACTCTGATTCCTTTGTTACATGGAATGGTGCTGAAGCTATCATTTGGCATATAAACGATGAAGAATATACACTTGATGGGCTATCAAAGTTAAAAGTTTATCCAAAGGTTTCAACTATCAATAGTCGTGAGGATTTAGCTGATCCTGTAAAGTTTGCACAGCACGAACCATTATTGAAAGAACGTACAGAGGAAATCCTGCATGATTTAGATTCTTTGTACCGTAATGGCGCTTTGAAACCTGCGCTTGATATTTCTAAAAATATCATTTCTGCTGTACGAGAAGCATCTACTATCATTATTCCACAATTTCAAGAGGCGATAATTCAGGAGAAGGGTAGTAATCGTGCGTTTAGAGATGAATTTAATAAATGGAAAATTTATGAAAGTTCCACTTTGAAGATTTTAGAATCTTCATCAAGAAAGAAGGAGTATGTCATACCAGAACAGGTGTTGGCAAAGTTTACTTTTTACAACTTGATAGGAAAGACCATTTTCTATTTGACGCTTTGCGAGAACTTAAGTGGAGAGTTGGAACCGATTACTTTTGATGAAAATGAGTCTAGTAAAGATTTATTGAATAGCTATTTTGACAAAGCAAAGAAGATAGATTATCAAGCTATCTTTAGACCATATTTTACAGATAGTATAGAATATTCTGTTTTGGTCGATAAAGCAATTTATGCTCTATTGGAGGTGCTGACCACTTTTGATTTCAAAGTGTTGCCAACAGAAGTTATTGGACATATATTGGAAAACCTTGTGCCTGATGATGAGAAGCAGAAGTTTGGACAATACTTTACTAATGAAGTCTTGGCAAAACTTGTGGCTTTCCCTGTTATTAAGACCAATAAGGACGTATTGTTCGACCCAACTTGTGGGACAGGTACTTTCCTAAGCTCCTTTTATGAGATTTTACAAGCTTTAGGAACAAAAGAGCATGAGAAACTACTAAGGCAGATATGGGGTAATGATGTGTCTCATTTCCCTGCAATTTTATCTGTTATCAACTTATATAAGCAAAATGTAATAGCTACAAACAACTTCCCACGTGTTATGCGTAATGACTTTTTTAATTTGGAAGTTGGAGAAAAGGTCATCTTTCCTGATTCGCACGACCATAATAAGCATATTGATGTGCCAATACCAATTTTTGACGGCATTGCAAGTAATTTCCCGTTCATACAGCAGGAGGATATTCCCAATGAGAAACTATCAGCTTTCTTTAGAGAGCAATTTCAGAGTGGGCAGCAAGCTTTTTTGAAAGACAAAACATTCAAAATTAATGAGCGTTCTGATTATTTTACATACTGTATTTATAACGCTGATAAATTTCTCAAGCCTGATGGTTGCTTGTCAGCAATAACATCTAATGCGTGGCTAGGCAAGGAATATGGATTTCAATTCAAGAAGTTCTTGTTGGATAACTTCCATATACGATATGTTGTAAAAAGCAATGCTGAACACTGGTTTAAGGATTCTCAAGTGTCCACCATTTATTTTGTCTTAGATAAAATGCAAAGTTGTAAACCAACGAAGTTTATCACACTCAATCGTAAGTTGAGTGAATTGTTTGTTGCTGAATCTAAAAGTGGGCAAATACAGCAGATTGAAGATTTTTATAGTGATATAGATAATTGCAGTGATTCTCATAATGAGCTATGGGAGAAGGATAACTTCTTTGCTGACCTGTATAAGCGTAAAGATGGAAGTTTATCTGTATGCTTGGCATCTAAGGAATGTTTGTTAGATAGTCTTGAAAACAAGACTAATTGGGGACAGCTTTTCCTTTCCACCAATCTATTTGGTAGCTTTGAAAGTTGTTTAACCCAATATTATCCAAACATTGTAAAAGTGTTTAGAGGGGAGCGGACAGGTTGGAATCCTATGTTTGTCATTAAAGATAAGGATGTAAAATCATCACGTATTGACGAAAAGTATTTGGTTCCGTATGTGAAGTCATCGTCAGATCTCCAACAGATAGAGTTTGATGATAATTATAAGTTTAGGGCTTTCGTCTGCCAAGATGAGGAAAAGGATATAGACAAAGGAACGAAGTCATGGATTGATAAATTTGTGAACGCACCTAATAAGAATGGTAGCCAGACAATATCAGAGGCATGCGCAGGACACCGACCATATTGGTATTCTCTAAATCCTAAAAGGGCACACATTATCACTACAATAAATCCATACGAACGCTTCTTCTTTACTTTTGCCAAAGAGCCATTTGTTATTGATCAGCGTTTGATAGCAATGCAGGTGCAGGATGGCTATGATATAGAACTGATAGCAGCTCTACTCAACTCTGTGATAACTTTCTTTATTCTTGAAATACGAGGAACATCGAGAAACTTAGGCGCATTAGATTTAAATGCTGATTATTTGAAGCAGATATGCTTATTAAATCCTAATTTGTTATCAACAGAACACTCGCAAAAAATAAAAAGAGCATTTGATCCTTTAAAACACAGAAAAATCAACAGTGTCTTTAAAGAAGTTAACGATAAAGACCGTATAAAATTCGATCAGACGGTATTTGAGTGTTTTGGATTAGATAAATGTATGCTACAAAGTGTATATGCATTATTAATAAGTGCAGTAACAGATAGAGTAACATTAAGAAAAAAATAAATATGAAATTAAAAAGATTATATCTTGAGAATTTTCGGAGTTATAAAGACTTGATTAGTATAGACTTTGATAGCATAACTACTTTTATCGGTAAAAATGATGCGGGGAAATCAACGATATTAGAGGCATTAGAGATTTTTTTCAACAATGATATAGTTAAAATTGATAGCTCTGATGCCAATATTTTTTCGAATTCTAAAAAAGTTACAATAGCATGCGATTTTACGGAATTACCAAATGAACTGGTTTTAGATTCAGGCGAGAAGACTTCATTGAAAGAGGAATACCTACTAATAGATGAGGATACGATGCGTATTAAAAAGATTTATGATTGTAACAAATCTAAACCTTCTGAAGATATATACATTGTAGCTAATCATCCAACAGCAGATGGGTTTGAGAATCTTCTTTCTTTGAAAGAAAAGGAACTGCAGAAGATGGTTAAAGAACACCAATTAAATTGTCCCCAAAAGGGTAATCCTATAATGCGTAAAGCTTTATGGAAATCTACTGATGATCTTAAAATATCTGAGGTTGAAATATCTTTGACAAAATCTAAAGAAGATGTAAAGGATATTTGGTCTAAGATAGAATCATATTTGCCAACTTATGCACTTTTCCAAAGTGACCGTTCCAGTAGCGATTCTGATGGAGAGGTTCAAAATCCAATGAAAGTAGCTATACAGGAAGCTATTAGCGAAGTTCAGAAGGAGATACAAGAAATTCAAGAAAAGGTTCGTGAAAAGGCAACAGAAATTGCAAATCAAACCCATAAAGCTTTACAAGCTATTGACCCTTCATTGGCAAATGAGTTAACACCTACATTTGCAACACCTGCTGCATCTAAGTGGAACAGCCTATTTTCAATAGCGATGGATACAGATGCAGGAATATCACTTAATAAGCGCGGTAGTGGTGTAAGACGAATGATTTTGGTAGGTTTTTTTAAGGCTGAGGCAGAACGGAAAGCAAAGAAAAGCAATAAAAAGGATATTATCTATGCAATAGAGGAGCCTGAAACAGCTCAACACCCAAATAACCAAAAGATTTTAATCAACTCCTTCTTAGAATTATCAGATACTCCCCATTGTCAGATTATCCTTACAACACATAGTCCAGGTTTAGCTCAAGAATTACCAACTAATAGCATAAGATTTATAAATAAAGACGAACACAATAATTCTGTTGTTCAAGGGGGAACGGAAGTTGTTATCTCCAATGTCGTTAAGGCCTTAGGTATATTTCCTAATCCTGAACAAAATATAAAATTGGTTATTCATGTAGAAGGTCCTACGGATGTTATAGCTTTAAAATGTTTCTCTCGTTGTTTACGAGAAAAATATACTGATGTTATTGATTTATCGTCCGATAGTCGTATCTTGTTGATACCATCTGGCGGTAGTATTCTTAAATATTGGGTAGATGCTCACTATTTGGAAAACTTACATTGCCCATGTGTGCATATCTATGACAATGACGTGGCTGCATATCAAACTACTATAGATAAAGTCAATACACAAAATGATGATTCATGGGGAGTCCTCACAAAAAAATATGAAATAGAAAATTATCTTCATAGTGATGCTATTAAAGCAGCTTACGATATAGAGGTAGATACAGATGAGGACAAGGTACCAGAAAGGTTTGGTGAAATTTATGCTAAAAAGAAAAAATTGGATAACCCAATGAAAGCAAAAAAATCCAAGATTTATCTTGAAAAGGCATTTGACAATATGACATACCAATTATTAATGGCACGAGATACTGAGGGGGAAATTAAAAGTTGGTTTGATAGGATAAAGAAACTTGTAGAAATATAATATGCCGATTGGGAACATTTTGGGAACATTTATAAAATAAGAAAAAGCTAAGTATTGAGTAATCAATTACTTAGCTTTTTACTTTGTACCCAGACCCGGGCTCGAACCGGGATGCCTTGCGGCACTGGTGTTTGAGACCAGCGCGTCTACCTATTCCGCCATCTGGGCAAATGTGCGTACAAAGGTACAAGGAAATTTCGGAATGGCAAAAAATTATGGAGGAATTCTATTGATGAGTGCAAAGATTTACGGAGAAATTCTATTGATGAATACAAAGATTTACGGAGAAATTCTGCAGAAGAACGAATTATTATTTGTATTTTTGCCCAAAGCAAACTATCAATCAAGGATTCTATGAACAAATATCTTCTCTTTGCTTTCGTTTTGCTGCCATGGACAGGCATGTCCTTGGAGGCTAAGACGTGCCGCAACATGCTTAAAACCCAGTCTATCCAGCCAAGTATCCACACCTCACATTTTCCATATACAAAGGCCGACAATAGTAAAAGGAAGCCCCGGCAGCAACCTCAACAAGTCCCAAACAACGATCAAAAAAAGGAAAAACGCTGGGCTCCCATTGTCCGACAGGCCGTGGTGAGCCGCCACAACCCGCATGTCACTCACATCGATTCGCTGGAGTCGCTCACTGTGGGCAACGGTGGGTTTGCATTCACCGTGGATGCCACCGGCCTACAGACTTTCCCCGAAACCTACCGCAAGGGCGTATGCCTGGGCACGTTCAGCGATTGGGGCTGGCACGCTTTTCCTAATCCCAATGCTTACCAAGAGCGTGACGCGTGGCTGGAGAAAGACTTCGGGCGGGGCCATCAGGAAGTTTATGCCGCACAATTCAAGCAACCGGGACGCCAAAGGGATGCTGCCAACTATTTACGCGAGAATCCGCATCGGCTGCATTTGGGAAATATCGGACTTGACCTTGCCTCTCCTGCAAAACTTCACCGTATTGACGAGACCCTCGATCTTTGGACGGGCAAGGTGCGCAGCCGATTTGTCTACGACACCCAACATTATGAAGTTGAGACGCTGTGCGCCCCGCATCAGGACCTCATAGCCACCCATGTACAGTCTGACGGCGAGTTTTCCATTCTCTTTCGCTTCGCCTATCCCACCGGCGGACACAGCGATGACGCATGCGACTGGACTCAAGACCAACGCCACCAAACCACTTTTCGGCAAAACGGCCATTCATGCCTTATCACCCGACAAGTAGATGACACACGCTATGCCTTGCGAGTGACATGGAAAGGTGACGCAACCCTGTCGCAGACCGCCCCACACACGCTCAAAATCAACTGCAAACAAGGCGACCTTCAGTTACAGTGCGAGTTTGTGCAGACAGAAGAACAGCTCTCCACCCCATGGCAGTCTTTTGCCCAATGGGGCGAGGCATCCGCCACCCACTGGGCCAAATACTGGAGCCAAGGAGGCTTCATCGACCTGGGACACGTGCAGGATACGCGCGCCAAAGAACTGGAGCGACGCATCATTCTCAGCCAATATCTCATGGGAGCCCAGGAGTGCGGACAATATCCACCTCAGGAAACCGGCCTTACCTACAACAGCTGGTTCGGCAAGTTCCATCTGGAGATGACCTGGTGGCACTTGGCTCATTGGCCGCTTTGGGGCAGACCAGAACTTCTCGACCGTCCGCTGACCTGGTATTTGGAAGCTGAAAACAAAGCTGAAGCCATTGCCCGCCGACAAGGATTCAAGGGAATCAGATGGATGAAAATGACCGACCCCAGTGCAGCCGAAGCCCCCTCCAACGTAGGCAGCTATCTGATTTGGCAGCAGCCGCATTTGATTTATCTGGCAGAGTTGTTGTACAGGAGTCGCCATCCACTCCATTTCACTTCCAAGGAAACCGGCATTGACCGCCGTCAACAGGCAAGCCGGCCCAGTCCTGCCAAGCCTTTCGATGCCACCTTTCCTAAA
Organism: Prevotella dentalis DSM 3688; assembly: GCF_000242335.1. Classification (NCBI taxonomy): domain Bacteria; kingdom Pseudomonadati; phylum Bacteroidota; class Bacteroidia; order Bacteroidales; family Prevotellaceae; genus Prevotella; species Prevotella dentalis. Next base: position 1,540,315 of record NC_019960.1, read on the forward strand.
AAAGAAGACGCCTTGCTGAAAAAATACGGCCGTCTGGTAGAAGAAACGGCCGAGTTTATGTCCGACTTTGCCGAACTCGACACCCTCAGACACCGCTACATCCTGCGCGGCTGCATACCTGCTCAGGAGACGCTGAACGCCGACCCTACCGTAAACCCTCCCTTTGAACTGAATTACTGGCTGACCACACTCCAAATGGCACAGCTGTGGCGGGAGCGTGAAGGAAAAGGACGCCGGCAGGGCTGGGACAGCATCATCGCCCGTCTGTCTCCCTTGGCATTCAATGCCGACAGCCTCTATCTGGCCGCCGAGACTGCCACCCAGACCTATACCAACACCCGCTTTACCAGCGACCATCCCGCCCTGCTCGGGGCATTGGGAATACTGCCCAAGAGCAGGCTGGTAAACCCACGCATCATGCACAAAACGCTCGACTGGATATGGAACCACTGGAACTGGGCGACCTCCTGGGGATGGGACTTTCCCATGACGGCCATGACCTGTGCCCGACTGGGCGAACCGTCGCGTGCCGTCGACGCATTGCTCATGCCCCAGCAGAAGAACACCTACCTTGTCAACGGCCATAACTACCAAGATCAGCGTCTGCGGGTCTACATGCCCGGCAACGGCGGACTGCTCACGGCCGTAGCCATGATGGCTGCCGGATGGGACGGCTGCACGCTGGGGCCCAACCCGGGATTCCCCAAAGACTGGGACGTGCGGTGGGAAGGCCTGCAGCCCATGCCCTGAAACCGGAAGCATTGGGCATTGAACCTTGCACTTTGAGCTTTGAACTTTATGACATGGCGCAACATAAAGTTCAAAGCTCAAAGTGCAAGGTTCAAAGATTTTTATTATCTTTCCTCTATAAAACCGAAAATAAAAGCCCTTCCAGGTAACTCAAACACCCGGAGTTCGCCACCTCGTTCCATATTGGTTGCGTACAGGCCCGTCTCCAGGCCTGCATAAACGATAATGATACTTTCCTCTTCGAGCTCCGGGCTCACACTGGGTTCCATCGCCGGCCATGTCGTGGGTTAATTTGCAAAGCGAGGTCGCGTGCCATCACAAAGATAATAGCCTTTCCATGACCGGTATATCGTGTCATCCGTTTTCGTCGGAAGTCCCGATTCTGTTGTCGAAGTCCTTGTATTGGACGTTCCGGCTGAGTATGTGCCATGCGCAGACAAGCATCTTGCGCGCAATGGCGACCTGTACTTTCATCCTGTTCTTTCTGCGGACTTGTGTCTGATGATAGGAGAAGCGGTTGAAGAAACAGCCTTGGGTGCGGCTCGCGCCCCAGGCGCATTGGATGAGGGTGCGGCGCAGGTAGCGGTTGCCATGGGTGATGCAGCGTGACTTTATGGTCTTGTTCGACTGGTCGTTGCGTGGTCTCAGGCCACTCCATGAAGTAAGATGGTTTGCCGTCTGGAAATGGCCCATGTCCGTTCCGATTTCTGCAATCAGTGAGGTGGCGGCCCTCATCTTTATTCCCGGTATGGTCTGTAGGTTCTGCAATGCGGCGGAGTATTCCCTTTCACAGACGGCCTGCATCTTGTCCATGCATTCCTGCTTATGTTGCCCGGCCATGTCTATCTCGGCCTTGAGCTGGCGCAGGATGTCCATGTCGCATTCCGTGACGCATCCCGTGAGCGAGGAGATGATGGTGTCCTTCCCGTGGCGATTGATGATACGGCCGTGAATCTCCTCCACAAGCACCTTGGGGTCGGTCACGCCCTCGCAGATCCTGTCTATGACGGACTTGTAGCTCTTGCTGTCCGTGTTGGACACGTAGTTGCCCAGCCGGATGTTGCACCGCTGGACGACGGCGTCGAGCTTGGCGAGCTTTCGGACAATCTCATCGTCAAGGTCGTAGATGCGCCTGTCATACTGGCGCAGCTGCTGGATGCGCTCGGGCGGGACGAAGCTGCCACGGACAAGTTCCTTCATCATGCACTCCGCTATCCACCGGGCATCCTTGACATCGCTCTTGTGGCCGGGAAGCTGCCTGATGAAGTAGGGGTTGATGAGCTTCAGCTTGAAGTGCGGCTCAAGCACACGCCATACAGGAATCCAATAGACACTCGTGCTTTCCATGCCGGCCTCCTCTACGTGATGTGTGAGCATCAGATCACGCATTTCCTGTAACTGGCAGGTCAGAACACCGAAAACTTTCTCAATAATTTCGCCTGTGCTGCTCAAAATACAAAGATAAATGCTATCTTTGTGCACGTCAAGGCCGCATACGATTCTCATAAGCCTACATTTTGAGGATTATTAATACCTCTCAAAGATAATACAAATTGTGCCACGAGCATGTGTTTAGGACAAGGAAATCTATGCTGGCCTTGACACTTCTACCGGTACAAGGGAAGCCGTCAGGGAATTTATTTTTGGTTTTTTATTACCACTGGCTTATAAATCACGATTTTTATGTAAATTTGCAATCTAAACATTATCTGCCGATGAAAGATCTCTGTTGCATCGGGCATATCACCCGCGATAAAATCATCACCCCCGAGAGTACAGTCCACATGGCCGGTGGCACCTCCTTTTACATGTCCTACGGCATCTGCCAACTGCCCCCGAAAGTATCCTACCAGCTGGTTACCAAAGTGGGAAGAGGACAGCTGGCCGAAGTGGAAAAGCTGCAACAGAGCGGAGTAGACGTCGTGTGCTACTCTAGCCGCCACACCGTGTACTTTGAGAACAAGTACGGCGAGAACACCAACAACCGCACGCAGCGGGTGCTGGCCAAGGCCGATCCTTTCACCATCGAAGAGATGCGTCCGCTCGAAGCCAAGGTGTTCCATCTGGGCAGTCTGCTCAACGACGACTTCTCCCCGGAGGTCGTGAAATACTTGTCCACACAAGGCTTTGTCTCGATAGACGTGCAGGGCTACCTGCGCAAGGTCGTCGGAGAGCAGGTGCATGCCACCGACTGGGCCGACAAGAAAGACATCCTTTCCTGCACCGACATCCTAAAACTCAACGAGCACGAGATGGAGGTCATCACCAATTCCAAGAACCCCCGCACCGTAGCTCTGCAACTGGCAGAGTATGGCGTGCGCGAAATTGTCATCACATTAGGCAGCTACGGCTCGCTCATCTATGCCGACGGCCGGTTCCATGAGATACCGGCCTACCGGCCCGCCAAGGTCGTCGACGCCACAGGCTGCGGCGACACCTACTCCACCGGCTATCTTTATTGCCGTTCCCAAGGCATGAACGTCGAGGAGTCCGGCCGGTTTGCCGCTGCCATGTGCACGCTCAAACTGGAACACAGCGGCCCCTTCGACCGTACGCTCAAAGACATTCACCAAGTGATGCGGAAGAGCCAGCACCACCCTGCGACTGCGTTCTGACCATGTATTGCCGAAGTTCCTCCTTTCCAATCTCACGCAGACCACTGCCGTCGAGCAGCAATTGCCGGTCGGCAAAGCGCAGGGCCAAGTCTATGTCGTGTGTGGAAAGCAGGATGGTCTTTCCCGTCTCCCCCGCCAACCGCCGCAACAACCTCATCATTTCCACCTTGCTGGGATAGTCAAGAAAGGCCGTAGGCTCGTCCAACAGAACAACAGGAGTCTGCTGGGCCAGAGCCTTGGCTATCATCACCTTTTGCCGTTCGCCGTCACTCAGCGCGCCAAACTGCCGTAAAGCAAAGGCGTTTAGCCCGGTAAGGCGCAGCGATTCCGCCACAATCCGGCGGTCTTCTCGGCGTAATCTTCCAAAGAATCCGGTGTAAGGCATCCGCCCCATGCCCACCATATCGCCCACGGTGACGTGTTGCACGTCGGGCTGTTCGGTCAGCACCACGGCCACATTTCGGGCCATTTCCTGCTTCGACAGCTCGTTCATGACCACCCGGCCGCTGTCGTCCGACGACAGTTCCACCTCTCCAGACAAGGCCGGCTGCAGTCCAGCCAGCGTGCGCAGCAGGGTCGACTTGCCAACGCCGTTCACTCCCAGCAGACACGTCAGCTGTCCGCCGGGCACGCTGCCATCGAGCCCACTGCCCACACTCCGGCCTTTATATCCTATTGAAAGGTGGCGAATCACCAAATCCATGAGGTGTCCCGTCGTGGAAATCCGCTTTACGGTTGCGCCCTTTGCAGCCGAATCGTCTTGCGTTCGGCATAACAATAGGCATCGATCATCCCATTGGTGTATCGGTCTTCATAGCCTTTCGAGGCCAGCCTGTAGCCCGCAGCCTGAAGTTGGTTCAGCAAATTCTGGTAGGCCGCAAGGTTGAACACTCCGACGATGACTGTTTCATGCGCCGTAGCCACATAGCTTGACGTGCCTTTTTTCAGTGCCCGCGGTGTGTCGGCATAGGTTCCATGGCCCAGCGACTTGCCAAGAATACAGTTTTTATAGAGCATCTTCTCATAAGTGCCCAGCCGGGAAACCTCATAATTTTCAACCGTTTTGTAACCATATTTCCTGGCCACCTCGTCGAGTTTTCCAGGATTTATCACAGCTTCTGCAGCCTCAAGGATGGTTATAAAACCGGGATTGGAGGCTACCTCCGGCAAGGATTTTTCGGGCGACAACACCGTGGTTTCCTGCCGTGCAGCCATCTCCGAGGCTGCCTTTTTCGTGCCGCAGCCCACAAGGCACATGGCCGCAAGGCTCGCCATCGCCAGGCCAGCGGCTGCCGAATACAGATGTTTTCTCATAGTTCTTAGTGTTAAATGGGTGAATGAATATTAGGAAAAAAGCAAATAAGCGGTAGGCACGTAAGCCTACCACTTGTCTTTGGTCTGAATGTTGTCGCCCCATCGGTGGTCCTTGGGGAAAGGCTGCCCGCCCCAGGCTTTCACCTGCGTCCAAGGTTGCGGGGCATCGGTCCAGAAAGCTGCGTCGGCCGGCAGTCCCAACGGCATGAAGCAGAGCGAGCACATATAGAGCGAACCATTGTTGGTGTACCAGTCGGCCGTGCCCGGTTGGGCCCCGCAGAACCCGATGGTCAGGAATCCTGCCGCATTGTAATTGTTCTGATGGTCGAACATGCGGTGCATCGTCTGCGTGAGTGCAGCCCTCACCTGTCCGTTGCTCAGGTCTTTGGGCAATTGCTGGTACCAGGCCATCAACGCCAATGGCTGCATGGCGGCCAGCCGGTAAGGCGTGGAACGGCCAAAGACGGGGAATGTGCCCTCGGGCGAGATAAAGCGTTCCAGTATGATGGCGAACTTCTGTGCCCGCCTCAATTCTCGGTCGCGGTATTTCTGATAGTCCAGACGCGTGCTGGCACGGGCGTCCACCATGTTCTGCAGCGTCTCCAGATACATCGGGTGGAACACGTAGCTACTGTAGTAATCGAAGGCAAACTCCGAGCCGTCGCTGTACCAACCGTCGCCCACATACCACTCCTCCACCTTGCGGCAGGCCGTGTTCACCCGGAACTCATCGTAGGGTGCCTTGATCTTGGCCAGAAAACTCTCAATGGTCGAGCTGAAGAGGAACCAATTGGTATAAGGCGGATCCACGCGGCGCAGCTGTGTGAACTCCTCCACATAGCGTCGCTTGGTCACCGTGTCGAGCGGTTCCCAAAGGGCCTCGAAGCCACGGATAAAGCTCTCTGCCACGTAGGCGGCATCCACAAGTGTCTGGCCGTGTCCCCTCCAGGCCAGATAATCGGGGCTCTGCGGGTCCACGGCATTCTTGTAGCTGGCCAGCGCCCATGTGCGCAGTTGCCGCCGCTGCTTGCCCTCGGGCGTGTCGTCGTCGGGCAGCGAGAGCCAAGGTGCAATGCCAGCCATGAGCCGCCCGAAGCACTCCATGTAGGCCACTTTCTTCGATCGGCCGTCCCAGTTGGGGCTCACCTCGAGCAGCATGTTCTTCTGCAGTTCGCCTTTGGCCATGTTTTCCAGCACGGGCTGCGCCATCTTGTAGGCCTGCTGGCACCAATACTGGCGGTCACTGACCGCGGTCTTCGTCTTGGTTTTGGCACAAAGCCCCTGCGGGAGCACGCAAGCTAACAAGACGGCGAATAGTTTGATGGTTTGTTTCATTGTATCGTTCGTGATTGGTTGATGTTCCTGATTATAATCCCCGCTCGGCCCAGTCGCCGCGGTCGAGGTTTCGATAGCCGATGGCTTCGGCCAAATGGCCGTTGCCCACGTGCTCTGCTCCGGCCAGGTCGGCAATGGTGCGGGCCACCTTGAGAATGCGACTGTAGGCCCGCGCCGAGAGCGACAACCGCTCCATGGCCACGCGCAGCAACTCCAGCCCCTGGTCGTCGGGCTCCGCATAGCGGTGAATCATACGTTCGGTCATCTGCGCATTGCAGTGCACGTCCTTGTATTCCTTGAATCGTTCGGTCTGCATGGCCCGGGCGGCAATCACCCGCTCACGGATACATGCACTCGGCTCACCCGGGGCCGCCTTACTGATGTCCTTGAACGGCAGGGCGGCTATCTCGCACTGAATGTCGATACGGTCCATAAGCGGCCCTGAAATCTTGTTCAAGTATTTCTGTATTTGTCCCGGCGTGCACACGCAGTGGTGGGTCGGGTCTCCATAGTAGCCGCAGGGACAGGGATTCATGCTGGCCACAAACATAAAACTGCACGGAAAGGTCACCGAATATTTGGCCCGGCTAATGGTAATGACACGGTCTTCGAGCGGCTGGCGCAACACTTCCAGGGTATGCTTGCTGAACTCGGGAAGCTCGTCGCAGAAGAGCACGCCATTATGGGCCTGACTGATTTCGCCGGGCATAGGATTCATGCCTCCCCCTACAAGGGCCACCTCGGATATAGTGTGATGCGGCGACCTGAAAGGCCGTTGCGAGATAAGTGCCGACTGGCGGGCCAGCAGTCCGGCCACCGAATGTATCTGCGTGGTCTCCAGGCTCTCGGACAGTGTCAGCGGCGGTAGTATGGAGGGCAGCCGCTTCGCCATCATGCTCTTACCGCTGCCCGGAGGACCAATCATAATGAGATTGTGGCCTCCGGCAGCCGCCACCTCGAGTGCCCGTTTCACATTCTCCTGGCCACGCACGTCGGCAAAGTCGAGGTCGAAATTGTATTGCTGCTCGTAAAACTCGCGCCGCGTGTCCACTTCGGTGGGTTCGCAAGGCGTCCGGCCCGTCAGGAACCCGATGACGGCAGCCATTGTGTCCATGCCATACACCTCCAGTTGGTTCACGATGGCGGCCTCGCGCACGTTCTCGCGAGGCACGATAAGTCCTTTGTAGTGTTCGGCCCTGGCCTTGATGGCAATGGGCAGCACCCCCTTGGCCGGCTGCAGCTTACCGTCGAGTCCCAGCTCGCCCACCATCATATAACGGTCGAGCCCGTCGGTCGGCACCTGTCCGTCGGCCGCAAGGATGGCGATGGCCAATGGCAGGTCGAAGCTGCTTCCCTCCTTGCGCAGGTCGGCCGGAGCCATGTTGACAGTGATGTCGGCCTTGGGAAAGTGGAATCCGTTGTGCAGCATGGCGGCCGAAATGCGGTCACGACCCTCGCGCACGGCCTCATCGCCCAGCCCCGTAAGATGATACATCACGCCCCGGGTAAGGCTCACCTCAATGGTAACAGGTGTTACGTCGAGGCCATTCACTGCGGCGCTATAGGTTTTGACAAGCATAGGGACAAGACTTTCCGTGGAAAAGAGTGGCGTTACAAATTCTGTTTGATTTTTTGTTGCAGTTCTTGTGGGGAAAGACTGCGTGCAATGATGCGGCCATTGCGCAGCAGCAGGTTGTCCGGCACGGCCTTCAGCCCCAGGTGCTGCACCGTCTTGCCGTCGAACATCATGCCATCACAGATGTTGGGCCAGGATATGCTGTCGTTCTTCAGCGTAGGGCGGCAGTCCTGTTTACCCGCATCCAGTGAAATCGAAACCACCTTAAGCCTCCCTTGGGAGCTCCGTTGTAGCTGGTGAATCTGGCGTAGCATATCTGTGCTCTCATAACTCCACGAGGCCCATGTGCAGACCACGACCAGCCCTGTAGAAAGGCTGGACGATGAGACAAGCCGTCCGTTCATGTCGTAAGCGGTAAAGGCCGGCAGTGCGGCTCCTACACCTGTGGAACCCAGTGCCTTGAGCAACTGCTTCATGCGCACCAACTGGCCATTGGCGGGCTGCCTGGGCTCCATCATCCGGATGAGGGTAACGGCCTGACGATAATCGGGCTCGACTGCGGTCACGAAGTATCGCCTCATCAGATACACACTCACCGCCGACTCCGGATAGTCCTCGCAGAACTGTCGGGCATACCGTTTGGTCTCTGGCGGAGAGGCATTGGCTGTCTGCTGGCGGAACTTTGTCATCAGTTCGTTGTCGTCGGTGCCCTTTACCTTTAGTTCTTTCAGGTGTGAGGCGTCACCGTCTATGTCGACCGACTTGCCCGGCTCGGCAAAAATGGGTTGTTCAGAAAAGTTGGGGAACACCAGCATAAGCGTACTGGCATGCTCACAGGGCATTTCATAGGCAAAGCGGCCGCCCTCCACCTTGATGGTGTCAATGCCGTCCACCGAACCATCGCCACCATAGACATAGAGTTCGCCCTGATTCATGTGGAGGAAACGGCCTTCTATCTTGAAATGCTTGCTGTCCACACCACAAGAAACCAGCAAAAGTGCAAGAGAGCAGAAAAGAAGAGATTTATACATGACGCTCATGCCGCTGAAAGCACATAAGATGTAAGTATAGAACGGAAAGAGGCCGCCCAAGCGACCTTCTTTCCTTTATGATATAATAACTGTGAAAGGCGCATACACGCCCGGTATCAAATCACAGGGCCGAATCATGGTATAGAGTTGCTTACTTCAAGTTGGCAAATTCCAAATCCTTGGCAGCATAAGCAGCCAAAGCAGCATCGGCCGACGTAGCTTTCTGCAGATACTCGCGTGCAGAAGCTACATTGCCCTGACGATTCTGTACAATGGCCATCAGATAGTCGGTCATGGCATCGGGATTTTTCACAGCCTTCAGCGTAGCGGCCGCCGAGGCATAGTCCTTGTTGAGTAGCTGGGCCAGTGCGGCACTGTTCGACTTGGAGTCGTCAAAATTGCGCACGGCTGTGTCGTAGTTGCCCTTGGCAATATTCAGATTGCCCAGAGCCTCGCCAAATCCGTTGGCATCAATGGCATTGGCCAGGCAGCTCTCGGCCTCCTGCAGGTTGCCGTGGCGCAGGGCAATGAGTCCCAGATTGGCATTGGCCTCGGGAGCCTTGGCATTCTTGCCCATAGCCTGGTTGATATACGACTTGGCAGCGGCCTCATCGCCACGGTTGAATGCCAACGCAGCCAAGTTGTTGTAAGCACGATAGTCGTTGCCGTAAAGCTCGGTTGCTTTCTTGTAGATGGCTTCCTTCTTGCTGGCATCTTGCTCCAGACTGGCGGCATAAAGCAGCTCGTCGGCGCTCAGCCGAGTGGGATCACTAGCGTACTGCTCCTTGATCTGGTCGTCGGAACGGCCCACGGTCTCATAATTGATGATGAGACGGCTACGACGCAACTCGGGCAAAATACCGTCGGCCAGTTCGCGGAAGCCCTCGCTCATGTTACGAATCTGACGCTCGCGCTCCTCGGGATCCTTATACATTTCCAGCACACGCAAGATAACGTTCTTGTCCTGAATGTTGCTGGCCTGCACGAGGCGCTTGAATCCATCCCAATCCTGGGCAGTATAGTGGGCATCAACGTTAGCGTCGCCCAACTGGGCTGCCTTGAGTTGCTGCTTCACATAGTTCTCACTGGTGTTTTGACGCTTGCCGGCCAGCTTGTCGTTGAAGCTGAAACCACCCTCTGGCGAGGCATAGGCCGACACCTCTACATTACGCAGGTTGAGACCCTCGCGGTCGGCATTGATCTGCTTGAGCATGTTGATGAATTCTTTCACCGAACTGTTCTTCAGCTCGCTCTTGCGCAGGTTGGCCTGGTTCACAAGGAACTTGATGTTGGCTTCGGTCTTTTGGGCCTTCACACGCTGGAAAGAGTCGGGAGCAATGCAGCCGCCGGCATTCATCATGGTCTGGCGGTAAAGCTCGGCTGTGGCAAGAACACCCGTGGCCACCTTGACTGCTGGCACGTTCACTTTCTTCTTGCCCAGACGAGCATCAAACGTGAGATACATTTCGCTCTGCTGCATCTCGGGCACGTAGTCGAATGTCGTCTTCATGGTGTAGCGGCCACCCACTTTGTACGAGATGGTCTGGTCATTGCCCATGACGCGCTCGCCCTGGAACGTGGTACCCTGTCCCTTGGCCACCTGTCCGTTGCCGTAACGCAGTTCGGGAACCACAGTAACCACAGCCTTGGTCTTCATATACTTGGCAGGGAATGTGCCATTGACTGTGGCCGGCACTTGGCCATGCTGTGTCTCCAGCGGGTTAGGATCTACCGTAAACTGGTCGGTCGACAAGGGGCCCAGTTTGGAACAGGCTGAGAATGTCAGCACAGAGAAAACAGAGAGAGAAAGAATTAGTTGATTGCGCATAATGACTAAAAATTTAGGAAGTGCCGCGAGCGGGACTCGAACCCGCACAGCCATTACTGGCCAAGGGATTTTAAGTCCCTCGTGTCTACCAATTCCACCATTGCGGCATCGGATTGTATCTAACCCTGAGCGGCAAACGAGACTCGAACTCGCGACCCCGACCTTGGCAAGGTCGGGGTCTACCAACTGAGCTATTGCCGCACAACGTATGCAAAGATATGGTTAAATCTTTGAAAGGCCAAGGGATTTACACAATTTAAGAAAATAAAAACGGGAAACTTTTGGGCCTGCATCCTTGCACAATTCTACGATTATTTCTACATTTGCGCGCAGTTATGACACAGGAGTCTCCCATACAAGCCCTACAGCGACAACGCCTGTTGCTGCAACTGGAATACCAGACCGAGAAAGAAGCATTTCGCCAGCAGACCGAAGCCCGCGGCATAGGCCGACAGGTGAAACGTGGAGACGCGTGGTGTCCGATTCGGACGGGCAACACTTTTTACAACTCGCTCAACCAGCTCTCCCTCGAAATCTTCCGAACAGCCGACCAGGACATTGAGCACAATTTCGAGTTCGGCAAACAAATCATGCTTTTTGCCCTCTCCGCTAAAACCTCCTCCTCGGACAGTGCAAAACAAGATACGGACAAGCCATCAGCCCCTGCGTCCGCCGGCAAGGAGGCTTCGGTGAGACTGCTGTGTGGCGGCACCGTCTCCTATGTAGACGGAGACCGCATGGTGATAATCCTGCCTGAGGGGCGCGTCAGCGACGTAACCTCGGCCACGATGCCCCTTGGCGTGCAACTGTCGTTCGACGAGACCAGCTATCGTGCCATGTTCTCCGCCCTTGACCGGGTCATCAAAGCCAAGGGCAATCGTATGGCCTACCTGCGTGATCTGTTCTATTCCCACATACCGGCCCAGCGATTCACATTTGCACCCATGAGTTTCCCTTGGCTTAATGTCACCCAGGAAAGGGCCGTCAACGAAGTGTTGCGGGCCAAGGATGTGGAGGTGGTGCACGGGCCGCCGGGAACCGGCAAGACCACCACATTGGTTGAAGCCATCAATGAAACACTCATGCGCGAGAGTCAGGTACTGGTGTGCGCACAGAGCAACATGGCCGTAGACTGGATTTCGGAAAAACTTGTTGACCGAGGCATCAACGTGCTGCGCATCGGCAATCCCACCCGCGTGAACGACAAAATGCTGGGATTCACCTACGAGCGCCGCTTTGAGGCACATCCTGACTACCCACAGCTGTGGGCCATCCGAAAAGCCATACGCGAACTACGCAAGAAACGTAAGGGACGCGACGAGAGCTACCACCAGAAGATGGAACGGTTGAAATCGAGGGCCACCGAACTGGAAATACGCATCAATGCCGAGCTCTTCGGCGAGGCACGCGTCATAGCTTCCACCCTCGTAGGGGCCGACAGCCGTCTGCTTGAGGGGCAGAAATTCTCCACGCTCTTCATCGACGAGGCCGCCCAAGCCCTTGAGGCAGCCTGCTGGATTCCCATCCGTCGGGTCTCACGCGTTGTATTGGCAGGTGACCACTGTCAGCTTCCGCCCACCGTGAAGAGTATCGCCGCCATGAAAGCAGGGCTGGGCAAAACGCTCATGGAGCGCATTGTTGAGCAGAAGCCCGAGTGTGTCACTTTGTTGCAGGTACAGTATCGCATGAGGGAAGAAATCATGCACTTCTCTTCAGAATGGTTCTACGGCGGTCGGGTGGAGACTGCTCCGCAAGCGAAACACCGTGGAATACTCGACCTGGAGAATCCGTTCACCTGGATAGACACGGCCCCTCCACAACTCTCCCCGGCAGGGGAGGTGGAACAAGTCCCCCATAAGAACATTGGCGACTCTCTCCTACCGGAAGGGTTGGGGAAGGCTTCTGACTTTAGTGAGCAGTTCGTGGGCGAGAGTTATGGCCGAGTGAACCGTGGCGAGGCTTTCCTCACGCTGGACGCCTTGCAGGATTATTTCGTCAAGATTGGCCGCCAACGCATCCTCGACGAGAAGATTGACGTGGGTGTCATCTCGCCCTACCGCGCCCAAGTGCAATATCTGAGGCAGCTCATCAAGCGACGCGAGTTCTTCAAGCCCTACCGTCATCTCATTTCTGTGAATACCGTCGACGGGTTCCAAGGGCAGGAACGCGACATCATCCTTGTCTCTATGGTGCGTGCCAACGACCAGGGACAAATAGGCTTTCTGTGCGACCTGCGCCGTATGAATGTAGCCATCACCCGAGCACGCATGAAGCTCATCATCCTCGGCAATGCGCCCACACTCACCCGACACCCTTTCTACAAAAGACTCTACACATACGCAAAAGGGCTGGAGAATGCTTGACCACCGCCATCGGCAAAAAAGCGACGGCTACAATCAGGCTACTCTCCAGCCAGGAATATATAAACAGGCAGTTTGTTTATCTCATCACTTTCTTGCCACAGACGATGTAGATACCGTGTGGCAAAGTATCCAGGTCAGTACCCACGCACTGTCCCTCAAGATTGTAAATCCTGCCATCTGCAGGTTGTGGAGTCCTAACGGTTCCTCTCCCCAAGCCTGTGGTCAGGTCCACACAATCCAATTCGTCAAGCCAATCGGGGATCTTGTGCAGCCGCTCCTGTATTTGGGCACGATACAACGAGGGGTGTGCAGCCTCGGCCAGTCCGTAGCCTTCATTCCTTTTTATCTCGTCACTATTGAAATGCAAGTCTGCGACGTTGCCATGGAAGCCCACCATCACAGGCGGCATGAAACACATCCATCCCGATTTTCCAGGATCCGTCCACCAGATAAACCGACCTGCTTTCTTGGTCTGCAGCGAGGTTCCCTTGCAGTCAAAGTTCCAAATGACCAAATCATCGAGATGATTGGGCAACTGCGACTGGTCGCCACCCATCCTATACATCATGAAACCTCCGTAACAGGCATCAATAAGCGTGGCACGCGGCTGCGTGGCATGTGATTCAAAACAAGCGTCTCTGCCCCACTTCACCTTGTAGACCACACAACCCAAGCTCTGTTTCGATACACCACAGGCATGAAATTGCCCCATATCCTCGAGTATCTGTGACCGATCGTCGGTAAGCGGCCCCCGGGTGTGGTCGTAGACATTGCCTATGAAGCCTCGGGTGGTCTTCTGTAGACGTATGGCAGAATGACCGCGATTGCCTATAATCTCTATCTCGGTAGCCGAAACACTGGCACAGCCATCGAAAGTACAAGCCTCGCTCACACTCTCAAAAGAGACACGGCGCATCCAAGAGTTCACCATGCGCACATACTGGATGGGCTTGTAGGCACCATCGTCCTGCCATGTGCGGTGATGCTTAAAGTCGGGTACACAGTTTCCCACGAAAGTCAAGTCTTCCACACCTACCTCCTCAAAATGCTTGAACCAGTCGAGCGTCCAATTGTACTTGCTTTCCACCCGATGGAGCAACGGCTCGTAGAAAGTAACTGTATTGCCGCTGACCGACTTGATTTGATGGGCGTCGTAGACCTGCACGCCTACCTTGACAAGATTGGTCATTGCCTTGTCGGCCGGCCGGCCCAACTCTTCTGCAATGAAATTTCGGTCGGCATTGACGACCTTCAGGCAGACCCAATCTCCCGCCTTGTACATCGAAGCATTCTCCACCTCTACACTCATGCCGCCCTTATCTGCATCAGCCATCACTTTGGTGGAATACTTCGGAGCGGCCTCTCCGTTGTTGCGCAACTGTATCATTGCGGGCGAACTGTAAAGCGTATTGGGATTGTTGGGCAGGTTGGGGTCCTGCATGATAAGCCTCGTCTTGCCTACCCCATCGCCTTTCAATACGATATGTCCGGCCAAGATATTAATGCAAAACGACTTCCCGTTTATATTGTCATCCTTAGTATGCAGCACATAATCACCCTCGGGGAAGTAAATTATAACCTTGGCCTTCTCCCTATTCTTATATTTGGCGGCTATATTCATGAGTGCCTGACGGGCCGTCAGTCCATTGGCTGCCATATAGTCTTTCACGTTAATGATGGTGTACCCCAATGAATAGACATCGGCAGGTGCCTCTTCCCCATGATGATAACCCGCATACGAAAAGTCGGGCAACACATTGTTGGGTGATTTGCCCACATAATCCTCCCACACTCCGGCCTGTATCGAGATTGGACTAAGGAGGAATATAGCGGCAGCCATGGAGGCAGCCACCTTCTTATACCTGTTCATACTAAGAAACTCTTACTGTTTAGCTTGTCAGTTGGGAACCTTCACTTGGCTACTTTCTTTCCATTCACCACATATATGCCATGCGGCAAGGCATCAAGATGGGCACCCATACACTTGCCCTCGAGAGTATAGACATTCCGGTCAGTAGTCTCTGCATGAGCCTTAACCGTAGAGACAGCCGTATGAACTGCCCCAATCTGTTCCTTGGTCAGCACCTGGCCTTGCTCGTCTTTCACGGTGATGTCATAGACATAGATTCCTCCATCGGTAGAACGCAGCACCACATTTCCATCGGCTTTCACCTTGGTCCGACGCAGGAACTTCATGTTGAAGTTCTGTTCTTGGGGCTTGAACTGGGAAGTCACGTTCATGGCTTCAAGCGTGTGGGGCTCTTTATCAGAATTTCCTGCCATAGTCACTTCGAGGGTATAGCCTTTCTTCAGCGCAGGAATCACAATAATAATATTCTTGGCATTCAGCAGGAGTCTCGTATTTTTGTCATGCTGTATTTTCAGATTCTTATAAATGGCTTTGGTTGGGGCTGGCGTCGTCTCGTTGCCATTTATCCAAATGCCAAAATGCAGTCCTTTGGTATATTCTGCCTCCTGTCTGGGTTTGACTGCCGGATTGCTGTAGAGTGGTTTGGTTGCAGTCTCCTTATAAATATCTGCATAAGACACGGCTACATTGTTCTTGCTGTTCTGACCGATGGCTGTTTTACAGAACCACACGCCGTCTTTCTCTTCCCAATCCTTGCCAGAGTCCTTGATATTGGCCTCTATAGCCTCTCTGTCCACGGTGCTAATCTTTGTAAAGTCCCATGTCTTTGTGTCCTGTGCGTTGGTGCCGGTTGCCATGGCAAGTGCTACGCACAGTGAAGTTACAAATTTAATAAAGTGTTTCATCGCTATCAATGTTTTATTGTTGTTGAATAATGGACTTGCTGATTGTCCTCCTACTGTTCTCTTTCCAAGTCAATTCCCTTAAGTTGCATGTGGCTCCACGGGTCGTCTATATCGCGCAGCATAGACATCATCTTTTCGACAAGCAGTCGATAAGTCTTCCGATACATACGGGGATTGAGATTTTGCATCTGGTAAGGATCAGTCTGGTCATCGAAAAAAAGTGTGCGCTTGAGCCTGCCACGCCGGTCGATATAGAGTGCCAAGGTATAACGGGCAGTCTTGATGCCACGGGCGGCTGGGAAATAATCTTTCACTATTCCTTGTGCATCCTTTTCACCATCAAGATTTTGGAAGTAGAGTGCGGCATCAGGACGAGGCACCTTGGCAGAGGGATCGAGGAAGAGCGCAGCGTAGTCACGTCCCTGCCACAAGCTGGGGATACAATGCTTCAGTCCTGCCATACTGAGCAATGTAGGCATAATATCGGGCGTAGACATGAGAACACTGTCTATACCCACAGGTACATGCCCCGGCCAGCGCACGATGAACGGGATATTCATCGATTCCGTATAGGGCGAGTTCTTGGGATCGTCGGTATTCTGGCTACACATGGTCTCACCATGGTCTGAGGCAAACACGACAATGGTGTTCCGCTCAATTCCCTGTTCCTTGACAGCTTGGAGTATCTGTCCAAAAGCGCGGTCAACCCCCGTAACAGAAGCAAAATAGTAACGCACGGACGGGGCCTTGGCCAGTGCGCGGTTGGTATTGGGCCTGACGAGCAGACTATCCAAAGGCTTGTCGGCATAAAGGGCATAATCTTCGGGCATACAGTCTTCGCTGCTGCGATAAGGGCTATGGGGCGGATTCATGCCCACCATGAGAAAGAAAGGCTTGTGCGGGTCTCTCACCCCATGCTCATTGCGTATGTAAGCAGCTGCCACCTTGGCCTCATGCATCGGCGACCACTCGTGTGGTTCGTGCTTGCGGCCCTCGGTATCCCAATAATGGGGGTTCTTGTGTTCGTCGAAAGTACCGTAACTGTACCAGAAATTAAAATGATGGCGTCGTTGCACCGGCGTGAAAGCATCCCAGACCAACACTCCGTCTTCTACATAATGGCCGGGGCGGTCAGGGTCGTTCCGCTGCGGTACGTCAGCATGCAATTTCCCTATGTATCCACAATCGTAGCCAGCCGCAGCAAACACATCGCTCACTGTGGTGATTCCCTCGCGGATATAACTGAAAGGACGACTAGAATTACAGTTCTCTGGCACACCACTCTTGTTGGGATACATGCCCGTAAGCAAACTGCCACGGTGAGGACTACTCAACGGGAAATTACTCATGACCGACCTCATGACCCTCGACTCACGGGCAAAACGGTTGATATTTGGAGTTACAGTCGGATCCCCTCTGAAGTTCACCTGCTCACGATAACCAGGTTCGTTCCAGAAACCAAGGGCGGCATTACGAAACTGGTCGGGAAACACGTAAATCACATTGGGACGGTCGGCCACAACGTCTGATGCGTCCTGTGCCCCCACCGTCTGCGGGCAGACAGCCAAAGGACTGATAAGAAGTGCATATAGTTTATCCATGTGTTCCAGCGTTGCTTTTACTTGGTGCTACGAAGCCGATAGAGAGCTTCGAGAAAATAATAGTCGGCGTAATTCAAGGGCACGTCAATCTCGTTATTGTGAGGAATACTACCCACAGAGTGCATGAGCAGAAAGCAACCATTCTCTCCAAGCTTGGCACGATAGGCAGAGGTAGAAAGAAAGCACAGCATCTTGATAGCCAGCTGGCGGTAACCACGCCCTGGCAGATAGCTGTCGAGTTCCACGAGTGCCGATGCTACACAGGCAGCAGAAGAGACATCGCGCGGCTCATAGGGAATTTTTGGAGCATCATAGTCCCAGTAGGGTACCAAGTCACGCGGCATATTCTTATTTGTGAGGATAAAGTGCAACGTATTCTCAGCCCTCTCGAGATAACGACGGTCATGTGTATAGCGATAACACACGGTGTAACCGTAAATGGTCCAAGCCTGTCCACGCGCCCAGGCACTCTCATCGTCATACCCCTGGGCTGTCTGCCGACGGAGCACTTTGCCCGTGACGGGTTCATAGTCTACCACATGATAGCAGCTTCCATTGGGACGAAAGTGATGGGCCAATGTGGCATTGGCATGGCTCACCGCTATCTTATGGAACGTGGAATCTCCAGAGAGGCGTGTGGCCTCAAAGAGTAACTCCAAGTTGAGCATGTTGTCAATAATGACGGGACATGTCCAGCCACGCTGTGACTGCCATCCCCGATCCGTATTCCACGATTGGATGATCCCAGCACCGGGATGGAAGCGAGTGGCCAGAGACCTGGCTGTCTGCACAATGACGGGAACATATTCTTTATGGGCACAGAGGCGATAACCGTTGAGATAACTGCTTCCAATCATGAAGCCTACATCATGATGCCACTTGAGATACTGTACGGAGTCGAGCATCTCGGTATATCTCATTGCACGCTCTCCCCAGTCTTTCTTACCTGTAAGTTGCTGAAGATACCAGAGGCTTCCGGGATAGAAGCCCGAGCACCAGTCGTCTATGGGAATATATGTGACCTTACCGTTATCAAAGGTTTTGGGTAGCTGTAGCTTTCCCGTCCGCGCGATTTGCCGCTCCATCAGCGAATACTGCTTATCAGCAAAAGTAATATCTTGTCGAACAAACGAGGGAAGCTGACGCTGTGCAATGCAGACAACGGCAAGCGCAAATGCCACCGCAAAGGTAAATAGTTTCCGTTTCATGAATTTATCATATTGGTTTCAAGTGGTTGTATGGAATGGTCGGAACCATTAAGGAACAAGCATCAGTCTTTCCGAGCTTGCAGGGCCACATCATAGCTCTTGCCCTCGGAGCAGAGGAAGCGCAGCACGGTGGTCTTTTTGTCTCGACTCACCTCTGTACACACACCTGGTGTGTTCACCGCCCAGCTACCCAGAAGGGTTATACTCACGGGAATGTCGAGACTGGGATCGTCCCGCCACTTACGTCCATAAACCGAGAGTTCCTTGCGGCGACCCTGACGGTCATAAGCATCATCGCTCTTGCCACGATAGAGAGCTAGGTCGGGCTGAGCCACAGTGAGCAGGGCTTGGGTGCGGCTGAACTGTTTCACCATGACCAAACATGAGGTATCAGCCTTGGCAAGAATGCTGCCGGGAAGGAGTGTCCGCGGAGTCTCGAAGAGGACATAGGAAACTGTATTCTGTCCTTTGAACCTGACTACATGGGCCATGCTGTCGCATTGGAGCACCTCGTAGGTAGGCTGCGCAGCAAAGGCCTGCATGTCTTCTTTGGTGGTCTGCGGCATCACAGCATATTCGTAGCCGGCATCATGGGGGGCCATGCCATGGTTATAAGTAAGAGACACCCAGTCGGCCTGTGTGGGCTGTCCTGTACCTTGATCGACCGAATGCTGAGGATAAGCCTTATCAAAAACAGGATTGCCAGGCGTGTAATAACCAGTTCCGGCAGGATCCATCCACACATGTCCTTCCCGAGGAGCGGCATCCCAGAAGTTGTGGGCCTCACTTCCATCTACAGTAAGCTGGAATACGGTAGTCTCCGTGGGATGTGTCTTCACCGTATCGCAGATATTGGAACCGAGACAGACTATGAGTCCGTCAACAGCATGCCACGACTTACGGGCATGCAAAGAGCCATTGTACTTGTCGTGCTCGTGCAGTTTCATGGCAAAGTTTCCATTCTGTCCGACCTGTGAGAGGCCGCCGGCAAACGACTCGTCGGAGAGCAACATCTCTTCGACACCAGCCGAAATATCAATATTACGAATCTTGGCTTTCAAATCTTCATAAGGCAGATGGATTGTGGTAGTGCCAGGAATGCGGTTCCAGTCGAAGCCCGGTTCCTGCCATCCGCTGGTGAGCGGCGTAACCGTCTGCCCCAGAGGTGCCGTGAGAATCTGCAGACAACCGTGCGCCATGTATCGGCCATAGAGATTTTCACCTACATAATGCTCGGCGGCCCAGAGATAGCGCGAATGCCCACGCACCACAGCCGCCCAATTCTGCCGGCGTTGCACACCCACACACGCATAGCCCAAGGCCATATTCCCTTCGGGGTCGATCTCTGCCTTGATGCCCGTTCCTTGAAGTCGAGAGAAAAACTTCCTTTCAAGGGCCGACTTGGGTTCCGGCATGAGCCGTATGAAAGCTGCCCCCATTTCAGGATCGATGGTGCTCTTCTTGTCGGGAGTTCCGGAAAACGCCATCAAGGCATAGTGCACCGGGGTGAGATGGCCCATGCCGTCTGGGTGACGACCCGACATAGAGAGGGGGAAGTGATTGCGATTACAATAAAAGCGCATGGCGAGCAAGGCTTTCTTCACCGTCTCGTGAGCCAGCTGGCCCACAGCAAAAGAGGTACCGCTGAGCATATAGATCATCTGCGTGACACCATTAAGCCCCCCCACCGCATAAGCTGGATAGTTGTTGCAGTGATGATAGGCACTGCCGTCACTTTTGAAGGAATCCATGAGACCTTGGGCAGGACGCGCACCCCAGTCAAGCCATCGGGCCATAGAGCGCAGATACTGCACTTTCTCTGGCGAATCTTCCATGAGCAGGATGCTGGCCATACAGCCCGAAGCAGCTGTGTTGAAAGTGTCCATGTCCATGCCATTAATGACCGGACGTATATACACCTCATTGGTCTGAGCGTACCAAATCATGGTACGCTCTGCCTCGGCAAGCTTGCCCGCCTTGCGCAGCACATCTTTCATGAGGAAATAAGCGGGATACATCTCACGAAGACTATAGCCGTAATGATGGATATTTCCCCAACAGCTGCCATAGGCCACGCCTTGATCAGTGATATGGTCGTACATCTTTAGAAACATATCGGCCATATCTTCGCGGTCGTCATCATTGTCTGCCTTGTTGTAGGCAATGGCAATTTTCTTCATCAAGGTAAAATAAGCGCCCATCTCAAAGCCTGTACGCGTGAGGAGCTCCTTATCCCAAGGCGTTACCATACGCTCATAGGCCTCTGCATGCCTTACGAACCAAATGCCCTTTCCCGTGACATTGCCTCCCTTCTCCTTGATGTCGTACTTGGCAAAGTCGCTATGGAGTTCCTGCTTCACCTTATTATAAAGTTTGCCCGGAGCAAAGATGAGGTCACGATAACGTCCTTCGATGGCTTTCATCTCCTGACGCTCCTGGGCGGTTAGCGGAGTGAGAGCGATGTCAGGTTTCAGCATGGAATTGTTGTAGACCTGCAACCAGTGGTTCGTATTCTTGTTGTTGACAAAAGGCACTTGGCAATCGGGCGTCTGCTGACGCGCGTCCACCTTGACGGCCGTGATGAGATGGTCAAAGAAGATACGGCCCTTGATCGACGGAGCCTGGATGCGCATTTCGTTCATGCCCTCGACGGGGTGTCCTTGCATGTCGCGCTCATAGCATACCCACACACCACGCCAACCCTTAAAGTTGACATACATTGGAAAAGAGCAACATGTTCTACCGTCCTTGAGAAATCGGAAGACGATACTGTCGGCCTGAGGTTTCTCGTTGTAGACCCACACGATGAAAGCTGAGAGGTAGTTGTCACGGCCCGTTGCATCCTTAGCCTCAAAGCGAAGTTTTTTTTTGAGACTCAGCACACCCTGCCCCTGATAGTCCCAACAGAGACTGTGCGAACCATTCTTGAAGTGGGCATCAGAAACAGACAGCCTGCCCGTTGCATCGTGCAGGAAAGACATCTCCTGCTTGGCAGCACGCTCAAAAGAAAACATGCGATCGTCATCGACAATTTGAGCATACGCCATTGAGCCACAGAAGAGCAGACAGACAAGAAACAAGAGTTTATCTTTCATTTTGCAGATGTTTTTCGTTTACTTCACCCTGACATAAACCTCCTTGATTACCTGCTCCACACGCTTGTAGTTGCCATTGACTGCGAGGAATGTAGCCTTATAAAGCCCTGCTTTGGAATAAGTATGGGTATAGGTAGAAAGCGCAGAGGTTGTATTCTTGATATTGTAGCCCGCATCAGGCGAACAGGCATTCACCGTGATGGGATTGGTGACAAGCCATGCGTACTTCAGTGCCGCCTTGGACTGACTGCTATGGATATAGAAGTTGCCTTTGCCGGCATCCTTGATATTCCATACTCCACTGACGTTGTTGGTCACCGTTCCATAGGCGCGATTGCCGGAGAGTCCTTTCTGGTCTGCCAAGAGATGCTTGTGAAGCATGTTGAGGGCAGTGAGACCAAAATCGCTGGCATACAATGTCGTCGTGGTTCCATCTTTCATCTTGTTCTCGATTTTCATGCCCGAGAAGTTGACGCGAGGTTGAGCAGCACTGTTGTCTGTCCCCCGATACCTGATAGAGAAAGTAATCTGTCTGCCGAGATACGGCATCATGTCCACGGTGTAGGCTTGCGCCTTGCCTGGAGCTTGGGGCAATTGATCCTGCTCTACCAAAGGAGTCCACTTATGCGTCTCCACCTTGACAGAATCTGCCTCGAAGTCTTTTTTCGACAGGCCGTCGAACGAGTCGGACACGAACATGGCTATCAGATTCTTGCCAGTCTGTGCGTTGCCATACTGTTCACCGACAGAAAAGATGAGTGAAGACGAGAGAATGTCCTCCGGTGCAACCTGGGTGCGCTCTCTGAAATCGTACTTGTGTCCGGGCTCTCCGCTGTAGAAAGTGATAAAGTCCGGATTGCCGGTCATGTTGAAAGTGACAGGTACCCCCGTCCGAACAACAAGGGTGTCCTTGTCCATAGAGATGCCATCGGCAACCTGGGGCACAACGTTCAGGGCTACACTCTCCTGCAATTCGCCCTCACATGCTGTAAGACCGGCAAGGAACAGGGCGGCAGCCAGTATATTGATTGTTTTCATTTTGATGGTCATTGGTTATGGGCTGACCAGAGTTTACCAGCCCGGATTATTCTTGGTGATGCTCTTGTTCACAGCAATTTCGTTTGCTGGAATAGGGAAATAATTGTAAGTGTCCGACACCTGAAAATAGGTATAGACATTAGATGGCCCAAGTTTCCAGCTGGTACCGGCCTGGGCGCGTGGTGCCAGCTCATTCATACGTTCCTTAAACTCACCCCAGCGAATGAGGTCGAAGTGCCGGATCATCTCGAAACAGAGTTCCATGGCGCGCTCGTCTTTCACTGCCTGCCGGAAAGCTGCTTTGTCGAGCCCCGACAGTTCTGCTATTCCAGCACGGCGGCGCACGGCATTGATACATTGATAAGCCAGAGAGGTGGGCACATCGTGGGTCTCGTTCTCGCACTCGGCTACCATGAGCAGCACATCGGCATAGCGCAAAATCGGGAAATTGATAGCCGTGAAGTTCTTGCTTTTCTTGTCGGCCTCATACTCTCGGCGGTACTTGCCACAGCTCAATCCCTTGTCATCATCGGTCTTTTCTTTCTCGCGGTCGCCTTTTTTGTCCTTGGGAGTAGTGAGCCCATACTGATAAGACTCGTCCCAATATTGCTGCTGCACCTCGGCGAGCTTGCCTTTCTCAAAGACACGACCGTCCACGCCCTTGCCGGCTACAGACTGTGTATAGGTGAAAGGAGCGATGTTCCAGTTCATACGATTGATGTCGGCATTCTTCTCATAGAGCTCATAGAGTTTGGGGGTGCTCCAAAAGAAAGAGTAGCCATAGCCTGGATCAGCCTGTCCAGTAAGTGTCGTAGACGAAAGGTCGGGGCCCTGAATACCTATAATGTTGCCCACGCGCCCCTCATTGCGGGTGTCGGTGGTATAGTTGCCGGCAAACTCTGCCTCCCAGATGCTCTCGTTGCCCTTGCTGTTATACTGGCTCTTGCAAAGGTCGATGAAGTAATCCCAATAGTGTGTGGCCAGACCGTGGTTCTCTCCCATGACCTTCTGTGCATACTCGCCAGCCTGCCGGAAATATTTCAGAATCTCACTGTTGTCGGCAGACTTTCCGTCACGATAATGCTCTCCGGCGCGAAACATTAGCACACGCGCCAATATTCCCCAAGCTGCCGATTTCGACACACGGCCCGGACGATAGTTCAGCGTAGAGGCCGAGAGCAGATCATTTGCGCTTTCTTCCATCTCCTTGACGATAAAGTCATAGATGGTTTCCTTGTCGGTACGTGGAATGCTCAGCCCTTTCACGGTCTTGGTGGACGACGTGGTAAAAGGCACATCGCCCCATCCTTGCACGAGATTGAAATAATAGAACGCTCGCAGAAAGCGGGCCTCAGCCGTCCATTGCTTCTTGTTGGCAGTGCCAATATCAGAGATGTGATCTATATTTTCAAGCAGCATGTTGGCACGGTTGATGCCGGAGTAGAGACTGTACCAATATCCTGTGACAGCCGGATCGCTGGTGGTGGCGTTATTACAGCAGAGTCCACGGTCGGCGGGCGAACGCCCCTGACCCCCATAGAACTCCAAATCGTCGCCTCCAGTGAGATAAAAATAGTCTGCTCCATAGAACGAAGACTGGGTGAGAATGGCATATACGCCATTAAGTGCCGACTCGGCATCGCTCTCTGTTGTATAGTAGCTTCCAGTAGTGACCATGGTGGGAGCCTTGTCCAGGAAGTTGCAGCCAGCCACGAGCAGGGTCATGGCCACGGCGGGTATGATAGCTTTTGTCGTTTTCATTTTGCTGTTGCTTTGTTGTCAATATCCGTATTGTTTATCCCATTCTGCTTAGAACCCCAGGTTCACGCCGAAGCTAAAACTGCGTGAGCGCGGATAGGCTGAGAAGTCGAGCCCCGGGGTGAGTGCACCGTCACGGATAGACACTTCCGGATCGTAGCCGCTATAGTTGCTGATGGTAAAGAGATTCTGGGCAGCCACATAGAAACGTACCTTGTCGATACCGGCCTTACGAAGCATACGGGCCGGGAGGGAGTAGCCCAAAGTGATGGTCTTCAACCGAAGAAACGAACCATCCTCTATGACACGAGAGGAAAATACGCGGTTGGAAGCCGAGCTCGTGGCACGTGGGATATTGCTTGTCGGGTTCTCGGGAGTCCAGCGATTGGCATAACTGGCAAACTGGTTGAGCTCACGCGAGATATTGTTGGAACTTTCAAAGATCAGACGGTTGGCATTGAGTACATCGTTGCCGTAGGACCATTGGAAGAAGATGCTCAGATCCACGTTCTTATAGCGCAGGTCATTGGTGAAACCGCCTGTGTGGATAGGCAGACCGCGACCTATCATGGTTTTGTCGTTGTCGTCGATTATGCCGTCACCATTCAGATCCTTATACTTGGGCATACCTGGCTGCGTGTTGTTTTCTGATGCAAAATGAGGCACGTTGCTCTTGAGGGTGTACGAGTCGCCCACCTTGTTAAAGTCGTCATACTTGTATGTTCCTTCGTAAAGATAGCCATACATCATGCCCATCGGATAGCCCTTCTTGGCTATATACGATGGCTGGGAGTTATACTTCTGATCAAAGTAGGCCGTGGAGAGCATGGCGGTTTGATCCTCGGAGAGCTCCATCACCTTATTCTTATTCATGGCAATATTGAAGTTGGAACGCCACTCAAAGGTCTTGCTTTTCACATTCAACGTATTGATCGTAATCTCCAAACCCTGGTTGCGCACCTTGCCCACATTCTTCATCGCGCTGATAAAGCCCGACGACATCGGGAGCGTGGACATCAGAAGAAGGTCGCGTGTCACCTTATGATAGAGGTCTACCGTGAGATTGACGCGCTCGTTGAGGAAGCCCAAATCGAATCCCAGGTTCCACTGTTCGGTCGTCTCCCACTTCAGGTCTTTGTTGGGCACAGAAGTAGGAACCATACCCACGCGGGTTAGGCTTCCATCAAGAGGGAAGACACCCGAAGGGATGGAACCGGAAGAAACATAGTCTCCACGACGCTCCTTGAGCATTTCCATGAGTCCGTACGTGTCGTACTCGCCCACACGGTTGTTTCCTGTGAGACCCCACGAAAGGCGCACCTTGCCATTGCTGAGCCAGCTCTTGGCAGGTTTCATGAATCTTTCCTCCGTAAAATTCCAGGCTACGGAACCGGAGGGGAAGTAACCAAAGCGGTTCTTGCCGCTGAACTTGGAGCTGCCGTCGGCGCGGAATGTGGCCGTGGCATAGTACTTGGACCTGAAATTATAGTTGAAGCGGCCGAAGAACGACATCATGGACCAAGATGACTGCCCCGACTTGGTCGTGCTGGGCTGTCCGTTGCTCATGCCTGCCATGCCAAGACTCTCGTTGGGAATCTGAATGGTGCTGAATGAGTCGTCGATAAAGTCCGAGTTCTGGAGCGAGAAGCCCAGGAGGGCATTGAAGTAGTGGCGGCGCTTGACATTGGCCTGATAGGTCAGCGTGTTCTCGTTGAGCCACGTCATGCGCTCCGAATGGTAACGCTGGGCGTTCACCTTGTCATTGGACTTTGGACCGCCGTAGCGGGTCTTGGAATTGTTGAACGTATCATAGCGGCGGTTTTCGGTCGTATAGCCCCCCGAAACTTTCAGCCGCAGCCCTTTCATGAACTCATACTGCACATAGCC
Source organism: Prevotella dentalis DSM 3688 (assembly GCF_000242335.1). Lineage (NCBI taxonomy): Bacteria > Pseudomonadati > Bacteroidota > Bacteroidia > Bacteroidales > Prevotellaceae > Prevotella > Prevotella dentalis. The sequence goes on from NC_019960.1 coordinate 1,566,489, forward strand.
GTTGAACTGGATGTAGGTAGAGTAACGCTTGCGATACTCGTTGTTCAGCGACATGATGGGATTGAAGCGGTAGTCATTGTTCCAGTTCACATCCTCGTCATAACCATTATCCACCAGTGTTTTCAGGGGGATGCCGGGATAGGTCACAGGCCGATAGCCCCAGACGGAATAGAAAAGATTGTTCATCCCGCTGTAGCTCTGCTGAGAGGGAGACGCGCCTGTCTGCACCATCCGTGAATAGTTGACGTTGGCATATACTTTCCACTTCTTCTGATTCACAGTAATGCCCAGGCGGCCTTGGAGTCTCTCGAAGTTGGAATTAAGCACCACACCGTCCTGGTCATAATAGGAGAGCGAGCTATTGTACCTCACGGTCTTGCTGCCGCCGTTCATGCTTACATTATGATTCTGCACGGCTGCTGTACGGAAGATCATGTCCTGCCAGTCGTACTGCGGACAATTCCTGTAATCGTCCAGCGTGTACGTCTTGCCCTGGTCCTCCCGCATGTAGGTGCTCGACATGATCGAGGGATAAATCTCTTGCTGCAGCTTCACAAATTCATAAGCGTCCATCATTTCCATCTTCTTGGACACGTTCTGGAAGCCCACGCTTCCATCATACGTCACCTTGGGCTTTCCCTCCGAACCGCTCTTCGTTGTGATGATGACCACACCGTTTGCTCCGCGTGCACCATAGATGGCAGTGGCCGAAGCGTCTTTCAGAATATCAATGGAGGCAATATCCGATGGATTGACGCTACTGCCCACCGAGGGATCCTCTATCGGGAATCCGTCGATCACGTAGAGCGGCGTATTGTCTTGTGTCAGCGAGTTGTTTCCACGAATGACGATGTTCGTCTGTGTTCCGGGCATGCCCTCGCCCGAGTTGACGTTCACACCGGCAATGCGGCCGCCAAGCGTTTCGGTAAACGAACCTATGGGTGTACTCAGCAGGTCGTTCATGTTGGCCTTGGACACCGATCCGGTGAGGTCGCGCTTGCGCACTTCTTGATAACCCACAACGACCACTTCGTCCAAAAGTTTGTCATCTTCCGACATCTTCACGTTCATCGGCTTGCCGGTAACAACTTTCTGCTCAAGATTGGAGTAGCCCAAGAAAGAGAACACCAACACCGAGTTCCTGCTGGGCACAGAGAGCCTGAACGCACCGTCCAGGTCGGTCACCGTACCGACAGTGGCAGAGCCTTTCACTTTGATGCTCACGCCGGGCATGGGCTCGTCGTTGGCATCTTTCACCACACCACTGACGTTCACCTGTGCCAGCGCGGGGACAAAAGATACGCATGCCATCATGACTATCATCATCAGGATGCGGATGCTAATCGCTTTCTTCAGTTTTTGCATGGCTGGATTTACAATAAGTTAGAGATTGTTTACGATTGCCACAAAGGTACGCACTCTATAAAATACGAGGGGCTAATTCTGTTCAAAATATGTCCAAAAACGTACAAAAGTACCGTATTCGTGTGGCCTTTCACCATATTTTTTATAATTTTGCGAGTATCGAATCCTATATGACACCCATCAGATATCTACACCTTATTATATTGTGGCTCCTCCTTGGCATGGAGAGCCATGCCGGTGCAGCTCCCGGCATCTCTTTCTCATACCTCACGCCAGAGGGCGGACTTTCGCAGATCACCGTGAACAGTCTCTATATGGACGAGAACGACGAGCTCTGGATTGCAACCCGCGAGGGGCTGAATCACTTCAATGGCAACCGTATCTCTGTTTTCAAGAAAGAGAAAGACCATCCCTACAGCCTCCCGTCCAACAGCATTGAACGCATCACTGGCGACGGCCGCGGACGGCTCTTCCTGCTCTGCACAGAGGGGGTGGCGTGTATGAACCTGCGTACACGCCGTTTCCGCACCATAGTCTCCGATGATGTCAGTGCCATCGCATTCCACAAAAATCTATATGTGGCCGTAGGCAACAGAATCTACCGGTTCGACGACAGCCTTGCCAAACGCACCCTGTGCCGCATGCTGGACAAAGGACGCACAGCCACCGACCTCTTTTTCGACAGCCGGGGGCGAATGTGGGTAGGCACAGATGCCGGAGCCCTCGTGTTCCCACCCCACGTGAGTGCGGTACGCCCCACCCCACCCTTGCACCGCATAGGGCAGGGGCGCGTGACTTCGTTTTTCGAGGATTCCCACCGGGGCGTATGGATAGGAACATGGGAAGAGGGCTACTACCATGTGGGGCCGCAGGGACGCGTGCACAATTCGAGAAGCCCCGGAAGCAGCATTCCCTCCAACTTTGTACGCACTTTCTGCGAGGACCACCAAGGCAACATCTGGATAGGCACATTCCGAGGCCTGAGCGTTTACAACCCACAGACACGACAGACACGCGTGCTCACGGCCGACGGCAAGGAGGGAAACCTAAGCAATGCCTCGGTATGGTCTTTGGTATGCGACCGCCAAGGCACCGTTTGGGTGGGTACTTACTTCGGCGGCGTCAACTATTTCAATGCCGGCTACAACATTTACCAGCTCTACCGCACGTCGGACGAAAGCACCAAAGGGCTCTCCAGCCCCATCGTGGGCCGCATGACTGAAGACGACGAGGGGCATCTCTGGATATGCACCGAGGGCGGCGGCCTGGACATGCTCGACCACCAGACAGGACGCTTCCAATGGTTCCGCTTCGGAGAATCCGGACTCTCACAGAACAATCTCAAGGCTCTGTGGTATGACCGCCGGCGCAAGTGCCTGTGGATAGGCACCCATCTGGGTGGCCTCGACCGCATGGACATCCACACCCACCGGGTCACCGTGTTTCGTCACCGGCCGGGCGACCCGTCGTCACTGCCCTCCGACATCGTGCGCGACATCCGCCCGTGGGGCCACCGGCTCGTCCTGGCAACACAACAGGGAGTATGCCTTTTCGATCCCCACACGGGCTCCTGCCGCCGGCTTTTTGCCGACACACGGCTCGGGCGGCTCATCCAGCTTGTCTCCAGCGTGGCCGTCGACGGCAAAGGCCAGCTGTGGATAGGCACCGAGCGGGCCGGCGTGTTCTGCTTCTCGCCCAGGCACAAGCGGCTCATTTGCTACCGTCACCATCCGTCCGACCGGCGGACGCTGAGTAACAACCACGTGAACAACATTTACGTTGACCCACGCGGACGCATCTGGGTGTCTACGGCAGGGGGCGGACTCGACCTGTGGCATGCGCAGGAATCCCGTTTCGAGAACTTCGATGCCCAGAATGCCCACCTTGCCAGCAACTGTGTCTATGGCGTGCATGCCTCGACACTCAATGCCCGCAACCTGCTGCTCATCACCAACGAGGGCTTCAGCGTGCTCGACATCCACGCACGCACCTGCCGCAACTACGGACGCGTCAACGGCTTCCCACTGGCCACCATCAACGAGAACGGGCTTTACGTGGGGCCGCAGGGCACGGTATGGCTCGGCGGCGTTCAGGGCATGCTCTCGTTCTCTGAGAAAGCGCTCCACAAGCCCATAGCCCCTTACAGACTCAAGTTTGCCAATCTCTATCTGGACGGGAAGCCTGTGCAGCCACTCGACAGCACCGGCATACTGGATGCCACCCTGGAGTTTACCAAGACACTGAAACTCAGCAGCGACCAGTCTTCCTTTGCCATCGAGATAGCCACCTCCAACTATCTCAAGAGCAATCACGACGAATTGCAATACCGCCTTGTCGGCTCATCGGCCAAGTGGACGGCGGTGCAGCTCGGCCAGACCCTGCTCAACTTCAACCTCAAACCCGGCCATTACACCTTGGAACTGCGCTCGCTGCGCCCCGACATTCCCGAATCCCAGCTCAACATTCAGGTATTGCCGCCATGGTATGCCTCGTGGTGGGCCAAGCTGATATGGACGCTCCTGCTCATCAGTGCCATTGTCTATATGGCCAGGGAGTACCGCGAGCGCGTCAAACTGAACGCCTCGCTGAGCTATGAACGGCAGCATGCCCGGGACATCGTGGCCATGAACGAGTCCAAGCTGCGCTTCTTCACCAACATTTCCCACGAGATACGCACCCCGCTCACGCTCATCATCGGCTACAGCGAGATGCTGCTCGGCTCCCGCAATTTCCCGCCGGAGGTCTACGCCCGTCTGCTCGACATCTATAAGGGAAGCATCCAGCTGCGCTCGCTCATTTCCGAGATGATCGACTTCCGCAAGCAGGAACAGGGCAAGATGCAGGTGCACCTCAAGACGGCCAACTTCACCTCGTTTGTCAACGAGACATTCCTGCTCTTCAGGGAGTATGCGCAGAGCAAAGGCATCTCCATGTACTTCGAGCACGACGAGGCGGACATCTTCTGTGCCTTTGATGCCACACAGATGCAGAAAGTCCTCAACAACCTCATGGCCAACGCCCTGAAGCACACCCCGCAGGGGGGGACGGTGACCGTGGGTCTGCACTGCCATGTGCCCGACAAGCCTCTCGACGGCAAGCCTGCGGCGACCCTGACCGTGGCCGACACCGGCGAGGGCATACCGGCCAAAGACATCGACCGGATATTCGACCGCTTCTATCAGGCCGATCGCTCAGACTCCATCTCCTCGGGACTTGGTACAGGCATCGGCTTGGCACTGACCAAAGGCATCGTGGAACTGCACCAAGGCACAATAAGGGTGGAAAGCGAGGAGGGCAAGGGCTCCCGCTTCATCGTCACGCTGGCGGCCGAAGACGCTCCTCACGCTGCCGGCGGCCCCGTTGCGACGCATCCCGACAGAGGAGCCGCCGCCCAATGGAAACCCGCCCCGGCCCTGCCCAACAACAGCAGGACGGCCGGTGAGGCCCCACTTGCCGACGGCAAGGAACAACGCCCCGCCATCCTCATCGTGGAAGACAATGACGACCTGCGCAGCATGCTGGCCCGGGTCTTCGCTCCATTCTACCGTATCACCACAGCCATCGACGGCGTGGAGGCACTCGACGACCTGCACAGCGCAGAGGCCGACATCGTAATAACCGACGTGCTCATGCCGCGCATGACAGGCATAGAGCTGTGCCGAGCCATCAAGGCCGACTTCAGCATCTGCCACATCCCCGTGGTGCTACTCACGGCCCAAACGGCCACCGAGCAGGCACTGGAGGGCCTACGCACGGGAGCCGACGACTATATCACCAAACCTTTCAACACCGACATTCTCATCTCGCGCTGCAACAATCTTGTCAATACCCGCCGCATGCTGCAGCGCAAATTCAGCGAACACCCGCACACACAGGCCGACCTGCTGGCCACCAACCCTCTGGACAAGCAACTTGTGGACAAGGCCATGCGGGTGATCGACGACCACATCACCGACTCCGACTTCAATGTCGACGTCTTTGCACAGGAGGTGGGGCTCTCGCGCACATCGCTCTTCACCAAGTGGAAGAGCCTGACGGGCCAGACTCCCAAGAGTTTTCTGCTCAACATGAGGCTCCGCAAGGCAGCCGCCATGCTGCACAGCGAGCAGGGCAAGAGCGTGGAAGCCGTGGCGCTGGACTGCGGATTCAGCACGGGGCGATACTTCTGCAAGTGTTTCAAGGAGTATTACAAAGTGTCGCCATCGGCTTACCGCAAGGGCCATCAGCCCAAAGCCGGGAACAGCCCGTCGCCGGAAGCCACCGGCAGCCGGGAAAACCATTCATGAAACAACACTAACAAAAACCTATTTATGAAAAGAATGCTTTTGCTCTCCCTCTGTCTGGCCTTGGCCATGGCGGCAAACGCCCGGGACGTAACCCTGCGTTTCACCTCCCCGTCTTCCGATCAGCGCGAAGAGGTGGTCGAACTTGATGCCGCCGCCCTGCGGCAGAAGATGGGAACTGACGGGAAGACCCGGCTGCGCGTGCTGAATGCTTTCGGGCAGGATGCGCCCTGCCAGCTGACCCACGACGGCAAGTTTCTGGTCTACGTGTCAGTGAGACCCGGCACCACCACCTCGCTCACCGTCAAGGAGGGCAGCCCCACGGCACCCGTATCCGCATGGGTGGGCGGCAACTACTTCCCCAACCGCGCGGAAGACATCGCATGGGAGAACGACCGTGGGGCATACCGCGTCTACGGGCCTTCGCTGCAACGGGCGGGCGAGAAAGCCTACGGCATTGACGTGTGGACCAAATGCGTGCCCACCCCCATACTGGAACACCGATACCTCATGGACCGATTCGGCTTCGATTACCGCAACGAATGCAAGAAGATAGACGGGACGCAGCACCTTGCCGACTCGATCTACCGCCTTGCCTCATTCCATCTTGACCACGGCGACGGCCTCGATGCCTATGCCGTGGGGCCGTCTCTGGGCTGCGGTGCACCGGCCCTGGTGCAGGACGACAGGTTGCTCTTCCCTTATTGTTACCGCCGGTACCGCATTCTCGACAATGGTCCTCTGCGCTTCACGCTGGAGCTGACATTTGAGCCGAAGACCGTGGGCGGCGATGTGGGCGTTACCGAACACCGCGTGATTTCGCTCGACCGCGGGTCCAACTTCAACCGCTGCGAGCTGTGGTACGAGAGGCTCACGCAGCCCATGCCGCTCGCCGCCGGAGTGGTGGTGCACACGGCTGACACGCAGTCGCTCACGCTCACGCCGCATGCCGTGCTCTATGCCGACCCCACCGACCGCCCCGACAAGCTGGGGTGCCGGGTCTACGTGGGTGTGCTCTTCCCCGACACTGCCGTGAAGACGCGGCTGATGGCATCGCACGAGGCCGACGACATTGCGGGCAATGCCGTGGGCATCGCCACCTACCGGCCGCAGTCCCGATTTGTCTATTACTTCGGGTCGGCATGGAGTTCTGCCGATGTGCGCACGTTCGCAGCATGGCAGCTGCGTGCACAGGAGACGCTCGAAGCCATCACCCAGCCCCTGCGCTGCACCATGGAGTGAACGCGGGGAGCCAGGGGACTGTTATTAAAAAAACATCAAATGATTGCTCATTTGATGTTATCTTTTTGTTTTGCCAAACAAATCAGCATGTGTTCCTGTATTCAGCATGAGTAAGGTCAGCTCTGTATCGTTTTGTTCCCATATCAACAACCAGTCAGGCTGTATGTGGCATTCCCACTGCCCACCCCTATTACCATGAAGCAAGTGAGGTTTGAAACCGGCAGACACTTTACCTTTGGCAACAAGCTCATTGATAACCTCCTTGAGTTTGTCCATGGGCAGTCCGCGTTTCTTGCACCGTTTGAGGTCTTTCTCAAACTGGTGCGTGGTCAAGAGTCTATATGCCATCAGATATTCAATTTGGCAAACAGCTCATCTGCATTGGCATATTCCTTGATACGGCCATGCTCCTTGTCGTCAAGCGCCTGTTCGTAGGCAGTTTTCTTGGCTGTAGTCTTATGTACCGTCCACCCCATGCGCTTAACAAGTGATTTCAATAATGAACTATCGGCCCTGGGTATTTCCAAGAAAAAGCTGTCCATTGTGGTGTTATTCGTATTCATTGCCATCCTCCCGTTTATTTGTTCATATTGCAAATATAGCCCTTTGTTTTGAGATTTGCAAGAGAATAAAAAGAAAAGGTTACTTGATACCCCTTATTTACAAGCCTGTCAGGGCTTGATGCCAGCCGCCATCTGCCCGGCCACATAGCCCGTGGTCCAGGCAGCCTGCAGATTGAAGCCGCCCGTGATGGCGTCGATGTCGAGCACCTCGCCGGCAAAATACAGGCCAGGGCACACGCGGCTCTGCAGCGTATTGGGGTCGATGCTCTTGAGGCTCACGCCGCCGCAGGTCACAAACTCGTCGCGGTAGCTGCCCTTGCCGGCTATGGTGTACTGGTCGTTCACGAGCATTTCCAGCATGCGGTTGAGCGTTTTCCTCCCCGTCTCGCCCCACGGCTTCGTGGGCTCAAGACCCATTTTGCCTATGAGATAAAGCCAAAGGCGCGACGGCAGCCCGAAAGGCCGCAGCGAACCCAGCTGCTTGCGCGGGTTGGCGGCCACGATTCCGGCCAATGTCTCTTCGACCTCCTGCCGGGCGAGCCGGGCGGTCCAGCATACGGCCAGCGGCGCCCGATAGTCATGTTCGGCCAGCCAGCGGGCCGCATACGACGAGAGTTTCAGGATGGCCGGGCCGCTCGCACCCCAGTGGGTCACAAGCAGGGCACCACGGGCGCGTAGCTTGGTGCCGGGGATGGAGACCTCGACAGGGTCGACCACCGTCCCCATGAGGTCGCGGAAGCTACGGTCACATATATTAAAGGTGAAGAGCGACGGTACGGGCGGCTCCACCCTGTGCCCCATGCGCTCCAGATAGTACAGGCCGCGGGCTTGGGGCGAACCGCCCGTTGTGACGATGGCGCGGTGGAAAACGCGGCGCATGCCGTTCTGGAAGTGCAGCTCCAGACAGCCGTCGGGCATGGGCTGCATGTCAGTGAGGCAGCTGTGGCAGCAGACGGTCACCCCGAGGCGGGCGGCCTGCCGCGTGAGGCAGTCCATGACGGCATGCGCGTCCTGCGCCCGGGGGAAGACGCATTCGTCGGGCTGCGTCACCAGCGGCACCCCGTTTTCCTCAAACCAGCGGCAGGTGTCCTCGTGGTCGAAAGTCTTGAATAGCCGCTTCATCAGCTTGTGCCCACGGGGGTAAGCCTGGCTCAGGTCGGTGATGCCGGCAAAGCTGTTGGTCAGGTTGCAGCGGCCGCCGCCCGTCACTTCGACCTTGGCCAGCACCTTGGCGGCCCGCTCGAAGAGGGTGACGCGGGCCGCGGCATTGGCGCGCCGGGCGGCAATGGCGGCAAAAAATCCGGCTGCACCGCCGCCCACGACGGCGATGTCGGTTGTAGGGTTGCCCATGATTGACGTCTGTTCTAAGTGTTCCTTGCACTCACAACGAGCAACCACGGCGTTTATTTTATCCGGCTACCAAGGAAAATAATCGGAGCAAAGCACTGCGTTTCTCCGATTTCATTGCTACCTTTGCCCCGAAATTCATCACCGACAAACCCTGATTATGCTACAACGCGACTATTTTATCCGGCTCATCGAGGAGTTCATGGCAGCCCTGCAACGCTTTCTCGAGAAAGACGAGGGCCGTCGCACCGACGACGAGCTGCGCGACCTCTACCGCCAATATGTGGGCGATTACGACGACCTGCGCAACCTCACGCCCGAAGAAGCCATAGCCTACGCCCGCGAGCAATGGGAGCCCGACCGACAGCAGGGACGGCTGGAGATGCTGGCCGAACTGTGGTATGCCGAGGGCAACACCAAGCAGCCGCCCCTGCGCCACGTGCTGCTCGAAAAAGCTTACCGCCTGTTCGACTTCCTCGACACCCACGGCTCGGAGTACTCCATCGGCCGCCGACAAAAGATGGACATGATTCTGGGGCAGCTCGGCCACGCCGTGCCGAGCATCATTGCCCACCTCTGAACCCCGCTCCCGACCATGAGCAACACCAACGACATGACCGTGGGCTCGCCCACAAGAGACATTCTGCGCTTTGCCTTGCCCCTGATACTGGGCTACATTCTGCAGCAGTTGTATCTGATTGCAGACGCTGCTATCGTGGGCCGCTGGATAGGCGTGCAGGCCTTGGCCGCCGTGGGCGCGTCGTCGTCGGTGATGTTTCTGGTGATGGGCTTCTGCAACGGCTCGTGCGCGGGCTATGCCATCCCCATCGCCCAAGCGTTCGGAGCCAAGGACTACACCAAGATGCGGGCCTACGTAGCCAACGCGTTGCGCATCGCAGCAGTGCAGTCTGTGGTCATCACGCTGCTCACCTGCGCCCTGTGCAGCCGGATTCTGGCACTGGTCAACACGCCTGCCGACATCATGGCCGACGCTTGGATCTTCCTCTTCCTACAGTTCGTGGCCATCCCCTTCACCATGGCCTACAACCTGCAGGCCGGCTTCATCCGCGCCCTGGGCAACTCCCGCCAGCCGTTCTTCTTCCTCATTTTTTCGTCGCTGCTCAACATCCTGCTCGACGTGGCACTCATTCTGGGCCTCGGGCTGGGCGTGCCGGGGGCCGGCGTGGCCACGCTGCTGTCACAGGGTTTCTCGGCCCTGCTCTGCTGGATCTACATCCGGCGCAGCCTGCAAATGCTGCTGCCCCGGGGCGAGGAGCGGCGTTTCGACAACAAGAAAATCAGCATCCTGCTCAACAACGGCGTGCCCATGGGACTGCAATTCAGCATCACCGGCATCGGCATCATGATGTTGCAGAGCGCCAACAACGCCCTGGGCACGGTCTACGTGGCCTCGTTCACGGCGGCCATGCGCATCAAATACCTCTTCACCTGCGTGTTCGAGAACATCGGCGTGGCCATGGCCACCTACTGCGGACAGAACATCGGGGCCCACGCCCTGCCGCGCATCAGGCTGGGCGTGCGGTCGGCCATCCGCATCATGCTGGGCTATTTCGTGCTCACCGTGCTGGTCATCTATCCCTTTGCCGACGAGATGATGATGCTTTTTGTCGATGGCGGCGAGCAGACTGTCATCGACAACGCGGCCCTCTTCATGCGCGTGGCCAACTATTTCTACCCTGCCCTGGGGCTGCTCACCATCCTGCGCTACAGCATTCAGGGGCTGGGCTACAGCAATCTGTCCATGCTCTCGGGCGTGATGGAGATGCTGGCGCGCTGCGGCGTGAGCCTCTGGCTGGTGCCGGCACTGGCCTTTACGGGCGTGTGCCTGGGCGACCCGGTGGCCTGGGTGGCCGCCGACGCGTTCCTCATGCCGGCCTTTTGGCTGCTCTACCGCCACCTGAGCCGCCGGCAGGAGGCCGCCGCCGTGGCCCAGCCGTAACGCAACCGTAACGCAACCGTAGGCAAACTGCCACACAGCCGTCGCCCAACCATCACGATGCAAAACTTTGAATTTTGAATTCTGAATTTTGAATTAATACGGGATGAACCGTGGAAAGAAGTTCAAGGAGTGTTGCCCAGCTTCTCGTTGATTTCGTTGAGGCTGATCTTCTTGTGCCCCTTCACGCGGTCAAACCCGCGCCCATAAACGCCGATGACGTCGCTCTGGGCCACGAAAGCGTCGGGGTCGATCTCGTCGATGAGGTCGAAAATAAAGGCCGACTCGCTCTTCTTGGCAATGCAGAAGAGCACCTTGATGTCTTTTTTGGAATAAAAACCGTTGCCGTTGAGCGTGGAGCAGCCGCGGTCGGCAATCTTGTTGATGGCCTCTCCAATCTCTTGATAACGGTCGGAGACGATGAAGAACTGCACGCTGCGCCGCAGCGAGTTGACCACATAGTCCACGCAGAACGACACGATGAACAGCAGCACGTAGCCGTAGATCACTTTCTCCCAGTCGCGTAGCACCACGTAACTCGACGTGATGACGGCCAGGTCGAAGAAGAGAATGGCGTGGCCCAACGATACGTCGCGGTACTTGTGCACCATGGCCGCCACTACGTCGGATCCGCCCGTACTACCCCCGGCCGAGAGACCCAGGCCTATACTGGTGCCGAGGAACACGCCGCCCACGATGCAGGCCATGAACTTCTGGTCGGCCAGCAGGTGCCATTCCGGGCCCACCCAGAGCTGCAGCAGGGTGGAGCCCACGGTGAACACCACAACGGCCCAGATGGTTTTGGCGCAGAAATGCCAGCCCAACACACGCAGGGCACCGGCCAGCAGCACGGCGTTGAGCACGAAATAGACGTGCTGTGCCGGAATGCCCGTGCCCCAATAAACAATCGAAGCGATGCCCATGGTACCGCCCGTGGTGATCTGATTGGGCAGCAGAAACAGGTTGAAACCCACCACACCGATCAGCATGCCCACGGTGATGACGGCATAGTCGCGGGCGGTACGCGACAGCGGCTTGCCCCTTTTGCTTGTCGAATCCATAGTCGTTGTTGTGCCTACAAAATTAAACAAAAACGGGCTAAGCGCGCAACGATTGCGCCAAAAAACCGTCGCGGCAGCCCCATTTGTCTCTTCTTTTTCGTAACTTTGCACGCAACATTCGGATTACAACAACATTACACGGCAACGATGAATATTGAAAAGGAAATCGGCTCCGCGGTCATCAAGGCCGTTCGGGAGCTTTATGGACAGGACGTGAACCAGAGCTCGGTGCAGCTGCAAAAGACAAAGGCAACCTTTGAAGGCAATCTTACACTGGTGGTTTTCCCCTTTCTGAAAATCTCGCATAAGAAGCCCGAAGACACTGCACGCGAAATTGGCGAGGCCCTGCAGCGCGACTGCCCGGCCGTGGCCGCGTTCAACGTGGTGAAAGGATTCCTCAACCTGGTCGTCGCCACCGAGGCCTGGGTGGGCCTGCTCAACGACATTCATGCCGACGCCGACTACGGCAAGCGGCCCGTCGGCCCCGAGAGCAAGCTCGTCATGGTGGAATATTCATCGCCCAACACCAACAAGCCGCTCCACCTCGGCCACGTGCGCAACAACCTTTTGGGCTGGAGCCTGGCGCGCATCATGGAGGCCAACGGCAACCGCGTGGTGAAAACCAACATCGTAAACGACCGCGGCATCCACATCTGCAAGTCGATGCTGGCCTGGCTCAAATGGGGCAACGGCGAGACTCCGGAGTCTACCGGCAAGAAGGGCGACCATCTTATCGGCGACTACTACGTGGCCTTCGACAAGCACTACCGCGAGGAGGTGGCGCGGCTGAAGCAGCAATACCTGGCCGACGGCCTGTCCGGGGAGCAGGCCGAAGAGAAAGCCAAGGCCGAAGCGCCGCTCATTCGCGAGGCCCATGCCATGCTCGTGAAGTGGGAACAGGGCGACCCCGAGGTGCGGGCACTGTGGCAAAAGATGAACAACTGGGTCTACGCCGGCTTCGACGAGACCTACAAGGCACTGGGCGTGGGCTTCGACAAGATCTATTATGAGTCGGACACCTACCTCGAAGGCAAGAAGAAAGTGGAGGAAGGACTCGCCAAAGGGCTCTTCTTCAGAAAGGAAGACAACAGCGTGTGGGCCGACCTCACCGACGAAGGACTCGACCAAAAGCTGCTGTTGCGCTCCGACGGCACGAGTGTTTACATGACGCAGGACATCGGCACGGCCGACCTGCGGTTCCGCGATTTCCCCATCGACAAGATGATTTACGTGGTTGGCAACGAGCAGAACTATCACTTCCAGGTGCTCTCCATCCTGCTCGACCGCCTCGGATTCAAGTGGGGCAAGGACTTGGTGCACTTCTCCTACGGCATGGTGGAACTGCCCAATGGCAAGATGAAGAGCCGTGAGGGCACCGTAGTCGACGCCGACGACCTCATCGCCACCATGGTCGACGACGCGCGACGCATGAGCGAAGAGCTGGGCAAGTTCAAGGACATGACCGAGGACGAGCGGCAGGACATTGCGCGCATCGTGGGCATGGGCGCCCTGAAATACTTCATTCTCAAGGTGGACGCCCGCAAGAACATGCTCTTCAACCCTGAAGAGTCGATCGACTTCAACGGCAACACGGGGCCTTTCATCCAGTACACGCACGCCCGCATCCGCTCCATCATGCGCAAGGCCGCGGCCGAGGGCATCGCCATCCCCGCCTCCCTACCCGCTGACGCACCGCTCAACGACAAGGAGGTGAAGCTCATCCAGAAGATGGACGAGTTCAAGACGGCCGTGCGCGACGCCGGCGAGAACTACAATCCGGCCGGCATTGCCAACTACTGCTACGAGCTAACGAAGGACTTCAACCAGTTCTACCACGACTACAGCATCCTGAGCGCCGACACCGACAGGGAGAAAACCACGCGTCTGGTGCTGGCCCAGAACGTGGCCAAGACCATCAAAAACGGCATGGATCTGCTGGGCATCGAGGTGCCCGAACGTATGTAAATGCAGGGACGGCAAACCAAAGACATCAGCAAGAACATGAAAACCTCATACCCCCAGCCCAATAACTGCACCGCATCCGGGTGTGGTCAGGGCGCGTCCTCCCCATCATCCCCAACCAAGGGGGGCATGAAGGGGGTGCCGGGGCCCTCCGGCCCGCCTCCCTTTGTAGGGGGGCCGGTGGGGGGTACCGGGGCCTGGGCCGTCGACGCAGCCTGTTCCGGCAATCCGGGACCCATGGAATACCAGTGCGTCGACCTGCAGACGGGCGAGCGCGTGTTCCACTTCGGACCCATGCACGGTACCAACAACATCGGCGAATTTCTGGCCATTGTGCATGCGTTGGCCCTATTGGAGAGGCGCGGCGTCACCGACAAGGCGATCTATTCCGACTCGTACAACGCCATCCTCTGGGTGCGCAAGAAGCAGTGTAAAACCAAGCTGAAGCGCAATGCCACGACCGAACCGCTCTACCAAATCATTGCCCGCGCCGAGCAATGGCTCCGCACCCACACCGTCACCACACCTATTATTAAATGGGAAACCAAGCTGTGGGGCGAGATTCCGGCCGACTTCGGCAACAAGAAATAACCGCCCCCGGGCTTTCCCCACTCCCCCGTCCCTGCGTCGCGGCATGGCAAAGGCCATGCCGCGACGCAGTTTTCGTTCCATCTGCCCCCCATTTGTTAAAAATGAGCTTCCCGTGAAAGATTTTCGGCAAAACGTTTGGTTTATATTATAAACTTATTTATATTTGCAGTGTTCAAGGGTCAACGCGGGCGCGGATCCCGTCGGCCGAGGTCCGAGAACCTCGTGGCACATGCACGAGAACCAGATTACTCACCCATCAACACCATGCCATTATGAACACCCAACATCCTGAAATGACCGCCGAGCGCAGTCTCGAGCTCATCCGCAAACACATCGAAGAGAGCCGCCAGACGCTCTCCCGCCAGATGGGCAAGCCCCTTTTGCTCTGGGGCAGCCTTGTTTTCGTCACCGCCCTCGTGGTGGGCCACCTGTGGCAACACTGCGGCGGCCCCGTGTGGAACCTGCTGTGGCTGGCCATGACGGCCGTGGGCTTCGGGCTCAACTACCTGCTCGACCGCCGCTCCACCGTCCACGCCACCGGCTTCGTGCCCGTCATGCTGGGCAAGACGTGGCTCACTTTCTGCTTCTTCGCCTTGGGCTTGTTTGCCGCCGGCACGCTGGCCTCCAGCGTGGCACAGCCCATTAAGTCCCTTCCATTCGCCGGCACGCTGGCCCTGCTCATGGGCATGGCCACCGCCGTGTCGGGCTTTCTGCTGAACAAACGGCTGATCGCCTTCTGCGGCATACTGCTCGGCATCTTCTGTCTCATCGCCGATTGCTACATCAGCGGCGCGTCCGAGATGCTACTCATCGCCGGCATGGCCGTGGCGGGGCTCATCGTTCCCGGCCTCTATCTCCAATGGAAAACCCGTGTCTAAATCCCAATCGCCATGTTTCAACCCCTCAATCCCCTGCTCCACAGCGAGCTGCGACTGGCCGTCATGTCGATACTTCTGGACGTCACGGAGGCCGACTTCCCCTACCTGCGCACGCAGACGGGGGCCACGGCAGGCAATCTAAGCATCCAGATAGACAAGCTGGCCAAGGCCGGATACATCGACGTGGAGAAGACATTCCGCGGCCGGCGGCCCTGCACGCTCTGCCGCATGACCCCCCAGGGACGCGACGCTTTCGCGCAATATGTCGATGCGCTGCACGACTATATCCGCCCAACTTGACGCGATGACGGCATTTTTCGCTTTACATGACACCGTTTAGGGAAATAATCGCTATATTTGCCGCATAGGAAACCCATAAAATTACAGACCTATGATGCAGGAATTGATCGACACCCTACATATTGAACAGTGCTCGCTTGTGATTTTACACGAGGGCAATATCCGCACTTTCAATGGTCACGGAGTGCGCCGTCTCTACAACCTTATCAACGAAGAGCCCGAGCTCTTCCTCGACGCCAAGCTGGCCGTCAAGGCCGTAGGCCGTTCCGCCGCCCGCATGATGGTGGACGGCGGCGTGGCCGAGGTCTATGCCGACATCATTTCACAGCAAGCCTTCGACGTGCTGCGCGATGCCGGCATCGTGGTGAAATGCGAGAAAAAGGTGGACCACCAGACCTTCCTCAACATCTGGCGCAAGCTCGGCGAGATGGCCGAGGCCGTGGCCTGACCCGCCGGCCGCCGGCCCGTCACGCCGCGGCCCGTCCCCGTTCTTCCTTTCGCGGCTGTGTGAACTTCACCGGTTCACACAGCCGCCATGCTTTTCAGGCCCGGCCATCGCGCCGTAAACGCATCGCGATCACGGCGCAAACGCCGCGCGATTTCACCGCAAACGCCACGCCGTTACGGCGCAAACGCAGGGCCCCTACGCCGCAGCCGCAACGCCGCCGCAGCTCTGTCGTACACCCGACACTGCCCCATTGCGCACCCGCGGCGGCGTTCCGGAGACCCCATCCCATTCTGTTCAACTCTACGTTTACGGCCCGTCCAGGGTTAAAATTTATCATCTTTTCAGCCTATTTCATGTTTATTTGAAATAGATTGCATAACTTTGCAGTGTGTTTCGATAAGTGTTAGCAATACAAGTTTGGTTTTTTTGATATGCAAAAAAGTTCTATAGGACGTATGGCCGCCGCCATCACGTTTCTCCTCGCACTTTTTCTCACCGTCCCCGCCACCGCCCAAACCCAGAACGAGCCCGAACGGAGGCTGGAGGGCATCGTGGTGGACGACAAGGGAGAGCCACTGACCGGCGCCATCGTGAAAGACAAGACCCACAACGAAACCACGGTGACCGACGTGGATGGAAAGTTCAGTCTCCGCGCCAAGAGCGACCGCATCACCGTGGACATCACCTATATCGGCATGAAACCAGCCCATTGGTCGGGCAACTACAAGGACGCATGCCTCGTCGCCATGGAGGATGCCAGCGAGACGCTGGAGGGTGTAGTCATCACCGGCTACCAGCAGCTCGACCGCCGCAACCTCACCTCGTCGGTCACGTCCAAGGACATGAGCGAGCTCGAAATAGGCGGCGTGAGCGACATTTCAAAGATGCTTGAGGGCAAGATTCCCGACCTCATCTCTTTCACCGGCTCGGGCGAGATCAACGCTACAAGCAAGATTCGCATCCGCGGCACCTCGACACTCGTGGGCAACCGCGAGCCCCTCTGGGTGGTAGACGGCATCATCATCACCGACCCCGTGGAGCTCACGTCCGACGTGCTCAACGACCCCGACTACATTAACCGCATCGGAAACGCCATCGCCGGCATCAATCCGCAGGACATCAAGCGCATCGACGTGCTCAAGGACGCCGCCGCCACGGCCCTCTACGGCACGCGCGCGGCCAACGGCGTCATCGTGGTGACCACCAAGAGCGGCCGCGAGGGCAAGGCCATCGTGAGCTACACCGGACAGTTCACCCTGCGCAAGCGGCCCTATTACACCGACAGCAAGATCAACCTGATGAACTCCTCGGAGCGCGTGCAGTTCTCGCAGTACCTCGCCGCACAACACTACGTCTACCCCTCGGGCATGGCCAAGGTGGGCTACGAGGAGGCGTTGAGCCAGCTTTACTCGGGCCTCATCACGCAGGAGGAGTTCGAGCGACGCGTGCAGCAGATGGAAACGCGTAACACCGACTGGTTCGACATCCTGACCCACAACTCCTTCTCGCACGACCACAGCGTGAGTGTCTCGGGCGGTTCGGAGAAAGCACGCTACTACACTTCCGTGGGCTACACCAGCTCGGACGACGTGATCGACAACAATATGAACGACCGCTACACGGCCATGGCCAAGGTGGATCTGGACCTGAGCTCGAAGTTCAAGTTCGAAATGAACATCAACGGCTATCTGAACAAGCGCAAATACAACCAGACCGAGGTGAACCCCATCGACTATGCGTACCACACCAGCCGCACCATCCCCGCCTACAACGCTGACGGCAGCTACTACTACTACCAGCGGGAGGGGCAGGGCACATACAACGGATACCTGCGCTTCAACGTGCTCAACGAGCTCGACAACAGCTCCATACGCCAGAACACCGGTGCCGTGACCACCACGCTCAACCTGCGCTACCAGCCGCTGGACGAGCTGTTTTTCAATGCCGTCGTGTCGGCCAACGTGCAGAACGCCACCATCGAGAACTGGTGGGGCGAGCAGAGCCACTACGTAGGCTCGCTGCGACGGGCCGAGTACGGCGAGGAGATTCCCTCGGACAGCAACCTGCCCTACGGCGGACAGTTCGGCCGACAAACCAACAAAACCGTGGGCTGGACCACGCGCCTGCAGGGCAACTACAACAAATACTTCGGGCCGCTGATGCAGCACAACGTCAACGTGGCCCTCGGTTTCGAGGCCAGCGGCAGCCACTACACGGGCGATTCCTACACTCAACGCGGCTACTACGCCGACCGCGGACGCTCGTTTGCCACCAACATTCCCACCAGCTACACCACCTATTGGAACTGGATGCAGACCAACACACCCACCATCACCGACACGCGAAGCAACATCCTTTCGGCCTATGCCACGCTGAGTTACAGCTTCCGCGACCTCTTCACGGCCAATGTGAACGGACGCTTCGACGGCTCCAACAAGTTCGGTTCGCGCAGCAACGAGAACCTGCTGCCCATCTGGTCGGTGTCGGGCAACGCCAACCTCATCAGCATCTTCGGCCTGAAACCCAAGTGGCTCAACGCCCTGAACCTCAAGGCAAGCTACGGCGAACAGGGCAATATGCTCGACGGACAGACCTCCGAACTCATCATCCGCAAGGGACAAATGGACGCTTATTACAACGAGATGACCTCGACAGTCGTCGCCTTTGCCAACCCCGACCTCGACTGGGAAAAGACCCACAGCACCAACGTGGGCCTGGAAGCGTCGCTCCTCGACAACCGGCTGCAGCTCGAAGCAGAGTACTATTACAAGAAGACCACCGACGCTTTCATGAACAAAACCATATCCGACATCAACGGTTACACCTCCTACGTCATCAACGGCGGCACCGTAACCAACAGCGGATTCAACTTCACCCTCACCGCCACGCCCGTGAAGATGCGCAACTTCTACTGGATATTCTCGGGCAGTCTGAGCAAGATGTACAACAAGATTAAGTCGGCGCCGGGTGCCGAGGAGTACGAGTTGGACAACTTTCTGGGCGGTACGGCCGTGGTCGACGGCCAGCCCGTGGGCACGTTCTGGTCGTACAAGTTCCTCGGACTGAGCCCAGTAGACGGCGGCCCCATCTTTGAAGACCTGGAGGACCGCCAGCGGGAGTTCTCGCAATCGAGCAAGTACGACCTCTACACCACCCTGCTCACGCCCTCGGGCAAGCGCGAGCCCGACCTCACGGGAAGCATCTCCAACACCGTCACCTACAAGCAGTGGAGGCTCGGCGCCACGCTGCTTTACAACTTCGGAGCCAGCACACGCCTCTTCCGTCTGTTCGACGGATTCACCGGTGCACAGTACAGCACCGCCTACAGTTCGGAGCAAAACGTGAACCGCGACCTGATGAACCGATGGATGAAACCCGGCGACGAGGCCACGACCAACATCCCCGCCATCATGGGCAGCGGCAACATCAACTTCCGGCTGTACTATGCCAACCACTGGGGCGACAACCAGAACACCATCTGGAAAACGGGCCCCGTCACCACGGGCAACTACTACACCATGTACGACTACAGCTCGGCCCGCGTGGTAAGCGCCGACTATGTGAAGCTCTCCACTCTCTCGCTCACCTACGAGTTCACGGCCAAACAGCTGGCACGGCTCAAGCTCGACCGGCTGGCCCTGACGCTGACGGGCTACAATCTCAAGACCTGGTGCGACCGAGCCCTGCGCGGACAGACACCCACACAGGGCGGATTCTCGCAGGTGCAGCTCTCCGACACGCCCAGTTACACGCTGAGCGTCAACATCAACTTCTAAACATGGCAACCATCATGAACCATTTTTTCAAGCATATCGGGCGTAGCGTGGCCGGCGGCAGCCTGGCCGCCCTCACGCTACTGCTCTCCGGTTGTGGCGACTTTCTGGAGGCCACCTCGCAAGACCAGGACTACGTGCGCTCCTGGCAAGACATGAACGAGCTGCTCGTGGGCAGCTGCTACATGCCCGTGAAGCCGAGCGAACAATACGAATATGTGGGTGCCGTGAACTACGGCACGTTCCTGCATCTCGTCGGCGACGAGGTGCACGAGGTCAATACCAAAGGCACTACCGCCGCTTACGAGCCCCATTACTACATCTTCGGCTACTACACGTGGCAGCAGCGGTCGGGGCAGAACGAGACCTATACCGATGCCTATGCCGAGAACACCGAGTGGACTAAGGTGTACAACGCCATCAACGTGGCCAACAACATCCTTGCCAAGGCCGAGAAACTGCCCCAAACCACCGAGGACGAGCGGCAGGGTTACCTCAAGGTAACGGGCGAAGCCTACTTCCTACGCGCCTTCTACTACTTCTGGCTCGTCAATATCTACGGCCAACCCTACCGTCCTTCCACCGCCGCCACCGACTTGGGCGTGACGCTCAAGACCACGCCCGAGGTGGAAAACAGGATATTCGGCCGCAACACCGTGCAGGAAACCTACGACCAGGTGCTGGCCGACCTGCAGGAAGCCGACACCCGTCTGTCGCAGTACACCGCGCCCAAGAAGAGCATCTATCGGGCCGACTCCGTGGCCGTGCACCTGCTGCGGAGCCGCGTCTACCTGTACATGCAGGACTGGGACAAGGCCGCCGAGTATGCCCGAAAGGCTATTGCCGAGCACCCCACCCTGATGAACCTCAACGGCAACTCGGCCGCTTTCATGACAAAAACCAATCCCGAGAACATCTTCTCCATGGGCGGCGACGACGTTCCCTGCCTGCTCTTGTCGGGTGCTCTGGGCCTCACGGTGTCCGACGACCAGTACAACACTTACAGTGCCAACGACCAACGCCGCGCCCAATGGTTCTGGAACTTGGGCACTTTCCACGGGCTCACCAAGCGTGCCGTAGGCAACAAGAACACGGATTTGGACATAACAGACAAGGAGTACTACTACAAGGCCTACTATGCCGGCCTTAAAGACGATAAGTCGCCCGTGTCGTCGCTCTTCTGGCTACGGTCTTCGGAGGCCTATCTGAACCTTGCCGAGGCCGAGGCCTGCCTGGGACACAGCGCCGAGGCCCGCGCCGCCCTGCTGCAACAGATGGCCGCCCGCTACAAGGCCGGGGCTCCCGAGCTATCGCTCGACGGCGTGTCGGATGCCGATTTGGTGGCTCTTGTCCGCAAGGAGCGCCGCCGCGAGTTCGTGCTCGAGGGCCAACGCTGGTTCGACCTGCGCCGTTACCGCGTATGCAGCGTGCAGCCAAGCCGCATCGCCATCACCCACGACTACACCTATTATAAGAACCATACCTCGCAGGAACCCACCGAAACGCGCCGCTTCGTGCTCACCGAGGACGATGCTTCATGGACGCTTCCCATGCCCACCGAGGTACTGGAGTTCAACGTCGGCATGCCCGGCAACGGCAATCAGTGGCGTACTTATACCACCGTCAAAGTGTATTAACCCCCACACAAGCATATCAACGCATGAAGACCCAAGCATACCTCCTCTCCCTGCTGGCGGTTGCCGCCACGGTTCTTGCCGCTTGCGGCAGCGAGGACACGCCGGCAATCAGCTATGACAACCCCTCGCTGCTGTTCCAGCCGGCCGACAGCGACCAGAGCTCCACGGCCGCCCTGCGCCGCCGATTCTTCGGTGAAACGGGCAGCTACCTGCTGTTCAACGACACGTTGCAGCGCGTGTACCAGGGCACAGACATCACCGGACAGCCCCGCTACTTCACGGAAACCATCGACCTGGCCTACGACATCGGCAGCTCTTCCAACTCCTCTTCGGTCTACAGCTTCACGTATCTCACCACCGAGAAAGAGCAGACCGAGATGGCGCAGTTCGTCAAAGACTACATCCTGCCCCATGCCACGAAGCGCCTCAAGCCCTACTCGTTCTTCCTGTGCAACCGCATTTCCGTGACGACGAGCAACAAAGTGACCACCACACCCTATGCCGTGGCCAACGAACGGTGCGTGGCCGTGGCCGCCAACTACCTGTTGCAGCGTCCCCGCACCGAGGCGCAGAAGAAGAATTTTGCCGGTCGCGTGCTCAACACGCTGGTGGCACAGGCCGCCAAGAACAACACCAACGCCTTCCGTGCGTTCTATGCCCACAGCGCCAATTACTACAACCGCACCTACACCAGCGCCGGCATCAAGGGCTCTGCAGACGAGCTTGCCCAGCTGGGCTTCATCAGTTCGGGCGGCACACCGGGCTCGTTCCCCTCGCAAGATTCCGATCTTTCGGCCTTCATCACTTCGGCCATTCTCTACGACGACGCCTGGCTGGCCAACACTTACGGCAGGTATTCGGTGGTGATGGCCAAGTTTGCCATCGTGCGCCAGGTGCTGGCCGCGCTGGGCTATGTGGCCTGACGCGTCCCGAGCAACCATCCACCAAGATTCAAAAGACAAGACGATGAACAGGATTTATACATGCAGCGCACTGCTGCTCGCGGTTTTAGGCCTGACCTTTCTCACGGCCTGCGGCAACGACGACGACGCCACACCCGCCAAAGTGCAGCCCGCAGCGGCCGGCAGCTACACCGACACGCGCGACGGGCAGACCTACGGCTGGGTGCGGTATGGCCGTCAGGACTGGATGACCGACAACTACCGGTACGACGCCGGCAGTGAAAGCACCGTGTATCTCGATACCGAAGACTACGAGAAGAACCCCCGAAGCACCAAGCACCTGGCCCTCTACGGCCGCCTCTACACCCTGAAAGGGGCCCAGGCCGCCTGTCCGGAGGGCTGGCGGCTGCCCACCGACGAGGACTGGCAACAGCTGGAACAGCAGCTGGGCATGAGCCCAAGCGACACCCGGCAACGCGAATGGCGCGGGCGCATTGCCCACAACATGCTCACCATGAAAGGCGACACCTGCGCCCTGAACCTGCTGCTCGGCGGCTATTACACGGCCCACACCATCATGAGCATGCCGGGCTGGCGACACATGGGCGAGATGGCCTACTACTGGACAGCCACCAAAGACACGGGCAAGGAGGGCGAGTTCTACTTCTTCCGCAAGCTGTTCTACGGCCGCAACGAGGTTTGCCGCGAGAGCACCGAGCCCGACGGCTACCAGATGAGCGTGAGATACGTGCGCGATGCCCAGTAGACTGCGACTGCCATTCCTGCTCGTGGCCCTGCTCTGGCTACCGTCGCTGCACGCCCGGGGAGCCGTCGGGACACCGCCGACGACGGCTGCCGACAGTGCGCGTCTGGCCCGCGAGGCCTTGGAGCCCGGCTTCATCTGGGCCAGTCTGCTCGTGGTGGAGCCCGGCCGAGAGGTCTACTCGGCCTTCGGCCACGCCGCCCTGCGGCTGGAATGCCCCAGCAAAGGGTTGGACTACAGCTTCACGTTCGAGATGGATACCGACCTCGGCGCCACGCTCAGCCTGCTGTTCCACCGGGCCAAGGCCGGATTTGCCGCTGCCCCCACACCGCTGTTTCTCCGGCAATACCGGGCCGAACGGCGCGGCGTCAAGGCCTACCGGCTCAACCTGAACCCCGCGGAGAAGCAGACGCTCTGGCGCAATCTGGACCAGGAAGTGGCCGCAGGGGCGCACTGGGACTACGACTATCCGGCCGTGAACTGTGCCTCGATGTGCATCTATATGGTGGAGAAATCGCTGGCCAACGACCGTCTGACCTACCACCATCTCTCCCCCATCCTGAACGGAACCTACCGCGACGTGTTGCACCATATCTCGCAAAACGATCCGTGGGCATGCCTCGTTTGGGACATTCTGCTGCTGGGACGCGGCGACAAGACCGGCCAGCCCGAGGACAAAATGACCCCCGCCCTGCTCGCCGAGGCCTGGCAACACGCCACGCTGACCGACAGCACGGGACACAGCCGCCCCCTCATCACCGGCCGTCCGGCGGCTCTGCTGCCCGCCGGCCCACGGCAGGAGCCCGGATGGTTCACCCCCGCGGCATGCGCGCTGCTGCTCGCCGGGCTGCTCTGCACAGGGGCCGCCACCGGGCTGCTGTACCGCAAACGAAAACATTAACCATATTATCAACCCTCAAAAAAGAACGCTTATGAAAAGGTTTTCTACTTTACACAAAGCAATCATGCTGCTCGTGGCTTTTGCGGCCACGGCTCTTCAGGCCCAGGCCGGCTCCACCTGGTATGCCTACTACGGCCAGCTGACCGCCTGGCCCACGGGTGCCGGCGAGGTGTATCTGTCGCAGGACAACCAGGTTGCCGCCGACCAGATACAGTGGGGAGCCCAGTCAGAGACGAAGTTTGTCAGCACGATGGGTTCCGTCTACGGCTTTGCCAAGCCCGCCGAGGGCTGGATTCTGGCCGGCTTCAGCCAGGCCAAGTTCGATGAAAACGACCAGCCCGTGTTCAACGACTCCATCGCAACCACCGCCAATCCCGGCTACCTCACCGTGAACAACACAGTGACCGACGACCCGAGCGGCCAGGGAGGCAGCGACTCGGCCACGGTGGCCGGCCTGATGCCACTGGATCCCAACGGCGTGTTCCGCGCCCTCTTCACCCACGTGGTGGCCCGGGCCGCCAACGGACAAGACGAGTTGGGCACCGTCAGGGTGAGCCCCGTGTGCAACAACATCGGCGACAACGTGACGCTGACCGCCACGCCAAGCGCCGACTTTGCCAACACCAAGTTTGACCGCTGGACGCTCAACGGCCAGACCGTGTCCACCGATGCCACGATGCAGGTGGCGGTAACCGACACCGCCCGCTACGTGGCCCACTTCACTTCGGACGATGCCGAGACCATCGACTTCGGCGAGGGACGTCTCCTCATGTACTATCCCGGCGACGCAACCGACGTGAGCATCCCCACCAACGTGGAGACCTGGGCTTTCAAGGCCGACAGCATGCGCCTCAAAAGCGTAGACGGAAACGACAACTGCACCAACCCAAGCACCGGCGGATTCAACATTCCGGCCGCCAATCCTTTCTTTGTCTACGGCAAGGGCGAGGCCACACTGGTGCGCCGGCCAGCCGCAACGCCGAACGTAGACCCCACCAGCCTGAACCGCTGGGCCGCCACGGAGGTGAACGTGGACACGCTCGACAAGCTGCACAGCTACTACACTCTCGATGTCAAGAACCGCGTGCTGAAGCTGGCTCCGGCCGGCACCGTGCTCCAGCCCCGGACGGTTTACATGGCCCTGCCCGACTCGGTGTGGGACGGCAGCAAGCAGATAGACCCCGTGAAGCTCGATGCAGCTCCCGCCATGATCTATCTGAACAAGGGCGCCGACGTGCCCAACGCCATCTCTGCCCTCACCGCAGACAAGAAGAAAGCCGTGCGCCGCGGCATCTATACCCTCGACGGCCGCAAGGTGGAAGCCATGAAAGAGACGGGCATCTACGTGTTCGACGGCCGCAAGGTGGCCTATCGCAAGAAGTAATATGAAGAAAAAAATCATCCTGACGGCTCTTCTCGGGTGCTCGCTCACGGCGGGCGCCCAGAAGGAGGGCTTCGTCATCAACGGGCGTGTAGCCATGCCCGACGGCACGGATGTGGGGCTTTCGTGCACCACCGACACGAGTTTTTCCGTAGAGCTGGCCCACGGCACGGTAAAGAACGGACGCTTCAAACTGAAGGGACGAGTGGACCGTCCCTACGTGGGCATGCTGACCACCAACAACCTGCGGCTGGTGGAGAAGCACAAGTGGCCCACTGATTCCATCAAGTGGACCTATACGGACGTGTACGTGGGCAACGACACATACAACGTTTCGCCCGACCTCACGGTGACGGGCGGCTCCGTACAGGCCGACTTTGCCGAGCTGCAGCGCATGGGAGGCGCGCGCGGCGACTCCGTGTGGGCCTTTATAGACCGCCGGCCGCAGTCGCCCGTGGCGGTGTGGCTGGCCAACACGCTGCTGCAGCGCGCCTATAACCTGACCGACGCGCAGGTGGCACACCTGGCACAAACACTCCAGCCCAACACCATCGACCCCGAGGGATTCCGGCAGTACCAGACGCGCCTCGCCGCCGCCCGACGCACCACCATCGGCTCGCCGCTGGCCTCGCTGGAGCTGAAAACCACCGACGGCCGCACCCTGCAACTCACCGACGCCGTGCCCCGCAACGGCAAATACACGCTGCTCGACTTCTGGGCCAGCTGGTGCGGCATCTGTCTTTACGCCATGCCCGAGGTGAAGACGTTGAGCGAACGCCATGCCGACAGCCTGAACGTGCTGGGCATTTCCATCGACACCAAGGACGAGGCGTGGCGCAAGGCCATGGAGAAACATCCCGAACCATGGCCGCAATACTGCACCACAGCCGCCGGTTACCGCGACCTGACGGACAAACTGCAGATTGGCAACGGCGTGCCCTACTATCTGCTCGTGGCCCCCGACGGCCGCGTGGTGGGCTCGCCAGACAGCCCCGCCGACGCAGAGCGCATGCTCCTGGAGCGGCAAGGCCGCTACTGCATCACCGGAACGGCCGACAGCACGGCCGACGGCGACTCGGTGTTCATCTGTTCCATGCAGGGTTTCTTCTCCATGGTGCCCGAAGACACGGCCGTGGTGCGCGGCGGTGAGTTCTGTTTCATGGGCAACACCGAGGGTGCACGGCTGCGCTACATCGTGCCCATCCACCAAGGCGAAGCCAAAGGCATGGCCTCGTTCATCCTCGAACCGGGACGCGCCCGCATGCAGGTCTATGCCGACAACACCCGCAACATGGTCGAGGGCGGCCCCAACCAGCAGCTCTGGGACGCGTTCGAGCGCGAGGACAGCACCCTATCCGCACGGCAGAATGACCCCTGGGCCATCATGCAGGACTCCACGCAGGACGAGGCTGCACGCCGCCAAGCCCAGGCGCAGCTCGATTCGCTGCAGGCGCAGCAGCGGCTGTTCCACCGCCAATACATCGTCGACCACATGCCTTCGGCCCTGAGCGACATGCTCTACGGCTTCTACCAAGGTGACATGACGACCGACGAACAGGAGGCCCTGCTCAAGCTCATGGGCGAGCGGCAGCCGCAATATCCGGTCTACAAGGAGCTGATGGCCGCACGCGCCGCCACGGCGGCCACGGCCGTGGGACAGCCCTACACCGACATCGCCATGGGCGGAACCGACGGCCAGACGGTGAAAGTGTCCGACTATGTAGGCCGCAACCGCTACACGCTCATCGACTTCTGGGCCAGCTGGTGCGGCCCCTGCCGCGCCGAAATGCCCAATGTGGCGAAGGCCTACGCCAAGTATCACAAGAAAGGTTTCGAGGTCGTCGGCGTGTCGCTCGACAACAATCGGGCCGCCTGGCTCAAGGCCATCAAGCAGCTGCGCATGCCCTGGCCGCAGATGAGCGACCTGAAAGGCTGGGAGAGCGCCGGGGCCGCCGCCTACAACGTGCGGGCCATTCCGGCCAACGTGCTCGTGGACAGCGAGGGCCGCATCGTGGCCAAGGACCTGCGAGAGGAGGCACTTCAGGAGAAACTCGCCGAGCTTTTCAACAAGTAGGAGGGCCTTGGGGCCCAAGCTAAAAAGGGGAGGCAAGCGGCTGCAACGACGCTTGCCTCCCCCTTTGCGTTGCAGGGGCTCCGCGATTGCGCCGTGAAGGCCGCACGAGAACGGTGCAATCGCAACGCGATTGCGGTGTTGTCGGCACGCGAAAACGGTATCATCGCGGCGCGATTGCGGTGTGGAAGTTTTGCGAGGGCTCGCGCAGGGGCGCAGGGAACGCGGAGAGAGGGCAAAGGACGGCCAACCCATGCGCCCGCGGCTACTGGGCGACCAGCAGCCGCAGACTGTCGGCCTTGGTGCGCTCCTGCAGCCAGTCATGCAGCCGGCGGCGGTCGGTGGCGTTTAGTCCGCGCGGGCACCCCACCACAGCCAGCACATACTGCCGGGTGGCTGCGGTGTCGGTACGCGCCTCCGTAACCAGGGACAGACTGACGCTTCCCGCCGCCGGGCACACCGCCCGAAGCTCTCCCCGGATCACGAGGCCCAGATGGGCATACTGCGTATAGTCGCCCAGC
Source organism: Prevotella dentalis DSM 3688 (assembly GCF_000242335.1). Lineage (NCBI taxonomy): Bacteria > Pseudomonadati > Bacteroidota > Bacteroidia > Bacteroidales > Prevotellaceae > Prevotella > Prevotella dentalis. The sequence continues at coordinate 1,594,435 of NC_019960.1, forward strand.
TGCGTCTCCAGCGCATGAATTTGCTCGGCTTGCTCCAGCAATTTCTGCTTGCTCACCTGCGTGCCGGTCGTGGCATTGCTGAGCACGCGGCTGAGCAACAGACTGTCCGACTGCGACCCCTGGATGACGTTGAGCCGATAGCCACCCAGCCGGTACTCGTCCATCAGACCGCGGGCCTGGGCGATGGCCTCGGGGGTGATGACCCGGCCCACGGCAACCACGTTCAAGGTCTTGGTCTTCTCGTCGCGGTTCTGCGAGATAATCTGCGTGCCCTTGAATGAAAGTTCGTTCCTGACAAACTTCCGCGTGTCGTTCTCGCGAACGCTTTGGCGGATGATTTGCACCGTCATGTAGGTGGCGGGAAGCATCGTCAACACCACGATGCCGACGATATAGCGGTTCACCTTGGCCAGTTTGGCGGGGTCGACAAACGTCTTGTGCCGGAACCTCAGCATGCGCACACCCACGAAAGTGGCCAGTGCAATGAACACGGTGTTGATGAAAAACAGATAGAACGCCCCGAAGAAATAGGCCGGACGGCCCACGGCCAGCCCATAGCCCGCCGTGCAGAGGGGAGGCATGAGCGCCGTGGCGATAGCCACGCCGGGGATGACATTGCCCTTGCCCTTGGTTGAAAGGGCCAAAATGCCGGCAGCGCCGCCGCAGAGAGCAATCAGTACATCGTAGAGCGTGGGCGAGGTGCGGGCCAGCAATTCCGACTGCGCCTCGGTGAGCGGAGTGATGAGAAAGTAGAGCGTGGCCGTGAGCACGCTGATGAGTGTAGCCACCAAATAGCTCTTGATAGACCGTTTGAGCAACTCCAAATCGCTGACGCCCACGGCCAAGCCCATGCCGATGATGGGGCCCATGAGCGGCGAAATGAGCATGGCGCCGATGATGACGGCCGTGGAATTGACGTTGAGACCCAGCGAAGCAATGAAGATGGCAAACACCAGCACCCAGAGATTGGCCCCGTGGAAAGCCACGCCGCTGTCGATTTGGGCTATCGTCTCTTCCTCGTTCTCCTTGTCGGGCAGGGCGTTGAAATATCCCTTCACCACCTGCCACAGTGTTTTTTCGTTCTGTTCCATATCATGATTCATTTGCCGCAAAAATACGACATTTCCCGAAAAATAACAATATTCTGAAAACAAATCTGCTGCAAACGCGGGCCGAAAAGGCGGCGAGAAAGCATGAAAAATTGTTAAACGCAGTACAAATCGACTGAGCCGCCCCGTTTTTCACCTTTTTCCACAATCTTTATCGTATGGCATTTATGCTTATAGAAGAATCATGCAACCCATTTTACAGCATAAAGACCACCACGGCGACCAGACTTGGGCCATGGAAAAGACAGGGGCCTTGACCAAAGGATGCGGTTTTTCGACACCCTGAAAGAATAGGAAGCTCAATGATTTGCAACAAGATGCTGAAACAACAATACCAAAAGAATATAGAAAACCGCATGATTATCCCGACGTTACAGTTTTTGCAACGGGAGAAGTCGAGCGGAATCGTGCTGGCCCTATTCGTCGCGCTGGCCCTGATACTGACCTATTCTCCCCTGCACGAGGAGTACGCGCAATTGCTGGAACACCACTTCGGCTTTGTCTTCGACGGGCAGCCCTTTCTGAATTTCAGCATCGAACACTGGTTCAACAACGGCTTGATGTCGATGTTTTTCTTCGTCATGGGACTCGAGCTGAAGCGTGAGTTCATCGGCGGCGAGCTGCGCAACCTGCGCAAAGTCACCCTCCCGGTGGCGGCTGCCGTCATGGGCATGCTGCTGTCTGCGGGCATCTACCTGCTGTTCAACCTCGGAACGCCCGTGGCCCACGGCTGGGAAATCCCCATGGCGACCGACATTGCGTTTGCCCTGGCCGTGCTCTACATGCTGGGCAACCGCGTTCCCATCTCTGCGAAAGTGTTTCTCACCACGCTCGCCATCGTGGACGATTTGGGGTCGGTGGTGGTCATTGCCTTGTTCTACACCTCGCACATCTCGGTCGGCAACCTTGTTGTGGGGCTGTCTTTCCTCCTCGTCATGTTCGTCGGCAACCGGCTTGGGGTGAAGAATGTGTGGTTCTACGGCCTTCTGGGAATAGGCGGTGTCTGGGTGGCTTTCCTCATGTCGGGCATCCATGCCACCATCTCCGCCGTTCTGGCAGCCATGGTCATCCCTGCCGACTCCCGCATCCCCGAGGCTGCATTCATAGCCCGCATGAAAAAGCTCACGCGGCAATTTGAGCAGTCAGAGCCCAACGACGTGAGAACGCTTGAGCCCGAACAGCTTGAGATTCTCTCCCGCGTCAAGGCCGACTCCGTGCAGGCCATGCCTCCGCTCCAGCGTCTGGAGCACAGCCTGCACCCCTTGGTTTTCTTCGTTATCATGCCCGTCTTTGCCCTTGCAAACACGGGAGTGTCGCTTGTGGACATGAATATTCACGTGCTGAACACAAACCACGTGGCACCGGGAGTGCTGTGCGGACTGCTGTTGGGCAAGCCACTGGGCATCGTCCTGACGGTGTGGCTCACCGAAAAGACGGGGCTGGGCAAGCGTTCCCGCTCCATGAACTGGCGCACCGTCACGGGAGTGGGCTTCCTTACCTCCATCGGATTCACCATGTCCATGTTTGTCACCATGCTGGCTTTCGACAATCCAGACAACTACATTCAGGCCAAAGTCGGCATCTTTGCCGCCTCCATCATGGGTGGATTCATTGGCTATCGCCTTCTGAAAAAGAAGTCATGACACCTGCCGGACAGCCGACAAGGCTCCGCGGCAATACGGTTTCTCCTCCCCTACCGCCGTGCCCTTGTCCGCAGTCAAGGGCTTCAGGCACCACTTCGCAGGGCTCCTGCCCAGTGTGGCAAAAGGCCACACCAGCCATTCTGGGAGTGCATCGGCCGCACTCGGCGCAGGGCGGGCAGCCTCGGACGTGCGTCCTCGGCCCTCTTGCCTGCAGCCACAGCCTTACATGCGGTAGAGGTCGCTGGCGGCAATGAGGTCTACCCGCTTCTCCAAGAGGATGCGCTCGCAAGCCGCGAGGTCGCTCGGACGAATGACAACGTTGGCCCCGTCGCCGTTGGCAAAGGAGTAGAGGTACTCGATGAACACGCCGGCGGCCGACAGATATTGCAGGATGATGGCAAGCGCACCGGGCGTGTTGGGCACCGTGAGCCCGATGACATCGGTTATCTTCACCGTGAATCCGGCCTCCTTGAGCACGGTGTAGGCCTTGTCCGGCTCGGACACAATGCAGCGCAGAATGCCGAAATCGCTGTTGTCGGCAATGCTCATGGCCGAGAGGTTCACCCCCGCACGGCCCAGCACCTCGGTCACTTCGGTGAGACGGCCCGACTTGTTCTCCAGAAATATAGACAGTTGTTTTGCCAGCATAACGTGAATTTTAAATGTAAATGCCTCTTCTTTCGGATTAAAAAATCTCATCGTTGGGATTGGGAAATCCTAAAGCTGGGACTAAAAAGCTCGATGTTGGGATGGGGAAAGATGAGAAGCGGTATTGGGAAATTTTGAATTTTGAATTCTGAATTTTGAATTATCACATCTTTCTGTTGTCGATGACGCGCCGCGCCTTGCCCGTGCTTCGCTCGATGCTCTTGGGTTCTACGAGTCTCACTTTGAAGCCCAGGCCGATGACGCTGCGCAGTTCGTTCTCGAGTTTCTTCTGCAACCGCACCATCTGCCCCATCTCGTCGCTGAAGTATTCCTCTTTCACCTCGACCCGGAGTTCGGTGGTATCGGTGTTGTTGTCGCGGTCGACGGTGAGCAGATAATGGGGTTCAAACTCCGTCAGGCTCAGGATGACGGCCTCGATTTGCGTGGGGAACACGTTGACGCCACGGATGATAAGCATGTCGTCGCAGCGTCCCAGGATGCGGTCCATGCGCACAAAGGTGCGGCCGCAGGCACACTTCTCGTAGTGCAACGCCGTGAGGTCGTGGGTGCGATAGCGCAGCAGCGGCATGCCCTCCTTGGTGAGATGGGTGAAACAAAGCTCGCCCACCGTGCCCTCGGGCAGGGCCTGGCCCGTCTCGGGATCCACGATTTCGGGATAGTAGTAGTCCTCGTTCAGGTGGGTGCCGTGCTGGCACTCACACTCGTAGCCCACGCCGGGGCCTGCAATCTCGCTCAGTCCGTAGATGTCGTAAGCCTTGATGCCCAGTGCGTCCTGCAGTTTCCGGCGCATGCTCTCCGTCCACGGCTCGGCGCCGAAAGCCCCGATGCGCAGCTTGAAATCGTCCTTGTCCCAAGGCGATTCCTTCATGGCCTCGCCCAGAAACATGGCATACGAGGGTGTGCAGCAGAGGGCCGTGGCCCCAAAATCGTGCATCAGCGTGATCTGTTTCTGCGTGTTGCCGGAGGAGATGGGAATAACGCTGGCCCCGATATTGGTGGCTCCCGAGTGAGCCCCGAGGCCGCCAGTGAAGAGGCCGTAGCCGTAGGAAATCTGGAAAATGTCATTGCGGTCGGCACCGAATGAGGTGAAGGCCCGCGAGAGCGACTCCGTCCACTGGGCCAGATCGTTGCGTGTGTAAAGGGCCACGACGGGCTTGCCCGTGGTGCCCGACGAGGCATGGATGCGCACAATCTGGCTCATCGGCACGGCGGCAAACCCGAAGGGGTAGTTGTCGCGCAGGTCGAGCTTGTCGGTGAAAGGCAGTTTCGCGATGTCGTCGATGTCGCGAATGTCCTCGGGAAGAAGCCCCGTTTCCTGGAACTTCTTGCGGTAAAAGGGGGTGTTGTGGTAGACATAATCCACCATTTTCCGCAGTCGTCGGCTCTGGATTTCGCGCAGCTGGCCGCGGTCCATGCACTCCATCGTCTCATTCCAAATCATAAGTCACAGTCTGTTTTCTCTCTGACAATAGGTCTTGACTATCCGGCCTGACGCACGCCCATGCGTGCCTCGACCACGTTCACCACATAGTCGCCCAGCTTCTCGCACTCCTGAATGAGGTCCATATAGAGCGTACCCATGGCGTAGCTGTACTCGTGGTTGTCAATATCGTTGATGTTCTGCTGACGCAGCTGGTTGCGCAGCCGGTTGATTTCGTTCTCAATGGCAAACGATCGGTCAACGTCCAGCTCGTCTTTATGGCCTGTAAGCAACACCACCATCTGTGAAAGCGCCATGTCGGTGAGGTTGAACATCTGCCGCACCTGCTCGTAGAGCTTGGCCGTGAAGTCGTCCTTGTAGGCGCCTTTGCGCACCAGCGTGTGGGCCATGTTGTTGCAGGCGTCGCCGATGCTCTCTATCTCGGTGATTTGGCGAAGCATGGAACGTATCTTGCCTTTGGTCTCGTCGCTCAGGTGGGCGTTGCTCACGGAGTCGAGGTATTTGGCAATTTCAATCTCCATGTTGTCGGCAATGCTCTCATATTTCTCGATGCGGGCGGCCAGTTTTTCGGCTTTCGACTTGTCTTTCTCGTCGAGCAGCTCGCACACCATACCGAACATGCGCTGCATGCGCTCACCGAAACTCTGTACCTCTTTCTGGGCCTCGAACACCGAGAGCTCGGGGGTCTTCATGATTCCGGTCTGGATAAAGCGCAGACGGAAGTCGTCGTCCTCACCTTTCTCCTTGTTCTTGATGATGGCACAGACCACTTTTTCCATCTGCGGAATGAACCAAATGAGCACCGCCGTGTTGGTTACATTGAAACAAGTATGGAACGCAGCCAGCACGATGGGCAGCAGGGCGACCCGCTGTGCCACGGTGTAAGTGGTGGCATCGGGGTCGTAGCCCACGAGCCGGCACACCATGCCCACAAAGGGATAGAACAACAACATGACCCACACCACGCCGAACACGTTGAACAGCAGGTGGGCAAAGGCGGCACGGCGGGCCTGGGTGTTGGCCCCGAGGGCCGCCAGATTGGCCGTGGCGGTGGTGCCGATGTTCTCGCCCATGACCAGTGCAACGCCCAGATAGATGGGCAGCACGCCCGTGGAGCAGAGCAGGATGGTGATGGCCATGACGGCGGCCGAGCTCTGCACGACGCAGGTGATGACGGTGCCGATGAGCAGGAAAATCAGGATGGTGAGGTGGCTGCCCGTGTCGAACGACGAGAAGAAGCTGATGGCGGCAGGGTTGTGCTCCAGGTCGAGCGCCTTGCCGGCGTTGCTGAGCAACACCAGCGAGAAGAAGAGAAAGGCGATGCCAAAGAGGAAGTCGCCCACGTAGCGGCTCTTCTTGGTATAGATGAGGATGATGCCGACAAAGAAAGCCGGGAAGACGGCCATCGTGAGGTCAACGTTGTAGCCCAGCGACATGATCCAAGCTGTGAGCGTGGTTCCGATGTTGGCACCCATGATGACGGAGATGGCCTGGGCCAGCGTGAGCAGACCGGCATTGACGAAACTCACCGTCATCACCGTGGTGGCCGAAGACGACTGCACGGCGCAGGTGATGAAAGCACCAGTGGCAAGGCCGGTGAAACGGTTGGTGGTCATCGCGCCAAGAATGTGTCGCAACTGCGCGCCGGCCATCTTCTGCAAGGCTTCGCTCATCACTTTCATGCCGTAAATCAGGAGGGCCAGCGATCCGAGAATCTGCAAAAAAACGACCCAGTAACTTTCACTCATAAAACGAATGGTTGGATTAATGTGATATAATAATAGAAATTCACTGCAACCAGACCTATGCCTCCGACTGCCTTACACGCATGCGGGCCTCGACGACATTGACCACATAGTCGCCCAGTTTCTCGCATTCCTGAATGACGTCCATGTACATGGTGCCGATGGTATAGGTATAAGTGTGGCTGTTCACGTCGGTGATGTTCTGCGTGCGCAGCTGGTCACGGTAGTTGTTGATTTCGTTCTCGATGTTGAACGAACGGTTGGCGTCGAGGTCGGCACGGTGTCCTTGGAACATCAGGTTCATCTGGCTCAGGGCGTCGTCGGTCAGTTCGAACATCTGATGAATGTGTTCATACTGCCTGTCGGTGAAGTCTTCCTTGCTGTTCACCCGACGCTTGATGGTGCGGGCCAGGTTGAAACAGCTGTCGCCGATGCTCTCTATCTCGGAGATTTCACGCAACATGGCCCGCACTTTCTCCTTGGTCTCGTCGCTCAGATGAGCGTTGGACACGTTGTCCAGGTAGTTGGCGATCTCGACTTCCATATTGTCTGCGATGCCCTCATACTTCTCAATGCGGGTGTATAGCTTCACAAACTTGTCGGTATCGCGCTCGCCCAGCAGTTCGCGCACCATGCCGAACATGCGCTGTATGCGCTCGGCGAAGCTCTGTATCTCCTTTTGCGCCTCGAGCACGGAGAGCTCGGGGGTCTTCATGATACCGGTCTGGATGAAGCGCAGACGGAAGTCATCCTCATCCTTGTGGGCCTTGGGCTTGATGACCCACGACACCAACCTCTCCATCTGGGGCACCAGCCACACCAGAATGAGCGTGTTGGTAACGTTGAACGTGGTGTGGAAAGCGGCCAGCACAAAGCTCAGCCGGGCGGCATTGGCCAAGAAGCCGGGGTCGGTTTTGGCCATCGTCACGTCGAAGCCCACCCAGCTGCATATCATGTTGATGAAAGGATGGAACACCGCAAGCACCCACACCACGCCAAAAACATTGAACACCATGTGGGCGAAAGCCGCCCGCCGCGCCTGCGTATTGGCTGTGAGGGCGGCCAGATTGGAGGTGACAGTGGTGCCGATGTTCTCGCCCATGACCAGCGCAATGCCCTGATAAATGGGCAGCACGCCCGTGGAACAGAGTATCATCGTGATGGCCATGATGGCGGCAGAGCTCTGCACACACATGGTGAGCACGCTGCCAATGAGGAGGAAAACAATGGTGGTGACGAAGCTGTCGGGGTCGAAAGAGGAGAAGAAAGCCAGCACGGGGGCGTCGTGTGCGAGGTCCATGTCGATGCCGGTTTGCCGCAGGGTGCCCAGACCCAGGAGCATGAAGCTCACGCCAAAAAGGAAGTCACCGATGATTTTGCGCCGCTTGGAGTAGATGAGAATGATGCCGACGAAGAAGGCGGGCCACACAAAATCGGTGATGTTGAACGCGAACCCAGCCGACATGATCCAGGCCGTGAGCGTGGTTCCGATATTCGCTCCCATGATGACCGAGATGGCCTGGGCCAGCGTGAGCAGCCCGGCGTTGACAAAGCTAACGGTCATCACCGTGGTGGCGGTGGACGACTGGACGGCTGCGGTGATGAACGTCCCGGTGAGAATGCCGGTGAAACGGTTGGTGGTCATTGCTCCAAGCACATGCCGCAACTGGGGGCCGGCCATCTTTTGGAGGCTGTCACTCATCGACTTCATGCCGAACATGAGGAGCGCGAGCGAGCCGATCAGCCTAAACAAAATCCAAATCGACATAAATTTAGTTTATTTGTCGTGTCATCGTATTGGCGGATTGCAAAATAATTTCTAACTTTGACTGCGTGCGTTGTCACATCAACGCCGCAGCCTCGAAATGAAACAAATGATACAAATCCGTTGCAAAAATAATAAAAAAACATTAAAGGCAGACATTGGCAGCTCACTTTCTGATGTTTACCAAACGTTAAATCTCAAAATGGACTACGGTCCCATCTGCGCCAAAGTCAATAATAAGGTGGAGGGAATGCACTATCGACTCTACCACAACAAGGACGTGGAGTTTCTCGACATGACCTCCGGGTCGGGCTCGCGCAACTATTCGCGCACGCTCTTCTTCGTGCTCTGCAAGGCCGTGCACGACCTCTACCCCAAGAGCCGGGTCAACATCGACATCCCGGTGAGCAACGGATACTACGTGGATTTGCAGATAGGCCGCAGCGTGGAACAGGCCGACGTGGACCGCATCAGGGGGCGCATGCAGCAGATTGTCGACGCCCGCATGCCCATCACCCGCCACCAAGTGCCCACCGAGGAGGCCATCCGCATGTTCGAGGACAAGGGCGACGAGGCCAAAGTGAAGCTGCTGCGCAGCATCGGCACCATCTACACCACTTATTATCGGATAGACGACTACGTGGATTATTACTACGGAGCCCTGCTCACCAACACCTCGCAGCTCTATCTCTTCGGGCTGGAGCCGTTCTACGACGGCCTGTTGCTGCGCATCCCCGACCTGAAGACGCCGGGCGTGCTGCCCCAGTTCGTCCATCAGGAAAAGATGTTCGAGATCTTCAAGGAGCACCATCGGTGGCAGCGCATCATGGGCATCCGCACCGTGGGAGACTTCAACGAGATGGTGAATGCCGGGCGGGCCACCGACCTCATCAACGTGTCGGAGGCCCTGCAAGAGAAGAAAATATCGCAGATTGCCGACGAGATAGCCAGCCGCAAGGACGTGAGGCTGGTGCTGCTGGCCGGCCCTTCGTCATCGGGCAAGACCACGGCGTGCAAGCGGCTCAGCATCCAACTGCTGGCCAACGGCCTCAAACCGCTGCAGATTTCGCTCGACGACTACTTCGTGGACCGCGCCCACACGCCGCTCGACGCCCACGGCGAGTTCGACTACGAGAGCCTCTACGCCCTCAACCTGCCCCTGCTCAACGCGCAGTTCAACGCCCTCTTCCGTGGCGAGGAGGTGCAATTGCCCAAGTACAATTTCCAGACGGGCATGAGCGAAAGCGGCGGCCGGCGGCTGCGCATGGCCGACAACAACGTGCTCGTGGTCGAGGGCATCCACGCCCTCAACCCGGAGCTCACGGCGCAGATACCCGAGGCACAGAAGTTCCGCGTCTATGTTTCGGCCCTCACCACCATCCTGCTCGACGACCATAACTACATTCCTACCACCGACAACAGGCTGTTGCGCCGCATCATCCGCGACTACAAATACCGAGGAGTGAACGCCCGCGAGACCATCCGCCGCTGGCCGTCGGTGCGCGCCGGCGAGAACAAGTGGATCTTTCCCTACCAAGAAAACGCCGACGCCATGTTCAACTCGGCCATGCTCTTCGAGCTGGCGGTCATCCGGCAACAGGCCGAACCCCTGCTGGAGCTGGTGCCCGAGAACTGCGAGGAGCACTCCGAGGCCTACCGACTGCGCAAGTTCCTGCAATACCTGAGCCCCATTCCCAACCGCGACATCCCGCCCACCAGCCTGTTGCGCGAGTTTCTGGGGGGAAGCTCGTTCAAGTATTAATGCCCAATTCAAAATTCAGAATTCAAAATTCAAAATGGCCGACGGGAGTTAAGCAGCCATTCGCCATTCGTCGTTACTGGCACTATTTGTTAGGCAATTATAGGACAAATAGGATGATATAGAGGGATGCTCGTAGGAGCCGGCCTTTGTGCCGGCCCGCCAATCACCGGCTATTCAGAAACATGTTGTTATGTTGTTCTGTCTAAAAATACCATCTTTTCTGTCTGAACAACTCTTTCTTTCTATCTGAAATTCCCCGTTTTCCTGTCTGAACAACGGCGTAATCGCACGACGATTGCGCCGCAAACGCGCGGCTGCTACGCCGTAATCGCACGGCGTTTACGGCATAATCATTCAGCCAAAAACGTAGCATGTCCACAAGATGGCGTCCACGTCATGGAACCGCAACCCGGCCAACCGCCCCCCACGAGGCCCCGCCCGCAGCCGTTTGCAGCCGTTCTGTCACAAGGGGCCGCAACTTGCATACCGAAGAAAATCGGGAGAAAGATAAATATAAATACGCTTTTTTATTTGCGCGTTGCCCAAAGTTTACTATCTTTGATCCCAAAATAAAACCAAAAACTAAAAGCGCAGAAAACATGATGGCAGAAGAATTAGAGGTGAAAGAACTCGAGGACGTCGTCGTGCGGTTCTCCGGCGATTCCGGCGACGGCATGCAATTGGCCGGCAACATTTTCTCAACCATATCGGCTATCGTGGGCAACGGCATCTCCACGTTCCCCGACTATCCGGCCGACATCCGGGCTCCGCAGGGTTCGCTCACGGGCGTATCGGGCTACCAGGTACACATCGGCGAGGGCCGTGTCTATACTCCGGGCGACAAGTGCGACGTGTTGGTGGCCATGAATGCCGCCGCGCTGAAGACGCAATACAAGTATGCCAAGCCGCAGGCCTGCATCATCATCGACACCGATTGCTTCAGGCAGACCGACCTGAAAAAGGCCGAAATCAACAGCGAATACTACTTCGAGGAGATGGGACTCGACACCGATCGCCTCATCGCCTGCCCCATCACGACGATGGTGCGCGAGTGTCTGGCCGACAGTGGAATGGACAACAAGTCCATCCTGAAGTGCCGCAACATGTTCGCCCTGGGGCTGGTGTGCTGGCTCTTCAACCGCGACCTGCGGCTGGTGGACAACTTTCTGAAGGCCAAGTTCGGCAAGAAGCCGGGACTGGCCGAGTGCAACATGAGGGTGGTGGAGACCGGATACCACTACGGGGCCAACACCCACGCCTCGGTGCCCAACACTTATCGCATCGACTCCAGGCACAAGGAGACGGGCCGCTACATGGACATCACGGGCAACAAGGCCACGGCCTACGGCCTGATGGCCGCCGCCGAGAAAGCGGGGCTGCGCCTCTTTCTGGGCTCCTACCCCATCACGCCGGCCACCGACATCCTGCACGAGCTGTCCAAACACAAGTCGTTGGGCGTGACCACCGTGCAGTGCGAAGACGAGATTGCCGGCTGCGCCAGTGCCATCGGGGCGGCCTTTGCCGGTGCGCTGGCCGCCACGTCGACCTCGGGGCCCGGCATCTGCCTCAAGTCGGAAGCCATCAATCTGGCTGTCATCGACGAGTTGCCGCTGGTCATCGTCAATGTGCAGCGCGGCGGTCCGTCTACCGGTCTGCCCACCAAGAGCGAGCAAACCGACCTGCTGCAGGCCCTCTACGGGCGCAACGGCGAGTCGCCCATCCCCGTGATTGCCGCCACCAGCCCCACCAATTGCTTCGAGGCAGCCTACACGGCAGCCAAGATGGCGCTGGAGCATCTCACGCCCGTCATCCTGCTTACAGACGCTTTTATCGCCAACGGATCGGCGGCATGGCGGCTGCCCGACATCAACAAACTGCCCGACATACAGCCCCATTACGCCGGCCCGGAGATGCGAGGGCTCTACACGCCCTACCGCCGCGACAAGCAAACAGCCGCCCGATACTGGGCCGTGCCCGGCCAGGAGGGCTACGCCCACATCCTGGGCGGACTGGAGAAAGACGGGGCCACGGGAGCCATATCGACCGAGCCCGAGAACCACGACCGCATGGACCACCTGCGGGCAGAGAAAGTGGCCCGCATCGAAGTGCCCGACGTGGAGGTGCTCGGCGACGTTGACGACGCACAGTTGCTCATCGTTGGCTTCGGCAGCACCTACGGACACCTCTACTCCGCCATGCAGGCACTGCGTGCCAAAGGCTACAAAACGGCATGCGCTCCCTTTGAGTACATCAACCCGCTGCCGGCCAATACCGAGGCCGTGATGCGCCGCTACCCCAAAGTGGTGGTGGCCGAACAGAACCTGGGACAGTTTGCCGGGTACCTGCGCATGAAGATCAACGGCTTCGTGCCCTACCAATATAATGAGGTGAAAGGCCAGCCTTTCAACGTGGAGGACCTCGTGGCCAGCTTCGAGAAAATCATCAACGACTAACCGGCAGGGCCCACAGCCCGCCCCTCAAGACAAGAAAACATTTATGGAAACACTTACAGCGCAAGATTTCAAGAAAGGACTGCCCCGGTGGTGTCCCGGATGCGGCGACCACTTTTTCCTGGCCTCGCTGCACAAGGCCATGGCCGAGATAGGCATTCCACAGCACATGACGGCCGTCATCTCGGGCATCGGATGCTCCAGCCGACTGCCCTACTACGTCAATGCCTACGCCATGCAGACCATTCACGGCCGGGCCGCCGCCATCGCCACGGGCGTGAAAGTGACCAACCCGGAGCTCACCGTGTGGCAGATTAGCGGCGACGGCGACGGGCTGGCCATCGGCGGAAACCACTTCATTCACGCCATACGCCGCAACGTGGACATCAATATCATTCTGCTCAACAACCGCATCTACGGCCTCACCAAGGGCCAGTACTCCCCCACATCGCCCCGCGGCTTCGTGTCGAAATCGAGTCCTTACGGCACGGTGGAAGACCCGTTCCGCCCGGCCGAACTCTGTTTCGGTGCCCGCGGCCGCTTCTTTGCCCGCGCCGTGGCCACCGACTCCACGGGCACCATCGAGGTGCTCAAGGCCGCCCAACGGCACAAGGGGGCCTCCGTGTGCGAGATTATGCAGAACTGCGTCATCTTCAACAACGGCACCCACGAGTCTATTTACAGCAAGGAGGGGCGCCGGCAGAATGCCATCTACGTGGAAGACGGCAAGCCGCTGGTGTTTGGCGAGGACGACAGGTACGGACTGGTGCAGGAGGGTTTCGGCCTGAAAGTGGTCGAAATCGGCAAGGACGGATACACGATGGACGACATCCTGATTCACGACAGCCACTGCGAGGACAAGACGCTACAGCTCAAACTGGCCATGATGGACAACGAACACGGCTTCCCGGTGGCCCTTGGCGTCATCCGTGACGTGCAGGCGCCGACCTACGACGAGGCCGTGAACCGGCAAATTGAAGAGGTAAGCCAACAGAAAGCCTACCACAACTTCACCGAGCTGCTCGAGACCAACGATATTTGGGAAGTGGAGTAAGGCCCAGGCTTCACTTCCCAACAAGAAAAACTCCCTCCACGCCGCGGCCCAGCGCATCCCGGTTTTCGGGTATTGCGCAGGGCCGCAGCGTGGAGGGAGGACAGGTTAAACCATAGGGGGCAACAAGGGGTCCGGCCTACAGTTTGCCGCCGTAGCACAGGTCGCCGGCATCGCCGAAGCCCGGCACGATGTACTTGTGGTCGTTCATGCCCGGGTCGATGGCGGCACACCAGATGGTGGTCTTGTCCTCGGGGAACGTTTTCTGGATGTGGGCGATGCCCTCGGGCGTGGCAATGACACAGGCCACATGGATGCGCTTGGGCGTGCCCTTGGTGAGGAATGCCCTGTATCCCAGCTCCATACTGCCGCCGGTGGCCAGCATCGGGTCGGCGATAATCAGGTTCTTGCCGTCGATGCTCGGTGTGGCCAGATACTCCACATGAATGCCCACCTTGGTGTGTTCCTCGTCCTTGTACTCGCGATAGGCGCTGACAAACGCATTGCCGGCATGGTCGAACACATTGAGGAAGCCATTGTGGAAAGGCAGTCCGGCACGGAAGATGGTGGCCAGCACTATCTTGTCGGTGGGCACGTTCACCTGGGAAAAGCCCAGCGGGGTCTCGATGTCCTGCGGCTCATAGTCGAGCGTCTTCGAGATTTCAAAGGCCTCGAACTCACCTATGCGCGTAATGTTGTTGCGGAAAAGCAACCGGTTTTTCTGATACTCCCTGTCACGTATCTCCGCCATATACTGATTGATGATGGAGTTGTGCTCGCTCAGGTTGATGATTTTCATATTTGCAGAATGGCTTTTTGTTAAATTCGTGCAAAGATACTCGTTTTCTCTGGGATGGGAAAGACAAATCCCGGAAAAGTTGAACCATCCCGGCATCGCGCCTTGATCGGGAAATCACGACTGCGGCACGGGCCCTGCCCTACCCCGGTATGGGAGTGCCGAATTTTTGCAAAGTCTAAATAGCAAATCCAAAAAGGGCGTCTCTGTTTTTGTATTCTTTAACCTAAAAAGGACAGAGAGGCCGTATTTTTACAAAATGAAAGTTGGCCGTTCATCACAATTTACGTAACTTTGTGGGCGTATAAGGATAGTTTGGAGCCATGTAACTCCAGTCCGACAAAGGGTAAAAAGCATTTATTCACAACTTAATACATTGAATTAGAAAATGGCAAAGTTTGACAAGAGCGTACTGGAAAAGTACGGCATCACGGGAACCAAAGAGGTTCTCTACAATCCTACTTACGAGGTGTTATTTAACGAGGAGACCAAGGAAGGCCTTGAAGGTTTCGAGGTGGGCCAGGAAACTGAGCTCGGCGCCATCAATGTCATGACTGGTATCTACACCGGCCGTTCTCCTAAGGACAAGTTCATCGTTGACGATGAGAACTCTCACGACACCGTATGGTGGACTTCCGAGGAGTACAAGAACGACAACCACAGGGCCACCAAGGAGGCTTGGGCCGCCGTGAAGGAAATCGCCAAGAAGGAACTGTCAAACAAGCGTCTGTTCGTGGTCGACGGTTTCTGCGGCACGCACAAGGACACCCGCATGAAAGTGCGCTTCATCATGGAGGTGGCATGGCAGGCTCACTTCGTGACCAACATGTTCATCCGTCCTCAGAGCGAGGCCGACTTCGAGCAGGAGCCCGATTTCATCGTCTACAACGCCTCCAAGGCCAAGGTGGAGAACTATAAGGAACTCGGCCTGAACTCTGAGACTGCCGTTGTGTTCAACGTAACCAGCAAGGAGCAGGTTATCGTCAACACATGGTATGGCGGCGAGATGAAGAAAGGTATGTTCTCGATGATGAACTACTTCCTCCCGCTGAAGGGCATGGCTTCCATGCACTGCTCTGCCAACACTGACATGAACGGTGAGAACACCGCCATCTTCTTCGGCCTGTCCGGCACGGGCAAGACCACACTGTCCACCGACCCGAAGCGCAAGCTCATCGGCGACGACGAGCACGGTTGGGACGACGAGGGCGTGTTCAACTACGAGGGTGGCTGCTATGCCAAGGTGATCAACCTCGACAAAGAGGCTGAGCCCGACATCTACGGCGCCATCACCCGCGACGCCCTGCTGGAAAACGTTACCGTTGACAAGAACGGCAAAATTGACTTCGCAGACAAGAGCGTGACCGAGAACACCCGCGTAAGCTATCCTATCTATCACATCAAGAATATCCAGCGTCCCACCTCTCAGGGCCCCGCCGCCAAGCAGGTGATCTTCCTGAGTGCCGACGCTTTCGGCGTGCTGCCTCCCGTATCTATCCTGAACGCTGAGCAGACGAAGTACTACTTCCTCTCTGGCTTCACCGCCAAGCTGGCCGGTACAGAGCGTGGCATCACCGAGCCCACGCCCACATTCTCGGCTTGCTTCGGCCAGGCTTTCTTGGAGTTGCACCCCACGAAGTATGCTGAAGAGCTCGTGAAGAAGATGGAGAAGAGCGGCGCCAAGGCCTATCTCGTGAACACTGGCTGGAACGGAACAGGCAAGCGTATCTCTATCCGCGACACCCGCGGCATCATCGACGCCATCCTGAACCACAGCATCGACGCTGCCCCGACCAAGCAGATTCCTTACTTCAACTTCACCGTTCCCACAAAGCTCGAGGGCGTAGCCACCAACATCCTCGATCCCCGCGACACCTACGCTGACGCTACTCAGTGGGAGGAGAAAGCCAAGGATCTGGCCGCCCGCTTCATCAAGAACTTCAAGAAGTACGAGGGTAACGAAGCCGGCAAGGCTCTCGTGGCTGCCGGTCCCCAGCTCTAAGCATCCGATTCACGGAATCACAAATCATCAAGCCCGCCTCCGATGGAGGCGGGCTTTTTAGATTGACCTAAATCAAAAAGGCTGCTTAAAATAATAAAAATGTGCAAATATATTTGGTTTCGTCAAAAACTTGACGTAACTTTGCACAGTCTTCGTGAGAAGATTCACATAAAGTTTCATTAGGTTAGTAGTTTGATAGATTTTTAAGGTAAAGATTAGGATTATGTTATTAGATTTTGAATCAGTCGTGATGCTGGTATTGGTCATGTTGATGACCGCTCTTAGTATTATTGCTTTGGTACATACCAGCATCCGTTAACATTATTCTTACAAAGAGGCAGTGCGAGTGATCGTATTGCCTTTTTTGTTTGCCTTGTTGAGGCAAACTTCTAAACAACCTTAAAAAACACGCTATAAACCAATATTTTACATAATAAAGCCTCAAAAGTGGCGCAATTTTGGATATTTCTAAGTAATTTTGCAGCTAAATCAACTAAATTGCGCGCAATGATTAAGAAGTTATTGTCATGGGCCATGATGGTCTCAGCCACGGTCTCAATGACCTCGTGCCTGAGCAACAACAATGACGAAGACATAACCTACTATGATGATACGGCCGTGACAGCATTCTCTCTGACCACGGTAAAACGGCATCTCCACACCACAGCTTCTGACGGTGTAACTGACAGCATATACACTTCCAACTACAGTGCCAGCACCTATACTTTCTACATTGACCACCAAAAACAACTGATTTACAACCCCGACTCGCTGCGCTATGGCACGGACGCCTCCAAGGTGGTGTGCTCCGTCACAACCAAAAACAGCGGAACCATTGTCCTGAATCTCAGGGACAAAGAAGGAAAGGACAGCCTGACCTACTATGCCAGTACCGACTCTCTCGACTTCTCTTCGCCTCTGCGTATACGTGTTTACAGCCTCCGGGGCACAGCTTGGCGGGAATACACGGTCAAGCTGAACGTGCACCAACAGACCGGCCAAGAGATGAGCTGGAACCGGCATGCCGTCGATGCACTCGACGGTGTGGAGGGACGCAAGCTGATTGTAAGCAACAAGCAGACCTACATCTTTGGTGTGAAATCAGGAAAGACTGTGGTACTCAAGCAAACGGGAACCACCTATACACAGCTTACCACGACCTTTTCGGCAGCAGCCTACCAGAGTGTTGTAGCCAAGGATGGCATGCTCTACGTGCTCGACGAGGGAGGCAAGGTGATGCAGTCTGCCGATGGTGAGAGTTGGAAACAAGTAAGTTCCAATGCCGAGCTGACGCAAATCATCGGTGCCAGTGATGTCCGCCTCTACGCTCTGACGGCTGTCGGCATCTCCAGTTCGGCCGACAACGGTGCCACATGGACCACCGACAGCTTGGACGACGAGACCGCCAACCTGCCCACAGACAACCTTAACTTCGTTTGCAAGGCCTCGAAAACCAATGCTCACACCAACGACCTGGTGATTGTGGGAACCAGAAACGGCGAAACCAAGATATGGCGCAAGGTGGAAGAAAATGCCAGCGGCTCTCAAGACCAGCCTTGGGCTTTCTATCCGGCCGACGAATACAACCGCAAGAAACTCCCGGCCTTGGCCAATCTCCAGGCCATCGGCTACGACGGCGGCATACTGGCCATTGGCGGTGACTTCACGTCGTTCTATTTCAGCAATGACGAAGGGCTCACCTGGATCAAGACCACAGCCTATGTCCTGCCCGCCAGTTTCGGCAAGTCGGCCGGCGCGTTCACCATGACTGCAGACGGCGACAACTACATCCATCTGTCCAAGAATGGCGAAAATCAAATCTGGAGCGGACGCCTCGCCCGCTTGAGCTGGGCCACTGAACAGAAATCTTTCACCGAATAACCGCACACAACAGGTATCAGGTAACAAGGGATGAGGAAGCTGCTGACACTCATAGCCGTGCTGACGGTTGCTGCCATTTCGACCAAGGCGCAGGACGACCCGGAATACCGCATGGAGATAGGAGGCGGTGTGGGTATCAATGGGTATCTGGGCGACTTCAACGGCAACATCACCAAAAACCTGCAGCCCATGGCTACGCTCCTGGCCCGCTATGTATTCAATCCCTACATGGGACTGCGCATGAATGTGAGTTATGGCACCATGAAAGGCTCGTCGGCCGACGTGCAAACCTATTATCCCGACTACGCCAGGACTCCCTACACGTTCAAGAACGGACTCTACGACGTGTGCCTGACATACGAATATAACTTCTGGCCCTACGGCACCGGCCGCGACTATCGCGGGGCCAAACGCCTCACGCCGTTTGTCTTTGCCGGATTGGGCGGCACCTACGCCGATACGAGAGCCAAAGGAAAGTTTGCACTCAATGTACCTGTAGGCATCGGCCTGAAATACAAGATGGGCGACCGAACCAACCTCGGACTGGAGTGGGCCATCCACTGGGCACAGAGCGACGAACTCGACGGAGTGAAAGATCCCTACTATATCAAGAGCAGCGGCCTCTTCAAGAACACCGACTGCTACACGGCATTGCAAGTGACACTCAGCTACAGCCTCATGGCGAAGTGCAGGACATGTAATAAGGAATAAAGCGACAAGCGATATGACAGAACTCGACAGAACAAGAATTCCACAGCACGTTGCCATCATCATGGATGGCAATGGACGATGGGCCATGGAACGTGGAAAAGACCGCAGCTATGGCCATCAGGCAGGTGTAGAGACCGTCAAGCGCATCACCTCCGAATGTACACGTCTGGGTGTGAAGTATCTCACCCTCTACACTTTTTCTACCGAGAACTGGAGTAGGCCCGAATCAGAGGTTGCCGCAATTATGGGACTCATCATCGAGTTTCTGGAGGAAGAACTCTTTCATAAGAACAATGTAAGATTCCGCATGGTGGGCGAGATGGACCGTCTGCCTGGCAATGTGCAAGAAAAAATCAAGGGTATGATGGAGCGCACAGCCTACAATACAGCCATGACAATGGTTGTGGCATTGAGCTACAGCTCACGATGGGAATTGACACGCGCCGCCCAACACATTGCCACCGAAGTGAAAGAGGGTACACTGGCCGTCAACGACATTACCGAAGACACCATCAGCCAGCATCTGGAAACCCATTTTATGCCAGACCCCGACCTGCTCATCCGTACCGGCGGTGAGCTGCGCATATCCAACTACCTGCTTTGGCAGATTGCCTATTCTGAACTCTACTTCTGTGATACCTACTGGCCCGACTTCGACGAGGGCGACCTCCATCAGGCCATCGCCAGCTATCAGAATCGCCAACGAAGATTCGGCAAGACCGAAGCACAGGTAGAAGGAGAAGCATATATATAATAAGGTGAAAGGAACAAAAGCTAAAAGAGCAAAGGTAACAGGGTAACCCAAACCAACATACGATGCACCATAACAAGAATAAGATATTTGCAACCCTCGTGGCCATGGCCTGCTGCATGGGAGCTGAAGCACAGGACAAGATTATCCACCCGGACATCACCTATGCCGGAACGCCGCGCGATGTCGTCATCGCGGGGTTCAATGTCTCAGGCATGGACGGTTATGAAGACTACACGCTGACCGGTATCTCCGGGTTGGCCATAGGCCAGCATATTTCGTTGCCGGGCAACGAGATTACCGATGCTGTGAAGCGTTACTGGAAACATGGGCTCTTCTCCGACGTGCAAATCGCCGCAGACTCGCTCGTGGGCAACAAGGTATACCTGCATATTGCGCTGAAGCCGCGCCCACGCGTCTCTGAAATCAACTATACCGGACTCAAAAAGAGTGAACGCGAGGACATGGAACAGAAACTGGGCATGATGAAAGGCGGACAAATTACGCCCAACATGATTGACCGTGCCAAGATTCTGGCCAAGAAATACTTCGATGACAAGGGATTCAAGAACGCCGACATCGAGATACGCCAGCGCGATGACGTGACCGCTAAGAACCAGGTGATTCTGGACGTCATCATCGACAAGAAGCAGAAGATGAAGATTCGCAACATCATCATCGAGGGCAACGAGAAGCTCAGCGACGCTAAAATAAAGGGCGGTCTCTTCTCTAAAGGGGCCTTTGCCAAAACCCACGAAGCTGGCAAGCTCTCGTCGTTCCTGAAATCCAAAAAGTACACACCCGAGCGCTGGAAAGAAGACAAGGAAAAACTCATTGAGAAATACAACGAGCTGGGATACCGCGATGCAGCCATCTTGGAAGACAGTGTGTGGAACAACGACCCCAAGCACGTCAATGTATTTGTCAAGGTAGCCGAGGGGCAGAAATACTACATCCGCAACCTGCATTGGGTGGGCAATACGGTGTACAACTCCGATTATCTCTCCGGTCTGCTCACCATGAGGGCCGGTGATGTCTACAACCAGAAGCTCATGAATAAGCGCCTCTCCGAGGATGACGATGCCGTGGGCAATCTCTACTACAACAACGGCTACGTATTCTCCAGTATCACGCCTACAGAAGTGAACATCGTGGGCGACTCCATCGACCTGGAAATGCGTGTCGTGGAGGGGCCACAGGCTCACCTCAGCCATGTGCGCATCAACGGAAACGACCGTCTCTACGAGAATGTTGTGCGCCGTGAACTCCGCACCAAGCCGGGCGACCTCTTCTCCAAAGAGGCTCTCATGCGTTCGGCGCGCGAGTTGGCTTCCATGGGGCACTTCGATCCGGAGAAAGTTGCGCCCGATATAAAACCCAACTATGAGAATGGCACGGTAGACGTGAACTGGAACTTGGAGCAGAAGTCCAACGACCAAGTGGAATTCTCACTCGGATGGGGACAGACAGGCGTCATCGGCCGGGTAGGCCTCACGCTCAACAACTTCTCCATGGCCAACCTCTTCAACAAGAATAAAGAGCATCGGGGCATCATGCCTGTGGGCGACGGCGAGAAGCTCTCGCTCGGTGTGCAGACCAACGGAAAATACTATCAGAGCTACAACGGAAGCTATTCCACACAATGGTTTGGCGGCAAGCGCCCCATTCAGTTCTCGTTCAGCATGTTCTACTCCAAGCAGACCGACGTGTCAAGCAACTACTACAACTCGGCTTGGCGGAACAGTTACTATAACTATATGCTTGGGTCAAGCAGCTATGGCTACAACTACTCCAACTACGAGAACTATTACGACCCCGACAAATATGTGCAGCTCATCGGTGCCAGTCTGGGATGGGGCAAGCGTCTACGGTGGCCCGACGATTACTTCACACTCTCGCTGCAACTGTCCTACACGCGCTACATGCTGAAAAACTGGCGTTATTTCCTGCTCACTACAGGTAACTCCAACAATCTGAATCTCAGCATCTCGCTCGACCGTTCGTCCACCGACAACCAGCTTTTCCCGCATCGCGGCTCTGAGTTCTCGGCCAGTGTCACCATCACTCCGCCATGGTCGGCCTGGGACGGCAAGGACTATAAGAATCTCGCCACCAATCCCAGATCGGCTTCCTACAACCGTGAACAGCAGGAGAAGTACAAGTGGATTGAGTACCACAAGTGGAAGTTCAAGTCACGTACCTTTACCGCTCTCGGCAGTGCACAGAAGTGCTTCGTGCTGATGACACGTATCGAGATGGGCTTGCTCGGCAGCTACAACAAGAACAAGAAGTCGCCTTTCGAGACCTATTATATGGGTGGCGACGGTATGAGCGGCTACTCCACGAGCTATGCCGAGGAAACCATTGGGCTGCGCGGTTACGAGAATGGATCACTCACTCCCTACGGCTACGAGGGCTACGCCTACGATCGCTTCTCGCTGGAACTCCGTTACCCGTTCATGTTGGGCAACACCACCATCTACGGACTGACGTTCCTCGAAGGCGGTAATGCCTGGACCGAAACCAAGAACTTCAATCCTTTCAATATGAAACGCTCGGCCGGCGTAGGTGTTCGTATCTTCCTGCCTATGGTCGGACTCATGGGTATCGACTGGGCCTACGGCTTCGACAAGGTGTTTGGCACCAAGGGCGGCAGCCAGTTCCACTTTGTACTCGGACAGGAGTTCTAAGCATTGAGGAAAAGATAAGTTCAATAAGAGAAAAATTAAAAGGAGAGGATAAGCAATGAAAACCATACGTCATTTCAAAACAACAGCATGGGTCAGAACCTTTCTGCTGATTGCCGTTTTTACTGTCACACCATTTGCTGTCAGTGCCCAGAAGTTTGCGCTGGTCGACATGGAGTATGTGATGAAGAACATCCCAGCCTATGAGCGTGCCAACGAGCAACTCAATCAGGTGTCCAAGAAGTGGCAGGCCGAGGTAGAGGCCCTCAATACCGAGGCTGCCACCATGTACAAAAACTACCAGAACGAGGTGGTGTTCCTGTCTCAAGAGCAAAAAAAGACTAAGCAGGAGCAAATCATGACCAAGGAAAAAGAGGCTGCCGACCTGAAGAAAAAGTATTTCGGTCCCGAAGGCGAACTCTTCAAAAAGCGTGAAAGTCTCATGACCCCTATTCAAGAAGAGGTATACAATGCAGTCAAAGAGATTTCCGACCTCCGCGGCTACAGCCTTGTGCTCGACCGTGCCTCTGACACAGCCATCATCTTTGGCTCACCCAGGATAGACATTTCCAACGAGGTGCTTGAGAAACTGGGCTATGGCAAATAAGCCCCAAGGACAAAAAGACACAAAGTGACAAGATGAAAGAATGGCAAGGAAGCCATCACAACATCGACAATAAAGTACAAACCATAATTAAAACATAAGAAAAGAAATGAAAAAACTATTTTTAATGATGATGCTGATGGCCCCCTTGGCCACTTTTGCCCAGAAGTTCGGCAAGGTGAACACCCAGACCATCATGCAGTCCCTGCCCGAGATTTCCAAGATCAATGGTGAACTTGAGGCCACGGCCAAGCAGTATGAAAACGACTTGAAGAGCATGCAGGACGAGCTGCAGCGTCAGAGCGATGCCTACGACAAGGGCAAAAGCACCATGAATGCCACCGCTCAGAAACAGAAAGAGCAGGAACTTCAGCAACTCTATCAGAAGATTCAGCAGACCTATCAGGACAACCAGCAGGCCCTGCAAAAGGCCCAGCAGGAGAAGATGCAGCCCGTCGTGGCCAAGGTGCGCAATGCCATCACCAACGTGGGCAACGCCGGTGGCTTCACCTATATCTTTGAAGAAGGTGCTGCTGTCTACACAGGATCCAACGTAGAGGACGTGACCTCCAAAGTGCAGTCCGAGCTCAGCAAGATGAAGTAACTCCCATTTCATCATAGGTCTCCCAAACGGAAGACCGTCAGAGACAGGAGAAGTTAAGACCCGTTGCCCGTGCCAACCATCGGCACGTGCATCCTGTCTTAACTTCTTTGTCGCCTTACGGGCTCCCTGCCACTCCCTCACCAAGTCTGCTCCACCCCCGTGAATCTCCAAATCACGAATCAGAACATATCGCAATGAAACATATCTCCCTCCTCCTGTTACTTGTCATGGCCACCCAAACCACACCGGCCCAAACCACAGCCGAGCCCATCCAGCAGCCCCAGCAGATACTCCCCACTGCCGGCGCCACCCTGCACTTTGGCTATCTCAGTTATCAAGCCGCTCTCCATGCCATGCCCACATACACCATCGCCCAGCACAATCTCAATGCCTTGCGCACCAAGTACGATGAAGAGATGAAGCGCGTGGAGGAAGAGTTCAATCAGAAATACGAGCTGTTCCTCGACGGGCAACACAACTTTGCCCCCTCCATCCTGCAAAAGCGACAAGCCGAACTGCAAGACCTCATGGAGAAGAACATGGCTTTCAAGCAGGAAGCCCGGCGACTGATGCACCAGGCAGAGGAAGAAGCCTACAAGCCATTGCGCGACCGTCTTGCCTTGGCCATCCAGAAAGTGGGGCGCGAAAAGGGACTTGCTTTCGTACTCAACACTGACAATGATGCCGTTCCCTATGTCAACACGACCTTGGGAATCGACATCTCTGAGGCTGTCAAGGCCGAGACCAAGTAAGCCTCACACCCATCCGCGTCTGCTTATGGATTCCTCTTCACTTTCCATTTTGCCTCCCAGCGAGGGCACATCCATCGGGGTCTTCGACTCCGGATACGGCGGACTTACCATTCTCCATGGCATCCGTCAGCTGCTGCCACAATACGACTACGTCTATCTGGGCGACAATGCCCGT
The DNA here is from genome assembly GCF_000242335.1 of Prevotella dentalis DSM 3688. NCBI lineage: Bacteria > Pseudomonadati > Bacteroidota > Bacteroidia > Bacteroidales > Prevotellaceae > Prevotella > Prevotella dentalis. The sequence continues at coordinate 1,619,033 of NC_019960.1, forward strand.
GCTCCCTATGGCCCCCGCTCGTTCGATGTGGTCTATGAATTCACGCGGCAGGCCGTGAGGAAACTCTTCGAGATGGGATGCCGGCTGGTCATTCTGGGTTGCAACACCGCCTCGGCCAAAGCCCTGCGCTCCATCCAGCAGAACGACTTGCCCCACTGGGATTCCTCCCGTCGCGTGCTGGGCATCATCCGACCCACAGCCGAAGTCATTGGCAAACTCACCCGCAACAACCATGTGGGTCTATTGGCCACCGAAGGTACAGTCAGGAGTCATAGCTATGCCTTGGAGATAGCCAAGCTCTGGCCCGACATCCAGGTCACCGGACAAGCCTGTCCTTTCTGGGTGCCCCTTGTAGAATACAACGAAGCCGACTCGCCCGGGGCAGACTATTTTGTCAAGAAACGCCTCGACCAGCTCATGGTCAAAGATCCCGACATAGACACCATTATCCTGGGCTGCACCCATTTTCCTTTGCTCATGCCCAAGATTCTGAAATACGTGCACGATGGCATCCGTCTCGTCCCCCAAGGCGAATATGTGGCCGACAGCCTGAAAAACTATCTTCACCGGCATGCCGACATGGAGAGCCGGCTCAGTAAAGGACATTCCGTCCGATACTTCACCACAGAAAGTCCCCAACGCTTCAAAGAGTCTGCCTCCGTGTTCCTCCGCGAGAAAATAGACGTGGAGCATATTGAGCTGGGTAACCGGGAATGAGCGGCGAAAGGTTGGAAGCCAAGCGTTTTCAGTTAAAAATTCATGATTTCAAATCAAAAGTTATGCAAGAAACCAGACAGAACAAAATATCACGTCTGCTCCAAAAGGAGCTGGCCGAGATTTTCCAGGCCCAGACACGCCAGATGCACGGCGTGCTCATCAGCGTCACTCGTGTGCGCATCAGCCCCGACTTGAGCATCTGCTCGGCCTATCTCAGCATCTTTCCCTCCGAACAAGGAGAGCAGTTGCTGCAGAACATCACAGCCAACGAAAAGAGCATCCGCTACGAGCTGGGCCGACGCGTGCGCAACCAGCTGCGTATCATTCCCGAGCTGCGCTTCTTCATCGACGACAGCCTCGACTATATCGATCGCATCGACGAGCTGCTGAAGAAGTAACCTCCCGGCAACCATGAAGCAGAATCTCAACCATTCTTCGGTCTCCCCTTTCTCCCTCTTCATTGCCCATCGCTATCTCTTCTCCAAAAAGAAGACGCATGCCATCAACATCATCTCGCTGATTTCGGTCATCGGCGTGGCTGTGGCAACGACGGCACTGGTCATTGTACTCTCGGTGTTCAACGGATTTCACGATTTGGTGGCGAGCTTCTTCACCAACTTTGACCCGCAACTCAAGGTGATGCCCGTGAGTGGAAAGACGGCTCCTGCCGATGATCCGATACTCACCCAGATACGCCAACTGCCCCAAGTGGAGGTAGCCACGGAAACCGTGGAAGACATGGCCTTAGCCGTCTACAACGGCAGACAGGCCATGGTGACCGTGAAAGGAGTGGACGACAACTTTGCCGACCTCACCCACATCACCGAGATTCTCTATGGTGACGGACAGTTCCAGCTGCACACGGCCAACCTGCAATACGGAACGCCTGGGCTGCGTCTGGCCCAGACGCTGGGCACCGGCACGCAGTGGAAAGGCTATATGCACATCTATGCGCCGCAGCGCGAGGGACAGTTCGATTTCTCCGACCCCGAGAGTGGCTTCGTCACCGACTCGCTCATCGCCTCGGGAGTGGTCTTCTCCGTGAATCAGAGCAAGTACGACAGACGTTATCTCATCACCAGTCTTGGGTTCGCCCGTAACCTCTTCGGGCAGCAGGGCATGGTGTCTGCCCTGGAACTGCGACTCAAACCGGGCTCAGACTTCGAGGCCGTGAAATCCCGGATGCAGCAACTGGCAGGCTCGCGTTATCGCGTGCTCGACCGTTTCGAGCAACAAGCCGACACGTTCAAGATTATGCAAATCGAGAAACTCATGGCCTATATCTTCCTCACGTTCATCCTCGTGGTGGCCTGTCTCAACATCATTGGGTCGGTCTCGATGCTCATCATCGACAAGAAAGACGATGTGCACACCCTGCGCAATCTCGGAGCCACCGACCACCAGATTACGGGCATCTTCCTTTTTGAGGGTCGTATGATTAGTGCCATTGGTGCCGTTGTGGGCATCTTGCTGGGACTGCTGCTCTGCTGGCTCCAGCAAGAATACGGTTTTGTGCGCATGGGCGAGGCCGACGGCACTTTCGTGGTCAATGCCTATCCCGTCAGTGTGCACTATCTCGACGTGTTCCTCGTCTTCCTCACCGTCATCGTAGCCGGCTGGCTTGCCGTGTGGTATCCCGTCAAGGCATTGAGCCGTCGCCAGCTTCGGTAGCGGCATCAAGCCTTTTTTTGCATTCATCCATCGGGAGGTTTATTCCAAATGCGGGGGCCGGCACAGAACCGCCCCCCGCATCAACACCCCGTTTTCTCCCTGTTCATTCTATCTCAAGGCGGGCATCCTTTCATTTTTCTTGTTTTCATTTTTCCATTTCCTTTCTCATTCGGTACACTCCCGACCCCACGATGCGCGTCTTCCTACCAGGCAGATGGAGTTCGGCCGTCGTGTTGGGTGGCACAGTAACCGTCCACACGATACCATTCCCCTCACGATGCCAGTTGCTGCGCACCGTTCCGTAAGGACTCTCGTGCGAGGCCTCTACACCCGCACAGGCCTCAACGGAAAAGTCGGGAGCCATGACCGTGCGGTGGAATCCCGGGTCGGTGTCGCTGCTCCGCAGCCCGCCCATCTGCTCATAGGCCCACGGCAGCAGGTCGCCCAGCAGCATTACGTGGTTGCCGCTGTTCATCGACGGGTTGGCCGTATCGCCATTCCATAGTTCCCAAATGGTGGTAGCCCCACGACTCACCATATAGCCCCAGCCGGGATAAGCCGTGCTGGTAGCCATGCGCCAGGCCAAGTCGCCCCGCCCTATACCCGCCAGATAGCGCATGAGCCACTGTACACCCACCACGCCGCAACTCTGCATGCCATGGTTCCGCTCCTCAATGGTGCGCAGCAACGCGTCTCTCACGGTTGCTTCCTGGTCGGCCGGCACCAGTCTCATGGCCAGCGGCAGCAGGTTGGCCGTCACCGTGCCGTTGGCATAAGTGCCGTTGTGCAGATAAGCAGCGTTGAGCGCACGGCACGTGGTGTCGGCCTCCTGCATGTAATAGTTGTGGTCGGACTCTTTGCCCTGCGTGGCGGCATAGCCCGCCATCAGCCGGCACAGGTAGGCATAGTAGCACGACGAAATGAGCTTGCCGTCGGTCTGTCGGGCCGGATCCTTGCTGTGTATCAGCTCGGCCGACTCCGGCGGCACACACCAGTCGCCATAGCGATCATAGGTGATGAGCCCGTCTTTCCACCTATAGCTGCGCACATGACGCAGCCAGCGGTCGACATGTCCGTAATGTCGAGCCACCATGCGGTCGTCGCCATACTGCCGTCGCATCATCTCACAGGCAAAGGGCAACACGGCCGGCCAGGTCATATTGGTGTTGTAAAGCCGCCAGTAAGCCGGCATCACGTCAGAGAGGGCTCCATTGGGCAACTGGCTGTCGGCCATGTCGTCCAGCCACTTGGCATAGAGCGGACGCACGTCGAGCACATAGCTTTCCCCCTGACAGCCCATGGTGCGGTCGCCCGTCCATGGCATGCGCTCGTCGCGTTGCGGGCAGTCCATGGGCATTCCCTTGTAGTTGCTGCGTATGCCGCGGTAAGCTGCCTCCATGACAAGGTTCAGCGTGTCGGCCCCCACGAACCGAATGCTGTTGCCCATTCTTGACAGATTGTCGGAAATCAGCAATCGCTCCACGTCTTCCGGCTCCAGCCGTTCCACCCCCGTCACCTCGGCATAGCGGAATCCAAACCAGGTGAACTCCGGCTGCCATCTGCGCGCTTTGCCGTCGGCCACATACCATGCCGTGGCCTGGGCCGAGCGCAGATTGTCCGTGTAGAGCGTCGAATCGCCCGGTTCCAGCAGTTCGGCATGGCGCACACGCACGGTGTCTCCCTTGGCGGCGTGCACGCGCAGACTCACCACTCCGGCCCCATTGGTGCCAAAGTCGATGAGATAGCGACGGCCCATCTTGCGCAGACTCACGGGGCTGTCCGTCTCGTACACTGTCACCGGCTCGGTGAGACTGCCGCGCATGGTGCCCCCGGGAGCCTGGCAGCATGGGGCGACGGCCCAGCGGCTGTCGTCGAATCCGGGCTGTGTCCAGCCGGCAAAGTCCAGCCGACTGTCATACATCTCGCCGTCGTAAAGGTTGCTCCAGCGCAGCGGGCCGTCGGCATTCATCCGCCACGAGGGGCCGGTGGCAACGGTGTCGGCGCGGCCGTCGGCATATTCTATGATGAGGTCGAGCCTCAACCGGGGCAGCCCATAAGTGGGGCGCATATCGGTTCCACTACTTTGTCGCGGGGCGAAATAGTAGCCCGGGGCCACCACAGCCCCGATGGCATTGCTGCGGCCAAGCAGTGAAGTGACGTCGTAGCTGTCGTAGGCCACGCTCTTGGCATAGTCGGTGGGCACCGGCGAGAGCCGGTTGCGGTTCACGCGGCGGCCGTTCAGCCAGAGTGCATAGTAGCCCAGCCCCGACACGTGGACCGTGGCACGCCGCACGTCTCCACAGGTCTCAAACTCCCGACGAAAGTATCGTCCCGTGGCGCGGCTATGCTTCTGGCAGCTGTCGTGGGCCAGCAACGAGTCGGTGCCTATCCACCGGCCCGTCCAATTGGCGTCGCCCATGAGCCCCGTACTCCACTGCGCCACGGGGCTCCAACGGGCCCGTCCCTTGTTGGTCTTGGCCTTCACTTTCCAGTAATAGGTGGTATTGGGGTGCAGGGCAGGGCCTGCATAGACTACGTTTTGCGAGCGGTCGGAATGCACGGTGTGCGTATCCCACACGTCGCCCTCGTCGGCCTCCAGCTTCTCCCTGCTCGTAGCCACGAGCAACCGATAGGCCTTTTGCACCACGTTTTTCTTGTCCGACACGATTTGCCACCCCATGCGGGGCTGCAGTTCATCAAGTCCCATGGGGCTTTGGCGGCCCTCCACGGTGAGTCGTCCATAGCCATTCTGCGCTGTCAGGGGCAGGGCGGCCCACCAGAGAAAGGCTGCGCCCAGCAGGTTCGCCACATACGGTTGCATCTTCTTCCGTTTCATGTCATCCAGTTTCATACGTTTAGCTTTCATTGCAAAGATAGGCCTTTTCCATCGTTCCGGCCTCGGATATTTGGCTTTTTTGCTTCAACTTTCAGTGGCCGGCGGCACATGGTGCAATGACGGGCAAAAAAAGTGTCTGCCGTACTGTTATTTTGATTTTTTGTTTTAACTTTGCAAGCAAGGCCATACAGCCGTCGCAATCCCAAGATAACACAACAACACTATATGAAAAAACTATCTGCCCTCCTGTTTCTGCTGGCTGCCCTGCCCTGGGCGCCGCTGTCGGCCCAAAGCCAACTCTCCCGAACCGACTTGCAACGCCTCTACACCCGGCATGCGCCCACGCGTGTCAGCGTGCACGATCCCTCGGTGGTATGGGACGAAGCAAGCCAGCAATACTACATCTTCGGGTCGCACCGCGCCCAGGCCAAGACGCGCGATCTGTACCACTGGACGGCCATCTCGCCCGCCATTCCCTGGGGACGCGTCAGCGCCTCGGGGGCCATACAACAGCTGACCAGCCAGTTTGCCTTCGACACCCCACAGGTGAAGACCGTGACCAAGGGTGGCGTAGCCCACACGTTGCCGGCTTTCAATGCCAGGGAATGGGCTGCACAAACCTCCACAAACTACGGCATCGACGGCAACCTGTGGGCTCCGGACATTATATATAATAAGGTGATGAAGAAGTGGTGCCAGTATCTGAGCATCAACGGCGACAAGTGGGCATCGAGCATTGTACTGCTCACGGCCGACAAGATTGAGGGGCCCTACGTGTACCAGGCTCCGGTGGTTGTCTCGGGATTCAACGGCACCAACACCAACGACTACCACAAGACCGACCTGGAGATTGTGCTCGGCGCACAGTCGTCGCTGCCCGCACGCTACAACAAGGGCAGCCAATGGGGCACCACCTGGCCCAACAACATAGACCCTTGCGTATTCTACGACGAGCAGGGCAAACTCTGGATGACCTACGGCTCGTGGTCGGGCGGCATCTTTGCCCTGCAACTCGACGAGACGACGGGACTGCGCGACTACGACGTCACTTACCCGCTCACGGGCAGTGGCAGCAACTATACCTCCGACCCTTACTTCGGAAAGAAGATAGCCGGCGGCTTCTACGTCTCGGGCGAGGCCTCTTACGTGCAGCACATCGGCGACTACTACTACCTCTTCATGACCTACGGCGGGCTCGATTCCAAGGGTGGTTACGAGATGGAGGTGTTTCGCTCGAAGAACCCCGACGGCCCCTATACCGACCCGCGCGGCACCAGCGCCATCTTCTCCAACTACCAGATGAACTACGGCCTCAAGGCCAGCAGCGTGCGGGGCGAGAAGATTCTCGGGGCCTATGCCGACTGGGGCAACATGGCTACCGGCAAGGCGGGCGAGCTGTCGCAGGGTCACAACTCGGCCATCACCGACGACAAGGGCCGCTCTTTCCTGGTCTACCACACTCGTTTCAACGATGGCAGCGAGGGCCATCAGGTGCGCGTGCACCAGCTCTTCACCACGCAGAGCGGCTGGCTGGCCGCCGCGCCCTTCGAGTTCAATGGCGAGACAGTGACCGACGACTCCATCGCCACACACCAACGCTTCCCGGCCGCCGAGGTGACTGGCACCTATCAAGTGCTGCTGCACAAGCAAAAGATGGACTATGCCAACCGTGAGGTGGTGCGCCCCGAGACGCTCTCGCTGAATGCCGACGGCACTGTGACCGGAGCCTACACGGGGTCTTGGGAGCTCGTCGACGGCACATCCTACATCAACATCACTGTCGGGGGCTACACCTATCAGGGTGTCGTGGTGGAGCAGCAGCTGGAACCCTACGCCCTCAAGGCCGTCGCATTCTCGGGGGTAAGCAATCGCGGCGTGGCCCTCTGGGGCTACAAGCTGCACGGCAGCTCACAGCTGGCCGCGCTGGTGGTCGGCGGCAAGGTACCCGTGAACGATGGCGACCGCGTGAGCTACAGCCTCGACCTGACGAGCTTTGCCGGCGACACCAAGGTGGAATGGCAGTCGTCGCGCCCCGACATCCTCTCGGGCACGGGCGAATACCATGGCGACGCCATGACGGCCGACGAGCAACCCGTGGATCTCTACATGACGCTCACGGCCGGCGATGCCCAATACTGCGACACCATCAGCGTGACGGTGGTGCGCTCCACGGCCGACTACTGGACGGGGGCCAAGGCCTATTATCCTTTCAGCCAGCAGCCGGCGGCCAACGCTTTCAACACAACACAGGCGGCGCAACTCAAGCGTAACGGCGCGACGGCCCTGCCCACGCTCGCCACCGCCCCCGACCGCAGCAGCCAAGCCGTGCATACGGCGTTCGGGGCCAACGGCAGCGAGAGCTACGTGCAGATGCCCAACGCGCTCCAGGGAGCGGCCCTTGCCGAGGGCTTCAGCGTGTCGTTCCTCACCAAGCGGGTCGACGACAACCTCTGGGATGCCCTTTTTGCTTTCTACAATGCCGCAAGCGGCGCGCGCCTCTACCTCACGGGCAACACCTATTTGGGCTACAACAACAATGCCGGCAACTGGACCGACCTGAACTATCCCGACGTTGCCACGGGCCACATCGGCGTGGGTAGCTGGTCGCTGGTGACGCTCACCCTCTCGCGTGCCGAGGGGCCGAAGCTCTACGTCGACGGCTCGCCCAAGCCTTTCAACACGGTCAAGGGCTCGCAAGGGGACACCGGCATCACGCAGATGGGGCAGTTCAGCTTCTCCGAAGTGGTCGACTTCGTGAAGTCGTGCCCCGACATGTATCTGGGCTATGGCTCGTTCTGGGGCTCCTGCGATGCCTGGTTCGACGATCTGATGGTGTTCGACCGCGTGCTCTCGGCCGACGACGTGGCAGCCCTCAACGCCGCCGAACGCATCGGACACGACTTCACCGGCATCAGCAACACAAGGCCAAATGCACACGATGCCCGTACCGACGATGCCGTCTACAACCTGCAGGGCCAGCGCGTAGCGGCCTCCGGGGGCCAAGCCTCACTCGCCCGTCTACCCCACGGCATCTACATTTGCAACGGAAAAAAGTTTGTTGTGAAGTAAGAATAAACGTATTGCTCCCCCATAAGCACGGCTTATGGGGGAGCAATTTTTTTACCTGTTGAGCTTCCAGGTGGCACCGTCCTTGGTGTCTTTCACCTCGAAGCCGGCCTCGGCGAGGGCGTCGCGAATCTGGTCGCTCGTGGCCCAGTCCTTGGCTTCCTTGGCCTGCTGTCGCAGCCGGAGCACCATCTCCACCACCTTGCCGTAGGCCTCCTCGCGGGCTTCGCCCGTCTGTCCTTTCTCGTTGCTCAGCCCCAGCAGGTCGAAAGCAAAGGTGTGCATCGTGTCGGAAAGGGCTTGCAGGTCGTCGGCCGATATTTTGGCCTTGTGGTCGATGAGCGTGTTGATGAGGTGACAAGCCTCGAAAAGCCCACTGATGACCAGCGGTGTCTGCAAGTCATCGTTCATCGCGTCGTAGAGTCGCTGGCGCAGGGCACCCACAAACCGGGCCACCTCGGGCTGCGAGCCCTTGGCGGGCTGGATGCGTTCCAGGTCGGACAGGCCGTTCATGAGCCGCTCGTAGCCTTTCTGCGCGGCCTTGAGGGCATCGTTGGAGAAGTCGACCGTGCCGCGGTAGTGGGCCGAGAGGATGAAGAAACGGATGGTCATGGGCGTGTAGGCCTGCTCCAACGACGGATGGCTGCCCTGGAAAAACTGCTCCAGCGTGATGAAGTTGCCGAGCGATTTGCCCATCTTTTGGCCGTTGATGGTAATCATATTATTGTGCATCCAGTAGCGCACCATCTGGTCGCCCTGGCTGGCCACGGCCTGTGCAATCTCGCACTCGTGGTGCGGGAACACCAGGTCCATGCCGCCGCCATGGATGTCGAAGTGGTCGCCCAGGTACTTGCGGCCCATGGCCGTGCACTCGCAGTGCCAGCCGGGAAAGCCTGCACCCCAGGGGCTGGGCCAGCGCATGATGTGCCCGGGCTGGGCCTTCTTCCACAGGGCAAAGTCGGCTTGGTTGCGTTTCTCGCCCGTGCCGGCCAGCTCGCGACTGTTGTTGATGATGTCGGTAAGGTTTCGACCCGAGAGGATGCCGTACTTATGGTCGCGGTCGTACCGCTCCACATCGAAGTAGATGGAACCGTTGCTCTCGTAGGCGTAGCCGTTGGCCAGAATCTGTTTCACCAGCTCTTCCTGCTCGATGATGTGGCCGGTGGCCCGCGGCTCTATGCTGGGGGGCAGCACGCCCAGCCGTTCCATGGCCTTGTGGTAGCGGTTGGCGTAGTGCTGGGCTATCTCCATGGGCTCCAGTTGTTCCAGCCGAGCCTTCTTCTCTATCTTGTCGTCGCCCTCATCGGCATCGTGCTCCAGGTGGCCCACATCGGTGATATTGCGCACGTAGCGCACCTTGTAGCCCAAGTGTCTGAGGTAGCGGAAGAGCACATCGAACGTGATGGCCGGACGGGCGTGGCCCAGATGCGGGTCGCCATAGACGGTGGGGCCGCACACATACATGCCCACATGGGGGGCGTGCAGCGGCTTGAAGAGCTCTTTGCTCCGGCTGAGCGTATTGTAAATCAGCAAATTCTGTTCCATCTTTTTTCTGTGTTTGGTATTGCAAAGTTAGCGATTATAATCGAGAATCTGTGCGGCCGGCCGGCCTTTTATGCAATTTTTGATGCCCCCGGGCCACGGCAACCGCATGCAGGAGAGGGGTTTTCTTCTTTTTTGTAATTATTACACCAGAAGCCTTGCGCCTTTCAAATTAATGTCTTAACTTTGCAATTGAACATCATGAACCATTAGAACAAGATTGTAACAAGAATGAAAACAAACGAAATTTACAAGCATGCTGCCACAGGCAGCCTGGTCGAAGTGTTGAATGCAGGCGATGGCGAGCTGGCCGGAGAGTGGAAACTGATGAACGAGAACTCCACTGACGCAGCCACCGAGAAGCACGTTCCCGTGCTGGAAAGAGTGGAGGGTGGCTACCGTGTGACCGTGGGCTCTGTGGAACATCCCATGACCGAGGCTCACTCCATCCAGTGGATTGAGCTGGTTACCGAGACGGAGGTGCTGCGCAAATACCTCACTCCTAACGACAAACCAGTGGCAGAGTTCAAGACCGACGCGCCGAAGGCCTACGCCAGAGAGTATTGCAACCTGCACGGACTGTGGAAGTCGGAGTGGCTCTAAGCCACTGATCGACAGCGATTTCAAAGAATCATTGAGCGTGCTGCGCCGCCGTCGACCGACGGGCAACCGTAGCCCCCGCCGCGATTACGGCCTTATCGGCCGTCGTTTACGCCGTGACGGGCCCACGAAAAAGGGCTGAACGCAGCACGATTACGCCGTGATGGCACGATGAAACAAGCGGTTTCGCAACGCGAGACCCGGTGTTTCATCGTGCCATCCCCGTTTTTAGACAGAAGCAACCGCGAGTTTTTTAAACAAAACAACCGTGTATTTCAGACAGAAACATGGGGGTTTTTAGACAGAACAACAGACTGGACATATAGCTCGCGCGGTGTTTTTTAGACAGAACAACAGATGGGACAGATGGCTCGCGCGGTGGGTTTTAGACAGAACAACATATTAGACATATGGCTCGCGCGGTGAATTTTAGACAGAACAACATAACAACATGTTTCTACATAGCCGGTGATTGGCGGGCCGGCATAGAGGCCGGCCCCTACAAGCACCCCCTATATCATCCTATTTGTCCTATAATAGCCTAACAAACAGTGCCAGTAATGACGAGTGGCGAATGGCAGATTAACTCCCGTCGCCCATTTTGAATTTTGAATTCTGAATTGTGAATTGCACAATGCTCCCCCTATATCATCCTATTTGTCCTATAATAGCCTATAGAAAGGCAGGAATAATGACGAGTGGCGAATGGCAGATTAACCCCCGTCGCCCATTTTGAATTTTGAATTCTGAATTTTGAATTGAGCAATGCTTACGGTATGGCAGGAATAATTTTGAATTTTGAATTCTGAATTTTGAATTGCACTCACTGTCCAAACCGGCTGGTATCGACCTCCTCCCGCTTCTTCTCCGTATATCCGCCAAACCGGTAGGTGAACGACAGCCCCACCTCACGGTATCGTGCAAAAGCCATGCGCAGCTGCTGCCCGCGGTAGTCAATGCGCGGATTGATGCCGCCCGTCTCGAACAAATCGGTGCAGAACAGTCGCACCACCGCCCGCTTGTTCCACCACCGCCACCGCATGCTGAGATCCACAGAGCCCGAGCCCGGCAGGTCGTAGGTGGCCTGGATGGCACGCGACCGAATCATGCCATCGGCCGAAAGCGTGATGTCCGGCCGCGTGGAGAGGGTAACTGTGTTGTTGAGTCGCGCCATGACGTAGGCCATCCTGCGGTCGAAAGGTATGTCGTAGAAAGCCGAGTTCTTGTCGCGCATCCACACTCCAATGAGCGTGGCCCGCACGTCGAGCCACCGCCAGGGCCGCACCGGCGCCGAGGCTTGGAAGCCCGCCTGCTGCTGGAAGTCGAAGTTCTGATACTGATAGCTCACCGTGAGACGGTCGCGACGCTGGTAGGGAGTCTGCGTGAAATAGTCGTCGGTGTGGTGGAACCAAGCCACCAACTGATACTTGCCATGCAGCAGTCCGACCAGCTGCAACCGGTATTTGGACGTGGGTCGGAGGCCCGGATTGCCCGTCACCTCATTGTAGCCGCCGTTGCTGTAGGTGGTGAAATTGGTGAGAGTCCAATAGTCCGGGTAGCGGCGATCGCAGCTTAACCCCAGCTGCACCATGTTGCCCGCCTTGGGAGCCCACGTGAGCGTGAGTGTGGGGAAGAGGTTCCACCGGTGCCAGGCCACCGAATGGTAATAAGATGCAGCGGCAGAAGCCTCCATAGACAGATGCCCGACGAAGGTCTTACTGAAGCCCGCATAGAGGTTCAAGTCGTCCTCATGCTGATGCGTTTCCGACGAGGCGGGGCGGGGGCCGGCGGTCTGCATCGTCTCGGCATACAGTTGGCGGCTGCAGTTGCTGCTGCCCATATAGATGGCGCCGTAGTTCAGCGACCAGCCGCGGCCCAGCCGATGCTCCTGCGACAGAAAGAACTTGGAGCGGAAGATGCGCTGGCTGTTGTCCACCACATAGCGCAGCGACCCGGTGGGCAGCGTGCTGGCGAGGGTCTGTGTCTCGGGGTTGCGATACCACGTGAGGTCGGCTCCGAGCCGCAGTCCAAAGGGCGCCGCATAGTCGGTGCGCAGGTTGTGGAGCCACGTGTGGCCGTCTATCCGCGTGTGGCCCTCCACATTGCCCGAGATGGTCTGGCGGGTGCGGTCCCGGCCGTACTGGCCGGTATAGACCAGACTGAGCAGATGGCCCGCGGCCGGCCGCCAGTCCACACCCAGCCTGTAGTCGTGGGTGGGGCCGTCGCCATGCATCTGCTGGTGGGTGTCCATGTCGTGCACGGAGCCGTCGGCCAGCGTGTGGTGCGACGTTTCGTCGGTACGCGTGTAGACGTTGCCATGGCTGTGCTTGTACATCGCATCGACCGACAGCGGGCCGTTACTATATAATAAGGTGGCGCGCTCGCCGAACCGGGCCTCGTGTTTCTGGTTCCAGGCCAGGTTGGCCTCGCCTTGCAGCGGCTCCCCGGCGGTGGCCTGGCGCAGCACCACGTTGATGACGGCCCCGCGTACCTGCATGCGGGCCGGTGCCGTGTACATCACTTCGGCACGGGCCACACGGCTGGCCGGCAGCGCGCGAAGCAGTTGAGCCACCTGCGCGGCATCGAGCGTGGAGACCTTTCCGTCGATGACAAGCGTGACGGGCTGGGAGCCCAGCGTGAGCCTTCCGTCCGTCTCGGCCACGCCGGGCAACAGTTGCAGGGCGGCGTAGGCATCGTCCACCGCGCGCTTCTCCACCAGCCGGGGCATGTCGTAGACCAGCCGCGAGCCGTCGACGCGCACCACCGGGCGCTCGCCCCGCACCATCACCTCGGGCAGACTACGCACCACACTGTCCATGCGCAGCGAGTCGGATTGCTGCCCCCAAACGTTGGCGGCCACCGCAAGCAGGGCGGCCGAGAGAATCATCTGTTTCATTTCCGTCATGTTTTAAGCTGCGACAAAATTAATAAAAAACCGACGGACGGCTGCCCGCCACGGCTTATACAGGCTTAATGCGAGTGTTATTTAGTCTTATCGTTTGCGTCTGGTTACGTCTAAAAACCGTAAATTTGCAACGATGAGACTCCCAATGAAATACATTGTGGTGCTGGTGATGGTGGTGCTGACCGCCATCCTTGGCTATCAGGGCTACTGGCTGCTCGACCTCTACCACAGCATGGAGGCCCGGGCACGCAGCGACGCGCGCGAGGCCGTGCGCGTGGCCGACTACGACGAGATGATACACCGCATCCAAGTGCTGCGCCAACGCAAGGACGCAGAGCACGAACGGACGGACGTGAGCATCCACGTGGACAGCCATTCGGGACGGTCCACCGTGTCGAGCGACGTGAAGACGATCCAGATGGGCGGGGCCGGCGTCATGGCTGTGCTGCCCTATCTCAAGTTCTCCACCATGCTCCGTGACGCGCACAACATGATGCAGTTTGGCCTTTACATGCAGCAAGGCATCCACTCGGGCCTGGACCCGATGCAGCCCAACGACGCCGCCTACTTCGACAGTCTGCTCACCCGTCGCCTCGACTCGCTGGGCATTGCCTCCAGCCACCGGCTGCTCCACCTCCACCACTACACCGTTTACCACAGCAAACCCCGTGTCATCACCGACACGCTGGCCGTCTTCGGCCCTGCCAATGAGACCTGGGTCGACACCATCCGCTTTGAAATGGATGCCACTAAGAGCCAGAGCTACGTGGTGTTCCTGCCGCCCTACCGGCCGCGAGTGCTGCGCCAGATGGCCGGCATTCTGGCCACGTCGGGTGTGATACTGCTCGTGCTGGCCCTCGTGTTCTGGTATCTGGTGCGCACGCTGATGCAGCTGCGCACGCTCGACGAGATGAAGACCGACTTCACCAACAACATGACTCACGAGCTGAAGACGCCCATCGCCGTGGCCTATGCGGCCAACGACGCACTGCTCAACTTCGATGCAGCCAGCGACCCGGCCCGTATGCGGCGTTACCTCGCCATCAGCCAGCAACAGCTGCAGCGGCTCGGTGGGCTCGTGGAACAGATACTCTCGATGAGCATGGAGCGGCGCAAGACCATGCAGCTCACAATGGAACCGGTGGACATTGGCGCGTTGTTGCCGCCGCTCGTCAGGGAGCAGAAGCTCAAGGCGGGCAAGCCTGTGGACATCGAGACGCACGCAACGCCGGGCGTCACCGTGCGGGCCGACCGCGCACATCTGGCCAACGTCATCGGAAACCTGCTCGACAATGCCGTGAAATACAGCGAGGGACGGGCCCGCATCGTGGTGACGGCACGGCCCGGCAACAGCGGCGGCGCCACGATAACCGTGCATGACCAGGGCATCGGCATAGACGCCGGGCACCTGCCCTACGTCTTTGACAAGTTCTACCGCGTGCCGCAGGGAAACCGGCACAACGTGAAGGGCTACGGACTGGGGCTCTACTACGTGCGCAGCATGATGGAGAAGTTTGGCGGAGAGGTGAGCGTGGAGAGTGCGCCCGGCCGCGGCACAACCTTTAAACTGACGTTTTATGAATGAAATCAACGTACTGCTGGTGGAGGACGAGCCCACGCTGGCCATGATTATCAAGGACACACTGGAGGCCCAGGGCTTCTGCATCCGCCTGGCTGCCGACGGCGAGGAGGGACTGCGACGTATGGCCGAGCAGATGCCCGACGTGCTGGTGGCCGACGTCATGATGCCACACATGGATGGATTCGAGATGGTAAGGCGGATGAGGCAGACCGACACGACGACGCCCGTGCTGTTCCTCTCGGCCCGTTCGGCGGTGAGCGATGTCGTCGAGGGCTTCGGTCTGGGGGCCGACGACTACCTGAAGAAGCCTTTCGGCATGCAGGAACTCATGGTGCGCATCCGTGCCTTGGCCATGCGGGGACAGCGCATGGCTGCCACAGCACCGCCCGCTTCCGGGCAGGAAATGGTGATTGGGCGCTACCGGCTGAACACGCTGACCCAACAACTCTGCCACGACGCCGCCGTCGAGGAGCTGTCGCACCGCGAGACGGGCGTGCTGTGCATGCTGGCCGAACGGAGTGGACAGGTGGTGGAGACGCGCCACATCCTGCAACAACTGTGGGGCGACGACAGCTTTTTCAACGCCCGCAGCCTGCAGGTTTTCATCACCAAACTGCGCCATCGGCTGGCCGCCGACCCAGGAATCCGCATCCTCAACGTGCGCGGCATCGGCTACAAACTGGTGTGCTGACGGGACGGCGTTTGATTAAATTAAGGTTTCGGCGGGCAAGAATCACAGGCAGATGCACGCGATTCCAAAATAATTGGCTATCTTTGCAACGCAACGGCCCCACCGGCGGGGCAGGAAACAAACTACGGTTCCCCGCTGTCCGCCCATGCGGCACGCGCGGAAGCAACCGTCGCAAGACATTCATTTCAACCTTATCAACAATAACAAAATGGACAGTTTAAACATTTTCTCACTGTCAGGCAAGAACGCCTGGATCACCGGTGCCTCCTATGGCATCGGATTCAACATTGCCAAGGCCTTTGCTGCAGCCGGCATCAACCACATCATCTTCAACGACGTGAAGCAGGAACTCGTGGACCGCGGCCTGGCTGCCTACAAGGAAGCCGGCATCGAGAACGTAACGGGCTACGTGTGCGACGTGACCAAGGAAAACGATGTAAAGGCTCTGGTGGAGCGCATTCACCAGGAAGTGGGCCACATTGACATCCTCGTGAACAACGCCGGCATCATCAAACGCATCCCCATGCACGAGATGAAGCGCGAAGAGTTCCAGCAAGTGATCGACATTGACCTCGTTGGCCCGTTCATCGTTTCCTCGGCCGTGTTGCCCGAAATGATGGAGCGCAGGGAGGGCAAAATCATCAATATCTGCTCCATGATGTCCGAGCTGGGCCGTGAAACAGTGTCGGCCTATGCCGCCGCCAAGGGCGGTTTGAAGATGCTCACCCGCAACATCTGCTCGGAATATGGCGAGTACAACATCCAGTGCAACGGCATCGGGCCGGGCTATATCGCCACGCCGCAGACGGCTCCGCTGCGCGAACGCCAGGCCGACGGCAGTCGCCACCCGTTCGACAGCTTCATCTGCGCCAAGACTCCGGCCGGCCGATGGCTCGAGCCTTCGGAGCTGGGCGGCCCCGCTGTGTTCCTCGCTTCGCATGCCTCTGACGCCGTAAACGGCCATGTGCTCTATGTGGACGGCGGCATTCTGGCCTATATCGGCAAGCAGCCGAAGTAGTGTTTCGGACAGCTGAAACATAAAAGGGCCCGTGCTTCGCACGGGCCCTTTTATATGGTAATTATATTGACATTATTTGTTAACTGCCTCTTCAAATTCAGCTCCCGGGTTAAACTTCACCACTTTCTTGGCCGCAATCTGAATCTTGTCGCCCGTAGCGGGATTCACACCCTGGCGGGCGGGACGCTCCTTGACGGCAAATGTGCCGAAACCTACGAGCTGAACTTTCTCTCCTGCCACCAGTGCATCCTTGATGGCAACGGTTGTAGCGTCGAGGGCCTTCTTGGCATCGGCTGCGCTCAAACCTGCAGCGTCAGCAATCTTCTTTACTAAATCTGTTTTGTTCATAACTTCTATGTATTAAGTGAATAATATCATGACACTTCGTTCTTTTCTGGCAACAAATATAGGGGATTCCTTTTAGATTCCAAACAAAATGCTGAAAAAAAAGCCGCGACATATCAAAAAAACTCCTAAAACGGTTGTTTCATAGCTGATTAACCGAGTTTTTTCGTATTTTTGCACCCATCATAAACGTTTCACGACACAATTTCGACATCATGCCAAGGATTCCAACCATCACCAAGAATCTGCTCATCATCAATATTCTGGCCTTTGTGGGCACACTGGCCACCAGACAGCAAGGCAGCGTTGACCTGAACGACCTCTTCGGGTTACACTTCTTCATGGCCTCCGACTTCCACGTGTTCCAGCTCGTCAGCTACATGTTCATGCACGCCGGATGGGAGCATCTCATCTTCAATATGTTCATGTTGTGGATGTTTGGCACCGTGGTGGAGCACACCTGGGGCAGCAGAAGATTTATTTTTTATTACATCTTCTGCGGTGTCGGAGCCGGCATTCTGCAAGAGGTGGCCCAGTTCGGCTGGGTGTATTACATGCTCTACGGCCAGCAACCACTGGGTATCGGCGAAGCCTTCAGCGTGATGCACCAACTGGCTTCACAGCTCAACGGCCTCACCACCGTGGGAGCCTCGGGGGCGCTCTACGCACTGCTGCTGGCCTTTGGAATGATGTTTCCCAACGAGAAAATGTTCATTATCCCCATCCCTGTCCCCATCAAAGCCAAGTGGATGGTCATTGGTTCCATTGCCGTTGAACTGACGCTGGGCCTGGCCATGCCGGGCGGAAAGGTGGCCCATCTGGCCCATTTGGGCGGCATGGTCTTCGGTTTCTTCCTCATCCGCTACTGGCAACGGCATCCGGGCAGCCAGGGCATGGGCATGGGCGGCACGGGCTTCTTCGACCAATTGCGCTCGCGTTGGGAACAGCATGCCGCCGGCCGCAGGAAGGGCAGCACGTCCGAGGGTAGCCGCCGGTCGGTCGGCGGCCATGCCCACAGGCAGTCCACGGGCAATGCCGACTGGGACTACAATTCCCGAAAGAAAGCCACACAGGAAGAGACCGACCGCATTCTGGACAAGATTCGCAAGAGCGGCTACGACAGTCTGACCCGCGAGGAGAAACAAACGCTCTTTGACCAGAGCAAGAAATGATTCGCAAACTCAAGACGGTCACCCTGCAAATGATGGGCGGCGCCAACGTGGCCACCGTGCTTATCATGCTGATGGTGGGTCACTCCGACCTGCTCAACCCCGTGTCGTTTCCCACTCTGAGCAATGCCGGACTGGCGTTTCCGCTGTTTCTCCTCTTCAACACGGCTTTCCTTGTCTTCTGGCTTCTCTTCAAGCCCAAGGGGGCGTGGATTCCATTCTTGGGTTTCATCCTATGTTACGGACCCGTGCGCCGCTACACGCCTGTCAACGTGAACCGCAAGCCACCCAAGGGATCCATCAAGGTTATATCGTACAACGTGTGGCTTTTTGCCGGGTGGGAAGACAGCGACACAGGCCCCAACCCCATTCTGGAATACCTGCGCGACCAGGATGCCGACATTGTTTGCCTGCAGGAATCGGGGGCCAACGAGGTGGGCCAGCAACAGATAGACTCCATGCTCAACCCCATCTATCAGTACCGCGACACGGCCATGCGCGACAAAGGCGACTGCATCAGCATCTTCAGCAAGTACCCCATCGTGGGCAAGGAGCACATCATCTACGCATCGGAGGGCAACCTGAGTGCGGCTTTCAAGCTGCGCATGGGTCGGGACACGGTGGTCGTCATCAACAATCATCTGGAAACCACGGGGTTGACCAACAAGGAAAAAGGCCGTTTCAGGAGTCTGCTCAAGGGCACGCTGAACGCCGACACCGCCGAGCAGACCTCGCGGCTGCTCATCCATAAACTGGGCAAGGCCACCGCCACGCGGGCTCCCGAGGCCGAGGCCGTAGCGCGCTACATCGACCTCCACCGCAACCTGCCCATGATTGTATGCGGCGACTTCAACGACGGCCCCATCTCCTACGCCCGCCGAACCATAGCCGACGGACTGACCGACTGCTATGTTGCCACTGGCAACGGCCCAGGAATCAGCTACCACTACAACGGGTTTCTGGTGCGCATAGACCATATTTTCTGCTCCAGCCACTTCAAACCCTATGGCTGCTACGTGGACAACAAAATCAAAAGTTCCGACCATTATCCCATCATCTGCTGGCTCGAAAAGCGCGTGAAACGCTAAAAACAAAAGCCTTTATGTAATAAAAAGGTGGATATTTTGCGTCGGACGTGGAAAAATGAGTACCTTTGCAGAATATAGTGAAACCATAGAAAACAATAAATAACCAACAAAATGCAAAACAAAGGAATTGTAATTGTAACCGCAGTCCTACTGACGCTTGCAAGCATCTTCTATTTGTCTTTCTCGTTCGCCACGCGATACTATGACGAACAAGCCGACAAACTGAAGGATCCCATTGCCCAGCAGGACTACAAGGACTCTGTAAAGTATCTGGGAATCTACAGCTACCAGAAGTGCCTCGAAACACAGATTGGACTGGGTCTTGACCTGAAAGGCGGCATGAACGTCATTCTCGAGATCTCCGTTCCCGACGTTGTGGAGACACTGGCCGACCACAAAACCGACCCCGCTTTCGTGAAATCGATGAACGAAGCCCGGCAGGAGCAGGAGGCTACACAGGGAAATTTCATCTCGCTCTTCATCAACGCTTATCATAAAAATGCCCCTGGCCACCGCTTGGCCGAGGTGTTTGCCACCCAGCAGCTACAGGGCAAGGTCTCGCCGACCAGCTCGGACAGCGAGGTGGAAAAGGTGCTCCGCTCGGAAGTGAGCGCCGCCATCGACAACTCGTTCAACGTAGTACGCACCCGTATCGACCAGTTCGGCGTGGTTCAGCCCAACATCCAAAAGGTGCAGGGAGCCGAAGGCCGCATCATGGTGGAGATGCCGGGCATCAAGGAACCCGAGCGCATGCGCAAGCTGTTGCAGGGCAGTGCCAACCTGGAATTCTGGGAAACCTACAACGCCGCCGAGGCCATACCCTATCTTCAACAGCTTGACAGCCGCCTGGCCAACGCCGACCAGGACACCGTTGCCACCAAGGACAGCACCAAGGCTGAGGCTCAGAAACCTGCCGTACAGGCAGCCAAGCCCAAGTTCCAGCTGAAGAATGATACCAAAAAGACCGTGGTGAAGACCACTCCCGACGACCAGCTCGCCCAGGCCAAGAAGCTGCATCCGCTGCTTGCCATGCTGCAAACCACAGGCGGACAGAGCCTGAGCCTGGTGGGATATGCCAGCGTCCGCGACACCGCTGCCATCAACAAGCTCATCTACGGCGACGTGGCCAAGCAGGTATTGCCCGCCGACATGCGGCTCCTTTGGAGTGCCAAGGCTGCCGACGGCATCTCTGCCAAGAACATTTTTGAGCTCCATGCCCTGAAAGTGACCACCACCAGCGGTCGTGCTCCGCTGGAGGGCGACGTGGTTACAGACGCCAAAGACCAGTTCAACAACCTTTCAGGCCAGCCCGAAGTAAGCATGACCATGAACTCGGAAGGGGCCCGACGCTGGGCCGAACTCACCAAAGCCAACGTGGGTAAAGCCATTGCCATCGTGCTCGACGGCGTGGTTTACTCCGCCCCTCGCGTGAATGGAGAGATCGATGGCGGCCAGTCTTCCATCTCCGGCAACTTCACCATCGAGGACACTAAAGACTTGGCCAACACTCTCAAGTCGGGCCGCATGCCTGCTCCCGCCCACATTGTGCAGGAAGAAGTAGTGGGTCCCACGCTCGGTGCGCAGTCCATTCAGCAGGGCATTGTGTCGTTCATTATTGCCTTCGTACTGCTGATTGTCTACATGCTTGCCATGTACAATATCATCCCCGGCCTCATTGCCGTGAGCGCTCTGCTCATCAACGTATTCTTCACGCTCGGCATTCTCACCTCGTTCCAGGCCGCCCTCACCATGTCGGGTATAGCTGGTATGGTGCTGTCGCTCGGTACGGCGGTCGACGCCAACGTGCTGATCTATGAGCGCATCAAGGAAGAGCTGCGTGCCGGCAAGGGCATGAAGCAGGCCGTGAGCGCAGGTTACAGCAATGCTTTCTCGGCCATTTTCGACTCCAACCTCACCAGCATCATCACCGGTGTCATCCTCTACGTCTTCGGTACAGGCCCCATCCGCGGCTTCGCCACCACCTGGATCATCGGTATTGTCTGCTCGTTCTTCAGTGCCGTCTACCTCACCCGTCTGGTCTATGAGTACAAACTGAGCAAGGACAAGTGGCTCAACCTGAAGTATTGGACCGCCATTTCCAAGAACATGATGCAGGGCACGAACGTGAAATTCATGTCAATGTACAAGAAAACATTCACGATTGCCATTGCTGCCGTCGTGGTTTTCGGCGCCAGCTTCCTTGTACGCGGCTTGGCCCAGAGCATCGACTTCACGGGTGGACGCAACTATGTCATCGCCTTTGAGCAGCCCACGCAACCCGAGCAGGTGCGCGACGTGCTCGCCAAGACGTTCCCCGGCTGCACCAGCAGTGCCCTCTCGCTGGGTACCGACAACAAGACCATCCGCATTTCGACCAACTACAAGATTGAGTCGAGCAGCCCCACCGTCGACGACGAGGCAGAGAACCTGCTGTTCAAGGGTCTCAAGGGTGCCGGCCTGGTGAGCCAGAAGAGCGTCGAAGCCTTCAAGAACCCCGACATTCGTCAGGGCGGATCCATCATCAGCTCGTCCAAGGTGGGCCCGTCCGTGGCCCGCGACGTGACCTATGGAGCCATCATCAGTGTGCTCATCGCCTTAGTGGCCATCTTCCTCTACATCCTGCTGCGCTTCCGCAACGTGGCTTTCTCGGTGGGTTCCACGGTGGCTCTGGCCCTCGACGCCCTCACCGTGATTGGCCTTTTCTCGCTGCTGCAAGGCCTCGTGCCTTTCTCGTTGGAGGTGGATCAGACATTCATCGGTGCCGTGCTGACGGTCATCGGCTACTCCATCAACGATAAAGTGGTGGTGTTCGACCGCATCCGCGAGAACCTGCGACTGCATCCCAAACAGGACATTCAGACCCTTTTCAACAACTCCATCAACCAAACGCTGGCCCGTACCATCAATACTTCGTTCTCGACGCTGATAGTATTGCTCTGCATCCTCTTCCTCGGCGGCAAGAGCATCCAGCCGTTTGCCTTTGCCATGACGATGGGCGTGGTGTCCGGCACACTGAGTTCCATCTTCATTGCCTCGCCCATTGCCTACCTCGTGATGGGTCGCAAGATTCAGGACCGACGCGTCCCGGACGGCGACGAAGCAGCTCTTGCAACGGCCCAGGCCTAAGCCTCGGCGGGTAAACACCCCGCCGGCTGGGTCCGACCAGCCCTTTCATCCAAAGACCATCCCTGCAGCCCTGGGCTGCAGGGATGGTCTTTTCATTTGTCATCCTGTCATCCATGCACACCTTGCCGTTGCTGTTCCTCGGCGGCCGGCCGGCCCCTGGCCCACTGTCCGCCGCCGCCCGCCCCAACGCCCGGCGCCATGCCGCCCTGCTGTTGCAGCTCCCAAAGGTTCGCAATACCTACCGGGCGCCGCGCCGCGACCTCCCATGACTGTGCCCTTTCCCCTGTTGTCCAAAAGCCCAATCCCGTCCAAAGATTGGGCTTTTTTGCTTTTTAGGGCCCCCTTAAAAGCATTTTTCTAAAATTGCGACACTAAAATTCCGAAATTGCGACGCTTTTACGGCACTTCCTGCCCTATTTTTGTAAACTTAAACATATGTAATCCTATAAACCGAAACAAGATGAAAAACGCTACGCACAACCTACGAGCGGCCCTCATGGCCGCCGTGCTCCTGGGCGCAACACACGCTTGGGGGCAGGATGCCGTGCCCGACAACACCTGGAAACAGGCACAGGCCATCGAGACTGGAACCGCCGTTCGCGGACAGTTGGGAGCCGACGGCGACACCCAAGACTGGTACAAAGTGACCCTGACCGACGACGGCGACCTCGACATTTCGGCAGCGGCACAGACCACCCTGCGGCTCGGCGGCACCGGCATGAACATCGCCAACGCCAACGGCGACGCGTTGGAATACCTCTATTATACCCATGACATGGACAACCACGACACCGACACCACCGTGGTCTTCACCATCAAGGGACTCGCCGCAGGAACCTATTATTTCGACATCAACCGCTACGCCGGCCACGGAGGCTACACGCTGACCACGAAGTTCACCCCCTGCACCCTTGCCAACGACACCGGAGAGCCCGGCAACGCCGACTGGAAGCATGCCGTGGAAGTGGAGCCAAACCAGACCCTCACCGGGCGAATGGGCTACAAGTTCCGAGAACAGGACAAGAAAGACTGGTACAAAGTGACCCTGACCGACGACGGCGACCTCGACATTTCGGCAGCGGCACAGACCACCCTGCGGCTCGGCGGCACCGGCATGAACATCGCCAACGCCAACGGCGACGCGCTGGACTACCTCTATTACACCCATGACATGGACAACCACGACACCGACACCACCGTGGTCTTCACCATCAAGGGACTCGCCGCAGGAACCTATTATTTCGACATCAACCGCTACGCCGGTCACGGAGGCTACACGCTGACCACGAAGTTCACCCCCTGCACCCTTGCCAACGACGCCGGGGAGCCCGACAACAACGACTGGAACGGGGCTGTGGAGACGGGTACCGACCAGACCCTCACCGGGCGAATGGGCTACAAGTTCCGAGAGCATGACGTGACAGACTGGTACAAAGTGACCCTGCCCGACGACGGCGACCTCGACATTTCGGCAGCGGCACAGACCTCCCTGCGGCTCGGCGGCACCGGCATGAACATCGCCAACGCCAACGGCGACGCGTTGGAATACCTCTATTATACCCATGACATGAATAACCACGACACCGACACCACCGTGGTCTTCACCATCAAGGGACTCGCCGCAGGAACCTATTATTTCGACATCAACCGCTACGACGGCTACGGCGGCTACACGCTGACCACGAAATTCACCCCCTGCACCCTTGCCAACGATGCCGGAGAGCCCGGCAACGCCGACTGGACGCATGCCGTGGAAGTGGCGTTCAACCAGACCCTCACCGGGCGAATGGGCTACAAGTTCCGAGAGCAGGACAAAAAAGACTGGTACAAAGTGACCCTGCCCGCCGATGGCGACCTCACCATTTCGGCAGCGGCACAGACCACCCTGCGGCTCGGCGGCACCGGCATGAACATCGCCAACGCCAACGGCGACGCGTTGGAATACCTCTATTATACCCATGACATGGACAACCACGACACCGACACCACCGTGGTCTTCACCATCAAGGGACTCGCCGCAGGAACCTATTATTTCGACATCAACCGCTACGCCGGCCACGGAGGCTACACACTGACCACGAAGTTTACCCCCTGCACCCTTGCCAACGATGCCGGAGAGCCCGGCAACGCCGACTGGAAGCATGCCGTGGAAGTGGAGCCAAACCAGACCCTCACCGGGCGAATGGGCTACAAGTTCCGAGAGCAGGACAAGAAAGACTGGTACAAAGTGACCCTGCCCGACGACGGCGACCTCGACATTTCGGCAGCGGCACAGACCTCCCTGCGGCTCGGCGGCACCGGCATGAACATCGCCAACGGCGACGCGCTGGACTACCTCTATTATACCCATGACATGGACAACCACGACACCGACACCACCGTGGTCTTCACCATCAAGGGACTCGCCGCAGGAACCTATTATTTCGACATCAACCGCTACGACGGCTACGGCGGCTACACGCTGACCACGAAATTCACCCCCTGCACCCTTGCCAACGATGCCGGAGAGCCCGGCAACGCCGACTGGACGCATGCCGTGGAAGTGGCGTTCAACCAGACCCTCACCGGGCGAATGGGCTACAAGTTCCGAGAGCAGGACAAAAAAGACTGGTACAAAGTGACCCTGCCCGCCGATGGCGACCTCACCATTTCGGCAGCGGCACAGACCACCCTGCGGCTCGGCGGCACCGGCATGAACATCGCCAACGGCGACGCGCTGGACTACCTCTATTACAACCACGACATGGACAACCACGACACCGACACCACCGTGGTCTTCACCATCGAGGGCCTCACCGCAGGCACCTATTATTTCGACATCAACCGCTACGACGGCTACGGCGGCTACACGCTGAACTGCCAGTTTGAGAAGAATCCCTATGACGAGGGCGCAGAAGACGCCGACGACTGGCAGCACGCCCGCGTGCTCGAACCGGGCAAACCGCTGCAGGCCACGCTGGGTTACGGCATCCGCAAGAAAGACACGGAAGACTGGTACGTCATCCGCAAGCCCCAGGATGCCGTGGGCTATGTGGAGATTGGCGTGGACACCCTCCACCTTTACGCGCTCAACATCGGTGTGGTACGCGTGCTGAAGCAAGCGGCCGGCAGCGAGCAGATGGTCCAAATAGCCTCGCAGCGCTTTGAACGCAGCGCCGGCGTGCTCAACTTCACGGCCGACGACGCTCAGGCCAACTACTACGTATGCGTGCCGCGCAGCTCCGGACAAGGCGGCTACCTCATCTGCAACGGCGTGCATCAGGCCGAGAAGGGCTCGCCCATCCGCGTCACCTTCACCGGACGCAACGCCGTGCGCAAGGGCGTGCCCACCGAATATCAAGTCACGGCCAAGAACGTCACGGGCGAACCAACCGGCAACTTCATGCTCTGCGCCGTGGCCAACAACGACGTGAAACTGCTCGGCGCCTACATCTACGACAACGGACGCCGCATCTACATGCCCATGGACAGCATCATGTACGACGGATCGCCCGTGGCCGCATTCTGGATTCCCAGCCTCGCTCCCTACGAACAGTGCGGCTTCACCATCGTGGCCGAGGGCGTGGGCGACATTTCCTATGCCAAGCCACAGCGCATTGTGGGCACCACGGTGGCCTTGGGCGTATGCGCACTCAGCTATGCCGTGACCAAAGCCATCACCAGCGACGCCGCCAAGGAGTTCATCGCCGAGGAGCTTGCCCTGCCCGACGACCAGAAACGAGAGCTCGCCCGCGCCAAGGGCCTCCCCTCCAACTACTACATCACCGAGCGCAAGGGCTTCAAACCCGACTTCTCCGCACGCAACGTCACCAAGACCATCATCACCGAAACCATGGACAAGGTGCCTGTGCTGAAGCCCATTGCCACGGCCGGTGGCCTGCTCGAGACGCTGAGCACCTTTGCCAGCACCATACGGCTGCGCTGGGAATACTGGTGTGCCGTGGAGACGGGACTCATCAATCCCAAGTCCAACATGAAGGTAACGGCCGGCCAGGTGGGCTGCACCGACATCGTGGCCTCCTTCGACCCCAACGAGATGGTGGGCCCGGCCGGTAGCGGCGAAGAGCACTACATCGCCGACACGCACACCGTGGACTACCGCATCCTCTTCGAGAACAAGGCCGAGGCCGGCGCACCGGCCTGGCGCGTTCGGGTGTTCGACGAGCTCGACGAGAACGTGTTCGACGTGAACAGCGTCAGCTTTGGGCCCACTTCACACGACCAGGGCTACAACTGGTCCATGACGCGCGAGGGCAATAAGCTCGTGTGGGACATCAAGGGCATCGAGCTGCCGCCCAACGTGAAGGCTCCCGAGGGCGAGGGCTACGTCAGCTTCTCGGTCAACCTCAAGCCGGGACTCGCCGACGGCACGCGCATTGCCAACAAGGCGACCATCATCTTCGACAAGAACCAACCAATCGAAACCAATACTTATGTCAACACACTCGATCTCACGGCTCCCGTGACGACCATGGGCGCGGCCACGTTTGCCAACGGCGACACGGCCATCAGCGTGAACTGCACGGCCGCCGACGCCGCCTCGGGCACCAGCAGTTACTACTACTACGTGTCCAGGAACGGCGGCGACTACAACCTCGCCGGCATCAGCAACAACGGGCGGTTCGCCTATCCTGTTCCGAAGGGCGACAAGGCCGACTACAGTTTCTATGCTCTCGCCGTAGACTGGGTGGGCAACACGGAGCAGACGGCCCCGATGTCTGTATCGACCACCACCGACGGCATCAGCCAGCTCGACCGTGACCGCACCGACGGCCCCGCCTACAACCTGTCCGGACAGCGCGTGGGCAAGAGCTATCGAGGCGTGGTCATCAGGAACGGCCGCAAGCACATCCAGCGGTAAGTCCCGGTACGCGCCCCGGTTCCCGCCGGCCACCGCCCTTGTCGGGCTTGGCCCCGGAGCCATCCTCTCCGCCTCCCCTCCCCCTCAACCGGGAGGGGAGGTTTCCGTTTCACCCCCCGATGACTTGTCGTTATGCCGATGCCCCACAGCCCGTATTCCACCACTGGGCCGGCCAAAACCGAGAAACGGCAAAATGAAAACAATGCCATCACGAAACAAAAACGCCGTGATCGTAAAATAAATACGGTGGAATCGCCCGACGTCTACGCCGTAAACGCACCGCGATAACGCCGCAAACATCCCACGAATACGCCGCAGTTATCTTATCCATGCAGCATATAGCAGCCTATAACAGCCTGAAATCTCTTATAAATACACCATCAAAAAAGGCGGATATGCCAAATCGCCATTTGACCTATCCGCCACGGTATCAGACTTACCATGAACAATCAAAATGTCGTCTGATAGAAAACTACAACCGAACTGGCCGGTAACACATAGTCCAGCTCGGTCTGGCCGCGCAGTCGCTGCGCGGCAGCTTGAATCTGTCGGCCGTCTGTGGGCAGCTCCTGCTGCACGTAGCGGTAGACCTCGAACGTGCCTTTCGGAGCCCGGCGGTTGGACAGCCGGATGTGCCGTGGGGTGGCATGGGCGTTGGCAAACACGTAGGTCCAGCGGCCGTCTGTGTTTTTCAAGGCCATGCCGGCATAGAACTCGTCGTTGGTCGGAATGGGGTACACCTCGGCGCCACTGCGGACAAAGCGCGTGAGCAGCGAGTAGGCGTAGTATTGCGGACGCACCTCATAGTCGGTGTGCAGGCCCTGATAGAGGGAGTCGCCCGCGTAAGCCCTCCATACACTCTTCCACAATCCCAGCTGCTGCATGGCGTTGTAGTCGCTCTGCCGACCGTAGTACTGGTCGAGCAGACTCCAGTAACTCAGCCCCGACGCCCCGGCCTGCAGGCAGTTGATGGCGATGCGGGCCAGCAGCACGCCCCGTTCGTAGAGGTTGATGTCGCGCTGGCGCGTGGAGCCTACGCACTGGTTTCCGCCAAACTCGCCGACGAAATGCGGCTTGCCCGCACGGCCGGCCAGCTGGCAATTTTCCCACTCCCAATGGTAGATGACGGAGTTGGGCGTGTCGTAGCCAAAGATGTAAGTGTGACTGTTGAACCCGTCGGCCACGTCGGCCAGCCCGCGGGTGCAGGCCTGCAGATACTTATGGGTGCCCATGCCGCCGTCGGAATTGTCGGCCAGACAGAAGTCCACCTTGTCGCGAATGCCGTCCTGACGAAAGCGGGCGTCGAGCACCCGGCACATCCGGATATAGGGATCGGGCGTAGACTTCCGGCCGTTATGGATGAAAGCCCAGTCGGGCTCGTTCACGGGCGTTATCTCCCGAATGCAGCTGTAGTGCCTGTCGTGCAGCAGATGCTGCACCAAGGCCGAGATGTTCTCGGCCCACTCCTCCAGATTGGTGGGTGCCACCACCCAGTCGCCGTCGTTGCCCTGCGCGAGAAAATGGTTGCGCTCGGCCCCCCACACCGTGAGGTTGACCTGTATGCCCAGCCGCTGCGCCAGGTCCAGCTCGGCATAGAGCGACTGCATCTCACGGCTCTCCCAGGTGAAGCCGGCGGCACGGATGTGGTGGGCATCGGCATCGTCGTTCTGCGGTTCGTACCACGACGGCAGCACCATGACGCGAAAACGCTGCACCTGCATTTCGGCCACGCGCCGACAGATGACGCTGTCCCAGTCTTCGGCCCGGCAGCCTTCACTGCGGGTGACGTTCTGCGAGAGGAAGTGCGGGTCGAATTCCACACCCATGCCCACCACCTTTTGAGGGTTGGGATCGGCCACGGCCAGCTGCGCGGGACGGGCCGCGGGATTGGCCGTATAGGTCAGAATGAGGCTGGAGCGCGGCTGCGGCAGCACAAGCCTCAGCCCACGGGCCAGCTGTGCACCGGTCTGCGTGAAGCTGCGGCGGGAGTCGCGGTCGGTCAGGGTGTAGGTGAGCCGGGGGTCGAGACCGCGCAGCCGCACCGTGCAGCTGCTGTCCGGGACACTGGCCCGGCGGAAAGCCACCACCACACCGTCCTGCCCCGACGGCCGGTTGAGCTCGTAGGCCAGCCAGATGCTGTCGCCCAGGACGCGGTCTGTGCCGGTGAGCGGATAATAGTCCTCGAAGTAGTAGGGGCGCAGCTCCTCGTATTCGTCCATGAGTTGGCGCACTTCCGTCAGGTTGAACTCCGGCTCCGTAATCTTCCAGTCGTAGACCACGGTGGTGCTCAGACTGGACCGCGACGAGAACTTGTCACTGCCCATGACGCCCGTGCCCGTCTGCGGCAGCCACAGGGCAAGGCCGAAAGTGTGGGTCTGGTAGCCCACGGGCTCGCCGTAGCGATAGTCCGTGCGCCAGAGCGGAGCGCTCCGTTGTATGGTCTCGAGGTCGAGCCGGCGGCCGCCCCCGGCACAGTTGTCGATGAAACCATGGGGATGGTGCTTCAGAATATTGTCCCAATAGGCATAGAGTCCCTCCACATAGTGGTTCTCGGTGACACCTTCACGGCCCGGCTCGTCGTTGGCAGCCCAGAACCCCGCCGGCTCTATGTTGTAGTCCTGGCGGTAGTGATCTATCCCGTTTTCGTCCATGAACCGGTTGATGTAGCGGCTCAGCCAGGCCACGGCCGCCGTGTCGCAGAGGTTGAAGAGATACGACTCGGTCTGCGGCCCACCATCGATCAGCCATGCCTTGGGCAGCTCCTTGCTCCACTGCGAGCCCTTGAAGATGCGCTCGGGCTCGAACCATACCATCAGTTCCGAGCCGATGGCATGCACGGCATCGCTCACGGGCTTGAGCCCGTTGGGGAACCGGTCGCGGTCGACCGTCCAGTTGCCCACCGTGTTGTACCAGTTGCAGCCCTCCTTGACGCGGGCCGACTCGGCATACCATCCGGCGTCGAGCCAGAACACTTTGGGAGCCAAGTTGAACTGCTTGTACCGTTGCACCAGGGCGATGGCATAGTCCTCGTCCAGGCAGGTGTATTCATTGCAGGGATAGGGGTCGCCATAATTGAAGCTCGTGGTCAGCGGATAACAGACCGGACGCCCGTCCACACGTGGCGTGAGACAGGACAGCACGAAGCGCCGCCACTGGTTCTGGCCGTCTACATGGTTCTCTCCTTGCCAGAACAACAGGCATGCACTCGACGACCGGATGCTCTCGCCCGGCTTCAGCCAAGTGTTCAGACGCTCAATGCCCGTCACCATGGACATGCAACCGGGAGCCGTGGAACGGAAGTCGGCCATCCATGTACCGGTCCACCCAATGGCGGCAATCACGCCTTGGCCACGGCCGGTGTCGAGGTTGAAAAACGGGAAGTTGCCCTGGCTCGACCGGCCGCCTACCGGCCGCAGCGAGAGCCCGGCATCGCCCGACAGCACGGTCTGGCGCGGCGCGAAGTCGTCGGGGTCGGCATTGCTGCCCTTGGCATAGTGGACGGTGAACGGCTGCCGCCCGCGGTTTTGCAGCGACAGGTCGGTGGTTTTCACCTGGGCTATGGGCTGCGACGGGCGTTGGCCGATATTGGTGAACCGCAACGTCCACATGACGGCCTGCTGCCGACGGTACAGCTTGACGTCGCAGTCCACCCGCAACGAGCGGTCGGGGGCGGTGTAGGTGTAGACCGTATTGGTCACATCGGACAATGGAGACATGCGCCGGCTGACCGTATAGGACCAGCCCTTGAGGAATGTGGCCGAGGCGCGCCCTCCGTAGGTGAACGAGAAGGGATGCTCGCCATGACGGGCAAAATGCGTTGCCGCCCACCGCCCCACGTCCATCCTCTCGCCCCGGAAGTCGATGGCCGTCTGCGCTTTCAGCAAAAACGGCATGACCAGACAGAAGCAGCATGCCAGAAATCGGTATAAACGGATAGTCTTCATAACGTGCCAAACTGTTTAGAATGAACTTTGCTGCCCCACCTCTTTATATCGGAACAGCAGCGAAGAGCGCGGGGTGCCCAGACGGAGCACCAGCCCGTCGGACAGCGAGCGGCCGGTGCAAACGGTGGTCTCCCCGGTGTCGGCGTTGACCAGCTCGTAGCTGCCGCCCTCGCGCAGACCCCGCAGCCGAACCACGGTGGTGCTGTCCTGGCACTCGGGGCGACGGAAAGCCACGACGATGCCCGTGCCGTCTGACCGGCGGTGGAGCTGATAGGCCATCCAGCTGTTGGCGTCCGTAGCCGTGTTGCTGCCCGTCAGCGGGTAATAGTCCTCTATATAATAAGGTCTGACCGACTGGTATTCGTCGATGCAGCGATGCACGGTTTCCAGGTTGGTTTGCTTGGTTGTCAGCTTCCAATGACACACCATGGCCGAGCTGTAGCTGGAGCGAGCCGCATAGGCATCAGCCGTAACGACACCCGTGCCATGGAACGGCACGAAGAGGTTGAGCCCGTAGTTTTGCGTCTGGAGGCCCTCGGTGGCATAATAGTGATAGTAGTCGCTCTGCCAGAGCGGGGCGCTCCGGCCCATGGTTTCCCAGTCTATCCGGCGACCGCCGCTGGCGCAATTGTCTATCAGCAACTGTGGGAAACGCTGCAACAGATAGTCCCAAAAGCGATAAAGCCCCTCGATGTAGCGAATCTCGGTGAGGCCCTCGCGACCCGGCTCGTCGTTGGCCTCCCAGTATTTTTCGGGCTCGATGTTGCAGTCCTGCCGGTAGTAGTCGATGCCGTTCCGGGCTATCATGTCGCCATAATACCGGCACAGCCAGTCGCAGGCCTCGCGGTTGGCCAGGTTGAAGAGCAGCCAGTCGCCCCCTTTGGGGTGGCGCAGCATCCAGTCGAAGTGCTCGACGGCCCACTGCGTGCCGTCCACCACACGCTCGGGCTCGAACCACACCATGAACTTGGCCCCATGGCGGTGAATCTCGTCGGCTATGGGCCGGAGCGTATGACCGAAGCGTGTGGTGTCGACCGTCCAGTTGCCCGTGGTGTTGGCCCAGTTGCGCCCATACTGATAATCGCCGGCGTCCTGATGCCAGCCCGCATCGAGCCAGAACACATCCGGGCGGATGCCGAAGCGATAGTTGCGCTTCACCATGGCAATGGCATACTGCCGGGTGAGGCAGGAATACTCCTGCATGGGCTGGGGCTCGTGATAATTGAACCCCGTGGAGAACGGATACCAGGCCACTTGCCCGTCTACACGGCGGCTGTTGTGAGCCAGCACCAGCCGGCGAAACTGGTTGGTGCCATCCAGATAGTCCTGTCCCTCCCAGAACATCAGGTTGATGCGGGGGGTGCGAATCTGCTCGGAGGGATGGAGGTAGAGGCTGATTCGCTTCTGCCCCGCCACCAAGCTGACCTCGCGATCACTCTGTGCGCAGACCTCGGCCAGCCAGTTGCCGGTCCACCCGATGCTCAGCACGACACCACCACCCTGCGGGGAAGTGATGCAGAAGAATGGGGTGTACTTGCCCTGGCTGGAGCGTCCTCCCTCGGGCGACATGCCGACGGGCTGGCCCGTAGGCAGTGTGATCTGCCGGGGTTGAAAGTCTGCCGGGCTGATCTGGTTGCCCTCCAGGTAATTCATGAGGAAGCGGCCCGGGCGGCCATAGCGCAGGGACAGGTCGATGGCCTGTACCTGCTGCAGGGGCCGGGAGTCGGTGGTGCCCGTGTTCTCTACGCGCAATATCCAGTCCACGCTACCATAATCTGGATAGCCGGTGACGTCGCAGCTCACCCGGAGACCGTCTTGAGGATGGGTGTAAGTGAATGTGTAGGCCACTTGACCGGGGGCTGTGCGGCCGTGGCGCACGGCCTGATAAGTCCACGACCTGATGAACGAGGCCGAGGATTGGCCGTCGTAGACGAACGAGAATGGCGGCACCCTGCCACGGGCAAAGGCACTCTTGATCCATCTCTCAACGTCTGGCGCGCGACGGCTCAGCTTGAAGCTGTTCTGCGCCAAGGCCTCCACGGCGGGGAGCACACAAAGCCCCACCGCCAAGAGAAGCCGCCACATCGTTTTTATTTTTCTGACTTTGTCCATTGCCTGTACGTCGCATTAGTTGGCATAACCCGGATTTTCGACAAGATTCGGATTCTGGGCGATGCGGGCATTGCCCACCGGCCAATAATAGTTCTTGGCAGGGAAGACGGGTGTTTCGTTGGCTCCGTCTATGTACTCGACCACGCGGAGATAGAACTTAGGCGTGGCCCCCGGAATGATTTTGTCCTTGGCATCCAGCAGCGAAGACGGGTCGAGAATATAGGTAAGTCCCTGATGCGAAGTGGACAATACCTGTTCGGCCGTGCGCCACCGGCGCAAATCCCAGTAACGATGGTTCTCGAAACAAAGCTCAATGGTGCGCTCGTGGCGCAGCTGGTCGCGTGTGATACCCGCCAGTTGTACGATGCCGGCCCGGCTGCGAATCTGGTTCACATTGCGCAAAGCCACGGCATTGTCTCCCAATTCAAAGGCAGCCTCGGCCTGATTGAGCAGAATCTCGGCATAGCGGAAGATTTGATAATCGGTGGTTGAGGTGCAGAACCAGCTCTGAACATCGGCATCATCGTCCAGATACTTACGTACCCCGAAACCCGTATTCAGCAAACTGTACTCGACCACACGCGCCAGCTGGTCGCCAATGGCACCGATGCCCTTGTACGATCCAAAGCGGCTGCTCTCCACAACACCATTGGGTTTCATGATGCCCCGGTGCATGTCTACATGGTCTTGTCCGAAGCACACGCCGCCCACGCCGTTGGGCCACGGTGTGCCGTTGGTCCAGACGTTGGCTGCCAAGCGTGGGTCGCGGTTGCCAAAGAGTTCGGCCATCGTGTAGCTCTTGTTGGGATCGAACTCGAGTTTGCCCGGCGTGCCATCGACACACTCGAACAATTCTACGAAGTCGAGGTAGGGGCAATGGTAATTGCCCACGCCCCACACGTTGGGTCGAGGACATTCGCACATGTCCCAAGACCAGAGACCGGTGCCGCCTGCCATCCAGCTGGGACCGGTGTGACGCCATGCCATGATAGACTCGGAATTGTCTTTCTTCAAGAAAATGTTCCGATAATTGGTGACCTTATCGGCATCCTGATTGTAGAGTGAGAAGTTGCCACTCTCCATAATCTTGTTGCAAGCATCCACGCATATCCGGTAATACTTGTTGGCATCTGCCGGCGCAAATCCCAGCAATCCGTCGAGTTGCTGTTGGCCCCATTGGGCAATACTGCCAGCAAAGAGGGATGCTCTGCTCTCCAAAGCATAGGCGGCCCATTTGCTTGCCCGCCCGGTCTCTTGCCGGGCAGGAAGCACCCGAGCAGCCTGCTCGCACTCGTCAATGATGAAATCGTAGCACTGCTTTTCCGAACTACGGGCAAGATAGAGCACCGTGGAATCGGCATCGATGGCCTGTACAGCAGTTACCAGAGGCACGCCGCCGTAGCGCTTGACCATGGCAAAATAGCAGAATGCGCGCAAGAAGCGAGCCTCGCCCTTCAGTTCCTCCTTGTTTTGCAAGGTCGACTTATCCATCTGGTCCATGAAATTGTTGAGGTTGCGAATCTGGTAATAGGCATTTCCCCACCACTGGAAATAGGTGTCATTCACTTGATAGCCATACCGTTTGAGCTGGTTGAAATCGGTTTGGGCACCAAAATTGTACTTGCACTCGTCTGCCATTTCCAAGGAACGGGTCGAGCCCTCTATCTGCTCGCTCTGGCCCATCCACACTCCCCAGCTGTTGTCATCGCGGTTGAGGGTGGCCCCATTCCATGTAGAAGCCGAGGCCGGACAGTCTTGCACCATGACCGGCGTATAGGCATAGAGCTGGGCCAAATGCTGAAGAATCAAGGTTTCGTCGTTCCAGACAACAGCGTCGGTATAACGATCGGAGGGAATCTGGTCCAGCACGTCGGTGCATGAAGCAAAAGATGCCATGGTGAAAGCCAGGAGGGCTAAATGTATCTTCGTTTTCATAATTCTAAAGTTTGAAGTTGTCTTTTCTGCTGCTACAGTCTTAAAAACTCAGGTTCACGCCGAAGCTGAACGTGTACTGCTGCGGATAGCCAATGCCTGCATAATGCCCTTCGGACATCTCGGGGTCGACACCATATTTGTTGAGATTGCTCAACGTGAACACATTGGTACCTGCCACATAGAATCTCACGCGCTCCAAGCCCCATCTCATGACCACCGACTTGGGAAGCGAATAGCCTAATGCCACGTCGCGCAGCCGCAGGTAGGAGGTGTTGTGGTTGCGATAATCGGAATAGAGCCAGTTTACCGATGCAATGCCGCCCGGACGCGGGGTGTATGCCCGCGGGTCGTTATTGTCCTCACGCCACATGCTCTTGTATTTCAATTCCGTCTCACAACCGTCGAGTACCACGTAGGTCGTATATCCCCATGCGCCTTGGAACAGGCCCTGAAGGTCGAAACCCTTGTACGAGAACTTGAAATTGATGCCATACATCCAGTGGGGCGTGGTGCCCTTGCCTATCTCTTTCTGGTCGCGCCAGTTGATGACATGGTCGCCATTGAGGTCCTTGTACTTGGCATCGCCGGGGCGCAGGGTCTTGTTGTCGTTGTTGAGGATGTCATAGGTGCAGTCCCAATTGTCGATTTCTTCTTGGGAAGTGAAGAGCCCGTCGAACACATAGCCGAAGCGGCGGTCGGTGTAATTGCCCTCCAGACGATAGAGACGGTCCTGGTCGGGGTCGGTGAACTTGGCCTGATCGTACTTGGCCCACTTGGCCCGAGCATACGATATGTTGGCGCTGACATCGTAGCTGAAGCCGCTTATGCTCCCTGCCGTGCCCATGCTGAACTCAAATCCGTCGGTATTGATGCTGTTGAGATTCTCCACCGGGAGGTTGGCACCAAAGGTAGAAGGAACCGAAGATGAGCGCTGGCCGGGGATTCCCGTGCGGTGACGACGGAACATGTCGAAGCTGCCATAGAGCTTACGATTCCACAATCCATAGTCGATGCCCAAGTTGGTGATGGCCATCTTCTCCCAAGTGAGATTGGGATTGGGGAGGCCCGTGGCCAGAAGACCGGAGGTCAAGCTGTTGCCAAACGTATAAGAATTGTCGTAGAAGTATCCGGTAAGGAAAGCAAAGTTGGCAATGCCGTCGTCGCCCGAAGCTCCATAACTCAGGCGAACTTTCAGCAAATCGACCATCTTGAGCGGCTTCATGAAAGGCTCGTTGGCCACATTCCAGCCCACAGACACACTGGGGAAATAGCCCCAGCGACTGCCCTTGGCGTAGCGCGAAGAAGCATCTGCACGGAGAATGCCCTCGAACAGATAGCGATCTTTGTAATTGTAGTTCAGGCGGCCAATCCAACTGACGCGACCAACCGATGCAGAACCCGAGGCAATGTTCGACGTGGAAGGGTCGCCGGCAAAAAATTCGTTCAGCACATAAGACTTGAAACCCTCGCGACTGCCGTTAAAACCGGTGTTGCGGAAGAGGTCGTACTCGTATATGGCCTGCACACTGATGGTATGGGCTTCCTTGAACGTACGGTTGTAATTCAGCGACAGCTGCATGTTGGTGTGATTGTCGTCGGAATTGCTCATGCTCATCCGCATCGGATCCTGGGACTTGCGCGAGAAAGTATACTCGCCAGTCTCTGCATTATAGGTATAAAAAGACTGTTGCTTCTTGAATACTTTACTGCCATCCTCGGTGTGTGTATAGGTTACATAGCCGCGGGCATCCAATCCGGGCACGAACTTGGACTCATATTTCAGGCCACCATGAACGGCCGTAATATTCTTTTTCAGGTTCTGATAGCCACTGAGTTCGATATTCGTGCCATAAATCGGACTGCCGTAGGTGATGCCGGCGTAGGCCAGTTTGGTCTTGTCGGGCAGTGAAAGCGGATACTGCGGGTCGGCGGCATAGATCATGTCACGCCAGAAGTTATCGGGAGTAGACATTCCATCACAGGCGGCCGGGTAGAGTCGCTGCTGCTTGTAATACTTAAGATCCACAGAAGCAGTGAGCCGCGGGGCGATCTCTACGTCGACATTGGTCATGATATTCATGTGCTCGTAGCGGCCGCCATTGGTCTTAAGCAGGGTCTCCTGCCGGCCATAGCCGAAATAGCTGAAATATTTCAGTTTGTCTGTACCGCCCGACAGACTGACATTATGGTTCTGCATGGGAGCCAAGGAGCGGACGCTCGCAGCAAACCAGTCGGTGTTCAGGTAGTTGGGATCCGTTCCTTTCTTGAACAACTCGATTTCTTCGTCGGTGTATGGTGCACCCGAGGGGTCGTTGCCTCCATAAATCCAAACATCGTTCAGATACTGGGCCCGCTGGGCCGACGTGGCCGGTTTGATGACATGGGACGAGCCTTGCCAAGAGAAACTCGCATTGGCTTCGACCCTCATCTTGCCAGCCACACCCCGTTTGGTGGTGACCAGAATCACGCCGTTACCGGCTCGGGCACCATAAATAGAGGCCGCACCGTCTTTCAGAATGGAAATACTTTCTATCTGATTGGGGTCGAGCGCAGAGAGAGAAGCCTCAACGCCATCTATAATAATGAGCGGAGCATTGAAATTACGGATATACAAGGCTGCGTCGTCCTGGCCCGGGATGCCGGATTCCTGCTTCGTGATCAGACCAGGGAGTTGTCCTCCCAAAGCGTTGGTCACGTTGCCAATGGGCGCCACCGTTATCTTATCCGACTTAATTTGGGATACCGAGCCCGTCACCGTCCCAACTTTCTGCACGCCATAACCCACGGCCACCACCTCATTGAGCAGGTTGTCGCTTTCTTTCAGCACGACATTGATATGCCGGCCCGACTTCACCTCCTGGACATCATATCCTACATAGGAAATGACCAAAGCTGCACCCAGAGGCACCTGCAACGTAAAATAGCCATCAGCATCTGTTACGGTGCGGTTGGTCGTGCCTTTTTGAGTGACCGTGGCACCAATAATCGGGTTGCCCTGTTCGTCAATCACCCGTCCTTGGGACTGTCTTCCTTGCTGTTGAGGGGCAATATGTGCTACACTTATCGCATTCCGAACAGCATCGGGAGTCCCACTTCCTGTATGACTGGCATAAGCACTGCCACTTGACAAAGCCGCCATACAAGGTATCATTACCAAACATCTTACATTCATAATTCACAAGTATTAAATTAACACACGGTACACATCTCTGCCCTCAGCGTCTTTACAGAGGACTTACGCTTTTCACACGCCTCGTCAGCCAGAACATATACCCCCACATACAAATCAAAAAGATGACAGCGACCAGCTGTGACCCAAAGCTGTCTGTGCACAGACCCAGTATCGGCGGCAGTATGCCGCCACCCACAAGACCGACAATTAACAATGCAGACACTTCGTTAGCCCTGCTTGGCAAACGCTTCATCGAAAGAGAGAAGATAATAGAGAACAGGTTGGCATAGCCGAGACCAAAGACAACGATACTCAGATATACCAACCCAATAGGTTGGCAAACAGCCAGCATCAGCAAGCCGACCAATGCCAACCAAATGCTAAAGACATAGAATTTTACCTCGGACATTCGCAGCAGAAAGAGTCCACCGACAAATGCACCCACCGTGCGCGCAAAGAAATAGACGCTGTTGCCCATGCCGGCTTCGCTCAGCGGAAGGCCGCAACG
Organism: Prevotella dentalis DSM 3688; assembly: GCF_000242335.1. Taxonomy (NCBI): domain Bacteria; kingdom Pseudomonadati; phylum Bacteroidota; class Bacteroidia; order Bacteroidales; family Prevotellaceae; genus Prevotella; species Prevotella dentalis. The sequence continues at coordinate 1,657,921 of NC_019960.1, forward strand.
CTCCATCATGAGCTTGGGAAACGTGAGATTGATACTGACATCCACGCCAACAAGGACAACTATGCCCAGGAAGAAAGCCAAGATATAAGGGTCTTTCAACAGCGAGAGCGTCATCAAAAAAGAGACGTTGGGCTGCGCAGACGGCTCTGATTCGGGAATGGGGGTTGCCCAAAGCCACACAAAGGCCAGCAAAGAGGTGGCTGCATAAAACAGAAATATCATTTTCCATCCATACGCCGTACCCACTGCCCAAGCCACGATGATGGGGCCAAGGAAAGAACTCACAGCTTTGATGAACTGGCCCAAGGTCAGTGTACCCGTCAGCTGCTTCGGCGTGACGACATTCGTAACCAATGGATTGAGTGCCACCTGAAGAATGGTATTGCCAATTCCCACCAGTGAAAATGTGACGAGCATCATGCCAAAACTATAGTCGGCCAGCGGAACAAGCATGGCCAAGGCCGTGACACAGAAGCTCAGCGCAACCGTCTTCTTCCGACCAATCCTGTTCATCAGCATGCCCGTGGGAATGGCACACAAGAAGAACCAGATAAAGCAGGACAGGGAAATCAGGTTGGCTATGGAATCTGTCAGGTCTGCAAAGTCGTGCTTGATATAGTTATTGGCCATGCCGATAATATCGACAAAACCCATGATGAAGAATCCAAACATAACCGGGAGGATTCTCATCATTGAACTTGAATGGTTTTCGACTGTCTTCATCTCTTCCTCCTTTTTACTGTTCCACTATTTCCAATTCAGCCTCTATAAGTTGTATGAGTATGTGGATGACCTTGATATGGATTTCCTGAATGCGGTCCGAATAGGCCGATTTAGGCGCACAGATGGAAACATCGGATAGGGAAGTCAGCCGGTTCCCGCCGGTAGAGGTGAGCCCCACGACCTTCATTTTCTTACGATGGGCAGCTTCTGCGGCCCGAAGCACATTCTCAGAATTGCCGCTTGTACTGATGGCCAGCAATGTGTCGCCCTCCTCGCCTATCCCCTCAACATAGCGGGCGAAAATATCATTAAACGAGAAATCGTTGCCTACACAGGTCATATAAGCAGGGTCGTTGATAGCAACCGCCGGCAAGGAACGGCGACCATGGCGGTAACGCCCCGTCAGCTCTTCTGCAAAATGAGTGGCATCGCAGAGCGAGCCACCGTTGCCACAACTAATCACCTTGTGCCCACTCTTCAGAGTGCAAGCCATTACATGCCCCGCCTCGCCTATTGCGGCAATATTGGAATCGCACAACATAAAGGCTTTCAGTTCCTCGTGGGCTTCAGTCAAACTGCTCTTTATCAATTCATTCATCGCCATACGCTTAAACGGTTAAACAAGTGCCACGGACAAAGCGGCGTAATCTCCGATCTGTTCGTCCAAGGCAGCGCGCTTCACTACACACACCTGACGGGAGCACGACAAAGCCTCCCGATCGATAACCTGCTGCATTCGGGGCCGGAGCAGATGCTCACAACGGGTAAAAATGCTGCCAATAACGATGACCTCGGGATTCAAGGTGTCTATGAGAATGGCCAATCCACGACCAAGATACTCCGCAGCAATATCGAAAGCATGCCTGGCCACGGCATCGCCCTTGGTGGCCTGCTCGGCAACAAGCCGCGTGGTCACCTTATCCAGACCGCCATACTCACACCAAGAGACTCTATTTCCCTGTTGCCATTGCTCCATAATCAGAGAGCATGCAATCTGTGCAATGCCGCCCCCACTGGTAAATCCCTCGAACGAACCTTTCTTGCCGTAGCCCACCGGGCCAAAATCGGCCAAGCGAATGTGCCCCACTTCACCGGCATTGTCGTTGGTGCCACTGTACAATTTTCCATCAATGATGATACCAGCCCCCAAGCCGGTGCCAAGCGTAAGGAACACCATGTTGCGGGAACCACGGCCGGCACCAAAGCGGAACTCGGCCAAAGCGCAAGCATTGGCATCGTTCTGCAGATGCGTGGGAATGTGGGTCAGTTCTTCTATTGTCTTCACAATAGAGACGTTATCCCACCCTATCAGGTTGGGGGGCGACATGATGATCCCTTTCTGACTCGACAACGGCCCGCCGCAAGAGATGCCGATGCCTCTTGTATTCTCCCGATTCAGCTGATATTTATCAAGCATCTGAGACACACTTTGGCAAATCCGCCCGATGGTCTCATTGACTTCGGTCGTCGCAAATCGGATCTTGTCGACAACAACAAGCTCATCCGCTTCCCAACGTCCATAAGACACGGCACACTTGGTACCGCCAATGTCTATTCCGATCAGGTTCTCTTTCATACGCATTGAGTATTTGAATGAAATAATATGTTGCGAATCACTGGCCGTACAAACGGCTCTTCTCCATCCATCTGCGATAGTCGCTTAACACGTAAGGCGGTTTGCCATAGAGGAAATGGTTGCCATATGTGCGACCGCCAACGGCATATCGAATGAGATACACACCCTGCCCATGAGGTTCGGGCAATGTAGTCACAAGAGCTTTTCCGTTTCGAGGGATATGGAAGCGGCCCTGAAATACATGCTTTCCACTTTCCACATCGCTGACAGTAACCTCTCCCCGAACCTCGCTGCGCGTATCATTGACCGCCATCAGAGCCAAGGAACCGGAGGCTGCATCATTGACAAACAAGCATATATCACGCTCGGCGTGGCGCAGATAGTCATAGGCACGCTTCTTCCGAAAGTAATAATCGACGATGGCATCCGACAGAAGAGGCCACCCGTCTCTCAGGTTCCACCAGATGATGCCGCTCTTGTCATCGAACTTACGGCCACGCCACATCTCCAAGAAGTATTTCATCGCCTCGGCCTGCACACTCTGAGAGGCATAGACAAAGTCGTCCAGCTTTCTCGGCACATCGCCGAAGACACAGCGAATCTGATTGAGCATCAGGTTGTTCCGGTTATAAGTCTTGCCCCAGACAGGGAACCGCCGCACAGACTTCGTCACCCATTCGTCGTTCCATTCAAAGTCACGAGTCCAGGGATATACGCAGTCTTTGGAGAACATCTGCTGCAGACTTTCCACACAAGGACAGCCATGATAACCTATCTCGCTACAGAACACAGCCGTCGCATTCCTATAAAACGCATCCTTATAGTAGCCCCGAGGCCCCCACAAATGATTCTCCGGCAACAGACTGTCGCCGCCGCCGTGACGATAGACGGCCTCGCTATAATAAGGGGAGCTGGGCAGGTAGGGACGGGTGAGGTCAAATTCATAAAGCACCCTTGGTATCACCTCACGGCTTATCCTGTCCCTATTGGGGTCGAAATGGAAGTTGCGCAACGTCTGATAGGCTATCATGTCGTTCTCGTTGTTGCCGGACCAGAGGGCCAACGACGGGTGATTGCGCAACTTGACCACCACGCTCTGCACCTCTTCTTCGACGGCACGTGCAAAATCGTCGCGCTGGGGATAGAAGTTGCAGCCCATGGCGAAGTCCTGCCACACCAGAACGCCAAGCTCGTCGCAACGGTCAAAGAAATGATGGTCTTCGTACACATTCCCGCCCCAACAGCGTATCATATTGATGTTCAGGTCGGCCACCATGTCCATCATCTTGTCCACGTGCATCGTGTCGCGGCTGTGGAGAGCGTCCAGAGGCACCCAATTGGTTCCGTGGATAAAGACAGGCTCATCGTTGACAAAGAATCTGAAGCGGCCGGGACTGCTGTCCGAGTGCATGTCGTTCAGGTCCAGGCAGACGGTGCGAAGCCCCAGCCGCTGACGGTCGGAGGCCAGCACCCGGCCTTTCTCATCGACGAGCTCGGCCTTCACATCATAAAGGGCAGGCTCTCCATAGCCACGAGGCCACCACAAATCGGCGTGTTCGAGACTCCACTGGCAGCGGAAAGCCGGCGTTACAACCGGTTGCTCCAGCGTATAGGCCACCTTGCCATGACGGCTCAAGCTGAGACGGGCCCTGACATGGTCGAACTGCTCCATGGGCATAGCCACCTGCACGTCGGCGAAGAGCTGTACATGGCGGGATGCCGTGTCTATCTGGCTGACATAATAATGAACATTACGAAAGCGGACGGGCTGAACCACGCGGAGCTCTACATTCCTCCACAGACCGGCACTGACCAGCCGAGGCAGGATGTCCCACCCAAAAGTGTGGGGAGCCTTGCGGATATAGGCCGACTCTTCTGACGCAAAACCGCCAATGCTGAACGTGCCGAGCAGGCGGTTTTGACCCTCCAGGGTGGCCGAACGGATAATGATTTGCAGCGTGTTGTCCGTTCCATCCCGATTCAGCACATCCGTAATGTCGAAAGCATGCTCTATCATCATGTTTGCGACGGAGCCTATATGGCGGCTGTTTAACCATATATCGGCCAGACAATCTACGCCTAAAAGCGAAAGGTTTACGCGTTGATCGCCGCGCAATTGCGGCGTAATGAAACGGCGATTAAAGCACCATTCATAGCCCTCCCACTGGCGCAGCTCGTTCACGTGGTTGCCAATCATCGGATCCTTGATGAGACCAGCCCGCAGAAGATCCAGCTCCACATTGCCCGGCACCGTGGCCGGGATGCTCTTGGCAGCCATGCGCTGCATGCCCTCCGGCGAGCGTACGGGGGCCGCCGGCTGCTTCCAATAAGAAAGCTGCCACTCTCCGTTCAGTGTAATGACCTGTCCGCAAGCCTCTGTTACAGTCTTCGGAAAAGCCAATAACAGCCACAGAAACAATAATCCTGACAGTCGCATAATCGCCTATGGTCTAATGTTTTTTTTTAGTTTCCTCGTACACAAAATGATGATGTCCGCTTTGCAATTCCTGCTTCTTCCCATCAACCGAGAGCGTGGCAGACGTGTTGGCAGGGATTTCCACATCGAGCACGATGCGTCCGTGCCTGCGCACCCACTCCGATTTAACCATGCCCATCGGTGAACGATACGATCCCTTGGCCCAGTCGAGTCCTTTCACGAAATAGGGCTGCAAGAGGATATGCTTGAAACCAGGCTGGGCCTCATCATAATTGATGCCGGCCAGATACTGATACATCCACGCATGAATATCGCCTAAAAAGACATGATTGAGCGAGGCGTCCTTAAAGGTTGGCGAGAGATTCCACGTCTCGGCCAGTGAGGTCAGCCCGCGCTTGATCCAGTTGCCCCATGAGGGCGCCTCCGTGCGGTTGGCAATCTGGAAAGCCTGGTCGGCATAACCATACTTGCAGAGCATGCGAAGAATAGTCTTGCTGCCCAGCATGCCGCAGTCAAGAGCCCCGCCGTTGGCTGCAATCATCTGGCTGAGATTGTCGGCCACCCGCTGTTCATACTCCTTGGGCACCAGCCCCAGATAGAGAGCCACGCCCTGCGCTGCCTGTGAACCGTTGGAAAAGAGTGCCTTTTCACGATCGAAGTATTTGCACTGAATCAGTTGTCTGAGATATTGCGCTTTCTGTTCATAGGCCGTTCCGTCCTTTCCCAACAATCGGGCAAATTCTGCCATCAGCCGGTTGTCAAAGTAATAGTAGCAGGTGGTCGTATAATCGGTTGGTGTCTGGGTCTTGTAGTACACCCAGTCGCCGATGCCATAAGTCACCGTCTTCTCTGCATTTTCCCGTCCTTTCAGGTAGTTCAGATACTTCACACACGCCGGCCACATCTTCTCTATCGGGCGCGTGTCACCATAATAATAATAGAGCGTCATGGGAATGCCGAACATGGCGGCATCCCATACAGGGCCAATCCAGTCGTCATATCCCCATTGGGCAGAGGGAATGATGCCGGAGATGCGGCCCGAATCGTTCTGATTGTCCAGAAAATCGTCCAGCCACTTCTCGTACAACAGGATTCCGTCATAGTTGAGCAGGGCCAAGTCCATACTCATGTGAGCGTCGGCCGTCCAGCCATTCTTCTCGCGCTGAGGACAATCCGTGGGAATGCTCTGCAGATTGGAGAGATAGGACACGTGGGTGGCTGCCGACAACTTGTTGAACAACTCGTCCGAACACTCAAACATTCCCACAGGCTTGAGAGCGGTATGGAAGAACTCGGCACGCAGACTTTCCTTGGTCAGATGTACAGGCTGCGAGGTCCTGACCTCTACATACTGGAAGCCGTGATAACAAAACTGGGGCGAAAGCTCTTGCAGCTCGCCGTTGAGCATATAGGTATCAGTCTGGAATTCCTTGTCTTCCATCGGAGAATAATAGCAGGCTATATTCCCCACCTCCAGTCGGTTGTTGGGCAGTTTGATTTCGCCATGCTGGAGCCGGACCTGCGTTCCCGAATTGCCCTGGATGCGCAATTTGCAGAAACCCGAAATGTTCTTGCCAAAATCATAGATGAAAAGCGTATCGCCCTGCGACCGGAACCCTTGGGCACCCAACTCCTCCGATACCCGTATGGCCGGCATTTTCTGGGCTGCAAGCAAAGGCGAGGGGGCACTGACTACCATGGCCTCTTGCCAGCCACTGTCGTCATAGCCGGCCAATTCCCAGCCTTTCTTTTCCAGACGCGAATCATATTTGTCGCCGGCATAGATGTTGTTGACCAGATAGGGGCCTACTGCCGTCCTCCAACTTCCGTCCGAAAGGATTTCCCTGACCGTCCCGTCTTCCATCTCCATGCGGAGCATGCAGGTCATACGGGCGCGGTTGCGCCAGCGGGCCGACTCAAATCCCCATGTAGCCACCTTGCCTATCTCGTTATAGAAACCATTGCCAAGCACGGCACTGATGACATTGGTACCTTGCCGAAGCAAGGAGCCAACGTCGTAGACACTGTAAAGGTTACGCTTGTCATAATGGGTATATCCGGGATTCAACAAGTCTTGCGAAACAGGACTTCCATTGATCTTAAAACACCCATAGGCCGCCGCACTGCAATAGAATCGGGCTTGCCTGACATGCACGCCATCCACTTGGAACGACTTCCGAAACATTGGGGCCGGCTCAAAGTCCCGATGACGACCATCTGTGATCCAGAGTGCACGCCAATCGGACGTGCGCATCAAGGCCGTCTCAAAACTTTCTACCGGCGAATCGATTTGCCGCCCACGCTGATCCCAAGCAATGACACGCCAATAATAGCGCGTGAACGGCTGCAAGTCTTTTCCACGATAGACCGCCCGGGATAGAGAAGACGTGACAATACCCGAATCCCACACCAGTCCTGCCGGAACCTTTTCGGCAAGTTTTGTGGCATCCGTACCAACAAGAATGCGATAGCTACGCTGCCGAAAGTCCCCATTAGCTTGGAAATTCCATGTCAAACGTGGCGAAGACGCATCTATGCAAATCGGTCGAACAGAATATTCACAACGCATGCGCGAAATGGACTGGGCGTTCATCAACCCGTTTGTATGCAGGACACAACCAAGCAGCAGGAGCATCCGATATAAGTGCCGCATCCTTTTCATCTCTTGATACATAAGCCGGGGGATTTGATGGGAACTAAAGTATTGCTATTAATAATAGGTGCACTTGAGACTCACCTCATGAATAGGGAACTCCGCATCACCATGGGTCTGCCGGAATTCTATGTTCTTGACCAATATATTGACCGATTCCTCTGCAATCTGCTCCACGGGCATGCGGGCAATCTGCATGGACGGGGCGATGCACTGAAAGGCCGGCATGCCATGAATACACGAGAATTCGTAGCTGGCATAACTGACATGACGATCATGGAAATACTTGAATGCCGCCAAACACAGGATGTGAGTGGTGAAGAAGAAGCCGTCAACATCGGGAACTTGCTCCAGAATACGGTCGAGCACCGGATAGATTCCCTTTTGGTAATCATTGAAACCCACCTCTCCATACAGGTTGGTATCCAGCTCTATTCCCGATTCGAGCAGGGCATTGCTATAGCCCTCACGGCGCATGTTCATTGTCCGAAGATGCGAGTTGGTGGTGATAATGGCTACCTTTCGGCATCCACGGCCCACCATATTCTTGACAAGCCGATAGCTGCTGTCCCCGTTGTCCACAATCACATAGTTGGTCTTGACCTCCGGATAATAGCGGTCGAAGAGTACAAATGGGAAGTGCTCCTCCATCAGTCGGTCTATTTCCACTCGCGAAATCTTGGTCGGTGCCAGGACGATGCCATCCACCTGCTTGGCCTTGAACATCTGAATAAGGTGGCGCTCGCGCTCCGGATTGGATTCAGAATTACCAATCATCACGTAGAAACCTGCCCGTTCTGCACTTTTCTCTATAGAGCTGGCCACCTCAGAATAGAAAGAGTCCGTAATATCAGGAATAATCAATCCTATGGTACTCGTCAACCCCGTATTCAGACTTCGCGCTATCAAATTGGGTTGATAGTTCATTTTCTTGGCCATGGCACACACCTTGTCTTGCATGGCTGTGCTGATTCCTCGCTCGTCACCTTTTCCTCCCAATACCCAAGACACGGTGGTCTTCGATACATTTAAGGCCTCTGCTATATCTTTTAAAGATGCTTTCATGTTACCTTTATTATATTAACTCGGACAGATGCAACGATTAACAAAGATCTATCGAGGGATATTCCCATGACAAGACCTCAAAATATGTTCCACCATCGCGTCAGATGGGCACTCGGTGTAACCACGACAAATTTATAAAGTTTCGACTTCGCAAGTTGACTCATGTCCACAGCAAATGATTGGGCCGCCGCTTTCACCGTCCCGACTTTCTGCCATTCATCATGTCCACCCGTTGCAAAATGATTTGTAGGAACTGCATAGATTGTGGCCATCTCTGAGGGTTCATGACATTCCCAAGTCAGCACCACCTGATCGTCATACTTTGTAGCATAAAGGTTGGTAATGCCCTGCTTGCCGTAAAACGACATTCCGTCCTGCTCATACGCCACAGATTCAGGCATGCTGAAGCCCATCCACTTGCAAATGGTTGGGTTGATGTCGACATGGCTGAGCGACGACTCCTTGAAATGGGGATTGACTTCTTTCAGATTAGTCGACACCCACACCGTGCGTTCACGAACCGTCTGGCCGCCGTGTCCAAAGCCATCCACGTAGCGTCCATGGTCTGTCGTAACGATGACCAGCCACTCTTCGTTGAAGTTATTTTCCCTGTATTGAACGGCTTCCCATACTTGCGCCAGCAAACTGTCCGTCTTCATCACATAGGTATCAGAGTAAGAACCGCTTCCGTGACTATGGAAAGCATCATCCGTATACCAGAGATAGAGCCAACTTAAGTCTGGTGACTCGGTACGAATGCTTTTGGCAGCATCTGCCGAAACTTGGCGGTCTATGTCAAATACGTGCAGTTCGTCTGGCTTGTGAGGGAATCTGATGGTATCAAGGTCATAACCATCGTACACGTAATCCACCTGTAAATTTCCGGCTTCTGGCTTTCCCGCCCCCAACAATATTGTACGATTGTCTGTCCATCCCGTATAGATGGCTGTCTTCACCGGGCGTTTTTGCGCCTTGGCGATACGGAAGATGTTCCAATAATTATAGTTAATATGGATGTTTTCATTGCCCTGGACATTATGCTTGTTCATCCAAGTTCCCGTTAAAATATTCGTATAGCCAATGGCCGATATGGTTGGTGTCTGCGAATACATGCTGATTTCACCTCCGCACAGTGCGCGGCTATAATGACCGTGACCGGCAATATCCATAATGGTTGGAGGCTGAAGGCGTTCCACGCAGTCTGCTGGAATACCATCTATAATTACAAACAGAGCCTTATGCGTCTTGCATTCCCCAATCAATGCCGTCATCAACGACACCGCAATGATTATTAATCTTAATTGTTTCATCAGCGTTTAATATTTGAATTACTTAAACGGTTAATCACCGCAAAGATAGGTTTTCCATACCAAAGTTGGTATTTCTCTTAACATTAATTAAGCTATTCTTTGCCGAACTTTCTTAAATATATCCCTTTTTCTATCCAATACACATTATAAAACACTAATAATCAAACCATTAAATTATACATTTACGGACTTGTCAACTCTGCATTGATGAAGACAAGACAAAAACAATGATGGGCTTTCAGATACACATTATTATAATAGCAACGCTAAAATACATGTCTATATATTAATTATATTTAATTTTTCACCATTTAATGGCCAAAGTGTTGCATCATATTGCTTTTTTATCTATCATTGCAAAAAGCTGCGGTTTAACCGTTAAAGCAACACAATTACACGCTGTTTGTTGAAAAACAATAGAAAAGACCCATGGCGATGGGGTGTTCCATTACAAGATGAAGAGTAGAAAGAGAAGCACAAAAAGCATGCTATCTCTATAATACACCACAAGATTACTTTTTTAAAAGTGAACGAAAGAACTACATTCTCATCTGAAAATGAATATTACTAACTTCTAAAAATAAGCAGTATGAAGAAACTATTTACCTTTGCAATGGCAGTGATGACCTCGCTCAGCCTCTGGGCTGTAGAAGACGACATCAATGAATACGTAAACAACAACGCCAATTACATGGGCGTTTTGTCGAACACACGATGGTGTGACCACAACATCGGCACAACATCAAGTATGGAATATGGCAACTACTACCAATGGGGAAACATCCACGTTCAAGGTAGTTACAATGCGGCTTCATACGGTAATATGTATGAAACCATCAACACAACGGATATTGCAGGCTGGTACAGCGCACCCAATTGTTGGGATGTTGCCATGTGCTACGGAGAAACATGGATTAAGTCGCTAACCATGGTTCAATGGAAGGAACTGATTGACAACTGCACATGGAAATGGTCTGACGATGACAAAGTGTACTATGTCACAGGACCCAGTGGAACGACTATCGTTCTTCCCGCAGCTGGTTATAAAGATGGAAGAAAGGCCATTCATGCCGGTACCGACGGATATTACTGGACTACTACACGAAACGAACAGAATACCAAAGAGGCTTATTGCGTACATTTCAACAAAGACAAAATTGAGATTATACCCATGGATCGTGCCTATGGTCTGAGCGTACGGCCCGGTATACCCGGATTTATTTTTGATGAAGAAGCGGACACAAATCCCGTTCCTCTAGGCCAATACAATGTATTTGCCTCGTTGAAAACCTCTTTCGAGGAAGACGTATGGAGACCCATTTGCGTACCCTTTACCATCAACCAAGAGGATGGGCATTGCAACCTTTTGGATATTGTGAGTAAAGTGGCTGTATTCAAAGGCATTAAAGACGGAGTGGCTCAGTTTGAAACCTTGGAAATAGGCAATGGAATAGTGTGTGGAACTCCTTATCTTGTGTTGCCGGCATCGGGCTACAATAGCACGATGGGAAACCGTCTGATTAATGGAGAGGGGACGGTGGGCGCCGTGACAGAGGGCACAGCCACTTACCAAGGTACATACACCAAGAAAGTCATACCAGCTGGAGCATATATTTTTGACGGCAAAAACTTTGTCAAGAGCAATGGAGAATTGGAAGCAAAAGCCAATACAGCCTATCTTGCCATCACAGAATCCAATATGCCGGAAACACTCGCATGCGCCATAGATGGCAAAGTGCTCGATGAGAATCTTGCCGGTGTAGAGATGCAACAGTCTGATATTAAAGTAAACGTCTATAATCTTCAAGGCATGTTGATAAGAACTGCCGTAAAGCAGCATAAGGCTCTTGACGGATTACAGCACGGTGTTTATATCATCAATGGAAAAAAGGTTTGCAAATAAAAGCATTATAGTCCATCGCTGAATCTTCAAGAGACTCTGCGTCATACCTAAAATGTCCCACACGGGATAGCTATTCATACTATTCCGGTGGGGACATTTCAAATTAAAATACACCATGAAGATCATCAAACACAGACATTGCACGCAACCATGGCCCTTACGGATTATCGTCATCGTATGGCTGTGTATAGGAGCTGCTGCCTCCGTTATGGGTGAAGAAACTCATATCATGATCTGGCAGAAGACAGGAGGAACCGTGTCCTATGCTTTGTCTGCCAAACCAAAAATCATATATCAAGGAGATACACTCCTACTCCAAACGGAAAATATAACCATTGCATATCCCGTAACCAATCTGGATAGAATTACTTTCGACCATACAGCAAATGGTATTGCAGCTGCACACCAGAACAACTTGCCGCATGGTACCATCACTGCAACACCGGATGGCATCAGCATCCAAGGCTTCGAACCATCTACCCCTATTTATGTCTACTCCCTCGACGGAAAAATTGTCGCAACTCACCGAACAGATAACAATGGCTCCCTATGCTTTCGATTTCCCTCCTCTCAAAGGTTGTTTATCGTAAAAGCAGGATTATCAACTATTAAATTGGTTCGTCCATGAAACGCTATATCATCCTCATAACCATGCTATTGGCCCTCAAGAACATACAGGCTCAAACCAAAATGATTATTAGGGATGTTGATGGCAACACTTTCACTTATTCACTCAACGAAGTGAGAATTGTAGAATTCGATGAGGGTGGACTTGAAGCTGTCAGTCTCGGATTACCCAGCGGAACGCAATGGGGATCCTGTAATGTGGGAGGGCTACATCCCGAAGATGCCGGAAACTTCTTTGCCTGGGGCGAACTTACTGACAAAAGCATCTATAATCTTGTGCAATACAAACTCTATGATACCGTACATGGCACTTACCCTTACGAAGATATTTTGGAAGATATTTCTGCATCAAAATATGACGGGGCGACCTCAAATTTAGGAAAGCCGTGGAAGATTCCAACCAAAACACAAATGGAAGAACTCATAAAGGAATGTGCTTGGACATGGACTATCACAAATGGCATTGAGGGATACACCGTTACAGGGCCCAACGGGAAGAGCATATTTCTACCAGCTGCCGGTAAGCGCATCAATCTCGAACATGAAGATAAAGGAATATCGGGATACTATTGGGCCGCATCTCTGGCCGATCGGAGCGATCAGGAATCTTTCACTTTAGAAATACGCAACGGAAAAAAGACCATCGATTATGAATACAGATATATAGGCCTGCCCATCCGGCCTGTACAATAATATATTATGATTATGATGAAACGTTTCTATATTGGGTTAATCATTTTCCTGTCTGCCACACCTATTTTCGCACAGACCCAAATAGTGGTTAGGCAAAAGAGTGGCGGAATGAAAGCCATTCCCATCACTTCTATCTCGAATATCACTTTCGGTGAAGAACGTCTCAAAAGCATAGACCTTGGGCTCCCCAGCGGGACTTTATGGTCCAATTGCAATCTCGGTTCCACTTATCCAGAGGAATATGGTGACTTCTTTGCTTGGGGGGAACCCATACAAAAAGCAAGCTTTACCCAGCAAAATTATCTTTATTATTCCAATGGCACCTATACTGCCATCGGCAACAATATTTCATCAACCAGCCATGATGCTGCCACAGAGAATTTAGGAGGCCAGTGGGCCATCCCCACTATCCAACAGCTACAAGAACTTATTGACCACTGCACATGGACCTGGAACAGTTATAACAACATTCCCGGGTACACTGTAACCGGAACCAATGGTAATTGTATCTTTTTGCCTGCAAACGGTAACTATTACGATGGTACTACGCATGACAACATAGGCACCTGCGGCTTCTATTGGTCGGCCAATTCCGGAACACAGGCAAGGAATGCACGATTCTTAGGATTTAAAAAAGGAGAATATACTATCCAAGAAAACACAAGAGATCTCGGATTCTGCATCAGACCTGTTACTCATCAACCCGAGAACCAACCCCTGCAATTGTCTGTTGGTAATCCGACAGGTGTATCCTTACAGGGCATCGGAGTAGAGTTCGATCCACATTTTCTAACAGCATGCCTCGCCAAAAATGACGGCGCCAAGACAGAAGACTGGGACAACGTTATAGTCCCCCGTGTTAAACAAATGAAGCCCCACAATTTCAGGGTATGGGTCATGTCTCAATGGTTCGAGCCAACTAATGACAATGATGATCCCTATACCATCGACTGGAATACTCTGAACTTTAATACAAAAGAGATGCGAGCTCTATGTAAAGAACTTGACCTTGCCCAGGAGATTAATGCAGAAGTCACTATTGTCTTCTGGGGTGCATCTGTAGGATCTTGGATGGCTGGAGGACAAACAGGGAACTGGCTATTTGTGCCCAAAGATTATGATGAGTGGGCAGAGAACTGCGCCATTTTAGCCAAATATCTTATCGACACCAAGCATTATACCTGCGTAAAGATGCTCACCCCCATCAACGAACCTAACTTCTACTATGGACACTTCCAGTACATGACAGCTGCCAACTACTCGATCATCTGCCATAAGATAGCCGACCAGTTAGACCGATTGGGCATCAAAGATAAGATTTCACTCAACTTGAGCGACAATATCCATGATGACATTGACTTTCTGGCAAAGGCATGCGAGAATGTGAAAGATGTAGCGGGCATGTTCAATTCCCACTGTTATCGATTTGGCTATGAAAGCTCCAACGAAGAGATAGGAGCCTGGGAAAAACGAAATGTAGATTTAGCCAAAGCCGCTGGCAAGATGCACTTTGTCGGAGAGTTTGGCAGCAACCGAACAATGTTGTCTGCCCGACAAGCCGATATAGACTATTACCGGCGAGGCATACTCATCGACCGTCTTGTGCTCAACTTCTTGAACTACGGGGCTTGCGGATGCAGCTACTGGCAACTTTTCGACGAGTGGTACAGCGCCCATGACAGCTATGCCTCCATGCAACAGCTTGGCATGTGGCGCTACGTCAAGGATGTTTATCGTAATGAACCCTATTACTACAAATTGAAATACGACTATCAGCCACGTCCGCAATATTATGCTTATGGTCTCCTTACCCAACACACCCGCCCTGGGGCCGATATTCACCCTATCTCCATCAATCAAGGAAAGATGGCTGCCACTGCCTTTAGAAATGTAGACGGCAGGTGGGTGTACGTCTTCGCTAATCCAGACAACACATCTTATACCATCGACCTGACCAACAAATACCATAACCAGAGCAATAAGTTCAGCGTATTCCGCTATATGGCCGACGAGCTACCCTATGATGACAAGCTACTCGCCCCCGTAGATGAAGTGGAAGCAGGAAACCATCTTTACTGTAAAATACCGGCAACAAGTGTTGTTCTGATAAAGGAAAAATAGAAAATCCATTTAAATTGGAAGATACGAAAAGACGCCAAGCGTTGAGAAATCAACTGCTTGGCGTCTCTTCATGTTGTCCTACGCGGACTCGAACCACGACTGAGAGAACCAAAAACTCTAGTGCTAGCCATTACACCATAGGACAATCTGGTATGCAAAGATAATGCTTTTCGGGGGAAAAGCCAAACTTTTTGCCATTGATTTTTTAGGGCCACAACAAAATTAGTCAGCCTTGTAGACGGCCTTTACGGTAATGCTGGCCACTTTCTCTTTGCTGTCTGTATTGAATGTGCCACCCCAGCTGTAATCCTCGTTGCTGTTCTTGCCCACAATCTGGAAGACACCCATGGCCGACGACTTGAGGTCGCCCACATGGGCGTCACAACCCTCGGCAATGGTCTTGGCACGCTCCAAAGCATTGGCGCCGGCGGCATGGAGCATCTCCATCTTCAGGTCGTTGAGCCGCGTGTAGTAGTAGAGTGGCGAGCTGCTGCTGAAGTCGATGCCACGCCCGTAGAGCTCTGAGATTTTCTGATACACCTGTTCCACTGTGGCCAGCTGCGAGGAGCTGACAGAGAGAGTTTGCGAAACAGAGAAGCCATTGTCTATCGAGAAATAGCGTTGCTGGCTACTGTCGTATTGGCTCTTGGTGAGTTTGGTAATGTCGGCACTGCCCGAACTGATCGAGCTGTCGGCAATACCGTTCTGCCGCAGATACTTGCGCACGGTGGCCACCGACCGCTCAAACTCGGCAAAAGCGCCGCTGCGCGTACCGGCTTCGCCGGTCACAGTAATGTTCCACACGATGAGGTCGCTCGTAATTTCCTTTTCGGCCATGCCCGTTACGGTAATGGTCGACGCGTCCTGACGGAAATGAGTGAGCCCTCTGCCCAGCAACCAACATCCGGACACCAAAGCAACACTGGCCAATACGGCCACAGAAAGTTTCAGTTTGTTCATAGATTCCATTGCGTTTATTGCATTTGTTTGAAGCATTGATTCTATGGTTGCAAATATAGGGAATCTGTTTGAAGCAGCAAACAACGGAGCGTTAAAAATGCTTTGCAGTCCATGCACGAGGAATGTGTCGCTGCTTCAATTATATTTCCCTGGCTGAAATTTATTTTATTGTGATGAGATAATAGTTTTTCTTGCCGCGCTGCACGAGCAGATATTTGCCGTCAATGAGGTCGTCGGCAGTGACCGGGCGGTCGAACTCAGCAAGTTTCTCCTTGTTCAGGCTCACGCCGCCACCCTTTACCATCTTGCGCATCTCGCCCTTGCTGGGGAAAATGTCCCAGCCATCCTGACAGAACAGATCAATGGCCTTGCCGCCAAGCTCGCTCTGCGACAGCTCGTAATGGGGCACATCCTTGAACACATCGTTGAGCGTAGCCTCGTTGAGCTGGGCCAACTGTTCCTTAGTAGCCTTGCCGAAGAGAATGTTTGAGGCGGCAATGGCCATGTCGAGATCTTCCTGCGAGTGTACCATCACGGTCACCTCCTCGGCCAAGCGCTTCTGCAATACACGGCGACCCGGATCCTGACTGTGTTCGGCCACGAGGGCATCAATGGTTTCTTTGTCCAAGTCGGTGAATATCTTGATGTAGCGTTCGGCATCGTCGTCGCTCACGTTGAGCCAGAACTGATAGAAAGCGTAGGGGGTGGTGCGGTTGCGATCGAGCCACACATTGCCGCTTTCGGTCTTGCCAAACTTCTTGCCGTCGGCCTTGGTGATGAGCGGACAAGTAAGGCAGTAGGCTTCTGCCTCGTTGCCCAATGTGCGGCGAATGAGCTCCGTACCGGTAGTCATGTTGCCCCACTGGTCGTTGCCGCCCAGTTGCAGACGCACACCATAGTGCTGATATTGATAGAGGAAGTCGTAGCCCTGAAGCAGCTGATAGGTGAACTCCGTAAACGAAAGGCCGTCCCGAGCCTCGCCGTTGAGCCGCTTCTGCACGCTGTCCTTGGCCATCATGTAGTTCACGGTGATGTGCTTGCCCACAGTGCGCGCGAAGTCGAGGAACGTGAAGTCCTTCATCCAGTCGTAATTGTTCACCAGTTCAGCCCTGTTGGGATCGTTGCTGTCGAAGTCGAGGAACTTGGCAACCTGCTTCTTGATAGCCTCCTGATTGTGGTAGAGTGTTTCCGGATCGAGCAGGTTGCGCTCCTGGCTCTTGCCCGAAGGGTCGCCAATCATGCCCGTGGCGCCACCCACGAGCAGATAGGGCTTGTGGCCGCAACGCTGCAGATGGCGCAGCATCATAATGCCACAGAGGTGGCCAATATGAAGAGAATCGGCTGTGGGGTCAGTGCCCAGATAGGCCGACACCATGTTTTTCATGAGGTATTCTTCCGTACCCGGCATGATTTGGGCCAGCATGCCTCGCCATTTCAGTTCTTCAACAAAGTTTTTCATTCCAATTGGTTTTAAGCCCAAGGGGCCATGGTAAATATATCAAATGCGGGGCGCCTCCCGAGAGGACAACTTACGGAACCGGATCATACCCGCTTCCACCCCATGGATTACACCTCAATACACGCCACACAGCCAGCAAAAGCCCTTTTACCGGTCCGTGTTTGAGCAGGGCCTGACGGGCATATTCCGAACAACTCGGCGTAAAGCGGCACGACGATGGCGTAAAGGGCGTGATGAACTTCTGGTAGAATACGATGGGCAACACCAGCAACCACGCCAGTCCTCGCAACACGACACGCACCAGCTGCATCATACCTTTGCCTCCTGCTGAATCCGCTCACCCACCCGGCGCAGCAGGTTAACCACTTTCCGCTCAACTTCCTCACTGGCATGCAGCTTGTTGTCAAGCCACACAAAAGCAATCGCCGCAGGCTGTCCCACCAATGTCTTATGCCGGCGATAGGCCTCGCGCACCTGACGCTTCACATGGTTACGCTTCACGGCCCGCTTGAAACAACGCTTGGGAACACTCACCAGCATCTCTGACAAGATCCCGTCGTCAGCCGTTCCGCCCTCTGCCAGCAACATATAGACCACTCTCAAAGGAAAAGCCGACATCGAGCGGCTCTGGCCGCCCTTGAAGAGGACTTCTATCAGCTTCTTGCTGCACATCCGCTCCTCCTTGGTGAGTCTGGACTGTCCTGCCGGCATGCGTGGGTTATTGTTTTCCGTTCTCCTTTTCGAGAAAGTCTCTCAATGCACTCACCATTGAGGGATACTCCTTAGTTCCTGCCACCAAGGCCGGGGTAAATCCGGCATCGGCAATGGCCTTGCCCGTAGCCGGGCCAAAGGCGCCCAGCTTGAGCTGGTTCCCCTGCATGTCGGGGAAAGCCTTGGTGAGATAGTTCACGCCTGTGGGCGTCGAGAAAATCAGCATGTCATAGTCAAAGTGCTTGATCTCCTCCTCGCTGAACTCATTGCTCAGCGTGCGGTACATCACACATTCGGTATGCGTCAGCCCCTTGGCATCGAGCTTGTCCTTAATGTCGTCGTTGTGCACACTGCTCAGCGGCACCAGGTACTTCTCGAGCTTGTGCTTCATCATCAGAGGAATCAGATCATCTATCTTGCCCGTGGTGCCAAAGAACACCTTGCGCTTGCGGTATTGCACGTATTTCTGGATATAAAGCGAGATGGTCTCTGTCACACAGAAATACCTCATGTCCTCGGGAATGTTCAGACGGAGCTCTTTGGCCAACATGAAAAAGTAGTCGATGGCATGACGCGAGGTGAAGACGATGGCCGTGTGTGAGAGAATGCTCACTTTCTGCTGCCGAAACTCTTTTGCCGTGAGGCCTTCGACCTTGATAAAGGGACGAAAAATAAGTTCCACGCCATATTCTTTCTCGATGTCGTAATAAGGAGATTTCTCACTGGCCGGCTTGGGCTGAGATATCATGATCTTCTTAATCATCTTGTATTAAAAATTAATTTTCAAATAACTGTCCGTCAGCACCAGAGCTCCCCACAAGGCACCGAGTGGCATCAATTCAAGTGCACAAAAGTACAAAAAACTTTGCAGAAAAACACCGCTCTTTCTGAAAAAGATAATAAAGGTCTTGTAAAAAGCCAGAAGCTTTACCAGAATGATGACAAACATCGTGTAGACAACCGTGCCCTCAATGGAGAATCCAAAGTAGGCCAGCAGCATCACAACGGGGAAAAGAGCCAAGCCCTCGGTGGAGGCAAGAAAGAGTGCAGACTTCATCCATTGTTCGTTTTTTTTCTTTTCAAAAAACACCCAGTCCACCACCGCATAGAGTAGGGCTTTCAGCAAAAAGTAGACAGCCATGATGCCGGTATAGGTACCGATGATGAGGTATTGTGGAATGGTGAACGACTCATCGCCAAAGGTATTGGTACGAAAGAAGAAGATCAGGGCAAAGAGCAGACACGTCTGCAGCACGAGGAAGAGCTGAAACCGCAGTTCGCTGCTTGTTTCTGTAATCACGGTGGTGCCCTCACGCTGGGTGCGGAAGAAGTTTTTGAGCTGCCGTTGCAGGAAGTTGCCCGACTTGGCGACGGCCACCGTGGCAAAGACAAAACAGCCCAACAGGATGGATGTAATGAGATTGTCGCCGCCGATGGTGTAGGGAACGGGGTCGCCAGCCACGCCTTGCCGATAGACGGCATACTCGGGGCGATAGATAGAATCGGGTTGTACCAGCGAACGGCCATGGTACATGGGTTTATCGAGCGAGAAGCCCGAGGGCGCGTCGGCACGGGTCTGCGGCGTGCACATGGGGTTGTGGGCTTTGGTCCAGTCCACCTCCGGGAACTTGTAATTGGCCCTGATGGCCGAGTCCTGCTGCCAGGGCGTTGCCGTGCGGGGCAGCCAGCTTATAATCTCGCGGGGCGAGTGGTAGCCATCATGACGAACGCTGGAGGCCTCTTGTGACGAGGCTTCCAGCGTTTCTATATCCGCATGTTGGATGGAATCTTGCTGCATCATAGGCTATCAGAGCCCAAAGGCCTTGCGGATTCGCTCCACTTGGTCGAGCTTCTCCCAGGTAAAGAGCTCCACGTCCATCTCCTCTTTCTCATGGTAAAGACTGGTAAAAATCTTCTTCACCACCTGGTTCTTGCGGCCCATGTGTCCGTAGGCGGCCGTCTCGAAATACATGGGCTGGCGCAGCTTCAGCGTGCGTTCGATGGCTTTCGGACGCAGGTCGAAAAGCCGGCCTATCTGCCGGGCAATCTCGGCATCGGTGCAGTCCACGTGGCTGCGACCGTAGGTGTTCACGTAGATGCTCACGGGTTCGGCCACGCCGATGGCATAGGCCAGCTGTACCAGTATCTCGTCGGCCACACCGGCAGCCACCATGTTTTTGGCAATGTATCGGGCGGCATAGGCAGCCGAACGATCCACTTTGGAGGGATCCTTGCCCGAGAAAGCACCGCCGCCGTGGGCACCGCGCCCGCCATACGTATCGACAATGATCTTACGACCCGTGAGACCGGTATCGCCGTGGGGGCCGCCAATGACAAATTTGCCCGTAGGGTTCACCAGATACTTGATTTCATCGTTGAACAGTGTCCGCAACTTGTCGCCGGCCTCGGCCATCACACGCGGCATGAGGATGCCGACCACATCCTGACGAATCTGTGCCAGCATGGCCTCGTCGGCCCGTAGCTGTGCCTCGCGCGTGTCGTCCTCGGGCTGAATAAAGGGATCGTGCTGGGTCGACACCACGATGGTGTCGATGCGCAGCGGCTCGTTGTTCTCGCCGTATTCTATGGTTACCTGGCTCTTGGAGTCGGGACGCAGATAGGTCATCTGGCGGCCCTCCTTGCGAATCTGTGCCAGTGTGTACATAATAAGGTGTGCCAGGTCGAGCGTGGCGGGCATGTAGTTGTCGGTCTCGTTGCTGGCATAGCCGAACATCATGCCTTGGTCTCCGGCACCCTGGTTGTCCTCTTCCTCACGCGACACGCCGCGGTCTATGTCGTCACTCTGCTCATGAATAGCGGTCAGAACACCGCACGAGTTGTAGTCGAACTGGTATTCGGCCTTGCTGTAGCCAATGTGCTTGATGGCGCGGCGGGCCATGGTCTGCAGATCAATGTAGGCACTGGAACGCACCTCGCCCATGATGACCACCTGGCCGGTGGTGACGAACGACTCCACGGCGCAGTGCGACTTGCTGTCGTAGGCAAGAAACTGATCGAGTATGGCGTCTGAGACTTGGTCGGCCACCTTGTCGGGATGTCCCTCAGACACAGATTCTGACGAAAATAAATATGACATAAGATGTTGAGAATAAATGAGGCCGGCCTGCATGCCGGGCCAATGTAATGCTTATTTATTTCTGAGGGGATAAAGCGCAGGAGGATGCAGCCGCCCGTAGGCTTTGGGTTACAAAGTTACGAAGAAAAAGGGAACGTGCAAAGCAAAAGGATGAAATCCATCGGTTTTTGCCAAGAATGCTTGTTTATTGTTCCAAATGTGCGGGCCGGCACAGAGGCCGGCTCCTACGGCAATACCCCCCATTCCATTCGGCAACCAAACCCCATTTCCCAGGTTTGGGAAAAGACGAACCAATGAAAAAATAGCGTTCCTAAGGGTGGGAAACGATAAAACAGAGAAAAAATGGCGTTCCCAAGAGTGGGAAACGATAAACCGATGAAAAAATGGCGTTCCCAAGAGTGGGAAACGATAAACCGATGAAAAAATGGCGTTCCCAAGAGTGGGAAACGATAAAATGAAGAAAAAATGGCGTTCCAAGGCCTTGGGAACGATGAACCCCAAAAGCCATGGTCTGACTTTTGGGGTTCACTGCTATTAAGACATGCCGGAGGCAAATTGTCCGCACATCGAAACGGTTGGTGGCAAGTTGTCCGCGCATCGAAACAGTCGGCGGCAGACTGTCCACGCACCGAAACGGCCCGACGGCGACGCTTACTCCTGCGGCAGCATCACCACGCTTACCTTGTTGGCACCGGCAAGATAGTCCTTTACAAACTGAGAGATAGCCGCCGGCGTGATGCTCTCCACGATGTGCTTGTACTCGGTGTAGGAGTCGAGGCCCATCATGTAGTTGTTCATCACCACGCCACTCCAGTAGCCGTTGGTCTTGCTGTTGTCGTCGATCTGCTTGAGCATCAGCTTCTGAATCTTGTCCACCATTTCGGCGTCGCACTTCTCGGCCAGGTTGTTGATTTCCTCGTCGATAATCTTCAGCGCAATGTCTTTCTTCTCGGGCTTCATGGGACAGTAGGCCAGAATCTGTCCGATGTGGAATCCATCGTCGGCCACGCTCATGCCGCCCTGCGCACCACAGGAGTAGGCAGCACTGGCTTCCTCTCGGATTTCGCGCAGATAGACCATGGAGAGCACCTGTCCGGCCACGTCGGCCTTGATGGAATTTTCGAGCGAATAGGGCATCTTGTGGTTCAGCCACACCACGATGGAGTTGGCCTTGGGCGTCTCCATCTTGCGGTAAAACGTGTTGTCCACGCTCTTCTCGGTGAGCCGCGAGCTGCGCGTGCCCACGGCATTTTTGCCTTTGGAGGGCAGGGCTCCCAGATACTGGCAGACGAGCGGACGGATGGTGGCCTCGTCAAAATTGCCGATAATCTCGAACAGCCAGCCGTTGGCGTTGGCCGTGCGCTCCTTGGCCATCTGGAGGATGCGGTCGTAACTGATGTTCTTCACATCGTCGAGCAGCATGGGTGCATTGCGCCAGTTGTGCTCATAGAGGGTTGCAGAGAGCGAGTCCTGGAAAGCAATGTCGGGGTTCAGCTCACGATTTTTGAGACCAACCATGTACTGCTGGATGACGTTGTTGTAGGAGTCCTCATCCTTCTTGATGTTGGTGAAGTAGAGATAGGTCAGTTGCAGCATGGTCTCCACGTCCTTGGGTGTGGAGCTTCCGCTCACGCTCATGCGGCGTTCGCCCATGGTCAGGCTGGCGTTTGCAATCTTTCCGGCCAGGGCCTTGCTCAGCTCGGTGCTCGAGAAGTTGCCCAGACCGCTGGCATCGATCACCTGGTCGAAAGCCTGCAGGTTGGCAAAGTCGGCCCGTCCGTAGTTGGACGTGCCACTGCCGCCCACGCCGGTGAGCATCACCTGGTCTTTCTTGTAGTCGGTCTTCTTCAGCAGCACGGTCACGCCGTTGCTCAGGGTCAGGATGTCATAGTCGAACTTCTTGCTCTT
Source organism: Prevotella dentalis DSM 3688 (assembly GCF_000242335.1). NCBI lineage: Bacteria > Pseudomonadati > Bacteroidota > Bacteroidia > Bacteroidales > Prevotellaceae > Prevotella > Prevotella dentalis. Next base: position 1,681,164 of record NC_019960.1, read on the forward strand.
CTGCTCCTTCTTGATTTTGCCGGCGGTGGGCAGCGTGGTCATCAGCGGCTCGTCCTTCACATTGTCCACATAGGCCTCCACCTGAGCGGTGCGGGCCTCATGCACGGCGGCGAGCAGCTGTTCGGCCGTGGGATAGACGGCGCCCTCGGCCTCATTGTTGAAGTTCAGTATCACCAGATTGGTGTCGCTCTTGCTCACCAACTGGGGCAGCACCTGGTTCACGGCCTCCAAGGGGATGGCGGGCACCAGCTGCTTCATGGTCTGATAGCTGTAGTCGATGCCCGGCATGGGCTCGTTGTTGAGGAAGTAGCCCAGTATCTCGCCGTAGAACTGCTGCGTGTAGCGCTTGTCCTTGTTGGAGTACATCTTGTCGAGCGAGCTCAGCGTGCTGCTCTGGTAACGCTTGTACTCGGTAGCCGTGAAGCCATGGTCGGCAGCCTGGCGCACCACCATGTAGGCGGCTTTCAGGGCCGCCGCCGTCTGGCTCATGTCCTTGGGCGAGACGTCGAGGCTGAAAGCGTCCTTGGTTTTGGCAAAGATATAGTTGCCGTCGCTGGTCTGGGCACCCACAAAGGGGCAGTCGGCTTTCTGCGCTGCCTCCACGAATCGCTGGTTGAGCATGTCGAGAGCGGCATTCTTCACATAGTTCTGCACCAGATAAGGCAGCTGTTGTTTCAGGCTGTCGGGGAAGCTCTCGTGCTTCATCATCAGGCTCACCACCGACTGCTGAAACTCCTTGTCCTTGTCGATGATGACGATGGGCTCGGCATTGTCGGGCACGGGTTCGGACACGAGGGCAGCCTCGTTGTCGGGGTTTTTGAAGCCGCCAAAGAGGGCTTTAATCTGTGCTTCCACGTGGTCCACGTCCACATCGCCCACGACGATGATGCCCTGGTGCGAGGGATGGTACCATTTGTGATAATAGTCCACCAGCTCCTTGCGCTTGAAATTGTCTACCACCGACATCAGGCCGATGGGATAGCGCAGTCCGTACTTCGAGCCGGGATAGAGCTTGGGCAGGTTGCGCTCGAGCATGCGGCTCTGTGCCGACGTGCGCAGCCGCCACTCCTCGTGAATCACGCCGCGCTCTTTCTCTATCTCTTCCTGCTCCAGCGTGAGGGCCGACGACCAGTCGCTCAGGATGAGCAGACACGAGTCGAGCGTGGACTGCCGCTGGGTGGGCACGTTGTCGATGTTGTACACCGTCTGGTCTATGCTGGTGTAGGCGTTCAGGTCGGCGCCGAACTCGATGCCGTGGGTGCGGCACCACTCGATGAGGTTGTTGCCCTTGAAGTGGGCCGACCCGTTGAAGGCCATGTGTTCCAGGAAGTGGGCCAGGCCGCGCTGGCTCTCTTCCTCCTGGAGGGAGCCCACTTTCTGCGCAATGTAGAAGTTGGCACGGTGCTCGGGCCAGTTGTTATAGCGAATGAAATAAGTGAGGCCATTGGACAGCTTGCCCATGCGCACCTCCTTGTCCACGGGCAGCGTCATGTCGGGCATCTGGGCCTGCACGGTGCCGGCCAGTAGCAACAGCACACCCGCAATGAGGTTTCTGATTCTCATAAAACGATGTTGATTAAGTACCATATTAATAATGAGCGGGCAAAGTTACGCCTTTTCCTCGAAAGGGCCAAAGGCTACAGCCCGATTCGATAGCCTACGGTCAGCGCGAAGCTGCTGTTGCGGAACGTGGGTTTCGACGGTACCCAGTCGCCGCCGGCTATGTTGGTCACGCCGAGATTGTAGCGCAGATCTATCACCACATGGCTCACTTCGTAGGACAAGCCCATGGGTATCGACACGTCGAGGCTCAATATGCTTGGCTTCTCGGTGCCCGCAACATACATCCCATCGGGTGTGTTGCCGGTGAGGGTGAGCTTGCCTTTCTGCTTCTTGTCTACGCAGAAAGCGGGCTGCACGCCGGCTTTCACGGCCAGACCTTTATAAATATAGAAGTTGGCCAACACCGGCACCGACACATAGTCCAGCGCGAGGCTCAGCCCATGAACCGACACCGTGGCCTTGAGGTCACTGTCGTAAGTGTCGAAACCCTTGAAGTTGACGCCCTGACGGCTGTACAGAGCTCCCAGCGTGAGCCCCCACTTGGGGCTGAACTGATACTGCGCCTCGGCGCCAACAACCAGTCCCAGCCGCTCCGTCGTCCTGTCCGTGCCGTAGCTGCTTGTCACTTGAATGGGCGCTCCGCCCGGGTTCGGCACGTCCGCAGGACGCGCATACACCATCCCGACCGTGGCCCCGGGGTGGCCGGTCACGCTCGACACGGCAACGCCCACTTTCGGCGTGATGCTCCAAGTCTTGGGTTGGGGTTGTGCGGCGGCCGTGAGGGCCGTCAGCAGCAGACCGGCCGTCAGTGCGCCAGTTCCGATACATAGATTCTTTTTCATTTGTTGTTACGATTATTTTTGATTGAACATTTGTTTTCCGTGTGGCCCGTCCCGCCGGCCGTTGGCTCACTTGCATCCGCGCGCAATGTTGCGCGGATGGTGCTGCAGAATCTCTTGCCGCAGCGACTCATCGTCCATGTGGGTGTAGATTTCGGTGGTGCCGATGTCGGCATGGCCCAGCAGGGCCTGGATGACGCGCAGGTCGGCGCCGCCCCGCAGCAGGGCCGTGGCAAACGAGTGGCGCAGTGTGTGGGGCGAAATGGTCTTGTGAATGCCGGCCAATTCGGCCTGACGCTTAATCATGATGAGTATCATCACGCGCGTGAGATGGTGGCCGCGCCGGTTCAGAAACACGTAGTCTTCCTCGCCCGGCTGGATGTTCATCTTGCGGCGGTCGTCAAACCAGAGGTCGAGCTCGTGCAGGGCACGGTCGGAAATGGGCACCAACCGCTCCTTGTTGCCCTTGCCCAGCACGCGGATGAACCGCTCCTCGGCATAGAGACAAGAGAGGCGCAGGTGGGTGAGTTCGGACACACGCAGTCCGCAGGAGAACAAAACCTCGATGATGGCACGGTTGCGATGGCCCTCGTTGGTCGAAAGGTCGATACTGTCTTCCAGTGCATCCACCTCGGCCGTAGTGAGATATTCGGGCAGGTGGCGAGGCAGATGGGGCGACTCCAGCAGCTCCGTGGGGTCCACCTCCAGGTAGCCGTCGAGCACCAGATAGCGGTAGAAAGCCCGCACGCCGCTAAGGATGCGTGCCTGCGACTTGGCCCCGATGCCGCGCTCGTGAAGCGTGGCGGCAAAATGTTGCAGGTGTTCCAGCTTCACTTCGAGCGGCCCCAGCCGTTGCGTGCCGAGATAGCCGAGCAGATGGGTCAGGTCGTGACGATAGGCCTCCAGCGTGTTATCGGCGTAGTTGCGCTCCAGCTTCAGGTAGCGCACATAGCGGCGAACCATGTCGTCCACGGGATGGTTATGGGCTGTTTTCATGGGTTGTACAGAGACGCGGGCCAGTATCGCCGCAAATAAAATCCGCTCATTTGCTTTGCCTTTTCTCCGTTTTGGCTTAACTTTGCAGGAGCGACGACGCCCTTGTCGGCTTGCGTCTTCGCTGCAAAGTTAGCAGAAACCCTCCAAATAGCAAAACAAAAATGAAGAAGATTCTGATTCTTAACGGCCCCAATCTCAACTTGCTGGGAGTGCGCGAGCCGGGCATCTACGGCACTTGTTCGTTCGACGACTATCTGCCCGTCCTGCGCAGCCGCTTCCCCGAGGTGGAGCTCCACTATTATCAAAGCAATGTCGAGGGCGAGCTCATCAACAAAATGCAGGAGGTGGGGTTCACTTTTGACGGCATTGTGCTCAATGCCGGGGCCTACACCCACACCTCTGTGGCCCTGCTCGACTGTATCCGCTCGCTGCGTTGCCCGGTCGTTGAGGTGCACATCTCCAACGTGCACCAGCGCGAGGAGTTCCGCCACCACTCCATGATTTCGGCCGGTTGCAAGGGCGTTGTCTGCGGATTCGGACTCAAGGGCTACGAGTTGGCGATAGAAGGAGTTAGCAATTCATAATTCAAAATTCAAAATTCAAAATTGGCTGCGCGGGAGCCGACAAGCCCGACTGCTGCCTGTGAGCGTTTGTGCCTACCATGAAGTTGGCCCGCACTGCCCCTTGCAGGGATTCGACAATGGCTTTGAAAAGAATCGACAACGACTTTGAAATGATGAGAGAAAAGAACATTTCCTGCTCCAATTTTGAATTTTGAATTATGAATTTTGAATTAATAAATTATATTTTGGCGCACAGCGAACCCGAGGGCGACTATCTCTACCGCCTCTACCGCGCCACCAACATCCACACCATCCACGGTAGAATGGCCAGCGGACACCTGCAGGGCCGGCTGCTCAAGATGCTCGTCATGCTGCAACGGCCGCGCTATATCCTGGAGGTGGGCACTTTCTCGGGCTACTCGGCCATCTGCATGGCCGAGGGATTGCAGGAAATTGACCGGGAGAACCGGCCTTTCCAAATTCAACAAAACCATTCAAATTCTGCAACATCGCCTGGGATTGCCGACTCCTCCCCCACTGCAAACGGCACGGAAGAGGGCCCCAAGCTGTTCACTTTCGAGATTAACGACGAGATGGAAGACTTCACGCGGCCGTGGATCGAGGGTTCGTCCGTGGCCCGCTTCATCGACTTCCGCATTGGCGATGCCTGCACCGAAGCCCCAAAACTGGGTGTAAAGTTCGACATGGCCTTTGTCGACGGTGACAAACGCCACTATGTGGAGACCTACGAAGCCCTGTTGCCACTGATGAATCGCGGTAGCCTCATTCTGGCCGACAACACGCTTTGGGACGGCCACGTGGTGGATTCGGCCTACAACCACGACCCGCAGACGCAGGGCATACGCCGATTCAACGACCACATTGCCCGTGACTCCCGCGTGCAGCAAGTCATCCTGCCCCTACGCGACGGCCTTACCCTTATCCGAAAGAAGTAGCCAACGAAACGGAATGGAATACATTCCACTTCATTTCATTCATCCATGCAGGATATAATAAAACGCTTCGCCCACATCCTTTCCAAATTGGAAGATGACAAAACAGGCAGCAGACGCCAAACCAATCTTCATAAAAACATGCTGTTCGGCCGTTTTTAGAATGTACGTCCACCATTTACGAAGTTCTCTTTCCATATCAGAATGTGAAATATTCTCTAATTATCTGATTATCAGTAAGTTATGGCCTTAATGAAAATATGTTATTAAACACCGTTATTATTTGCCTACAGCAAAGTTAATAGTTTTCCTGTAAACCTGCAAAATATCCTGTGTATATTTAATTCTTTTTAAGAAAAATACAAATGGGTTAACTTCCCATAAATAGAAGCTAACCCATCATCATATAACAGAAAACAAATCATTCAAAATCGTTCGTTCCAAGCCTTTGTTTCCATTCACCAAATATCTTTATCGTTTTATTGGCTTAAAGCCCTTAAATCGCTTTAAAATGCCCTTAAATCGAATTTCGTCGGCAGTGTCACAGTGGTAAATAAAGTTTGAAAATCCAAAATCCCACAAAGAAAGGTGGGGTGGGGTTTTGGTGGGGGTGGTCTCAAAAAATGACCCCATACCCCCTTCTTTAACAAATTATTTGATGTATATCTACAACCATAAATTATTTGATTTCAATTTCAATGTCCTTTTTGTCTTTCAGCAGTTCCATCAGCTTGTTCAGTTTCTCCTCACTTCTGAAAACACCACCCTTAAATGTGTTCATCCCTACCAAGATACATCCATCAGTATCAGTCGGAAAGTTGCCTTGATGAATCCTTATCCCACTGAATCCCTTTACATTTGTCAACAAAGGCAATACCCTCTTGAATTTTGGACTGTAGGTCAATTCGATTTTATAAGTTCCAACAGGGATGGCAGTTTTTCCAAATATCTTGTGTGCCTTAACATACAGTACATTGTCAGTGTCTTTCAATCCCCTGTCAGTATCTTCCAAGGTATTGCAAACAAAGTTTGAATCAACATACAAACATCCGATTGTATAATCTTTTTTTTTAGCTATTCTTTTCAATATGATTTTTGTCATTGTCCAATAGTTCTTTTAACAAAATTATCAAATCATTCTTGGCGGAACTCCTGAAACTTCCCAATTGGTTTCTAAAGTATATGCTTACTCCAAAGATGCTTCCCCCCGCAACGAATGCCTAAGCTATATATAGTAATACTCCATTGGCAATATTAAGGGTAAGAAAGAAACTTACAAATGCGATTAATATGCCACTCACAATCAGTGTAATGGCACTTACATACTATGCTTGGTCCTTAAAACCAAGCTCCTTCCATTTTTCTTTCATTATTTTTATTATTACATCAGTTCTTTTAATTCTCTAACAGCAGTGTTCGGTGACTTTGTTTTGTCTATTATAACCCAACTGAACAATTCAATGTTTGAGCTTGTTCCGTCAAATGGTGCTGACAGCAGTGTCATACTTTCTATTTTCTGTTGGTTCATATTAAGTGATGTCCAATATGGTCTAAGGGTATTGCCGCCAAAAGACAATTCCAAATCATAGATTGCACCGCCACCGTCACATTGCACATATACATTTGAACTGAAGAAATAGCTGTTGGTTGTCGTTCCAATATACTTTGCCCAAGCATTGTTTATTATTCTTATAGTTTTTCCCCTATAAATTTCATTGTTGGCATTGGGCAGGTTGACATAAGTCGGCCTTGCAACACGGTATGGCATACCATCATAAAAAGTGGTTGAAGTTCCAAAGTCACCGCTGATTAACAGCACGTCAGCCGTTGAACTTGACCTGTTGATATTGGTAAGGTTGTTGTTGCTTGAAACATTTTCTGAATCGGCAGTTATAATATCAATGTTATGATAGAAATTCTTTGATTTGATTGTACCGCTTACAACCATATTGCCGCCACTGTCAACTCCTATTGATTGTGACCCGTCGCTGTTTTTCACAATGAATTTGTCGGCAGTGGTCTCAATTTTCCCGTTGGAAATGTCTATGCCCGTTTTTACATTCAGGTCATTGTACACTTCTGCTTTGATGTTGTTGGCAGTTTGTGATATTTTGCTTATTGTCTTCTCTGAAAATTTCTGACAATATGTTACTCTTCCCCCAATTTCGAGTTTCACACCTGCGACATAAGCCTCTTGATTTGCATTCAATCTGCAAACAATCAATTTCTTGCCATTGCCATTGTTGGGCAATGAAGACCAAGTAATCTGATAATATTTCCAATCCGAAGTGAGGCTTGTTGTACTTGAACCGTCCATCGACGAAGTTGGGCTTACCATAGAATAATAGTGGCTTCCATCAGCATTTATTATTCCCTGCACTGCTTCGGGATAAAGAAAACTTGTCATTTCAGTTCCTTTTGCATAGAATGACAATGTGTAGGTATTTTTATCGTTGATATTGATGTCGTTTGGAAGTTTAATGACATCTGCATAGGATGTGCCATTGTTCTTGCTATGAATACAGTCATAGGTTGTGCTGTCATCCAAAACACATCCATTCTTTATCAGTTCAACAGTGCAACTTGAACTGCCACTTGCTTTCAATTCCGCCAAATCATCAGGTAAAAGGTTGTTGTTGATTGTAAGTTCACCTTCTGCCAAAGTCCAAGGTGTTGCAACGCTTCCTTTTTCCAATTGACACCAATTTACAATCATAAAATGCTTGTTGTCAGTAATTCTTTTTTTGTCCTTCTAAAGGTAGAAATTGATGTGTAGCTTGCCACTGTATTTTGCGGTGAACGTGATCGATTTGGTCGTTGGCGTTGCAGAATCAATGGTTAATGATTCCAATTGGGTTGTCCCGTTGCTTGAATGAAGATAAACGTTAAGCACACCACCACTGTCAAGCAATGCTTGTTGACACATCCCATTGACGCTGAAGGTATATGTTGTGTCTTTCACAATGTCAACCACAAAAGGTTTTGCGCCATATACCTTTGACACCATCCTTAGATAACTTCCACTTATAAGGTTTCTTCTTTCAGTCGATGTGTTGTCAACAACTGTCTTGACACTGCCAACCGTTGATTCAATTTCGTTTGCCTTTTGGGTTAAAGTTGAGTAATTGTTTGTTATTGTTCTTGCATTATTCTCTATTTTTGTTTCATTGGCCGTCACCCTGCTTTTGATGCTTGCCACTTCTGTATCGGTTGCCTATTTGATTTCAAATGCAGCGGATGGCAAAAATATGATTGATGTCAGCCTTACGTCCAACACTGTTGTTCCATTTACCAACTCGATGACAAAGTATGTTGGTTTTGTTGACAGACTAAAATAATTGGTCATAAAGGTAGCATTGGTGTATGTTGGATATAATGTGTTAATGGATAAATTGGTGCTGTTTGTACTTGTGGATGGTCTGAATCTTATGAAATGTGTGCTGTCAGAATTTATATTGGTAATGGTGTTCCCTACTGTATGTTTGATACTGTATTTAAAGGCCACGCCCAAATTGCCATTCTTGTCAACAACAGCAGTTTCAGACAGTGGAAATAGCTTAAACATTTCTGCATCAGTACCTTTATCTCCTTTACCGCCTTTGTCTCCTTTATCTCCTTTATCTCCCTTTAAATCCTAATCATTGGGAATGTAAGCTGTGTTTACCTTCCCATATTCCACCTTCACTTTCCTGAATCTGAATTTGCAAGTGCAATTGTCAAACCTAAATTGAAATGGGAAGACATTGCTTTCCACAATTGGTTTTAATGTAAAGGAACAATAATAAACACCATTTGCCTTGTCAATGTTATTGTGCGTGGTGTTGAATGACCAATCACTAATGTTTCCATTTTTATGGCCTTGTACAACACATCTCGGTGTATCAGTTGTTGATCCAACAAAATCTTTTATTTCAACTTCAATGCTGAAAGTAATATCTTGGGTGGTTGGAATCCTATCGGTCAAACTATAAGAATAAACAAAGACTTTATTATTTCCTGTAAGTGCGCTTACTTCTACCCAATCTGTCCAATTGCTTGTGGTTTTTAAAGCCAAATTTGCATTGACAGAATTGCCATCTTTGCCATTCTCCAAAGTTGATATTGTAATTTGTCCCCTTGCTATGTTATTTGCCATAATCAAATTATTTAAAAGGAGTAGGATTCATTTCCTACTCCAATGTTATTATTTACTCAAAGTCACTATGAATGTGGCACTTACTGATATTTCTGATTTTGTGACCGTTATGCTTCGGCCTGTCTTTGATCCGCCTGTTCCCCAACTTGTATCTAAAACACCTGTTTTATTATATTTCTGCCAAGTGCAAGTTAGTCCTGTAAAGAATGAATCTCCCAACATCGCACCATTCTGCCATACATTGACGGTCAATGTTGTTGATGTGTTTCCATTCGTTAAAACATTTCCTGACGGTGATACAATTTCAACGGAATATGGATCAGACATATCAGCAAATGATATAATGTCTGAAACGGATGTGTTTTTTGTCCCACTCGCGGGATCTGTGTCAGTTATTATACATTTGTATGTTGCATAATTCAGCACTGCCGCTGAAGGTATGGTGATTTCATTGGTGTTAAAATTGGTGATACCGTTTGCATTGGCCGTTGTAATGTCTTTCCAAGTGCCGTCAAGAACTTGCCATTTGTAGCTCACATTGCTATTGTCAATATTTGATCCCCTCCACATATCGCAATGTGCTTTCAATACAGTGGTGTTGCCATTCTTAAAAACCGTTCCGTTTGGTGCAAAGGCTATGGCCCTAATCTGTTGGCCTGTATTTGTTACTTTGGTGATTGTATAAGTAGCCTTTGCAGTAGTCTCCGCACCTGTTTCAGGGTCTACATAAATAACGGTGCAAGTTATGGTAAGTGTCGGTACACTTGAAAGGTTGTTCTTGATTGTAAGTGCATAAGGCGAACTTGTTGCAGCGGTAGCCCCATAATTGGATATTGTTGCAGTACCGTTAATGGTCCAATTTGGCACACCTTTAATTCTCCAAATCTGATTGTTTGCTGTGCCGCTGACATATAATTCAGGTTTAATCACCAAATTTGACGAAGCATAGTTTGGCACATAAGAACTGTTTTCCTGATTGAAAATCTGCGTTGCTGCGTGGTTGCTTGATAAGAAAAGATTGATTGACTTGCCGTCATTCAAATCAACGATTGTGATTTGTCCTCTTGCGATATTAGCCATAATTTAATTTTTTAATTTCTTTATAAATAATTTTTAATGCTGTCAATGTCTATTATACAGTCAAAGGTGCATCTTCTGACAACATCCTCGTCTTTTAAATGTATTGTCTTGCCAATGCCTTCCTTTGTCTTGTTCCAAGATGCGTCAGCATCTGTGTTTGAACTTGTCCTAACCCAACTGAACAAGGACGGTGGAATATTGTCCGTTATGTTTTTCAATCCGCACCATACTTCAGCATACAAGTCCACTTCCCTGTCGTTTACAAGTGTCAGGTTTCCATCAAGAGAAAACACTCTTACATCTATATTGTTTTCTCCCTGATAGGCGTTGTCCTTGATGAAGTCTTCAATTGTCTGTCCGTCTGACACCTTGAAGTCACCTATGAAACTATTGAATTCAGCACTGATTACATTTCCCCTGTGTGTCTCCAATTTGTAGTCATTGATGCCTTTGTATTGCACTATTGACGGTGCCTTCAAAGCAGCATCCAAGAATTTGCTGTTGTATGCCGACAAAATGATTGCATTTTGTCTTGTTGGATCATTTCTGTTGCCAAGTTGTACTATCTTGTCACCGACAGATGGGTTTGCTGTAGATGCCTTGTCCTTGTCTGAATCAGAAAGAACCACATAGTTGTACAACACGCCATCCATTGTTTCAGTTCCGATTGCAGTGCATAGCCTCCAATAAAAAGTATTGGAGACATTGTTTGACGTTCCGACACTTGCATTAAAGGTTTGGCATACAATCTGATCATTCACTTCAAATTGATTGTATATTTTCTTTTCACCGTCAGTAGCCTTCCAATAACACTTGAAACCGCCGTTTACTGTTATGGTCTTATTCAAAGTTGCATTGGCAGGGGTAAGTATTATTTGACCGCCCACTGATTTTATTTCATCAATCACAAGACTGAAAAAATGTGCTGCCTTGGTAACTGTAAGCGTTTCAACTGATATGTTGTTGCTTGTCAAATCCTTTAACGTGGCATTGTCATAAGTCAGTTTTGTTCCTGACAATTCCTTTATGATACCTTTTAAATAATTCAGCTGTTCACCACTTAGATTTGTGATTGTGCCGTTGGTTGAAACAATGTCGGTTGTTTCAATGCTTGAAGATTTGATGTTTCCGTCAACGGTTGCATTTGATTTTACATTTATGTCACCATTTATTTCAGCACTTGACGCTTTGATACTTCCTTTAACAGTTGCATTTGACTTTATCGTTATGTCACCACCCACATCGACATCATTTGAAGTGTGCAAGTTATCAGCATTGATTGTTATGTCCTCATAGGTCTTGTTTTCATCCTCGCTTGTTTCAGCGTTTATTTCTGTAACTTGACCTACAACACCCTTAATATCTTGTGTACCATCAAATGGATTTCCATAAATGGTGTGTGTCTCTGCCAATTTCCCTGCCTTGCCACTTGATGATGAATCAACGCCACTTCCAATAACAGCATCATTCACAACACTTACCACACTGCTTCTTTGTACTTGTTCTGCTGTCTTTTTTGAATTGTACTTGTTAAACTTCATAATCAATGTTTTTCTATTAAGGTAAGTGTCTGTTTGTTGCGTTTGTAATCTTTTGAAACGGTGTCAACAATGAAAGTCTTTGGTTCATTTTGAAGACCGTCTATTATTTTATTCTGCAATGTTGTGTATATATAAATATCATTGCGAAGTGATAAGTTCAGTTTGATTGAAGGTTTATGATATTGTTTGTAAATCCTATATACATTCCACCATTCTTGCCTAAGCGTTCCATCACTTTTAACAGTCTTTCCGTCATCATTGTATTCCTCACCGACAACTTCTGCTGACAATGCCTTGTTATAAGTTTTGTCAACGAATTTGTATTTGTCACCTTCCTTTGTTGCAACACAACTGTAATTTGGTTTCTTGTTGTCCCAAGTGTTGATTTTATAACTTATGTCATCCAATTCCTATGTATAATCAGAATCAATGTCCATTGTGTATTTGGTATCAGTGTCTTGATCGTTTGAAAAGGTTGAATCACCAATGAATGCTGTCAGTTTGAAGTTTTTGAGAAAAACCACTGAATGTTTGTAGTACTGCCCCTTTTGTTTATCTGATTTAGTGCTTTTATAAGTAGGGTCAAATGGTTTGTACACGGTCAGTTTTGGTTGTCCGCTTATTGAATGTTCACTTGGTGTTTTGATGACATATCCCTTTTTGTCCGTTCCAATCCTCCAACTTACAGTATTGAGAAAATTATTGTCTTTAAACATTGTTTGGTCAGCCCTTCTTTTGTCATCGTTTTCCTCAAAGGCCATATAAGGCAGCTTGAAGGTTGTGCTTGTTGTCGTCCATTCGTCACCGTTCCAATATTGTCCACCCCATTCCAATTTGCAAAGAAGGTAAGTCTGACCTGCATTTATTGCATATCTGCCCTCGCTTATGTCAACTTCACCTTGTGGTATTGGATATGGGTCATCATTAAAATAGTGGAAATTATAACTGCCGCTTATGATAAGATAGGCATTCTTGCCACCAAACAATGCGCTTGAATCAGACATTGTTGTTTCAAAAAATGGGTATGATTCGATATTGTTATTGGAAAGGGATCCATTGGGATTGAGCAACATTATATATTCTTCAAAATTGAAATTGCTCAATTCATTCACTTGCAGCCAAGTGTCCAAACTTATTCCTTGATGCAGAATGGGGTCAAAATAATTGGCTTTGAATACCCTGTTCAATTCCTTGACTGAAAATCTTGCCAACGTTGCGCCATACATTGATTTTGTGTCTGTAAAATTCAATGAAGACACACTGTTTGTTATGTCATTTCCCGTGCGGTCATACTTGTAGAATTTATAGTTCGGGCTATTATAGTATTTCAATGCAACAAGATTGAATGCGCCATATTTGTGTTTTTGTGGATGCCATATCCTGTCTATCAGCACTTCCATTTTGTCATTGCCGCTTGCAATGACTTCACCATACATTCCGTTTTCTGTGTTTTCAGCACTTTGCAATGTCGGATCGCTGTCCTTGACAATATTGACCGCTTTGTCAAAAGGATCAGGCAACACCTTGTCATAATCATAAAGTTCAGATTTGATTGTCACCTTGTTGTACACGTCACTCAAAGATATTGTGCTGCCGTTTGCTGAATAATCAGTTGACTGTATTGTCTTTGAATTTGACAATGTGACTTTTGAACCTGTCGAATTGCCGTCAACGGCATATTTCCAATATGTGTTGTTGCCACTCTTGATTGCATCATAGTCCAAGAAATAAACGCTGTCTTTTTCTGCAACGGCAGTCAAACCAAGGTATTGGCATATTTCTTCCAATACTTCCTGACAAGTCCAAGCCACGTCATCATCAGTCTCATCTTTTTCTTTCTTGTCAAAGAAATTGCTTTCACTTATGTATATACCTTCCAAGATGCAAGAATCTGATTTGGCGGTCAATTGTGTGTTGTCACTCACATAAAAGTATTTATAGGCATTTGTCTTTGACAAAATTTTATTGATGATATACCAAAAGGATCTTACTTGCTTGTCAGATTGCTTATACTTGTAATACTGCAACGTTGAAAGGGCATCAATACATTCAACCTGTATGTTTTCAATGGATTTTTCAAAACCCATATCATATAGGTTTGGAGTGGCATACCCCGTCCATTCCAAATCATTGCCATTGCCATTGTACAATTCAACCTTTGTTCCTTGTGCCGAAGGGCTGTACAAGTCAAAATTATAGTCAGGCGTTACAATTTCAACCGTTGCAGTCTGATACTTTGCCGACTTGTAAAGTATGCCATCATCAGATGAATCCATTTCAGTGACAAATGGTGTACCGCTTAGGGTTATTTCCTTTGCCTAAGCGGTATTGCCGTTTGTTGTTATCACAACCCTATACAGTTCGTCACTTTTGTTTTCCCTAAAATAACCTTTGTAAATCATCTTGCTTTGCCCATTTTTTTATTGAAATTGTTAAGAACGCCCTGCAATGTGCTGCCTTCAATTTTGAATTTGACTTCTCCGCCATTGTATGTGTTTGCATCCCCATTCAGCATTTTAAACAGTTTCTTTTGTTGGGAACCGTTCAATATCATCTCACCTGCGTTCACTTTCGCTGTAAGGAAATCACCATTGCTACTGCCACCGCCAATAATACCACCTTCAGCATAAGAGCCCACACTCTTCATTGTTGATATTATGGCTGTCAATTGTGCAATGCCCGTTGCGGCAAATGCAAACCAACCAATCGGCCCCAATGCTGCCGCTCTTTCCGATGCGATGGCATAAGAATTGACCATTGTTGCAATTGCCTGTGCCATTGTCCCTGCGACATTCAATTCAGGCATTTCAAAACCATCACCGATACTTGAAAGTGAACTGCCAAACGAACTTAATTCATCGCTTATGCTTGACAACTTGTCTTTAAAGGCTTTATCGTCAAGATTGATTTTTATTGGTTCCAACCCCAACCCTTTTAGTTTTTGGTTGATTTCCTCTATATCAGCAATGGCAGTCGCTTTGTCTATGATTTTTAAGTCATAAAGTTTTTGAATGTCATTGATGGCTGATTCCGCATTCTGACGGCTCTTGTACTTGTCTTGTTGGTCAGAACTAAACTTAAATTCCTTTATGGTGGTGGTGTCCAATATATTGTCAAGTTGCCCTTGCAAATTGCTCTTCTTGATTACAAGTTCTGCCCTTAATTTTATGTTGGAAGTTGAATTTATCTCACTTTCAATCTTGCTTATTTGGTCTCTCAATTCGTTGATTGAACCTACTTCAAACTTGGTTTGGTTGGCAACATCAAATGCTTGCTTGTAGTTCTCTGCCATTTCTTTTGTGGCGGTACCGTTCTTCAAATTCTCCTCATAAATTCTTTTTAATATTTCAGCCCTTTTTTGATAATATTCATTTGTTTCAACCATACCGTCGGCATACTCTTGGTTTAGTTTGTTCATTGATTCATTTGAATCAATCAATATCTTGTCGGCCTTTATCTGTTGTTCCTTTGACTTGTAAGAATTTGCCTCTTGCCTTGACAACCTGCCTTCATTTGCCTTTACTTCATAATATTGCCTTTCAGCGGCCAATATTGCTTCTTGCCTTTCTTGTGCCGTGTACAATCCTGCATTGTATTTGTTTTGAATTTGAATCAAACCCTGTTTGTATTGCTTTTCAGCTTTGTTCAATCTGTCGGCACTTGTTTCAGACTTGATTTTTGATTTGCCGCCCTTAATTGTTTTTTTATTCTTTGTGGCAATTGTTCTGACAGGTTTGTCTTTAGTGGGGTTGTCAGTTTTCTTTGTGCTTGCCTTGGTGTCTTCCTTTCCAAATTTTCTTAACCAATCAACCGCTGTTTTTACTTTGTCAATCAAATTTTCAACCCATTTAATGACAGTCTTGATGCTTTTAACCACTGTTTGAAATGCAGTCGTTTGGCTCATCTTGTTGTACCAATTTTTAATTGTCGGAATCATCGCACCTGCAATTGTATCGACTCCAATAGTGATAAACCTTGTTAGCAATTCAAGTGCACCTACAACAATCTTGATTATAAATGCAATTGAAGCAATGGCTTTTTTTAATATAGTAATTGTACCCCCAACAACAAGCATAACAGCTTGGTTGTTTTTCAATGCCTCAATTAAGTGATAAATCGGATCCAATATGTCTGTCACCGCCTTGACACACTCCTTCCACAAAGGCAAAAATGATTCACCAATTATTGAAGTGATATTTGTCCAAGAATTGGACAATTCCGCTTCAGCTGTGCCCAAGCTGTTGTTTGCAATGTTTGATTGTTTTAGCGCGTTGGAATTGTCAAATATCTTTTTTGTGTTTTCATCAATTGCAGCTGACATACTTGCAACATACCTTGCAACGTTGATGGTCTTGGCACCAAAAACATCAGAAACATCCTTGCCTTCATCCATTTTGGATTTAAGGTTATTCAGTGCTTCTGAAGCACCGACAATTGATGGTTTCAACTTATCACTTCCTTTTGCTTCCAACAAGGAAAGCACTTGCAGGTATTTCTGTGCAGCCGTTTCTGAACTACCATATTTTGGTGTCAAGGTTTCAATTGCAGCCGCCAACTATTCAAATAACACTTTTGATTCAGCCGCCCTACCCGCATTGTTTATCATTGCATCCGCAAACTCATTATAAGACACCATTCCATTTGCGTGCGCGTTGGATATTGCATTAATTATGTTTGGAATGTCAGATGTACCCTTGTCAAATGCAGTGACCATCAACCTTACTTTCTGACCAACGTTTGAAGCATCTTCACCGACATATTCCATCATAGTGCCGAGTGAATCCAATTGCCTAACATATTCGGCAACGCCACTTGCTTTCAAATCCTCATTGTTGGCCCTTGCCATCTGAAGGATTGCTGTTTGGTTGGATCCAATGCCTTTGGCACTGCCTGAAATGCCGCTTTCCGCGCTTAATTGGTGTGCCTGATCCATCATTGACGAAACAACGTTCTAATCAAACTGTGTTTTCATCTATGAAAAAGCCCCACCAAATTCCCTTGCTGACTTTGCACATTCTTCCAATCCTTTTGACAAAGCACCGATTGAAATTGCAGCAGCACCAATGGGAAATGCCATTTTGCCAATTCCGCCTAAAATTCCTTCGACAGTGGACAAGCCGCCTGAAAGACTCCCAAGGCCGCCCATTCCTGACTTGAATTGACCAAATGCTTCCTTTAGTTTTCCAAGATTGGACAAACCTTCCTTTGTGTCAACATCAACCTTGGTGTCTATCTTCTCACCTTTTAATTTCCTTAATTCATATTTGAGCTTTTTTAATTCCTATTTGGTTTCATCTATCTAATTCTTGAACTATGTGTTTTCAAGCATAATTCTTGTTGTAAAGTCAGTTGCCATCAGTTGGTTTTTTTATTTAGATTATCTTCAATTTCCTTGGCCCTTCTCCTAAGTTCCTCCATTTGTTCCTTGCTTGCAGTTTCCTTTTCATCAGTGTCTTCTTCTTCCCAATAGAACGGCATAAGGTCATTTGGAGTTTCTATCTTGCTCCCAAGCATCTTGCTTACAACAAATGATGTCAGCCTGTTTGCCTCCCATACATCCTTATAAGCATAATGTTGGTAATCCAAAACTGCCTTTACTTCATACCATTCCATTTCATCCAATATGTACTTTGGAGGGTATTTCAACCTTAGTGCCAATATGGCATATATCTCACTTACAGTCAGTCTTTTTTTTTGCCATTGTCTTTCTCGCCAACCTTGTCAAACATCTGTTGTTTTGTTGCCACGTCTGCTGTAATTTGGGAAAGATTGTTCAATATGTCAGGATTTTCATCCAATGCCTTTAAAAAGTCTTGCCAAGTCAATGTGCAATCAGGATTGCAGGCAAGAATCATCGAATAAAGGAATATGTAATTGTCAGTGACAGTTTTCACTTGAAAAGGTTTGTCCGTCAATTGTTCAAACACAAACAAGGCCCTTATGGTGTATTTCAGCACATAGTCAACTCCATTGATTCTAATAACGTTTTTGTTTTCCATTGTATAAAATATTAATCTAAAAAACCTTTGTACCCTTGTAATAAATTATTCAGGCACAAAGGTTTCAAATTATTTTAATTAAAAACTGCCAACATTAATGTCCTACCGCTGTCTTGGTAAGGGGCCCAACGCCTGTGAACTTGACGCTGAATGTTGCATATTCGCCATTTGGCGCGTTCAATTCCAAAGAAGAAATACAGGCACTTCCACTATATTTTGGACTTGTTCCTGCTGTCCATCCTGTGGCTGCCACGTCATCAGCCGTTTCAGCCTTAACCGCAAAAACCATATCCACAGGTTTCATAGAAACCATTGCATCGAAAAGAGCGTCATAAGTCATACCTGCATTGCCTGTGGCACTGAAAAGGTTTTCCGATGAACCCTCCCAAGATAGTGAACTTAGTTCAGATGATGCCCATTTTCCACCACCTTCGTCCTTGTTGCTAGTGTCCTGACTCTCGCCGCTTATCGAAAGAGTGTGGCTTGTTGCCAACGCTATTGACTTTCCGCCAATAAACATCATAAGGTCCCCGCCTTTTATCTTCTTATTTGCATTACTTGCCATTTTTGTTTAATTTTTTTATTTATTAATTTAATTGAATCTTAAAATACAGTTGTTGTATGAATGTGTCGTCCATCACCTTTTCATCCCCGTCCACCAATTGAATGTCATCTATGTCAATTGTTCCGAATTTTCCATTTTTTCCTTCAATTGACGCTCTCACATAGTTGGCTATTTCAATTCCTTCGGGGTATCTTTCAGTTGCTATTTGAACATTCACATATATTTGTTCCCCTGTATTGTCTTTGGTTGATTCAGGCACCATTTGGTATCTGCTATAAACAATGAAAGGAAACGTTGTCGTTGAGTCTGCTATCAGTGGGTATATCTTCTTTCCCACTTTCTTTACAATATCACTGTTTGCAACCAATAAAGCATTTATGGCTTTGCCAATGTTTAAACTGTCTGACATCATTTGTTGTGCTTTTGTTTTATTTTATTGATGGTTTGCCTTAGTATTTTGTTCATACTGTCAAATACTTCTTTTTCCTTTGCCGTCCTTGCCTTTGCAAAGAAATGTGTTGGTTTTATTCTTCCTCTTTTGTATGTTTTACTTTTTATAGGGTCTTTTTTTATTTTTTCAGCATCCCATTTCTTATTGTTGGCTTTTGCCTCTTTTTTTCCGATGTATCTTTCTTTGGTGCCCTTTTCAAAAAACTTCAGCCTAAAATCACCCATAATGTGGACAATTGATGTCAGCACACCGTTTTCCTTTGTTGTCTTATTTATTACTCCACTTTGCAAGGATTTGCCATATTTAGGATTTTTAACATAGCTGTTCCTAACCGATTGTGAAAGATTTTTCTTAGTTTCTTTTTTAAGGATGTTGCCCGCTTTTCTAAGCGCACTTCTTCTTGCCTTCTCCATTTCCTTGCCGTCAAGATCATTGAACAAATCAACCAATTTCTTGTCATACAACTATGCGTCAATTTCCATCATTCATTTATTTTTTCCGCTACAATTTTCAATAATTGCTTTTGTTTGTCAGGCTCTATTGACAATATCCTCCATTTATGGCCATCCCATACAATCCTATCCGTTTCCTTTATTTGATGGTAAATTCTTGTTGTGAAGATTCTATCATAATTGAATACTATTTCACCGTTTTCATTTGCCCTGCCACCGTTCTGATATTGCACGTCAGCCCTTGTTCTAATTATAACCTGCCAATCCAAATCGTTAGCACCAAAACCATCCTGTTTGATTTCAGCCCTTTCAATTTCCATTACTTCTGTCAACCTGCCTGCATTCATTTCACTTCAAAATTTCTGTTCAGATTAATTAAATACTTGAAAGTGTAAGGCACTTCACTGATTGTGCCATAAGTTGTTGCCTCCCTGTTGGTATAAAGGTTGCCAATTAGAAGCAAAATGGATTGTTTGACAGATGGTGGCAGTGAACCACCATCTGACATTTTGCTTAGAACAATGCCAACATTCTTTTCAACTGCATCTTCTGCAACCTGAACAAGCGAGCTGATATAAACATCATCATCCTTGAAGGATTCATCAATGTTCAAATGTTTCTTTGCTTCTTCTAATGTTATATACATTGTTCAAAAAACTTACCTGTAATTATTCAAATCACTTAATCACCTTCTTGGCAAAGGCAGCAGTCCTGCGTGGCTTTGCGTCAAAGTAGGCATTGATAACAAGCCTTATCTTTCCGTTTGCAGCTTGGGTGTATGGATCAACTGTCAAATCGATGCCGCCCCATTGACCAATAACATAATCTGCAAAATTGCCGAGAACCATACCATTGGAAGTGCAAGAAGAAGTGCAATAAACCTTGATGCCATCAATCTCATCATCATCCATAAGATAGCCTTGCACACCCGTGTTCTTTAATGTGGTCTTCAAAACAGACTTTGTATTGGGTGCAACAACAAAAGAAAGATTACCCGTTACATTTGCAGTTTCAAGTGATTCTTCCATATCAACAATACCCTTGTAGTTAATTGGGGCAGAATCCGCTGAAACGCCGTTGAAAAGTCCTTCAGGTTTCTTAGCACTACCTGTTTCAGAACCAAGGATTGTGGCTTCCAATTTATTGGAGATTGCCCTAACAATGTCGTTCTTCAACATTTCCTCCGCTGATACTGAATCTTGAATAAGGAACTGTTTTGAAATGTCAAGATAAGCTGTCAGTCTCTTTGGCTCCAAATTAACCTCACCAAAAGTACCTACACCATCAGCGGCTGCATCAACTTCACCTGCCCATCCAACGTTTGAACCACTGTAAACAGGAATTGAGACATTCCCAACAAGACCACTCATATAGGTAGCACCTGCTTGTGCCATCACCAAATTGGCCCTAAGTGGCTCCAATACATTAAGTTTGTCTTCAGACACAATTTCTTGGCCTTTTGTTGCAGCACCTGCCAAAATTTCGCCTCTTTCCTCAACGGGCAATACAATTTGGCCGCTGTAAGATTGGCCCGCCTTTCTCATTTCGGCAATACCTGCTTCTATCACTTCCTTGCTTCTTTCGTCAAGATTTCTATTGTTGGCAACATCATTAATTGTCTTCAATAAAGAAAATTTTTCCATATTTCTTTCTTGTTTGATATTTTTGTAATTTTTATTTTTTAAAGCCTCTTGAAGATTTCTGATTTCTTCCTCACAGTCTGCAATCTCCTGACAGATTTGTGTGTACTCATTCTCTTCTTCTTTCGTCAACTTCCTATCCTCTTTTCTTCCATTTTGGAGAATGGCATTTGCCCTTATGGCAAGTTGTTCCCTTTTGTCGGTTAGTTCCAAAGTATCAGCCATTTAATTTATCTTTTAGTTCCTGATAATAAATATCAAGTAATTTTGATTTATTCAATTCTTTCTCCTTTAATTCTTCCAAGCCCCTTGTGTTTACACTCGTTGCACTGTAAGCAGGATGATAAACGGGCGACACATCATAGATTTCCTTGAATTTTAAGATTCTTCTAAGATATGTGCCGTCATTCCTTTTCTCCCACTTGTCTTCACCTATTGCAAAGGCAAAACTTGAACTGTCAATGTCGCCCCTTTTAAGCCCTTCCAAAAGTTCGTCACCCAACGCGGTGTTCGGTGCGTCAAAAGAGTATTTCAACCCCTTTTCGTCAACATACAAGGCAAGGCTGCCTTGTTTTTTCCTCCATCTTGCCAACACTCCCCTTTCCTCATTGTGGTTCAAAAGGCAAAGCACGTCTGATTTTTCAAGCACGCCATCCAAGGCGTTTTTGTCAATGGTTTCAACAAATCCACCAAGATCATTTGATTCCGAATCAAAAACCAAGGCATAACCCTCGACGCTTCTTTCAGTTGTCGGTGCTATCATTGGTTCAAAATTGTTGTTTCTTATCTCTTTCATATTAAGTTGTTTGGTTGCTATCCTTTTCTTCTTCCGTTGTTTTATTTACTGCATTGTCCAATGTCTGCACGTTCACTTGAACAAAAGTCCTGTCACCGTCTTCAATCATCGGCAAATCCAATTCCCGTCTTATCTCGTTCGGCGATATTGCACCTATCTGAAAAAGTGTGTTGTAATAGTTGGCCAAAGATTGCTTATCAGCCCTTAGAAGGGCACTTGTGTCAAATCTCACATCAATGCTGTCCTTCTCGCTTGGTTTGAACAATTTTCTTTCAAACTCTTCCTCAAACTTTTCAAGCAATGGCTGTAATGTGTCTGTGAGGAATGCAAGCTGCATTTGTTCAATGGTGTTGTAACTACTTTTTGATAAATCAAATGCTTTCACGGGTGAAACACCAAAGAACCTGCAAATGTCAATCACGTTGTATTGTCTTGATTCCAACAACTGTGCATCCGCAGGATTTACTGTAACTGATTGGAAATCAAGATCGGCATCAAGAATGGCCACGCCATTGGGTTCACCGTTTTGCCCGAATGCTTGATTCCAACTTTCTTTCAGATGCCTTTTCTTGTCAGGTGACAAAGAAGTATTTGCCTTCAGTATTCCTGCCAGATTTGCACCTCCTTTAAAAAAGGATTGCGCATTTGTTTCTGAATCAAGTGCAAGCCCCAATGTATTTTTTGCATATCTCAATGTACTGATTCCTTCAATACCGTCAACCGTGTAATTCAGTATATGAACCATATTGCAGGCTTCAACGGTTTCATTGAAACCGACAACAGTGTAACTTACCTGCCCACCCAATTTTGTTGGCTTGTTGATTGTCACCAAAGCACTTGGAATGTAGTGGAGTGCCACACAATTGCCTTTGTTATCCCTTTCGATGTAGGCAAAGGCATTTCCGCTTAAAAGCATTTGGGACATCATCAAATGGATGAATGTGAACCTGCTCATATTCTTGTTGGGTTCTTTGTTCAAGACCCTGTAAGTTGAATGTTTTGTGAACTTCATCTTGTAACCGTTGGAATCAACCTTGTATGGTTCCAAAGGGAGCTGTGCGGCACTGTCAGCAATGACATTCACACACCTGTAAACGGCGGAAAGCAACATTGCCTTGCTGTCACTGTAAGCGGTTGAGACGTTGTAAGACAGGTAATCGCCAAACGCGCTTCTCTCTTCAATCGGTTCCTTCATTTTCTTATTTTTGTTCCAAAAAAAATTCATAAAAAAAATAATTGTATTTATATTATAAATATTTCCGAATTGTCAAAAGGATTGTTCAGGTAGCCACCCAAGGACATTATCATTGCAATGACACCATCAATCTTTTTCATCTGCAACCGTTTGACGGGCTTGACGTTGCCGTTCCAATCTTCTTTCAGTTCAACGTTTCTAAAGCACCATCTTGTGATTTCATTGTTGTCAATCACAACCTTTCCACTCAACAGCAGCCTTTCCAATTCTTTTGTAGGTTGGTTGAAGTTTCCGATTGTCTGACTGTATTCCTGCAACGGCAGACCTTGTTCAACCGCAGCAATGGCCCACTGCGTGGCGTTCCACTTGTCATAATTTACACATTGAATCTGTATGGTTTCAAAGACCTTCAGCATATCCTTGGTAATATAGTCATAGTCAGTCACATTTCCTGCCGTTATTGTCAAATCGCCACTGCGTTTCCACTTTTTGTAAAGTTCAGAATTTACATTGTTCTAAAGGCAACTTTCAGGCAAATAGTATTTGACCTTGAAATGATATTTGTCATTGTTCTTCACCAAATAACTCACAGCTGTAAGGTCGCTTGTCGCTGACAGGTCAACGCCAACATAGCAAATATTATCCTTGAACTTGGTTATATCGACATTTGAAGTACTGTTAAGTATTGTTGTGTTCGACAGCCATACATCAGCGGAATCACACCACATATTCAACGTTTTGGTCTTAACGCCCACCTCTTCACTTGGGTTGTTTTTTGCTGACTGTACTTGCTCACTGATAAATTTTCTTGAAACTGTCACATCAAGATTTGGAGTGCATTTAAACCAATTATTTTCATCTGTCCAATCGTCCTTGTCATCCATACTGTATATTGCAACAAAAAGACTGTCATCTGTTTTTGCATTCTCCAATATTTCAATTGATGTACTTCTTAATTGATAACAGGGTTTTGACTTGTCAAAACCTGCTGTTGTAATAGTACATAGGTGAGGGTTTTCTCGCATACCCATCGATGACTTGATTACATCCCTTACCTTGCTGTTGGCGGCACTGTGATACTCGTCCACCAAACCAAAGCTCGCGTTGAAACCGTCAAGTTTGGATGCGTCAGCTGCAAATACCTTTAACTTTGATTTTGTTGGTAGAAAATCAATTCCCTTTAGTTTGCTTGTAAGGTATTTTTGTTTTGAATCTATCTGTTTGGCAAATTGAAAGCAAAATTCAAATGCGATTGTGGCTTGTTCTCGCGAATTTGCCGCCAAGTCAACTTCTCCGCCATCCTCACCGTCTGCAATCAGGTAATAAAGGCACAATGCCGCGGCCAATGCAGTCTTGCCGTTTTTCCTGCTAACTTCAATGTATGAATTGGCAAACCTTCTTGTGTTGGTTTCCTTCCAATACCATCCTACAATGTTGGCCACTATGAACTGTTGCCAATCTTGAAGTTCAAAATGTCTGCCACTATACCTTCCTTTAAAATGCTTGAAGATTCCAATGAACCTTATCGCCCTGTCAACAACGTCTTCATTGAAATATATGTCCTTTCGCTAAAGGTCTTTCTTGAACCTTTCACAGGCCAATTTAATGTATCTGCCTGTTGTTGTCTTGTTGCTCAACACGTCATCAACATATTGGTAATAACCTTTCATTATCTCAATTCCTTGCTTTCCTTGACAAATGTCTCCAATGGTGACAATTCATCTTCTGAATCAAGCATATTCATTTTCTGTCTGTCTCTTGGTGTCAAACCAAACTTTTCCATCAGTTTGATGCACTGAACTTCAGCATCATTGGCTATTTTAATGGCAGGGTTTGGAATGTCATTCCCCCTGCTGCCCTTGCTTGTCAGTCCTTTTTCGCTTATTGCCTTGTTTGCGTCAAGAAACAAGCTGTAATTGACGGCAAGCATATTTAGTGCCGCATCATCTATTTTGTCAAGTTGGTTGTTTTCTTTCAAATGGTCATACACCCTTTTGATAAATTCCCTTGATTCATCGTTTATTTTTGTGATTAGTTTCAATTTCATTGTTTTTTCCTTTCAACCGATAGTTTATTTAACTCATCTTGGTAATCAATGTACAATTGGCTGTCTTCCAAATTCCAAATACTTGCCAAATGTGCTATCCCCTAAGCATTGACCAAGGTTTCAGCCATCATTCGGATCAGGGCCTCTTCCCTTAGTGAATTTTCTTTAATGAACTCTTCCATAATTTTACTTTCTGTTAAGTTACCCCATTAGGATTCAAACCCAAACTTGGAAGTTTAGAATTTCCCGTGCTAATCAGTTACACCATAGGGCATTATTTAACTATAAATAGGTTTTACAAAAGAAAAAATTACTTTTTTGGAGGATTTTTCTTTAAAAAGTCTTCCAAATCAAACCCATTCGTTCTTTTGTTGCCCTTGTGCAATTCAGCGTGGTGCTTTCTACAAATACTCATCAGGTTGGATTCGTCAAATGCTTTTTCAAACTTGGCATCTCCCTAATAGTTGGTGAAACTGTCCTTGTGGTGGACATCTTCAGCCCCCTTGACAATTCCCAAAGCAAGACAAATTTCACACAAGGGATGTTTCATTATGTAGTTGTTCCTTAACTTTTTCCAAGTCTTGGACTGATAAATTTCATCCCTGTTGATTTTCTGTTGTGGCTTGGGATGCTTCTACTTTTCTGCTTTTTTCAAAAATGGCATAATTCTCAAATGTTTTTCTCTCTAAAATGTTATCTGTGGGGATTTGTTTCCACCCTCGCCTTGGGATTGCCCATCCAATCGGTTTAAAGGCCTTGAATCGCTTGGAAATGCCCTTAGATTGTATTTTACACTGCAACGCGGTATGCCGAGTTTAGGATTTTTACCACAACCTTCTCCTTCGCGTCATTGATTGCCAAAAAAGC
This sequence comes from Prevotella dentalis DSM 3688, assembly GCF_000242335.1. Taxonomy (NCBI): domain Bacteria; kingdom Pseudomonadati; phylum Bacteroidota; class Bacteroidia; order Bacteroidales; family Prevotellaceae; genus Prevotella; species Prevotella dentalis. The sequence continues at coordinate 1,706,846 of NC_019960.1, forward strand.
AATCCGAAGTTCCACGTCATCAATCTCTCCATTTTTGAACAATTTTCGGTAGTGGTCTTTCATCTCTTTTTCCCTGTCATACAAATCCGACATACACTTGGAGTGATTCAACACACAACACTCTTTGATGACAGTGTGGCCAAATTTGTAGTATCTTGCATTCGGGCCGTTTTCATCTTCGGTTGAAGTGTTGTTTGTTTCCTTGTCTTTGTCAAGACTTTGTTCAGAAATTGCGTTTAAGGGCATTTCCTTTGCCTCCAAGGCGTTTTCTCTGTCCGTGTGGGCAACTGTTAGGGTGACTTCATTTGAAGGGTTTAAATCAAAAATTTCATTGGTTGAAGAATTATTTTCATTTTGGTTTGTTCCTTCCACTTGGAATGTGGTTCTTTCTTCAGTTGGATTGTTGTCAGTCTTTTCACTTGAAGGGTTTTCTTGCATTGAAGTGTTTTGTTCTTCTGTGCTTTTGTCCTCTTTACCGAAAATCGAATCCAAGGCCAATTCCGTTTCCAAGTCAAATTCATCCGTTGGGTTCTCTTCTTCTGTATGGACACTCGCCAAGGTTGGATTGTTTGTTTGTTCTTCCATTGAAGTTTTGGAAAAAGGAATGCCATTTGCTTCTGTTGAAGGTTTTTCCTCGGTTGAAGTGTTGTTTTCAGTTGAAGGATTGTTTTGCTTGAGCGATTCAATTTCGCATTGAAGGGATTTCACACACTTTGCGGCATTGTCAAGCCTTCTGTTCAACCTTGCATTCTCTTGTTTCAGTTCCTCAATCTGCTGTTTGAAGTTTTCTTGCATTGAAGTGATCGTTTCCATCAGTGTGGAAATTTCAACGGAAGGGTTTTCTTTTTCAGGTAAGTTACTCATAGTAAAAGATCCTTTTTCTTTTAAAATAATTATTAATAAATTTAATATAATATCAATTTTTTCTATTATTTTATTTATATTATTATTTTTATCTTTTTCTTTATCTTCTTCTAATTCTTTATCTTCTTCTATATCTTTATCTTGGCTAAAGTTTTTACTAAAATCTTTAGTGTATTTCTTTAGTGTATCGTTTAACTCGTTGATTTCCAAATTATTAGAAAGGCTAAAGTTTTGATAGGCTAAAGTTTTTGTTTTACTAAAATCTTTAGTGTATTTCTTTAGTGTATCGTTTAGTATATTGTACTTTGATGGATGATGTTTCTTGCCGCTTAACCTTACTATCAACCCTTTTTCAATCAGTTTGTTTGCATTACCAATAATTGTAGGTTCTGACAATTTCAAGACATTCATCAAATACTTGTTTTCAACATAGAAGAATCCATTTTCATCTTTCTTGTCAATGCCATTTATGTACATCAACGTTGCAAGAAGGTTCTTTTGATTTTTGGGCAAATCAATCCCCATTGGCAAAATGTCATTCACCAATTCTTCAGTCATTTCAGTTAATCCAAATCTGTTTTCCATTTTAAGTATGTTTAAATTATATTATTTTTAATGTTTTGGAAAAAAGTTGGGAGTATATAAAACATACTCTCAAACTATACTCCCAACAAAAGGTTAAATTAAAATGTATCTAACCAAAAGACATAGCTTGCAATCAACGCCTTTCATATAATAAATATATTTTATTTTCAAAAAAACAAGATATTTGAAAAAATATTTTATAAAAAATATAACAAGAGTAGGAATTGAAAAACCAATTCAACAACCCTTGTTATATAAAACAAATAACAATAAAATAAATTTAATAATTTGTATTAATAAATTATATCAAATATAAATATAACCTCAAAACAAAAAAAGTTGGTAATGTTTCTATCACCAACTTTTTTATTATTAACTTAATATCATCATCAATGTTTCCATTATCTTTTGATAATCTTCAACATTTTCATCATTCTTTGCAATCAACTGTTTAAGAATCACAATGGATTCTACAATTGATTTTCTAATGACTGCTTCTTTGAAATCTTCTTTCATAATTAAAAAAATTAATAATATTTTTGATAATTCAATTATATAGAAATTGAATTGGAATTCAAAATTATCTGTGTTAAAAAGTTAAAAATATTTTTTGAAAAAACAGCTTTTCTTCAACCGCACAAATATTTATATATATAAAGCAAAAACAAAAATGAAAAACTTTGAAACTATAAAAAAACTAATAAAAAAAATACATTACCCAACGGGCGGAACGACCGTGGATTACCAATCAATAGAAATTGGCAAAAAAACTAATCAACACAAAACAAATGATTAAAATGAAAATAAACAAAATCAAACGGTATATCAATGTATTCACTGATAAATTCAGGATTAATTATGTTTCACTATACCTATTCACATTTTCAATCCTCAAATTAACGGGTATCATCAAATGTAGTTGGCTGTTTTTATTGTTGGCACTTTTATTTTAAAAATAATATAATTAAATTCTACAAATGAAATGGACGAATATGAATTGGCAGAATTAAAGGGAAGGGAAATAGTCGAAGAGCTGTTGGTTCAAACAGGAATAACGCTTATCAACTACACAACAGAGCGAAGAGCCAAAAATGATGGATTTTTCATTAACAAAAATAGAGAGTTGATTGGTTTTGAAGTTAAAAACAGGAGTGCGGAGATAAACAAATATTATAATACCTTTTATCTTGAAAAAACAAAATATGACTATATGGACCTTTTAAACAAAGGAATAACCCAAGACAATATTTATATAAATATTTTTGATGACGTGGTATATATTTTTAGCTTTAATGTCATCAAGAAAAAAATTGAAAAAGGTGAGTTAAGTATTGTGAACGTTCTATTACCAAGGGGAAACGTGGAACATAGAGAAGAATATAAATATAAAGAGTGTTATGCACTGCCAAAGGAATGGGGACATAAGTATTTAAAGAAAGACAAATGGATTAAAATCAATTGAATCAAATAAGAGCAACCTTAAAGATTGCTCTTATTTTTTTATGTTATTTTTCCTTTTGACTAATTTCTTCAATTATCTTTTGAAGCATTTTTGCCCTTTCCGCCAATGGCAAGTTCTTGTGGTTATAAATTTCTTTGACTGTTTTCACATTCACACCCAATTCCATTAGTTTGCCGTGTTCTTTAATCAAAATTTCCCATATTTGATATTCATTCATATCCTCAATTTCAACGCCACTGATACCCATCATCAACAAGACCTTTTTCAATTCATCCTCTTCATTGTATTGCGATGTTGGTTCTTGCACATTGTTTATCCTCACTTCTGCCTTCTTCAACACATTGATTTCGTCTTTCTCTGTTGGATGACCATAGTTTTTTAAGACAGTCTGTGCACTGTCACCAATCATTTTGCCCACTTCTTCAGCACTAAAGCCTACCCTTAACATTTTGGTGACAAATGTATGCCTTGCAAAGTGGGTCGAAATAACATCGCATAATTTGTCAACACAAACAGTTTGATAAGGACCTTCATAAGTGATCGTCCTATCCAAATGCGCCATTTTAGCAATTTCTTTCAATCTCCTATTAAATAAGGCTTTAAAACTTTCTTCATTCTTATATTTGATGAATTGTTCATTCAATTCTTCTATCAGATGTGTTATTTCATCATTCAAACCGATATAAGCATTTGTTCCACACTTTTGGGTTTTCAAGATGATGACATCATCTTGTACTTTGTACTCACCTTTTAAAAGGTGAAGCAAATCACTACATCTTTGTCCCGTCAAAAGTTGCAGGACAAATGCCTTTCTCCATTTGTCCAACCTTGTTGGCAATACAATTTCTTTCAGAATTTTTATCTCATCATCCAATATTTCTCCCCTTAGCTTATCTTCCTTCTTCCTCTTATCCTTCAAATTTTTGAAAACAATGGGTCTTATACCATACTTGTTGTTGATGGCAATGTGGTCATTAATAAGCATACTAATAAATTTAACCTTTTTACTAACAGTAACATTACTTCCACCATTTTTTAAAAGAAAATTTACATAATCATTCAGTGCCTCTTGACTAAACGCCTTGCAACTGTCTCTTTTGTAAACATCCGTCACCCAATTCATCCACATCTTGCACCAAATTCCATAATTTGTCAAGGTACTTTTCGCAAAGGTATTTCTAATTAAATACTCGTCAAAAGCCTTCTTCATCATATTGGTGGCCTTTGGTGTCCGTTTTGAGTTTAAAAATTGCTTGGTTACTGTCATTGTAGTTTTAATTTCTGTCATATCTTTATTAATTTTAAATTTATTAAATTTTACAGAGCAATTATACAGGGACTTTTTTAAAACTTCAAACTTCATAGCGTTAATAATTCTTAAAGTTTGAATTGCCTCTTTATTAATTTCATTTGAAAATACTTTACTAATTATAGGTTCTTGTTTCTTGTTATCCCACTGATTTGACAGTATCTTGCATCCCGTTGGAATCTTGGTTTGCTTGCCATTGGCATAAATCACCATATAAATTTGGGTCGGTCTGTTGCTTTTTGGATCCCTTAAATTGAAGTTCACACTAACATCCCTTAACATTGCTTGACTGTCTGATTTGTCCATAATTTTTCACCTTTAAAGTGGTTCTTAAAAGTGGTGATTATTTCACATATTTCTTTACAGACAATTTTGCTAACTAATTGAATATCAGAATGTTTTAATATTTATACAACTTCCATATCAGAATGTAATTCAAGAAATTGTTAATGACACAAGGGTTGCAATAGAATCATCATTCACCCACGATTGCAAAGTTAAACGATTTCCCGCACATTCATTTCATTTTAGGATATATTTTTATAAACCAGAGAGGAACAACAAGGATGAATATGCTGCATCTTTGTTACATCCTGATACTTAACGCCTTGCAGATGAACCCGCAATCGCGCTGCAATAACGCCGTAAACGCAACGCGATAACGGCGTAATCGCCGGGCGTTTGCGGCGTAATCATCGGGCGACGAGGCGTTTTTCGCGACACGATGACGGCGTGGCGGCACGCATTTTTCCGGCTTTCGCTTTGTGCTTTCTCCTTTTTCATGTAACTTTGCATACATCTTTTATAATACCGCGACCAAACGAATAATCAACCGACAATATGGAATACAATTTCAGAGAAATTGAAAAGAAATGGCAAAAGCGATGGGTAGACCAGAAGACCTACAAGGTGACGGAAGACCCGGAACGGCCCAAGTTCTATGTGCTCAATATGTTTCCCTACCCCTCCGGCGCCGGCCTGCATGTGGGCCACCCGCTCGGATACATCGCAAGCGACATCTATGCACGCTACAAACGCCAGCAGGGATTCAATGTGCTCAACCCCATGGGCTACGATGCCTACGGCTTGCCGGCCGAGCAATACGCCATCAAGACGGGACAGCACCCGGCCATTACCACCGAGCAGAACATCAACCACTACCGCGAGCAGCTGGACAAGATAGGCTTCTCTTTCGACTGGAACCGCGAGGTGCGCACCTGCGACCCGGCCTATTATCACTGGACACAGTGGGCCTTTGAGTGCATGTTCGATTCCTATTTCGACACTGAACTGAACAAGGCACAGCCCATAGACGAGCTCGTCAGACACTTTGAGGAACACGGAACAGCGGGTGTGCATGCCGCCCAGAGCGACGAATCCGTGAACTTCACGGCCGAAGAGTGGCTGGCAATGGACGAGGCAGAGCAGAGCCGCACGCTGATGAACTACCGCATTGCCTACAAGGGCGAGACGATGGTAAACTGGTGTGCCGGGCTGGGCACCGTCCTGGCCAACGACGAAGTGGTGGAGGGCGTGAGCGTGCGCGGCGGTTTTCCCGTGGTGCAGAAGAAGATGAGCCAGTGGTGTCTGCGCGTGTCGGCCTACGCCCAACGGCTGCTCGACGGTCTGGACACCGTGCAGTGGAGCGACTCCATCACCGAGACGCAGAAGAATTGGATAGGCCGTTCGGAGGGTGCGGAGGTGGAATTCAAAATTCAAAATTCAAAATTCAAAATTACAATCTTCACTACTCGCGCCGACACTATGTTTGGAGTGACGTTCATGGTACTGGCTCCCGAGAGCGAATATGTGGCTCAAGTGACCACCCCCGGCCAGCAGACCGAGGTGAACGAGTATCTGGACTACGTGAAGAAGCGCACCGAACTGGACCGCATGTCCGACCGAAAGGTGACCGGAGTGTTCTCCGGTTCGTATGCCATCAACCCGTTGACGGGCGAGCCCATCCCCATCTGGATCTCAGAATATGTGCTTGCCGGCTACGGAACAGGGGCCATCATGGCCGTGCCTGCCCACGACAGCCGCGACCATGCCTTTGCCAAACACTTCGGCTTGCCCATCATTCCACTCATCGAGGAGGCCGACGTGGAGGAGGAAAGTTTCGATGCCAAGGAAGGTATTGTGGTCAATTCGCCCGCCGAGGGCAAGCAGAGCCTCGACGGATTCTCGCTGAACGGGCTCACCGTGAAAGAGGCCATTGAGGCCACCAAGCGGTTTGTCACGGAGAAAGGAATCGGTCGTGTGAAGGTGAACTTCCGCATCCGCGACGCCATTTTCTCGCGTCAACGCTACTGGGGCGAGCCGTTCCCCGTGTACTATGACAACGGCATTCCCCGCATGATTCCCGAAGATTGCCTGCCCGTCGAGCTGCCCGAAATCAAGGAGTACAAGCCCACCGAGACCGGAGAGCCACCTTTGGGACGGGCCGAGAAGTGGGCCTGGGACACCGTGGCCCGTAAAGTCGTGGAGAATGCACGCATTGATCAGACCACCGTGTTCCCCATAGACCTCTATACTATGCCGGGCTTTGCAGGGTCGAGCGCCTATTACCTGCGCTACATGGACCCGCACGATGACCAGGCGTTGCTGTGCCAGTCGGCCGGCGAATACTGGCGCAACGTGGATCTTTATGTGGGTGGAACGGAGCACGCCACAGGCCACCTCATCTACAGTCGGTTCTGGAATAAGTTCCTGTTCGACCAAGGCGTGAGCTGCGAAGAAGAGCCTTTTCAGAAGCTCATTAACCAGGGAATGATCCAGGGGCGCAGCAATTTCGTGTACCGTGTGAACGAGTTGAGCACCAGCGACAAGCCGGTGTTCGTGAGCCATAACCTGCGTGAAGACTACAAGGATGTGACGCCCATCCACGTGTGGGTGGGCTTGGTGAAGAACGATGTACTCAATGTTGACGAGTTCAGGAAGTGGAGCCCGGAATACGAGCACGCCGAGTTCATCCTCGAAGACGGTAAGTATGTCTGCGGCTGGGCCATTGAAAAGATGTCGAAATCGATGTACAACGTGGTGAATCCGGACGACATCGTGCACGACTATGGCGCCGATACGCTGCGCCTGTACGAGATGTTCCTCGGCCCGGTAGAGGCTTCCAAGCCTTGGGACACCAACGGAATCGATGGCTGTTTCCGCTTCCTCAAGAAGTTTTGGAGCCTATTTTGGGACAACCGCAGCGGACAATTCCTCGTGGACGACGCGGATCCCGGCAGGGAAAGCCTGAAGAGTCTCCACAAGCTCATCAAGAAAGTGACGGCCGACATCGAGGCTTTCTCCTACAATACAAGCATTTCAGCTTTCATGATTTGCGTGAACGAGTTGGGCCAGCAGAAGTGCCACAGCCGCGAAATCCTGCAAACTCTCGTGACGCTCATCGCGCCCTTCACCCCCCACATCGCCGAGGAACTGTGGCAGCAGCTGGGTCAGGAGGGCACCGTTTGCGACGCGCGGTGGCCCGAGTGCGACGAGAGCTATCTGGTGGAAAGCGAAATTCAGATGACCGTGAGCTTCAACGGCAAGGCCCGCTACCAGAAGATGTTCCCCGCTTCGGCCGCCAATGCCGACATTGAACAGGCCACGCTGGCCGACGAGCGCAGCACCAAGTTCCTCGACGGACGGCAGATTGTCAAGGTCATCGTGGTACCGAAGAAGATCATCAACATCGTGGTGAAATAGTCATTCAGGAGACAACCCCTCTATTCCACAACCTCATAGCTCCATCAGGTATGACGATTAACCATCAGATTATATTCAATGAGGCCAAGGACTACGTGTTTATCACGCTTGGTCTCATGCTCTATGCCTTTGCCTGGACCACCTTTCTGCTGCCCTACGAGATAGTGACGGGTGGCGTGACAGGCATTTCGGCCATCATCTTCTACGCCTCCAGCATCCCCATTGAGTACAGCTACTTTGTCATTAATGTGGTTCTTCTGGTGCTGGCTTTGAAGATATTGGGCCTCAAATTCCTCATGAAAACCATCTATGCCATCTTTGCTCTTTCCTTCATTTTATGGTTGTCGCAGAAGCTGATGCCGGTGGATCAGAGCGGTCACTACGTGAAAATACTGGGCGAGGGGCAAGACTTCATGTCGCTGGTCATAGGTTGTATCATGACGGGAACGTCGTTGGCCATCGTGTTTATGAACAATGGCTCCACGGGAGGGACCGACATTATCGCGGCCTCGGTGAACAAATTCTACAACCTTTCACTGGGCCAGGTGCTCATTTTGGTGGATCTTTGCATCATCGGCAGCTGTCTTTTCATACCACAATTTGGCGACGGACTGGGTCGCATTCACAAGGTAGTGTTCGGCCTATGCACCATGGTGATCGAGAATTTCATGCTCGACTACGTGATGAATGCCCGACGGGAGTCGGTGCAGTTCATGATATTCTCCAAGAAATACCAGGAGATTGCCAATGCCATCGGCACCGAAATGGACCATGGCGTGACCATCCTCGACGGCCACGGATGGTACACCGGGCAGGAGATGAAAGTGCTTTGTATCCTCGCCAAGAAGCGGGAAAGCACCAGTATCTTCCGTCTTATCAAGCTCATCGACCCCAACGCCTTCGTGAGCCAGAGCTCGGTCATCGGCGTATATGGCGAGGGATTCGACAAAATCAAGGTGCGCCTGCCCAAGGACAAGGAGAACCAAGGGGCGCAGGAAGCATAGGAAAACACCAGAGAAGACCATTCATCGCATGAAAATCGTATTTGCAACAAACAACGAGCACAAGCTGCGCGAGATCCGAGAGATACTCGGACCCAAGTTCGACATCGTGTCGCTGGCCCAGATTGGCTGCCACGAGGACATCCCGGAGACGGGCCGAACGCTCGAGGAGAACGCACACCAGAAGACGAAATACGTGTTCGACCACTACCACATCAGTTGTTTTGCCGACGATACGGGGCTGGAAGTCGAGGTCCTCGGCGGGGCGCCGGGCGTGCATTCGGCCCGCTATGCCGAAAGCACCGACCACGACAGCGAGGCCAATATGGCCAAGTTGCTGCGTGAAATGACGGGCCAAGACAACCGTAAGGCCCGTTTCCGCACGGTCATTTCCCTCATTGTCATGGAGGGCGACAACCCGTTTTGCAGCCGCGAATACCAGTTCGAGGGCGAGGTGCGCGGGCGCATCGGCACCGAGAAGCAGGGCAGTGAGGGATTCGGCTACGACCCGCTCTTCATCCCCGAAGGCTACGACCGCAGCTTCGCCCAGCTGGGCGAGGAGGTCAAAAACCGTATCAGCCACCGGGCTCGGGCCGTCCGCAAGCTCGCAGAACACCTGCTGAACGGGTAGCCCGTTGCGTTCTCTTAGGAAAAGCCAACGCCTTATGGCGCAATAGTTTCGCGGTTTTGGCGTTTGTATGGATGAACCATTTCATCCATACAAACATGCAACACCACAGCCATATTCCCGCCCCACGGCTTCTCCTACCCCACGGCCTGTCCACCCTTTCCCTCCTTTTCTCCCTTTTCCTGCTCTCCGCTTTCCCGGTTGCGACCGTGGCACAGACCGGCAAATGGAAGAATTACCTAAGCTATTACGAGCCCACCGAGATTGAAAAGGCAAGCGAAAACCAGCTTTACGTGCTGGCGTCGGGCGGCCTCTATGCCTACAACCGCAGCGACCAGAGCCTCCAAACCTTCGATAAGACCACCGGACTCAACGACAGCGGCATCAGTCACATAGCCTGGTGCCAGGCTGCACGCAGGCTGGTCATCGTCTACGACAACTACAACATCGACCTGCTCTCGCCCCAAGGAACGGTCACCAACATGGCCGACTACATGAGCAAGTCGCTGGCCGTGGACAAAACGGTGAACAGTATAGACGTGACCGGCACCACGGCCTACCTCTCGACGGGCTTCGGCATTCTGAAGCTCAACGTGGCCCAAGCCGAAATCAGCGATACCTATCAGCTGGGATTCACCGTGGACTACAGCTATGTGGAGGGCAATTTCCTCTATGCAGCCAGCCACACCAACGGCCTCTACCGCGGTCTGCTCACGTCCAACCTGCTCGACAAAACCAACTGGACGCGCGTGGGCGACTTCGCCGCACGCCCCAAAACAATGGATGCCGACCTGCTGGCCTTGGTGAAAACGCTCAGCCCCGGCGGCCCCAAATACAACTACTTTGGCTTCTCGCGCTTCTACGACGGGAAGCTCTACACCGTGGGAGGAGGCTATCCACCCGACGACGATCTCTTCCGGCCGGGCTGCGTGCAGGTGCTCGACGGCGACAAATGGACCATCTATGAAGACGGGCTGGAGGCCAAAACGGGCCACGCCTACCTGGACATGGGCTCGGTAGACGTGGATCCCCGAGACGCCAACCACGTGTTTGCATCGGGTCGGACGGGCCTCTACGAGTTCCGTAACGGCGCGTTTGTCGGAGAATACACGCCCGACAACAGCCCGCTGCGCGGCGCCGCCACTGTGAGTGCCACCAATAAAGAATACAACATTGTGCAGGGCATCAAGTTCGATGCCGGCGCCAACCTCTGGGTGCTCAACAGTCTCAGCGCCACCACTTCCCTGCTGAAATACTCCCACGACGGCCAGTGGGAGAACCTGCACAAGCCGGAACTCATGCACAACGGCTACTCGCTGGGCCGCCTCAACACCCCCATCATCGACAGTCGGGGCCTGCTCTGGATTCCAAACAACCATTCGGGCGCGCCCCAGGCCATCTGCTACCAGCCCGGCAACGACGCACTGAAGTGCCTGACGAGCTTTGTCAACGAAGACGGAACCACGGTAAATGTGAGCTATGTGCGCTGCATCGCCGAAGACCGGGAGGGCAACATCTGGGTGTGCACCAATGTGGGGCCGCTGCTTCTGCCGCCCAACCAGATCACGGCAGCCAGTCCTGTCTTCACTCAGGTCAAGGTGCCGCGCAACGACGGCACCAACTACGCCGACTATCTGCTCGACAAAGTGGACATCTCCTGCATGGTAGTGGACCAGGCCAACCGCAAATGGTTTGGCACAAACAGCAACGGAGTGTACCTCATCAGCAGCAACAACCTGATGCAGATACAGCACTTCACCCGCGAAAACAGCATGCTCCTCTCCAACAACATTGAGTCGATTGCCCTCAATGAAGCCACAGGCGAGGTGTATATAGGCACCGGCAAGGGGCTCTGCTCCTATATGAGCAACGCCCCGACGGCCGCCGACGGCATGACCAAAGCCAGCGTTTACGCCTATCCCAACCCCGTGCGGCCCGACTATATGGGCGCCATCACCATCACCGGACTGGACGAGCGCGCCGACGTGAAGATTGTAAACAGCAACGGCACCCTCGTCTATGAAGGTCGTGCCAGCGGCGGACAATGCCGCTGGTACGGTCTCGACCGCGACGGCCGCCGGGTGGCCAGCGGCGTCTACATGGTCGAAGTGGCCACCGCCGAGGGCGAGAAAGGCGTGGTCTGCAAAATAGCCATCGTCAGATAATCCCACCAAGCTATCCACACCTTATTATATTCTTCTTTCCTTTCTTCTTTTTTAAAAAAGAGAAAAGAAGAATATGATATGCCGTGGATAAGTGGATAAATCACCGGCCAAAGGTTTGGCTGTTTGCTTATCCACGTTTGGGTGGCGTTTGTCCATGGCCGGCGGTATATCTTTTGGCTCGCATTGAAAGGTTTACGGACTTATCCACACCGATGGAAAACGGTGGATAAGCATCACGTGGATAATTTTAGGGCGTGGAAAACTGTGGATAATGGACAGTCTGCCACTGTATAAACCTGTGGATTTCCACGCCCGACGGTGGCGGGAGCTGCCGCTGTGGATAACCCGAAAGTTATGAGCATAGTTATCCATGGAGTTATCCACACACTTATCCACAGGTTTATTGAACATGATTTGCCGTGTTATTGGGTTGCAGGGGTGGCGGTTTAAGGAAAATGAACTATCTTTGCAACCACAACCTTTAAGCATGCAGACGCGATGGACCAACGCACAGACCGACCCATGACAATGGCTGTTGTCATCTCGACCTACAACAATCCCGAGTGGTTGGAGAAGACTTTGTGGGGCTATCTCTGCCAGGAACGCATGGCCGACGAGCTGATTATTGCCGACGACGGCTCCACCGAGGCGACGGCGGCACTGCTCCGTCGCTATCGCGACAGGCTGCCCATCCGCCACGTGTGGCACGAGGACAAGGGGTTTCGCAAGACCAAAATACTGAACGAGGCCTTGAAAGCGGCCACCGCCGACTACCTGATTTTTACCGACCAGGACTGCATTCCGCGGCGCGACTTCATAGCCATGCACGAGCGGCTGGCCCGCCGGGGCTGCTTCCTGAGCGGTGGGTATTTCAAGCTGCCCATGGCCGTGAGCAAGGCGATAACGTGCGAGGACGTGGCCTGTGGGCGCGCCTTCAGCTATGGTTGGCTCAAAGAGCAGGGCGTGCACTGGAGTTTCAAGTGCACCAAACTGATGGGATGGACCTGGATGAACCTCCTCACCCCGACGCGCGCCACCTGGAACGGCATGAACTCGAGCGCGTGGCGCGAGGACATTCTGCGGGTGAACGGCTTCGACGAACGCATGCAATACGGGGGCGAGGACCGCGAGATGGGCGAGCGGCTGGTGAATCTCGGTCTGCGCGGAAGGCAAATTCGCTATAGTGCCATTGTGTTGCATCTGGACCACAGCCGCCCCTACGTGAACCGCGAAGCCTTGGAACGCAACATGGAAATACGCCGCCAAACGCGCCGATGGCATGCCGTCACGACGGCGTTTGGCGTGAAAAAGCCGGGCATGGAGGGATAAGGAGTTTTCCTGATTATAGTTGAAGCCGGAGCTGCAGCTCCATATCGGTCATGCTGCTGGCCCGGATGGTTTGCAGGCCGCTGCCTATTTGGGAGCGGTCAAAATAGTCTGTGGTGGCTATTTTGGCCAGCACGAGGGCATGGCGGCCCAGTTCGGCCCGGGCCGTGAGGGCGTAGCGGATGCCGTGACCCCAGAACGACGGGAACGAAAACTCATGGAGCATGCCCGGCTCGTAGGTGTAGAGGCGCGAGTTGTAGTCGTCGGTGTGGAAGTAGCCCACGGTGGCATGCAGCCGGAAGCGGCGGTGAACGTAGCCCAGATTCTCGGTAATCATACAGCCCAGACTGTTTTGCGCGAAATGGCAACAGGCCAGGTCGGCCTGTGTTTTGGCCGTCCAGTGGTGCGAGGCATAGGTGGCGGCGAGTCGGCCGCGGTGTTCCCGCTTGTAGGTCAGGGCCGAATGGCCGGGGTTGTCCTGCTCGCGCATGCGCAGCCGATAGCGTGCCAGCAGGCTCCAGGGGCCGCGGTCGCGCGTAACCTGCACCAGATTGTCCCAGCTGTGCGACGATTGTGAGGCCCGGTATCTGGGCCAGGCAAAGTAGGCCGCATCCGTATAGAACAGCACGTTCACGCCTGCCGCGGGCATCCATACGCCGCCCAGATAGACGCCGCTCTCGTTGTTCACCGCCCCGCCGTCGCTGAAACTCTGGCCGTAGAGCGGATAGTATTGGTAAGGATAGTACCGCTGAAGGGCCATGAACGAGAGGTTGCTGCACAGCCGGTAGCTCACGGTGTTGAGCGTGGCCACGGCATTTCGCGTGCCCGTGGCCGTCTCGCCGGCGATGGTGAGGCGGCCGGAGACATAGCCATAGTCCATGCCGACGTTCCAGAAACGGCGGCCGGCGGGATGCCATTGGCGGTAGCGCCGGGAGACGTCGGGGCGCAGCTCTCGGTCGAAAGAGGCGTAAATCGCCGTAGTTCCAAGCCGAAATCGCCCGGCGTTTACGCCGAAATGGCCGCCCCATAACGCCGTAGACGCGTTGCGTTTACGCCGTAATTCTCGGGCCGTTCGGTGGTAACCCGACGTAAGCAGGGTGGCTATCGAGGTGGAATCGGCGTTGAGCGTGACGTCCACCTTGCGCCAGGACGCAAAGGTTGTGAGCTCCAAGCCCCGCGCAATGCGGTAGGTCGCGGCCGCCCCTTGCAGGTAGTTGGCCTCCGATCGGCTGCTGTGGGCAAAGACGGCATTGGTCGTTCGCCCCAGCATGGCCAGTGTGTTGAGCTTGCCCAGGCCGAAGGAGTTGTTCATCACCAGCCCCATGCCGAACCGCAACCGGTATCGGCCCAGAACGAGATTGCGCAGCCGGCCGGCGTCCCTTACCATAATATATAAGGTGTAATAGTCGTAGCCCGCGGCGTTTTTCCCGGCAAAAAAGGGTTCGCCGGCATCCTGCGCGGCCACGAATCCCGCCTTGATACGGGGCCCGGCACTGAAAGCATAGCGCAGCCAGTGCTTGTAGGGATAGCCCAGATAGCCGTTTCGGTCGCCGTCGCGACGGTAAAACGGAATCTTGACGAGCGTGGTGAGCTGGTGCCGGCCATGCCTTATGATATGGCGCCAGGAGGGCAGTGTATCGGCCGAAGCCTCTGCCCCGAAGAAGATAAATTGCTCCAGCATGTCGGCATCCTGCCTGTCCATGCTGGGAATCATGCGCAGTTCGAGGGGCGACTCCAGGCGTCCGGCCCGGTCGCGATACTCCATCAGGTCCATGATTTGCCGGTCGGAGAGGAACGGCAGCCGCTGCAGGTCTTCGCGCGAACAGCGGTTGATGTCCAGCTTGTGGGCCCGCAGTTCGCAGAGTTCGTCGTAGGTTTGTTCCCAATGGGCCGATTCGGCATCCTCCAGCTGCCCCGTGCGGCTGAAGTATTCCGCCCACGTCTCCCGTTGTTGGGCGTGGAGCGGTGTGGGCAGTGTCGTCCACAGCATGCAGATGATGGCGAGTATTTGCTTCACATCAGTTGGTTCAGGAATGTAGATAGATGCTCAAAATTAATGGTTTCTGCCGAAAACGGCAAGGAAAAATACATATTTTTTAAACGCTTTTGCTTTGTCATTGGCCAAATAGATTGTATTTTTGCAGCTGTAATGAAGATGTTGCCCGTCATCCTGCTGTCGCTGGCCATGTCCCTTTGCGCCAAGGCCCAGAGCGACCGTCCCGGCCATATCAATCCCGAAGACATGGAGGTGGATATGGACAGTCCCACGTTTGTGCCTATGGTCAAGGTGGGAAAGGTGCTACAGGGCAGGGATTCCATACAGTATGTAGAGCTGAACAACGTCTGGGTTTTCTCGCAGCCGGTGTTCAAGGACGCGCGGCAGCGGGCCGCTTACAACCGTCTGGTCTACAACATCAAGAAGGTTTTGCCCATCGCCAAGGAGGTGAACCGCATCATTATAGAGACCGGCGACTACCTCGAGACCCTGCCCAACAAGAAGGCGCGCGACGCCCACATGAAGACTGTAGAGGCCAGCATCAAGAAAGAATACACGCCACGCATGAAGAAACTGACCTATAGCCAGGGCAAATTACTCATCCGACTGATTTATCGCGAGTGCAACAGCTCCAGCTATGAGCTCATCAAGGGATTCCTTGGGCCCATTCGTGCCGGTTTCTACCAGGCCTTTGCGTGGGTGTTTGGGGCCAGCCTGAAAAAGCAATACGACCCTGACGGCGTGGACCGCCTCACCGAAAGGATCGTGCTTCAGGTAGAGGCCGGCCAGCTTTGACCGCCTCCCGGCAAAGCTAAGAAAGCCTTATTAAACTGTTGTGTACGTGCACAAGTTGTTGATTTAGGTCAATAAAAGGCATGATTTTACGATTATCACAGCGAAAAAGTTGCGTGCTGCGGCCAATCTTCCTACCTTTGCATCGTCAAAAGGAAGCAAAGTCCTCGCGAGAAGACATCCGATTGGCACTCATTCAATAGGTTTAAGGTTAGTAGATTGTTTCATATAGGTTTTTAGTTTTTAGGTTTAAGATTAGATTTTTAGGTTTTTCATTAGGTAGTTAGTCAGTATTGAGGTAAGTAAAAGATTGGTTTTTAGGTTAGCAGAAGTCCCCATCTCCCATTGGGAGAGGTGGGGACTTGTTTTTGTTAGACACCGTTTTCCACGAGCTTTTCTATCTGCGGCTTCAGGGCTGGAATATCTGTTTCTATGGTCAGCCACACCTGTTCGGGTCTGATAGTATAGTAGCTGTGGACCAGAACATGCCGCATACCTTCAATGACATCCCATTCAATTTCCGGGTGTTCCGCCCTGAACGCTTTGGTAAGCATGTACACAGCTTCGCCGATGATTTCTATATGCTTGACGAAACCAAAGAAAACGATGGGATTTTACTTGGCTTCTTCAAAACTGTATTTGTCTTTGTAGTCAAGCAAAACATTGATGGCCGCAAGGATATGTTCCAGTCGTCCTCTATCCTTAATCCTTTCTCTCATAAATCAAAATCTTGTCGTGGTTGGCCGAATCGCTGGCAAAGGGGAGCAGTCTGTCCTGTTCTACGAGGTCGACATCCCGTCCAAGCAGCTTCTTCATCTGGACCATGATTCTCGAAATGGTGAAGAGAGAGATGCCGGCAGCCTCGTCATATTGCACGAGAATGTCAATATCGCTGTCCGGTTTTTCTTCTCCACGCGAGAAAGAACCGAACAACCATGCTCTCTTGATGGGTTGATTCACCAAGAATGTCTGTATTTTCGGAATCAGAGTCTTGATGTTTTCGTTCATCATTGTTCTGTTTTTATGGGGATTCTACGGGGCCGGGTGTATGTCTTTCTACTTTTCAGCCAGTGTGAAATCGAGCTGCCGCTTCTCCAAATTGGCCTTGGCCACCTTGATGCGGACGGCATCTCCCAGTTGGTATTTGTGGTGATGGCGACGGCCGCGAAGCAGGAAATTTCTCTCGTCGAAGTCGTAATAGTCGTCGTCCAGGTCGCGCATCGGCACCATTCCTTCGCAGTGATTCTCGTCGATTTCGGCATAGATGCCGTAGCTTGTGATGCCGCTGATGTGGGCGTCGTACTCGTTTCCGAGCTTGTCGGCCATGTATTCCACCATCTTGTACTTGATGGAGTCGCGCTCTGCGTTCTGTGCAATCTGCTCCATTTCCGAGCAATGCTCGCAGAGTTCCTCGCAATGCTTCTCGTTTGCCGAGCGTCCGCCCTGTGCATATTTGGTTAGCAGTCGGTGAACCATCATGTCGGGATAGCGGCGAATGGGCGAAGTGAAGTGCGTGTAGTAGTCGAAAGCCAGGCCGAAGTGCCCGATGTTGTGCACGCTGTACTTGGCCTTCATCATGGCTCTGAGAGCCACGGCCTGGATGAGTTTCTGCTCGCGCTTGCCCTCGCAGTCGTCCATGAGCTTGTTAATGCTCCGTGCCATGGCGCTGCGTGTGCCGTCGGTCTTCACCTTGTAACCGAATTTCACGATGAATTCGCGCAGGTTTTCCATCTTCTGCGGGTCGGGATTGTCGTGTATTCGGTAGGGCAGAGTCTTGGCGGTCTTGCCTTTAGGCCTTCGCCCTATGCTCTCGGCCACGGTGCGGTTGGCCAGCAGCATGAACTCCTCGATGAGCTTGTTGGCGTCTTTCGAGCGTTTGAAGAAAGCGCGTGTGGGGTGTCCTTTCTCGTCGATGTCGAAGTGCAGCTCCTCGGAATCGAACTTCACCGACCCGTTTCTGAACCGTTGTGCGCGCAGTTTCTTGGCCAGCCGGTCCAGCGTGCACAGCTCCCAGCCATTGTCTCCCTTGTATCCTTTCTTGCCGGGATCGGGGGCAGGGTTGCCCGTTCCGTCCACCACGCCGTTGGCTTCAAGTACCTGCTGCGCCTCCTCATAGGCGTAGCGGCGTTTCGATCGGATGATGGTGTGCACGATGCGATGGTTCTTTATGTTGGCCTCTTCGTCAAGATTGAAGACGACGCTGTAGGCCAACTTGTCCTCATCCGGGCGCAGCGAGCAGATGAAATTGCAGAGCCGCTCGGGCAACATGGGGATGGTGCGGTCCACAAGATAGACGGATGTGGCCCGTTTCACGGCCTCCTTGTCGATGATGCTGCCCTCGGTCACGTAGTGAGACACGTCTGCAATGTGCACGCCCACCTGGTAGAGGCCCTTGTCGAGCTGCCTGATCGAGAGTGCATCGTCGAAGTCTTTGGCGTCCGCTGGGTCGATGGTGCAGGTCCAAACGCTGCGGAAATCCTCGCGTTCGGCCTCGTCCTCGGGCGTGATTTCTCCACTGATCCTGTTGGCAGCCTCCTCTACATGCTTCGGGTATTTATAGGGCAGGCCATACTGTGCCAGGATGGTGTTCATCTCTACATCATTCTCACCGCTCGGCCCGAGCACGTCGACGACCTCGCCCATCAGGTTGCGATGGTCCTGATCGGGCCATTGCACAATCCTCACCAGGGCCTTGTCGCCCGTCTTTCCGCCCTTGAGCTTCTTCTTGGGAATGAGCACATCGTGCACGAAAGTGTCGTTCTGGGGCACGAGGAAAGCAATGTCGCGGTCCACGCGAAGCCGTCCCACAAACACGTCCTTGGCCCGCTTGAGTATCTCGATGACCTGCGCCTCCTTGATGTGCCTTTGCCGTCGGGCCATGAACGACACGCGCACGCGGTCGCCCGTCAGGGCCGACATGGAGTTGCGCTCGGCCACAAAGATAGGCTTGTCGCCGCCATCGGGCACGAAAGAGTTCTTTCCATTGGTCTTGCGGATAAAGGTTCCGTCCTGCACCTGCCCCTTGGTGTTGAGGGCGTAAGAGGTTTCAGTGACTTTCGTTATGAAGTCGTCCCACGCCATTTCCTCCATCACGTCGATGGCAAGCATCTTCAGCGGGTGCGTGTCGAGGTGCAGCATGCGGAATATTTCCTTGAAAGACAATGTCTTTCCCGGCTGCGACGAGAAGAACTGCACCAGTTTTTCCGTGAGTTGTTTCTTCGTCATGCGCTTGCCGCCTTTCTTTCCTTTAGCCATATTGTCGGTAGTTTTAAATACTTGTTACATGCAAATTAACAAAAAAGAATTGAAGAATCCTAATTTCATTTTGATTATTTTGCAATTCGTTGGAATTGTGGTACCTTTGCGATGTGAACTATAGGAGATTACGTTAACGCTTGATGAAGATTCTCATTACCGGTGCCAGTGGGTTCATTGGCAGTTTCATTGTGGAGGAAGCTCTGGCCCAAGGATTTGAGACTTGGGCCGCCGTGCGCCGAAACAGCTCGCGCAAGTATCTGCAAGATGGGCGCATTCATTTCATCGAACTTGATTTTTCGTCCGAGGAGCAGCTCATGGAGCAGCTCTCGGGACACGCTTTCGACTACGTGGTGCACGCCGCCGGGGCCACCAAATGCCTGCATGCCGAAGACTTTTTCCGGGTGAATTACGAGGGCACCGTGCACTTGGTGAACGCCATTCTCAAGCTGGGCATGCCGCTCAAACGCTTTATCTACATGAGCAGCCTGAGTGTTTTCGGCGCCGTCAAGGAGGAGCAGCCCTATGCTGAAATCGATGAAAGCGACACGCCGCGCCCCAACACGGCCTACGGCCGCAGCAAGCTGAAGGCAGAACAGTTCCTCGATTCCATCGGCAATGCGTTCAATTACGTGGTGCTGCGCCCCACGGGCGTGTACGGGCCACGCGAGAAAGACTACTTCCTCATGGCCAAGAGCATCAAGCAGCACGTGGACTTCAGTGTGGGTTTCAAGCGTCAGGACATCACCTTTGTCTACGTCAGGGACCTGGTTCAAGCCGTATTCATGGCCTTGGACCGGGGCATGTCGGGACGCAAATACTTCATTTCCGACGGCAATGTCTACCAGAGTTCCACCTTCAGCGACGAGCTGCACCGGGCGCTGGGTCGCCCTTGGTGGGTGCGCATCAAGGCCCCCCTGTGGGTGCTCCGCGCCGTCACCTTCTGCGGGGAATACGCAGGACGGGCCACGGGACACATGAGCGCGCTGAACAACGACAAGTACAACATTCTGAAACAACGCAACTGGCGCTGCAACATCGAGCCGGCCTGCGACGAGCTGGGCTACCATCCGCAGTACGACCTGCGCCGTGGCGTGCAGGAGGCTGTGGCCTGGTATCGTGAAAACCATTGGCTATGAAGCATATCGGCAAGTACTTCGAGATAGAGCGCAACCCGCGCAAGGGGCTCATGGCACTGGAATGGGCCGTGCTGGCCTACATGCTTTTCACGCTGCTTATCGTGCTCTTCGCTTTCACCAAGCTGCAGCATCCCGACGCGATGGTGTGGGGCCGCGTACGCATCGGGGCCGTCACGGTGGGCATGTGGCTGGTCTACAGGCTCGTGCCCTGCCGCATCACGCGGTTCCTGCGCGTGGCCGTACAGCTGTCGATGCTCAGCTGGTGGTATGCCGACACCTACCAGCTGAATAGCCTCTTCCCCAATCTCGACCCCTTCTTTGCGCGGGCCGAGCAGAGCCTTTTCGGGTTCCAGCCCGCCCTGGTGCTGGCCCAGCGCTTCCCCCAGGCCGTGGTGAGCGAGCTGCTCGACATGGCCTATGCCAGCTATTTCCCAATCATCGCCACGGTGACAATCTACTATTTCCTGGCCCGTTACAAGGAGTTCGAGCGGGCGGGGTTCATCATTCTGGCCTCGTTTTTCGCTTTCTACGTCATCTACGACCTTGTGCCCGTCACCGGGCCCATGTATTATTATAAGGCCGTGGGGCTGGACCAGATAGCCCGCGGCGTGTTTCCCGCCGTGGGAGACTACTTCCGCACCCACACCGACATGCTGGAATCGCCCGGCTATAAGGACGGTTTCTTCTATCATCTTATAGCCGATGTGCACAACGCCGGCGAGCGGCCCACGGCCGCTTTCCCCAGTTCGCATGTGGGCATCGCCCTGGTGTGCATGCTGCTGGCCTGGCGGACGGGCAGCCGTCGGCTCTTCTTCGGGCTGCTGCCCTTTGCCTTGCTCATCTGCGTGGCCACGGTCTACATCCGTGCCCACTATGCCATCGACGTGGTGGCCGGCCTGGCGGCGGGCGTGCTTTTCTATGTGTTGTGGTCGTGGGTGGCGCGCCGCAATGTGTAGTCGACCCCACAGTCTTTTTCCCTTTAGCGTTTAATGGCAAAAGAATAACGGTGTAATCGCAACGCGATTACACCGCAATCGCAACGCCAACACGCCGTAACTAATCAATGAAAATGAAGAAATATAGGAGTTGGCGCAAACTAACTGATAATGAGGATGGAATGCACAAATTAGCATGATGTTGCTCTGTTTGTAAAGGGCAGAAATATGCAGATTTAGGCAGAAGTTCAGTTACCAGAGTGTTACCCTATTTTGATGTTGGTAACGATGGTGCAGTATTCGGTAACTGAATTATTTTAGCTCGTGTGGCTGTTGCTTTGGTCGGCAGTTTTCTGCGTAAGTGAGGAACGCTTTAATTCGGGTAACTTTACCCACAAATATTAAAGCGTATGGAAAAAGAAAAGATGAAAGTGTTGCTCTACCTTAAAAAGAGCGGTTTGGACAAGTCGGGGAAAGCTCCGATTATGGGGCGTATTACCATTGGACGCTCCATTGCCCAGTTTAGTTGTAAACTCTCCTGCAATCCCGGCTTATGGAATTCACGTGAGAGCAGGATGGACGGCAAAAGCCGTGAGGCGGTGGAGATTAACGGAAGGTTGGAGAACTTGTTGCTTTCCATTCAATCTACCTATCAGTCGCTAATTGCCAAAGGACAGCCATTTGATGCAACTGATGTAAAGGAACAGTTTCAAGGCAGCGTACAGGCAAGATGTATGCTCATCGAAAGGTTGGATATGCTCATCAAGGAGAAAGAAAGCCATATCGGTATAGACATCAAGGAAGAGTCTATGTCTGCCTATCATTCCACTCGGAAACGATTGCAGGAGTTCATTCAGAGGAAGTATCATGTTTCGGACTTGGTTTTCTCGCAGCTGACAGAAAACTTTATCTACGAATTACAAGCATTTTGTCTTGGCGAACTCGGTCATCAGCAAAGCACATTCTTCAGAGTTGCTGCCGATTTGAAGACCGTCTGCAGGTTGGCTTATCGTGAGGGGTTGGCTGATACGCTTCTGTTTGATAAAGTACATATAGAACGAGGAGACAAGAAAGCACCTAAAGCTCTTGACAAAGAAGCATTGGACAAGTTGAAGGCACTCTGCTTTGATGAATTGGAAAAAGAAATGGGAACTGCTCGTGATGTGTTTCTCTTCGCCTGTTATACTGGTGCAACCTATTGTGATTTGATGGAACTAAGCAAGAAGCATCTTGTTCGTGATGATGCAGGCAGTTTGTGGTTGAAGTTCAACAGACAAAAGACGGGCGTGCTTTGTCGTATCAAGTTATTGCCCGAAGCTGTTCGGTTAATAGAGAAAATGCACAGCGATGAAAGGGAAACACTGATCCCCCATATCAAATATCCCACTTATCAGTCTTGTCTCAAAGCCTTGCGATTACGGGCAGGTATTTCTTTTCCCTTTACCTCGCACACGGCAAGACATACCTTTGCCACACTTATCACCTTGGAACAGGGCGTTCCTATTGAAACGGTCAGCAAGATGCTGGGACATACGAATGTAAGTATGACCGAACGTTATGCGAAGGTTACCCCACAGAAACTCTTTGAAGAGTTTAACCGTTTCCTCTCTTTCACTGAGGATTTACGTTTAACCATTTAACCAAGATTTTTTATGAGAAGTACATTCAAGATATTATTCTATATCAACAGACAGAAAATAAAAGCAGACGGCAAGACCGCCATTCTCTGCCGTATCACCATAGACGGAAAGAGTACCGCCATTACCACAGGCGAGCAGTGCAAATCCTCCGAGTGGAACAGCAGGAAAGGACTGACAACCGACAAGAAAACCAATCAAAGAATCGGCGAGTTCAAAGAACTTGTAGAAAAGACCTATCAGGAGATATTGATAAAGGACGGAGTGGTAAGCGTGGAACTACTTAAAAACCGTTTGCAGGGAGTAGCCACCATACCGACAACACTTCTTGTCATTAGCAAAGCCGAACTGCAATCCGTTAAAGAGTGCGTGGGCAAATCAAGGGCAGAGGGGACTTATCAGAATCTTCTCTATTCAGACAAGTTACTTACAGAGTTTGTAAAGGATAAGGGAATGACGGATATAGCCATAACCACTATAACGGAAGACTTATTTGAAGAATACCGCTTCTATCTGAAGAAACGAGGTTTGGCAACAGCAACCATGAATCGTTATCTTTGTTGGTTGAGTAGATTGATGTATCGTGCGGTCAGCCAGAGACTCATTCGCTGTAATCCTTTTGAGAATGTCAAGTATGAGAAAGCGGAACAGAAGATACGCTTTCTGCAAAAGAGCGATGTTGCCAAACTCATGGCATTGAGAGTAATTGATAAGGAAGCAGAACAAGCAAGACGCATGTTTATCTTTGCTTGCTTTACGGGCTTGTCTATTGCTGATATGGAACATCTGCAATTTGGACACATACAAATGACAGCCGACGGACAAAGATATATCCGCAAGGAACGGCAGAAGACAAAAGTGGAGTTTGTAGTACCGCTGCATCCCATAGCGAAAGCCATTATCAAGCAATGCAAGAAAGAACAACCAAGCATGAAAGAAAAGCAGACGGTGAAAGAAAAAGGTGACGACTTTATTTTTCACTGTGCTTGTAGCCGTAGCGTGATGAGCAAGAACCTGAGCATCGTGGGTAAGGCTTGCGGTATCAGAGAGCGGTTGTCCTACCACATGGCAAGGCACACGTTCGGCACGATGAGTTTAAGTGCAGGAATACCTATCGAAAGCATTGCCAAGATGATGGGGCACGCCTCTATATCCAGTACTCAAATCTACGCACAGGTGACGGACAATAAGATTTCGGAGGACATGGACAGGTTGATAAGGAAACATCAGACAAAAGAAACGAAGGAGGAAACCGTATGAATGTCAATCACCATCAAACAAAAAGAGAGCGAAGCTATTTCGAGTGGGGCGATAATATGCAAATCACTCGCAAAGGCAAAGGCGAAATAGCAATGACAGAGAGTGAACTGGTGGATTTCTTTAGTGTAACATGGAGGAAGCTCAATTATCGTCTGCAACTTCTACTAAAAGTCTCTCCCCTGCAACCCGACGAAAGGGATACAGGGGAGCAGGAAGTCTACGTGAACGGACGGCTGCGAGGTTATGCTCCGCTTTATCCGCTTTCAATCATCATCGCTTTGTCTTATCAATTGGACAGCACGGAAGTACACTTGTTCAGGAAATACATCTGTCGAGAACTGCAACGCCCTATACCTGTGAGGGAGCAGATATTCCTATATGGAAGTGGCAGTATCAATTGATATGCTTTTCTCTTTCACCGATATTATCTTACTACATAACTACAAGGAAAGATAATACAGTGAAAGAGAAAGGGTTGGTATTGTAGTTAGAAAGTAGGAATGGTTATTACTACCGTCTAACTACACACAACTATGTTTTTGAGGCCTTCAAGTATACCGAAAGCCTTATAAGTAGTTATTCTCCAAGTAGTCTATCAACAGTAGAGATACGCATCTGTTTTATTGCATAACATTCCTTTTACCCGTATTTCCTGACCCTCTGATTTCTTCGTGATAAAGATAATTCACTATCGAGGGATGTCCTTTGGGACTTCGTTCGTAAGGCAATTCATTATCCACATACTTACATTGAGCCTCCTGTGCCATTTTCGCGGCCTCTTGCTCCAATTGCTTCCAATATGTTCGGTCTTTATGCAAATAGATTTCTTCATAAAGTGGGAACAAATGGGGATAGTGTGATTTGATATAACCCATAATGTTGGCCTTAAAACCACCCCGCAGATTGAGGTTTTCAAGCCAAAAGAGGTCGCAAATGTCTTTTACTTCATGAAAAATAGCTTTGAAATTGGTGATGTCAGGGAAGATGGGCGACACAAAACAAATGGTTCGGATGCCCGCCTCGTAGACCTTTCGCATGGCTGCGATGCGCCGCTCTATGCTCACGGCCTTGTCCATGTCGGCACGAAATGTCTCATCAAGCGTGTTGACTGACCACGATACGGTGACTTTCTTCATTTGCCGGAGCAGGTCAAGGTCGCGCAACACGAGGTCGCTCTTTGTACAAATGAGTATTTCCGCATCGCTGTCTTTGAGCTCTTCAAGCAGTTTACGTGTCCTGCGGAACGTTGCTTCTTCGGGATTATATCCATCGGTCACTGATCCAATAACCACGCGTTGTCCGGCATATTTCTTCGGATTCTTGATTGCAGGCCAATGCTTCACGTCTAAGAAAGTGCCCCATTCTTCTTTATGTCCTTGAAGCGCTTCATGAATGAGGCGTAACAATACTTGCAAGCATGGGTGCAACCCACGTATGGATTCACCGAATAGCCACCAACAGGGAGGTTGGACTTGGTCATGATGTCACGCACCTCTTTCGTTCCAATGAGTGTTTTTGCCATATATCTTCCTTTATTCTTTATAAATCCTCTACCGTTTCACCGTCTTCAGGAATAAAGACGCGGTCTAAAATTCCTGCCACTTCCGCACGCTTTCTCACCATTTCACGCGTCACGCTATTATGGTTCACGCCTTCAAGATGCGTCACAAATAACTTTGCATCAGGTGCAGCTGCAGCAACTTTTACCACATCTTCATCGTTCATAATAACGCGTCCACCCAAGCGAAAGCCATTGCCACCAGCATTAAGGGTGATAACCTCGGGGCGAAAACGCTTCAAATTGCGCTTCACACCAGCATACCAGATGGTATCTCCGGCGTGATAGAGCGTCTTTTCTTGTGGATGAGTGAATACATAACCCGCTGTATGTCCGGCAGGATACTTCATGATGAAATTACCATGCTGGCTTTCGGCCTTTTGTATGCTCACTTCCCCAATCCTTGTATTGTCGCCGACAACTTCCACATGATTAAATCCATGCGACATCACCACCTGCCGATTGTTTTCGTCTTGCACAAAAAATCGCATATCTTTAGGCATCATTTCATAGGCCGCCTCATCGATATGGTCATCGTGTAGATGGGTAAGCAACACCGCATCTACACCTTTTAGCATCTCTTCTACAGGAAAAGGTAGTTCATGAAGTGGGTTGCGCAGGTGTTGATTTCTACTAAAGGGGAAAGGAGGCATGCAGCCTTTCTTTCCCAACATGGGGTCGATCAGAATTTTCTTTCCCCCATATTCAACGATTATCGTTGCGTTTCTTACTTGTTGGATATTCATTGTTTATTAAAATTAAAGTTTAACATTGGCTTCCAGCATAATACCATCCTTCAGAGGTTCATCATCATCAGAGAACGAATTTGCCTTATATTGTACGCAAAGCACGAGCATTTCGCTGCTGCCTGTGTTCTTGAAAGCACGTTTGCCATTGGGCGCAATTCTCACGATGCTTCCTTCTGAAACGGGAAATCGTTTGCCGTCTACATCGAAAATGCCTTCACCTTTAAGAATGAAATAAAGCTCTTCGTGGGTTTTATGGGTATGGCGTGTGCCATAATCCTGCCCAGCTGCAAGACTTTGGAAAGACAATTCTGCGCCTGTTGCTTGTAGTGCATGTCCGGCAAACATCTTTCCCGGGATAGAGAAATTGCCCATAGCCAACTCATATTCCTTAATTTCATTCAACTTACCTACGTTCACCGTGGTGAAGTTCTCACCTTTTTCTACAATTTTAATTTCTTTCATAATGCTATTTGTTTTGATTACGAGTGCAAAGGTAGTGCATAAAACAAAGACACATTCTACCATTAATAATATATGCTCTACCATTTTGATAAGCCATTAATTATTCGTACATTTGTTGCATGAAATTAGAGAGTCATCCCCAAGAACTTACACAAGTTCCTTTCTGCAAAACGGAATGTGGTGTAGACTTCAACATCAATACCGATACGCACGAGCGTTTGCGGGGCGTATTGATGGAGTATCCGTCTTTCAAAACCAACTTCTTCGAGTTGTTTTTCTTCAGGAAAGCATCCGGGTGGCTGCGTTATGGCTTTCAATATATCGCGTTGAAAGACAATACGGTGCTGATACTTTCGCCGCACATCCATCAGGAGTGGCACATTGATGAAAGCCAAACGGATTATCGTTTCCTTATTTTCCGTGATGATTTTCTTTCAACCTATCTTGCCGATCCTTTCTTTACTTATCGTTTGCTTTATTGCTACCAAACAGATTTCCCACCCTATCTGTCGGCTACAGCTATGGAACAACAAGAATACGAGCGTTTGCTTGTGCGGATAAAAGAAGAACTCAACCATCCTCTTGCCGACAGCTATCACATCATCGTATCCTTGCTTCATTATCTGCTCATGACCCTTAATCGTAGGTATTCTGCTCAATACCATCTGCCTTTTGATGCCCCCAAGAACCACCATGCCTTTGAGTTCAAACAACTCTTAGAGAAGCATATTCGCCAATACCAGCAAGTGGCCGACTATGCAGCCATGCTGAACATCAGCCGCATCACATTGAATGCTTCTGTACAGGCACAATATGGGCAAACGGCCGTACATCTGCTGAAACAACGTCTGCTTGCAGAAATCAAGAATGAAATACTATTCACTGACAAAACTACCAGTGAATTGGCATACGAATTCAATTTCTCGGAGCCGGGACATTTAATGCGTTTCTTCAAAAAACAAACAGGACAGACGGTTACGGAGTTTAAAGAAGAATATAAAGGACAACAGTTTACCGCAGAATAGAAAAATGATTAAACGAAGAACTTACCAATAAACGAACGGCACTTGAAACAGATATATCTCTGCTCAAGTGCCGTTATCCATTCACCAATATACGCTTATTGCCTTTATCCTGTCTGACTACCCTGATAATTCTCCTCCAGCATCTTCTCCAAGTCCGAAGCCTTGTAGAGTATCTTTCCTGCAAACTGCGTGTAGGGAATAATCTTCCTGTCTCGGTAGTCCTGCAAGGTACGGGGACTGATATACAGCCGCTCGCACACTTCCTTTCCTGTGAGGAAAAGTTCGCCAGCAAAGAGTGGCTTGTGTGTATCCGCCACTTCTACTATTCGTTTACCTACACCTCTCAACGCTGAGACGACCAACTGCATCTCGTCCGTCTCCATGTTCAAATCTCTTGCTGTTTCCATCATATCTGTCTGTTTTTAGGTTTGTTCGACTTCGTAAGAAGCAATGCTTCCACATCCTCGCCCTTGTAATAGCACTTGTGTCCGATTTGCGTAAACGGCAGCACACCCGTATCACGATAATGCTGCAAGGTGCGTTTGCTGATGTTCAGCAGCTGGCACACATCACCGTTGTGCAGCCAGTCTGTGTGCTTGCTTTTCTCTCCGAATGCCTTGTGGCAACTCTCGGCAAGGCTCAAGATTTCATCTCGAAGCTTTGCCCAATTGGTTTCTGTAATGATGTAATAGTTCATAATTTTATATTGTTATTGTTTGCTGTTTCAAATCTTTCCTGTTTCCATCGGCAAAGGTAATGACGTGCGTGTGCCTCTCAAAGCCGTGGGGAACAGCAGGGAAGTATCGGGAACTATCGGGAAAAGAGCAATCCGTTTCATCGGTTCACATTTGCGTTTTCCTGCCCCGTCTTTTTTCTTTCATTGCAAAGACAATCCAAGCGAGTGCAGAGGAGAGTTCACTTATCCTTTTCCGAGCGCAGCTTGTCTTATGCAAAATTAATATTGGATATTTCTTATTCCATCACTTTCCATTCAAGTGGCAGCTTGTGGCGTCATAGTGGAATAGGTTGGCACAGTAATCCGATATAAAATATCCTCCAATCAATAGTTTGTAGATAGTTGGAGCAAAAGACGGCATCTGAAAGCAGACAGTAACATCCGTATTTCAGCTAACCTTTCTTTCCTGTCATCCGTTTTTTGCTTAATGAGGCGATAAATGCTCTTCTTTCCTGCCCGTTTCCCTAAGAATTTTGCAGCATACAGAAGCAACATTATGCAAGAAGGATCTGAATGCTTGGGAGTTACGCATTCTCACCCTAACTTCACTCTTGGAAACCAATTCAAGGGAATAATGAAAAAGAACGCAGATGCAGGCAATATAGACAGCAGGAGAAATCCTCATCGAAAGAGGAGTTCCTCCAAGAACGCAGAGATAGAAAACTACCTCTCCACACACTACGAGTTCAGATATAACACGGTATTGGGCAGAACCGAATATCGCAGTAAGGGTAATAGTAGTTTTGTAAAGGTTGGTCGCTATGAAATCAACACACTTCGCAGGGAACTTGATTGCGATGAAGGCATAGCGACTTCTGCCGAGAACCTTTATTCCATCATTGAAAGCAGCTTTTCTCCCCGTATCAATCCCGTGCAGGAGTATTTAAAAGGGTTGCCATTGATAGATATAGGTGATAGCAGTAGCTGTGATGATGCTGGTTGTAGGGATAGTAATGTGCCTTCTTTTTCACCGAAAGCAATTTCCGATTTGGCAAGCTACGTTGTTGTCCGTAATTCTAACAAATGGTTGCCGTATCTTACCAAATGGCTCGTGGCGGTGGTCGCCAATGCGATGGACGACCGCGAGTGCCGCAACCATACCTGTCTTGTACTGACAGGCGAGCAGGGCAAGTTCAAGACCACGTTCCTTGACCTGCTCTGTCCGCCAGCACTGCATGGTTACAGCTACACGGGCAAGATATATCCGCAGGAGAAAGACACACTTACTTATATCGGTCAGAACCTTATCGTAAACATAGATGACCAGCTCAAAGCCCTCAATAAGCGGGACGAGAACGAACTGAAGAACCTTATCACCTGTCCGATGGTCAAGTACCGTATGCCATATGATAAGTATGTAGAGGAGCATCCCCACTTGGCAAGCTTTGTGGCATCGGTGAACGGCAACGATTTTCTTACCGACCCGACAGGCAGCAGACGTTTCCTGCCCTTTGAAGTTCTTTCCATAGACATAGAGAAAGCCAAGCGTATTTCAATGGACAATGTCTATGCTGAAGCCAAAGCCCTGTTAAAGTCAGGTTTTCGCTATTGGTTTGATGATGATGAGATTGCTGAACTATACAGGGAGAGTGAAGACTTTCAAGTACAGACCGCTGAGATGGAACTTTTGCTGCGTTGCTTTGAAAAGCCAACGGAGGATGAAAGCTATTCGTTAATGACTACTACGGAGATACTCACCTATCTGGGTATTTATACCCACCAGCCACTTGTTGCCAAGCGTATGGGCGAAGCCTTGAAGAAAGCAGGATATATAAAAGTGAGCAAACGAAGAAATGGAGGCAGCCCCATCTATGTCTACAAGATGAGAAAAATCTTGCCCTGCCCGCTCCTTCAAACTTGTAGTAACCAAATGTAGTAGAATGTGTAGTGTCGTCCTACACTATCAAGCATTACTGATTATCAATTACTTATCATAAAATGGTATGTAGTAAGAAGAAAGATGAAAAAGTTTGGAGGGGAAAAACTTTGGAAACGGTAAAACCATAAAACAGACAAACATAAATATTTATCATTCAACCCATTAAAGTATCAAAACAATGAAAGAAGAAGATTTATCACTTATCAAGCGATATCCCATCGTGGAGTATCTCGAAAGGAGGGGTATCAGGCCTGTCCATAAAACACCAACCTATGCCATGTACCGTTCACCGCTCAGGGAGGAAACGCGTCCGAGTTTCAAAGTGGACAGGGAAAAGAACCTTTGGATAGACTATGCCGAAGGCAGGGGCGGAAGCATCATCGACCTCTGTATGCGCTTGGAAGGCTGTACGCTCTCGGAAGCCATCTGCCGTTTGGGGCAGAACGCTTCCGATAATACAGCGCACAGCTATTCAAAGACTGAACCCCGTATTGGTCTCAACCAGACAACTACAAGACAAGCAAGCGAAACAAGGAGACTGATAAGCATATCAGACACCTTGCCGCCGCATTTGCAGGAATACCTTATCAAGGAACGTTGCATCAATTTGAAAAAGGCAACACCCTTTCTCAAATGTATCAGCTACGAGGTAAGGGGAAAGAGATATGAAGCCATCGGCTTTGCCAATTCTTCGGGTGGTTATGAACTTCGGGACAACAATACGTTCAAGGGAACGATTGCCCCGAAGAACATCACTCCGATATTTGAGGACAAGGCACAGCCCGTCTGTCTGTTCGAGGGCTTTATGGACTTTCTCTCTTTTCTTTCAATGAAAGGGGAGGTCTCCAACCAATGCCTTGTGATGAATTCCGTGAGTAATGTAGCAAGAAGTATCCACTACCTGAATGAAAGAAATATAACCTCCGTTCGTGCTTTTCTTGACAATGACGATGCAGGGCGAAAAGCTGTGCAGGAATTTGTAAACACAGGTTTTAAGGTAGAAGATATGGCTGTGTATTATGGAGACTTCAAAGATCTCAACGATTTTCACGTCAGACGTGTCCGTGAGCAACGGGAAGAGTTGGAGAAAACTCCAAATATAAGCAACAAAATAAAACAAGTCAAACTTAAAATAAGATAGAGTGATGAAAAAGGAAAGAAGAAACATGGAAGAAATAGATCGTTTCATAGGAAAAACTTTTGGTATGAGCCAAGCTGAAAATTCAAGTGAACAATCTGTCTCTGAATTCCGGGAAAAGGGAATGAAAACTATTCAAGAGCAAAAACAACAAGAAACAGGACATGCCATAGAGCATGCCACGCCATCCGAGCCTGTACTGCATACAGAGCATGCAACTATTCAACGACGCATCAGTGCCAAGATGAGAAAAGAGACACTTGACGCATACAGGCAGGCGTTTCTTGTTCCAACAAAGCTAAGTGAGAGAAAGGCGGTCTATCTGAGCAGGGAAACACAGGAACGTGCAGACTTCATTGTCCGTAGATTGGGAGATAAAGGAGCCAATGTCTCGAGCTTCATCGAAAACCTTGTGCGTATCCATTTGGAGGAATACGGTGAGGATATAGAAAAATGGAGGAAGCTGTAAACAACAGAAAAACGGTCAAGGACTATCGAGTAAAAGGATGTCCCTTTCACTCAAAATCCTCGACCGTTTTAGGGTAGTACCAACAATAG
Organism: Prevotella dentalis DSM 3688; assembly: GCF_000242335.1. Lineage (NCBI taxonomy): Bacteria > Pseudomonadati > Bacteroidota > Bacteroidia > Bacteroidales > Prevotellaceae > Prevotella > Prevotella dentalis. The sequence goes on from NC_019960.1 coordinate 1,739,007, forward strand.
ATTTTTACTGAACACATTGAACGGTGGGAATGCCACGAACACAGTTAATCTTCTGAATGCATAGCATTCATTTTTGGACGACAAAACGCTTTATGCGTAAACGTTTCGTTAGCTGACATTGCAAGACGTCAGTTTGTACCCACAAACTGCGCTTGCTCCCCTCGTTCGGTTATCGGGGAGATTAGACCATAATCACTCCGTTCTCATCGGTCAGCGTTCGGAAATTAAGCAAGATTGAAAACAAAGAAAAGAGGACTTTTATATGAACAGATATGATAGCAGAACTGCCAAATGGCAGCAACGAGGTAAAGAAGAAGCGAGGATGAACAAGACGGAGTTCATCAAGGTAAGATGCACCTTAGAGGAAAAGCAGCGCATCAAGTCAAAGGCGGAAAGCACAAGACGGAAGTTCTCAGACTACTGCCGTGAAATACTCCTTAATGGAGAAGTGGTTGCCATTCCTAAGATGACGGACAATGAGAGAGAAGCCATTGCCATTCTCCAGCATACGGGCAGGTTCTATGGGCAGATTTCCAACCTTATTAAAGTCAAGGATGAGAGATGGGTACATATCACACAGAACCTTTTGCTATGTGCCAAAGAAGCATTTAAGCGATTTTACGACCCGCATTTTCGTGTGGACGACGAAATATATAAGGTCTTAAATATGTCGAGAGATGATAGGAAAGTGTAAGGCGATAGCGCACGGCAGCAATGCGCTGGAGTATATTTTTCGGGAGGGCAAGCTTGGCAATCGGCTTGCCTTTCACAATCTTTGCAGCAGGGAACCGAAGGCTATCTACAAGGAAATGAAAGTGGTCAGCGATTACAACACACGATGCAGAAACAAGTTCCTCCGCATTGAAATCGGTATAGCACCTCAGGATGAGAAGAAACTACCCGTATCTGAACTCATGCGGATAGCCCATCTGTTTGCCAACCAAATGGGACTTGACAACCACCAATGGGTAGCAGTAACGCACAAGGACACCGATAACAGGCATATCCATATCATTGCCAACCGCATCAGCCTGTATGGGGAAGTCTATGACACCACTTTTGTAAGCAACAGGGCAGCAAGAGTGGCGGAGGAAATAAGTCGCTCGAAAGGCTTGACCATTGCAAAGGAAGTAAAGGCTGAAAGGATGTATCAGAAAGCAAAATCCAATCCTACGAGAGAGCAAACGAAGCAGCAGGTACAAAAGATTTGCTACACCTTGCTTGAAAAGTATAAAGGAACAGGCATCACAGGGCATTCAATGTTTCTTTACGACCTAAATAAGAACGACATCGCCATAGAGCGCATGAAGAACAAGCAGGGCAAAGTATATGGTTTGAAGTTCTCCTTCAATGGACAAAGCTTCAAGGCTTCCGAAATCGGCAGGGAGTTCGGCTACCGTTCTTTGCAAAAGAACTTTGAAGCAGGCAATAAAGCCGAAACAAAGGAGATAATGACAAAAGCTCAAATAATGGCGCACGAGCAGGAAAAGAGCAAACCCCAACCGGATACAGCCTATCAACTTGTTCCTCCCAGCCGTTCGTACACACCGCCTACAAAAGCAAACGAAACTTCACCTATTGCACAAGCCGTAGGAAATGTAGCAAGCACTGTCTTGAATGCTGCTGAAGAAATAATTTCGGGAGCAGGTGGACTTATCAATCCACAGACACATGGCGATGATTATGCTGAGACGGTATGGCAACGAAAACTCAGAAACCAAGCCAAGAAAAAGAAGAAACGAGGAAGAGGAATATAACCATTCTCCTCATTTTTCAATCTTTCCAAACAACAGATGACGCAAAAGAGTGAAAATCTTATCAAAAACGCTTGTTATTCAAAGCAAATGATTATCTTTGCAAATAGAATAACAAGCGTTCTTTGTTGATGCAGAAACCTGCGGTTAATGGCACTTCGCTCGTTTCCAAATCGTTACCTGTTTAGTTTGCACAGCAAGGTAACTTCTTTATTTTCAATTAGATACATTTTAGAAATTATCTTCCCTCGTAATCACATCGCCGTTTCGCCGCAATCGCAACGCCCCGAAACCGCCGTGGCATTCTCGCCACCCCCTACGGCAATATCCGTAGGGCCGCCGGGACACTCCCACCACCCTATACAGCAATACCCGCATACCCGTTGGGACGCCCCGTGCCACGGTTTCTCCCCCACCCCATTTCCCGCTCCTTTTCTGACCCTAACCGGCGATAAGCCAAATATTATTCGTAACTTTGCACTCCAAACGATTGATAGCGAATGAACAAGAAACTCTTCATAGAGACCTATGGCTGCCAGATGAACGTGGCCGACTCGGAAGTTGTGGCCTCCGTGATGCAGATGGCGGGCTACGAACTCACGGACAACGAGGACGAGGCAGACGCTATTTTCCTCAATACCTGCTCGATACGCGAGAACGCCGAGAACAAGATTTACCACCGGCTCGACACGCTGCACGCCTTGAGGAATTCAAAATTCAGAATTCAAAATTCAAAATCGGCAGGGCCGATACTGGGGGTTTTGGGCTGCATGGCCGAGCGCGTGAAGGACGACCTGGTGAAGAACCACCATGCCAACCTGGTTTGCGGCCCCGACTCGTACCTGAACCTGCCCGAGATGATGGCCGCCGCGGAGAACGGACTGCCGGCCGTGGACGTGACCCTCTCGACCACGGAGACCTACCGCGACGTGATACCCCAGCGCATTGGAGGCAACCGCATCAGCGGTTTTGTGAGCATCATGCGCGGCTGCAACAACTTCTGCCACTACTGTATCGTGCCCTTTACCCGCGGCCGTGAGCGTAGCCGCGACGTGGAAAGCATACTCAAGGAGGTGCGCGACCTGCACGACAAGGGATTCAAAGAGGTGACTTTGCTGGGCCAAAACGTGAACAGCTACGGACTGCTGCCCAATGGCAAGCGTCCGGCCGACGGCACCTTGTTTGCCCAGCTGCTGCGCCTGGTGGCCCGTGCCGTGCCCGATATGCGCGTGCGCTTCACCACGTCGAACCCCGAAGACATGACCGAGGACATCCTGCATGCCGTTGCCGGCGAGCCCAACCTGTGCAACCACATCCACTTTCCCGCCCAGAGCGGCAGCAGTAAGATACTGAAACTCATGAACCGCAAGTACACCCGGGAGGAGTATCTCGGCAAGGTGGCAGCCATTCGGCGCATCATTCCCGACTGCGGCATCACCACAGACATCTTCGTGGGCTACCACGACGAGACCGAGGAAGACCAGCAACAGACGCTGAGCCTGGTGCGCGAGGTGGGCTTCGACTCGGCCTTCATGTTCAAATACAGTGAGCGTCCCGGCACCTACGCCGCCAGCCACCTGCCCGACAACGTGCCCGAGGAGGTGAAGACCGACCGGCTGAACGAGCTCATCCGCCTGCAAACGGAGGTCAGTGCAGCCCAGAACCGGAAGGACGAAGGCAAGGTATTCGAGGTGCTTATAGAGCGTTTTGCCAGGCGCAGCCGTGGCCAACTCATGGGTCGCACGCCGCAGAACAAGGCGGTGGTCATCGACAAAGGCAGCCACCATTTGGGCGAATTGGTCTGGGTGCGCATCACCGGATCCACCTCGGCCACGCTGATTGGCGAGGTGGTCGACGGGCCCGACGCCGCGGCTGCAACCGGCGACGCCACACAGAAACCCTAACACAGAGCCATGAAGGAATTCCTGAAAGTGCTGCGGCGGTTCATTCCGCCCTACAAGAAATACCTGGCACTGAGCGTGCTGTTCAACATCCTTTCGGCGGTGCTGAACATCTTTTCGTTTGCCACGCTCATCCCCATGCTGAGCATTCTCTTCCAAACCGACGACACGGCACGGGCCACCCGCCTCATGCCCGTGACGATGGCCAACCTGAAAGAGGCCTTGATGAACAACATGGACTACTATGTGAATCAGCTTGTAGGCAGTGTCGGGGCCACCACCACCCTGCTCATCATCGGCCTGGTGCTGTCTTTCATGACCTTTCTCAAGACCGGAGCCTACTTCCTCTCCTCGGCCACCATCATCCCCATACGCACGGGCGTGGTGCGCGACATCCGCAATCAGCTCTACCAAAAGATAACATCGCTCTCGCTCGGCTTCTTCTCCGAGGAGCGAAAGGGCGACATCATCGCCCGCATGAGCGGAGACGTGCAGGAGATAGAGAACAGCATCATGTCGTCGCTCGACATGCTTTTCAAGAATCCCATCCTTATCCTCATCTACTTCACGGCCCTGCTCGTGTTCTCATGGCAGCTCACCCTGTTCACCATTGTCTTTGTGCCCATCTTCGGCTGGTTCATGGGACTGGTGGGCCGACGGCTCAAGGCACGCTCCATCAAGGCCCAGGCCCTGTGGAGCGACACCATGAGCCAGGTGGAAGAGACGCTTGGCGGCCTGCGCATCATCAAGGCCTTCTGTGCCGAGGAGAAGATGAACCGGCGTTTCGACGAGGTAAATTCGGCCTATCGCGACAACGTGATGCGGGTGAACATACGCCAGCAGATGGCACATCCGATGAGCGAATTTCTGGGCACGGTGATGATAGTCATCGTGCTGTGGTTCGGTGGCGTGCTGGTGTTGAGCCACCGAAGCATCGACGGCCCCTCGTTCATCTACTACATGACCATCCTTTACAGCATCATCAACCCGCTGAAAGATTTCTCCCGTGCCGGCTACAACATTCCCAAAGGACTGGCCTCGATGGAGCGCGTGGACAAGATACTGATGGCCGAGGTGACCATCCGCGAGCCCGAACGGCCGGTGCACCTGCGCAGCTTCGAGCGCGACATCGAGTTCCGCGACGTAAGTTTCAAGTATGGTGAACACTGGGTGCTGCGCCACATCAACCTCACCATTCCCAAGGGAAAGACCGTGGCCCTCGTGGGGCAGAGCGGCGGCGGCAAGTCGACGCTCGTCGACCTGATACCCCGCTACTACGACGTGCAGGAGGGAGAAGTGCTCATCGACGGCGTCAACGTGCGCCAGCTGGGCATCCACGACCTGCGCCAGCTCATCGGAAACGTCAACCAAGAGGCCATCCTCTTCAACGACACGTTCTACAACAACATCACTTTCGGCGTGGAAAACGCCACGCGCGAGGACGTGGAGCGGGCGGCACGCATTGCCAATGCCTACGACTTCATCATGGAGTCGGAGCAGGGATTCGATACCAACATCGGCGACCGCGGCGGCCGTCTCTCGGGCGGACAGCGGCAACGCGTGAGCATTGCCCGCGCCATTCTGAAGAATCCGCCCATCCTCATCCTCGACGAGGCCACCTCGGCACTCGATACCGAGAGCGAGCGGCTGGTGCAGGACGCACTGTTCAAGCTGATGAAGACGCGCACCACCGTGGCCATTGCCCACCGCCTGTCTACCATCAAGAACGCCGACGAGATATGCGTGCTGCACGAAGGAGAGATTGTGGAGCGGGGCACGCACGACGAACTCATGGCCTGCGACGGCTACTACAAGAAGCTGCACGACATGCAGGCTTGACCCATTAACCCCCGTAGCGTATGACACACGTGGTTTACTGTCTGTTCTATGCACTCTCGCTGCTGCCCTTCTGGCTGCTGTATGCGCTGTCGGATGTGGAATACTTCTTCATGTACAGGCTTATCGGCTATCGTCGGAAGATAGTGAGGGGCAACCTGCGCTCGGCTTTCCCCGATATGGGAAAGCAGGAATTGGACAAGATAGAACGTGGGTTCTATCACTGGTTCTGCGATTATTTTTTCGAGGCCATGAAGCTGTTGAGCATCAGCGACCGCGAGATGAGGAAACGGCTGCGCATCACCAATGGCGAGGTGCACGAGCAGTGGTTCAGGCAGGGACGCAACACGGCAGCCATTCTGGGCCATTACTGCAACTGGGAATGGCTCACCCGGGTGGGCATGGACATGGACGAATCGCGGCGGCTCTGCTTCATTTACGACCCGTTGCACAGCAAGGCTTTCGACCATCTCTTCCGCCGGCTGCGCTCGTGCCCGCCCATCGGCGTCACCGTGCCCAAGCGGGACATCCTGCGGCAACTGGTAAACTGGAAGCGCGAGGGCGTGATGTCGCTGAGCGGATACATTGCCGACCAGGCCCCGAAATGGCAGAACATACACTGCTGGCTGCCGTTCCTGAACCACGACACACCGGTCTTTACCGGTGCCGAACGCATCATGCGCAAGATGGACAACGTGGTGTTCTATGTAGATATACAGCGTCCTCGCCGCGGTTATTACACCATCACGTTCCAGCTCATCACCGACGAGCCCAACCGTCTGCCCGAATTTGAGATTACGCGCCGCTTCTTCCAGATGCTCGAAGAGAGCATCCGCCGCGACCCGGTGCCCTATCTTTGGACCCACAACCGCTGGAAACGCACGCGCGAGGAGTTCGACCGCAAGTTTCGGATTGTGGGCGGAAAGGTGGTGCCCAGAGACAATTGATTACTTCACCAGCGAGGTGATGGCCTCTTTCACGCCTTTCATGTTGGAAAGAAAAGCCTTGGCCGCGCCAAACTTCAGGTGCATGTCCAGCCGCACGGGCACGTGGTTGGCATCGTCGGTGACGTAGAAATCCACGATTTTCTTGTATTCCCCGCCGTCCTTGCTCTCCATGTAGGCCAGCTTCAGGCAGCGGTACGTGTGGCCGTTGTCGGCCTTGATGTTGGTCTTGCCCTCGTAGCGGAGCCGGGCGGGCTGGGTGCCGTCGCCGTCGGAAATGGGGAAGTCCACGTCGTGTCCGCTTTTCCATCCCGTGGGATTGAACGAACGCGCGCGCAGGAAAATGCTCATCATGTCGTACACGCAGTCGTCATACGTGTGCTTGTTCCAGGTGTGGGAGTCGTCGTTGTGCTGCCTGTGTTGGCGAATGGAACACTTTCCGTTGGGGTAGGTATAGAACACTTCGTCCACCGTGTAGCGCGAGCCCTCGTGGGCTCCCTTGCGGAAATAGAGCGGGGTGAGGTCGAGCGTGTTGTAGCAGAGCAGCGTGTCGCGTAGCACAAACATCTGGTCCACCTTGTCGCTGCCACGTGTGATGAGACTGCCGCGATAGGCCTTTTTGCCATTGTAGACGCTCTGCACCGTGGAGAACGAGGCCGTGCCGGCCTTCACCCAAACGAACTTCCAGTTGTAGTAGAGGTTGTAGGACAGGAACTCGCCCGACTTGAAAGCCGTGTTGCGAAAGGTGCATTGCGCCGAGGCCACGACGGGCAGCAGCAGCAGGAGCGATGCCGAGAGGATATGCTTGAGTGGGTTCATCATGATTTTGATATGGGGTTTGGGGTTATTTGAGGGTGGGAATGTACTCGATGCCCAGCTTGCGGGCACGGTCGGCATTGCGGTGCTGGATGGTCTTCTCCTTATCGGCCTTCTGCTGGATGATGGCGCCCGGCTTCTGGCGATAGAGCGGAGTTTCGGCGGGGTTCCACGATCGGGTGACGTCCCACTTGGCCTTGCACTCTATCTCCTCGGGATAATAGTACACGGCTTCGGGCTGCACGTCGTCGGCGTAGCTGCCCGTGTCCCAGCGGCGGTTGTCGTTGGCGTCGAGAATCATGCGCAGATAGTACTTGCCTTCCCTGAGATAATAGAACTCGGCTTGGCCCGAAGCGGTGAACACTTCCTTGACCACTTTGTCCGATCCGTCCATGAGTTGGGCAATGACATGCTGTCCTTCCATGCCGGCAAGCGTGACCAGCAGGGTGGCGTAGGCATCGGTGGCGCGCACCTTGAGCCCTTGTTTCAGCGGCCCGGACACCTGGCCGTAGATGGTGCAGAACGTCGCGCTGTCTGCCTCCAGGCTGTATTCCGTGTCGGGTTTCCACTCGGCCCGCAGCAGATAGGTCTCTCCGTTCACCCGGCTCAGCTCGCAGAGCTCGCGGTACCACAGCGTGTCGGCACCCGGTTTGGAGAAGAGATGGATGTGGGTGGAGTCGATGTCCATGAGCGGTATGGGCGAGCTGATGGTGACGTTTTGGTCGGGATCCATCTCCCCGCCGGGCGTGACCGTGAGCTTCAGCGGCTCTCGTGGCATGACGGAGTCGTAGGGTTCGCCGTGCTTTTTCTTCTTCTCCTCTTTCTTTTGCCACTCGTCCAGCAGTTTCTTTTCTTCTTTCAACCGCTTGGCATAAGGCTGTTTGGAGAGCAGGGGCACGGTGTCGGTGCGCAGCCGGAGCACGCCCAGCGTGTCGGTAATGTGGTGGGTGAGCAGAACGGTCAGCGTGTCCTGGTTCACCAAGGCCGTGTTGCGCAGCCAGTAAGTAATGGTGTCGCGCCCCGCGGTGGGTTCCACCACGAAGGCATTCTCGGCGTTGAAGTTCAGGCCTCGGACTTGGGGCAGCACGCTGTCGCCGTAGCTGTAGTAGAGGGTGAAATGGTTGGCCTCCTTGCGTTCGCTCTTGACCAGATAGCGGTCGGTCAGGATTTCGTTGAACGCCCGCAGACAAATGTTGTCGGGCAGAAAGTGGGTATAGGGCACGCGCTCGATGTTCTTGATGTGCAATGAGTCGATCCACGTGGTGTCTTGGCGGATGTCGGGCTTGAAGCTGGGCTCGATGAGGTCGCGGCTGAAAGCCAGCATCTCGCTCTTTTGCCCGAACATGTAGTCGCCGTCGGCATCCTGAAGGGCATAGATGCGGTATTTGCCCGAGGCCACGCCCTTGATGACAAAGCGGCCGCGCGAGTCGGTTTTCGACACGCGCAGCATGGGTTTCTTTTTGAAGGCAGAGTCCGAGAGGTCGTCGTAGAGGCCCACGAGCATGCCCTTGACAGGCTCCAGATTGTCGGCCTGAAGCACATAGCCCGACACTTCCAGGGTGTCGATGTGGTCGCCGGTGGAGAAACTGTAGGTGTAATTGCCCAGCGGATTGCCCTCGTTGTTGTCGGTAATGGCGCTGGAGAAGTCGATGGTGTAGGTGGTGTTGGGCTTCAGCGAGTCGAGCAGTTCGATGCTGATGCGCTTGCCCTGCCCCTTGATTTCGGGGGCCTCGAGCTGTGGCGGCGACACCACCACATTCTGAGTGGGGTTGTCAATCTTGATAAATTCGTCGAAGTTGATGTAGATATGGCGGCGCTTCACGTTGGTTGCCTTGTCTTCGGGAGACGCTCCAATCACCCGCGGCGGGGTCTCATCGTACCATCCGCCATCGGGGCTGCCCATCTTGGCGCAGCTGAAAAGTAAAAGGGTAAAAAGGTAGAAAGGTAGAAATCTTCTACCGCAAACCGCATATTTCATCATGTTAAAGCCTTTGCCCATATTCGTTTCCTTGCGTTTTTACCCTTTTTATCTTTTCTTTTTTACCTTTTTACCTTTTCTTTACCCTTTTACCCATTTACCTTTTTACTCTTTATTCATCTCCAGCAGCTCGTCCATGTTCTTGCGCGAGTTGCTCAGCCGCGGCACCTTGTGCTGTCCGCCCAGCTTGCCTTTGGCCTTGAGCCAGTCGTTGAACAGGCCCGGACGGGCCTCCACCACTTCGAGATGCTGCAGGGTCACGTCGTGCGAACGCTTGGCTTCGTAGTCGGAATTGATTTCCTGCAACTTCTCGTCGAGCAGCCGTGCAAAGTGCTGCAGCGTGTCGGGCTGGTGCGAGAACTCGACGAGCCACTGGTGCCGGCACTTGGCATTCTCGTCCATGTAGACCGGTGCGGCCGTGTATTCGCTCACCTGAGCGCCCGTGTGCTCGCACGCATAGGCCAGTGCTTTCTCGGCGTTGTCCATGATGAGCTCCTCGCCGAAAGCGTTGATGAAATACTTGGTGCGGCCTGTAATCACGAACTTGTAGGGGCGGCGGGAAGTGAATTTCACGGTGTCGCCAATCATGTAACGCCACAATCCGCATGAGGTGGTGATGAGCATGGCATAGTTGCGGCCGAGTTCCACGCCTTCGAGCGGCACCACATTGGCACCTTCCTGCCCCACCTCTTCGAGTGGAATGAACTCGTAAAACACGCCGTAGTCCAGCATGAGCAGCATCGAAGAGTCGGTGGGGTCGTCCTGAATACCGAAGAATCCCTCCGAGGCATTATAGGTTTCCATGTAGCTCATGCGGGGCGAGGTGATGAGTTGCTCGTACTGTTTGCGGTATGGCGTAAAGGCAATGCCACCGTGGAAAAACACTTCCAGATTGGGCCACACCTCTTCGAGGTGCTGCTTGCCCGACAGTTCCATGACGCGAACAAGCACGCTCAGCATCCACGAGGGTACGCCGGAGAGGTTGGTAATGTTCTTGTTCAGGCACTCATGGGCGATGCGGTCGCGCTTGAGCTCGAAGTCAGAAAGCAGTGCCGTGTGCTTCTTCGGCACGCGAACCAGGTTGGCTAGCGGGTTGATATTCTCGATGAGGATGGCGCTCAGGTCGCCCACGAGCGAACCTTCCTGGTTGTAATTGGGCGAGTGGCTGCCGCCCAGAATGAGCGAGCGGCCGTCGAAGAGACGGCTCTCGGGATGGTTGCGCAGATAGAAAGCCACCACGTCCTCGCCACCTTTATAATGGATGTTCTGCAGTCCGTCGCCCGAAACGGGAATGAACTTGGACTTGTCGTTGGTGGTGCCCGACGATTTGGCAAACCATTTCACCACGCCCGGCCACAGCACATCGGCTGCGCCATGGCGCATGCGGTCGATGTCGGCCTTGAGTTCCTCATAAGTATTCACCGGCACGTTCTGGACAAAGTCGTCGTAGCTCAGCGTGTTGGCCAGCAGATGATTGCGTCCGTATTCCGTATTCTGTCCCTTGCCAATCAGGTATTTCAACGCTTCCTGCTGGAGGGCCTCGGGGTGAGTGTAGTGCCGTTCCAGCTCTTTTTGGCGGGGAATGAAGAATTTACCGGCTATCTTTGTTAGACTCATTTTGCGAAAATATCGGTTTGAGCTGCAAATTTAGCCTAAATCTTTGAATCTAAGGAACGATTTAGCATTTTTAATATGGGCTCCCCGCTCTCCTGTTCCGCCTTGTTCGGCCATTCATCGGGAGAGATGCCGGCTTTCTGTTCGGGACTTTTTTTCTTGATTATTCCAACGAATGCTTGCCCATTTCACAAACATTCATTACCTTTGCACCGGATTGATCGCAAAACATGTACACCATTAAGAGATACAACAGAGCAGAAGAGGTGCAGGGAACCACAAATTTTCCTGCAAATTTTTCGTCGAATTGTTTGGTAGTTCCAAATAATTTGCTACTCTCTCTCTCTCTCTCTCTCTCAAGCCACTGGCGTAACCTCTCTCTAAAACACTTACGTGTACGCGCGCGAGGTGAACCTCGTGCAACCCCAATAGGCAAAGGACTCCCCGGAGTTTCCTTTGCCCCACTTTTCGTGCCCTTTTCGCAGCCGGGCGAAAAGGGAAATAAGCAGCCTTTAAGGCCTTAAAAAGAAGTAAATCCCCAATTTAAAATCAAGATTATAAAACATGAACAGACAAAAGACAATGAAGTGCGCCTATCTCGCGCCATGCACTGAAGTGATTCCAGTGAATTTAGAATGTTCTTTGTTGCTCAGCTCCCCCGTTTCAGGCGGGCACAACGATGCCGGCGACGACGAGGAACTGAATGCCAAGCAGGGCGGATTCTTCGATCACGAGGAAGAGGCCGGTACAAACGGCTGGAGGCCTTGGAGCGAAGACTAAAAGGAATAAAAGTACGGAACCATCAGAAAAAGGAAACATGAAAATGAATACCAAGCATTTATCCACGGCGGCATTACTGTTCATCGCCGCCACGTTCGCCGGTTGTGCCGGAGATGAAAAGACATCGACTGGACAGCAAAGGCAGCAGCCAGGCACGGAGGGAATGACGGAGTTTGCCGTAGTCGATTATGACGCGAATGTCGTCGCCACACGTACTTCGGGCGAATATACGGGCTCATCGGTGAAATTTTACTGGACATCGAACGACCAACTGTGGATCAACAACATCGCCTCCGCTTCGCCCTTGAAACCAAGCAGTCGCTCCACCATCCCCACCCCAAACGGCAAGGAGGCCACCGCCAAGTTCTGGTTTGAAGACCGCTACACCGCCCCGGACTATCCCGTGCGCTATACGGGCAACGGCAACGCCGCGGGCAACAAGGTGATCATCAAGTCGGCACAGGCGCAGCAAGCGCCCAACGACGGCGCACATATCGGCACCGACGGCGACTGCGGCACGGCAACGGCACACCGCCAGGGCGACGGCTCATATCTCTTCACGCTCGACCACAAGGCATCCTACCTCACGTTCATGCCCTGCTACAGCAAGGTGTTCGACCCAAGCGTAAAAGTGACTCAAATCAAGGTCAGCGCCGACCAGCCCCTTGCCGGTACATACGATTTCGATGATACGGGCATCAAACCATCCACGGCAACCGCGACGTCTCAAAGCGTCACCCTCACGCTCTGTGGAGGAGGCACCAACGGCTTCGAGATTCCCGTTAACACAGATTACGGCAAGAACGCTGCCATCATGGTCGTTGCTCCTGGATCGTACACCAACTTCACCGTGGAATACACCCTGCACGACCAAGCGACGAACATAACCGGCACGGTGAAGAAGAACTACGGCAACGTTATTTGCAACGTGGGAAAGAACAAGAAGTTTGCAATGAATTTCACCATTCCACATTATGACAACAAATATTATATGTGGGATGCCGCACAGCATTATTGGCAAGGGTATGAGCAATTTCAGCCAAAATTAAATGGGGAGACAAATACTACATATTATCCCAAAGTCTCTACCGATCCACGTTGGTTTACTCCAAGACTTACTCCTGATTATGCCCACAACACAAACATGATAAGCTGTCCTAATGTGAATGCAATTGCATGGTACGTTCTGCATGGCGAACCTCATTGGGATAACAAAACATTGTGGAGCACGATGGGGCATCTTTATAACAAAGGTATATGGATGAAAAAAAGTAGTAAGATATCCGGATTTGACTGGGAGACTGCTCCTGACGGTACTGATTGGCGACTAGGAAAAAACCCTACCCGCATCCTCTATGGAACCTTGTCAAACACTCCCCTTAATTCTACTGACGACTACTTCTACTTGCCTTGTCTTGGCCGCTATCTGGAAGGAGAACTCGTAGTGGGCAACCATGGCCTATACTGGTCCAACACGGCAGGAGTCCAAAGTTCATTTGCTGCCGGAGGATACTATTATTCAAGCCTTTATTTTTATGAGAATTTCATCGTGCTTCATTATGACGATGCTATTCGGGCACAGAAAGTATGGCAATTGGACAAAGTCCCGACAGACTAATATTTATCCCCATGACGTCTCTCGCTCTTTGACATACCCACCGTTGCCAGGATTTTTTCGTTTTCCGTCGTGTGTGGTTCATTCCCGAGGTGTTTACCCCCGACGATGTTGCGGACACACAGGGCGTGTGTCCCTACAGGGTGCAGCGCATGGGGAATTGAAAGACAACGTCCAATCGCACCGGGTTCAAAAAAGACAACGAACAACAACCGAAAACAACGCTGCGCCGCGGCATTGCCGTTGTTGAGAGTTGTTATCCGTTGTCTTTGTCAACCCATAAAAAACGGGAAGTGAAGATTTCCCTCGGGAAATTTGTCCAAGACAACGGGAAGTGAACATTTCCCACGGGAAATTCGTCCAAGACAACGGAAAGTGAGCATTTCCCTCGGGAAATTTGTCCAAGACAACGGGAAGTGAAGATTTCCCGCGGGAAATTTGTCCAAGACAACGGAAAGTGAACATTTCCCGCGGGAAACACATGCAAAACATTTTATCCACCTTTAAAACCAAAAGACCATGACAGAAGAAATTGGAACCATCAAGCTGGCGGGCATCAACAACGGCGCGCACTACAACTTCATGAGCAACGTGGCCGAGAAGGCGAAGGGCGACGAGGCTGTGTATGGCAAGGCCAAGTCGCAGACCGACGCTCTGGTGTCGGCCCTGGCGCAGGAGAACGAGGACCTGATGCTGAGCCGCAAGAGCTCGCTGAGCGACACGATTGCCGAGGCCGACCGTCAGCGCGATGCCTACTACCGCGGCTACCGCAACGGGGTGCGGAGCTTCCGCTCGTTCCCCGCGGGGGCGCAGAAGACGGCGGCGGACACGTTGTGGCAGCACATGACGGACCATGGCATCGAGCCGAAGATGCAGCTCGACCGCGAGACGGGCCTGCTGACCAACCTCGTGGAGGACCTTCAGGGTCGTCTGGCCCCGCAGGTGGCGGCGCTCGGGCTGAAACCTTTCGTAGACGGGATGAAAGCGGCCAACGAGACGGTCCGCACGTCGCTCTCGGGGCGCGACACGGAGCTGTCGGGACTGACGCTTGGTGCCCTGAAAGCCTCGCGTGCGAAGACCGACGAGGCCTATCTCTCGCTCGTGCGTCGCGTCAACGCGCATGCCGAGATAGAGGGCGCGGGCGATTACTTCGTGTTCATCACCTACGTGAACGAGCAGATCAAGCGTTTCAAGGAGCAGGTGCTGCCCTCGGGCAAGGGTTCCGGCAAAGGTACGGGTCCCGGCAAGGGCTCGAAAGGTTCTGGAACAGGCAAGGGCTCCGGTAAGGCATCCATTAAGAAGCAGCTGTCTCTGCTCATCCCGACTTTCGAGACAGCTCAGGGGCTGGCTGCCGGCTCGCTGGCGTATGCCGGTCACACGGGCGAGCTGCCGGACGGTACGAAGCTCTATCTGCTCTACGTGGACGGCAACCCCGACAACTTCGTCTGGGTGAAGATCGACGGCGACCACTTGTCCAAGGTGGACTATCTGGCCGGGGCAGGGAAGCCGGGCGGCGTAAAATAGGATATACTCAATATATCATGTTTTTATAATATCTCTTTTGGCGCGGACTGTGTCGTGAGACACGGCCCGTGTTTTTTTAGACAGAACAACATATTGAGTATATGGCTGCGCAGTGTGGTTTTTAGACAGAACTACATATTGAGTATATATCTGCGCAGTGGGGTTTTAGACAGAACAACAGAAAGGACATATAGCTGCGCGAAGAATGCGCAAGCAATAATTTCTCAAATCGCTTGTGCCGTTGACCGAAAACCGTTATCTTTGTCACAAAACCAAGACGATTATGGCAAACTATATCCGATTTGACTGGGCCATGAAGCGGTTGTTGCGCGACAAGGCCAATTATGGGGTGCTGGAAGGCCTCATCACGACGTTGCTGGGCCGCCCTATCAAGATACAGAAATTGCTGGAGAGCGAGAGCAACCAAGAGAACGAGGAGGACAAACAGAACCGTGTGGACGTGCTGGCAGAGGACGAGCAGGGCGTGCTGTACCTCATCGAGGTGCAGAACGAAACGGAACTGGCCTACTTCCAGCGTATGCTCTTTGGTGCGTCCAAGCTCGTCACGGAGTACATCAACCGGGGGCAGGGCTACGAGAATGTGCGCAAGGTGTACAGCATCAACATCGTCTACTTCAATCTGGGCGAGGGCAAGGACATCGTGTACCACGGCAAGACGGAGTTCCGGGGCATCCACAACCATGAACTGTTGCGCCTTTCGCCGTTCCAACGGCAGCGGTTTGCCGTTGATGAGGTGAGCGAGCTGTATCCCGAGTACTATATTCTCAAGGTGAACGACTTTGACCGATGGAGCCGCGTGCCGCTGGAGCAGTGGATCTATTTCCTGAACACGGGCGAGATTCCCGACGACGCTACGGCCCCGGGACTGGGCGAGGCCCGGCAGAAACTCAAGCTGGACCACATGACGCGCGAGGAGCTCCGCGCCTATTACCGCCATTTGGACAATGTCATCATTCTGCGCGACAACATCACCACGGCACGTGGCGAGGGCCACTTGGAAGGAAAGGAAGAAGGAAGAGCGGAAGGAAAGGCTGAGGGCAGGGCCGAGGGTATTGCCGAAGGCATACGGATGACGGCACGCAAGCTGAAGGACATGGGGCTGTCGGACAGACAAATCGCGCAGGCCACTGGGCTTAGCCCGGAAGATATTCGGAATCTTCATTAGATTCTATCGCTGCAAAGCCTTTGCAACAGCATTCAAGACATCGCGCAAAGCACCGAAAAAACGCATGACAAAAGCCAAATGACAGCTATTGCTGGCTGTCATTTGGCTTTTATATATAGGGTAAGGGGGCTGCCCCACCCTATTTCACCTTGAGTCTGCCGTGGCTGATGAACACGCCGTGGCTGGGTTCACGGTCGAGGGCCATGCCCTGCAGGTTGTAGATGCCCTGACGGCCGGTGCCCGGCTTGGCGGCCTCGTTTATCTTCGCGGACGCTATGGACGTGGCGGTGTCGATGGTCAGCGTGGGGCTCTTGCAGCCTTTCTGCCGGGTGGTTCCACTGTAGTTTGCCTCAACCTTGTGCGTGCCGCCGGCCAGGTCCCGGGCGTGGAAAGTGACGGGTTCGCCGTCGTATTTCACGCTGCCCGCGGGCTTGCCGTCGATGACGAACTGCACGTAGCTCTGGGCATCGTGGGCTCCGCTTACGCTGGCCGTGAGGTCCACCTCGCTGTTGTCGGCCTTCACGGTTTGGCTGCTGAGGGTTATCTGGCCTCCCTCCTCGCGCTCGGGACTCAGCCGATAGAGCTTGGCGCCATGGCTGGGAATGCTCACCCAGAGCCGTCCGGCCACCGAGTCGAGGTGCGTCTTGCCCCAGCAGTCGTACACGCCCACTTTCTGATTGGCCGCATAGCCCAGTCCGGTGAGATCCACATGATAGCCATTTTTCTTCACGGCCTCGAAAGTAAAGGTCATCGTAGTGCCCGAGGTGGCACTGGGATTGTCGGTGTCGCAGCTGGAGTCGTAGCCACAGAGTGCCTTGAATTTGACGTATTTGTGACCCTCGGGCAGCCGATAGGTAAGTGTGCAGCCGCCGTTCATGCCCAGCCCCGTGTCATAGCTCTTGCCGTCCACTTTCAGCTGTCCGCCCTCCACGTTCCTGTTGATGTGCAGCGTTCCCCAGTCGCTGGTGTAGCTGTTGTGCTTCAGGGTGGTGAGCGAAGTCTCGTTGCCGTCGGCGTCGATCAGTACGGGGTTGATGAGGTCGGCGCGGTCGTAGGCGAAGCTGCCGTCGTAGTTGTCCACCGTAATCTTCAGCATTTCGGCATCTTTCACGTCTGTTTCGAGCATTTCCGACTTCTTGCCCTGTCGGCTGATGAGCCCCGTCCCTGCGGGTCGCGGGTTGTGGTCGAACACCATGAAGCAGATGCTCGTGGTCGAACCGTTCTGCCCGATGCCACTGTCGTCGGCGGCAGCCATGGCCTTGAAGCGCACCACGTCGAGCGTGTCGGGGATTGTAAACAGCAGCAGGGCGTTGGCGTCGGTGGAGAAGCCACGGTCGTAGGCCGTGCCCATCACTTTCATTTTTCCTCCGTTGTCCACGTTCTTGTCCTCGCGCACGCGGTTGAAGTACGACTTGGTATAGGTCTGCGTCAGATACTTTCCCGTCAGAGCCACCTCCGTGCCATCGCTCAGCACCAGCGTGGGATTGATCCAGTCGCCGTGGTCGTAGTTGAAGTTGTCGCCTCCATCGTCCACGACGAGCACCAACGTCTTGCTGCCCGCGGGCCATGCTATGTCTACGTTCACAGCGTGTCCGTCGGTGGTATAGGCCACGTTCTCACTCTTGTACAAGGCCTCGTTGGCGTGCACCCAGCGCGTGTCGTCGTCCTGGAACATGGCCAGATAGCGTGTGCCGTCTTTCGGGTCGAGGCTGGTCCACACGATTTCACCCGTGCCGCTGTTGTAGTATTGGCGGGCATCCACACCATAGGCATTCATGTCGAGCATGTCGCGGTTGGTCAGCAGCGAGAGCGTGAAGTCGTCGTTGCGTGTCATTTCGCCGCCGAAGAACAGTGGAGAATGGCACACCCCCCACAGCGTCATCATAGTGTACTGCTCGTCGCGGGTGAGTTGAGTCCAGCGGCCGGGGTCGGCATTGGTGTAGCCCGGGTCGGCGATGGTCATGGCAATCTGGCCCAGGGGCAGCATGTCGCAGTCGGCATAGTTGCCCGGCCGCGTCACTTTCTCCCAGGCATGGGCCTCGTTGAACACGGCTTTCACGTGTGACCAGTTGTCCCACAGGTCGTCCATCATGCGCCATTGGTTCACCATGGCCAGGCACTGGTCAGCATACTGATACTGCGTCTTGCCCGGACTCACGGACAGCACGATGGGCCGGCCGCACCGGTCGATGGCCTTGCGCAGCATCGCTATCTCGTCGGTGTAGAACGGGCGGCTGATGTCGTCCACCTTGATAAAGTCCACACCCCACTCGGCGTACAGCTGCATGATGCTGTTGTAGTACTGCTGGCCCTCGTCGGTGTTGCGCATCAGGGCATTGTCGGCCAGCCAGGTGCAGGGCGATGTCGTGCCGTTGTACACCTTGGCCCAGGCTTCCCGCCGCTCGGCGTCCGTACTGCCGGCACTGCCCATCAGCGTATAGGCCGTCGGATTCTGTGCCACAGCGGTGGGCACGCCGCGCATGATGTGGATGCCGAACTTCATGCCCATGGCATGGATGGAGTCGGCCAGGGCCTTGAATCCCTTGTTCACGCCGTCCACCAGCGCGCTGGGGAAGCGTGTGGGCGACGGCAGATAACGTCCGTATTCGTCGAGCACGTAGTCCTGCGAGCCTTTCTGGTTGTACCATCCGCCACCCAGCGAGGGATGGTTGCAGTACCAGCGTATGTCCACGACGACGTATTCCCAGCCATAGTCCAGCAGGTTGTCGCGCTGGTACCGGGCATTCTGCATCACTTCTTTCTCGGTGACGGAGCTGTAATAGCAGTCCCACGAGTTCCATCCGCGGGGAGGCGTGGGCGCCCAATGGCAGAATTCGGCCTCGGTTCCATCCTGGGCCACGGCCGGCTGCGACAGGCACAGCGCACCCATCATCAAGCCGAACAAAGCATTCTTCATCATGTTGTTTTAGGTTTAAATGAACAGTTCCGGCCGTGTGCCCCATTCGTGACGGCGTGGCCGGAGGTTTAAGTTGTGGCGTAGTTGTTTTAAAAACGCGGCCGCCGCACACGGACCCTCGGGATTATGACTCCTCGAAAGCTGCATGCTCGGCGGCGGCGATAATTTCTTCACGGCTCTTGGCCTTGGCGCTGATGTCGCCGAGGTCGAATTCGTCGGTGTCCGATTGGGGCGGAACCTCCTCTTCACGGCTGACGGCGGCACTCTCCTGCTCGGTGAACACCTCTTCGCGGAAGGCCGTGACGTGCTTCTGTTCGCTGGGCTCCGGCGTGTCTTCCGACACGATGAAGCTGCGCGTCTCGTTGGTATCGGGCAGAGCCTCTACGGGCTCCTCCTCCATTTTCGTGCGGTTTCCCTTGGCGGCAAATACCTCGTCGATGAACTGCGGCTCGCGGCGCAGCCGGCCGAGCGTGTCCTTGCAGGCTTTCTGCTGGCTCTCTTTCTTGGAGAAGCCAGAGCCGGAACATCCCTCCACGCCTTCCAGCATCACCTGGTAGGTGAACGTAGGGCTGCCGTTCTTGTCCTTGCCTTCCTCGACAAGCTCGAACGACATCTTCACGCGGTTCTTCTGACTCCACTCTATCAGCTTGCTCTTGAAGTTTACTTCCTTGTACGCCACCTTGTCTATATTGATCATTTGCGCCAGGATTCGCTTCTTGAGGAACGTCATGCAGGCATCGTATCCCCGGTCCAAATACATGGCCCCCACCAAGGCCTCGAAAGCGTTTCCGCCCATGTAGCTGTTGTGTGTGGAGGTGTGCCCACTGGAGTGAATGAGGCTGCAGATGCCCATATCCTGGGCCAGCTTGTTGAGTGTGTCGCGCTGCACCAGCTTGGAGCGGGTGTTGGTGAGGAAGCCTTCGCGCTTGCCGGGGAAGTGCCGGTAGACAATATCGCCCACGGCTGCGTCGAGCACGGCGTCGCCCAAGAACTCCAGACGCTCGTTGTTGACGGGCTTTCCTTTCTTGTTGCGGTGCATCACGCTCTTGTGCATCAGGGCCATCTTGTAATAGCTGATGTCGTGGGGATAGAAGCCGATGATGTTGCGCAAAGAAGAATAAAGCTCCTTATCCTTGCGGAAAGGGAGCCTTATTCTGTCTATGACGTTGGAAATCGTTCCTACTTTATTCAGCATACTTCTTGAAAATGACGCATGCGTTGTGACCGCCGAAGCCAAACGTGTTGGACAGGGCGGCGCGAACCTCGCGCTTCTGAGCCTTGTTGAAGGTGAAGTTCATCTTGTAGTCGAGTTCGGGATCTTCGTCGCCGTCGGCATGGTTGATGGTCGGCGGCACGATGTCGTTCAGCACGCTCAGCACGCATACCATGGCTTCCACCGCACCGGCAGCACCCAGCAGGTGGCCCGTCATGCTCTTGGTGGAGCTGATGTTGAGCTTGTAAGCCTGCTCGCCGAACACGTCTTTGATGGCCTTGGCCTCGGAAATGTCGCCCACATGGGTCGATGTGCCGTGCACGTTGATATAGTCAATGTCGTCCACTCCGAGCCCTGCATCGTCCATAGCGGCCTGCATCACGAGCTTGGCACCCAGTCCCTCGGGATGGGAAGCAGTGATATGATAGGCATCGGCGCTCATGCCCTCGCCCACCATTTCGGCATAGATCTTGGCGCCACGGGCCTTTGCATGCTCGAGCGTCTCCAGCACGAGGCAGCCCGAACCCTCGCCCATCACGAACCCGTCGCGGCTGGCGCTGAACGGCCGGCTGGCGGCCTGGGGATCGTCGTTGCGGGTGGACAGGGCGTGCATGGCGGTGAAACCGCCCACGCCACAGTCGCAGAGGGCAGCCTCGGCGCCGCCGGCCACGATGACGTCGGCCTTGCCGAGACGCAGCAGGTTGAATGCGTCGGCCAGTGCATGGCTCGAAGAAGCACAGGCACTCGTCGTCACATAGTTGGGGCCGTGGAAGCCAAAGTGCATGCTGATCTGGCCTGCAGCGATGTCGGCAATCATCTTCGGGATGAAGAAAGGATTGAACTTGGGCCCGTCTTCCTTGTGCTGCCCATAGTACATCACCTCATCCTGAAAGGTCTTGATGCCGCCGATGCCGATGCCATAGACCACACCGATGCGGGTCTTGTCCTCCTTTTCCAAGTCCATGCCCGAGTCTTTCACGCCCTGCATGGCACTAATCATGGCCAGCTGGGTGCAGCGGTCCATCTTGCGGGCTTCCTTACGGTCGATGTAATCGGTGACGTTCAGGTCTTTCACCTCGCAGGCGAACGTGGTCTTGAAATTGGTCGTATCGAACGAAGTAATAGGAGCTGCACCACTCTTGCCGGCCAAAAGGCTCTGCCACATCTCTTCAGGCGTGTTGCCTACCGGTGTAACGGCGCCCAGTCCTGTTACCACTACTCTCTTTAATTCCATTGAATTGGGTTTTAAATAAAAAGTTTAGCGTTTCAACACAAAACGCTAAACATTTACGCTCAACTTACTTGGCGTTCTCCTGGATGTAGTTGATGGCATCCTGTACAGTCTGAATAGTCTCAGCCTTATCATCAGGAATGGAGATGCCAAATTCCTTTTCAAACTCCATGATGAGCTCCACGGTGTCCAGCGAATCTGCACCCAAATCGTTGGTAAAGCTTGCTTCGGGCTTTACTTCTGCCTCGTCTACACCCAGTTTGTCAACGATGATAGCCTTAACTTTTGATTCAATTTCTGACATGATTGTAACCTTTTAAAAATGTTGTTAATGAATAATATTCTTCAAAATCGGCTGCAAAGAAACTAATTTTTCGGCAATTACGCAAATTATTTACTCTAAAAATTCCGAACCATTGCACAAACACCCCAACACTGTGCAGGTTTTCTCATCTTTTTTAAGCCCCGTTGTTGCGTAGCTCGAAAGCTTTTGGTACCTTTGCATCTATGTATCAATCAACCTGCAAAATGTCATTTACACAGCACTGCAACGAAATTTTCAACAAGGCCATCGACGATTATCACGTCACCGACAACGTCGACACGCCCATCAACAACCCTTTTGAGCGTGACTCGATAGACAATCGTCTCTACCTGAAATGCTGGATAGACACCGTACAGTGGCACCTGGAAGACATCATCCGCGACCCGCACATCGACCCGCTCGACGCCTTGGCGCTGAAGCGTCGCATCGACCGCTCCAACCAAGACCGCACTGATCTCGTGGAGCAGATAGACTCCTACTTCCGCCAGAAATACTCCGAGGTGAACCCGCTGCCCGACGCAAGGCTCAACACCGAGAGCCCGGCATGGGCCGTCGACCGCCTCTCCATCCTGGCCCTGAAGATTTATCACATGCGCGAACAGGCCGCACGCACCGACGCCACCGCCGAACACCGCCAGCGTTGCCAAGCCAAGCTCAACGTGTTGCTGGAGCAGCAGGTGGACCTCGGCACGGCCATCGACCAGCTGCTGGAGGACATCGGGGGCGGCCGCAAGTACATGAAGGTGTACCGCCAGATGAAGATGTACAACGATCCCAGCACCAATCCCATTCTCTATCAGAAGAAGTAACCCCGCGGTTGCTTCTTCTCCCCCTGCCCTACTCCCCGTCTGCCTTTTCCTTAACCATGAAAACGGAACACCTTCTGGTCATCAGATTCTCCGCCTTGGGCGATGTTGCCATGACGGTGCCGGTGGTCTACGCCCTGGCCCGGCAGTATCCCCACGTGCGCATCACCATGCTCTCGCGCCCGTTTGCCCGGCCTTTCTTCGAGCATCTGGCCCCCAACGTGAGCTTCATGGCGGCCGACATCCACCGGGAATACCAGGGCATACGGGGGCTCAACGCCCTTTACCGGCGGCTCTCTGCCAAGCATTTCACGGCCATTGCCGACCTGCACAACGTGCTCCGCTCCAACTATCTGCGCATGCGGTTCAACGTGGATCGCTGCCGTGTGGCCCATCTCGATAAGCACCGCCAGGCGCGCCGCGCGCTCACGTCAACGCATCACAAGGTGCTGCAGCCTCTGCCCACGGCCTTCGAGAGCTATGCGCGCGTGTTCAGGGAGCTGGGCTATCCGGTGCGCCCCGAGTTCTCCACGCTGCTCCAGCCCGAGCAGTCCAGCCTGCGGCAGCTGCCTGCCGTCATCGGCGAGAAGCGTCCTTTCCAGCAGTGGATAGGCGTGGCCCCCTTTGCCGCCCATCGTGGCAAGGCCTATCCCGTGGCCTTGATGGAGCAGGTGTTGCAGCAGTTGTTGCAACGCCACCCCTCGTGCCGCATCTTCTTCTTCGGCGCGGGCGCCCGCGAACACGAAGTCATCGACGCCCTTGCGGCCCGCCACCCCCACTGCACCAATGCCTCGGCCGTGCTCGGGGGCCTGGCGCAGGAGCTGGTGCTCATGAGCCATCTCGACGTGATGGTGAGCATGGACAGCGCCAACATGCACCTGGCCTCGCTCGTGGGAACGCCTGTGGTGAGCGTGTGGGGGGCCACACATCCCTACGCCGGCTTCATGGGCTGGGGCCAGCGGCCGGAAAATGCCGTGCAGACCGCCCTGCCCTGTCGCCCCTGTTCGGTCTTCGGCAACAAGCCTTGCCACCGTGGCGACTATGCCTGTCTGGCCTCCATCGACCCGCAAACCATTGCAGAGCGGGTGGAGCAAAACCTGAAATAGCCCACCTTTATTATATATAGCTGTCGCCCCGTGGCTGTGGATGCGCGTTGTCCACAGCCACGGGGCGGCCGCGTTGCGGCCCGCCGTCGTTGCCGCGGCGGTTTCGGGGTGTTGCGATTGCGGCATAACGGCGGCGTGATTGCGGCGTGTTGGCGTTGCGATTACGGCGTTTTCGCCGCGTGATTACGGCGTAATGGCAAGGCGATTGCGGCGTTTTCACCACCTCTTTATATTGAAATGGCCCTGCAACGCACGGGGTATGGAAAATTCTTCATACCTTTGCAGCCAAAATAAAATACGGTAATGACAAAGAGAATCTTGATTGATCTGTCCCACTTGGGCTCGTTTTGTGGTTTTGGCAACATCTGCGACAACTATGCTCCACGCATTGCCCGCGCCGACTTGGGCGACGTGAGGCTTGTGCTGATGGTGCCCGAACGCTACGTGGGAGCCTTTGGCGACGGCGTGGACTACGTGGCACGCGAGCACGCTCTGCGCGACCTGCACCGGCTCAACGCCCATATCGACCTGTGGCACTCCACCGATCAGCTCTTCGGATTCCGGCTGCCCATGAAGGGAACCAAGTATCTTCTTACCGTGCACGACCTGAATTTCCTCTACGAGAAGAAGCACGTGCACAAGCTGAAATACGTTCTTCGCATGTATTTCCGCCTACGCCACAGCGACTATATCACCACCATTTCCAACTATGCACGCGACGACGTGAAGGCCCACTACCGGGTGGACAGCAAGTTCAAGGGGGTGATATACAACGGAATACAGGACATGGACATGAGCAACATGCGTAAGCCCGACTTCATTGCCGACGAAAACGAGAAGTTTTTCTTCACCATTGGCCAAATCCGCGAGAAGAAAAACTTCCACAAGCTGGTGCCCATGATGAAGCATTTCCCCGACCACAAGCTCTACATCTGCGGCGACAAGCACTTCCGTTTCTCCCGCGAGCACCTTATTCCCCTCGTCGAAAAGACGGGCGAGGGCCGTGTGGTGCTCACCGGAAAGATTACCGACGCGGAGAAACAATGGATGTATGCCCACGCCCAGGCCTTTCTCTTTCCCAGCCGTCTGGAGGGTTTCGGGCTGCCGGTGCTCGAGGCCATGCGCTTCGGTTGCCGCGTGTTCTCCTCGCGCATGAGCAGTCTGCCCGAGGTGTGCGGCCCGCACGCCTGCTACTTCGACAGCCTGGAGCCCCAGGCTATGGCCGATGTGGTGAGGGCCGAAGTGGCCCGTTGGGACCGCGATGGCGAGGAGGCCCGAGCCGCCCGGACGTATTCCGAGGGCTTCACCTACGAGAAATACACCCAGGCCTACGTCAGTCTTTACAAACGCTTGCTGGCAGAAGGCTGAATGCTTTTTCGAGTTGTCGCCACACCTCTTCCTTGGTAATCATGTCGTAACGCCGGGCCGGCGGCAAGCCGTCGGTCGGCCCGAAGTCGTCGGCCGAGACGCCCTCGGCCGGTACTTCGTCCTGTGGAATCCAAGTGGATTTCAAGGAGTTGGGGGCGCAAATCACCAGCGACGGCTTTCCCGCTGCATGCACAATGTGGCGCGCCCCCCCCTCATTCCCGAAATAAAAACAGATGAAATGGGCCAGTGCGAAGAGCTCGCGCGGGCTGCGTGTCTGCACATCGATGAACACGTTGCGGCCGTCGGCCAGTCGGTTGTAGATGCGGCGGGCGTTGGTTTCTTCGGCTCCCGGGGCATAGTTGAAGATGATTTGTGCGTCGGGATAGCGGCCGGTGAACCGGTCGATGACCCACGCCATGCGGTCTTCGGCCCAGGTCTTGCTGCTGAGTTTGGCCGTGACGCCCATCAGGATGATGGGCCGTGACAGGTCGAGGCCGCAGCCCTCGAGGTAGCTCCGCATGCTTTCCAGCTCGCGGGCAGTGATGCTCAGGCTGATGTGCCGGTCGCGCTGCAGGGGCCTGATGGCCTCGAGCGGCGCGGCCATGTTGATGTTATGGTCCACCATGCTGCCGCGGCCGCACTTGGGCAGCGTGTAGTTGGACATGAGACGGCTGTACCATTTGTCCACGGCGATGCGGTAGCGCGTCGACGGCGAGAAGAGCGCGAAGAGCTGTGAATAGAACGTAGTGAACTGGTCGATGATGACATCGTAGTGCTCGCGGTGCACAATCTGCCACACGCGGGGCAGGTATCGCGCCATGTTGTGCCGCTCGGCCTCGCTGAAGGCGTGGATGCGGCGAATGGCGGGATGGCCGGCCAGAAGCGGGGCTATGCGGTCGTTGAGCACCAAGTCGATGCTGGCCTCGGGGAAAGTGGCGTGCAGCGTGTTGAAGAGGGGCGTGGAGAGCACGGTGTCTCCCAGCTGCCGAAATCTCACGATGAGTATCTTCATGCGTCGGGAACAGGGTTAGCGGGTTGGGCCGAGAGGGCGGTAACCGGCGTTGGTGCGGGCGAAATAGCGGTCGAGCACCAGCAGCGAGACGAGGTCTTCGCGCGTCGGATGGCGAAACTGGTCGATGTAGGCGTGGGCGTTTTCAATGATGGTCTGGGCCTCGTCGGGGTGGGATATGTAGTGATTGAGCTTGTCGATGAGGTCGCTGTAGTCGGGTTGCACCTCGATGTAGTGCACGTCGGGCTGCAGCGTTCCCTCCATGAACCAGGTCTCGCAGGTGGGTCGCGGCATCACGGCGATGGAGTTGGACGACATGATCCACTTCAGATTGCTGGCCACGTCGTTGCCTTCGAGCGACATGACGAACTTGTATTCCAGCTGCTCGCCGATGGTGAGCTTCGCCGAGTGCCACTGCGGATAGTTCTTGTCTATCACGCCCACGTCGCACAAGGGGTGGCCGTAGAACTTGCTCACAAAGTCGTACCGTCCCTGTTTCACCCGGTTGCACTGGCCCGAGTGCTGGGCTATGCGGCCGCGGAAAATGCAGCCGTCTTTCTTCTGTGCAAAGGTCTTGCGGTCGTCAACAAAGATAAAATGGCGCACCTTGTCGAGGTTGAGCAGCACCGAGCAGCGGTTGTCGCCCTGCAGGGGACGGCTCTTGGTGATGGCCGGCAACGGCAGGAGATAGTCCACGTCTCCCTCTTCGAGCAGCCATCTGAGCCGTTGGGGGAACCAGCGGGCATACTGCATCGTGTCGAGATAGTACACCTTTTGCCGCGTCATGGGCTGCCGGCCCAGCGCGGTGGAGCGGGCCATGAAGTCGGCTTCGCAGAAAGGCGTGTCGGCGGTGAGCCGGCAATAGTAGTCGGCCCGCCGCAGAATGGCGTCGCGGTCGGGGCGGCTGTCGATGGCGCGCAGCCGGCGGGCGAGCCACGGGCGCAGGATGCAGCGGGGCGTATGGAGCCTGATGTAGCTGCGCAGATAGTAGAGCGCCTTGTTGTTCTTGCCGCTGTGGAGCGTGTAGTAGAGCTTTCGGTTCATGGGAGGAGGGTTAAAGGTCGAAAGGAACAGGGTGTTTCCGGGCAAAGTGCGCCCAGAAACGGGCCCGCTCGCGCAGCATGTAGGCCACGGCTTGGGCGGGGTCGGCGTGGCGCAATGTGGCGTAGCGGGCGGCCAGCAACTCGCTGAACCGCCGTGGGCCCCAGAAGCGCCGCATGTTGTAGAGCCCCTGGCGCAGGCTCACGGGCCCGAAGTGCATGCGGTTGATGTCGACCAATGCGAAGTGGTAGCCTGCCTCGTCGCGCGTCCAGAGCACGTTGCCGGGCGTGTAGTCCTTGTGCATCACACCCTTGAGGTGCATGTCGGCGGAGAAGGTTGCCAGGGCTTCGGCCAGTGCCTCATAGCTGCCTTCGGGGGCGTTGCCCACCTCATAGAGCGTGTGTTCGTAGGGACATTGCACGCTCACGAAGTAGCTGTAGCCCAGCAGATGGAGCGTTCCCCGCTCTTCCATCACGGCGATGGGCTCGGGTGTTTCGATGCCCCGAGCGAGCAGCTTGAAAGGGTATTCGTAGGCCCGCCGACACTTGGGCTTGCGCAGGTTCCAGGAGTATATGAGGCGGTTGGGGCCGTGGGGCACATGGTAGCGCTTCACGTTGACGAGCGTTCCGTCGGGTGCCCGCATCACCTTGATGACGTTGCGGGCACGGTAAATCTCGTGGCCCTCGTGGTCGAAGCGGCTGGGTATGTGGGCAATGAAGTCGTGCAGCGACGCGTATTTCGGGTTGATGACGATGTGCATGGTCGGTTAGGGCGGGGCCTCGCGGCCCTTAAAAGTCGAAGGGCTCGGCGTGGATGGCCTTGAGGTTCTTGGCCAACTGCTCGGGACTGCTGGCTCCTGCGAGCACGCTGGTGATGCCGGGCTGGTGCAATATCCAGGCCAGGGCCATCTCGGCCAGCGTCTCTCCGCGCGTGGCGGCCGTGACGTTGAGCTGCTGCAAGCGGGTGAGCAGCTCGGGGGTGAGCTGTTCGCGCTTCAGGAATTTGCCGACGGCCATGCGCGAGTCGTCGGGCACGCCGTGCAGATAACGGTCGGTGAGCAGACCCTGGGCCAGTGGCGAGAAGCTGACGAAGCCGATGCCCGCGTCGCGGCAATAGTCGAGAATGCCCTCCTCAATGGGGCCGCGGTCGAGCAAATTGATGCGTCCCTGATAGACAAGCAGGGGCACATCGTGGGCGAGCAGGTAGGCATGGGCCGTCTTCAGCGCTTCCAACGGCCAGCGGGAGAGGCCCACATAGAGGGCCTTGCCCTGGCGCACGATGTCGACCAAGGCCTGCAACGTCTCTTCGAGAGGCGTTTCCGGGTCGTAGCGGTGGCTGTAGAACAGGTCCACGTAGTCCATGTTCATGCGGCGAAGACTCTGGTCGAGGCTGGCCATGAGGTGCTTGCGCGAGCCCCAGTTGCCGTAGGGGCCGGGCCAAATGTCGTAGCCGGCCTTGGTGGCAATGAAGAGTTCGTCGCGGTGCGGACGGAAATCGTCGGTCATCAGACGGCCCAATGTCTCCTCGGCCGAGCCGTAGGGAGGGCCGTAATTGTTGGCCAAATCGAAGTGAGTCACGCCGTGGTCGAAGGCGTAGTGGGCGATGGCGCGTGCGCGTTCGTAGGAGTCACCGCTGCCGAAATTGTGCCAGAAGCCCAGGCTCACCTTGGGCAACAGCACGCCCGAGCGGCCGCATCGGCGGTAGAGGGCGGCGGCATCGTCGTACCGGGTCTCGGCCGGCGTGTAGGCTTTGCGGAGTTCCATCTCCTTGATTGTTCTTCCTGTCATGGTGTATGGCGTTGATGAGGGATTGCGAATGTGGGGTTGGAGGGGTGTGGACGGGGGATTGGAGAGTTGTGAATAGGAGTCCGGCGGGTCACGATTGCCGGCGGCGGTCGTTCTCGATGAGCTGCAGCAGGCGGTCCACGGCCTCCTCCTCGGGGATGTTTTTCTCCACGCACTCCTGCCGGCGGTAGAGCGAAACGCGGTGGGGGCCGGCCCCCACGTAGCCGTAGTCGGCGTCGGCCATCTCGCCGGGACCGTTCACGATGCATCCCATGATGCCTATCTTGAGGCCTTTCATGGCGGTTGTGGCCTGGCGAATGCGGGCTATGGTCTCGCGCAAGTCGTAGAGCGTGCGGCCGCATCCCGGGCAGCTGATGTACTCGGTCTTGCTTGTACGCAGGCGTGCGGCCTGTAGAATGCCGAACGCCGTGTCGGTGATGTCGGCCGTGCCGACGCTTCCTTCGTTCATGAGCCAGATGCCGTCGGTGAGCCCGTCAATCATCAGGGCGCCCATGTCGGCGGCTGCCCGGAGCTGGAACTCCTCCTTGTCGTTGAGCCGGTACATCTGGGCGAAGACCACGGGATTGGTTACTCCGGCCGCCATCATTTCGTGGACGAGGGCCCGCTGCTCGCCAAGCCGGTTCTGATGGTTGCTTGTACACACCACCACCACCTCGGGATGGGCCTTGAGGCAGGGGATATACTCCTCGCTGGGCGTGCCGAATTGCAACACGAGAAACTTCATCTTGGCTTGCACCAGGCCAATGAACGGCATGGCTACAACGGGGAAAATGGGGTAGAATGTGGCTCCTCCGTGGGTCACGACGGCCTTGTCGCTGCCGGTTGCGGCCTCATTTGTCTCATTTCCGGCCTCGTTTGCCTCATTTCTGGTGGTGGCGGGAGCCGTTTGGCCCTGTTGTTGGAGCCGGGCGTAGAGCTGATAGTCCACGATATACCTCTGTCCGGGCACGATTTGCTCGGGCAATGTGCCGCCCGCATAGAGGAAATCGGCCTTGGGCTTGCCGCTCGTTGCAGGCTGGGCTGCGTCACAAGCAGCATCTTCCCTCCCGTTGGAGGGGTCTGGGGAGGCCCCGATGACAATGGGAACATGGTGCCCACCAACGATGTTCACGGGCTGGGTGTGGCGGCATTCGGGGTGCAACCAGTCGAAATTGGCGTAGGTTTCGCCCGGAATGACGAGGTGGCCGGCCTTGCGCCCCACGTAGTCGGCCAGATGGCGGGCCACGGGAATCTCGGCCTCGGGCTCTTCGGAGAGCGACACGCGGATGGTGTCGCCGATGCCGTCGGCCAGCAGAGCCCCGATGCCCACCGCGCTCTTGATGCGCCCGTCCTCGCCCTCGCCGGCCTCGGTAACGCCTAAATGCAGGGGGTAGTGCATGTCTTCGGCCTCCATCCGGGCCACAAGCAGGCGCACCGACCGCACCATCACCACCGTGTTGCTGGCTTTGATGGAGATGACCACGTCGGCAAACTGCTCGCGCCGGCAGATGCGCAGGAACTCCATACAGCTTTCTACGATGCCCTCGGGCGTGTCGCCGTAGCGGTTTCGGATGCGATCGGAGAGCGAACCGTGGTTCACACCGATGCGGATGGCCGTGTGGTTGGCCTTGCAGATGTTGAGGAACGGCACGAAACGGGCTTCTATCTTTTGCAGTTCCTGCGCGTATTCCTCGTCGGTGTACTCCAGCTTGACGAAGCGTCGGGCGGGATCAACGTAGTTGCCGGGGTTGACACGCACCTTCTCTGCGTACCTCGCCGCCACGTCGGCCACGTTCGGATTGAAGTGGACGTCGGCCACAAGGGGCGTGCTGAAGCCGTCGGCACGGATGCCGGCATTGATGTTTTTGAGGTTCTCGGCCTCGCGAATGCCCTGCGTGGTGAGGCGCACGAGCTCGCCTCCGGCCTTGATAATGCGCTCCGATTGGGCCACACTGGCCTCCGTGTCGTTGGTGTCGGTGGTGGTCATCGACTGGATTCGCACCGGGTTGCCGCCGCCCATGCCGAGCGCGCCCACGTGCACTTCGGTGGTTTCGCGCCGTCGATAGTTGAACAAGTCTATCATATGCTTTGCGTTTGATGGCCTGCGCTCAGTTACATTTGTACTCGTAGTCCTTGATGGCAGCGAGCTCTGCGTTGGCCTTTTCTATCTTTTGGCCGAGGCCCGACTTCCAGTCGGCGACCTTGGCAGCCACTTCTTCGTCGGCGATGGCTATCATTTCGGCCGCCAGCACAGCCGCATTCTGGGCCGCATTGACGCCCACCGTGGCCACGGGGATGCCCGGCGGCATCTGGATGATGCTGAGCATTGCGTCGAGACCGTCGAGCATTCCTTTGACGGGCACGCCGATGACCGGCAGCGGCGTGGAGGCCGCGATGACACCGGGCAGGGCTGCCGCCATGCCGGCCGCCGCAATGATGACCTTGATGCCACGGCCCTTGGCTTCGCGGGCAAACCGTTCTACGGCCTCGGGCGTGCGGTGGGCGGAGAGCGCGTTCACCTCGAAGGGAATCTGTTGGTCGTTCAGCCACTTGCAAGCTTTCTCCATAACGGGCAGGTCGCTTGTGGAACCCATGATGATGCTGATAACTGGTTTCATGTCGTGTATGCTTTGAAATTTACGCGTTTATATAATCATCCAGAATCCGGCAACCATGCCTACGAGGAACCCGGCCACCACTTGCATGAGCGTGTGCTGGCGCAAAATCATGCGGCTGCTGCCTACCATGCCGGCGATGATGAGGATGACGCAGAACCACCACAGGGGATTGAAGGCGAAGATGACCGAGAAAGCCAGCAGCGCCCCCTCGAATCCGCCGATGGCTGCGGTGTGGGTGGAAATCTTCCACCACACATTGATGACGGCGCAAACCACTTGAATAACCAGCGCCGCCACCAGAATGTTGGCCATGAACTGGGGTATGCGCATCATGCTCATGAGGTAGTAGCAGGCGAAGTAGCAGAGGATGGCTATAATATAAGGTACCATTCGCCGCTCCTTGCGCCCCAGTTCGAGGGGCGTCCAACCCTGATAACGGCGGTAGCCGTGGATGAGAAGGGTGGGCAAAAGAATGGTGAACAGATAGACCATGCCCACTACCATGAGCTTGTATTGCCAGGGCATGAGGCTCATGTAACTGAACATAAACAGGGCAATGAGGCCTACCAGCGGCAGGTAGAACGGGGTGAGCAGCATGCTCATCACGCGTGCCGTGAGGATGATATTCTTTTCTTTCATGTTAACTCTTGCGGAGCCGGGCCACGGGTAGCCCCAGCTGCTCGCGGTATTTGGCCACCGTGC
The DNA here is from genome assembly GCF_000242335.1 of Prevotella dentalis DSM 3688. NCBI lineage: Bacteria > Pseudomonadati > Bacteroidota > Bacteroidia > Bacteroidales > Prevotellaceae > Prevotella > Prevotella dentalis. The sequence goes on from NC_019960.1 coordinate 1,771,075, forward strand.
GGCGGGCGATGGGGAAGCCTTTCTTCTTCATTTCGGCGGCCAGGGCGTCGTCGCTGAGGGGCCGACGCTTGTCCTCACGGCCAATCATGTCCTTAAGGGCGAGCTTGATCTTGCGGGTTGACATCTCCTCTCCGTTCTTGGTGACGTAGCCGTCGGTGAAGAAGAAGCGCAGCGGGTAGGTGCCCCAACGGGTCTGTGCATACTTGATGTTGCTCACACGGGAGATCGTCGAAATGTCGAGGCCGGTCTTTTCGGCGATGTCTTTGAGGATCATGGGGCGCAGATCGGCCTCGTCGCCGTCCTGAAAGAACTTCTTTTGCCAGCCTATGATGGCCTTCATCGTGACGTAGAGCGTGTGGCGGCGCTGCTTCACGGCCTCGATGTAGCCCTGTGCCTTCTCCACCTTTTCCTTGGCATAGAGCAATGCTTCTTTCTCCTGGCGGTTCATTTTTTCCCGGTTGGTCTTGTAGGTGTTGACCATTTCGTTGAACGAGGGCGACACCTTGAGTTCGGGAATGCGGCCGCGGTTGATGTTGAAACTGACGTTGCCGGCATCGTCGGTATCGACCACGAAGTCGGGAGTAATCTGTTGCGTGTTGCGTCCCAGCGTCTCGCCGAGGGCGGCCCCGGGCTTGGGATTGAGCTTGCTCAGCTCTTGTCGGATGATGTCGGCCTGGTCGGGGGTGAGCTGCAGGGCGGTGGAAATGCGGTCCCAGTGCTTTTTGGTGAACTCGTCGAAGTGGCTCTCCACCACCCGGCGCATCAGTTCCTTGAGCCGCCCCTCGGGTCGTCGGGCTATCTGCAGCAGCAGACATTCCTGCAGCGAGCGGGCGCCGATGCCCGCGGGGTCGAACGTTTGCAGGCGGTGGAGCACATCGACGAGCTCCGACTCGTCCACGTCGATGTTGTGGTAGATGGCCAGTTCGTCGCAGAGGTCGCCCATGTCCTTGCGCAGCAACCCGTCGTTGTCGAGCGAGCCGATGAGATATTCCATGATGTCGCGCTGCCCATCGGTGAGCTCCAGCTCGCCCATCTGCTCCTTGAGCTTGTCATAAAACGAGGTGGTATCGCCCCAGACAATCTCCTCATAGTCGGCGTCGGGGTTGCCGGGCGAGGCTGCACGCAGGTCGGGCGATGGCAGTTCGTCGTCGCTCCCCAGGTTTTCCAGTGCGTTGTCAAGGGCTTCTTCGCGCTCCTCGCGCTCGGTCTTCTCCTCGTATTGCTCGTCGGTGGCGTCGGCCTCGCGGTCTTCGGCCAGCTCCCGTTCGGCCGTGGTCTCCTCCTGTTCGTCCCGCCGTTCTTCCAGGGCCGGGTTGTCGTCCAGCTCGGTAAGGATGTTTTGTTCCAGCTCGGCCAGCGGCATCTCGAGCAGCTTCACCTGGAGCATCTGCTGCTGTGACAGGCGTTGCTGCTGCACCTGCTGCTGGGTCTGGGATTGGATGAGTTTCTGTGACATGGCTGAATGGGTGGGCCCTGGCGCGGGCGTCAGGCTTTGAAATAGGCTTGAAGCTGGGCGGCCAGGGCGGCGAGCTTCTCGGGACGCTCGTTGCCGAACCGTTTCCAGACTTGCATGCAAGGGGTGAGCAGGGGGTGGATGATGATGTCTTCGCGCGACAGCAACGGGTCGCAGAACCTGAAGACAGCCATTACCTCGGCCACCTTTTCGGGTGTGAGGCGCAGCAGACGGGCCAGTTCGGCCACCTCGGGAGTCTCTGCCGCCATGGTGACGGGCGTGAGACGGAAGTAGAGATCGAGTATCATGATGAGCTGAACGGGCGTGATTGGCTCTGCGTCGGTATCGGTGGTGGCCACGGGTTTGAAGTCTTTCTCCCACGACTCGTTCACCTCCACGCCGGCATAGAACTCCTCGGAGTTGCCGAATCCAATCATCTGTCGGAGCAGTGCCGTGCCGCGTGCCAGCTTCCGCGGACTGTGGGCGTACTTGTCCCAAAGATTTTGCAGGCGCGGCGTGTCGATTTGCCGGAGCCTGAACATCTGCCTGTAGAGATAGTCGGGAGCGATGTGAAGCTCCAGGGCGAGGCCTACGAGGGCGCGGCTGTAGAGGGGCTTCACGCCTTGTGGCCGCCGTAGATAGAGTTGCATGAGCAGCAGCCAGTATTCATCATGCCATAGGGAATGCTTCGCCATACCGTTTCTTCTTCCGTCTGTTTTGCTTGCTTTCCACAAAGTTACGGCAAAATTCTGAGACGGGCCGCACTTTCGTCGACTTTTTATCGCTCCTTTGTAAAAAGGCCCCCACCATCTGGCGGGAGCTGTGCGGACGGGGGAGTGGGGGTGTTGCAGGCGGCGGCGGGAATGCCCCGACGGGCATGCGGGCCGGCGCGGAGCCCGGCCCCTACGGCAAAACACGTGTTCTAAATAGGGAGAAAACATGTTCCCGGCCGCCAATGCCCTGTGTAATCGTATCGCGATAATGGCGTAATCGCGTGATGATTACGGCTTTATCGCCGGGCCTTTACGGCGTAATCACGGGGCGATTACGCCGTGGAGGTTTTGCCGTTACGGCCTGACGGTGCAAAGGTTGCGGCTTGACGGCATAAAGGATGTGGCTTGACGGTGCAACGTTCGCGTCATGCCGGTGTGTAGTTTGCGGCGTGCCGCCCCGTGCCGTGCCGGCCGGAACCTCTCGCATCAACAAGGAATGGTGCGCCGCGCAGTATGCGGACTATGGCTTGGCATAGGGTGCCTGCATGGCCATCTTGCGGCTGTCCCAGGGCGCCGGGGCCCCGCCGAGGTATTGGTGGAACCATTCCAGATGGGCATTGTAGTAGAGCGGCATCGATTTCAGGCCGCTGGGCCAGTGCCCGTCGTTGTCGAAGATGATGAGGCGGGAGGGGATGCCGAGCGTCTGCAGGGTGTTGAAGTACTGCACCGACTGCATGTAGGGCACGCGGTAGTCGCGCTCGCCGGTGATGATGAGCGTGGGGGTAGCGAAGTTGCGCACGTATTCCGAGGGGCTCCACTTCTGGTAAAGCGGCGAGTTCCACGGCTGTCCCTCCAGCTCGAAGTTGGGGAACCACAGTTCTTCGGTGCCGCCCCACATGGAGCGCAGGTCGAAGAGGCCCATCATCGAGGCCAGACACTTGAAGCGGCGGGTCTGTCCCTGCAGCCAGTTCATGAAGTAGCCGCCATACGACCAGCCCATGGCGCCCATGCGGGTGGAGTCTACATAGGAGAGCTGGGCCAAGGCGTCGGTGACGCGCATCACGTCCTCGTAGGGCCGGCCACCCCACGAACCGCTGATGGCGCGGCAGAACTGCTGGCCGTAGCCCGTGGAGCCGTGGGGGTTGGGATAGGCTACGACATAGCCCGCGCCGGGGTAGACCTGCCAGTCGGGACGGTAGGAGTCCATCCATTGCATCTGCGGACCGCCGTGCACATTGATGACGAGGGGGTACCTGCGGGCGGGATCGAAGCCGTGGGGCTTCACCACAAAGAACTCCACCGAGTCGCCGTCGGCCCCCGTGACCCACATGGCCTCGGAGGGACGGAAGTCTACGGTCGCCACGAGACTGTCGTTCAGGTGGGTGACGGGCAGCTCGGACAGGCTCTGCCGGGCGCGTGGCGCGTCGGCCCATGCGGCTTTGCCGTCAGGGCGCGACACGTAGAGCTCGGCGGGGCGGCCGGTCGACGACCAGGTGTAGTACACGTAGCCCTGTCGGTCTACGTCGAAACTGCCGATGGCTCGGCGGCCTATCAGTTTGGTGATGCGGTCGGGCTGCAGGGTGGTTTTGTTCGTCTTCGAGACGGTCGTGCCGGGAGCCGATGCGGTTTTGGCGGGCTTGAGCGTGAGCCGGTAGAGGGGCGCGTAGCCTTTTTCCTGGCCCAGGAAGTAGATGCTGCGCGAGTCGGCGGCCCACTTGTAGTCGTCCACCCAGTTGTCGAACTGCTCGGTGAGCACGGTTTTCCGGCCGGTCTGCCGGTCGTAGAGGCCGAGAATGAAGCGGTCGCTCTCGTAGCCCGGCGTGCGCTGGAAGCGGTAGGCGATGTATCGGCCGTCGGGACTGTACTGCGGACTGCCGTCCCAGGCGGGGTTCTCGGCCGTGATGTTCTTGGCCTCGCCCCCGCCGACGGGCACCGTCCAGAGGTCGCAGTTGGTCGAAGCCTCGGGGTGCAGGTCGTGGTTGCTCAGGTAGCACAGCTCCCGCGAGTCGGGCGAGAAGGCAAATCCCGTGGGCCCTCCGGGCGAGAACACGGGGCTGTGGAAGCGGCCGGGCGTCACGTCGGTGTAGGTTTTCTCCTTGATGTTGTAGACGATGATGTGCCAGTAGCGGCCGTCGCTGTAGCTGGTCCAGTGGCGGTAGAGCAGTTCGTCGGCTACGTGTGCCTGGATGGGGTTGCGGGCTTTGCGGTCCATTGCCTCCTTGTTGGCCTTGCCGTCGGCCCCGCCTATCTCGGGAAACACCTCGGCCGCAAAGGCGATGAGGTTGCCGTCGGGCGAGAGCACGGGGCTCTGTATACCCAGTGCATAGTCGGTGATTTTCTCGTTTTGGCCGTTGGTGTGGCGGTACACCTGCGTTGTTCCGTCGGCATACGACAAAAAGTAGAGGCTTTTGCCATCCTGCGACCAAAAGGGCGAAAAGCTCTTTCCGTCGGTCGTCACGGCACGGGTCTCTCCGTGGGCGATGCCCCGCAGACCGGAGGCGGTGGGCACGTTGAGCAGGATGTCGGAGTACGATTTCTGGGCCGCCAGGTCTTGACGGCTCACTCCGTAGGCCAGCATTCCCGTGGCCGAAACGGTTGGCGACGAGGCATATTTCACACGATAAACGTCTTCGATGGTGAAGGCGCGCTTCTGGCCCGCGGCGTTTGCCGCCGCAAGCAGGGTCAGAGAGAGTATAAATGTCTTTTTCATTGCTGTGGACTGATGTGGTGCAAAGATATGTATTTTCCGGCAAAAACGGCGTAAACGCTTGGAAAATATATGCTTTACACGGCAGTTTCAGGCAAAGTGCGACAAAAAAGTGTAAAGTATTCGTACCGTGATGGCCGCATGTCGTTTCGGCGGCTTCCGCGTGGCGACAGTGGGGCTTCCGGCTGCGGCTGGCGGCTCTCAAAGCGCAAAAAAGTGGGTGAAAGCGGTGGTGAAATGGCCGGGAGGGGGTGGAGTGTGGGAGAAAGAGGGCTGCAACGGGGGCGAACGATGGGGGATGGAGGCGGTTTGCCGGTTGGTTTCGGGGCGAAACGCCAAGAAAAAGGTGCAGCTTTCGAGTGGCTGCACCCTGTGTTGGCGGTGTAAATGTCGGCGTATGGCCGTGAGGCCGCTATATAATAAGAGGTGTAAGCTGTCGCGACGGCCGCATGGCCCTGCCCGCGGGGCTGGGTGGAGCTGCCGTGGCGGCTCACTGGCTGAGCAGCCGCAACAGCTCGGCCATGCCCTCGGAAGCACCCTTACGGATGTGGGTGACCTGCCGGCCGATGCCCGCCGATACGGGATTGGGGTCGATGAGATACACCGGACAGTCGCGCCGTGTGTACTGCACCAGCCCGGCTGCGGGGTACACATTGAGTGAGGTGCCGATGATAACGAACGCGTCGGCCCCGGTCGCCTCGCGTGCCGCAGGCTCCAGCATGGGCACGCTTTCGCCGAAAAACACGATGAACGGCCGCAGCAACGAGCCGTCGCCGGCCGTGGATCCGGGTGCCACGTCGCTGTCGGCCTGGCTCAACGAGCGGATGTAGCGCGCATCGTAAGGGTCGGCCGACGAGCACACCTTGGTGAGCTCGCCGTGCAGGTGAATCACGTTTGTCGAGCCGGCACGCTCGTGCAGGTTGTCCACATTCTGCGTAAGCACGGACACTTCGTAGTCTTTTTCCATGCCGGCAATGAGCCGATGGCCCTCGTTGGGCTCGGCGTCCCACAGCTTTCGCCGCATCTTGTTGTAGAATTCAGTCACCAAAGTGGGGTTGGCCTCCCAGCCCTCGTGCGAGGCTATCTGCTCCACGGGGTAGTTTTCCCACAGTCCGTCGTTGCCGCGGAACGTCTTGAAGCCGCTCTCTACCGACATGCCGGCCCCTGTGAGAAACACAATTTTCTTCTTCATAGGCTTTTCGTGATGAACTGTTATTATTGCACAAAAATAACAATTTTTCCCCAATAATGGTGTGGCGACCGATTAAAAATAGTAACTTTGCACATTAATCATTAATCTATAAACGACGAAATGGACAAAGTTAGTTACGCGTTGGGCATGAGCATAGGGCACCAGCTCCAGCAGATGAACGCGACGGAATTGAACATTGACGACTTCGGGCAGGCGCTGCGGGACGTTTTTGCCGGCAAGGCTGCCCTTTCCGAGGGAGACGCACAGGCCGCCGTGCAGGCGTTTTTCGATCAGAAATCCGAGGAGAAAGCCAAGTCGGCCAAGGCCGACGGCGAGAAGTTCTTGGCCGAGAATGCCGGGAAAGAGGGTGTGGTGACCCTGCCCTCGGGACTGCAATACCAGGTGTTGCGCGAGGGTAACGGCAGGAAGCCCGCCGCCACCGACCAGGTGGAGTGCCATTATGAGGGCACGCTCATCGACGGTCAGGTGTTCGACAGCAGCTACCGCCGCGGCGAAACGGCCACGTTCGGCCTCAATCAGGTCATTGCAGGATGGACAGAAGGCTTGCAGCTCATGCAGGAAGGTGCCAAGTATCGCTTCTTCATCCCCTACACGCTGGGCTATGGAGAGCGCGGCGCAGGCCAGTCTATCCCGCCATTTGCCACGCTCATCTTCGACGTGGAACTCGTCAAAGTCAAGTAAATCAACTGCAGAAAGACCATAAAAGAACAATTTTAAATAAACCAATGAAAAGTTTGAAAGCATTAGCCGTCATGGCTATCGCCGCTGCTGCGTTCAGTGCTTGCGGCAACTCCACCCCCAAAGCCGATTTGAAAACCGACCTGGACTCCATGAGTTATGCCATTGGCGTGCTCCAGTCTCAGTACGTGCGCCAGGCCATTGAGCAGGGCCAAGTGATCGACACTACCTATATGGACGAGTTCGTCAAGGGTATCAACGAGGGTGTTAATGCCGGTGACGACAAGAAGAAACAGGCCTACATCATGGGCCTTCAGGTGGGCCAGCAGCTCTCTACACAGATGGTTAAGGGCATCAATCACGAGGTGTTTGGCTCCGATTCCACGAAGACCATCTCGCTGAAGAACCTCCTGGCCGGCTTCATCACTGGTGCAACGGGCAAGAAAGCACTCTTCACCACGGAGGCTGCCAACCAGATTGCCCAGTCCAAAATGGAGTCCATCAAGAGCCAAACCATGCTCAAAGAGTTCGGTCCCAACAAGGTAGCGGGTGAGAAATTCCTGGCCGAGAACAAGAAAAAGCCTGGTGTTGTGACCCTGCCTTCGGGCTTGCAGTACAAGGTTATCAAGGAAGGCAAGGGTGCCATTCCCACCGATACTACCACCGTTAAGGTGAATTACGAGGGCCGTACCATCGACGGAAAGGTGTTCGAGAGCTCCTACACCAACGGCCAGGGCCCGGTAACCATCCAGCCCAAGCAGTTTATTCCCGGTTGGACCGAGGCGTTGACCCACATGCCCGAGGGCTCCGTATGGGAAGTTTACATCCCTCAGAACCTGGCTTACAAGGAGCGTCAGGCCGGCCAAATCAAGCCGTTCTCCACGCTTATCTTCAAGATTGAACTCATCAAGGTAGGCAAATAATCGCTTGGCTATGAAGAAGTTATTTCTGTTTGGCACCATCCTTCTGGCTGGTGCACTGCTCAGCACGGCACAGGCCGGCAAGAAAAAAGACAAGGACAAGAAGGCTGCCGCAGCGCAACCTTCGCTTGCAGTCGCCCTCACCACGACGTCCGACAGCATGAGTTACGCCGCCGGCTATGCCGCCACACAGGGTCTTGAGACTTATTTGCAGCGTCAGCTGGGTGTGGACACGGCCTATATGGCCGACTTTGTGCGGGGTTACCGCGAGGCCGTGGCCAAGTCGTCCGATCCTGCTTATACGGCCTATATGGCCGGCACCAACATTGCCAGGCAGGCCGCCTCGCAGATTTTCCCCGGCATGGGCAAGGAACTTGCCGGCACGCCCGACTCGCTGACGAGCGCCCTTTTCCACGAGGGATTCCTCGCCGGAGTGCAGGGCGACACCGCCATTGTCGGCATGGAGCAGGCCCGCAGCCTGTACGAGACCCACATCAAAGCCATAACCGAGGCCAAGAACGCCGCCTACAAGGCCGAGAACGAGGCCTGGCTCAAGGACAACGCAACCAAGAGCGGCGTGGTGACTCTGCCCTCGGGGCTGCAGTATAAGGTGCTCACCGCCGGTACGGGAGCCAAGCCCACGGCCGAGCAAACGGTCGAAGTGGTCTACGAAGGCAAGATGATCGACGGCACCGTTTTCGACGCCACGTCGCGCCACAACGGGCAGAAGACCGACAAGTTTGAGTGCAACCGCGTCATCAAGGGCTGGACAGAGGCCCTCACCAACATGCCCGTGGGCAGCAAATGGGAGATTTATATCCCACAGGAGCTGGGCTACGGCGACCGCGCTGCCGGCCAAATCAAGCCTTATTCCACGCTCATCTTCACCGTCGAGCTCGTGGGCATCGAGGCTCCCGAGGCCGCAGCCGACAAGGCGGAAGCCGTTCCGACCAAGGCCGCCGCAGCCAAGACGGCCAAGGGCAAGGGCCGCCGCAAGTAACTGCCAACGACTTTCGATGCCCCTGCAAGGGGCGAACCATGAGCAAAATGCACGGATATGAGAAAATATCCGTGCATTTTGTTGTCTATCTCATTTAGTTTATCTACTTTTGCTAACACTTAGCAGACGAAATGATAAAACGTTTAAAATGGAAAAGATAGACAATCTCGACAAGAAGATACTCTCCATTCTCTCCTGCAATGCCCGTATTCCCTTCAAGGATGTAGCGGCCGAATGCGGTGTCTCGAGGGCGGCCATCCACCAGCGCGTGCAGCGGCTCATGGAGTCGGGAGTCATTACCGGCAGCGGTTTCGACGTGAATCCGAAGAGCCTCGGCTACAGCACCTGCACCTACGTAGGCCTTAATCTGGAGCGTGGCTCCATGTATAAAGAGGTGGTGAAACGCATGGACAGCATTCCGGAGATTGTGGAATGCCACTTCACCACCGGTCCCTACACCATGCTTCTCAAGGCTTATGCACGCGACAATGAGCAGTTGATGGACCTGCTCAACAACAAGTTGCAGACCATTCCAGGCGTTGTTTCCACCGAGACGCTTATCTCTTTGGAGCAGAGTATCAAGCGCGAGATACCTGTGAGCTTTGAAGAATCATGAACCATTTCGACCTTGAGTCGCATCTGACAGCCGTCTATGCGACGTTCCCCGAAGCCAATCGTCGCCCGATGATTGGCATCACAACCAATTATTCCGACGGCGATGCCACCCTGCGCGACCGTTATTACAAGCAGGTGGTGGCGGCCGGCGGCATCCCAATCCTTATTCCTCCCGTGGCCGACAAGCAGGTTTTGGTCAACACGCTCGACCATTTGGACGGCCTGTTGCTCACCGGCGGCGGCGACTACAACCCGCTCTGGGCGGGCGACGAGCCCTCGCCCCTGCTTCATGGCATCAATGCCGAGCGCGATTTGCCCGAGCTGATGCTCACGCGTCTGGCCTTCAACCGCCAGATTCCCATGCTCGGCATCTGCCGTGGCATGCAGACTCTGGCCGTGGCGTTGGGGGGAAAGGTGGCGCAGGACATCAGCGACGAAGCCCCTCGCGGCCTCTCCCCTATCCCCTCTCCAACGGGGAAGGAGGCCGGCCGGCCGGCGGAGCATCTGCATCCACGCATCAAACACGCGCAGGATGCCGACCGCAGCGAGCCCACCCACACTATCGCCATCGCCCCCGGTTCCTGTCTTTCCGAGATCTACGGCGTTCATTCCTCCTCCCTCGCTGGAGCAGAGCAGAGCAGAATGGGCGCTCATTCCCCCTCCCCCATTGGGGAAAGCCAGGAAGGAGTTGCCATTGAGGCCTGTAGGTTGACCGTCAATTCCTTCCACCACCAGGCCGTTTCCGACCCCGGCCGCCGCTTCCGCATCACGGCTGTGGCCCCCGACGGCGTGGCCGAGGCCATGGAGAGTGCCGAGTTCAAGCCCATTATGGGCGTGCAGTGGCATCCCGAATGGCTGGGCGAGGAGGGGCAGAAACTCTTCCGATGGCTCGTCAGCCGCGCCCACAATTTCCATGTGGCCAAGGAGTTGCACCAGCGCATCCTCACGCTCGACACCCATTGCGACACGCCGATGTTCTTTCCGCAGGGCGTGCAATTCGACCATCGCGACCCGCGAATACTCTACGATCTGCACAAGATGACCGAGGGCCGGCAGGACGCCGTCATCATGGTGGCCTACCTGCCGCAGCCCAAACTCGGCGAGCAGTTCTCGCAAAAGGTGGACGTGGGCGGCATCATCCGCCACAATCCCGACCTGAAAGACCTGCCGCCACAGCTCTCGCCCACGGCCTACGCCGACCTTATCTTCAACAAGCTCGAGCAGATTGTCGACCGAAACAGTCTCTACATCAGCATCGCCCGCACGCCGGCCGACCTCTATGAGGACAAGCGCAAGGGGCGTAAGAGCATCATGTTCGGCATCGAGAACGGCCTGGCCCTGAACCACGACCTGGCCAACGTGCGCCACTTTGCCCGGCGCGGCGTGGTCTACATCACGCTCTGCCACAACGGCGACAACGACATCTGCGACAGTGCACGCGGCAGCGGCATGCACGGCGGCGTGTCAACGTTCGGCGAAAAAGTCATTCGGTGCATGAACGACGAGGGCATCATGGTCGATTTGAGCCATGGTGCCGAGAAGTCGTTCTACGATGCGCTCGACATCAGCCGCACGCCCATCGTGTGTTCGCACAGCAATTGCCGTGCCCTGTGCGACGTGCCGCGCAACCTTACCGACGACCAGCTGCGTGCCCTGGCCCGCAAGGGCGGCGTGGCCCACGTGACGCTCTACCACGGATTCCTGCGCCGTCAGGGCGAGGCCACGCTGATGGACGCCATCGACCACCTGGAGCACGCCATCAGTATCATGGGTATAGACCACGTGGGCATCGGCACCGACTTCGACGGTGACGGCACCGTGCGGGGCTGTGCCGACGCTTCCGAGCTCGTCAACTTCACGCTCCACCTGCTGCGACGCAAGTACAGCGAGCGCGACATCCAGAAGATATGGGGAGGCAACTGGCTGCGCGTCATGTCGCTTGTGCAGTCGTCCAAACGATAGAACACACCACAACAAGCAAGTCTCAATGAAGAAATCCATGAAGATAACCATAGCCGTGGCCGCCGCAGCCATCGTCGGCCTCTATGCCAGCGGGGTCTACAAGGGCTGGCGCGAGGCCGCCGGGGCCGGCAGCAACGAAGCAGAAGAGACCGAGGAGGCCGAGAAACTGGCCCCCGTGGGCCCGGAGTTCAATGCCGATTCGGCCTATGCCTTTGTCCGGGCGCAGTGCGATTTTGGTCCGCGCGACATGAATTCGCGCGGCCATGAGCAGTGTCTCGACTGGCTCGTGGCCCGGTTCCGGCAGTATGGCTGCACCGTCACCACCCAGCGGGCCCAGCTCAAGGGCTACGACGGCACCCTGCTGAACAGCACCAACATCATGGCCAGCCACAACCCCGCGGCCACCACACGCGTCATGCTCTGCGCCCACTGGGACTCGCGTCCCTGGGCCGACAACGACCCCGACTCGCTGAACTGGCGCAAGCCCATCCTCGCCGCCAACGACGCGGCCAGCGGCGTAGCCGTCATGCTGGAGCTGGCGCGGCTGCTGCAATCGGCAGCCGCCACGGGCAAGGGCGGGCAGAAACTGGAGCTCGGCGTGGACTTCGTGTGCCTTGATGCCGAGGACTGGGGCACGCCGCAATGGAGCTCTCTGCCCGACGACGCAGGCTCCTGGGCCCTCGGCGCCCAGTATTTCGCAGCCCACTTGCCCCAAGGCTACGCCCCCCGCTACGGCATCCTGCTCGACATGGTGGGCGGTCAGGGCGCACGGTTCTACCGGGAGGGCATGTCCATGCAGTATGCTCCCGAGATTGTCAAAAAGGTTTGGCGCGCCGCCCGCCAGGCCGGCTACGGCTCTTATTTCCCCAAGGCCGACGGCGGTATGATTACCGACGACCACGTGCCCCTGAACCAGACGGCCCGCATTCCCTGCATCGACGTCATTCCGTATTACCCTGACTGTCGGCAGAGTTCGTTCGGACCCACGTGGCATACACTGGCCGACGACCTGCAACACATCGACAAAAACACCCTCAAGGCCGTGGGACAGACGATGGTGCAGGTGTTGTTCACGGAGCAATAAGACGGTTGTAATTCAAAATTCAGAATTCAAAATTCAAAATGCCGCGCCGTATTAATTCAAAATTCAGAATTCAAAATTCAAAATTTTGCGCGGTGGCTTTTGGCGAAAGACCATGTTGTCTGCGTCAAGAGCCTGTGTAATCGCGCGGTTTCTACGCTGTATTCGCTTTGCGAAAACGGCGTAATCGCACTGCGTTTGCGCCGTAATCGCGCGGCCATTTTCCCGTAATCGCACGGCCTTTGCGGCGCAATCGCAGGGCCACGGCGGGCCGGCGGCGGCTGTTCGGTGCGGCCGAGGCACCGATACGGGCATTTTTACGGGGTGCGGCCGACCCGTTTTTGCCATCTTTTTGCTATCTTTGTAGGCAAAAACAAGCATCTGCTCATGGACGCATTGACCTATCTCGAATCCCATTGCCAGCTGCGCCGCAACGTGCTCACCGGCGAAACGCTCTACGCTCCCAAGGGCAGCGACGACTTCAGGCCGCTGTCCAAGGAGGCGGCCAACACGCTCGTGCTCGAGGCCGGACGCGACGGCGTGGGGCTCACCGACGCGCTGCTCACCCGCTATCTGGAGTCCACGCTCATCGAGCAATGGAATCCTGCCGAGGCCTGGCTGGGGGAACTGGACGAGTGGGACGGCACCGACCATGTGACGCCCTTTGCCCAACGCATCATCACCTCCAACCCCGACTGGTGCCGCCGCTTCCACAAGTGGATGCTGCAGATGGTGGCACGCTGGATGGGCTACGAGGTGCCGCAGCGCGATGTCATCGTGCCCGTCATCGTGGGACAGTACGGTTACGGCAAGACCTCGTTCTGCAACCTCATCCTGCCCCCCGAGCTGCGGCCCTACTACACCGACCAGATACACGTGCGCGCCACGGCCGAGGTGCACCATCTGGTCACCACTCACCTGCTGCTTTGCCTGGACGAGTTCTATCAGGACAACACCGACCAGCAGCCCGTGGCCCGTTATCTCTTTGCGCGCAGCACGCCGGTGCTGCGCCTGCCCTACGGCGCCACGCGCGAACGGCGCGCCAGCTATGCGGCCTTCATCGCCACCACGGGCAACCTGCACCCCATGACCGACGCCGCCGGCGCGGCCCATCTGGTGTGTGTCGAGGTGGAGCGGCGCATCGACCTGCAGACGCCCGTGCCCTACGCACAGCTCTATGCGCAGCTCAAGGCCGAGATAGACAGCGGCGCCGACTTTGCCCTCACCGACGAAGACCGCGAGGGAATGGCCGTGCAGAACTCGCCTTTCCAGGAGGCCGACAACCTGGTGAAGATGGTCTCCATGCTCTATTCGGCCGCCCCGCGCGGCAAGAAGGTGAAAGCAACCTACGTTGATGCCATCATCGACAGGCTGATGAAGGAGTACCCTTACTGGACGCCGGGCGAGCATGTCAACCAGGATGTGGGCTTCGCCTTGCAGGATGCGGGCTTCGTGCGCACCCGCATCCACGGCCGTTCGGCCTACAAGGTGGTGGAGCGCGACCCGCGCAAGATGGAGCCGGCCGAGGAAACGGCGCCGGAAGACGAGGCCGAAAACTTCGACAACAACCCCTTGGCGCGTGCGTTGCTGGCGGGGTTGGGCAATCTTGTAAAGAAATAAAACAACAGGAATGAAAAAGATCATGACGCTCATCGTGGGCGCATTGTGCTCCCTCGCCCTGCATGCGCAGGGCTATTACACGCAGTATTATGCCGACAAGACGCTGCGCAGCGAGGCCGCCGAGTGGGTGAAGAGCGGCGCATGGCGCAATGGATTCACCAAGGCCTCGCCCCACGCCACGGTGAATGCCGTGGACTTCTACCTGCAATATCGGAAGAATCCCGCGCAGTGGCGCGCCCTGTTCGAGTGGGTGCAGCAGACCGACCTGCTGGCCCTGCCCAAGGGCCGCACGCCCATCCCCGGCACCACGCTCGTGGCCAGCGTGGAGGACGACGAGAACCGGGACCTCGCCCGGCAGCGTTCCGAGAGCCACTACCACCACATCGACTTCCAGTACGTGGTGCGGGGCACCGAGCGCTTCGGGCTCATCGACCACTACACCAGCACGCCCAACACGGTCTACCGCCCCGATGTTATCCATTACGACTACGACGTGGCGAGGGCCCGCTTTTACGACAGCCGCCCCGACGAGTTCTTTATCTTCTTTCCCGGCGACTGGCACATCGCCAAAGTGAAGACCGACCTGCCCGACCAGCACATCCGGGTGGTGGTCATCAAGGTCGACTACAAATAAGCAACCCAAGCCCAATTCCTTATGGCAAACAACGAAAAGGCCCTCACACCGATGATGAAGCAGTTCTTCTCGATGAAGGCCAAGCACCCCGACGCCATGCTGCTCTTCCGTTGCGGCGACTTCTACGAGACCTACGGCAGCGACGCCGTAGAGGCCGCACGCGTGCTGGGCATCACCCTCACCAAGCGCAACAACGGCGGAAACACCGGCGAGACGGCCATGGCCGGATTCCCGCACCACGCCCTCGACACCTATCTGCCCAAGCTCATCCGCGCCGGCAAGCGCGTGGCCATCTGCGACCAGCTGGAAGATCCCAAGAAGAAACGCGAGGCCATCAAGGGCAAGCGGGGCCTCTCTGAGATGGACAAGATGGTGAAGCGGGGCATCACCGAACTGGTGACGCCCGGCGTGGCCCTGAGCGACAACGTGCTGAACTACAAGGAAAACAACTTCCTCGCCGCCGTCCACTTCGACAAGGCAGCCTGTGGCATCGCCCTGCTCGACATCTCGACGGGCGAGTTCCTCACCGGCCAGGGCACGTATGACTACGTGGAAAAGCTGCTGGGCAGCTTCTCGCCCAAGGAGGTGCTCTATGAGCGCGCGCGCAAGCAAGACTTTGAACGCTTCTTCGGCACCAAGCACTGTGTGTTCGAGCTCGACGACTGGGTGTTCACCGAACAGGCTGCACGGCAGAAGTTGCTCAAGCATTTCGGCACGAAATCGCTCAAGGGCTTCGGCGTGGAACACCTGCGCGCGGGTGTCGTGGCGGCCGGGGCCATCATGCAGTACCTGGAGCTCACGCAGCATACCAGCATCAAACACATCACCGCCCTGCAGCGCATCGAGGAAGACAAGTACGTGCGCCTCGACCGGTTCACCGTCCGCTCGCTGGAGTTGCTCCAGCCCATGCAGGACGACGGCCTCTCGCTGCTCGACGTGATAGACCGCACGGTCACGCCCATGGGCGGCCGTCTGTTGCGCCGCTGGCTGGTGTTTCCGCTCAAGGAGACGCGTTCCATCGCCGACCGTCAGGACGTGGTCGACTACTTTTTCCGCCAGCCCGACTTCCGCATGGCGGTCGATGAGCAGCTCCATCGCGTGGGCGACCTGGAGCGAATCATCTCCAAAGTGGCCGTGGGCCGCGTGTCGCCGCGCGAGGTGATGCAGTTGCGCAATGCGCTCATGGCCGTGCAGCCCGTCAAGTCGGACTGCCAGAGCGCCGGCAACGACAGCCTGAAACGGCTGGGCGAACAGCTCAGCCTGTGCGAGAGTCTGCGCGAGCGCATCGGCCGCGAGCTGCAGCCCGACCCGCCGCAGCTGGCCAGCAAGGGTGGCGTCATCGCCGAGGGCTACAGCCCCGAGCTCGACGAGCTGCGCGCCATCTCGCGCGGCGGCAAGGACTATCTGCTGCAAATCCAGCAGCGCGAGACCGAGCAGACGGGCATTTCGTCGCTCAAGGTGGGCTTCAACAACGTGTTCGGCTACTACCTTGAGGTGCGCAACACGTTCCGCAACCGCGTGCCCGACACCTGGATACGCAAGCAGACGCTGGCCCAGGCCGAGCGATACATCACGCCCGAACTGAAAGAATACGAGGAGAAGATACTGGGAGCCGAGGAGAAGATACTGATGCTCGAGACGCGCCTCTTCACCGAACTCATCAACGACATGCAGGAATTTATCCCGCAGATACAGATCAATGCCAACGTGCTGGCCCACATCGACTGCCTGCTCTCCTTTGCCAAGGTGGCGGAAGACAATGGCTACGTGCGCCCCATCGTCGATGATGGCGACGCCATCGACATTCGTCAGGGCCGCCATGCCGTCATCGAGACGCAGATGCCGCTGGGCGAACGCTATGTGCCCAACGATGTGAGGCTCGACAGCGAGAAGCAGCAAATCATGATGATTACCGGCCCCAACATGGCCGGTAAGTCGGCCCTGCTGCGCCAGACGGCCCTCATCGTGCTGCTGGCACAGATTGGATGCTTCGTGCCTGCCGAGCGCGCGCAAGTCGGTGTGGTGGACAAGATCTTCACTCGAGTGGGTGCCAGCGACAACCTTTCGCTGGGAGAGTCCACGTTTATGGTCGAAATGACCGAGGCTGCCGACATTCTCAACAACGTGTCGCCGCGCTCGCTGGTGCTCTTCGACGAGCTGGGGCGCGGCACTTCCACCTACGACGGCATCTCCATCGCCTGGGCCATCGTGGAGTATCTGCACGAGCAACCCCGGTCGCGGGCCCGCACGCTCTTTGCCACCCACTACCATGAGCTCAACGAAATGGAGAAGCATTTCGCCCGAATCAAGAACTACAACGTGTCGGTGAGGGAGGTGGACGGCCGCGTTATCTTCCTGCGCACGCTGCAGCCGGGCGGTTCGGAGCACTCGTTTGGCATCCATGTGGCCGAGATTGCAGGCATGCCCCGCTCCATCGTTTCGCGCTCGAAGACCATCCTCAAGCAGCTCGAGGCCGACAATGCAGAGGTGGGCAGCGTGGGCAAACCGTCGGTGGAGCGGCTGGCCGACAGCCGCGACGGCATGCAGCTCAGCATTTTTCAGCTCGACGATCCCGTGCTCTCGCAGGTGCGCGACGAGATTCTGGGCCTCGATATTAACAACCTTACGCCCGTCGAAGCCCTGAACAAGCTCAACGACATCAAGAAGATCGTGACGGGGAGGAGCTGAATGACTTGCCCGCGTGGCGGGTTTCGGCTGTGGTTCCGGCTGGTGTAGGTTTATGTTGTGATGGGTAGTAGGAAGTCGTCCACATTGTCTGGGGTGACGATGGTGTAGGTAGCGTGTGGATAAGCTTTGGCAAAAGAGGCAGGGATATTGGCCTTGCCCTTTTTGGGATTCCACTTGAACTCAAAGGCGCGAAGGGCTCCATTTTCCTCCTCCACAAGGTCAATCTCCTGCTGTTGCTGGGTGCGCCAGAACCAAGAGTTGCAGAATCGTTCCTGTGTATTGAGCATTTTCATGCGCTCGGCTATGACGAAGTTCTCCCAAAGAGCCCCTGTGTCCAGTCGATTTTCCACTTGCTGGAAGTTGGCTATGACCGCATTGCGAATGCCAAGGTCCCAGAAATAGATCTTGCGGCTGGCCTTGAGCTCGTTCCTTAGGTTACGCGAGAAGCTGCCTAAGCGGAAGATAATGAAGCTCTTCTCCAGTACATCTATATATCGCTCTACGGTTTTGGGGCTCAGTCCGATAAGTTGCCCCACCTCGTTGTACGAGACTTGTTCGCCTATTTGGCGTGCCAGTGCCTGCAGAAGCATGGTCAGCTTGTTGGGTTTGCTGATGCTGTCCAGCGAGAGAATGTCCTTGTAGAGGTAACTGTTGGACAGTTCACGCAGCACCGTCTGCTCCTCGCCGGGCGAGGTTACCACCTCCGGATAGTAGCCGTAGACCATCCGATGTGGAATCATGCGGTGCTCTTCGAGCAGATTGGTGTGGGCCGTCATCTCTTGATAAGTGAGTGGAAAGATGTGAAATTCGCGCTTTCTCCCGGTGAGCGGCTCGTTAACCTGCGATGCCAACTGGAACGACGAGCTGCCTGTAGCCACCACTTGCACGCCGGGTACTTGGTCGGTGATGAGCTTCAGCCGCAAGCCGATGTCGGGAATGCGCTGTGCTTCGTCAATCACCACCCAGTGGTTGGCCCCAATCAGAGCTTTGATACGGGTCGAAGTCATATCTGCAAGCAGTTGCCTCACGTCCCAATCGTCTCCATTCAGCCACATCACGCCCTCGCGTTGATCGAACAATTGGTTGAGCAATGTCGATTTGCCCACCTGCCGCGCTCCTAAAATAATGATGGCTTTGCGGCTTCCCAACAGTTTCTCAATGCTTTGTTGCTGTTGTCTTTCTATCATAAACGTACCTCGATTGCTTGTTGCAAAGATAAGAATTTTGTAGTCGACTACAAATAAATTATAAGAATTTTGTAGTCGATTACGGTTTTCTTGCTTTTTAACTATGACTTTCTTGTGATTCGGTTACGGTTTTCTTGTGATTTGAAATAATGGGGAAGACATCAGGAATCGGGCGGGCTACTTGCCCGCCCGCTGGGTTTCGGTGTCGCGGTTGTCGTGATATACCTTTTTGATGTGGCGGCCGCCGAAGCTCCATGTGGCGCGCAAGGAGAGGTAACGGGCGTGCACGTCCAGGCTGTTTTGCGCGGTGAAGCCGATGTAGCGGGCCGTGGTGTGGGTGACGTTCCAGCGGAACGGGTCGCCGCCCGCCAGGCGCAGCTTCAGCCGGTTGTCCATGCAGCTGTAGGCGAGAGCCCAGTAAAGACGGGTCAGGGGGCCGGTGCGGTTCGTCTGCCAGTAGGCGGAGAAGTCGTGATGGCAGGTTACGGAGGCCACGAGCGTCTTCTGCGCATTGAGCATCAAGGCCAGCGTGCCGCCCACGCGCCGGCCCCAACCGTGCATGGATTGCAGGTTGGACAGCGCGTCAGCGTGGGCATTGTGGTAGTAAACTTCGGCTTCTGCCTGCACGTTGAGCCAGGACAGCAGGTTCCGTTTGTAGGTGGAGTAGAGTCCGCTCTTGTCGTGACGCACGCCGTTGACGGGGCTGCCCACCTGTGTTCCGTCGGTTCCAAAGGCCACGTTCCAGCCTGTCTCGTTGCTGCCGTGGTCGTTGTAGAGAACGAGATAAAGTCCCCGTCCATTGTTGTAGTTGAGCTCGGCGTTGCGCGTGTAGGCCGCCGTGAGCTGCGGATTTCCCGTTACATAGTTGGTCACGGTGGTGTAGCTGCGAAACGGATTCAGGTCGTTGAAGTTGGGACGACCTATCCCACAGTTCACGGCCAGGCCGACAACGTGGCCCTCATGAGGCTGCCAACTGAGGTGAAGCGTGGGGAAAAGGCGGCCGTAATGGTTGCTGTTGGTCTGCCCGGTAGTGTGCTGACGGCCGTGCGTCCAGGTGTATTCGTAGCGCAGTCCGGCCTGTGCCCGGAGCCGTTTGCCAAGGTCGCGGCGGGCCGAAAAGTAGCTGGCCGCACTGTGTTCCGAGTAGCCGAAGTCGTTGCTTTCGTTGGTATTCGTTATCCATTGGCCGGCTGTCCGGTTCTCCACCACGATGCCCGAGCGGTTGGAAATGTGGGTGTAGGCGGCCCCGGTTTCCACGTGAAGGGCCTTGAAAGGTAGCTCAAAGTCGAGTTTCAGGGCGTGAATGCGGTAGCGGGCGCGGCTCGACGAGCGCAGCTCCTCCGCCCGCCCGTCGCTCGAAACGGAGGTGTTCTCGCTGCGATAAGGGTCGCAGCTGCCGAAGAAATTGTAGTTCAGGCTCGCGGTTTTGCCCAGGCTGTCGAGCCGCCAGTCGGCATAAAGCGTAGTGCTGACGCTGTGGTTCCACACCGCCGGCTTGTCGGCCGTGCTGCGTGTGCTGTCTGTCTCAATGGTGAGATCGGTCTGGCGGCCTCGCGTGCGGTCGATGTGCACACTGGCCATGGCCCCTATTTCGAGCCGCTGCGTGGGCAGAAACTTCACGATGGAACTGGCGTCGGCCAGCGGCCAATAGGTTTCACTCGTGCGGTCGGACGTGCGCCGGCGGCCGTCGTCAAAGGTGAACACGCTGCGCTGGTGGTTGTACACATGGCCGATGTCGGCGCTCACGCTGGCCGACATCTCTATTTTCCGCGACACATAGCTGGCATTCGCTTCGGGTATCAGGCGGCTGCGGTACTGCCGCTGCACGCACGACGTGAGGCTTCCACTCCATCCACGCGTCTGGTCGCGGCGCATCACGATGTTCACGTAGCCGCCGTTGGCCTCGGCTTTATACTTGGCCGGAGGAATGGTCATGACCTCAATGCGCTCAATATCCTCGGCTTTCAGGCTACGCAGCTTGGCCCGAATGCCCTCGTCCGACATCTCAAGGACGCGCCCGTCGAGCATGAAATGGGTGACTCCCTTGCCCACAACAGAGACCGTCTCGTCGTTCACGCAGAGCATGGGCACGCGGCTCATCACCTCGATGCCGTTCATTCCGAGCGCGTAGGGGTCGTTGGCCACGAGATATTTCAGCCGGTCCACCTCGCTTCTGACCACCCGTCGCATCCCTTTCACGTTGACCTTTTGCAGCGTGTAGCTGTCGGGCGTGAGGCGAAGCGTGCCCAACGGGCCCACGTCGACCGTGCGCCACAGCGTCCGATAGCCCACAAACGACACCCGCAGCAACGCCCGCCGGCAGTGGCATGGCACCACAAAGTCGCCGCCTTCGTTGCTCACACCGCTGGCCATGAGGCTGGAATCCGAGGGGTTGAGCAGGGCCACGTTGGCGTAGGCCACGGGTATTCCTTGGGTATCAACGACTCGCCCCATGGCCTTGAAGCCCTCTTTCTGCGTGCATTCCACGAAAATCAGGCTGTCGCCCATGGTCAGCCGCATGGGGTAGAAGCCGAGCACCTCGCGCACGGCCTCGGGAATGGTGCGGCCGCGCAGCTGTACGGTGACGGTGAAGTCCTCCAGTTCGTCGTAGATAAAGTTGATGGTATAGCGGCGGCTGGCCCGTTCGAGGTCGGCGAGCACCTGGGGAAGCGGCACGCGATGGTAGCTGCGCGTGATGCGTTGGGCCGCCAGGGGGCACAGCGTGCAGAGGGTCCAGGCAAGCAGAATGAGGCGTGGCTTCATGGCGGCGGTCAGTTGATGGTGATGGTGCTGTCGGCAAAAGTCAGGTTCACTTTCTCAAATCGGTTCAGCGTCTCCACGGCTTTCTCCACCGGTTGGCCGCCATCCCAGAGGTAATGCAGGCGCAGTTGGGCTGCCTCGTCGTTGTGGCAGGCGGTGCGAAGACGGTAGTATTCGGCCATTTTCTGCACGATGTCGCCCAGCCTCGCGTTGTCAAACTGATGGCGGGGAGCGGGTGCGGGCTGCGGGAGCAGGGCCGTGTCGGGAGCGGCCGATGGGGTCGTGGCAGCCGAATCGAGGCACGCAACGGCTGCGGGAGCCTTGGGAAGTGGATGCGGTGGCGTGTGGCGGGCGATGTGGATGGCGGCCCATGCCAGTCCCGACACGCACAGCACAGCGCCGCCAACGGCCGCCATGTGCCAGCGGCGACGCGTCGGAACCATGCCCTCGCCCGTCTTGTCGGCTGCCGTTGCGGCTATAGGGACATGGCCTGTCAGCCGTCGCCATTCGTCGTCGAGCGTCTCGGCCGAAAGCTCCGGGGCCGTCCGCGCCCGGCGGTAGGCACTGGCGGCATCGGCCAGCAGCTGGTAGCCGGCCCTTGTCTCCTCGTCATGGAGCAGACTTTGCAGCTCTTCTTCGGTGTAGTGGTCGGGGTGCTCGAGGGCGTCGAGCAGCCTGTCGAGGCTGTCGTTAGCGTTCATATCGGTCGGGATTAAAGTGGGCTTTGAGTTGTGTCACCGCCTGGCGCAGGTGCTTGTAGACGGCTGCCTCGCTGATGTTCAGGCGTGCAGCGATGGCCTTGTAGCTGCATTGCTCGTCGCAGCGCAGCCGGAACACTTTGCGTGTCTTGGGCGAGAGCAGCGTGTCAACCTGCCGGAGCAGCTCGTTGTAGCGGGCATCGATGATGTCTGTAGGCGACAGATCGGGGGCCGTCTCGGCCGTAAGCAGCCGCCGCAGCCGGTCGCCCACGCGCTTGTGACTGATGAGATCGAGGCACCGATTGCGCGTGCTCACGAGCAGATAAGGCAGCGTGCAGCAGCTGTCCCGGCCGTCGAGCATCCGCGCAAACACCTCGCCCACCACGTCGCGGGCCTCTTCTTCGTCGTGGAGCAGGGCCACGGCGAGCCGGAACAGACGGCCGTAGTGGGCGCGAAACAGCCGTTCTGTGGCTGTCGTGCGGCTTTCTGCGGAATGGGCTTGAGGGGTATGCGTCATGTCTTTGTGGGTGCAACGTTGTTCTTATAACGGTCGGCCGGCCCGTTTCCCAACCCCCGTCCGGCTATTTTTTTTGTTTCAAGGCGGTTTGGCGGGGCGGAAGAGGGCATACAAGCGAAGTCCGGTCAGGGTGCGAATGGTGCACGCCTGGCCGGACTTCACTGGCAAAAGCTGCTGTGGGGAGCCTACCGCCGCACCGTGATGCGCCCTTGGTGGATGTAGATGCCGTGGGTGGGACGGCTCACGCGAACGCCTTGCAGCGTGTACCAGGCCTCGTCTTTCCAGGCCTGGCTCCCGTCCATTCCTGCTTGGCTCCTGTCTGCCCGGGTCGCGATTATCTGCGTGGAGGGACTGATGAGGCTGGTGCTGACGGGCTGAAAGGTGAATATCATGTCGGCGCGCACCACCGTGCCGCTGCCCCAGAGCCACTGCGAGGCCGAGCGGCCACGCACTTGAAAGCCTTGGTTGTCGGGCGAATTGATGCGGAAGAAGGCCAGCGGCTCCTTGCGGCCCGACTGTGCCGGCTGGTAGTTGCCCACGAAAGTGATGTTGTAGGAGGCGGCCAACGTGCTGTCGAGCGTGATGTATTCGTCGGTCATGACGGGGGCCAGGCAGAGGTTACGACTGTAGGTACGGATGCTGTAGCGCGTGGGATCGGCGGCGTCTTGCGTGATGGACCAGAGCAGGGCGGGGTCTTGCCAGTCGAAGTTGGTGGTGGCGTTCAGGGTGGTGTGGCCGTTGTGGCTGCCCGCAGTGAGGTATTGCGCGGGGCCGTTGATGTTGGCCCCGCTGTTGAAGTAGCGGCTGGCATAGCAGATGATGCGGTAGAGCCTGCCCTCGGCGGGGCGCAGCACCTCTGTGTCGGCTGGCGTGCCGCCGCCGGGAAGCATGCCCTCCGGCTCGTTGATGGAGACGACGGCGGAATAGGCGGAACGGTTCTGGCCGTCGGTTGTGCGCAGTCGAAAGCTGTACATCTTGTCGGGGTCGAGGCCCGTGACCGTGCGAAAGGTGGAGCGGGCGGGCAGAGAATCGATTTGAACAAAGGGGCCGCCGTCGGTGCTCATTTCCAGCAAAACGGCCGTGGCGCGGTCGTCGGCGTTGGTCCAGCTCACGGCCGCCGTGGTGGCATCGCCGCCCAGCCGGGTCACCTTCACGTCCATGGGGTAGGCGAGCGCCGAGGTTGCGGCCGTCAGCGAATGGGCATAATGCTCTATCCAGAGGTAGCCGTCGGGCGCGTCGGCCACGGCGTCGGCCGCATCGTCGGGGTTGAGCCCGTGGGCTTTCTCCCAGTCGTCGGGTATGCCGTCGCGGTCGGTGTCGACGGGTGCCTGGCCTCCATTGAGCGTGCCGATGCCGCCCACGTCCTCCTCGGAGTCGATGATGCGGCCCTCGGTGCCCAGACTTTTCAGCTGGTTGACGAGGCGCAGGTCGTGTGTGTCACGGACGCGGCTGCAGCCGGCTTGGGCCAGCACCGAGGCGTAGGCGGCCTCGGGCGTCTCCACCGTCACGGGAACGGCAGGACTGTGACGTGGCGAATCCATGTCGGTGCAGCCGGTATTGGTGTAGGGCGTGCCGTTGAGCTGGCCGTCGCGGTCGGCATCCATCAGGTTGCCGCGCTGGTAAAGGTGGTCGGTGGCGGTCCACTGGCTGTAGCTGCTGCCGCCCTGCGGCCCGGCAATGAAGTAGTTGTTGACGAGGTCCTGGTAGTTGTCGGCCGCCGAGTGGCCGCCCACCACGCCGTTGCCGCCGTTGTAGACCACGGAGTTCACCATCTGGGCGTAGCACTTCATCTTGGGATTGCGGCTCTTGTTGTTGGCCCAAAGGCAGTGGCTGATGGTCCAGTTGCGCGTGCCGTCGGTGATGGCCCCGAAGCGTTGCGGGTCTATTCCTTCGGCGATGATGCAGTTTTGCCAGGTGATGTTGTTGGCATTCTTGATGTGAACATTGTCCCATCGGCCCCACGAAATGGAGCAATGGTCGAGGATTACGTTCTCCGCACCGTCCATGGTGAGCGTGCAGCCGGAGCGTGCCATACGGATGGAGCCGCGCATGCGGACGTATTGGAAGATGACGTTGGAGCAGTTGCGGATGAGCACGCGGTTGCCGTAGATGGTGATGCCGTCGCCCGGAGCGGTCTGTCCGAGCACGGTGATGTTGCTGTGCCGGTCGATGGAGACCATCTGGCTGGGCGACAGGCGGATGATGCCGCCCACGTCGAACACCACGATGCGGTTGCTGCCGTTGAGGGCTTCGGCCAGCGAACCGGGGCCTGTGGCATTGAGGTTGGTCACGTGCACCACGGTGCGGCTGGCGCGTCCGCCGGTGGCCAGGGCGCCGAAGCCCTCGGCACCGGGAAAGGCCGGCAGCTGTGCGGCGGCGGGTGCAGAGAGCAGAAGGGGAAAGAGGAGGGAGTAAAGATGGTTCATGAGTGGTTGGGAGGGGATGAGAGGTTATAGGAGGGGATGGGAGATGATAAGAGGAGATAGGAGGTAATAGGGGAGGATGAGGGATATTATGGGGGAGGATGAGGGTGCGCGGAGACGGGATTGGAGAAGACGAGAGGGGGAGAAGATGGCTCTTCTCCCCCTGCCCGGTTATCGCTTCACGACCTTGCGGGTGGTGCCGTCGCTCATGCGCACGATGTTGATGCCGCGCTGCAGGGCGGGCAGGCGCACGCCGTTGAGGTTGTAGACGGCGCGCACGGTGGCGCGGGCGTCGGGTGTGGGCAGCACGTCGATGCCGGTGAGGTAGGCCTCACGCAGCTCGGCCTCGCGCTGTTTGGACTTCTCGCCGTTGGCCATCACGTAGATGTCGTAGACCTGACAGCCGGAGTTGCCCGAGAGCTGGCGCAGCCGCACGTACACCTCGTCGGTGCCGCGGTAGCCCACGGTGACCTTTTTCCACAGCCGTTGGGGCTGGGCAATGACCACGGTGTCGCCCGTGAGCGTCCATGTCTGGCCGTCGGCCGAGGTCTCGAAGCCCATGCGCTGCACATTGCCCGTGCTGTTGGCGTTGCCCAGGAAGGCCACGAGGTCGAACGGCCCCCGGAAAGTGCGGGTGCTCTGGATGCGTGCATTGTACTCGCCGGAGACGAATTTGTAGAACTGCACGTCGTTCTTGGTGCACAGTGTGTCGAGGTCTGCGGCCGACAGGGGATTGTAGCCGTTGGGGTCGCCCACGCTCTTGCCCGGGGCAATGTTCTGCCAAACCATCGACTGCCCCTGCGAGGCGAGGAACCACTCCACGCCCGTGAGGTCGGCAGGGAACGTTTCGGGCTTGCGGTCGGGATAGACGGGGCTCTCGATGCCGTCGTCATCGGTCTTGGTTCCGATGGGTTCGGCCGACGTGTCGGCCTGGCTCACGGCCCCGGTGCCCCAGGAGAACATGCCCTTGCCGTTGGTTCCACCATAGACGGCACTGGCGTCGAAGTGGCTGGCAATGTCGATGTAGACCTTGTCGTTCTGCACAAAAATCTCTTTCGTGACGAGTTCGGAGGGCACGTAGTCGGGGCTCGTGGCAAAGACCGTGAGCACGGCATGGTCGTTGATGACAAAGGGGCCGGCATACTTCTGCGACTGCACGGTGTCGGCCGAAGCCCCCATGTTGTACCAGATCTGCGTGCCCTCGGTGGCGCAGCTCAGGGTGATGGTGGCGGCATCGTCGGCCTGGCTCACGCTGATGACGGGGCGTTCGGCCTGGTTGTACATGCGTATGAGCGTATCGGCCACGAGGCTGGGTTCATAGCCCTGTCCCTGGGCGACGGCGCGCACGGTGCATGCTTGTGTGAGCGTGAAGGGACCGTCGTAGCGCGTGCCGGTGCCGATGGCGGGCTCGCTGCCGTCGGTGGTGTAGTAGATTTGGGCGTAGGGCTCGGCC
The DNA here is from genome assembly GCF_000242335.1 of Prevotella dentalis DSM 3688. NCBI lineage: Bacteria > Pseudomonadati > Bacteroidota > Bacteroidia > Bacteroidales > Prevotellaceae > Prevotella > Prevotella dentalis. The sequence continues at coordinate 1,797,397 of NC_019960.1, forward strand.
GTGCCGATGGTCACTGTGGCCTGCTGCTGGGCGTAGTGCACGCTGAAAGCGGGCAGCGTCGTGGCGGTGATGGCGGCCTTCGAGGCCGTGAGCATGCTGATGGCGTTGTCCAGCAACGCTCCGGCGTTGTAGCCCGAGGCCAGCACTTCGGCCGAGAGGGGCAGGTAGAGGTAGCCGTTGTGGCTGATGTTGTGCTGGTGAATGGCCACCACGTCGGGCTGTCCGAGCACCGTGGCCAGCGTGTCGTCGCCGGCATAGTAGGCCCCGAGACGCACGCCCGTGATGGGAGCTTCGGTGGAGAAGGCCAGGGCTTTCTCGTTTTCGCCGAGGCCGGCATCGGAGCCGTCGATGAGATCGAGGCCGTTGAACAGCGGCAGCCCCGGCTTGCCGGTGGCGCCGGCCACTTGCTCGGTGGGCACGGCCTCGCCGTAGCCCCAGGCATTGTAGAGGCGGGCGTTGAGGTTGAGGGTGGGCACAAAGGGCTGCACCTCCTTGAGCAGGCCCACGTTGGCATTGTCGGCCGGGATGGTGGAGCTGAGCACATTCAGGTCGAAGCCCTGCAGCTGCTCACGCGTGAGCGTGGTGGAGGCGTCGAGCGGGGTCACCAGCAGCTCGTCGTCGGCCGAGAGCAGGGCATAGGCCAGGTCGGCCGAGAGCTCGCCGGAATAGACATATCCCACCTTTTCTTTCGAGTCGTTGGGGGCGTCGCCCTGCCCGATGACGATGGAATAGATGTGGAAACCGCTGGTGGCCTGGATGGTATAGTCGGCGTCGCTACCGCTGTTGTTCACCACGACGGCCGTGTCGCGCGTCTTGGTGGTCCACTGCTTCTTGCCGCCGTCTGCGGCATCCACGAAGCCGTCGGTGATGCTTTTGAAGCCGCGGGCCTCGTTGGCCTTGTGGGTCTCGTAGTCGATGGTGATCTTCTCGCCGGCCGGCACCTTGGGAATGACCAGCTGGTCCTGGGCTTTCTTGCCGTTGAGCCAGATGCAGCACTGGCCTTCGGCGTTGGAGTAGATGTTGAGATGGGCGGCCCCCGTGGCGTTGAAGACGAGTCCCTCGGTCTCGTGAATGGTCACGGCGTTGCCGTTCACGGTGGCCGTCAGCGGCCCGGCCTTGCGGGCTTTCGATTCAAAATATACGGGGTTCTTCTCGGTTTTCTTGTCCACCCAGTTCGTTCCTGCTGCGGCATCCTGCTGCAGATAGTACATGGAAGTGGCGCTGAAACCCTTGGTCAGGTCCCAGGTTTTTCGGGTCTGTGCGGTGGCGTTGGCGGCCAGCGACAGGCATACTGCTGTGATTGTAAACAGTTTCTTCATAGGCATGTTATTATTAAGGGGTAAATATTGATGGTGCTTGATGTGAGCGGTCGGGCCGCGACGATGTGGGTCGGGCCGTTGGTGCCGTAGATTAGTTTGCGTGACAAAGGTAGGTCAAAATGTTGGAACGGGGGCCATGGAGCGTTGAGTTTAACGTTTTTTACCAGGTCTGATCCGGTTGGTACGGTATTGGCGTGGGGTGATGGCGGCGGGATATGGAAACGGCCACGGCGTGGGGACAAAACAACCACGCCGTAAACGCATCGCGATAACGGCGTGGACGCAAGACGAAAACACCGTAATCGCATCGCGAAAACGGCGCGGACGCGGGGTGAAAACGGCGTGGTGGTGAAACGAATGCCGGCGGGAGCCGGAATAAAGGTGGATTGAAGCCAAAACGAAGGTGGCCCTGAGCTTTGGCGGTGGCCCCTTATGGCTGGGGCGTGTCCTTGTCCAAAAGCAGATGGCGGGCAAACTCCCAGACCACAATGCCGGCCGTGACGCTGACGTTGAGCGAGTGTTTGGTGCCAAACTGGGGTATCTCCAGGCAGCCGTCGCACAGGTCGACCACGCTCTGGTGCACGCCCTTCACCTCGTTGCCGAAGACCACAGCCTGCCCCCGCACCCCTGCAAAGGACGGACTTTGGGCTTCTTCCTGCCCGCATGTTCCCTCAAGGGACGAGGAAGATTGCGCGCGAAGTGACTCGCCGAGCTGCTGGAGCTTGGTGGAACCCTCCACCTGCTCGATGCTGTAGACGTGGTATCCGCGCCGGTGCAACTCGTGCACGGCATCGTCGGCATGGGCGAAATAACGCCATGCCACGGAGTCTTCGCCGCCCAGGGCCGTCTTGTGAATCTCGGCATGGGGCGGACAGGCGGTGATGCCGCACAGGTAAACAGCCTCGACCCGAAAGGCATCGCACGAGCGGAACACGCTGCCCACGTTGTAAAGGCTGCGCACGTCGTCGAGCACGACGACGAGCGGCAGCTTCGGCGCCTCGCGGAACTGTTCGAGCGAGAGCCGCCGCATCTCGATGGTCTTGAGCTTGCGCATGGCGTGTCAGGGCTGCATGCTGAAAGCAAGAGCGTAGGCCTTGACCTTCTTGACCATGGCCAGCAGCCCGTTGCTGCGGGTGGGGGAGAGGTGCTCGCGCAGTCCGATGCGCTCGATGAAGTAGAGGTCGGCATCGAGAATCTCCTGCGGCGTGTGGCCGCTGATGACCCGAATGAGCAGGGCAATGATGCCCTTGACGATGAGTGCGTCGCTGTCGGCGGCGAAAACAAGCCGGCCGTCCACGTGGTCGCACTGCAGCCACACGCGGCTCTGGCAGCCGTCAATGAGGTTTTGCTCGGTCTTGTAGCGGTCGTCGAGGGGTGCCAGGTCGTTGCCCAGGTCGATGAGCATCTGGTATTTGTCCATCCAGTCGTCGAAATCGGCGAATTGTTCGATCACCTCGTCCTGGAGTTGGTTGATGGATTGCACGCTACTTGCGGTTTCTCCGGTGGGAGCGGGGCATGCGTGCTGTGGGTTGTTGTCGGTATTCATGTTGCGTATGTCGTTTGTTTTGTGGCATGTTCACGGCCACACACCGAGTGTGGCCCTGCATGTGGGGTGGGTGTTCGATGAAAAACGGGCGGTCGTCCTCCCCTCCTACGGGAGGGGTCGGGAGAGGCTCTCAATCTTGAAGAACTTGTCGCCCTCCCTCACCTTGCGCGGCACGGGGATGGAGACGTGGCAGCCCTGCTCGGCGCGCGGCGTGGGTTGCAGCTCGTAGCGTATCTCGGTGGCGTCGAGATAGAGGGCGCCGGTGGTGTTGCCCGTGATGAGCAGACGGTCGCCCACGGCAAAGGGCGCCGCTTCGACGGCAATCTCTGCCACGCCCAGACGCGAGAAATACTTGGTTACCTTGCCCACGAGCACCTTGCGCTCGGTGGCCATCGAGCCGTAGCCCTTGTTCCATTCGCCCAGGGTCTGGCCCTGGTAGTAGCCGTCCCAGAAGCCGCGGTTGAAGACGGTGGCCAGCCGGCGGTCCCATTCGTCCTTGCGCGCTTCGGTGAATGTGCCGTCGAGCACGGCCCCGACGGCCTCCTTGTAGCACTGCACCACGGTGTGTACGTACTCCGGCCCGCGGGCGCGCCCCTCGATTTTGAACACCCGCACGCCGGCCTTCATCATGCGGTCGATGAAGCGTACGGTCTTGAGGTCCTTGGGACTCATGATGTATTTGTTGTCTATCTCCAGCTGGTTGCCCGTCTCGTTGTCGGTCACGGTGTAGGAGCGGCGGCATATCTGCACGCACTGGCCGCGGTTGGCAGAGCGGTTTGCGTCGTGCAGACTCATGTAGCACTTGCCCGAGACGGCCATGCACAGCGCGCCGTGACAGAACATTTCGATGCGCACGGGCTGTCCCAGGGGGCCGCAGATGTGCTGGTTGGCAATCTCTTGGTGGATGTGTGCCACCTGCTCCAGGTTGAGTTCGCGGGCCAGTACGGCCACGTCGGCAAACCGGGCATAGAACTTCAGGGCCTCGATGTTGCTGATGTTGAGCTGCGTGGAGAGGTGCACCTCCACGCCGGTCTGCCGGCAATAGGCCATCACGGCCACGTCGGAGGCGATGACTGCCGTGATGCCGGCGGCGCGTGCAGCGTCGATGATTTCGCGCATGGCCGTGAGGTCGGCATCGTAGATAACGGTGTTCACCGTGAGATAAGTCTTGATGCCGTGGCTGTTGCAGGTGTCGGCAATCTCGTGCAGGTCGTTGATGTCGAAGTGGTTGGCGCTGTGCGACCGCATGTTGAGGCGGCCGATGCCGAAGTAAACGGAGTCGGCCCCGGCCTGAATGGCGGCCGCAAGCGACTCGCGGGAGCCCACGGGGGCCATGATTTCAAAGTCGGTGGGTTGCAAATTCATGGGTGCAAAGGTAGCAAAAAAGGCAGGAAGGTGAAGCCGAAAACGGCTTTTTTCGTAACTTTGCAGGTATGAAGCATCTGCAAATCACTGCCCGCGCGACCGTGGCGGCGGCCGTTCTGGCCCTCGTGGCCGGCTGCTCGCGTCCGGCGGGAAAGGGCGGCCGCGAGAGCTCGGCCGTGGACGGGATGAGGAACGAAGCCGTGGTGCGCACCACGCCGGTGAAGAATCAGGGCCGCAGCCCCCTGTGTTGGCTCTATGCCATGCTGGCCACCATCGAGTCGGAACACCTCATGGCGGGCGACTCCGTGAACCTCTCGACCGACTATCTGGCGCGGCAGCTGCTCGCCGACCAGGCCCGTACCTACTTCTTCACCCGACGCACGGCCGACGTGTTGCTGCGCGGTACGGCATCGATGGCCCTGCAATTGCTGCAACGCTACGGGGCCGAAGACCATGATGCCTACGGCAACCGCCAGACCGTGAACTACGACGTGCTGGCCCGCAAGGTGCGGCAGGTGGCGCGTGGGGCGGGCTCAGTGGCCCGGCTCGACGGGCGGCTGGAGAGCCTGCTCGACCGCGAGACGGGCTATGTGCCCCGTGCGGTGTTCATGTTCGGGGCCGAATACACGCCCCACGAGTTTGCCCACAGCGTGTGTCTGCCCGGCGAATACCTGGCCGTGACCAGCTTCACGCACCATCCTTTCGGCCGCGCCTTTGTGCTGGAAGTGCCCGACAACCAGCTGCGCGACAGCTTCCTGAACGTGCCGATCGGCGTGATGATGCGCCATGTGGAGCGTGCCCTGCGCGCCGGTCACCCCGTATGCTGGGAGGGCGACGTGAGTGAGCCCGGCTTTTGCTTTGCCGACGGCATCGCCACGATGCCCCGCCGGGTGGACGGCGCCTCGGCGCAGGCCCTGCGGCAACGCGACTTCGAGGCCCGCCGCACCACCGACGACCACTGCATGGAACTCTGCGGACTGGCTCGCGACAGCCGGGGGCGGCGGTACTATCTGGCCAAGAACTCCTGGGGAACGGGCAACGCTCTGGGCGGCTACATGTACCTGAGCGAGGACTATGTGCGGCTCAAGACGGTGGCTGTGTACATGAGCCGCAGGGCGTGGGGCTGGGGCAACAGGCCCGTGGTGCGGCCGGCGGCACGCGATTTTTCGGGCCCCGAGCCGGCCCCTTTGAAGAAATAATGCTACCTTTGCACGGCAAACGGAACAAACAGAACGTAAAACAGTATAATGGGAAAGATTATCTTGACAGGTGACCGCCCTACGGGCAAGCTCCATTTGGGACACTATGTAGGCAGTCTGCGCCGTCGCGTGCAGCTGCAAAACGAGGGCGACTACGAGCGTATGTTCGTCTTTATGGCCGACGTACAGGCCTTGACCGACAACGCTGACAACCCCGAGAAGATTCGCCAGAACATTGTCGAGGTGGCACTCGACTATCTTTCGGCCGGCCTCGACCCCGGGAAATGCACGCTTTATATCCAGAGTTGCATACCCGAGCTGGCCGAACTCACCACCTATCTGATGAACATCGTGAGCGTGAGCCGCGTGCAACGCAACCCCACGGTGAAGACCGAGGTGAAGATGCGCGGCTTCGAGAGCTCGTCGGTGCCCCTCGGTTTCTTCTGCTACCCCGTGTCGCAGGCCGCCGACATCGCGGCCTTCAAGGCTACAACTATCCCTGTCGGCGAGGACCAGGAGCCGATGATTGAGCTCACGCGCGAGCTGGTGAACCGGTTTAACCAGACTTATGGGCCCGTGCTTGTGGAGCCCAGCATCATGCTGCCCGAGAACGCCACGGCCCGACGGCTGCCCGGAACCGACGGCAAGGAGAAGATGTCGAAGAGCCTCGGCAACTGCATCTACCTCTCAGACGACAAGGATACCGTGTGGGCCAAGGTGAAAAGCATGTACACCGACCCCACGCACCTCAACGTGTCAGACCCCGGACACGTGGAGGGCAACGCCGTGTTCACCTATCTCGACGCTTTCTCCACCGACCAGGACTTCGCTGATTTCTGGCCCGAATTCCGCAATTTGGACGAGCTCAAGGCCGCCTACACGGCCGGAGGCATCGGCGACATGAAGTGCAAGAAGCTGTTGAACAGCGTCATCGACCGCATGCTCGACCCCATTCGCCGCCGCCGCCGGGAGTACGAACAGGACATTCCGGAGATATTCAACATCCTGAAGCGGGGCTCCGATGACGCCCGAGAGGCGGCCGCCCAGACCATGGACGAGGTGCGTCGGGCCATGCGCATCAACTATTTTGACGATGCCGCGCTCATCCGGGAACAGACCGAGAAGTTCAGAAAAACCTGATTCGGCACGAAAAAAAGCCTGACCCGATACGAAGCCTATCCTTTGCAGCCTGGCCCTGTCCGCCCTCTTCTTGGGTGCACGGAGCCAGGCTTTTCCAACACTGACGAGTAGCCCGCCCATCGTGCACCGTCCCTGCGCAAGTCCAACAGACAGCCGGGAAACTGCCATCACGGCGTGACAGTTTTTCGGTCGTTTTCTTGTGATTTCGAGAAAAATGCCTTATCTTTGCACGGCAGACGCGTCGTTGCAGCCCCTCGAACGGATGCAGCCAGCCCCTTGGACGGACACAGACGACGCGATGAAGCACGGGCTCTGATAGTTCAATGGATAGAACGGAGGTTTCCTAAACCTTTGATCCGGGTTCGATTCCCGGTCGGAGTACAAGGCCCAACGCCTACAGCTCCCTTGTTGCGGCGGGCGAACAGGGCTTTTTTGGATTATCAGACTGCTTATGAAGCCCGGCAAGACCATCACACTACTCCTTTTTCTGTTCATGCTCACGGGATGAACGCCGGTGCACGGCGGCTCTGTCGCAGCACTGTTACCCTAAGTTTATGACCCATTAGCCAATACTCATCTATCATGTTTGGAGCAATTATCGGAGACATCATCGGTTCGCGTTTCGAGTTTGACGAGACGCCGGAGAGCCAGTTCGACCTGTTTATGGACAAGCCGCGGTGCAACTACACCGACGACACCGTGATGACCGTGGCCGTGGCCGACGCTATACTGAACGGCCGCGACTACCGCACGGCCCTGCACGACTGGGGCAACCGCTATCCTCAACCCAAAGGCGGCTACGGCGACATGTTCGGCGAGTGGCTGCGTGCGGCCGACCCCGCGCCGCACAACTCGTGGGGAAACGGGGCGGCCATGCGCGTGTCGGCCGTGGGCTGGCTGTTCGACGATTACGACGAGGTGCTGCGCCAGGCCCGTCTCTGCACCATTTGCAGCCATCTGCACAAGGAGGCCGTCAGGGGCGCACAGTGCGTCGCCACGCTCGTATACTGGTTGCGCACGTGCCGCATGACCAAGGAAGAGATTGAAGGTGCCGTCAAACGTAATTTTGGCTACGAGCTGCCGCGGCTGCGCGACATCTACAAGATAGGGGCAGAAGGCCACTTCGACGCCTCGTGTCAGGAGACAGTGCCGTGGGCCATCCGCTGTTTTCTGGAGAGTGAGAACTTTGAAGACGCCATCCGCAAGGCGGTGATGGCACGCGGCGACGCCGACACCAAGGCGGCTATCTGCGGTGCACTGGCCGAGGCTTTCTACGACATTCCCGAGCAATTCTACGAAAAGGCGTGCTCATATCTGGAGCCCGACATGCTCGACGTGGTGCAACAGTACTGTAACAGGGTGCAGGAGGGCCTCGACTAAGAGCCCCTCCTCACGCAGTTTCCTGCTCTGCGTCTCCTCGTCTCCCGCCCGCCGCTCCTCACGCAGAGTCGCGGAGAGGGGGAGTTTTTCAGTTTTTCTTCAGCTTAAAAAGCTCTGCGGCTCCGCGTGAGACCCGAAAGGACGGGCACGCAGAGCCGCAGCGTTGGTGGAGGGGCTGGCCGAAAGCACAGCGTGAGAGGCGCAGGGGCCGGAGCTCCTATTTGAGATATTCGGCGAAGTTGGTGAGCCGCATGTCTCCTTTACGCAGGAAAGTGTCGTGGAAAGCCAGGGCGGCTGTCATGCTCTGCGGCTCGTGGCCCACGGGAGCCACGTGCTGCAGGTAGTCGCGCAGCAGCGGACGGTAGTCCGGATGGGCGCAGTGCTCGATGATTTCGTGGGCGCGTCGCACGGGGCCCTTGCCGCGCAGGTCGGCCACGCCCTGCTCGGTCACGATGACATCCACGTCGTGCTCGGTGGAGTCCACGTGGCAGCACATGGGCACGATGGCCGAAATCTTGCCGCCTTTGGCCACGGACGGCGTGGTGAAGACACTGATATAGCCGTTGCGCTCGTAGTCGCACGAGCCGCCGATACCGTTCATCAGGGCCGAGCCGCACACGTGGCTGGAGTTCTCGTTGCCGTAGATGTCGCACTCGAGAGCCGTGTTCAGGGCGATGACGCCCAGTCGGCGGATGACCTCCGGCGAGTTGGCCACCTCGCATTGGCGGATGGTGAGGTGCTGCGACAGGTAGTCCATGTTGTCGTAAACGCGCTGCAGACACTCGTTGGTCACGGTCATGGCGGTGGCCGAAGCGTCGATAATCTTGCCCTTGAGCATCCAGTCTATGGCTGCGTCCTGCACCACTTCGCTGTACACATTGAACCTTGGAATGCCCGGATGCGTGCCCAGCGCGGCCAGCACGGCATTGCCCGTGGCGCCCACGCCGCTCTGTATGGGCAGGAACTGGGGCGGTATGCGGCCGGCCTTGAGGTCGGCCACGAGAAACTCGGCAAGGTTGTTTCCGATGGCGGCGGTGAACTCGTCGACGGCCTTGAAGGCGCGCGCCTCCTCGGGAATGCAGCATTCCACCACGCCCACAATCTTCTTCGGGTCGATGCTGATGTAGTTTTCGCCCAGGCGGTCGTAGGGCCGGATGACGTTCATCGGGCCCCGCCCCGAGCCGTTGTCGCCCGGCTCGTAGGTGTCGTGGAGCAGTCGGGCGTTGGGGTTGTGAAAGGTGTTGAGCTCCAGGATGACGCGCTTGGCCAGGCGGGCAGCCGTGGTGGCGATGCCGCCGGCCGTGGTGAGGTAGGCGCGGCACTCGTCGGGGCCCTCGTCGATGCCGCTCACTTCGAGGATGGCCCAGTCGAACTCGCCGTAGAATCCGTGGCGCATGCGCTCGCTCATGTGGCCCAGGTGCATGTCCTCGTAGTCCACCTCGCCCAGATTGGTGTGGGTGCGGAAGTCCTTGTTGGTGGAGAACGGTGCGCGGAAAGCGATGGCGTGGGCATTGGCCATGTCGCCCTCGACGCTCTGGCACGACGAGGCACCGGTGTAGATGCCCACGGCAAAGGGCCGTCCCGACTCGTGCTCGCGGACGGCACGGCGGGAGAGTTCGCGGAACACGGCCTTGGGATTGCCGTTGGGGGTGAAGCCGCTCAGGGCCAGTTTGTCCTGATCGTGGATGAGGGATGCCGCCTCGGCGGGTGTCATTCTGGTGTAGGTCATATCTGTTTGATCTTGGGTCATGCGTTGGTTTCAACGGACAAAGATACACAATTTACGAGAAAGGCCGCTTGATTGCGGCCTTTCTTTTTGGGGTTTTTCAAATAAATGTGGGTCTGTGGGGCCGTAGGCGTGCGTGTCGGTGGGCGGTGGCGGCCTGATGGCGGGGCGGCAGCCTCGCCGTGACGGCCCCGTTATGGCCCTGCGACGACGCCGTAAACGCCGCGCGATTGCGGCGTAACGGCAGCGCGATTACGGCGTTTTCACAGCGCGGTTACGGCGCAACGGCCTTGCGATTTCGCCGTGATGGTGAGGCGATGACACGGTGGTGGCGGTGGCGCGGGCCGGTGATGCGCCGCCGGCGGCTACTTGGCCCCGAGCTTTCGCATGCCTTTACGGCCGAACATGCAGTAGAGGCCGATGGCGATGAACGGGATGGAGAGCAGCTGGCCCATGTCGAGCGGCATGCCCGACTCGAAGTCTACCTGGATGTCCTTGGTGTATTCGATGAAGAAGCGGGCGGTGAACACCAGCGTAATGCAGAGCCCGAAGAAGTAGCCCGTGCCCACGCGGTCGCGCCGCCGACGGTAGACGGCGTAGATGATGAAGAAGAAGAGGGCGTAGGCCAGGGCCTCGTAAAGCTGGCCGGGATGGCGCGGATGGGAGTCCACGCGCTCGAAGATGAAGGCCCAGGGCACGTCGGTCACTTTGCCGATAATCTCTGAATTCATGAGGTTGCCCAGCCGGATGAAAGTGGCCGTGATGCAGGAACAGACGCCCATATTGTCGAGCACCGTCCACACGGGCACCTTGACGTTGCGGCTGTAGAGCAGGATGGCCAGTATCATACCGATGACTCCGCCGTGCGAGGCGAGGCCTTCGAAGCCCACGTACCTCCAAGAGCCGTCGGGCATGTGGTGGATGGGCAGCAGCATCTCCACGAAGTGGGTCCACGAGGAGAGGAAATAGTCGGGCTGATAGAACAGGCAGTGGCCCAGCCGCGCACCGATGAGCACGCTCAAAAAGATGTAGACAAAGAGGGGGTCGAGCTTCTCGTCGGCGATGCTCTGCTCCTTGTAGAGCCGGCGCATGAGCAGATAGCCCAGCAGCAGACCCACAAGCCAGCACATGGAATACCAGCGTATGCCGAAGCTGCCAAGGTGGAATATCACCTCGCTGGGGTTCCAGACAATGTATAACAATTCAAAATTCATCATTCAAAATTCAAAATGAAGCTGCAAGCCCCGTTGTTTTGTGATCGTTGGCAATTCAAAATTGAGCATTCAGCATTCAAAATTGGTGAGCAGTCCCGGTATTTCGTTGCCCTTTCCTTGGGGAGGGAGGCGGGGGAGACTACCTACACGTTGAACCTGAAGTGCATGATGTCGCCGTCCTGCACCACATATTCCTTGCCCTCGATGCCGAGCTTGCCGGCCTCGCGCACGGCACTCTCGGAGCCGTATTGCAGGTAATCCTCGTATTTGATGACCTCGGCGCGGATGAATCCTTTCTCGAAGTCGGTGTGGATGACGCCGGCACACTGCGGTGCTTTCCAGCCCTTGTGGAAGGTCCAGGCCTTCACCTCCATCTCGCCGGCCGTGATAAAGGTCTGCAGGTTGAGCAGGTGGTAGGCCTTTTTGATGAGGCGGTTCACGCCGCTCTCCTCCAGTCCCAGCTCGTCGAGGAAGAGCTGCTTGTCCTCGTAGCTGTCGAGCGAGGCAATGTCTTCCTCGGTCTTGGCGGCGATGACCATGGCCTCGGCCCCCTCCCGGGCGGCCATCTCCTCAATCTGGCGGCTGTAGGCGTTGCCCTCCCGGGCGGCCGTCTCGTCCACGTTGCACACGTAGAGCACGGGTTTGGTGGTGAGCAGGAAGAGGTCGCGGGCGGCCTGCTGCTCCTCCTTGCTGTCGAAGGCGACGCTGCGGGCGTTCTGTCCCTGGGCCAGCGCGGCCTTGTAGGCCTTGAGCACGCCCACGAGCACCTTGGCATCCTTGTTGCCCGTGGCGGCGATTTTCTCCTGCTTGGGCAGCTGCGACTCCACGGTCTCGAGGTCCTTGAGCTGGAGCTCGGTGTCGATGATTTCCTTGTCGGCAATGGGATCTACGGCCATACCGCCCTCGCGCACCACGTTGTCGTCGTCGAAGCAGCGGATGACGTGGATGATGGCGTCGCACTCACGGATGTTGCCCAGGAACTTGTTGCCCAGCCCCTCGCCCTTGGAGGCGCCTCGCACCAGCCCAGCAATGTCGACAATCTCGCAGGTGGCGGGCACGATGCGGCCCGGATGCACAATCTCGGCCAGGCGCGCAAGCCGCTCGTCGGGCACGGTGATGACCCCCAGGTTGGGCTCTATCGTACAAAAAGGAAAGTTGGCTGCCTGTGCCTTGGCACTGGACAGGCAGTTGAACAAGGTGGACTTGCCTACGTTGGGCAGGCCCACAATACCACATTTTAATGCCATATCTGTTGATAAACGTTTATATTCCAGTGTGCAAAGGTACGAAAAAGGCGGGACAAACCCTTAGGTTTGCGGGGGAAACGCAGCGAAAGACGCAGCTGCGGCACAGCTGCGGGGCAGGGTGGTGCTTGTGTTTTTATTTGTCTTAGTGGTATCGCATGGCCAATACGTAGACGTACAACCTGCCGCTTTCGTCCACAGAATAGATGATGCGGTGCTCGTGGTTGATACGCCGCGACCATTTCCCGACAAGCCCAAATCTAAGAGGTTCGGGCTTGCCAATGCCGGTAAAGGGATGCTCGGAGATGTCTTTCAGGAAGTCGGTAATGCGTCGCATGATGGCTTTGTTACCCGACTTCTTCCAATATTCCAGGTCGGTCTGGGCTTGTTTCAGCAGAATTATTTCCATAAATTGTCCAGATCGACAGGCTTTCCCTGGCCTTGCTCAATCTCTTTTTCGCCCTCCTTAATGATGTCTGCCATCCTTGGCGAGCGCATGATATACTCTGTTTCCTTGATGGCGTTGTACTCCTCCATGGAGATAATCACCACGCTCTCCTTATCGCCGCGGTGCACAATCAGGGGCTCGCAGTCGTCAACCACTTTGTCGAAATACCCTTTCAGGTTGTTTCTAAGGTCTGTATAATTTGTCGTTCTCATTATTTTCGTATTGTTGTTTGGTACAAATATAGGTACTTCGTTTCGTACTCGCAAGGAAAAACGGTAGTGATTTACTTAATAATTACAAAATAATATCGTATCTTTGCAGATAGTTAGGCATGGCCTTTTCGTATTTTTATGGATTAAATGAATGTCTGCTATTATTCGATGCGGCCTTATGGGTACGTGAATAGGCTTGTGTTTGGGTGATAATAGCATGGCTGTAAATGTTGTATTTATGTCGAAAGAACAGACGACAATGCTCAAAGGCATTGCCATTTTGATGATGCTGTTCCTGCATCTGTTCTCCAATCTGAGTTTTGCAGACGGTGTAACGCCTTTGTTTTGGGTGGGCAATTTGCCATTTGCCACAGTTTTTGCAAGAGCATGTAATCCTGTTGACTTCTTCTTGGTGTGCAGCGGATATGGACTTGCCTATGCTCACTTGCGTTCTATGCTGGCTTTTGAAAGGCAGTTGAGGCGTGTGGCGAAGTTGTATTTGAACTATTGGCTTATCCTTTTGCTCTTTATTGGCGTGGGAAGTTTTGTGCTGCCGGCGTATTATCCGGGCGACTTGAGGATGATAGTGGACAATGTAACAGGTGTGAATGTGGATGGCTACAATCACCCGGCATGGTTCCTGCTACCTTATTGCATGCTGAGTCTGTCATCTTCTATCGTATTCCGGGTGGTTGATAAAATCGGGCTCAAATGGTCTCTGATGGGTTCGTTGGTGCTGTCTTATGCGAGCATGTATGCCATTAGCCGATATATTGCGCCGTCTGGGTTGCATCATGAGTGGTATAGCCTTGTTCTGACGTATTTCGATCTGGCCTTTGCCTTTATGGTTGGTGCCGCTATTTGCTATATCCATGACAGGAAAGGTGTGACGATTAGCTTGCTGAAAGAAAGGCAATGGCTGGTTAGGCTGCTGTTTGTCGCATGGTTTGCAGTGCATTGTCTGAGTGGTTCGGCTGCGGTTGGCCCGTTTTTCCTATGTCTCTTTATGCTGTTGTTTGTCAATGTGGAGATAAAGGGAACTAGCAGGAAAGTGCTGATTGAACTTGGCGGGAAGTCGATGACGATGTGGCTTATTCATGCTTTTATCTACGAACGGTTCTGCCACGACTTCATCTATGGGTTCAAATATCCCCTCCTTATCTTCCTTGCCCTTGTTGTGTCGAGCTATCTTCTCTCCATCCCAATCATGCGTTTGTCTGACATGACTATAGGCCGGATGACATGGATCAGCAAGAAATCCTAAGCCATGCTGCCATGGCGGCATGGGCCCGGGAGGGAGTTGGGGGATGTTTAGTGGGCTTCCAGCCAGTTGTCGCCCCATCCGGCGTCGGCGGTGAGAAGCACGGAGAGGGTGCAGACACCCTGTGTAAAGTTGACAATCTCGTAGGTGGCGGGCACGATGCGGCTGGGATGCACAATCTCGGCCAGGCGCACAAGCCGCTCGTCGGGCACGGTGATGATACCCTGGTTGGGCTCTATCATAATAAAAAAGAAAGTTGGCTGCCTGTGCCTTGACACTGGACTGGAAGTTGAATAGGGTGGGCTTGGCCTACGTTGGACACGCTGTTGTCAGGCGTTTTTTACCAAAGTGGTGAAGTCTGACCAGCTTTCCACCTTGAAACCACGGAGGTCGCGTACCGATTTTTTGAACCAATCCACCTTGGAAAGTTCCATGATGGTCTTGACAAGAGCGGCCAGATCGTCGTTCTCCGTCATGTAGGTGCTGCCCTGAACCCAGTCGAAACCATTCTTCTTCAGCAATTCCTTGATTTCAAAGTAGGCGTTGTTATAGGGTTCGCCGTAGTGTTGCTTGAGGTCGGAAATGACCATATCGAAACTCAATGCGTACATGCTTCCTCGGTGTGGGGCTTGAACAGATCCTTGTAGCCAAAGTAAATGGTGCCGTCGTCTGTCTTGGCAGAGATGACGGTACCTGCAAAAAGACTCTCTTCCACCTTGATAATCGTGGCCTTGGACCATGCCGGACGATTAGTCAGGTCTGGAGAAATCAAAACTCTGTCTCCTGTTTTCATAAGCGCTTATTTTGGGGCAAATATAAGGAAAAAAAACTAATTGACCATTGAAAGTCGTGGAAAAAAGCGGCCGGCAATAAAAAAAGTCAGGCCCATGCCGCCATGGCGGCATGGGCCCAGGAGACAAAAAGGGGATGTTTAGTGGGCTTCCAGCCAGTTGTCGCCCCATCCGGCGTCGGCGGTGAGAGGCACGGAGAGGGTGCAGACACCCTGCATTTCCTCAATGACGATGCGCTCCACGCGCTCAGCTTCGTCGGGAAAGACCGAGAAGTTGAGCTCGTCGTGCACCTGGAGAATCATCTTGGAGTGCAGCCCCTCGGCCTTGAACCGCTGCCAGATGCGTATCATAGCCAGCTTGATGATGTCGGCCTCGGAGCCTTGGATGGGGGCGTTGATGGCGTTGCGCTCGGCAAATCCGCGTACGGTGGCGTTGCGCGAGACGATGTCGGGCAGGTAGCGGCGGCGGCCGAACAGCGTCTCGGCATAGCCGTGTTGCCGTGCCTGCTCCTTGGCCTGCTCCATGTAGGCGTGCACTTTGGGGAAAGTAGCGAAGTAGTCGTCGATGAGTTGGCGGGCCTCGTTGTTGCCTATGTTCATGCGTTGGGCCAGTCCGAAGGTGGTGATGCCATAGATAATGCCGAAGTTGGCCTGCTTGGCTTGCTTGCGTTGAGCGTCGGTCACGGCCGCCATCTCCTTGTGCCATATCTTCGCTGCAGTGGCCCGATGGATGTCGAAACCCTCGCGAAAGGCCTCGATCATGTTCTCATCGCCCGACAGATGGGCCATAATGCGCAGTTCGATCTGGCTGTAGTCGGCCGAAAAGAAACGGCAGCCGGGCTCGGGAACGAAGCATTTGCGTATCTCCTTGCCATCGTCGTCGCGCACGGGAATGTTCTGCAAATTGGGGTCGCTCGACGAGAGACGGCCGGTGGCTGTAACGGCTTGATTGAACGAGGTGTGGATGCGACCGGTGCGTGGATTCACCAGTTTGGGCAGCGCTTCCACGTAAGTTCCGAGCAGTTTCTTGAGTCCACGGTAGTTCAAGATGTCGTCGACGATGGGTGCTTTGTCGCGCAATTGTTGCAGCACTTCCTCGGAAGTGACGTACTGTCCTGTCTTGGTCTTCTTGGGTTTCTCCACGATTTTCATTTCGCCGAAGAGGATGTCTCCCACCTGTTTGGGGCTGGAGATGTTGAAAGACTTGCCTGCCAGCTCGTAGGCATGGTGCTCATACTGCTCCATGCGCTCGGTGAAGCTGCGGCGTGTAGCGGCCAGGGCAGCCGTGTCGAGGCACACGCCGTTGAGCTCCATATCGGCCAACACCCTGACGAGCGGCATCTCAATGTCCCGGAACAGCCGCTCGGCGCCGGCCTCAGCAAGGCGTGGCTCGAGCACGTTTTTCAGCCGCAGGGTGACGTCGGCATCCTCGCACGCATATTCATAAACCTGCCGGGGGGTGAGGTCGCGCATGTTGCGCTGGCCCCGTCCCTTGGCGCCGATGAGCTCTTCGATGTGTACAGTGCGGTAGTTGAGCAGGGTTTCGGCCATGTAATCCATGTTGTGATGCAGCTCGGGTTGCAGTACATAGTGAGCCAACATCGTGTCGAACATGGGGCCTTGAACGTCTACACCATACTGCCTGAGCACCTCATAGTCGTACTTGATGTTCTGTCCTACCTTGAGGATTTCGGGGTCTTCGTAGAGCGATTTGAAGATATTGACGTATTGCAAGGCTTCTTCGCGGCTGGCCGGTATGGCCACGTAGAAGGCCTCGTTTTCCTTTACGGCGAAGCTCAATCCCACGAGTTCGGCCTCCAAAGCGTTGGTCGACGTGGTCTCTGTATCCAGACTTAAAATTTTATTTGTCCTTAAAAAGTCACAAATTTGACGGGCTTCGGCCTGACTTTCAATGAGTTTATAGTCGTGGGGCACGGTTTTAAGGCTCTCAAAATTCGATTTTTCGGGCTCGGCTTTACCGTCGGTTGGAAATTCGGCAAACAGGCTGGGCTGCGCGTTAACGACGGTTGGCGCAGTTTGTGTTTTTTTAAGAAATCGATCCGAGAGCCGCTTGAACTCCAGCCGATCGAAGACTTCGCGTAGGGCCGACTCGTCGGGATCGCAGAGCCGCAAAGCGTCGAGGTCGAGGTCGATGGGCACGTCGGTGCGTATCGTGGCCAGGAATTTTGACATGCGAATATCGTCTACTGCCTGCTCCACTTTCTCCCGCATCTTGCCCTTTAACCGGTCGGAATGGGCCATAAGCTCCTCGCAACTGCCAAACTGGTTGATGAGTTTCACGGCCGTCTTCTCGCCCACACCAGGGCAGCCGGGGTAGTTGTCGGACGCGTCGCCCATGAGGGCCAGCAGGTCGATGACCTGTGCAGCCGAGGCGATGCCATACTTCTCCTGAATCTCTTTTTCGCCGATTTTATCGTATCCGCCGCCATGCCGCGGGCGAAACATGTAGACGTTGGGCCTGATGAGCTGGCCATAGTCCTTGTCGGGAGTGAGCATATAGGTCTCCACGCCGGCCTCGCCGGCTTTCCGGGAGAGGGTGCCAATCACGTCGTCGGCCTCGAAGCCGTTGGCCTGGAGCACGGGGATGTGCATGGCGTGCAGGATTTCCTGGATGAAAGGCACGGAGAGCTTGATGTCCTCGGGCGTTTCGTCGCGCTGCGCCTTGTAGGCCGGGAAAGCCTCGTGGCGGAATGTCTTGCCATGGTCGAACGCCACACCGAGGTGCGTGGGCTGCTCCTTGTCGATGATTTCGCGCAGCGTATTGCAGAAGCCCAGCACGGCAGAGGTGTTGAATCCCTTGGAGTTGATGGTGGGACGATTGATGAAAGCGTAATACGAACGGAAGATGATGGCGTAGGCATCAAAGAGGAAGAGTTTGCTCATAATCTGTGGAATTTACCCGTAAAATTACGAATTTTTTGCCACATCGCCTGTGCATTATCCGATAAAATCCGTAATTTTGTGTCGAATTTTAAATGCGCTCATGGATTATTTAGCCACCATCAAACAACCCATCACCTCGGAGTTGAACGATTACACAGAGCTGTTCGACCGGTCGTTGTCGCACACCGACGGGCTGTTGGCCCAGGTGCTCGACCACATTCGCAGCCAGGAGGGTAAAAGGATGAGGCCCATGCTCATCCTGTTGATGGCCAAGAATTTCGGCAATATTTCGCCGGTCACGCTCCATGCCGCCGTCGGTCTGGAACTGTTGCACACGGCATCGCTGGTGCACGACGACGTGGTCGACGAGAGCAGCGAGCGTCGAGGACAGCGGTCGGTCAATGCAGAGTACAACAATAAGGTGGCCGTACTCGTGGGTGACTATATTCTTTCGACCTCGTTGCTCCACATGAGCTACACACATAGCGAGACCATTGTGCGCCATTTGGCCGAGCTGGGGCGAACGCTCTCCAACGGCGAGCTGCTGCAACTGTCCAACATTCAGAGCACCGAACTGTCGGAATCGGTCTACTATCAGGTCATCAGACAGAAGACGGCAGCCCTTTTCGAGGCCTGTGCCGCCATCGGCGCGCTGTCGGCCGGGGCCGACGAGGCCGACATTCAGGCGGCCAAACGCTTCGGCCAGAACCTGGGCATCATCTTCCAGATACGCGACGACATCTTCGACTATTACGATAAATCGGAGATAGGCAAGCCCACGGGCAACGACATGGCAGAGGGAAAACTCACGCTGCCCGCCATCCGCGCCATCAACGCCACGGGCGACGAACAGATGATGCAGCTGGCCCAAAAGGTGAGGATGGGCACGGTGACAGCCGACGAAATAGCCCGGCTGGTGGCTTTCACCAAGGCCAACGGCGGCATAGAATACGCCGACAGGCGCATGTGGGACTTCCATGCCGACGCCATGGTCTTCATCGAAAACGAGGTACGCGATGAGGCGGTGAAGACCAGTCTCAGGGCGTACCTCGACTATGTGATAGAGCGCGACAAGTAAGCCGGAGGCTCTTTCTTAGAAGAATTTCACCTCCTCGCCCGTGATTTCACTGAGCAGCAGGTTGGTGAGACGGCTGGTTCCCAGGCGGAACCATTGGTTGGTGAGCCATTGCTCACCGAGAACTTCCTTGACAATCGTGTAGTAGATCACGGCATCCATCACGGTGTTGATGCCGCCGGCCGGCTTCAGACCCACCTGGATGCCCGTCTTGTCGTAGTACTCCTTGATGGCCTGGCACATCACGTAGACGTCCTGCGGCGTGGCCCCGCCCTTGTCTTTGCCGGTGGAAGTCTTGATATAATCGGCGCCCGCATACATGGAGAGCAGCGACGCCCGCTTCACGTTGGAGAGGCTTCCGAGCAGACAATTCTCGAGAATTACCTTCATAGGCACGTCGCCGCAGGTCTGTTTCAGCTCGCTGATTTCGTCGCACGCACCCTCGTAGTCGCCGCAGAGGAACTTGCCCACGGGCATCACGATGTCCACGTTTGTGGCTCCATCCTTGATGGCCAGTGCGGTCTCGGCCACCTTGACCTCGATAAACGTCTGAGACGAAGGGAAACTGCCCGATACGACGGCTATTTCAACGCCCTCCACCTCGAGCGTGTCTTTCACGGCTTCGGCGAAGTTCGGATACACGCAGATGGTGGCCACGTGGGGCAGGTCGGGGTAGGCGGAGTCGAAACGGTTGACCTTTTGCACCATCTCCATGATTTTCAGGTCGTAGTCGGCCGTGCTCAACGAGGTGAGTTCCACGCTGCCGAAGAGGAATTTCTTCACCTCGACGGTGTCGTTCGCGGGCACTTTCTCGGCGATGAGCCGCTTCAGTGCCTCGGCCACCTGGGCCTCGTCCACGTTGCAGTTGTACTTGGCCAGTGCTGCTTCATACTTGTTTGTAGGCTGTGTGTTGCCGTTGCGCTGGGCTTCTACCTGGGCTTTCAGGCTGCCCGCGCCGGTGTTGGGTTCAATGTCTTTTGTGTAAGCCATAAGAATTGATGGGTTCGTTATTATTTGTATTTACTTTCGTGTTGCGGAGGCCGTGGGGTAGGGGCTTTGCCCACCTTGCTACCTGCCGTGTGCTGTTTTAGACGCAGGCCTCGCGGATGCTCCAAATCCATAGCGCGATGAGCAGCAGATTCATGTAGAGATGCCTGTCTTTCCACGCGCCTTGACGCAGTAGCGGCCAGATGGTTTTCAGCGCGAGGGGCATGACAAGTGTCAGTGCAGCAGCCTGTTGCCATGGGTCGGCCATGTCGTGGTACTGGGCGAAGAGATAGTAGACAAACCATGCAAGGCCCATAATGGTCAGGCCCAAGACGATGATGTTCAGCGTCTTGGACTCGCGCTTGGGAGTTAATGAATTCTGGTTCATATCGTTGATTATTAGTTGATTACGCTGTTTCTTCCATACTGTGGGCCGTCGTCAGCCCTGCAGCTTCGGGTTTTCCTTGTGCCGGGTGGCGTCGCGGCGGGTCTTTTTCTCGAAGCTCTTGCGCAGCTCTTCGGTGAGGTCCACGCCCGTTTGGTTGGCCAGACAGCAGAGCACCCACAGCACATCGGCCATCTCCTCGCCCAGATTGTCGGTCTCGCCGGGCTTGAAGCTCTGGTCGCCATAGCGTCGCGCCATCACGCGGGCCAGTTCGCCCACCTCCTCCGTGAGCACAGCCATGTTGGTCAGCTCCGAGAAATAGCGCACACCCGTGACCTTAATCCATTGGTCTACAGCGTCTTGTGCTTCTTTAATAGTCATGGTTCAGTCTCCGAATATAGGTTTCGCGGTCTCTCACTCCTTGTTCTTCGTGTCCATGCAGATGGTCACGGGCCCGTCGTTCACGAGTGCCACCTCCATCATGGCCCCAAACTCGCCGGTGCCCACGGGCTTGCCCAGCGCCTCGGAGAGCAGCTGGCAGAACCGCCGGTAGAGGGGGATGGAGAGGGCATGGGGCGCGGCTTTGAGCCAGCTGGGGCGGTTGCCTTTCTTGTAGCTGGCCATGAGGGTGAACTGCGACACCACGAGAATGTCGCCGCCCACGTCCATGATGCTGCGGTTCATCACGCCCTCGGCATCGTCGAAGACACGTAGCCCCACCACCTTGCGCACGAGCCACTGCGCGTCGTCCTCGGTGTCGGCGGCCTCAATGCCCAGCAGAATGAGGTAGCCCGGCCCGATGGCCGACTTCGTGTGGCCGTCGATGGCGACGGAAGCGCTGCTGACGCGCTGGATGACGATTCTCATATTCGTTTTGGAGATAATGCCCCACAAAGATAGTGAAAAGCCTTGAATGGGCCAACAATAAGCGTGTAAATTCCGCGTTCCTGCGGTGTTCTTGATGCCATGGGGGAGAAATGGAGGGGCTGTGTGCGCGGTTTGTTGGTGATGGTGGGGGATGATGGCCGGCTCGGAGGCCGGCCCCCTATGGCGAAACCCTTTGTCGGGGCCATGCCGCGTGTGGGTAATCTTCTCATGGCCATGGATTTATCGTGTTGTGATAACGGCGTAATCGCCCTATGAATACGGCGTAAACGCGGGGCGATTACGCCGCAATCACCCCGCGTTTACGCCGCAATTGTGTGGCGTTTGCGCCCTTGTGCCGATACCATTGCCACTGTTCCCCAAGTCGTACTTCCGTCTTCGGCAGCTCCTTTCTCTGGCCTATATCCTCCTTATCCCCCTCCTATATCCTCCTATCCTGGCCTATTGGTGCCTCTGTTTCCTCCTCATCGTGCTTCTTTGCCTCGGTTGTTCGCCTCCTTATCCCCTCCTATATCCTCCTATCCCGGCCTATTGGTGCCTCTATCCCCTTCTCATCGTGCTTCTTTGCCTCAGTTTTTTGCCTCCTTATCCCCTCCTATATCCTCCTATCCCGGCCTATTGGTGCCTCTGTTTCCTCCTCATCGTGCTTCTTCGCCTCGGTTGTTCGCCTCCTTATCCCCTCCTATATCCTCCTATCCTGGCCTATTGGTGCCTCTATCCCCTTCTCATCGTGCTTCTTTGCCTCGATTTTTTGCCTCCTTATCCCCTCCTATATCCTCCTATCCTGGCCTATTGTTACCTCTATCCTCTCCTCATCGTGTTTCTTCGCCTCATTCTTCGCCTCCTCTTCTTCCTCTCTACGGAAGAAATCAAAGACGATTTGGGCCTTCGACGGGCCGATAATGGTAGCAATTTCATCGACTGCTGCACCCTTGATGTTTCTCACTGATTTAAAGTGTTTTAGGAGCATGTCTTTGGTTACTGGGCCTATACCTTTAATGTCGTCCAGCGCAGAGTGGAGCGCCTGCTTGGAGCGCTTGTCACGATGAAAGGTGATGGCATAGCGGTGCACCTCGTCCTGAATCTGCGTGAGCACGTGGAAAAGCTCGCTTTTCACGTCCACGCCCACCGTCTGCGGCGGCCAGCCGTAGAGCAGTTCGTTGGTGCGGTGGCGGTCGTCCTTGGCCAGTCCGGCAATGGGAATCTGGAGGCCGAGCTCGCCCTCCACCACCTCGCGCACCACATCCATCTGTCCCCGGCCGCCGTCGGTGATGATAAGGTCGGGCAGCGGCGTGCCCTCTTCCATCATTCGGCTGTATCGCCGCCTCACCACCTCCTGCATCGACGCATAGTCGTCGGGGCCTGTAACGGTCTTGATGTTGTATTTGCGGTAGTCCTTGCGCGAGGGTTTCATGCCTTTGTAGACGATGCAACCGGCCACGGCGTCGGTGCCCGAGATGTTGGAATTGTCGAAACACTCTATCTGATAAGGCATTTTGGGCAGTCGCAGCTTGGCTTGCAGCTCCTTCATCAGGCGGGTCTGCTTCTGCTCGGGATTCAGTTTTTCAGCCTGTTTCAGCCGGTCAAACCTGTACTGCTTGCCGTTCATGAGCGACAGTTCCAGCAGGTGTTTCTTGTCGCCGCGCTGGGGCACGAAGAAGTCTGCATCCTTGATTTTCCACTCCATTTCAAAGGGAACGATGATCTCTTTTGCCCGACTTTGGAAGCGGTTGCGTATCTCTGGTATGG
Organism: Prevotella dentalis DSM 3688; assembly: GCF_000242335.1. Lineage (NCBI taxonomy): Bacteria > Pseudomonadati > Bacteroidota > Bacteroidia > Bacteroidales > Prevotellaceae > Prevotella > Prevotella dentalis. The sequence goes on from NC_019960.1 coordinate 1,820,226, forward strand.
CCTGTATGAGCAGGTCTTCGTCGCTTTCGTCCAGTTTGCGTTTGTATTCGTAGGTGAAACTCTGGTTGATGGTGCCGTTCTTCACGTGTATGTAGTTGATAAACGCGTTCTTGCGCAGGCCGTCATCGGTGATGGTGAACACGTCCACGTCCTGTATGGTGTGGCTCACCACCTCGCTTTTCGACACGAAATCCTCAAGCATTAGGTAGCGTTGCTTCAACCGCTCGGCCTCCTCGAACTTCATAATTCGGGCATTTGCCATCATGCGCTGGTAGAGCCAATCGCTCAGTTGACGGGTGTTGCCCTTGAGAACCTCGCGTGCCTGCCGCATGTTCTCCTGATAGTCCTCGTAGCTCTGCTTGCCCACGCAGCAGCCGTCGCAGTTGTGAATGTGGTACTCCAGGCAGGGCTTATAGCGGTGTTCGGCCACGCCCTCGCGGGTGATGGGCTGCCGACAGCTGCGCGGTTTGAACACTTTGGCGATGAGTTCCAGCACGTTGGCCATGGCAGAGACATGTGGAAAGGGACCGAAATACGTGCCGGTCTTCTTGTTGATATTCCTCGTGCGGAAGATGCGGGGGAAGTATTCGTTGGTGATACAGATGCTGGGGTAGGTCTTTCCGTCTTTCAACAGCACGTTGTAACGCGGGTTGTACTTCTTGATGAGCGAGTTCTCAAGCAGCAATGCGTCCTCTTCGGTGTTGACTACAGTGTAGGAAATGTCCCTGATTTTGCTCACGAGCACCTTCGTCTTGAACCTGTCCACCTCTTTATGAAAGTATGTAGACACCCGGCTCTTCAGTTTCTTGGCCTTGCCCACATAGATAATCGTGTGCTCGTCATCGTAGAATTGATAGCTGCCCGGCAGTTCGGGCATGCTCTGTACAATGTTCTTCAGATAGGCCAGACGCTTTTCGTTTTCTTCCTTTGTCATCTTTTGTCTTCCCGTTTATATACTGGTGTTTCGCCGTTGACGCGTTTCACGTGAAACGAAGCAAGGGCGGAGCCGCATGAACCCCGCCCTTGCGGCTTCTTGAGTCTTGCTTGCGCGTCTTAGAATTTCAGCAGACTCGTAATTTCAATGTCCTTGTCGAACGTGTCGCGGGCATGGGAAAACTCGCTGTTCAGCTCGATCAAGAAGTTGCAATAAATCTTCTTTGGGTGGAACTTGCGCACGAGATCGCAGGCGGCTTTCATCGTTCCGCCCGTGGCAAGCAGGTCGTCATGGAGCAGCACTACGTCGTTTTCGTTGATGGCATCCTTGTGTATTTCGATGGTGTCGATGCCGTATTCCTTGGCGTAACTCTCCTGCACGGTCTGGCAAGGCAGCTTGCCGGGCTTGCGGCAAAGCACGATTCCTGCCCCCAGGAGGTAGGCAAGGGCCGAGCTCATCACGAAGCCGCGGCTCTCTATACCCACTATTTTGGTGATGCCTTTGTCTTTGTAGAGGTCGAAGAGCTCGTCGCTCAGAATCTTGACACACTCTGGTGTCTTGAAGAGTGTGGTCACGTCTCTGAAGTTTACTCCCTTGATGGGCCAGTCTGGAATGCTTCGCAGATTGGCCAACAGAATCTCATTGTTCATCTTTTGCGTTTTACTTGAATATCTAATAGGTTGTTGTTCAGTTGCTTATTTGGGTTGTCGTTTCACGTGAAACGGCGCAGCGGTTGACGTTAAATCGCAGCTTGCACCCTGTGCTGCAGCTGCTCGTTTCGCATACGCCGCTTCTTGGTTTGGAGAATGGTTGTTGTTTGTTTGGTGTGGAACATGATACGGTGTGTGTTGCACTTGCTGTCGGCGTTATCTGCCCAGCAAAATCAGCAGTACATTGATGTCACTCGGCGACACGCCCGGTATGCGGCTCGCCTGTGCCAAGGTGTCGGGGTCGATGCGTTCCAGCTTTTGGCGCCCTTCGGTGCTTATCTCCTTGAGCTCGCTGTAACGGAAGCGGCCTTTGATTTGGATGTCTTCAAGACGGTGCATTTTGTCGGCCACCATCTTTTCCCGCTCGATATATCCTTTATATTTAATCCGGATTTCAGCTCCCTCGCAAATCTCCTCCTTGCGGTTCTCGGGCGCATTCATCACGGCTCTGAGCCCTGGAATGATGTCTGCGAGCGCATTCATCGTGATTTGTGGACGGCCAATCAGGTCGGCTATTTTGCAGCTCACGCGGAGTGGGGTGGTACCCAAGGCTTCGAGTGCGCCGTTGATTTCGGAGGGTTTCACTGCGGTCTCATTGCAGAATTGGACGATTCTTTCGATGGATAGCTTCTTTTGCATCCACCAGTCGTAACGGTCGCGCTGGGCCAGTCCAAGGCGATAGGCGGTCTCGGTGAGACGGGCATCGGCATCGTCCTGCCGTAACAGGATGCGGTATTCGGCCCGGGAGGTAAACATGCGGTAGGGTTCGTCCACTCCCTTGGTCGTGAGATCGTCGATGAGAACACCGATATAGCTCTCGTCGCGCTTCATTACAAAGGGTTTGCTGTCCGCGCAGTACAGGGCGGCGTTGATGCCTGCAACGGTTCCCTGTCCGCCGGCTTCCTCGTAGCCTGTGGTGCCGTTCACTTGGCCTGCAAGGAAGAGTCCGCCCACGATCTTCGACTCGAGCGAGTGCTTGAGCTGCGTAGGGTCGAAGTAATCGTACTCGATGGCGTAGCCCGGCCGGTAGATTTTTACGTCGCGCAAGGCGGGTATCTGGCGCAGAGCACGGAGCTGTGTCTCCATCGGCATGGACGATGAGAAGCCGTTTAAGTACATTTCGTTGGTGTCTTCGCCCTCTGGTTCGATGAAGAGGGGGTGTTGTTCTTTGTCCGGAAAGGTGACGAGTTTGGTCTCAATAGACGGGCAATAACGAGGCCCAGTGGACTGTATTTGACCGTTGAAAAGGGGAGAATTTGCGATGTCGGCACGCAGAATGTCGTGTGCCTCGGGGGTGGTGTAGCAGGTCCAGCAGGGTAGGGACTTCAGCGCGTGCTGCGACCGCAGGTAGCTGAACTGGTGGAAGTCGTGCTCGCCGGGCTGTTCTTCGGTGTCCTCGAAGTGGATGGTGCGCTTGTCCAGACGCACGGGCGTCCCGGTTTTCATGCGTGCCGCACGGATGCCCCAGCGTGTAATCGACTCCGTGAGCCCTGTTACGGCGGGCTCGGCACAGCGTCCACCCGGATATTGGCGGCGGCCAATGTGCAACAATCCGTTCAGAAACGTGCCGGCAGTGACGACTACACTCTTGGCCCGTAGCTCTACGCCCCAGATGGTGCGCACGCCTACGGCCTCGCCGTTTTCCACCAGCAGCTCCTCGGCTTGGTCCTGCCAGAGGTCGAGATTGGGCGTGCGGTCGAGTGCGCGACGCCATTCCCAAATGAACTTGCCACGGTCGCACTGAGCCCGGGGAGACCACACGGCCGGTCCCTTGCCCTTATTGAGCATGCGGAACTGAATGGCCGTGGCGTCAGTAACAAGCCCCATTTGTCCGCCCAGCGCGTCGATTTCGCGCACAATTTGTCCTTTGGCAATACCCCCAATGGCGGGGTTGCAGCTCATCTGCCCTATCTTGTTCATGTCCATGGTTACCAGACACGTCTTGGCTCCCATGCGTGCAGACGCTGTGGCGGCCTCGCATCCGGCATGTCCTCCGCCGATAACGAGCACGTCATAACACAATTTCATCACTGTTTTCTTTTTGCGCAAAAGTAAGAAATTAAATCGAATTTTTGCTGTTTTTACTTTGATTAATCACTAAAATATAGTATTTTTGCAGTCAAATACCAAGACATTGATACCTAAAACAGGGTATTCCGGAGGTATCATCAGCAGTAAATGACGCAGTTTGTACAGGTTCCTGATATTATATCTAACATTTAAATAATTTAAAATCAATCATTTATGTGGTTAATCAATTCTCCAATTGGTAGAAAAGTTGTGATGTCGTTAACCGGCATTTGCCTTATTCTATTCCTGACTTTCCACTGCTGCATGAATGTCGCTGCGTTCTTTTCTGGGGATGCTTACAACATGGTGTGCAGGTTTCTGGGGAGCAACTGGTATGCGGTCATCGGCACAATCGGCCTTGGCGCCCTCGCGGTGGGGCACATTGTCTACGCTTTTATCCTTACGGCCCAGAACCGTCGCGCCCGCGGTGGCGAGCGTTACGCCGTGAATGGAACCTACGGACAGGTGAGCTGGGCCTCGCAGAACATGCTCGTGCTCGGCCTGATTATCCTTATTGGCATCCTGCTTCACCTCTACAATTTCTGGGGACACATGATGTTTGCCGAGCTGGCCGGCATACAGGTTGCCCATGACCCGGCCGACGGTTTCGCCTGGATTGAGGAGACTTTTGCCAATCCTGTTTACTCCATTCTCTATTTAATCTGGATTGTTGCCATTTGGTTCCACCTCACTCATGGCTTTTGGAGTGCCATGCAGACGCTGGGCGTGAGCGGCAAGGTGTGGCTGAAGCGCTGGCAATGTATCGGTCTTGTGTATGTCACCATCCTGATGGGAGTCTTCGCCGTCCTCGTGCTCTCCTTCTGGCTTGGGCTTGCTCCCAGCATGTGCTGTGCTTAATTTGTCATTCAACATTCATCTTTTCATTAAGTTTTGATTATGTCACAAATAAATTCCAAGATTCCAGAGGGCCCCGTGGCCGAGAAATGGACCAACTATAAAGCTCACCAACGCTTGGTGAATCCTAAGAATAAGCTGAAGCTCGACGTCATCGTGGTGGGCACCGGACTGGCTGGAGCAAGTGCCGCCGCCTCGTTGGGCGAGATGGGTTTCAACGTGCTCAACTTCTGTATTCAGGACTCCCCGCGCCGAGCTCACTCCATTGCCGCACAGGGAGGCATCAATGCCGCCAAGTGTTATCAGAACGATGGAGACTCCGTTTACCGCCTGTTCTATGACACTGTAAAGGGTGGTGACTACCGTGCCCGCGAGGCCAACGTGTACCGTTTGGCCGAGGTGAGCAACAATATCATCGACCAATGCGTGGCCCAGGGCGTGCCTTTTGCCCGCGAATACGGCGGCATGCTGGCCAATCGCTCCTTTGGTGGCGCCCAGGTTAGCCGTACTTTTTATGCCAAGGGACAGACCGGACAGCAGCTGTTGCTCGGCGCCTACTCGTCGCTGATGTGCCAAGTGCATGCCGGCAAAGTGAAGCTTTATACCCGCTACGAGATGGAAGACGTGGTCATCGTAGACGGCCGAGCCCGCGGCATCATCGCCAAAAACCTCGTGAGTGGCAAGCTGGAGCGTTTCACTGCCAATGCCGTAGTGCTGGGTACGGGCGGTTACGGCAACACCTATTTCCTGTCTACCAATGCCATGGGCTGCAACTGCACGGCTGCCGTACAGGCTTATCGCAAGGGCGCTTACTTTGCCAACCCCTGCTATGTGCAGATTCATCCCACCTGCATTCCCGTGCATGGCGACAAGCAATCCAAGCTCACTCTGATGTCGGAATCGCTTCGTAACGACGGCCGTATCTGGGTGCCCAAGAAGCTTGAAGACGCTAAAGCTCTCCAGGCAGGTGCCAAACAGGGGTGGGAAATCCCCGAGGAGGACCGTGACTACTACCTGGAGCGTCGCTACCCCGCCTTTGGCAACCTTGTGCCGCGTGACGTTGCTTCGCGTGCCGCCAAGGAGCGTTGCGACAAGGGCTTTGGCGTGAACAATACTGGTTTAGCCGTATTCCTCGACTTCTCGGAGTCTATCAACCGCCTCGGTCTCGACGAAATCATGCAGCGTTATGGCAACCTTTTCGAGATGTACGAGGAGATTACCGACGTGTTCCCCGGCGATTTGGCCAACGAGATCAACGGTGAGAAGTACTACAAGCCCATGATGATCTTCCCCGCGATACACTATACAATGGGTGGCATCTGGGTGGACTATGAGCTCCAGACCTCCATCACCGGCCTGTTTGCCATCGGTGAGTGCAACTTCTCCGACCACGGCGCCAACCGCCTGGGAGCCTCGGCCCTGATGCAGGGCCTGGCCGACGGCTACTTCGTGCTGCCTTACACCATCCAGAACTACCTGGCCGATCAGGCCATTTGGCCCAAGATTCCCACCACGGCTCCCGAGTTCGACGCTGCCGAGAAAGCTGTCGAGAGCGAGATTGACCGCCTGATGAACATCAAGGGCAAACGCTCCGTAGACTCCATTCACAAGGAGCTCGGCCACATCATGTGGGAGCACGTGGGCATGGGCCGCACCAAGGAGGGCCTCGAAGAGGGCCTGCGACTCATTGCCAAACTGCGCAAGGAGTTCGACACCAACCTCTTCATCCCCGGCAAGAAAGACGGTCTGAACGTGGAGCTCGACAAGGCCATCCACCTTCGCGACTTCATCCTGATGGGCGAACTCATCGCCCACGACGCCCTTTCGCGCAACGAAAGCTGCGGCGGCCACTTCCGCGAGGAGCACGCCACACCCGAAGGCGAGGCTGCGCGCGACGATGAAAACTACTTCTATGTGGGCTGCTGGAAGTATCAAGGCAATGATGAAACCGCTCCCGAATTGCTCAAGGAGCCTCTGGAGTATGAGGCGATCAAGGTACAAACACGTAACTATAAGAATTAAAAAACTATGGCAAGAAATATCAGTTTCACGATTAGGTACTGGCGTCAGAACGGACCAACGGCCAAGGGTCACTTTGACACACACGAGATGAAAGACATCCCCGATGACACTTCATTCCTCGAAATGCTCGACATTCTCAACGAAGAGCTCATCGAGGCCGGCGAGGAGCCGTTCGTTTTCGACCACGACTGCCGCGAGGGCATCTGCGGCATGTGCTCGCTCTACATCAACGGCACGCCGCACGGAAAGACCGAACGCGGCGCCACCACCTGCCAGCTCTACATGCGCCGCTTCAACGACGGCGACGTCATTACCGTCGAACCCTGGCGTTCGGCCGCTTTCCCGGTCATCAAAGACTGCATGGTGGACCGCTCGGCTTTCGACAAAATCATTGCCGCCGGCGGTTACAACACCATCCGAACAGGCCAGGCTCAGGACGCCAACGCCATCTTGATTTCCAAGGAAGCGGCCGACGAGGCCATGGACTGCGCCACCTGCATCGGCTGCGGCGCCTGCGTGGCCGCCTGCAAAAATGGCTCTGCCATGCTGTTCCTCTCGTCCAAAGTGAGCCAGCTTGCCCTGCTGCCCCAGGGACGTCCGGAGGCTGCCAAGCGTGCCAAGAACATGATTGCGAAGATGGAAGAGCTCGGCTTCGGCAACTGCACCAACACCCGCGCCTGCGAGGCCGTGTGCCCCAAGAACGAGTCGATAGCCAACATCGCCCGTCTGAACCGCGAGTACATCGCTGCCAAGCTGGCCGACTAACCGACCCGTCCAAGGCTCCATTCACAGCCCCCTGCGGCATCCCGGCACCGGGAGCCGCAGGGGGCTTTTGCGTGTCAGCCCGTCGGCAGCTCCTGTTCCGGGCCGGCAAAGAGACTCGAAGAAAGGGGGCTGCCCATTAATATAAGGTGTGCGGGCAGCCCGGACAGGCGAGCATCTTCGCAGAAAAAGGAGGGGCTGCCATCGAAAAAAGGGGTATATCCGCTATCTTCCGGATATACCCCTTCTTGCTTAGAAGCAGTTATGATAATATCTATCTGAAACTGAGAGTTACTGATACCAAATTTCACCGCCGATGTTTTGCGGCTGGTTGTTGTCGGTTTCTTCCGGCTTAATCAGCGGATCCTGGAAGATTCCGGCAAGTGTTTGAAGATTTTTGTTCATGTTCATGGCGTTCGTCGAATGATTGGTTTATACCTATTTATCGAGACAAAGATAGGGAAAATATCAATACCACGCAATACCTAAAACGCGTTATTTCTATCAATAAGGATTAAAAAACTATAATTTGATATTGAATCGTGCATAAATTGTGTATCTTCGTAACATGTTTTTTACCGAGGACACCCGACAGTTCATTCTCGACCACCGGCTGGACGATGCTGGCCGGCTGGCTTTGCTGTGCCACCGTTACCCGGGCGTGGACATGCCTTTCGCGCTCAACCAGATACAAGGCTGGCAGACGGCACGCTGCAAACTGCCCTCCTGGGCGGCCACCGAGGGCATACTCTATCCGCCCCACCTCAACATGGAGCAGTGCAGCTCCGAGTCCACGGCCCGCTACAAGGCCGGGCTGCTGGAGGCAGCGGGCGGCAGAACGCTCGTCGACCTGACGGGAGGCTTCGGCGTGGACTTCTCGTTCATGGCCCGGTCGTGCCGTCGTGCGGTCTATGTGGAGCGCAACGCACAGCTGTGCGAACTGGCCCGTCACAACTTCTCGGTACTGGGACTGACGCAGGCCGAGGTGGTCTGCAGCGACGCTGAGGACGCGCTGCGCCGGCTGCCCGTCCGTCCCCCGGGGGCCGACGCCCCCATCATCTACCTCGATCCGGCCCGCCGCGACACCCACGGCCGCAGGGTATTCGGCATCGAAGACTGCACGCCCGACGTGGCTGCGCTGCGCAACGAGCTGCTGCAGCGGGCCCGCACGGTCATCGTCAAGCTCTCGCCCATGCTCGATTGGCACGCCGCCGTGCGCACGCTCTCGGCTGCGGGCGGTGTGGCTGTAGACGTGCACATCGTTTCGGTGGCCAACGAATGCAAGGAGCTGCTCTTGGTGCTCACCCGCCATGAAGGCCTCGAAGCCGATGAAATGGACGTTTCCTTGCCATCCCTGCCCCGGCGTGTGGTCTGCGCGAACGATGGGCAGCAGTTTGTCTGCCATCCCTCCGCCACTCCGCGGCAACCGCTTTTGGCCGCTCCCGACGCCCGTTCGTCGTGGCTGCTTGTGCCCAATGCCAGCGTGATGAAGGCCGGTTGCTTTGCCGAGCTCTCGCATGCGTTTTCCCTGCCGCAGCTCGACCGCGACTCCCATCTCTTCGTCTCGTCGGCCCCCGTGCCGGCATTTCCCGGCCGTCAATTCCAGATTCTTTCCATTTCATCGATGAACAAGCGGGAGCTCAAGCAGGCCCTCGCCGGAATTTCTCAGGCCAATATTGCCGTGCGCAACTTCCCGCTCTCGGCCGACGAACTGCGCCGGAGGCTCCGGCTTAGAGACGGTGGTGGCACCTATGTGTTTGCCACTACCTGGCGGTCGCGCCACGTCGTTATTGTGGCGCGGAGGGGGTAAGGGTCTTGTCTCATCAGGTTTTTGTGGTTGCAATCCCTCGTCCATGGGTGCCGGCCCGCCCGTTTGGCGCAAACGTTCAATGGTTGAAAGGGATGTTTTTGCCGGGTGACGTGAATGCCTTGGCGGGCATGCGACCCGGCATGGAGGTCGGCCCCTACGCCAAAACCCATTGTCGTGGTTCTGTCAAATGGGGGATATGGCCGTTTCAACACGGTTTTATCGTGTTGCGTCTACGGCGTAATCGCATCGTGAATACGCCGTAAACGCGCGGCGATTTCGGTGGAATCGCACGGCGAATACGGTGTAATCGGGCGGCGGGCTTCCTGGGCTGTTTTTTTCATAACCTGCTTTCGCCATCCATTCCACTTCTTCTTGCAGTTCCTTTCCCCTTGCTTTTGCCGCCCCTTTCATCCACTCTTGTTCCCCATCCTATCTGCTTGCACTCCCCGTTCCACCCCTTCACACCGCATGCTCCACCGGCTCCCGTCCCTCTCTCCACCCATCGGCTGCCCTCCGATTTTGCCATATCGGCTTGATAATTTGCCGTTTTCCTTTGGCCTTGTGCCCGATTTTGCGTATTTTTGCACGTTAGACACGTATATTCATCAATTAGCAAAACCATGTCGGTAGAAATCAAGAGGGTCGAAAGTCGAGGAGATTTGAAGACGTTCATAGACTTCCATTATGATTTGTATGCGGGCAATCCTTACGACGTGCCCACGCTTTTCAGTGACGATCTCAACACGTTGAGCCGCGACAAAAACGTGGCGTTCGACTTCTGTGAGGCCGAATATTTCCTGGCCTACAAGGACGGAAAGCTGACCGGCCGCGTGGCCGCCATCATCAATCACCGCGCCAATGAGAGGTGGAATGTACGGGACGTGCGCTTCGGCTGGATAGACTTTGTGGACGACATGGAGGTGAGCCGGGCCCTGCTTCAGGCTGTGGAGGACTATGGGCGGAGCAAGGGAATGACCGCCATTGTGGGGCCCTTGGGCTTCACCGACATGGATCCCGAGGGCATGCTGACCGAGGGATTCGACAAGCTCGGCACCATGGCCACCATCTACAACTACCCATACTATCCCCGTCACCTCGAGCAACTCGGCGGCTGGACCAAGGACAACGACTACGTGGAGTACTTCCTGTCCATGCCCGAGAAAGTTCCCGAGAAGTTCAGCAAACTGGCCGAGCTCATCGAGCAGCGATACAACCTGCACGTCAAAAAGGTGACCCGCGAGGATGTGAGGAACGGTTACGCCCGTAAGCTCTTCGAGATCATCAACGAGACCTACGCCGATCTCTATGGCTTCGTCTCGCTCACCGACCGACAGATAGACCAGTATGTCAAGATGTACCTGCCCGCACTCGACCTCAATCTGGTGACGGTCATCGTCGATGGCAACAAGAACGACAAGATTGCGGGCGTGGGCATCACCATGCCCTCGCTCTCGCGGGCGTTGCAAAAGTGCCGTCGCGGGCGGCTGTGGCCCTGGGGATGGTGGCACGTGCTGCGCGCCATCAAGTTCCACAAGACCGAGGGTGTGGACCTGCTGCTCGTGGGCTTCCTGCCCGAGTACCGGGCCAAGGGGGCCAACGCCCTGCTTTTTGCCGATCTCATCCCCCGCTACATCGAGTATGGTTTCAAGTGGGGCGAGAGCCAGGTAGAGATGGAAAACAACAGCGGCGTGCAGGGACAGTGGAGCGCACTGGACCATACGCTGCACAAGCGGCGGCGTTGCTACCGCAAGGAATTAACGGACATGCCGGCGCAGTAACGGTCTGCCGGCATCCGGACAATCATACAACGAATCATGCCAGACGACAAGAACTTCAATACAGCGGGGCAGGAAATCAACGCCCCCGCACACCCCTCAGTAGATTACAACGACGACAACATCCGGCATCTGTCGGACATGGAGCACGTGCGCACCCGGCCGGGCATGTACATCGGCCGGCTGGGCGACGGCAATCTGCCCGAAGACGGCATCTATGTGCTGCTCAAGGAGGTGATCGACAACTCCATCGACGAGTTCAAGATGAACGCCGGAGACCGCATCGAGGTGGACATCGACGACAACCTGCAAGTGGCTGTACGCGACTACGGCCGCGGCATTCCGCAGGGCAAACTGGTCGAGGCCGTGTCGGTGCTCAACACCGGAGGTAAGTACGATTCCAAGGCTTTCCACAAGAGTGTGGGCCTCAATGGCGTGGGTGTCAAGGCCGTCAACGCCCTGAGCTCGCGCTTTGAGGTGCGCAGTTTCCGTGACGGAACGGTGCGCTCGCTGGTGTTCGAGCGGGGCAATCTGCAGAGCGACGTCACCACTGAAACGCACGACGAGAACGGCACCTACATCTTCTTCCGCCCCGACGACACGCTCTTCAAGAACTATCAGTTCCACGATGAATTCGTGGAAACCATGCTCCGCAACTACACTTACCTCAATTCCGGCCTCACTATTATGTACAATGGGCGGCGCATCAAGAGCCGCAACGGACTGGAAGACCTGCTCAACGACAACATGACCGTGGAGGGACTGTACCCCATTGTCCATATCAAGGGCGAGGACATAGAGGTGGCTTTCACCCACACCAACCAGTACGGCGAGGAGTATCACAGCTTTGTCAACGGTCAGCATACCACCCAAGGCGGTACCCATCAGAGTGCGTTCAAGGAGCATATAGCCCGTACTATCAAGGAGTTCTACGACAAAAACTACGAATACACCGACATCCGCAACGGCATTGTAGCCGCCATTGCCATCAACGTGGAGGAGCCCGTGTTCGAGAGTCAGACCAAGATCAAGCTCGGTTCCACCCTCATGGCGCCGGGCGGCGAGACGGTGAACAAGTACGTGGGCGACTTTCTCAAGCGCGAGGTGGACAACTATCTGCACATCCACAAGGAGGATTGCGCCGACATTCTGGAGGCTAAAATCAAGGAGAGCGAGCACGAACGCAAGGCCATGGCCGGCGTGACCAAGCTGGCGCGGGAGCGTGCCAAGAAGGCCAACCTGCACAATCGGAAGCTGCGTGACTGCCGCATCCACTTCTCAGATACCAAGGACGACCGCAAGGAGGAGTCGTGTATCTTCATCACCGAGGGCGACTCGGCCAGCGGTAGCATCACCAAAAGCCGCAACGTCAACACGCAGGCGGTGTTCTCGCTGCGCGGCAAACCGCTCAACTCCTTTGGGTTGAGCAAGAAGGTGGTCTATGAGAACGAGGAGTTCAACCTGCTCCAAGCCGCCCTCGACATTGAGGACGGGCTCGACAACCTGCGCTACAACAAGGTGATTGTGGCCACCGATGCCGACGTGGACGGCATGCACATCCGCCTGCTCATCATCACTTTCTTCCTCCAGTTCTACCCCGAACTCATTAAGAAGGGCCACGTCTACGTGCTCCAGACCCCGCTCTTCCGCGTGCGCAACCGCCGCACCAAGATCAAGAGCAAGGCCGTCATCGCCGACGCCGACGGCCGGTTGGCCCCAGGAGAGAAAAAGAACGATTTCATCACGCGATACTGCTACAGCGAAGACGAGCGGCAGCACGCCATCGCCGACCTGGGTCCCGACCCCGAGATCACCCGTTTCAAGGGCCTCGGCGAAATATCACCCGACGAATTTGTCCATTTCATCGGGCCCGACATGCGCTTGGAGCAGGTCACCCTGCACAAGAACGACCAGGTGCAAAAACTCCTCGAATACTACATGGGCAAGAACACCATGGAGCGCCAGAGCTTCATCATCGACAACCTCGTGGTAGAGGAAGACCTCGCCGATGAGGAGATCTCCGCGTAGAGCGTCCGTGCTCACGCAGGGAGGATGTTTGGCTCACGCAGAGCCGCGGAGAGGCAGAGTTGTGGTGAAAGTTTTATCCACGCAGAGTTCCGGAGGAGAGGAGGTAAGGTCTGAGACTGGTTGAATATACGGAAAGCCTTGACCTACGCAGAGTCCCGGAGGAGAGGAGGCAAGGTCTGAGACTGGTTGAATATACGGAAAGCCTTGGCCTACGCAGTTCCGCGGAGAGGAGGAGACGGAGCGAGAGCAAGGAAGAATTCTTGAGAATTTAGAAAAAGGATGCCATGGAGGAGAAGATTTCAAGCGAATATACGCACCGACTGCTGGCATGTGCGTATGCCGTTCACACGGCGTTGGGCCCGGGATTGCTGGAAAGCATCTATGGGAAGGCCTTGGCATACGAGCTGGAACTCAACGGCTTTCATGTCGAGACGCAGGTTCCGGTCAAGGTGATGTATCGAGGACTGGAGCTGGACCATGAGCTGAAACTCGACATGCTGGTCGACCGACAGGTGGTCATTGAGATCAAATCGCTCCTCGAAGTCAAGCCCGTTCACTACAAACAGCTGCTCACCTACCTGCGTTTGCTTGACGTCCGACTCGGTTATCTCATCAATTTCGACGTTCCCTTGCTCAAGGATGGCATACAGCGCGTGGTCAACAATTACTGAAATATGTGGTCGGCAACGGCTCGAAACGTGCATCAACAGCAGCGAGAACGTGCATCAACAGTAGCGAGCACATGTGTTAACAACGGCAGAAATGTATGTCATCAATTACAGAAACGAATGGTCGGCAACGGTGGATGAACCTCTGCGCTCCTTGCTCACGCTTCATGTGTCTTGCCTTTCGCATTTGTGTTTGCTCGCCCATAGCTCCACTTCGTGTGCTCCTCCTCTCCGCGTTCTCTCGCTTACGGCCCTTCTCCGTTAACTCTGCGGCTCTGCGTGAGCCACACCATGATTCTGCGTGAGCCACATCATGGCGCTGCGTGAGCCCAAGCAAGGTACACTCATTTTAGAAATCAAAAACACCGATAGATATGAAGAAAAACCTCTTAATAGCCCTCGCCGCATGCCTCCTTCCCGCCGGAGCTCATGCGCAGCTCCAGCTTAACTTCGGCGCAAACTCCCCACTTCGCAAGCTGCAAATCGCTGAAATGGCCATCACCAACCTCTACGTCGATTCCGTGGACGAGCAGCGGCTGGTGGAAGACGGCATCAGGGGCATGCTGGAGAAGATGGACCCGCACTCCTCCTACGCCACGGCCAAGGAGACCCGGGCCATGAACGAGTCGCTCAACGGCTCGTTCGACGGCATCGGCGTGCAGTTCAACATCCAGGCAGATACGCTTCTTGTCATCCAGACCATCGTGAACGGGCCCTCCGAGAAAGCGGGCATCCTGGCCGGAGACCGCATTGTAAGCGTCAACGACACGGCCATTGCCGGGGTGGGAATGTCCAGGGAAGAGACGATGAAGAGGCTGCGCGGACCTCGCGGCACCAAGGCAAAGCTGGGCATTGTGCGGCGTGGCATCACCGGCGTGCAGACGTTTGTCGTGACGCGTGACAGGATTCCCGTGAAGACCATCGACGGCTACTACATGATTCGTCCCGGCATCGGCTACATCCGTATTGGCAGTTTCGGCGCCACCACCTACACGGAGTTCATGGCCTGTGTCAAGGAGTTGCAGGGCAAAGGCATGCGCGATCTGATACTCGACCTCCAGGAAAACGGTGGTGGATACCTGCAGGCGGCCGTGCAGACAGCCAATGAATTTCTGCATCAGCACGACCTCATTGTCTACACCGAGGGTCGCAAGGTGCCGCGACAAGAGTATCGGGCGCAGGGCAACGGCAAGCTGTTGGGCGGCCGCGTCGTGGTATTGGTCAACGAATTTTCGGCTTCGGCGGCCGAGATTGTCACCGGCGCATTGCAGGATCAGGACCGCGGCACGGTGGTCGGACGGCGCACTTTCGGCAAGGGACTGGTGCAGCGGCCCGTGGAATTTCCCGACGGCAGCATGATGCGGCTCACCGTTGCCCACTACTACACGCCCTCGGGCCGGTGCATCCAGAAGCCCTACACGAAAGGAGACAAGAAAGATTACGAGAACGAACTGGAGGCCCGGTACAAGCATGGCGAGCTCCTCACGGCCGACAGCATCCACTTTGCCGACTCGCTGCGCTACCAGACGCTGCGCCGGCACCGCACGGTCTACGGCGGCGGAGGCATCATGCCCGACGTGTTCGTACCCGTGGACACGGCCCAGTACACGCGCTTCCATCGCCAGCTGGCCGCCAAGGGCATCGTGGTGAACGCCAACCTGCGCTACGTGGACGCCCACCGCAGCGAGCTCAAACGGCAGTATCCCACGTTCGAAAGCTTCAACACGGGCTTCGTCGTGCCGCAGAAACTCATGGACGAAATCCTTGCCGAGGGCAAGAAACAGCAGACAGAGCCCAAGGACGAGGCCGAACTGGCCCAGACGCTTGGCTTACTCAGAACCCAGGTCAAGGCGCTCGTGGCCCGCGATTTGTGGGGCATGAGCGAGTATTTCAATATCATGAACGAGGAGAATCACCTTGTGGCCCGGGCCCTGCAATTGCTTGCCCAGCCATAAGGTAGGGGTCGAAGGGAAGCTGCGCCCTACCTGCGCAGCTTCCAACCACTCCACAGGCACCAGAAGATGGCCATGCCTGCGAGGAAGATCAAGAGGATGCCGCTGCTGCCCATCCAGGTATATATGCGGCCCGTATGAATCTCCAGACACACACTTTTGAGCGACATGGGCAGCCGGGCCATCCATTGTGGCATCTCGGCAAAGTCGCTGCCGTGTTCATAATCGGCCACCACAAGCCCCAGGTCGAAGTCCAGGGAGAGGCCCGAGACGGCATTTGTGGCCATGGGCACGATGGCGCCGCCGCGCCGCCACGCGTACAGCCCGTCGAACGAACCCACGAGCCAGCGGCCGTCGGGCTCCTGCACGAGGCCCCCGAGGCCCATCACGCTCACCCGAGGCTGTGCGGGTTCGGCCACCGGCATGGCGCGGAGCGTCTTCATCGAGAAGAAACCCTTCGAGGTATAGAGCAGCCAATCGCCCTTGGCCGCGTCGTAGCGCAGGGTCCGCAGGGCGTCGCGCCAGGGGTTGGGACTGTCCATTGCGCTCATCGGCACAGGAGGCACGCGCCCCGTGACGATGGCGATGAGGCCGGGCGGACGCAGCATCCAGCCCGACACCACGATGAAGAGCGTGAGTGCGATGGTGGTGCGCCCCACGCCGTTGTGCCAGGAAAAGACCTTGTGCATGGCTTTCGGGCGCAGCCGCAGCCGGCGGCCCAGGCGGGGCGAGAGCCAGTAGAGCACGCCCGTGAGCGTGAGGAAGACGAGCGTCAGCCCAATGGCATCGACGACGAGACGGCCCGGGAGTCCGAAGAGCTCGCCGCTGTGGAGCATCCACACGGTGCGGAAGAGTGACACCTTGCCGTCGTCGCCCGCCGCGGCGGGTAGTGTGAGCTCGCGGAAATGCCGGTAGGGCGCTGCCGCGGTGTACACGTGCGAGCGGCTGGTCACCACGAGCAGGCCGCGCGCCACGGTGATGTCAGTGAGGCGTTCGTCGGCTGCTTTGGGCAGGTCCACGGCCGTCCAGCCCTGCCGCCGGTCGTAGACAAAGAGCTGGTATTGGCCCGCGGCGTAGAGCCGATGGTCGGGCGTCTGGGCCAGTCCGCGCATGTTTCGCGCGTCGGCCCCGGGGGGCAGGCCGCGGTTCATGTCGCCGAACGCCGTGGCGCGGCCGTCGGTCTGCCACACGCCGCTGCTGCCATACACCAGCACGCGGCCCTGCCAGCGCAGCGTGCCGCGCAGTAATCCCTGGTTCCACTGCCGGTAGGCGTAGCTGCCGGGCAGCAGCGAGCGGCTCACGTTGACGCCCGAAAAGAGCATGGGATGGTTGAGCACGATGCCCGACAGGCAGAACATCAGGAGAAAAAACGCCACTCCCAGCCCCAGCCAGCGGTGGTGTTTCTGCCATGTGCGCCGCTTCATGGCCTGTCGTTTTCGGTCATGTCGCGCAGCAGTGCCAGTGCCTTGTTCTCGTGGGCTTCCATGATTTCGCGCTCGCCCGGCCCCTTGTCGTTGATGCCGCAAAGGTGCAGGATGCCGTGGATGATGACGCGGTTGAGCTCGTCCGCATAGCTCTTGCCGAAGAGTTCGGCGTTGGTTCGCACCGTGTCTACCGAGATAACGAGGTCGCCGCTAATCACGTTTCCCTCGTCGTAATCAAAGGTAATGATGTCCGTGTAGTAGTCGTGGCCGAGATATTGGTTGTTGATTTCCAGTATCTTCTCGTCGTCGACAAACATGTATCCAATCTCGCCCACGCGCCGTCCGAAGGTTGCTGCCACGGCCTTGATCCATGCCGTGGTCTCCCGGTGCTTGATGTTCGGCAGTTCGGTGCCGTCTGCTTGGTAAGTAATCATTGTTTTGCTTGCGTATTGACAGGGGGCTCATCCTTCGAGGGGCCCCGTTCTTTCTTTCGTTTGTTTCCTGCTTCCGTCCCTTCATCCCTCCTTGCTTGCCCCGGGCTGGGGCAGCATCCACGACGCGTCCTGGTGGAAGTGGAGGAGCTCGCGGTAGGCGCTCGACGAGACGGCCGCCAGTGTCGGGTCGGCGAAGAGCAGCAGGGTCTCGATGTTTCCCAGCCTGCGGTTGAGTTCGGCTTGGTCTCGCTCGTACTCGAAGTCTCTCACCGAGCGCACGCCTTTCACGATGGCCTGTGCCCCTACGCGGCGTGCCAGGTTCACGGCCAGTCCGTCATAGGCCACCACTTCCACGCGCTTGTCGTCGGCATAGAGCCGTCGGATGGCGTCGAGGCGTTGCTCGTCGGTGAACAGATGTTGCTTGCGGGGATTCACGCCCACGCCGATGACGAGTGCGTCGAAGAGTTCGAGGGCTCGCCTTGCCATGTCGGCGTGCCCGATGGTAAAGGGGTCGAAGCTGCCCACGAAGAGGGCTTTGCGCAGTGTTGTGTCCAAGATGCAGCGTGCTTGAGGGTTGGTTTGTGCCGCGCCGACCTTTGGTCGGCGCGAGCTGAGACATGTTGTTTATGGGCAAAATTAGCGATTATTTTCCATCCGCCCAAGCTCTTGCGGCAAAATCGCGCGTATTTAGACAGGGCAACGGTCAGTTTTTAGACAGAGCAACGGGTGTTTTTTTAGACATAACAACATAAAAACATAGGCTGCGCGGTGGGGATAAAGACATAGTAACAAAATAACATATTGACGGCGAGAAGCGTATGGTGGAATGATGATGAACCCCTATTGCGGCAGGTCTGAAGCCGTGCGGGAGTTGCTGCGCGGAGTGTATTCGTATTCATTCGGACGTGCAGGTATTGATGCGGGGCCGTATGGGGCTTTATTCGGGGGCATGCAGGTGTTTGTTCGGCGGTGTGTGGGTATTGGCGTAGGGGCCGGCACAGAGGCCGGCCCCTACGTTTGGAACAAACGTTCATGGGGTTGCGTGGTCGCCGTAAACGGGCCGCGGTTTCACCGTTGCGGCATTGTGGCATGGCGATGACGGTGTAATGGCGTGATGAACACGGCGTAATCGCGCGGCGTTTGCGCCGTAATGGCGATGCGTTTGCGCCGTTGTCGCGTTGCGATTTCACGGGAATGATTTGGGCATTGCGCCGCGGATGTCCATCCACCATCGTCGGGACGTGTCCATTTGGTTGCCGGAACGCATCTATTTGGTCGTCGGGACGTGTCCATTCGTCCGCCGGAACACATTTATTTAGCCGTCGTTAGGCATCCATTTGGCGGTTGGGGTGCATCCCTTCGGCCGTCGTAACGTTTGTTCCAAACGTGCGTGCGGGCATAGAGGCGGCCTCTACGCGAATCCCCACACACCCCCGGACAAACACCTGCATGCCCCCGAATAAAGCCCCATACGGCCCCGCATCAATACCTGCACGTCCGAATGAATACGAATACACTCCGCGCAGCAACTCCCGCACGGCTTCAGACCTGCCGCAATAGGGGTTCATCATCATTCCACCATACGCTCCGCGCAGCCAATATGTTATTCTGTTACTATGTCTTTATCCCCATCTCGCAGCCAATATGTTATTTTGTTACTATGTCTTTACTCCCACCGCGCAGCCATATGTTCTTATGTTGTTCTGTCTAAAACCACCCGCTATTCTGTCTAAAAGCCGCCCGTTGTTCCGTCCAAAACCCGAGGCCGCGCGCCGAAGCCTGTCTGGTGCTCTGTCAGCCGAGGGCCGCAACGACCTCGTCGAGGCTGTCGGCCACGGTGATGAAGTCTGTCCACCGACCGCGGATGAAGCCGCGACACTGCAGGTCGTCGAGCATGTCGATGGCCCTGTCCCAGAAGCCCTTCATGTTGTAGAGCACCACACGCTTGCGGTGGTAGCCGATGGTGTGCGCGGCCGCCACGGTGAACACCTCGTCGAGCGTGCCGATACCGCCGGGCAGGGCGACGAAGACGTCGCTCCGTGCCAGAATCAGTTCCTTGCGGTCGGAGAGGTTGTCGCAGGCGATATTCACGTCCACGCTGTCGCTCACGCGGCCTCCTGCCTCGAGGATGCGCGGCACCACGCCGACGGTCTGTGCGCCCGCCTCGTGGGCGGCCCGCCCGATACACTCCATCAGCCCTTGGTTGCTGCCGCCGAAAACCAGCGTGTGGCCCTGCTCGCCCACCCATCGGCCCAGCTCGGCCGTGAGCTTGAAGAAGTCCGGGTCTATGTTGTCGTTGGCCGAACAAAAGATTCCTATTTTCATGACATAATGATTTAGAAACTTCAAAATTAGCCAAAAACGCCCGCGTTGCCAAACTTTTTAAGTAACTTTGTCACTGTCCGACGACCGTCGCCGGGCTGTTCCCGCATAGCATCGGGCCCGAAACATCTACTGAAACCATCATTATTCAAACGAAACATGACCATGAAGAAATCTTCCTTGTACGTGCTTGCCGGCATGCTGGGCAGCGTGTCCGCACCGGCTCTGGCCCAGACAACGCCCACCAGTCAGATGGAGCGGCTGGACCGCGGCGTGGTGGCCCTGCCGGGCAACGGCGGCGGCGAGTTTGTGAGCTGGCGCCTGCTGGGCACCGACGACGAGGCCGCGACCGCCTTTCAGGTGCTGCGCGACGGCGTCAACGTGTCGGGCACCATCACCCGCTCCACCTGTTTTGTCGACGCCAAGGGCCGTGCGGGCAGCCGCTACCGGGTGGTGACGCTGCGCCACGGCGAGGCCGTGGACACCACGGAGGCCGTCACCCCCTGGGCCAATCCCTACCTGGCCCTGAAGCTCGACCGGCCGGCCGGCGGCCCGGGCTACGGCTACTCGCCCAACGACTGCAGCGTGGGCGACGTGGACGGAGACGGGCGTTACGAGCTCATCGTGAAGTGGGACCCCTCCAATTCCAAGGACAACTCGCAGAAAGGAAAGACGGGACGCGTGTATCTGGACGCCTACCGGCTGGACGGCACCCGTCTCTGGCGCATCGACCTGGGCCCGAATATCCGGGCCGGAGCCCAC
This sequence comes from Prevotella dentalis DSM 3688, assembly GCF_000242335.1. Taxonomy (NCBI): domain Bacteria; kingdom Pseudomonadati; phylum Bacteroidota; class Bacteroidia; order Bacteroidales; family Prevotellaceae; genus Prevotella; species Prevotella dentalis. Next base: position 1,840,754 of record NC_019960.1, read on the forward strand.
TACACGCAGTTCCTGGTCTACGATTTCGACGGCGACGGCAAGGCCGAACTCATCTGCAAGACGGCACCGGGATCGGTCGATGGAGGTGGCAGCTTTGTATCAGCTGCTTCCACCGATGCCCGCATCACCGCCACCGACAATGCCAAGGACTATCGCAACGGCAACGGCTATGTGCTCTCCGGGCCCGAATTTCTCACCGTGTTCAGCGGCGAGACGGGCCGTGCCCTGCACACCATCTTCTACCGCCCCAACCGCGGCTTCGGCCATTCGGGCAGCGCCGCCTACGCCAGCGCATGGGGCGACAGCTACGGCAACCGGGGCGACCGCTTCCTGGCCGCCGTGGCCTGGCTGGGCGGACCGGCAGCGAGGCCTTCGGCCGTGATGGGCCGCGGCTACTACACACAGGCCTATCTCTGGGCCGTGGACTTCGACGGCCACGAGCTCTCCACGAGGTGGCTGCACGGGTCGGTCGACGACAACACGGTGAACTTGTGGGACGCCGACGGCAAGCTCACGACGAAGCGACACACCACCAACACCAGCGGCAAGGGGTCGCACCACACGCTCTACGCCAACGGCAACCATAATCTGAGCATCGGCGACGTGGACGGCGACGGCAAAGACGAGATACTCTACGGACAGGCCGCCGTCGACGATGACGGCCAACTGCTCTACAGCGTGGGCTACGGCCACGGCGACGCCATGCACTTGTCCGACCTTGATCCCGACCGCCCCGGGCTGGAATTGTTCGATGTGCACGAGGAAAACATCGAGCCCTATGGCTGGGACGTACACGATGCCGCCACGGGCGAGGTGCTGCACACGGCCGAGGGCGTCTCGGACAACGGGCGTGGACTCTCTGCCGACATCGACGCAAACAACCGCGGCTTCGAGTTCTGGTCGTCCAACGACCGCAAGGTGCGCAGTGTTCAGACGGGCAGCGTGGTGGACAGCCACTCCACATCGGTGAACTTCCGCATCTATTGGGACGGCGACTTGCAGGACGAACTGCTCGACGGCGGCAAGATAGACAAGTGGAACGGCCACGGCACGACGCGCCTCTACATCAACGGCAAGAACCCCTACGACTACAATCACTCCAGCTCTTGCAATGGCACCAAGGCCACGCCCAACCTGATGGCCGACCTCTTCGGCGACTGGCGTGAGGAGCTGATTCTGTGGAATGCAGCCGACAGCTGCACGCTCAACATCTTCTCGACCAACCTGCCCACCGCTTATCGCGTGCCCACGCTGATGCACGACCATGTGTATCGCATGGGTGTGGCCTGGCAGAACACGGCCTACAACCAGCCGCCCCACCTGGGCTATTACCTGCCCGACCGCTTTGCCGTCAAGCCGGACGACCCTACCGGCGTGCGCACATTGCGCAGCCCGGCGTGCGATGAAGAAGAGATGGTTTACAATCTGGCCGGCATCCGTCAGCCGGGCCCCCTTTCCGCCCTGACCAAGGGCATCTACATCGTGCGAAAAGGAGCCGTCGCTACAAAGGTCGCCAAGGATTAGGAGTCCGCGCGAGCAGGGGCTCACGCAGAGGCGCGGAGACATGGAGAATGAGCGTAGATAGGTCTCACGCAGAGGCGCGGAGACAAAGAGGCTGCGCGTGGAAATTGAAAAAGCCTCTTTTACTCCGCGGCTCTGCGTGAAAAAAATAGTCGAAGCGTTCTTGGTCCAGAGCTTAAGCGTGCCCCTCGGCAAGCTCCTTGAGCCGCGTGCGGCACTCCTCGAGGAGCTCGGTGAGCTCCTCTACGGTCTCTGACCGCAGCATGGCGATGCGTGTCTGGCGGAAGTTGGGGATGCTTTTGAAGATAGGCGATGCTGCCAGGTGGCGGCGCGTGTGCAGGATGCCCCGGTATTCGTCGATGCGTTCCACGTTGATGCGCAGCTGTTCCTCCAGCACGTCGATCTTCTCGTCGAGCGTGAGGGACGTGCGTGCAGCGTCGCCGAGAGCCATGCCGTCCTTGACCTCCTTGAAGATCCACGGGCGGCCGAAGGTGGCGCGGCCTATCATTACCCCATCCACGCCATAGCGGTCGAAGGCCTCGCGGGCCTCCTCGGGGGTGGCAATGTCGCCGTTGCCGATGATGGGGATGCGGAGGCGCGGGTTGCGTTTCACCTCGCCGATGAGCGTCCAGTCGGCCTGGCCGGTGTACATCTGTGCCCGCGTGCGGCCATGGATGGTGAGCGCCTGGATGCCGCAGTCCTGCAATTGCTCGGCCAGATCGGTGATGACGAGATTGCTCTGGTCCCAGCCCAGCCGCGTCTTGACCGTCACCGGCGTGTGCACGGCCGCCACCACGGCCCGCGTGATGTCGAGCATCAGTGGGATGTTGCGCAGCATGCCCGCCCCGGCGCCCTTGCCGGCCACCTTCTTTACCGGGCAGCCGAAGTTCAGATCGATGATGTCCGGCTGCACGCTCTCCACGATTTTGGCCGCCTCGACCATGGCTTCCACGTCGCGTCCGTAGATCTGAATGCCCACGGGCCGCTCGTCCTCGTCTATCCGCATCTTGTCGAGGGTGGACTTGATGCTGCGTATAATGGCGTCGGCCGACACAAATTCCGTGTACATCATGTCGGCCCCGAACCGCTTGCAGAGCTTGCGAAATCCGATGTCGGTCACGTCCTCCATGGGTGCGAGAAAGAGGGGACGTTCTCCTAAATCAATGTTTCCTATCTTCATGATTGGGCGCAAAGGTACTGAAAAAGTTTGGAGCTGCGGCGCAAATCAGCCCAATAGATGGTAGGTTCCGCCGGCATAGGGCTTCACCACGCCTTTCATCTCCAGGCCGAAAAGCAGGGAAGTGACGTCGCCTACGGGCATGCCGGCCTTGACGCAGAGGATATTGGCCTGCAAGTCATTGTTTTGTCGCAGAATGCCGACGATGCGCTGCTCCTCGGGCGAGAGGTCGGGGAACAGCTCTCGGGCGATGCCCGCCGCACGGGCTTCCTGCCGCCGCCGCTCGTCCTGCCAGCCCATGGCCTGCACAAAGTCGTTGGCCGAGGTGATGAGGCCCGCGCCGTTGTCGCGGATGAGGCGGTTGCAGCCCTCGCTGTAAGTGGCGCCCACGGCGCCGGGAAAGGCAAAGACGTCGCGGTTGTACTCCTTGGAGATGCGGGTGGTGATGAGTCCACCGCCCTTGAGCGCACTCTCCACGAGGATGCACGCGTCGCTGATGCCGGCCGTGATGCGGTTGCGTCGCACGAAGTTGAGCTTGTCGGCATTGGTGTGCGTCATGAACTCGGTGAGCAGTCCGCCCCGGCGCACCATCTCGTTGGCCGTGTCGCGGTGAGCCTGTGGGTAGAGGGTGTCGAGGCCGTGGGCCAGCACGGCCACCGTCTCCATGCCGCGGGCCAGGGCCTGGCGGTGGGCCTGCACGTCCACGCCATAGGCCAGTCCGCTCACGATGAGCACGTCGGGGCACAGCTCGCGCAGGTCGGCCACGAAGTGGCGCACGAGGTCGGCCCCGTAGGGCGTGCAGTGGCGGGTGCCCACTATATTAATAATGTGTCGGCGGTTCAGGTCGGCCGTGCCTTTGTAAAAGAGCATCAACGGGGCGTCGGGACACTCTTTGAGCCGCCAGGGATAGGCCTCGTCGTTCAGGCAAAGCACCTGTATGCCGTGGCGTGCGTCGTAGTCCAGCTCCTCGGCCGCGCGCCGGCGCATGGCCGTGGTGTCGGCAAGGGCCTCGGTTACCTTGTGGGGCAGTCCGGGGAACAGCCGGCCCAGCTCGTGCCGCCGCTCCATGATGGCCGTGGCCGAGCCCAGCTCACGATAGAGCGTCACCATGGCGTTGAGGCTGAAATAGCTTAGCCGGGTGAGAATGGCTGTGTTGAGAACTTCTTCGGGCGTGGGCATATTTCTTAACTCCATCACTCCATCACTCCCTAACTCCTGAGAAAACCATTACTATTCAGCCTGAAACCGCTCGATGACCGGCAGGAAAGCGCGGTCGTAGTCTTCGCTCACGCCGAGCCGGCCGTTGATGAGCGTCACCAGCTCCACGTCGGCATGGAAGCAGAGCTGCTCGTCTGAGGCACGGTAGATGTCGTGCTCGAAGACATAGCGCACTCCCTCCTTGTGCAGGTTCAGCCGCGAGATGAACTCGTCGTCGCACTTCAGCGGCACCCTGAACTTCAGTTGCATGCGGGCCACCACGGCATCCACACCCTGCTCGTGCAGGGCGGCAAAACTCAGTCCCAGCGACCGCAGGAAGCGGTGGCGCGTGTGTTCCGTGTAGTGCAGATAGTTGGCATTGTTGACGATGCCCTCGATGTCACACTCGTAGTCGCGCACTTCCATGCGCGTTTCATACATGTACTTTTTGTTTGTTTTCATATTCAGGTTGGGTCTGTTGGGTGTCGGCGGTGTGTCCCGCCTTGAGATATTCGTAGCCGATGCGGCAGCGCAGGCAGTCCTTGCGGTCGCAATATTCGTTCTTGAGCTGGATAAGGGCCTGTGCATCTCCGGCTGTCTCCACGGTCAGTCCGCAGCGTTTCCACATCCGTACAATGTGGTTGTCCTCGCCCTTGAGCTGTTCCAGAAAGTCGAAGGCCCGGTCGCAGAGCGTCTCGTCCTGCTTGTAGCGGCCGTAAGCAAAGAGCATGGGCACCGCCGTGTTGACGAGCAGCAGGTTGAGCGAGGTTGTCGAGATGGTCTTCGTCTGGCGTTTGCCCGGTGCGCCGAACAGATGGTGCGTCTCCCAGTAAGGAGTCACCGTGGTGCGCAGCAGCTCGCGGGTCTGCCTGATGTTCGGGCAGGCCATAAGCCGGCTCAGCCCGGCCCGGTGCTGATAATAAAGGTGGGCCAGCTGCGCAATGCGGATATGCGGGAAGTTTTGCGGCCGTAGCCGGAGGAATCGCCACTGGTGGGCGTCCATGGGCTGCAGGGCGAACTTGTGGGCCAGATAGAGATATTCCTTGCGCATTCGCACGAAATAGTCGTCCTGACTGGCCGCCGCCCGGTAGCGGTCGGGCAGGGAAGTGGGCTCCAGCAGCCCTGCTTGTCCCATGAAGATGGCCTCTATTTGGAACAGATCGTCGCGGTGATGATCCACTGCATGCAGGGGAATGCCCTGCGCCCACTGCTCGAAAGCGCTGCCGTTGATGCCGAATCCGTAGTTGCGTGCCAGCGTCACGAAGTAGGCCGACTCCCAGGAGCCGCCGCATTGCTCCACCCGACGGCGGATGGCTTCTGTCTTCTGCTCCAGCCGCTCGGTCTCCAACGCGCTCATCCAGCCGTGCACCATGAGGCGGGGCAGGGTGGGGATGATTTTGTAACAGGGTGGGTAACTGTCCTCGTGCAACAAGGCCTCGTAGTTGTCGGACACTGTGGCCGGCACGTCAAGTTGCAGTTGGGGCGGGGCGATCCCCTGTGAGGTCTGCACCTCGCGGTCGGCCGTGCCCACCACATGGAGCACCACATTGTCGTAGTGGGCATCGTGGTCGTGCCCGTGTAGGTACCAGTCCGACGACCGGTCGTGTATCTCTACGTTGCCCACCCACATGGTACCGTCGATACGTACCTTGGCGTTGAAGAAGTCTGGGCCCGCATCTCGGTTGTGCAGGCCTGGGTCGACAACCTCTACCGGCCGGCCGTCGGTCGTGCGGAGGGGGTGTAGTGGGAATAGTTTGTGCTTCCAGCAGTAGTGTAGCAATTGCTCCATAAGGCTGATGGCATGTGGTTTTTGCCCGTTTGCAAGGATGTTTTCACCCGTTTGCAAGGGCGTTTTCACCGTTATTACGGGCAAAGATAGCAAAAATACCGCATGGCCGGCGCGTTGCCGCCGCTTTTTTCTTTGTTTTCGTCCATTGTTTGGAGAAAATGCGGTCGGTGCCGTTTGGCAGTGCTCTCTTTCCGTCCCATTCCTTTTCTTTTCGTCTCTTCGATTTTTCTCTTGGGCTCAATCTTTTGTTTTTTCCGATTGTCTGACACTCGTGCGGCCGTGTCCTCCGGCATCCGTTTTCTGCAAATGGAGGCTCGTCAACTCAATCGTGGGACCTGTTGCAGCCGCTTTTCGGGCTAAAAGAGTTAAATTTACACCCTTTGCCGACCCAATTAAAAAAAAACGGCGAAAATTTGTTGAAGCTACACCTAAAAAGTATTATATTTGTACCCGCGGTGCTTTAAAAAGCATTCAAAACCTGAAAATAAGATAAATACAACCAACTTATATCATACTTTTTATTAACTTTTAATTCCGTTTTATGAAGTTTACACAACTACTTTTCGTGGGTACCGTGTTTGCTGCAAGCACTGGTGCAACTGCCATGGTGGTCGATGGTGTACGACAGAAGCCGGTTCCGCAGAAATCTGCCCTGCAGTTCGGGAAGCCGATGTACCTGTACAACATTGGCACAAAGCAGTTCTTCAAGGGAGCCAATGACTACGACACCCGCGGCAGTGTGGGTGAAATTGGCTACAAGGTATGGGTCACCCAGCATCTCGACGAGGGTGGCGCATGGGACAATCAGTCGGTTATCATCAAGGATTCTGTGGAGAACCAGAAGGCCATCAAGATGACCTGGGCTGCCGCCAACGGTGACTTGTGGGTGGACTGGAAAGACCAGGCCGACACGTTGTGGGCCGTACAGGCACAGGCCGACGACATCTATCGTCTCACGGTAGGTGCCGGCAATGTCAACTTCAGTGCCGAGAAGTTCCCCGATGTCTACCTCGGCATCAAGGGCGCAGAGGCTGCCAGCAACACCCGCCTGTACTGGAATCTGGAGGCTGCCGACAACTTTGTGGACTGGTATTTCGTGAGCGAGGCCGACGGTGCGGCCTACAATGCGGCCTATGAGTTGTACGCAACGGCCCAAATACTGAAGTCTGCCATCGACGAGGCCAAGGCCAAGGGTGTGGACGTGGCTGCCCAGGAGGCGGTTTATCTGAACGAAGCCGCTGCCAAGGACGAGCTTGAGGCTGCCACGAGAGTCGTCAAGGAAGCCATGGCCAAGGCTGACGAGCAGACTGCATCGGCTGCAAATCCGATGGACAAGACCTCGCTGATTGTCAATCCCAGCTACGAAGCCAACAAGAACGACGGCTGGAAGGGCGACGCTCCTAAATTCCAGAGCTACACAAATGCCGAGTTCTACGACATGAACTATAACTATTACCAGGACATCAATGATGCTCCCAAGGGTGTGTATGCCGTGAGCCTGAGCGCGTTCTACCGTGCCGGCAATTCCAGTGCTTCGTTTACCAATTTCAAGAACCAGACCAATCAGAATGCCAAGCTCTATGCCAAGGTAGGCGAGGACAGCCTGAACGTGAGCATTCTGAACCCGTTCGCCGAGGCCCTGACCTCGCCCAAGGGCATGGGCGAAAGCAGTGCGACCGAAGATGGTATTACCTATTATATACCGAACAACATGGAGACGGCCGCAGCTTATTGCAACGACGGCCTCTATGCCGGCAACAAACTGTTCTTCTCGACCGAGGACGGCGCCATGCGCATCGGCCTCAAGAAGAGCACCAAAGTGGGAGCTGACTGGACGCTCTTCGACGATTGGAAGCTCACCTACTATGGCAACGGCACCGATGCCTACACCATGTGGCTCAACGAGGCCAAGAAGTCGGCCAAGGATTATTCCTCGCTTTCTGCCGACAAGCTGGTGACCCAAGGCATGATCGACGCCTACAACGCCAAGATAGCTGCCCTGAATTCTGCTTCAAACAAGCAGGATGTGCTCGACGCCATCAAGCTCATCGAGACCGAAAGCCTGGCCATCGACTCCAACATGATTGCCTGGACGGCCTATCAGGAGGCTGTCGATAGAGGTAAGGTCATCGCTGCAGATGAAAATATCACAGGCAGCGACAAGGACGATCTGGGCGACTACTGCGACCTGACGGCCGGTGAAATCCTGGGCGAAGCCACGCTGACGACCGAGGAAGTACGCGCCGAGACGCAGAAAGTGCTCACTATGATCGACAATGCCATCAAGAACGGAATCAAGGAAGGAACGGACGTAAGCGACAAGTATCTCGTGAATGCCAACTTCGAGAAGACCAATGGTTGGATCGTGAAGAAAGCCAGCGATGGCAACGTGGCCTATGGCGGCAACTCCGACAACCACTGCTTCGAGGCCTGGAACAACAAAGACTTCGACATCTATCAGGAGGTGAAAGGTGCCCCTGTGGGCGTGTACGAGCTCTCGTTGCAGGGCTTCTACCGCTATGGCCGCGGCGACAACGCCTACAAGGCCTATACGGAAGGCACGGCCAACAACGACGTGGTCGACATCTATGTGAACAACAACGCCACCCACTTCAAGAGCGTATTCGACGAGCATGTGCCCTACTCCGGCAACAAGACCGGCGAGCTCTACAAGTACGAGGGCGGCAATCCTCCCTACATCAACCCGGACAGCACCTACTGGTATCCCAACGACATGGCCGTTGCCGCCACTGCTTTCCGCAATGGTCTCTACAAGGTATCTTCGTTCGGCGTGGTTGCCAAGGCCGGTGACGTGCTCCGCGTGGGCGTGAAGGGCAGCACCGACCAGTTGAAAGACAGCTGGGCTATCTGGGATAACTTCCAGATGGTGTTCCAGGGCACCAAGGCCGAGGTGGTGAAACCGCTGCTCGAGCAGCAGATTGCAGTCACGAAAGCTGAGGCCGAGACCACTGACCCGATGGGCAAGAGCGTGCTCGAGAATGCCAATGCAGCCATAGCCGATGCCAACACGAAGCTGGCCGGCGGCGACGGCAAGACCATGTTCGCCGCACTGACCAGCCTGCTTGAGAACAGCGATTCCATCGCTGCTTCCGTGGCTCTCTTCAAGCAACTGCAGGCCAAGAAGGAGGAACTCAACGCTGCCTACGTTTCTTCGACGGCCGTCCAGGCCACCAAGGACGAGGCTGCCAGGCTGCTCGAGGCCATCGAGAACGGCCTCGACTCCAGGACAATGGAGAATGCCCAGGCCTCTGACTATATTAATAAGGTGGGCGTCATGGTGAGCAAGCTGGCCATTCCGGCCGAAGCTGCTTCTGCGTCGGACGACAACCCCGTCGACCTGACCATGGCCATCAAGACCCCGGGCTTCGAGAAAGACGGTGCCAACTCCGTGGAGGGCTGGAACGCCGACGGCTACAGCTTCGGCAACAGCGACGCCCAGAAGAGCGCCCTGCTGCTGGAATTCTTCCACACGAAGTTCGACCTGAACCAGACCATCGAGGGACTTCCCAACGGTACCTACACGGTGACGGTGGACGCTTTCTACCGCTTCGGCTCGACAGCTGAAGACTACAAGAAGTACACGGCCGACAACAACACCGAGGGCAACGCCTATCTCTATGCCGTTGTAGGCGATACCGTTCGCACGGCAGTGAGGCTGCTGGCTTCCGGCGCTTCCGAGGACAAGGGCTATACAGGCTCTACCAAGATTGCCGATACCGAGCTCTTCGTGCCCAACGACATGATTTCGGCTAAGTCTTACTTCGGTGATGGCGTTTACAAGAACAGCATCACGGTGAAGGTGACCGACGGCAAACTCACCATCGGTATCAAGCAGGACAAGAACGTTGACAACGACTGGGTGATTCTGGACAACTGGAAACTCACCTACTTCGGCCCCAACAGCACCAAGCCCACGACCAGCATCGACGAGGCTCAGGTGAGCGAAGTGGCCAAGACCGAGGTGTTCAGCATCAACGGCGTGAAGAAGAACGCCCTCACCAGAGGCATCAACATCGTGAAGACCACGATGGCCGACGGCACTGTGAAAGTAACCAAGGTGGTGGTTAAGTAACCCCAAACCCTCTTCTATAGGAGACCGGAGGCGGGCCCGACCCGCCTCCGGATTCCCTTTCTTTCAGCAATTGATCAAATCATACTATACTTCTGTATGTTACAGCGCAGCATCATCTGGACTGCCCTTCTCGGCGCAGCCACACTCTCCACGTCTGCACAGACCGTGATGAACCTTGACGCCACGCAGCGGGGCCCCGTCATCAGCAACTATCAGTACGGGCTTTTCTTCGAGGAAATCAACCACGCGGGCGAGGGCGGGCTCTATGCCGAGCTGGTGAAGAACCGATCGTTCGAGCAGGGCATGGACGGCTGGGCGGCTTTCGGAGGCGCCACCGTCGAGCTCCAGACCGACGATTTGATGAACGACATCCAGAAGCAGGCGCTGGCCGTCAACACTGCCGGTGCTTCGTCCACGCAGCCCAAGGGCGTCTGCAATGCAGGTTTTTGGGGCATGGGCATCACCAAGGACTCCACCTATACCCTCAGTTTGTGGGTCAAGGCACCGTCCATTTTCAACCAACATCTGAAAGCCCAGCTCCGTTCCGAAGACGGAACGGTGGTTCTTGGCGAGGCCACGCTCGAAGGAACCGTCGGCAACGGGGGCTGGAACAAGCTCTCGGCCACCATCGTGGCCACCGCCACCGACAAGCGCGGACAGCTCGTGCTGCTGGCCGACGTGGGCGGACAGCTGAGCGTCGACATGGTGTCGATGTTCCCCTATACGTGGAAAAACAGAAAAAACGGTCTGCGCCCCGACCTGGCGCAGCTGCTGGCCGACACCCGTCCCAGCTTTCTCCGCTTCCCCGGCGGATGCTATGTGGAGGGCGAGGGCAGCTACGACAACGCCTTTCAATGGAAGAAAACCATCGGGCCCATCGAGCGGCGGCCCGGCCACTACAACCGTAACTGGCGCTATTTCTCCAGCGACGGACTCGGTTTCGACGAATATCTGCAGCTCTGCGAAGACCTCGGGGCTGCCCCATTGTTCGTGGTCAACGTGGGCTTGGGCCACGGATACACCCTCACGCTGGACGAAACCCAGACCCTGGTGCAGGACGCCCTCGACGCCATTGAGTATGCCAACGGCGACGCCACGACCGAGTGGGGCGCCAGACGCGTGGCCAACGGGCACCCCGAACCCTACCACTTGAAGTTCGTCGAGATAGGCAACGAGAACTATCAGGCCGCCAGCGACCAGCAGAGCGACCAGTATGCCGAACGCTACAACATGTTCTACACGGCCATCAAAGCCAAATATCCCGACATCACGACCATCGGCAACGTTGAGGCCTGGGGCACGGACAACCCCTCGTGGCGCAACGATTATCCCGTGGAACTGGTGGACGAGCACTACTATCGCAGCCACGAATGGATGCGGGCCAACTATAACAAATACGACAACTACCCGCGCTCTATCGGTGTCTACAACGGCGAGTATGCCGCCAACGGCGGCAGCTACGGCCGCTACGGCAACATGAACAGCGCACTGGGCGAGGCCATCTATATGCTGGGCATGGAGCGCAACAGCGACGTGTGCCGCATGGCCTCCTTTGCGCCCATCTTTACCCATGAGTCCGATCCCCTCTGGGCCTACGACATGATCCACTTCAACGCCTCCGACCACTTCGTCACTCCCTCCTACCATGTGCAGCGGATGCTGGGCAACGGGCTGGGCAAGCAGAACCTGAAGTGGACCGAGAGCGGCAACGCCACCCAGACCGACCCCGCCTCGCAGCTGGTGGGCGTGGGCGCGTGGAACACGCAAGTGGCCTACGACGACGTGCAGCTCACCGCCGCCGACGGCCGCACGCTGGCCACCGACGACTTTTCTGCCGGTGCCACCGACTGGACATTCAACAGAGGCTCGTGGACGGCCGCCGGCGGAGAGCTGGCCCAGGGCGCCGTGGCCCAGAACTGCACGGCCCTGTTGCAGGTGCCCGTCGGGGGAGACAGCTATATATATAAGGTACGCGCGAGGAAGACAGGAGGCAACGAGGGCTTCCTCATCATCTTCAATTATCAGGATGCCGACAACTACACGTGGTGGAACTTGGGCGGCTGGAGCAATACCAAGCATGGCGTGGAACACTGCGTGGGCGGCTCGAAGACCACGCTGGCCTCGGCCTCCGGCAGCATCGAGAACGACCGTTGGTACGACATCGAGGTCGATGTGCAGGGCTCCAGCGTCAGCTGCAAGCTCGACGGCGAGACGGTGAGCCGCTTCACGCTTCCCGCGACGGCGGCCAAGGCGCTCTACCAGAGCGTGCAGATCGACGAAGAACGGGGCGAGTTGCTGCTCAAGGTGGTCAATCCCAACGCCACGTCCCAGCAGTTGCAGCTGAACGTGAAGAACATGACCATGGCCAATGGCCGCGTGGTGCGCCTGGCGGCCGCCCACGGCAGTGCCGAGAACACCATGGACGAGCCCCGCAACGTGGAGCCCGCCGAGGAGGCGGCCACCGTGACCGACGGCACGCATGCCCGCTTCGACGTGCCGGCCTATTCGCTCAGCGTCTACCGTCTGCCCGTGTCGCAGATTGGCGCCGAGGTGCCCGAGGCCTACCCAGCCTACGAGCAGGAGGACGCCGGCAAGTCGGCATACCTCTTCGCCCACATGCACCAGAGCCAGGAACACACCTGCTATGCCCTGAGCCGCACCGGCCAGACCTGGGACGACCTGCTGGGTGGCGGCGAGGTGTTCGATACCAAGGCCGCCACCGTGACCGGCGGCATGCGCGACGCCTACGTGTGCCGCACGCAGGACGGACGCTTCATGTTGGCCGGCACCGACATGACTTCGCGGCTCGGCTGGACGAGCAACCACATCATGGAGCTGATGCTTTCGCCCGACCTGGTGCACTGGACCAAGAACGTAAAGATAGATCTCGAGACCCCGGAAAACCTTGAAGCCCTCGGCGGCATCACGGCCGACGACATGAAGGCCGCGTGGGCCCCGCAGATTATCTACGACCGCGAGACCGACAGCTACGTGGTGTACTACAGCGTGGGCTTCCCCGACCGCCACCGCATCTACTACCAACAGGTGGACAGCGAGCTGAACATCCTCACCCGCCCCGCGCTCTACTTCGATCCGGGCTACGACATTATCGACGCCGACATCGTGTGGAACGACGTGGACCGCCAGTACGTCATGCTCTACAAGAGCGAGCAAGGCTCCGGCTTCTACCGTGCCACGGCCACCCATCTGGTGCCCCGCTCCGGCGAGACCACCGGCACCTGCCAGTGGACGCAGACCGCCGGCTTCCACGTGAACGAGAACAACCAGGCCATTGAGGCCCCCACCCAGTGGCGGCCCATCGGCAGCACCCGCTGGAAACTGGCCTACATCAACTACGGCGGGGGCTACGGCTACAAGATGCGCGACATGGACGAGCACGGTCTCAACGTGGGTTCCCCCACCCGCATCAGCGGCAACGTGGCCGCACAGCACGGCAGCATCCTCAAGATCACGGCCGAGGAATACGATTATCTCAAGACCTGGGAGCAGGTGAAGACCCTGCTGCCTGCCGTCGAGGGCTATTACCGGGCCTCGCAGGAGGCCGCCCTGGGCGACATTGTGGAGCAGGCCACGGCCACCCTCGACGCCTCGGCCGGCACGCTGGCCCAGAACATCGAGGCCATGAATGCCGCCCTCACCGCCCTGCAGGGCGCCAAGTCCTTGTACGAGGCCTACCTGCAGCGGCTGGCCGAGGAGGGTAAGGCCGCCGACCTGACCCCCTTGGTGCAGAACGCCGACTTCAGCGCCGGCCGCACGGGCTGGGCCACATGGCCCTCGTTCACCCAGGCCAACGGCCAGGTGGCCGAGTTCTGGAACACGCCGTTCATCATGAGCCAGACGCTCGACAACATGCCCAAGGGCGACTATGAGGTCACCGTGCAGGCCTTCTACCGCCAGGGCGACATCGCGCCGGCCGTCACGGCCCACGACGATGGCAGCGAGCAGCTCCTCGCCGTGCTCTTTGCCAACGACGCGGAGACCCCGGTGATGAGCCTCTACGACGATGCCATCACGCAGTATGGCATCAGTCCCTACACCTTTCCCGACAACGTTTCGCAGGCCAACCAGGCCTTCAACGGCTTCGGGCTCTACCGCAACACGCTGCGGCTGACGCTGCCCGAGGCCGGCAGCATCACCCTGGGGCTGCGCAAGACGCAGGAGTACGTGCGCGACTGGTGCTGCTTCGACAACTTCACGCTCAGGTATCTCGGCCAGTCCACGGGTGTCTCCGTGCTGCCCGCAGCCCGCACAGACAGCTCCACCGCCGTCTACAACCTGAGCGGCCAGCGCATGGCCGCCGGTCGGCTGCCCCACGGCGTGTACATACAGAACGGCCGCAAGACCGTGCGATAAACGTGCAGACGCATCGCGACGACGGCGTAAACGCAGCGCGAAAACGCCGTAATCGCCCCGCGATGGCGGCGCAATCGCAACGCGAAGAAACCGCCGCCGCAAACCTATGACAAGGAATATTTAAACACAACAACCTATATATGAATTGCAGACAAATGAAACGTGGTGTCGTCAGACCCGTATTTGCTGTAGGCTTGATGCTGGGATGCGTCGGCGCCTTGCAGTCGTGCTCGGACGATACCCTGACGGGACAGCCGTCGTGGTTGGGTAATTCAATCTACGAGGAGTTGCAGAAAGACGGGAAGTACACCGTCACGCTGAAGCTCATCGACGATTTGGGCTATCACGACCAGATGAGCAAGACAGGCTCTCTGACCATCTTCGTGGCCAACGATGACACGTATGGAGAGTGGTTCAAAACCAACAAGTGGGGCGTGAGAAGCTACGAGGGCCTGTCCACGGCCCAGAAGAAAATGCTGCTCAACAATGCCATAGTGAACAACGCCTACCTCATCGAGCTGCTCACCAACGTGAGCGGCGACCCACCCGAGCGCGGACTGGCCATGCGCCGCACCACGGCCGCCAGCGTGTTCGACTCGGTGTACGTGATGAAGGCCGCCGATATGAATGGCAACCTGCCGGCCTGGAAGTGGTACAAGCAGAACAACAAGGACATCGTGCTCTTCAGGGACGGCTGGGGGATGTACGGCGGCACCACGTCCAATCTCTCGGCCCCGATGATTCATTTCCTCCCTGCTTTCATGCAGAAGACCAAGTTCACCGACCAGGACATCACCATGCTCACCAACGGTGGAGCCACTTCTGTGAACGATGCCTGGGTGAGCGGAGCCAAGGTGACCGACCGCGACATCACTTGTAAGAACGGCTACATCCAGAAAGTGGACAAGGTATTGGAGCCCGCTCCCAACATGGCCGAGATACTGAGGGAGCATCCCGACATGTCGATATGGTCGAGACTCATCGACCGTTTCTGCGCCCCCTACTACGATTACAACAAAACCCGGGAGTACAACCGCCTGTACAACCAGAGCGTGGACTCGGTGTTCACCCTGCGTTACTTCTCAGACACGCGCCGCGACGGGTCGAGCGCCCAGTACTATCCCATGACGGCCGGCAACCCCGTGCCCCAGAAAGTGGCTGCCACGCTGGCCTTCGACCCGGGATGGAACCAGTACATGTACGAGAATACCAGCGGCTACGACCTGCACTACGACGCTGGGGCCATGCTCGTGCCCACCAATGCGGCCTTGCAGGCTTGGTGGAATGCCGACGGCAAGGTGCTGCAGGACAAGTACCAGACGTGGGACAACGTGCCCGACCTGGTGCTTTCCAAGCTGCTCAACGTGAACATGATTGGCACGTTTACCGACGCCATCCCCTCGAAGTTTGGCAACATCATCAACGACAGCAAGGTGTCGATGGGCGTCAAGACGACCGACGTGGACAGCTGCTTCGTGGGCTGCAACGGCGTGGTCTACATGACCAACCGCGTGTTCAGCCCCATGGCCTACTCCAGTGTGTCGTTCCCCGCCCTGATCCATCAGGACGTGATGAGCGTCATCTACTGGGCCATCGACGAGCTGGAGTTCTCTCCCTATCTGAACTCCATGGACTCCTACTACAGCCTGCTGCTGCCCACCAACACCTCCATGCTCACCTATGTGGACCCCTGCAACTACGGCGACACGCAGGAGAGCCTGCTCGAGTTCTACTATGACGAGCAGGAGAAGACGGTGAAAGCCCGCCGCTACGCCTGCACCATCGAGTCCGACGGCCGCGTCACCAAGGGTATCAGGCTACAGGAGAACGTGTCCTCGACCTATGTGCGCAACCGCTTGAAGGACCTCGTGAACCAGCTCATCATCGTGGGAAGCGTGGAAGACGGCTACACCTACTACAAATCGAAGAACGGCACCATGGTCAGGGTGGCCAATGCCGGCCAGAGCAACCGCATGACCGTGATGGGCGGCTGGCAGCTGGAACACAACACGGCAGCACGCGTGGACTCCATCTACGACATGTCGGCCACGGGCAACGGCAAGTCCTACCGGCTCAACGAGCAGGTGCCCATGTCTTCCGGCCGCTCGGTCTACCAGACACTCAGAGACCACGACGAGTATGCCGAGTTCCTCAAGCTGCTCAGCGGCTCGGAGAATGTGGACGCCAAGGAGCAGCTCCTCGTGAGCTCCATGACGCTCAACGGCAACAGATACAACTGCCTCAACTCGTCGGCCAACAGCAATATCCGCCTCTTCGGCGCCTACAACTACACGGTCTACGTGCCGTCGAACGCCGCCATCAGGAAGCTCACGGCCGACGGCATCCTGCCCACCTGGGACGACTACGACGAGCAGTTCAGGCTCTCGGAGAGCACTTCGGCCTCGGAGGCCGAGAAAAAAGCAGCCCTGAAGGCCTGCGAGTTCATCAAGAACCGCATCTTCGATTTCGTGCGCTACCACATCCAGGACAACTCCGTGGCCGTGGGTGGAGCCCCTGAAAAAGACGCCGACGGCAGTCTGTTGCTGAAGAACAACTACGAGTCGATGATGCTCAATGCTGAGACCAACCGCTACTATCCGCTGGAGGTGGACATCCAGGGCAAGGACCTCGTGGTGAAAGACCTCACCGGCGACACGCGTCGGGTGGACAAGACCAGCGGCCTGTACAACAACATCTGCCGCGAATACTGGATTTCGGGCAGCGGTTTCAACAAGTTGCTGTACACGTCGGCCGACGCCGTGGTGCATCTTATCGACGGTGCCCTGTTCTACAGCGCCAGCCAGAAGACTCCGTGGAGACAACAGCTCGGCAATGCAAAAAGATGGAGGAAGTAACTTATGGAATCACGACATAACACCAAAATACATATGAAGGCTATATTCCACACGGAAGCCGCCCGCCGTTTCGGCATGTTGCTGGCGTTTGTGCTCTTGTGCGGCCAGCTCGCCTTGGCGCAGATTACGCAGGTGCACGGCACGGTCTCCGACGACATGGGACCGCTGATGGGCGCCACGGTCTGCGAGATCGACGCCACCGGCCGTATCATCAACTCGGCCGTGACCGACCTGAACGGTAACTTCTCAATGGCCGTGCGCGACGAGAAAAACAAGATTCGCTTCAGCTATGTGGGCTCCAAAACCCGCACCATGCCCATCAACCAGACCACCTACGACGTGACGCTGAAGTCGGACACCAACCTCGACGAGGTGACCGTAGTGGCCAAGAAGCGCCGCAACGGCAACAACCTGGCCATCCCCGACCGCGAAATCTCCTATGCTTCGCAGTCACTCGACATGAAAGATCTGGAGGGACTGGGCATCACCACACTCGACGAGGCCCTGCAGGGACGCATCGCTGGTCTGGACATCATCTCCAATTCCGGCGACCTGGGCTCGGGCTCCACCATGCGCCTGCGTGGCGCCTCCTCGCTCTCGACGCTCACCAACGGCAACCCGCTCATCGTGGTCGACGGCAATGTACGCAACGTGGACCTGACCACTTTCGACCTGGCCTCAGCCAACAACGAGCAGTTTGCCGACCTGCTGAACATCAATCCCGAGGACATCGCCAGCGTCAACGTGCTCAAGGACGCGGCCGCCACGGCCGTGTATGGCAGCCAAGGCGGCAACGGCGTCATCGAGCTCACCACCAAGCGCGGCTCGCGCGGCGCACCCCGGGTGTCGTATTCGCTCAAGCTCACCGGCACACACCAGCCCAAGGGCTACGCCCTGCTGAGCGGAGACGACTATACGATGATGCTCAAGGAGAGCTACTTCAACCCCACGCAGAACGACACACAGAGCCAGAACATCCGTGAAATCAACTATGACCCCACGTTCTCGGAGTACGAACAGTACAACAACAACACCGACTGGCGCGACGCCGTGACCCAGTGGGGACTGCGACAGAACCACTATGTGTCGGTGGCGGGCGGCGGTGAGAAAGCCTCGTTCCGCATCGGCGGCGGTTTCGACCACGAGACGGGTACCATGATTCAGCAGAAGCTCAACCGCTTCTCCACCCGCGTGGCCCTCGACTACTTTGTGAGCGAGCGCATCCGTGTGTCGACCAACTTCTCGCTGACCTACACCAAGAACCACATGAACAGCGACGACCTGCTGGCCATTGCCATGAAGAAGATGCCCAACATGAGCATCTACGAGCAGGATCCCGTGACCGGTGAGAACACCAGCCGCTACTACCAGATGCTGCAAAACGCCTCCAGCGTGTTCAATCCCACATCTGGTAAAGTGGACAATCAGAAGGCCTACGTGAACCCCGTGGCCAGCGCCAACCTGGCCAAGAAGACGCGCCGCACCTACGACCTCGTGCCCGAGCTCGTCATCAACTACCATCTGCTGGGCCTCGACGAGGAGCATACACAGCTCAACTGGCAGGGCAGCGTGCTGATGAGCGTATTCAATCAGTACGACGACTCGTTCTATCCTGCCGAGCTGAAGACCGTGAGCTGGGCCGACGGCGTGAACACTGCCTCGTCGGCCAGCTCCAAAAGCATGAACTTCAACACCAAGCAGACGTTGACTTTCATCCCCCACTTCGCCGACAAGGACCACTCGTTCATGATGATGGGCCGCTTCGAACTCAACTCGGGCTCGTCCAGCGGCCAGTCCAACGGTGCTAAAGGCCTCACCGGCGACGGTGTGGTGAGCCCTGATGCCGGCGGCGTGAACACGGGCTTGGAGTCCACCTACTCGGAGTGGCGCTCCATGTACTACACCCTCTCGGCCCACTATGCCTACAAGGGTCGCTACGTGGCCGACGTCTCGGTTCGTGCCGACGGCACCACCAAGTTCGGTCCCGGACACCGTTGGGGCTACTTCCCCTCCGTGTCACTGCGCTGGAACGTGGTGGACGAGCCCTGGATGAAATCCACCCACAGCTGGCTCTCCATGCTGTCCATCCGTCCCAGCTGGGGCCGTGTGGGCAGACAGCCCAACCAGGATTACCTCTATACCAGTAAGTATGGCTCGGGCCCGCAATACCTCGGACTGGCCACGATGTACCCGAAGAACATCCGCCTCACCAACCTGAAGTGGGAGTTGGTATCGAGCTACAACCTTGGCATGGACCTGGGATTCTGGAACGACAGGCTCACAACGACGCTGGAGTTCTACCGCTCCACCACCTCGGACATGCTGCTCAAGGACTACCGCATCCCCTCCAACTCAGGATATATGACCGTGCCCTACCGCAACAGCGGCAAGATGCGCAACACGGGTTGGGAGTTCCACATCAACACCAACAAACTGGTGAGGGCGGGCAAGTTCGTGTTCGACATGAACGCCAACTTCGGCAACAACCGCAACGAGATACTGGAGATGGACGGGTATGTGCTTACTTCGCTCAACTCGACCTTTGGCTACGGCAATGGCGAGTTCCTGCGCCGCGTGCAGCTGCACAATCCTTTCGGAGCCATCTATGGCTTCCGCTACAAGGGTGTATACCAGTACAACTACGACACTTTCAAGGACATGAGCGCCGAGGATCGGGCCGCATTCATCTCGTCGGGCAAGACTGCTCCCGTGGCCTTCAACGCCCAGGGCCAGCAGATCCTCGACTCCGAGGGCAATCCGCTCCGCATGCGTTACAACTACACCAACGACGGAACGGGCAAGAACTATGCTTTCTCGGGCGGCGATGCCATGTATGAGGACGTGAACCATGACGGTCAGATCAACGCCCTCGACATTGTCTACCTGGGCAGTTCACTCCCCAAACTGACGGGTGGCTTCGGCTTTACGTTCTCTTACAAGGACTGGCGTCTCAACACGCAGTTCACTTATCGCGTGGGCAACAAGATTCTGAACATGGCCCGTCTCAACGCCGAGGCCATGACCGGAAACGACAATATGAGCCAGGCCGTGAACTACCGCTGGCGCAAGGAGGGCGACGTGACCACCATTCCACGCGCCATGTACGGCAACCAGTCCAACTATAACACGCTCGTGAGCGACCGTTTTGTCGAGGATGGCTCCTACCTGCGCATGAGCTACGCCCAGTTGTCGTATGCCATCACCAAGAAACACCTCAAGTGGATTGGCCTGAACCGCATCAATTTGTACCTGAGCGCCAACAACCCGTTCGTGCTGACCAAGTACAGTGGCGTGGATCCTGACATCAGCAACTCGGGCTACGACCCGGCCATTGACCGGTCGCAGACACCGCGCTCGAGGTCTTATACGCTCGGTATCACCGTAGACTTCTAAATCATTATAGAGACGATTATGAAACGTAAGAATATATTTAATCACATCATAGTTTCGGCCTGCTTGCTGTTGGGCTTCTCCTCGTGCAGTGATTTCCTGCAGGTTGAGCCTCAGAACGAAATCATTTTGGAGAAGTTCTGGAACGAGAAGGCCGACGTGGACGGCATCATCCTCGGCTGTTACGCGGGCATGCAGTCCGACAATATGCTCATGCGCATGATGGTGTGGGGCGAGTTTCGCAGCGACAACATCGGTCGCGGACAGAATCTGGACAAGGATGCCAGCCTGGAAAACGTGCTCAAGGAGAACCTCACGGCCTCGAATGCCTACACCACTTGGGACCAGTTCTACAACATCATCAACCGTTGCAACAATGTCATCAAGTACGCGCCCGGCGTGGCTAAAAAGGATCCGGGCTTCTCGGACAGCGAGTTGCGGGCCGACATCGCCGAGGTTTCTGCCCTGCGCGACCTGTGCTACTTCTATCTTATTCGCACTTTCCGTGACGTGCCTTACTCCACAACGGCCTACACGGACGACGATCAGGTGATGGATCTTCCGGCTACAAGCTTCGACGTCGTGCTCGACAGCCTCATCACCGACCTTGAAAAGGTGAAGGACGATGCCGTGCAAACCTATCCCGCCGGCACTGAGAGTGAGGCTCTCTTCCAGACCAGCCGTATCACCAGGGAGGCCATTCACGCCATGCTCTGCGAGATGTACCTGTGGAAGCAGGACTATCAGAAGTGCATTCAGTATGCCGATCTCGTCATCAATGCCAAGAAAATGCAGGCTGAGGAGAGGCAGAGGACCAGCTACAATGTTGCCGATTACAGTAAGTTCGGCGGCTATCCCCTCATCAGTGAAGGCTCTTATGGCTCGTCCACCACGTTTGGCAGCGCCTACAATGCCATCTTCGGAGAGGGCAACAGTTCCGAGAGCATTCTGGAGCTTACCTTCATGTCGGGTGACAATATGCCGAGCAATGGCGCTGTGAATCGGTGCTATGGGTTCCACAAAAACGGCCTGCCCACACTGGGGTTTGCCTCGGTATCGTCCTACGTGGGCGACGATGTGAGCTCGCAAGTCTTCAATGTTTTCAACAATAAGTACGATGCACGCTACTACGAGAACGTGCTCCTCGGCACGATGATTGGCAAGTATGTGTGCGCCGAGTCCAGAATCGACTTCTCCGGCAGCATGCCCACCGTGACCATTTCGCGTATGTACAACGAGGAAAAGAACAAGAGCAACTGGATTCTCTACCGCCTCACGGACATCATGTTGTTGAAAGCTGAGGCCCTGACACAGCTTATGAGCAATGCCGCCGAGCTCTCCACCGAGGACCAGAACTACAAGAACGCTGCTTTCTCGCTCGTGACAGCCGTGAACAAGCGCTCGATTTGCCAGGCCACGCTGAAAGATACACTCGACCCGAAGAAGTACACCAGCAAGGCCGACATTGAGAATCTAGTGCTGGAAGAGCGCCACCGCGAGCTCATGTTTGAGGGTAAACGTTGGTACGACTTAGTGCGCCGCTCGCGCCGCGACGGCAACACCCGCTACCTGTCCACCCAGGTGCTGCAGAAGTTCTCCTCCAATACCTCTGCCATTCAGGACAAGCTGGCCAAGATGGACGCCGTGTTCTGGCCCTACAACGTGGACGAGCTCAAGGTGAACAAGAACCTTAAACAGAACCCGGCTTTCGGTAGTGGCGAGAACGGCAACTACGACAAGACAAAATAAGGCTTACGTAAGAAACATAACTTCAGCAATATGAAACGCTTCAAATATTTCATACTCTGCGCCATCTGTGCGCTGGGCAGTCTGGGTGTTACCGGCTGCTCCGACGACCCTGGTGCAGAAAACTATTATACCTTTAAGGGTGAGATGATGAGCGACTACATCACCAACCGGCCACAATACAGCGACTTCGCGCATATTGTGAGGCAGGCTGGCCTGATGGACATCCTCTCGGCCTACGGCCACTACACCTGTTTCCTGCCCTCCAACGACGTGGTGAGAGCCTATCTCAAGAAGAAAGGCATTGCCTCCGTGGAGTCATTGAGCGTGGCAGAGTGCGACACCATCGCATGCAGCCACCTCGTGAACAACATGTACGCCACCATCGACATGAACGACGGTACGCTTAACACCGCCAACATGAACAGGCGTTACATCCAGATTACCCATACCACCGACTCGGCTCAGAACTCTGTGGTGCAGCTCAACCGCATGTCGCGTATCATCTTCACGCTTAAGGACGACTCCGTGGAGAACGGCATTGTGCAGCCCATCGACGTGCTGCTCGAGAACTCCAACAGCTCCATCGCCGACATTCTGGAGGCCAACGACAAGGTGAGCATGTTCTACAATGCACTGGTTGCCACGGGTCTCCGCGACTCCCTGACCAAGGTCAAGGACGAGAGCTACGAGGGCAGGAACCGCTCCACCTATTCTTATACGTCGGACTTCTGGCATGAGATTGCCGTGGCTCCGGACGAGAAGAAGTATGGTTATACGGTGTTTGTAGAGCCCGACAGCCTGCTCCGGGCCAAGCTTTCCCAGCGAGGCATCTCCACTTCCGAGGGCGAAGTAAGGGCTCTCTACGACCTGGCCTGCCAGCTCTACGACCCCGTCTTTGGCAATGATGCCGACTATCAGGCCGCCCGCGACTTTAGCAAGATAGCCGACCGCTATAATCCGCTCAACATGTTCGTGGCCTATCACATCCTCACGCGCGACGTGATTGGATGGAACAAGCTCACGCCGCTGGAGCTTCATCAGGGTATTGTGGATGGCGCCATTGGCATCAAGACCGACAAGATGAACCCCAACGATTGGTATGAAACCATGCTTCCCCGCACCATGATGAAGCTCGAACAGCTCACCGTGCGCCAGTACCTCGGTGCCGGAACGCTCGGCCAGCGTTATATCAACCGCCGCGTCGACGACCGCTATGCCATCGAGGGTGCCATGGTGAAGCCCACCGTCGAGGATGCCTACACCCAGGACGCTCCCAACGGCCGCTATTTCTACGTGACCGACCTCGTTGCTTTCGACTACGACACCCAGAACAAGGTGATGAACGACCGCATCCGCATGGACTTCGCCACCATTTTCCCCGAGGTGATGACCATGAACATGCGCCTCAACGGCGACCCCACCAAGGACGATGTGAGCAGCAAAGCCGACCAGACCTACAAGAACGGCAAGAACTATTACTTCCCCAATGGCTATCTTGACCACGTGACGATGAAAGGCAACGGCACGCTCGTTTACCGCCGTCCCCACTGGAACTTCTGGTCTTACGAGGGCGACGAGTTCAACCTCTTCGGCGACTACGACTTCGAGTTCCGTCTGCCGCCCGTGCCTTATGAGGGCGAGTACCAGATTCGCCTCGGCTTCTGCGCCCTGAATACCCGTGGCGTGGCGCAGGTCTACTTCGATGGAAAGCCCCAAGGCATTCCTGTAGACATGCGCAAGCGGCTCACTGACGAGTCTATTCTGGGTAACAAGTTTGGCACCAAGAACTGGTCCAAGATGACCGACGACGAGAAAGCCGAGGATCAAAAGATGCTGAAAAACTTGGGTTACTACCGCGGTCCTTACGGTGGTTACCACTCCAATGGCTCCGTCATCAACGAGTTTGTCGACAACCCCCGCACCTATCGACTGGTGCTTTGCCAGGTACACATCAACCCCAAGACCGACCACTACCTGCGCATCCGCTGTACGTCGTCTGCCAAACTGGGCAACAACAACGAGTTCATGATGGACTTTCTGGAGATTGTTCCCAAGAGCGTGTATGGCGTGACATCGGCCGGACAGATGGAGTCTGACCTGTAATCACGAAGGATATTCAAAAAGAACCAATCAATATGAAATGCTATAATATGTACAAGAAAGTCTTGGGCGCGGTTGTCGTCGCCCTGGCTTTCATGGGATGCTCCGATGAGTGGAACGAGCATTACAATGCCTCGACCGGTGCCACGGGCACCCTTTGGGAGGCCATCTCCTCGGACAACGACTTGTCCAACTTTGCCCGCGTGGTGAAAGCCTGCGGTTACGACACCACGCTTGTGGGCCGGCAGATCTTTACGGTCTTCGCTCCCACCAATGCAAACTTCACTTCTGCCGAGGCCGACTCCGTCATTTCCGTTTACCAACAGGAGAAAGCCCGGGGCATCAAGGACAAGGACAATGGGGCCGTCAAGGAGTTCTTGCAAAACCACATCGCCCTCTACAACTACTCTGTATCGGGAAGCAGCAACGATTCCATCGTCATGCTCAACGGCAAGTACGTGCAGCTCAAGGCCAATAGCTTCGGCGGTGAGCAGATTGTCTCGGCCAACAAGGCCTACGGCAACGGCGTGCTCTTCACGCTGAACCACAGGGTAAACTATTTCCCCAACATCTTCGAGTACCTGCGCAAGGATGCCGAGCTCGACTCTGTAGCCAACTTTCTCTATGCCTATAACAGGTATGTGTTCGACGAGAAGTCGAGTGTGCCTGGTGATATAGTGAACGGAAAGACCGTCTATCTCGACTCCGTGGTCAACCTACAGAACGAACTCTTCCGTAGAATAGGCCTGCTCAACACCGAGGACAGCACTTATTGGATGGTGGCGCCGACCAATCAAGTGTGGGGCAAACTCATCAACGAGTACAAGTCTTACTTCAATTACGACAAGACCATCAACAAGCGCGACTCGCTCTGCGACGCCAACGCCGGCATGGCCATCCTTCGCGGTACGGCGTTCAGCCGCACGTCCAACCCCGAATCGGCCATCCGGGACTCGGCCATGTCGGTCAATGCCGTGCCCTATGTCGTGCGTTTCGCCTACTACGGTACGCCCAATGCCAAGTACTATCAGTACGACAAGCCCTTTGCTCCCGGCGGTGTGTTCGATGGAACACAGAACATTTCGTGCAGCAATGGTCGTGTGATGAAAGCCGCCGACTGGCACATTGACAAGACGCAAACTTTCTTCCAGACTATCTACGCCGAGGGAGAGAACTCCGATCGCCTCGACTCCGTGGACAGGCTATCCACTCAGGCTCCGCTCAGAATCGCCAGTGTGCAGTCGCGCAATCCGTTCTACGGCAAGCTTTCGGGCAACTCCTTTGCTAAAATTTTGCCGACCGGCACCTCCAGCAACACCATGGCCGTGTTCAATGTGCCCAGCGTTCTCTCCAACATTGGCTATGACATCTATGTGGTTACTGCCCCGGCTCTGGCCGATGACACCCTGGCATCGGCCATCGACCGTCTGGGCACCAAGTTCCGTGTGCGCCTGAGCCACAGCGACGAGAATGGAAGGCCACTCAACTCGCGCAACTGGATCACCCTGCAATCGACGCTGCGCACTACGCCCGATGCCATCGATACTTTCAAGGTGGGCACCAACGTCAAGTTGCCTTTCTGCTCCTATGGCAGCAACATCACACCGCAGGTGAAGATCATTTTCGACACCCGCGTGAGCAACAGCGAGGTGCGCAACGGCTCGTTCAACCGCAACCTGTATCTGGACTGCATCATCTTCAAGCCGCATGAGGACTAACCCCAATTCACTTTCACAAAATCAAGCCATATGAAAATCAAGAATATCATATTCTCTAACAAGCTGTCTGCCTTGGCCACGGCTGCAAGCTATGCGCTCCTTATGGGGATGATGGCGTTCCCGACGCATGCCTTGGCCCAGGACGACGAGAGCGACAACGATGTGGAAACCACCGTTCGCAAGCCGGCGGCACCGCAGAAGAAGAACTATCCCACCCGCACCATCAAGGGCCGTGTGCTGAGTTCGGGCAGCCACGCTCCCGTCTCGGGCGCACTGGTTAGTGCTACGGGTGTCGAGGGTTACAGTGTGCTGACCAAGGACGATGGCTCTTACGAGCTGAAGGTTCCCGTCTTTGTCAATGCCGTCACTGTGACCAATCCCAGCACCAATGCGCTGCAGATGGGTCTGGCCAAGGACGAGCAGCAGAGAGACATCACCCTCTATCCCAAGACCTTTGCCCCCGACTACAACGACGCTGTCAGTCTGCGCAACGACAAGACTGCTTCTGATTTCCAGTACAGCAATGCCGTGAACGTCAAGGAGGAGATTCAGAAACAGCTCGGTGCCTATGCCTACACCGTGGGCCGCAACGGCACGCCCGGCATCGGCAGCAACATCTTTGTCCAGGGTCTCAACTCGCTCAATGTCAATGCCCAGCCCATCGTCGTGGTCGATGGCGTGCTCATCGACCAGCAGAACGGCCGTACCATGATTCACGACGGATTCTTCAACGACATCCTGTCCAACATCAATCCGTCCGACATCGAGCGTGTTACCGTGCTGCGCAACGGCACCGCCCTCTATGGAGCCAAGGGTGCTAACGGCGTGATCCTCGTCGAGACACACCGCAGCAAGAGCATGGCCACCCGCATCACGGCCAGTGCTTCGGCCGGTGTCACGCTTCTGCCCAAGTTCATCTCCATGATGGACGCCGACCAGTATCGCGGCTATGCCTCCGAGCTCTTGAAGACAACGAACACCCGCATCCGCGAATTCAAGTTCCTCAACGAGCATCCCGGCTACTACTATTACAAGCAGTACCACAACAACACCGACTGGAAGGACATGCTCTACCGCGATGCCCTCTCCATGAACTACGGCATCAACGTCGAGGGTGGCGACAACATCGCCAGCTACAACCTCTCTGTGGGCTACTCCAAGGTCAACAGCACGTTGGAATGCAACGACATGAACCGTCTGAACATCCGCTTCAACACCGACATCAATCTCATCGACAAGCTCTCCGTGCGCTTCGATGCCTCGTTCTCCAACCTCACCCGCGACATCCGCGACGACGGGGCACCCGAGAACTATACCGAGGGCACACCCACGGCTCCCTCGTTCCTGGGCTATGCCAAGAGTCCGTTCCTGAGTCCGTATGCCTACGGTCGCGGTGTTATTTCAGACACCCAGTTCGACATCACTCCCGAGAGCTACCTCGACGAAGCCCTGGCCGGCTATTCCAATTACAACTACCGTCTGGCCAACCCCGTAGCTTTCAACGAGTATGCCGAGGCCGAGAATAAGAACCGTTTCGAGAACTCTCTGCTCAATATTTCGGTGATGCCCAAGTACCAGCCCAACAGGCACCTCACCATCAGCGAGCACTTCAGCTACACGTTGGTCAACACCAACGAGAAGTATTACATCCCCATCAACGGCGTGCCCTCTTACTTTGTCAAGAACGTCAACGGCTATCGCACCAACGAAGTGCGCTCGCTCTTCTCCAAGCAGAACTCGGTCATGAGCGACACCCGCGTGGATTGGCACAACCGCTACGCCGCCCACGGCATCGAAGTCTTCGGTGGAGCCCGCGTCAACTGGGAGAACTACACGCTCAATTCACAGCTCGGTTACAACACCGGTAGCGACAAGACGCCATTCATGAGCTCCAGTCTGCGCAACGCTTCTTCCGCCGGTGCCAACGACAACTGGAACTCCGTGGCATGGTATGCCCAGGCCAACTATGACTATCTGGGCCGTTACTTCCTCCAGGCCAACCTCACGGTCGAGAGCTCCTCACGCTTCGGTAAGGAGGCCGGCGGCCTGAAACTCGCCGGCGTGTCATGGGGTGTCTTCCCCTCGGCACAGGCTTCCTGGGTGTTGAGCAACGAGCCTTGGCTGGCCCATTCGCGCTTTGTCAACTACCTGCGCCTCACGGCCGGTTACGACATCAGCGGCAACGACGACATCGACTACTACGCTTCCCGCAGCTACCTGCGCTCCAAGCTCTTCCTCAACACCATTGCGGGCCGCTCGCTCAGCGGCATCGGCAACACCGAAATCAAGTGGGAGACCACCAGCCGCTTCAATGTGGGCCTGGAGTCTAACCTGCTCAACAACCGCGTGCACCTCAATGCCAGCTTCTTCAAGAGCCGCACCAACGACCTGCTCACCCTGCAAAGCCTGAACTTCCTCTCCGGTCTCGATGAGAACTGGTCCAATGGAGGCAAGCTCGAGAACGTGGGCTTCGATGTGGCTGCCAGCGTCAAGGTGCTTGCCATGAAAGACCTGCAGTGGGAGCTCGGGGCCAGCGTGGGCCACTATAAGAACAAGATTACCAGCCTGCCCGACGGCAAGCAGTATTTTGACACCGAGCTCTACGGTGGCGTCATCCGCTCGCAGGTGGGCCGGGCCGCCAACTTGTTCTACGGCTACAAGACCGACGGCGTCTTTGCCACGACCGAACAGGCCAATGCCGCAGGCCTCTACGTGCTGGCCGCCAACGGCGTGACGAGGAATTACTTCGGTGCCGGCGACATGCACTTTGTCGATACCAACGGCGACCACGAGATTAACGAGAAAGACCGTGTGGTGATTGGCGACCCCAACCCCGACCTTTACGGCAACCTCTTCACTACGGTGAGCTACAAGCGTTTCAAGCTCGACGTCCGCTTCAACTACAGCCTTGGCGGCGACGTGTACAACTACATGCGCTCCCAGCTCGAGGGCGGCAGTCGCTTCATGAACCAGACCAACCATCTCCTGTCGCGCTGGCAGGTCGAGGGTCAGGTGACCGACGTGCCCCGCATCACCTTTCAGGACCCCATGGGCAACAGCCGCTTCAGCGACCGCTGGATAGAAGACGGTTCCTATCTCCGCCTGAAGACCATCACCCTCAGCTACGACATGCCCCTGCGTTCCTCGTTCCTTCAGGGACTGCAGTTCTGGATTCAGGCCAACAATGTCTTCACGCTGAGCAAGTATCTGGGCAGCGACCCCGAGTTCTCCATGACCTCATCGGTCATCGGCCAGGGCATCGACCTGGGCCAGATAGCCCAGAGCCGCTCGTTCGTGGCCGGTGTGAAGATTAATCTGTAACCCTATAACGTACACAAGATATGAAAGCAAAATATATTTTAGGCGGTGTGCTGGTAGCGGTCATGACGGTGTTCTCGTCCTGCAGTGACTTCTTCGAGCAGGACTCCAACCACGTCACCTTTACCGACAAGATGCATCTTGACGACCCCGCCGACACCATTTATTCGCTCACCGGCATCATGACGCAGCTGCAAAAGCTGGGCGACCGCACTGTCCTGCTGGGCGAGGCCCGCGGCGACCTGGTCGACGTGACCAATGCCGCAAGCTCCGACCTGCGCGACGTGGCCCTGTTCAACGTCGGCGACGACAACATGTACAACCGTCCGCGCGACTACTATGCCGTCATCAACAACTGCAACCTCTACATTGCCAAGGCCGACACGGCCCTGAAAAACAACCGCGGCCAGAGCATCTTCATGCGCGAGTATGCCGCCGTCAAGGCCTACCGTGCCTGGACCTACCTGCAGCTGGTCATCAATTATGGCCGCGTACCTTTCGTGACCGAGCCCATCCTCACCAAGGGGCAGAGCGAGGCCACCTACGAGACCAAGGACATTCAGGACGTGTGCAACTGGCTGGTCAAGGACATTGCCCCGCTGGCCGACGTGGAGCGGCCGGGCCTGGGCGTCATCGGCAGCACCGACTCCCGTCTGCTCTACTTCCCCGTCGCCGTCGTGCTGGGCGATCTGAACCTCTGGGCCGGCAACTACAAGGAGGCCGCCCAGGCCTACTACAAGGCTATCACCACGGCCAACGGCGCTAATTCGTTCTTCCCCATCGGTTCCAACAGTGTGCAATGGTTCGACACGCAGAACTGGGCGGGATTAGGCAATTCCTGGACCAGTCTGTTCAGGAGTGAGAACTATTCGACCGATCGCGAGCTCATCGCCATGATTCCCGGCGACTCCATCCCCTCCGATGGCAACTACAGCCAGCTGCGCAACATCTTCAACAGCAACATCCAAAACGATTACGAGGCGAGTCTCACCCCCTCGCAGGCCATCCAGAAGCTCTCCGAGGACCAGGTGTACTGTGTGGTAAACAGTAACGGCGACGTGTTCTATGCACCTCGCAACCTCAATATGCACCGCACGGGCGACCTGCGCCTGCTGTCTGCTTGGGTTACAGAGAACGGAACCTACAAGAACCGGCAGATCACTGCCCAGTCCATCACCAAGTATTACACGCGCAATGTCCACATCTACCGCCGTGCCATGCTCTACCTGCGCCTGGCCGAGGCCCTCAACCGTGCCGGTTATCCCCACTTCGCCTACCAGATACTCTCCTCGGGTGTCAACGACAGGGTCATTGCCGCCACCGTGCTGCCCTACTGCACCTCGGCGGCCGACTCGGCCTTTGTGAGCCAGTTCTCGTTCCCGTCGAACAGCAGCAACGGCTACATCCTGCCCGACCTCGCCAATCCCAACCTCTACTACAACACCATCGGCATCCATTCCCGCGGTTCTGGTTGGAGCCAATACAATGCCTATTACCGCATGCCCAACGACACCACGCTCGCCGGACAGGCCCTGCGCGACTATCAGATCGACCGCGTGGAGCGCATGATTGTCGATGAGAATGCCTTGGAATGTGCCTTTGAGGGCACCCGCTACTACGACCTCATGCGTGTGGCCCTGCGCCGCAACGACCCGTCGTTCCTGGCCGACCGCATCTATGCCCGCCGTGGCTCAGACCGCTCGGGCGAGATGAAGTCTGAGATTAAGAAAGACCTGCTCAACACCAAAAACTGGTTCCTCAGCTGGCAGGGAAAGATTGGACTTTAACCCATCAACAACGAAGCCCATGTTTATTCATCACAATTTCAAGAGGAGGGCGCTGACGGCAGCCCTTCTTTTTGCTCCTCTGGCCTTGGCCTTGGCCAACACCACGCAGGAGGTAGAACGGGTGACGGGCACCGTCTCCCTGAGTTCCCCCACCGACTATGTGGTCACGTCGCCCACGCCTTTTGCCACCGGCGCCGTGGTCAATATTGCCGACACCGAGCATGCCGTGCTCATTCTCAAGCATGTCAAGCCCTCGGTGGCCGGCAGTCTGCTGTCCCATGTGCGCATTGGCGGCCAGGTAGCCGTGGCCGGCACCAACTGTCAGGTCAGGATTTACGCCAACGGCAGCATCGTCATGCCCTATGCCAAGACGGTGAAACCCCTCACGGTCTACACCGGTCTCGACCAGACGGGCGATGCCGCGCAGTTTGCCGCAGGCTCCCGTCAGTCGCTCGGCAGCCAGCCGGTGAACAACCGCATCCGCAGCTTCCGCCTCAAGCGAGGCTATATGGTGACCTTCGCCACCAAGTCCGACGGCAAGGGCTACAGCCGCGTCTTCATTGCCGACGGGGCCGATCTCGCCGTCAATCTCCCGCCGATACTCGACAACAGCGTCTCTTCGCTGCGCGTCATGCAGTGGAACGATGTCAGCAAGAGGGGATACGCCGGCCGCGACAACACCGTCAACACCGCCCTCAACACCACCTGGTGCTACAACTGGGACGCCGGAAACGACAACTATGCCGACCGCGAGTTCGTCACACAGCGCCATCATGAGGCCGGCATCAAGAACGGAAAGTACGAGGGTGCCTGGCCTTCGGTGGCCGATTGCGGCAACAATGGCTCCTCGCCCCACATCCTCGGGCAGAACGAACCCGACAACACCGGCGACCCCCGCGAGGTGGTAACCAAGATAGAAGACCTGCTCGCCGTGTGGCCGGAACTCATGGCCACCGGCAAGCGCCTCGGCTCCCCGGCCATGTCGGGCAACCTGAACATGCTCTATCAGTTCCTCGACAGCATCGACGCCCGCGGCTGGCGGTGCGACTTTGTGACCGTCCACTCCTACTGGTACAGCGACTGGGGCAGCTGGTTGTGGAACTTCAACAACATCCACAACCGCACCGGACGCCCCCTTTGGATCACCGAAATGAACTACGGCGCCAACTGGACGGGCTGGCCCGCCGGCAACGACCGCTCGGGCAGCGCTTCCAATCTGGCCATCGAGAAGCAGCACATGGCCCCCATCCTCGACGGTCTGGAGAGCACCGGCTACGTGGAACGCTATGCCTTCTACAACCATGTGCAGGACTGCCGCGCCGCCTATCTCAACGGTTCGCTCACCCCCATCGGCGAGTATTATGCCAATCTGGAGTCGGGGCTGGCCTACAACAGTGCCCATGCCTACGTGCCCCGGCTGCCCGCCAGCAAGGGCGCACCGCGCGACCTGGAGGTCAAGTTCAACAGCCAGACCGGCACGGCGGCCCTCGCCTGGCATGAGCCCACGGGCGAATACAACCAGAGCATGACCGTGGAACGCCGCCGCGGCAGCGAGGGCTGGCAGGTCGTGGCCACCGTGGCCCTGCAGGAAGACGGGGCCGACTACACGCAGACCCTGTCCGACACCCGCGACGGCGACCAGCTGCGCATCCATGTGGTCTATGCCGATGGCAAGGACTACTACTCCAAGACCGTTGCCGCCGTGCCCTCACAGCTGGCTGCCGGCGATGCCGTCACCGTGGACGGCGCCACCCGCTACGTGGGCGGCAACCTGCTTGTCAACGGCGACTTCGAGCTCGGCACCGCCGGATGGACCAACGGCGAGGGCCACGAGCTGGGCCAGCCCCACTTCGAGGTGTTCCCCATGGGCGGCTACGAGGGAGCCTATCTGCAGGCCTTCTCCAATACCGCGACCGAGACTGCCGGGGCGGTGAAGACGTTTGTCACCCTGGAGCCCAACGCCGACTACTACTGTGCGGCCGCCACCCGTTTCGACGGCGTCACCTACAACCACTTCGCCCTCACCGCCGACGGCACCACCGAGGCGCAGGTGCCGCTCAGCCTGGCCGCCTCCACCACGTGGAGCAAGCAGGCTGCCACCTTCAACTCGGGCTCCTACACGCGGGGCATGTTCTCTTTCCGCCGTCTGGGCGGCAAGGCGCAGTTCGACCAGCTGCAGCTCTCCCGTCTCTATGCCACCCGTCAGGAGGCCTTGGCCGACGGCCTTGCCTGCACTCGGCAGCGCGCCGCAGCGGTGGCCCAGGCCTGTGCCACGGCCCTGCCGCAGCTGGCCGAGTGGCTCAAGGCCGAGGCGCAAGCCCATGCCGAAGCCTCGTCCGAAGACATTGCGGCCATCGCCGCCGCCGCCCGTCAGACGCTGGCCGCCCTGCGCCTCAAGCCCCGGGCCGACTCGCTGCTGGCCGTGGCCCAGGTGGCCGTGACCGAGCTGTTGCCCGGCCATGAGGCCGTAGCCGCCGCACGGCAAGCCCTCGAACAGCCCTCGTCGGCCGAGGCCTACGCCCAGGCCACAGCCGCGCTGAAACAGGCCGTGGAGGCTTGTCTGTCTTTCGTCGCCACCGACAGGGTAGCCAAGGGCGACTTCGCCGGCGAGACGGCCTATGGCTGGGACGTGAAGACCGGCACCTACACCGGCGGCACACAGGCCGCCGCCACGGTGGCCGGAAAGACCTGCTGGAGCGCGCTGTGGACGGGCGTTCCCGCCAGTGCGGGCACCAGCCAGACCATGGCCATCGGGCAGCGCATCACCGGCGTGCCCCACGGCCTCTACATGCTCACGTGCAAGGCCGCTGCCCAGCACTACACGCTCTCCGACCAGCACGCCTATCTGCGCACGCGTACAGACAGCATGGTGTCGCCGAAGCTCTCGTCCGACTGGCTCGACATGCCCATGGTGGCCGATGCCGACAAGTGGCAAACGCTGGCCACGGTGCCCGTCTACGTGGCCGAGGGCGACACGCTCACGGTGGGATTCGCCTCGAGCAAGCTGGGCGCCACGGACTATGCCTGGCGCGAATATGGCAACGCCACGTCCACGGGCGACCGTCGCGAGGGCTCCTGGGCGGCCACCGACTTCGTGCTCTGCCACCTGCCCGTCTACCACACCACGGTGGATGCCTCGGGCTGGAGCACGCTCTGTCTGCCCTATAAGGCACAGCCCACGCAGGGTGTGCGCTTCTATCGCATTGCCGGTCTGACGGCCGACTCCTCGCGCGTCTGCCTGGAGCCCATCGCCGAGACCGAGGCCGGGGTGCCCTGCGTGGTGCACAGCGACCACCCCGACGTGGTCATCACCGAGAGCGGACAGGCCGTGACCCGCCCCGGCACGGGCGACAACAACCTGCGCGGCATGCTCAAGACCACGGCCCGCGCCCCGCAACACAGCCTCACGCTGGTGAACGGTATATGGGTGGACCAGGACAACGCCGACCGCAACAAGCGTCCTTACCTGGCCGACTTCCAAGCTTTCATCACCAAGCTCGACGGCATGACGGTGCTTGAGGGCTGGACGGGCGAGTCGTTGCCCATCACCACGGCCACGGGTGTGCGCGGCATCACGACGACGGCCGACGGTGCAGAGACCTACTTCACGCTTGACGGCCGCCGCGTGTCCGACGTTTCGCACTTGGGTGTGTACATCCGCGTGAAAGACGGCAAGGCCGTCAAGGTGGTGCGCAGCCGCTGAATGTGACATAGATTACCTCATGGTGCAGCCTCCGCTGCCGCCTCCCCTCCCGCTGTTTTCCTTGGAGACAACGGGACAGAGAGGCGGCAGCGGAGGCTGCTTCGTTGGTGCCCGCGTCGCGTTTAGCCCTTATTGGCGTCGCGACAAAGCCGTCATCGCGCGGCGTTTGCGGCGTAGACACATCGCGTTTACGGTGTCGTGGTTGCGCGTCCGCGGTGGGTTTTAGACATAACAACATATTTAACATGTGGCTGGCGCGGTGTTTTTAAAGACATAGTAACAGATTAACAGATGGCTGGCGCGATGTTTTTTAGACATAACAACATATTGAACATATGACTGCGCCACGGTTGTCGGGGTATGAGTGTAGGGTTTGGCCCGCACGCCAACACCCCATGATTCACCGTGCGAGCCATCTGTTGAATATGTAGTTATGTCTAAAAAACACCGCGCCAGCCATCTGTTAATCTGTTACTATGTCTTTAAAAACACCGCGCCAGCCACATGTTAAATATGTTGTTATGTCTAAAAACCATGGCGCAGCCGGTATGTCTCCCGTTGTTCTGTCAAAAAAAGCACGTGGATCCAACGGGGGAACCACGTGCTTGAGTCTAATCATGATGTGTCGTGAGGCCCTGCGCACGGGAGCGCAGGACGGTGTATCTGTCGCGTTTACCGCTTGAACACCTTGATGCGCTTGCCGCCTTGCTCGACGATGTAGGCGTGTCCGGGCTGCATGGAGCCGACGCGCTGGCCTTGGAGGTTGTAGATCGCGGTGGAGGTGGCGGCGGGCTGGGCCGAGGGCAGCGTGTCGATGCCCGTCACGGCACCCGGCAGCAGGAGCACGTATGTCTTGCTCGACTTCAGGTCGGCCGAGGCCAGCGTGATGTGAGCCACGGCACCGTCGGCCGTGCTCTCCAGCTGCTTGAAGATTTTAGGAGCGTCGGCGTAGGCCACGATGTCGTCGGGCGTGGTGATGACGGCGGCTATCGATTTCAGCGACATCGTGTCGGCCACGGCCACTTCCTGGCCGCGCACGGTGAGCTTGCGGAGTGTCACGTCCTGATTGTAGACGAGGCTGATGTCGTCCACATAGAGCGTATCGGTGGAGCCTTGGCCCGCGTCGGCGTTGGTTGAGATGGTGACGAGCAGGGCCCGCGGCGTGGAGGGGTTGTCCAGATACTCAAAGGGAATCATGAGATGCTGCCATTCGCCGCCGCGTGTGGCGATGGTTTTGTTCACGGCGTGGCCCAGTACGTTGCTGTAGGCCTTGTCCTGCGGGTCCTGATAATAGGTTCCGTCGGTCACGGCTGCGCTCACCGTGGCATAGGGATGCTCGGCGTTGGGCGTGCCTTGGATGAACTTCACCCACACCGAGAGCGAGTCGGGCTTGCCGTTGAGCACGGTGTAGAAGGGGTCTCCGTTGCCGTCCTTGTCGGTCACGCTCATGTCGAGGGCGGCGTGGTTGGAGGGATCGGCGGGAGTGAAAGAGCCTGTATTCATGCGGCCCGTGGTGATGGTGCCGTTGGCTATGGCGATGAACATGTTTGTAGAGGTGAGCATCACGCTGTTGCGGCCGGTGGAGCCGGGGCGCGTTTCATGGCTGATGAATGTGTGGGGATTGTATCCGGCCATCCAGACCAGCGCGGGATTGCCCGACGCGCTCATGAACGAGTGCCAGGCATTGGGCTCGTCGCTGGTCACGGATTCGTGCTCGGCCTCGGGTTCGTCGGGGTCGGCCGGAGCGTAAAGCGTGGCTTTGTGGAACTGCTCGAAGCCGGGGTTGGCCAGCTGGTAGCCGCCGTTGCCGAAAGTTACCTGGATGGTTTGATGGAGCGACGCCTGCATGTCGATGTTGATCACGGCGTAGAGCTTGTCGCCGCGCTGCTCGGCCATCAGCTTCACGGGCACTTGGCCCAGCAGCGTCGGGCCCACCCAGATGCCGCTTGGAGAGTCTCCCTCGCCCGGCTGGATGGCGATGGTCTGGTCGGTCAGAAGCGTGGTGACACCGTCTTGAGTGGTACCCGGCACGTTGTTCACCTCAATGTTGCCGATGCCCATCTGCTGTCCGCCTATGGCCATGACGAAGTTTTTCAGGGCGAAGGCATAGCGGCCGTCGGCCTGTTGGTTGAGCGAGATGGTGGCGGGCTGCGTGGTGATGCTGCCGTTCACGTTGACTTCGAGGCTGTCGGTATAGTCGGTAGCCGAGGCCGTGAGTACGCATAGTGAGAATGCGACGGAAGTAAAGAGTCTGTTCATACGTTGTTTTTTGTTGATGTGAATACTAAGTTGGGTTGTCGTGGGGCACGGTTATCGGAGCCGGTAGGTGAGTCCGAAAGTGCCGAAAATGGGGTAGAGCGTCTGCTCGATGGTCTTGAAGCTGCTGCGGTGCACGCCGCTGAGGCCCCAGCTCAGGTCGGCATAGAGGCCGAGCCGGCCGCGCGGGTTCCAGTCGGCCCCGATGTCGAGGCCCCACTGTAGGTGCCGCATGTCATCGGAAAAGTCGTAGGAGCCGCGTGTGGCCGGGTCGTCGCCCAGCGTTACCTTGGCTCCTGTGGGGTCGCCCACGCGCAGATAGCCGTTGTGGGCATAGCCCGTGAACGAGCGGTCGACGAGGACAGAGACGTAGGGGCCGAAGCGCAGGGCCACCGTCGAGGCGGGCGACCACACGGCCTGCAGGGGCACGGAGACCATCCACTGGTGCACCTGGGTGGTGACGTCGCCCGTGAAGCGGCCGGTCAGCGACTCGCCGCCGCGCACGATGTCCTCGTGATAGTCCTTGACGCGGGCGTCCTCGTCCATGCTCTTATTCTCGAAACGCAGGCCCAGCAGCGCGCCCCAGTGTGGCGCGAGCGGCTTCACGGCATCGAGGCCGAAGCTCAGATTGGGCTGCAAGCGGTAGCTGTTGAGGCCCCGGATGGAGGCAGGCAGCCCCACGGGAGCCGTGCCGCCGAGGCTGTAGCCCAGGCGGGCGCGCAGGGTCATGTCGGCGGTGAAGCCCGAGGCCTGGGCGGGGAGGACGGCCAGCCCGAGGGCGACGGCCAGGAGGAGTATCGTTTTCATGATGGATGCGGGGGAAATGGTGGGGTGTGATGTCGGGAAACGGGGTTGGGGCTGCCGGCGGCGGCTACTCGGCCTTGCGGCAGACGACGCGCACCTGGTCGATGCAGAGCTGCGAGCCGACGGCTCCCTCGAACTGGTCGCCCTCGTTGCTCGACGAGAAGACGATGGCGAGGCTGTAGCTGCGGTTGGTGAGCAGGTCGTAGTCGATGGTCTGCCGATAGTCGAAGTCGAGGCGGAAAGCCGTCCACTCGGCTGTGGGCGGCACGGTGCCCATGTCGGCAATAGCCACAATCTGCGGGCTGGTCTTTACGTCGTCGCCGTGCAGGGAGAGGCTGCGCCCCTGGTCGTCGTGGTTGCGGTAGAGCACGGCATAGATGGCGGCCTGGTCTGTGCGGCCCTCGACGGGCTGGCCGTTCCGGTCCTGATAGACGGGGCCGGGCTGATATTTGTAGAATCCGGTGAGGGCGAGTGGCTCGCGGTCAAAAGGCACGCCGAAGCTCGTGGCCCGCAGGGCATCGCTCAGGGCGTTGGTCACGTCGAACGCGCCGAGGAAGAAATTGCCGGCCGCCAGCCGCTTTCCGGCCAGTACGCCAAAGGGTCCCGTGCTGCGCGTGGTGAGCTGCAGGCCGTAGCCCGAGCGGCCCTGGGCGAGCGGCGCCGAGGGATACTCCTCGGCACGGGCCGAGCCCATGCTCAGGCGGAAGCCCGGATTGCCGTTGGCCCAGTCGCTGGCCAGCGTGCCGTCTTCGCG
The DNA here is from genome assembly GCF_000242335.1 of Prevotella dentalis DSM 3688. NCBI lineage: Bacteria > Pseudomonadati > Bacteroidota > Bacteroidia > Bacteroidales > Prevotellaceae > Prevotella > Prevotella dentalis. The sequence continues at coordinate 1,879,339 of NC_019960.1, forward strand.
CGGGTTGTGCCAGATGTAGTACTTGCCCTCGCGCGGTTCCAGCTCGAAATGCTCGAAGTCGTAGGCCACGGTGTCGTTCACTGTGCGCACTACGGGCACGAAAGCCACGGTGTAGTCGCGGTGCCAGAGCTGGTTTTCGGAGGTGACGCGATAGTGCCGGCGGCCGCCCTGGCGGGCGTCCACCGTGCCGCCGGTGGGAGTGATGGTGGCTCCCGGCGTGAGGATAAAGCGGGGTTGCAGCATGGAAAGGTCGGCCTCGTGGCTGTGGCGCACGCTGAAAGTGATGAGGCTGTCGGCCGAGGCCACGCGCTGCAGCGTGTCGGCCAGGCTGAACAACGTGCCCAGCGGATGGTCCAGATGCAGACTCACCTGCTCAATGTCGCACTCGGCATTGAGCGGCTCCTCCTTGAAACACGAGGCAAGCGTGGTACATGTCAATAATCCGGCAAGCAGTCCTGTATGCAATCTATATCCTTTCATTGGTGCAAAATTACGGCATTTATTTTGGCTGACAAAGGTTTTGTGGCAGAAATGGCGGGCGGTGGCGGCTAAATCGCCTGATTTTGGATTATTTAAGCCGGCAAGGCCGCGACTCTCGCATAAAATAATTACTTTTGCAACAACATTTTAAATCGGAAGAAAGATGAAGATAGCATTGATCGGCTACGGCAAGATGGGCCGCATGATTGAACAGACGGCGCTGGGCCGCGGCCATGAGATTGTCTGTAAAATTGACGTCGATAATTTGCAGGATTTCGACAGTCCGGCCTTCGCTTCGGCCGACGTGGCCATCGAATTTACCAATCCCACGGCAGCCTACGACAACTATCTGCGGGCTTTCAAGCACCATGTGAAGGTGGTGAGCGGCTCCACGGGCTGGATGAAAGAGCACCGGGACGACGTGGAGGCTCTGACGCGCGACGGCCGGCAGACCCTCTTCTGGGCCAGCAACTTCTCGATAGGCGTGGCCATTTTCTCGGCTGTGAATCGCTATCTGGCCCGCATCATGAACCGATTTCCCCAATACGGGGTGGAGATGGAGGAGACCCATCACGTGCACAAGCTCGACGCACCGTCGGGGACGGCCATCACTCTGGCCGAGGAAATCGTGGCCGACATAGACCGCAAGCAGGGCTGGAAGCTCGGTACGACGACCTGGGACGACGGGCGCGTGGACGGTTCGCCCGACTGTGACGAGGCCGACCTGCGCATCAACTGCGTGCGCCACGACGAGGTGCCGGGCATACACAGCGTGACCTACGACTCGGAAGCCGACCTCATCCGGATTACCCACAGCGCACACTCGCGCAAAGGCTTTGCCCTCGGTGCCGTGCTGGCGGCCGAATACACCAAGGACCACACCGGACTGCTGACCACCAGCGACCTGTTCCGGTTCTGACGGGAGCGGCCCGGCCGCCCGGCCGTCGTGGTGCAGGGCTGTCGGCGAATGACAAAAAATGACAGATTAACGATAGACAAACAACAGACAAATGATTGACAAGGAAAAAGTAAACCTGAATATGAAGAAGCAGTGGGCGAAGTTTGTGGCCGTCCTCGTGCTCTATCTGCTGTTCCTCTGGTGGCTGCAAAGCTGGTTGGGACTCGTGGTGGTGCCTTTCATCTACGATGTCTATATCTCGAAAAAGATCAGATGGCAGTGGTGGAAGACGGCCGAGGGCCCCGTGAGGTTTATCATGAGCTGGGTGGACGCGCTGGTGTTTGCCTTGGTGGCCGTGTATTTCATCAACCTGTTCTTCTTCCAGAACTATGTCATTCCCTCCAGTTCGCTGGAGAAGAGTCTGCTTACGGGCGACTATCTCTTCGTGTCGAAGCTGAGCTACGGCCCTCGCATCCCGCAGACACCGCTCACCGTGCCCTTGACGCAACACACCCTGCCCGTCCTCAATACCAAGAGTTATATCGAGTGGCCGCATTGGGACTACCGGCGCGTGAAGGGGCTGGGCAAGGTGAAACTGAACGACATCGTGGTGTTCAACTATCCTGCCGGCGACACCATCGTGACCGAAGAACGCTATCAGGCGGCCGACTATTACAGCATGGTGTACAGCTTTGGCGAGCAGATTTACCAGCAGAACTTCCCCAACCCCGTGGATCCTGCCACGCTGAACCGGCAGCAACAACTCGACTTTTTCAAGATGATCTATGGCATTGGGCGCAACTATGTGCTGAACAACCCCAATGAATACGGCTCCATCGACCATCGGCCCACCGACCGCCGCGAGAACTACGTGAAACGCTGCGTGGGCCTGCCCGGCCAAACGCTGCAGATTAAAAACCGTATTGTCTACCTGGACGGCAAGCCCAACAAGGAGCCCGACAACGTGCAGTACACGTATTATGTGAAGCTGAAGCGCGACTTGCCCGACGATTTGCTGAAAGAACTCGGCATATCGATGGAGGATTTGACCAGTCTGAACCAGAACGGATACATGCCACTCACCAAGGCTGCCGTGAAGACGCTCAGCGCGCGCAAGGACTTGGTGGCCAGCATCCGGCTGAATACCGATGCCACCACGGGCGACCTCTACCCGCTGGACATGGTGACGGGATGGACGCGAGACAACTATGGTCCTGTGTGGATACCGAAAAAGGGAGCCACGCTGAAGCTCACGATGGACAACATTGCCGTTTACGAACGGCCCATACGGGTGTACGAGGGCAACGCGCTGGAGGTGAAGAACAACCAAATCTACATCAACGGTCGGCTGGCCACGAGCTACACGTTCAAGATGGACTACTACTGGATGATGGGCGACAACCGTCACAACTCGGCCGACTCACGCTACTGGGGCTTCGTGCCCGAGGACCACGTCGTGGGCAAGCCCATCTTTATCTGGTACAGTTCCGACCCCGACCGCCGCGGTTTCTCGGGCGTGCGCTGGCATCGGCTGTTCCGTTGGGTGGACAACATCAAGTAAACCGGGGGCGAGTCTGCTCCCCTTTCCTTTCATGAAACAGGCATTGAAGGCCCTCCTCACGCTGTTTGGTGCGCTGGTGATCGTGTTCATCGTGCGCGCCTATGCCTTTACCATCTATACGGCGCCCGTTGCTGTAGGCCATACACTGGTGCCGGGCGACCGTGTGCTGGTGAACAAGTGGGTGCGTGCCGGTTTTGTGCGGGGCGACTTGCTGGTGTTCAGTCCGCAGGACGGGCCTCGGGCCGTTGGGCCGGAAAGCGGCGGACGGACGGGCGGCAGCCATGGATGGCCGTTGTTGCGCACCCGTTGCGAGCTCGTGGGTAGGGTGGAAGCCCTGCCCGGCGACACCATCACGTGGCGTGGCGTGCGCTATCGGATTCCCCTGCGCTGCTGTCGCCGTTGTGGTTGTCCCGACTGCAAGCTCTATCTTGTCGACACGGGCCACGGACAGCTGCTGGTACACCGGCATCAGGTGGTGGGCAAAGCCCGTCGCCTGTTCCATCTCCCATTTTAAGGAAGACGGCGCAGATGGATGGCCTTAATCCGCTTGTTCAACTCCGTCATCCCCACCTTTCCCCGCCGTTGCTTTGGTTTTCTTCTATAAATGCTTCCTCCTTTCCCTATCGTAGAATCCTTTTTCCTCTATCGTCTTCTTTGTCTTCCCCCGTCATAGCCTCCGTCCTCCCTGCCATTAGCCTCCGTCCTCCCTGCCATTAGCCTCCGTCCTCCCGTCATTATCCTCCGTCCTTTCTGTCATTAGCCCGGCAGAACGCCCATCGTTGGCAGTGTCATCGCCGCATGGTTAATTTTGAATTATGAATTATGAATTTTGAATTGATAACTCCTTTCCTCTCCTCAACCTACTTCGGTCCCGTGCAGTGGTACCAGAAACTGAACCGCGCGGGGGGCTGTCTGTTGGAGCAACACGACCATTTTATCAAGCAAACCTACCGCAACCGCTGTGTCATTGCCACGACAAACGGACTGCAAGCCCTCACCGTGCCCGTAGAGAGCTATGAGGGTCCCAAGTGCGAGATGAAAGATATTCGCATCAGCGACCACGGCAACTGGCGGCATCTGCATTGGAATGCCCTGTTGTCGGCCTACGGTGAAAGCCCGTTCTTCGAGTTCCTGGCCGATGATATTCGTCCTTTCTTCGAGAAGCGGTGGACCTACCTCTTCGACTTCAATCTTGAAATCACCCGTTGCGTCTGCGACTTGCTGGACATCCAGCCCCGCATTGAACTGACCACGGTGTATGGAGGAAGAGGAGATGAGCGATGGAATGGTGGCGGTAAAGGCGGCCAGCAGATAGGCGAGGAGAATCATTGGACAGACTATCGCGATGCGATTCGTCCCAAGCACCCTTTGCCCGACGCCGATTTCCACCCCCGTCCCTATTACCAGGTCTATGCCTGGAAGCATGGGTTCCAGCCCAATCTCTCCATCCTCGACCTGCTGTTCAACGAAGGCAACGAGGCGGTGCTGTACTTGTAGCGGGCATTCCCGGCGAGCCTCTCTGGCCGGGAATGCCCGCTTGTGATGTCGGTTTGCGGAACATGCAGGGACGTTTGCCCATGCACATGCCATCCAAACCCTGTATTTTTTTATATTCTGTGGTATATTTGATCGAAAGGCAGACGGAAACGTTCGCCCCGCACGCCCTCGGGCAAGCGGATGCCACAGGTAATAACCATGTTGATGCCACAGTCGTGGGGCAGGTGCAACGCTTTCTTCACCAGTCGGCTGTCGAATCCTTCCAGCGGACAGGTGTCGTAACCTTGCTCGCTCATGGCCAGCATGAAGGTCTGCACGGCCAGTGCACAGCTCTTGTGCACCACCGTGCGCACCTCACTTTCACTCACTTGGTGCACGATGGGACGGAAGAGACCGATGCACTGCACCAAGGCTTTGTTCAGCAATCCCTTGATGCCGAAGAAGCGGCTGTACTGCAAGGGTATCAGTCGGTTGTAGTAGAGTTTCTGCAAATGGATGCGCCGCGCCTGGCGGTCTTTCGGGCTATTTTGCAGAATCTCCTCGATGCCCGCCTGCAACACGGCCTTGGCATGCTGCCGGTAGCGGTCTTGCCGCGTCACGAACACCACCATCTGCTGGGCGGTTCGGGCACTGCCCTGGTTCAGACAAGCCTTGGTGAGCAGGGCCATTGTGTCGAGCTGGGTGACGTGGTAGCACTCCCACAGCTGCATGTTCGAGCTCGTTGGGGCCAGCGTGGCCTGTCGGAGACAGTCTTCCACACGCTCGGTATCGAGCGGTTTGTTGGGGTCGTATCTTCTGACGGCCCGTCTGTGTTCAAGAATTTCCCTTAATGTCATGTTCTGAAGTTCTGGTTGTCTATTGGTAAATGAGCGTCGTCATGCGCTCGGGATCGAAAACTTCGTGGGCCACGGCGTGCAGATTCTCGACCGTGATACGGTCTATGCTGGCGTAGAGCGACGTGATGTCGCGCTCCCATCCATAGTACAGAAAGCTCTTTCCGAAGTCCAATGCAAAGTTCTCCCGGTTGTCGCACGCCACGCCGATCTGCCCTTTCAGTTGCTTTTGGGCGGCCCGCAGCCTCGTGGCGGTGACGGGGCGCAGCCTCAAGCGGTCGAGTTCGCGGCGCACCAGATGGAGGCATCGCTTCACGTCCCCGGCGTCGCACCCGAAGTAAGTGGACCAGATGCCGGTGTCGCCGTAGCTTGTCATGGTGGTCTCCACGGTGTAGACGAGTCCCCGATGCTCGCGCAACACCATGTTGAGACGGGCATTCATGCCCGGTCCGCCCAGCATGTTGCAGAGCAGATAGAGGCTCATCCTGCGTTCGTCGCGGAAGTCGTAGCCCCGCCCACCCAGCATGACGTGGGCCTGATGTGTGCCGCGCGAGGAGACGAAGAGCCGTTTGTTCTCTTGCTCTCCACGTGGGAGCGATGGGGAGGGAGCGGGTGCATCGCAGAGAAAGGAGCCGGGAACCGGCGTGTAGGACTCGAGGCACTTCATCACTTTCTTGAACGTTACGTCGCCGTACACAAAGAAGACGGCATTGTCGGGACGGTAGTATTTCCGCGTGAAGCGCAGGGCATCCGAGGTGGTGAAGCCACGCACGTGGTCGGCCGTGCCCAGAATGTTGTGGCCCAGAGGGTGTCCTCGAAAGACCAGATTCTCGAATTCGTCGTAGATGAGCTCAGCCGGCGAGTCGTTGTAACTCTCTATTTCGTCGCAGATCACCTCCACTTCCTTGTCTATTTCGCTTTGCGGATAGGTGGAGTGGAACACCATATCGCTCAGCAGATCGATGGCCCGCGTCACGTGATCTTTCAGGATGGCGGCATAGAAAGTGGTGCATTCCTTGTTGGTGAATGCGTTCAGGTCGCCGCCGACACTCTCCAGACCATTGATGATGTTCCAGGCTTTGCGTCGCTCGGTGCCCTTGAAAGTGACGTGTTCGCAGAAGTGGGCCAGCCCCTCTTCGCCCGGGGCCTCGTTGCGTGTGCCCACCGCAATTTGATAGCCGCAATAGACGACGGGCGACGGGGAGGGCAGGTGGATGACGCGAAGGCCGTTGGGAAGTGCTGCCGTGTTATAGTTCATCGGGGAAAAATCAGCGGCGCTTCAGCCGCAATTTGTTCAGGCCATTGTCCGTTCCCGTGGTCTGTGGCTTCTCCATGTCCGGGTCGTCGGGATCGGTATAGTCCACCATCACGGGCTCACCTTCGTAAGAAAATTCTTCTGCGGCCTCGATGTGGTTGACGCCTGACACAGTCTTGCTGCCGTGACTTTCATAAATGACCAGCACGACCAGCAGGCCGAACAGAAAAGCCACAAACTTGGCCATGGACCGGGTATCAATCATAGGTCTCTCTTTTTAAAAGGTAAGTGTGATGCTGTAGATGGTGATTCGATGCTTGCAAAAGTACCGAAAAAAAGCGTTACGGCCAAATTAAAACGGTTCTTTCGCTTTGCCTTTTACCCGATTTCTGCTATCTTTGCAAAGATTATAGGCCAAGTTTGTCGCCGGATTAACAGTTATCATCATGCGCAAAGTTATCGGAATAGGAGAGACCGTGCTCGACATTATCTTTAAAAACGGGCAACCCATCGGGGCTTATCCGGGTGGTTCCTCGTTCAATGCCATCATCTCGCTGGGGCGTTCGGGGGTGAACAGCACCTTTATCAGTGAGGCCGGCCGCGATCGCGTGGGCCGGCACATCATCGACTTTCTGAAAGAGAATGGCGTGAATGCCGACAACGTGAACGTGTTCCCCGACTCCAAGTCGCCCATTTCGCTGGCGTTCCTCGACGAACACAACGATGCAGAGTACATTTTCTACAAGGATCATCCCCACGACCAGCTCGATTTCATCTACCCTGACGTGCAGCCCGACGATATTGTGCTCTTCGGATCGTTCTACGCCGTCAACCCGGTCATTCGGCCGCAGATGGTCGGACTGCTCGACTATGCACGCAGTCACGGCGCCATTGTCTATTATGACGTGAACTATCGGCCCTCTCATCGCGACGAGGTGATGCGGATCACGCCCAACCTTTTGGAGAATCTTGAGTATGCCGACATCGTGCGGGGCTCGCACGAGGACTTCGAGGTGCTCTATAAATTACAGGACCCCGACAAGGTCTACAACGCTGAAATCTCCTTCTACTGCAAGAAATTCATTTATACCCACGGCGGTAATCCTGTGGAGTTGCGGGCCGAGAACGGCTTCAAACGCAGCTATCCCACACCGCAGACTGCCGCGGAGAGCACCATCGGCGCGGGCGACAACTTCAATGCGGGCCTGATCTACGGTCTGCTCAAATACGGCATTCGGCGCAGCGACATCGAGCGCGGGCTGTCGGCCGACCAGTGGGACAACATCATTCGCTGCGCCCAGGAATACTCGGCCGACTGCTGCAAGAGCATCTTCAACTACGTGTCGCACGAATTTGGCGCGCGCAAGCGGGCCGAGCTCGGCGTGTGAGGCGCCATGCCCCCGCCCCGCATCAGGGCATCGGGGGCGGGCAGACAAAAGGGCAGGGCCGTAGGAACAGAAATGTTCCTACGGCCCTGCCCTTTGTCAGTTTTATCCTTTTACTTGTTTCCGAACGTCTCGTCCAGGAAAGTATAGAAGGCGGGGTCTTCGCCCACAACGGTCTTTACAATCTTGCCGGCGGGGTCCAGGATAATCTTCGTGGGGAAGCCCTGGATGCCATAGTCGGCCAGCACCTTGCCGTCACGCGGGTTGTACACGTGGAGCCAGGGCAGGACGTGCTTCTCTACAGCGGCTTTCCACTTGGCTTCGGTGTCGTTGCAGTCGATGCCCAGAATCTCAAACTTGCCCTTGTACTTCTCATAATAGGTCTTCATCTCGGGAAATCCCTTGATGCACCAGCCGCACCACGAGCCCCAGAAGTCCAGAATGACATACTTGCCCCGCAGACTCGACAGCGTGAGCGGCTTGCCCTCGATGTCGTTCAGCGTGAAGTCGGGAGCTTCCACGCCGGCTGCCTGCTTCTTGGCTGCCTCGGCTTCGGCTTTCTCCTGCGCCTCCATGTGGTCGATGATGCCTTGGTAAAAGTGCTTCATGCGGCCCTCGCGCACGGCAGGTGAGAGCAGCAGGACGGCAGCTTTCATCTGCTCCAGCTCTCCCAGTTCGGGAATGATGGCCGCGCTGGCCTCGTAGTCGGGGTGCTGTTTGATAAAGGCCATGATGCCGTCGGCTTTCTGCTGGCGCAGGTCCGGGGCTTTCTCCTGAAACTCATTCATCAGCGTTTCCTGGCTCTCGCCGGCTTCCATCCGCTTGTTCAGACTGGCGTAGAAGTCGCTGAAAGGCTTGCCGGCGGCCTCCATGGCGCGGTCGGCCTCGTTGAACTCACGGTAGAACTTGGAGCCCGTGAGGTAGTAATTGGATGTCACGTCGCCCGACAGCTCGGCCGTCTCGCCCGGCACGGCAATCATCTGAAAGCTGCCGCCGCCTTCCTGGCGCAGGAACTCCGGTGTGCATACCGTGATGACGGAGGGCCTGTCCACGCTCACCGTGAAGTCGAACTTGCCGTCCTTTACCAGCACGGTATCCTGCTTATGGTCGTGTTCGCCCTGCGGAATAAAGACGAAGAGCGAGTCGGTCAAGCCCTTGAGTTGTCCTTTGATGTGTACAAGGCCGTCTGCTGCGGCTGCAGTGCCGGGCACAAGGCTCGAAGCCGCGAGTGCCAGCCCCAATAGAATATTCTTCATACTTTCAGTGTTGATAAGTTACTTTTCTGTTGTGTCGGGCCGGGAAGCCGTTACTGCTTCTTCGGTTGTCGGCGCGCCCATCCCTCTTCGGAGAAGTCGGGCTCCTCTCCCCGCAGCTTCATCGAGGCGTTCTGCATCAGGCTCTTCCAGTCGTCGCGGCTGTGGCGGCGGCCGTCTTCACCGGCGAAAGCTGTGCTGCCGGCTTCCTCGCGCATGCTGCGGGCACGGCCCTTGCGCTCGGCACGCTCTCCGCCGCGGGTGCTTTTGTAGCTGCGGCCCTCGCGCGGGCTGCGGCTCTCGCGGCCCTCGCGTGTGGCCCGTCCGTCCCGTGTGGTGCGGTCGTTGCCGCGTCCGCCCTCGTCGGCGTCGTTGCAACGCACCTCGCGTCCCTTGTAGATGGTGCCGTTCAGCGCACGCATCACTTTCGGGGCATCGGCTTCGGGTACCTCGATGTAGCAGAACTTCGACAGCAGATCGATGTGTCCCACCTCCTGCCGGCCGTGTACATGGTGGTTCATGAACTGCATGATTTCGCCGGGATAGAACCCGTCTTGCTTGCCCAGATTGATGAACAGGCGGCGGAATCCGGTCTCAGCCTCACGCTTGCCCCTCGGTCGTCCGGCCTTGCGGTCGGTGCCCTTGTCGCCACGTTCTGCGTTGCGCTTGGTGGTAGGCTTGAGAATTTCGGGTGCGTTCTTATAGTAGTCGAGGAACCGTCCAAAGGTGATGCTCACCATTTTCTTGATGATGTCTTCCTTGTCGATGTATTCAAACTGCCGGTCTATCTCCGTCATGTAGGGTGCAATGAGCTCTTCGTCCACGTCGGTCTTCATGATGTCGTCCATCACTTTATAGAGCTGCTTCTTGCAAATCTCCTCGGGAGCGGGCAGCGTGCCGTCGATAAACTCCTTGCCAATCACCTTCTCGATGTTGCGCACCTTGAACTTTTCGCGCGAGTGGATGATGGAAATCGACGTGCCTTTCTTGCCGGCGCGGCCCGTGCGACCCGAGCGGTGGGTGTAGTTCTCGATGTCGTCGGGCAGCCCGTAGTTGATGACGTGGGTCAGATCGTCCACGTCAAGGCCGCGTGCGGCCACGTCGGTGGCCACGAGAATCTGTATCAAGTGGTTGCGAAACTTCTGCATCGTGAGGTCGCGCTGCTGCTGGCTCAGGTCGCCGTGCAGGGAGTCGGCGTTGTATCCGTCCTTAATCAGCTTGTCGGCAATCTCTTGGGTCTCTATCTTCGTACGGCAGAACACGATGCCGTAGATGTGCGGATAGAAGTCCACCACACGTTTGAGCGCCAGGTATTTGTCGCGGGCGTTCACCATATAATAGATGTGATTCACGTTCTCGGCGCCCTCATTGCGCGAGCCCACCACGATTTCCTTGTAGTCGTGCAGGTAGCTTTTGGCTATGCGCTCTATCTCGCGGCCCATCGTGGCCGAGAAGAGCAGGGTGTTGCGGTCGGCGGGAACACCCTCGAAGATGGCGTTGATGCTCTCGGTGAATCCCATGTTGAGCATCTCGTCGGCCTCGTCGAGCACCACGTTGGCCACCTTGTCGAGCTTGGCCACGCCGCGCTTCATCAGGTCGATGAGGCGGCCCGGGGTGGCCACGATAATCTGCACGCCGTGGCGCAGTGAGCGAATCTGCGTCTCGATGGACGCTCCGCCGTAGACGGGTAGCACGTGCATGCCGTCGATATACTTGGCAAAGGCGTTCAAGTCGTCGGCAATCTGCAGACAGAGCTCACGCGTGGGGCTCAGGATCAAGGCCTGTGTCTCCTTGCTGGTGGGGTCTGTACGCTGCAGCACGGGAATGCCGTAGGCGGCCGTCTTGCCCGTTCCGGTCTGTGCCAGAGCGATGACATCGTTGCCATGACCAAGTAAAAATGGGATAACTTCTTCCTGCACGGGCATTGGATGTTCAAAGCCCAGCTCCTCAATGGCGCGGCGAATCTCTTCGCTGACACCTAATTCTTCAAATGTCTTCAAAAATAAAAATGTATTATAAATATCACTGTAGGGACTGCTTCAAAACGCCCTACCGTTCTGTGTGAGTCTCCTTTTCGGCTGCAAAGGTACGACAAAATATCGATTCCCAAGCAGAACAAACGTGTTTTTTAGACAGAACAACGTAATTAATGGATGGCTGGTGCGGGGAGATTTAGACAGAACAACATATTAAAC